>NZ_CP150631.1:1208922-2417844 GCF_047047955.1 Azonexus sp. IMCC34839 | reverse complement strand
TAAATCCTCGCTGCTCAATCGCCTGACCGGCGACGAACTGGCCATCGTCACGCCCATTGCCGGAACCACGCGCGATGCCTTGCGCTCGACCATCCAGATTGAAGGCATTCCGCTGCACATTATCGATACTGCCGGCCTGCGCGAAACCGAGGACGAGGTGGAGCGTATCGGGATCGAGCGCAGCTGGAAGGAAATCGAGCGCAGTGACGTCGTGTTGCTGCTGGTCGATGCCCAATCTGGCATCGGCGAGGCCGACCGCGAGATTCTCGCCCGCCTGCCTGAGCGCCTGCAGCGCATCAATGTCTATAACAAGATCGACCTTGCCGGCCGTGCGCCGGAACGGCATGAAGAAAGCGATGGCATCGCCATTTCGCTATCGGCCAAAGCCAACCAGGGCATCGATCTGCTGCGTCAGGAATTGCTGCGCATCGCCGGCTGGCATCAGGCGGAAGACGTCTTCATCGCCCGCGAGCGCCATCTGCGCGCCCTCGCCTTGGCGCAGGAATACATCACCACGGCCCGCCAAGTAGTTGAAGGCATCATGCCGGCGCTGGAACTCTTCGCCGAAGAGTTGCGTCTGGCCCAGCATGCTCTGGGTGAAATCACCGGCGAATTCACCGCCGACGACCTGCTCGGCGTCATTTTCAGCCGTTTCTGCATCGGCAAATAAACCCTGTTTTGCCTGCTCACAGTAAAAATCCGCCTGTACACAAGCCTGTGCACAAGCTGTCCGTGGAATGTGGATCATTGCTGAATTCCTGACCTGTGGATAAATCGTCAAGAATTCATCCACAGGCAACTCCGAGGCTTCCCAAGAGGCTATTTTTCGTTACAAGTTAATGAATTTATTGTTTAAATTTTTGTTATCCACAGACTTGTTGCTGAGTTTGTTAACGTAGTAGCTGTATATACAGCTGTTTACTTAATACTGAACCGCTTCGACTTCGCGCATTTGAAGGAAAAATTCTGGAACTGCTGAATGAAACCCTGTGGCTGATGTTTCTGGCTTCTTTCATTGCCGGTGGCGTTGACGCTGTCGTTGGCGGTGGTGGACTGATCCAGATCCCTGCCCTGTTCGCGCTACATCCTGAACAATCGGCGGCAACCTTGTTCGGTACCAACAAATTCGCCAGCATCGTCGGTACGGCCAATGCCACCTGGCGCTACGCGCGGCGGGTGGTTATGCCTTGGCGCAGTATCCTGCCGGCAACCTTCGGTGCCCTGCTATTCTCTTATCTCGGTGCAGCCGCTGTCGCCTGGCTGCCTAAGGAATCGATCCGGCCACTGATTCTTTTTCTGCTGATCTTTGCTGCGGTGTACACGCTGAAAAAGAAAAATTTCGGGCAGGAACACCAGCCATTGCTCGCTGGCCATCACGAATTGTTCTGGGCATTCGTGCTTGGCGCCGTTATCGGTTTCTACGATGGCTTTTTCGGTCCGGGAACGGGCAGTTTCCTGATCTTTCTGTTTGTCCGCTTTTTTGGTTTCGATTTCCTGCATGCTTCGGCATCGGCCAAGGTGGTCAATGTGGTGACCAATTTCGCGGCACTTGCCTATTTCATTCCCAATGGTCATTTGTTGCCCTGGCTGGCGGTTGGCATGGCCATCGCCAATCTCAGCGGTTCGCAGGCGGGAACCTGGTTGGCACTGAAATACGGCAATGGCGTAATCCGCAAGGTCTTTCTGCTTGTCGTCGGCGTTCTGATTCTGCGCTTTGCCTGGGATACGGCCAAAATGCTCTGATCATTGGAACTGATGCCTTCGCACGTTTTCAAATAAAATCGCCCACTTCGTTCGAGGAAGCATCCATGCGCATCACGCTTGTTCACCCAGCGGGTTTCAACTTTGTGCCGGGACAGCCGGATTTTTCCGTGCTGGCTAACCGTATGCCGCCCATCGGCATCATGCAGCTGGCCTCCTGGCTGGAAAAATTTGGGCACAGCGTGCAACTGCATGATTGTCTCGGTCCCTACGCCCCGCCGACGACCGCGGAAAATGCCGAGATTGTGTTGGCCACTGATCCCGAAATGGTTGGTTTTTCGGCGACGACTTCCGGCTTCATGGATGCCTTCGAGATTGCTGCCTATATCCGCGAGCGGCGACCGGAGATCAAGATCGTCTTCGGCAACGTGCATGTCTCGTCGCTCGGTGCGCCGATTCTCGAAAAATTCCCGGAAATCGATTACCTGGTCATGGGCGAAGGTGAAGGCGCCATGCTGGAGTTGGCCGACGGCAAGCCGCTCGCCGAAATCGGCAACCTGATCTGGCGCAACGAGAGCGGTCGCATCATCGTCAATCCCCGCCGCGACCGTATCCTCGACCTCGACGAACTGCCCTTCCCCGCCTACGAAAAGCTCGCCGGCTTTCCACACGCTTACCATCTGCCGCTCTTCGCCTACGAAATGCGGCATGGGGCGACGATGATCACCTCGCGCGGTTGTCCCTACACCTGTTCCTTCTGCGACCGCACGGTGTTCGAGCGCCTGTACAAGACCAATTCGCCGCAATACATCTACGATCACATGAAGTATTTGCGGGACAAGTTCGGCGTCTACCACATCAACATGTACGACGACTTGTTCACGGCCAAGAAGCAGCGCGTGCTCGATCTGTGCGAACTGTTGATCGAAAAGCCGCTGGGCATGCAATTCAACTGCGCCATCCGCGCCGGGCATACGTCGGACGAGATGTTGCACAAGCTGAAAAAAGCCGGGGCACTGATGGTGTCGCTCGGTATCGAATCGGCCGATCCCGAGATGATGGACCGCCACAAGGCCGGCGTGACGCTGGATGCCGTGCGCGACACGGTGAAATCGATCCACGCGGCCGGACTGCGCGCCAAGGGCCTGTTCATCTTCGGCATGCCGGGCGAAACGCCGGATACGGTGCGGACCACCAGCGATTTCATCCTCTCTCTTGGGCTGGATGAAATGAACATGACCAAGTTCAGCCCGCTGCACGGCGCGCCGATCTGGGACGAATGCGTGAACGATCCCAAGGGCGATTTCATCGAAGACTGGCGTCTGATGAACTGCCTGAATTTCGTCTACAAGCCGGAAGGTTTCGAGACCCGGGAGGAAATGGACGCGCTGTACAACTGGCACGTCAAACGCTTCTACGACAGCAAGGGCTATCGCCGCCGCTTCGCCAAGCGTTTGTGGCAGCACCGCTGGAGCCTCTGGCACGTATTGAAGCATCTGCCGGAAACCATCGCTGCCGCCCGTTATTTCAGCGCCAACAAGGAACAACTGGAAAAAGCCAAGCGCGAGTTCAAGCTGCATCCGCGCCAGCCGCTCGGCCTCAAGCCACAGTTGTCTACCGACCTGCAGATCGACAATATTGTCTCCATGTCGCCGGTCAAGCTGACCCGCCGCGAAGCGGCCAAGATGATCATTCCGGTGGTCTATGAAGGAACGGCTTGTTGCACTCCGCCGGCTGCGCAGGCGGCGGTATAATCCCGCGCTTCGAGTTGGGTTTCTTGGGGGAACCGGCATGAAGCAGAAAACGGTTTTTCGGCATTTGGCGCTGTGCACCGCAGCAGTGGCCGTTGTCGTCTCGCTTTCCGCCTGCAAGAGTTCCGACAGCAAGCCCGAGACCGGTGCGCCGGCGGCCGAAAGTCGCAAGGAAAGCGTCATTCGATCCGGCTACGCTTGCTGCAATCTGCACTATAACGGCGACTGGATCAGCGATTCCAACCTCGCCCAATTGCCCTTCGTGCCGGTCGGTACGCCAATCAAGGTCAAGAAGATCGACGGCTATCGCGCCTATGTCGAGGTCGACGGCAAGGCGATGCGCCTGGGGCACGACTATGGGCGAGCCGAGGAAACGACCGAGCAGTGGGTGAACAAGCTCGTCGTGCTCGACGATCCGAAGGTCAAGATTGCCAAGTTTTCGCCGGCCGTGCGCAATGCCATTGCCAAGGGGCAGTTGAGCAAGGGCATGACCAAGGAACAGGTCATCATGTCGGTCGGCCATCCGCAGACCAACGAAAACCCGCGTCTGGACGGTCCGTACTGGCGCTACTGGTGGTCGAGTTTCGGCCCCTATTACGTTTATTGGTCCAAGGGCGGAACGGTCAGCAAGATCGAAGGCCATTCCGAAACCGTGGGCAGCATGACTTACACCGGAAAATAAGAATTTTCGCCGCCACAGAGAAGCGATTGGGGTAGAACCGATGGAACAGCAAGCACAGGGACAGGGTGGGGTCGAACGCCGCGAATGCGACGTTCTGGTCATCGGCGGCGGCCCGGCCGGAACGACGGTAGCACCGCTGCTGGCGGAACAAGGCTACAAGGTGGTGATCCTGGAAAAGGCCCATCACCCGCGTTTTCATATCGGCGAGTCGCTGCTGCCGGCCAACCTGCCGCTCTTCGAGCGCATGGGCATCGCCGAGCAGGTCAAGGCCATCGGCATGGTCAAGCCGGGCGCCGAGTTCGTCTCGCCGCACCACGAGCACACCCAGGTCTTCAACTTTGCCGAAGCCTGGGACAAGTCGATGCCGACCGCCTACCAGGTCAAGCGTGCCGAGTTCGATGAAATCCTGATCCGCAACGCCGAGAAAAAGGGCGTCGAGGTGCATGAAGGCTGTCGTGCCAAGACAGTGGATTTCCTGCCCGACAACTCGGTGGCCGTGCGCGCCATGCACGATGACGGCCACGAGAGCGAGTGGCATGCCCGTTTCCTGGTCGATGCTTCGGGCCGCGATACCTTCCTGTCCAACAAGTTCCAGATCAAACACCGCAACCCCAAGCACAACAGCTCGGCGGTTTACGGCCATTTCGCCCACGCCAAGCGCCATGATGGAATGGCCGAAGGCAACATCACCATCTTCTGGTTCGAACATGGCTGGTTCTGGTTCATCCCGATGATGAACGACACCACCAGCATCGGCATGGTGACCTGGCCGTATTACATGAAGACCAAGGGCGACCGTAGCCTGAAGGAATTCCTGATGGACGGCATCGCCATGTGCCCGGCTCTGGCCATGCGCCTGAAAGATGCCGAGCTGATGACCGAGGTCGAGGCCACCGGCAACTTCTCCTATGTTTCCGAGCGCTGCCATGGTGCCAACTACGTGATGCTGGGCGATGCTTACGCCTTTATCGACCCGGTGTTTTCATCCGGTGTGCTGCTCGCCATGAACAGCGGGGTCCTGGCCGCCGAAGCCATCGACGCCTGCCTGAAGGACCCGGCCAAAGCGCCCGCCGCCCTGAAGCGTTTCGATCAGTTGATGAAGCACGGTCCGAAGGAATTCTCGTGGTTCATCTACCGCGTGACCAATCCGATCATGCGCGATTTCTTCATGTACCCGAAGAACATCTTCCGCGTGAAGGAAGCCCTGCTTTCCGTGCTGGCGGGTGACATTTTCGGCAAGACGCCGATCTGGCGTTCGATCTGGATTTTCAAAGGGCTTTATTACTTCGCCAACCTGATCCAGCCCAAGCGTGCCTTCATGGGTTGGAAACGGCGCAAGTTCAACATTCGCAAGGTCGACGAAGCCGTCGTCTATAACGCATAGTGACGTTGCAATACGTTTCCTCGCCGGCCGCGGTTTCACGTGAAACCGGCGGCGAACTTGGGGGCGCCCGCCTCGGTCAGGCACAAGCTGTCGTTGCGCCGGGCTGGCCGGTGCAGGGAATTTTTGCCCCTTTGCTCGGGTGCACCGCAGCAGTGCTGCACGAAACCTGGTTGTGCGCCGGCCCGGTCGTGGCTGGCCTCAGCGAGGAAGTGAACTGGCGGCGGGCCGGAGACGTCTTGTTCGGCGTCATCGAAGTGGAGGAAGCCCGCTTCGCCGGCGTTCCCGGCAAGACCGCCCTGCAGGCGGCAAGCGAGGAAGCCTACGACCGCATCTTCCGCCTGCTCGATGCGCAGGGCCTGCCGCAGTTGTGGCGCGTCTGGAATTACCTGGCCGCGATCAACGAGGAGAGCGACGGGCTGGAGCGTTATCGCCAGTTCAACATCGGCCGGCAGGATGCCTTCCTCGCCTACCATCGCGGCACCACCGGCAATGTGCCGGCGGCTTGTGCGCTCGGTGTGAGCGGTGGCCCGGTGTCGATCGCCTTCATGGCCGGCAAGACGCCGGCCGTGCCGGTCGAGAATCCGCGCCAGGTCAGCGCCTACAACTATCCGAGCGAATATGGTCCGCGCAGCCCGACCTTCTCGCGTGCCGCCCTGGTCTATCCGCCGGGGCAGGAAATCCTGTTCATTTCCGGTACGGCCAGCATCGTCGGTCACCGGACCGTGCATCTCGGCGACGTGGCCGCGCAAACGACCGAAGCCATGGCCAATATCGCCGCCGTGGTCGGTGAGGCCAATCGCGCCGCACGCGGCTCGGCCTATGCCATGCCCGAATTGTCCTACCGCATCTATATCCGCCACGCCGGCGATTTCGCTGCCGTTCGCGCGGCCTTGGCGCCCTTGATCGGTGGTGCGGAAGCCGTTTACGTCCAGGCCGACATTTGCCGTGCCGACCTGCTGGTGGAAATCGAGGCCATGGCCTCGCAGTCGCTGGGGAGTTGATGATGTCCGGGAAAATCCAATTCGCACGACGCATGGTGGCCGGTCTGCTGGTCGGCATGGGGATGGCCGGCGCCATTCAGGCGGCCGAGGATAAACCGCTGTGGGAAATCGGCGCCGGTGCTGCGGCATTGAGCTTCCCGGCGTATCGCGGCTCGGACCAGACGAACAATTTTGTCATGCCCGTGCCCTACTTCACCTATCACGGCGATTTCCTGAAGGCTGACCGGCATGGTGTGCGCGGCCAGATTTTCGATACCGACCGGCTCGACCTGACCGTTTCGGCTGCCCTCTCGCCGCCGGCATCGAGCAAGGATATCAATGCCCGTAGCGGCATGCCCGACCTCGATCCGACCTTCGAGATCGGCCCGCAACTCGATGTGACGCTGTGGCGCTCCGACAGCCGCGCCCGCTTCGTCAAGCTGCTGATGCCGCTACGCGCCGCCTTCACGGTCGATAGCTCGCCGAAGGACATCGGCTGGGTCTTCCACCCCAAGCTGAACATGGACATCACCGACCTGCCCGGCCTGAACGGCTGGAATCTCGGCCTGCTTGCCGGCCCGCTGTTCGGCGACAAGCGCCAGCACGCCTATTTCTACTCGGTGGCGCCGCAGTATGCGACGGCCGCTCGCCCGGCCTACGAGGCCAAGGCAGGTTATGCCGGCATGCAGTACCTGGCTTCCGTCTCGAAGCGTTTCCCGTCGTTCTGGGTCGGCGCCTTCCTGCGCTACGACAACCTGAGCGGTTCCACCTTCGAAGACAGCCCGCTGGTGCGCGACAAGAATTATGTGGCCGGTGGTATCGCCATATCCTGGATCCTCGGCGAGTCGTCGACGCGTGTGAAAGTCGATGACTGAGGCCCGCCGCGCGGTCAATCCGCTGTGGGCCTTTTACGAACAGATCGCCATGGTGGTCGGGTTGTCGGCCCTGGCGATCATCTGTCTGTTCTGGCTGCCTTTTGCCATGCTCCTGCACCCGCTGTTGCCTCGACGCATCGGGCAGCCCATCGGCCGCCGCATGATCATGGGTGGCTTTCGCTTCTACCTGCGCTTTCTCGAAATTTTCTGTGCCTGTCGGTTCGATCTTGGCGAACTCGACCGGCTGCGCGACCAGGGGCCGATGATTCTGGCCGCCAACCACCCGTCCCTGCTCGACGCGGTGATGATCCTGTCGCGCTTTCCCGATGCCGTTTGCGTCATGAAGGCGGCCTTGCTCGATAACATCCTGTTCGGCGCCGCCGCCCGCCTGGCGCGCTATATCCGCAACAACGCGCCACTCGAAATGATCCTCTCGGCGCGCGAGGAACTGCAGCGCGGGGCCAAGCTGGTGATCTTTCCCGAAGGCACGCGAACCAGCGATTTCCCGCTCGATCCGTGCATGAACAGTGTCGGCCTGATCGCCAGCCGGGCCAAGGCGCCAGTACAGACCTTGCTGATCGAGTTTTCGACGCCCTATCTCGGCAAGGCCTGGCCGCTCTTCCGTCGCCCCTGTCTGCCGCTGACCAGCCGCATCCGCCTCGGCCAGCGCTTCGCTCCGCCGACCGACATCGAGGCTTTCACCCAGGAACTGGAAGCCTATTACCGTGCGGAATTTGCCCAAAATCCGGTGTGCACCGCAGCAGTCGCCGCCTGACCACAGAAATCCATGAATCCCGCTTCGACCACGCATCTCGTCCTGATTCCCAGCTACAACCCCGGTCTCAATGTGCTGGAAACGGTACGCGCGGCGCGTGCGCAGTGGGCTCCGGTGTGGGTGGTGGTCGATGGCAGCACCGACGGCACGGCTGAGCAGCTACAGGCGCTGGCGGCGCAGGACGAGGGGCTGAAGGTCATCGTCCTGCCGCAGAACCGCGGCAAAGGCGCGGCGGTGCTCGAAGGCATCACGCAGGCGGCGGCCCTCGGGTTCACCCACGCACTGACCATGGATTCCGACGGCCAGCACCCGGCTGACCTGATCCCGACCTTCATGGCTGCCTCGCAGGCTGAGCCGCAGAAGATGGTCCTCGGCAAGCCGGTGTTCGGGCCCGAAGCGCCGGCCCTGCGCGTCAATGGGCGCAAGGTGTCTAACGGCTGGGCCAATCTGGAGACCCTGTGGATGGGCATTGGCGATTCGCTGTATGGTTTTCGCGTCTATCCCATCGGGCCGCTGATGAAGATCATGCGCGGCAATCGCTTCATGCGCCGTTTCGATTTCGACCCCGAGGCGGTCGTCCGCCTGTGCTGGGCCGGCGTCTATCCGCGCAATATCGATGCGCCGGTGCGCTACCTGTCCGCTGAGGAAGGCGGCGTCTCGCATTTCAAATACCTGCGAGACAACACGCTGCTGACCTGGATGCATACCCGCCTGTTCATCGGCTTCATGCTGCGCCTGCCGCTTCTACTCGTCCGTTATCTGATGCGTTGAATCATGAATACGACAGAAATCTTCCTGATCGCGATGACCATCATCTTTACCGTGCCCTACCTGATCTGGCGGCTCGGCAATACCGATTACTTCGCACCCTTGGTCGTCGTCCAGATCATCACCGGCATCCTGCTCGGGCCTGGCGTGCTGGGCAAGGCGTTTCCCGATTACTACAGCTTCGTCTTCACGCCGGCTGTCATCCAGTCGCTGAACGGCATCGCCTGGTGGGCGGTCATGCTCTTCGTGATGATCGCCGGCGTCGAGCTCGATCTGAAAAAGGCCTGGGCGCATCGTCGCGAGAGTTCGATCACCGCCGGGCTGGCGCTCGGCACGCCGCTCGCCTTCGGTTGCGCGGCGGCCGCCCTGATGCTCGGGTTCGACGGCTGGATGGGGCCGAAAGCGCAAACCTGGCAATTCGTCGTCGGCGTCGGCATGGCCTGCGCCGTCACCGCCCTGCCCATCCTGATCCTGCTCATGGAGAAGCTGGAAATCCTGCGCCAGCCCATCGGCCAGCGTATCCTGCGCTACGCCAGTCTGGACGATATCGCCATCTGGGGCGTGCTCGCGTTAATTTTGATGGACTGGGAGCGTATCGGCCGTCAGGTGGCTTTCCTCATAGCCTTTGCTGTGGCGGCCTGGCTGTTCCACAAGCTGATGCAACGCATTGCCGAACGTGACCGCTGGTATGTCGCGCTGATCTGGCTGGCGGCGATCGCCTTTGGCGCCGATTGGGCCGGCCTGCACTTCATGGTTGGCGCCTTCCTGGCCGGGGCGAGCATGGAAGCCGAGTGGTTCGATCAGGAAAAAATGGACCAGCTACGCCACCACGTGTTGCTCGTCATCATGCCGGTCTTCTTCCTGAGTACCGGCCTGCGCACCAATTGGGCGGTCGGCGGCGCAGCCGTCTTCATCGCCGCGGCCCTGCTACTCGCCGCATCGATCGCCGGCAAGCTGATCGGCGTGCGCGTGGCCGGCCGCATTTTGAAGTGGGCGCCGGGCGAAGCCAGCATCATCGGCTGGTTGCTGCAGACCAAGGCGTTGATCATGATCATTTTTGCCAACATCCTGCTCGACAAGCAGATCATCACCAGCGAAACCTTCACCGCCCTGCTGTTGATGGCGGTGGCCAGCACCATGCTGACGGTGCCGGTGGTTGCGCCCAAACTGGCGCGTCTGAAGGAACTGGTCCTGCGTTCGGCTTGAGGCCTTCCTGATCCTACTCTTGTGGACCAACCCACCGGTTGCGTCCGCCCTTTTTTGCTTCATAGAGGGCTTCATCGGCTCGCCGGATCAAGGCATCGGTATCGTCGTCGGGGTTGCTGATGGCGATTCCCGCACTGACCGTGAATTTCACCAATTCGCCGGCATCGGAAATCACTTCGCACGCCCGTATGTTGTCCAGTAAGCGTTCGATGACCAGGATGGCAGATCCGAGGTCGGTTTCCGGGAGCAGAATGACGAATTCTTCACCACCGAAGCGGCCAAAACTGTCCGTTCCGCGCAAGCTATCCAGGGCAGTTGCCGATAGCTTTTTCAGAACCAGGTCACCAACCGCATGCCCGTAAGTATCATTGACCTTCTTGAAATGGTCCGCGTCGAGCATGATCAGCGCCAGGGGTTTCCCATTGCGGCGACTCATCTGCAGAGCGGCAGCCGCGGTCCTGACGAAGGAACGGCGATTCATCGAGCCGGTCAAGGGATCTGTGGTTGCCAAGTCAAGTAGTTTAAGCTCGTAGTTCAAGCGCTCACTAACGTCGCGAACAATTGCGACATGTAGTCGGCTTTCGTCGTTGACGTTACTGCCTACCGTTACCTCGGCCGGAAACTGCGTGCCATCCTTTCGTACCCCGTTGATTTGACGTCCGAAGGCCATGGTCCTGGATTGGTCGCTCGTGCTCGCCGCGAGGGTGTCCTTCAGGGCAGCATCGGTGGCTGGCATCAATTGCTGCAAGCTCTTTCCAAGAATCTCGTCAGCGCGATAGCCAAAAAGGGCTTCGGCAGCCGGGTTGAATTCCTGAATCAATCCATGTTCGTCAATCGCGATCACTCCATCGCGCGTTGTCTCAAGATAAGTTCTCAGGCGTTGTTCGTTCGCTTCTGTGCGCTGGCGCGCCCGCTGAAACAGCCATACCAGCCAGGCGAGCAGGAGACTGCTCGCGAACCCACCGATTTCGAGTGCGTCCAGATGATCAAATCCAGTCTTCCAGCCACTTACCGGCCGGGTCGCCAGCGTCCACACGCCACCTGCTATCGGCAGGCTCAAGCGAACCGTATCTTCTTCAAAAAGCGATTTTTTCCCGAGAAAGACTCTAGGAGATTTATCCCCCGCTTCTTTTCTGCCGAGGGCATATTCCATGCCGTCGATTTCCGGAGCCAGATTAGCACTGCTAATCAGGGACTCGAAGTCGATTTCCAGAATGAATTGACCCCAATATTCGCCATTAGTAAGAAAAACTGGCGTCGTACTGAGCATTCCCAAGGCTTCACCCGGCAAAGTCAGCGGGCCAACCATAATTCGCTTCCTCTGCTCGACCGCCTCACCCACAATTGGCCAGAGTAGAGGATCATCCGGCAGGTAATTGCCGATATACGTTGATGAACCTCCCTGTGGATAGACATGGCTAACGGTGTTCTTGGGAGCGATGGCCAGTCTCCGTAGATTTGGGGTGAATTGAAATACTGCTTTGAGCGTGCTGTCGAGGTATTCGCTGGTGGTGTGCTCGGATGTGGTCGCGAAGGCAATTAATCCATTGACCAAGTGACTATTGGTATTGAGTTCGCTCTCCAGGCGGGAGAGTATCAGCAGGGCTTTTTGTGATGCCTCGCTCTTTGCGTTCAGAATCTGCTGTTGACGTTCTCCATTCGCCAGAAAATGGACAACAAGCGCCAGCACGGTAAATACCGCAATAGGCAGAAGAGACGTGATTCGCCAGGAGAGTTTTCCGGGGAGCATGAGGGCTGAATTGCGATGCGTTTAATGACAACTTGAATTGTGCGCATGATCAATTAATACGATAAATATGTCAATAATAAATAATTTGATATATTTTTAACGGTGTCTGTATTCTCGATTTGTCAGGAGGAGTCGATCGAATGTCCGCGCTTTCCCCTTATCTCCCCTGTGATCTCACAATAGACGAGATCGATACGCAGGCAGGAGGTCTGCTACTGGATTTTGGTGTGGACTGGTGCCCCCACTGTCAGCGGGCTGAAGTGCTACTTCAGAAAGCATTGGCAGGAAAACACGGGCTTCGCCATCTCAGAGTGGAAGATGGTCCAGGGCGTCGCCTTGGGCGAACTTACCGGGTCAAGCTGTGGCCGACGCTGATCTTCCTGATCAATGGCCAGGAAGTAGAGCGTCTGGTCAGGCCGACCGATCTTGCGGAGATCGAGGCTGCGTTGAGGAAGATCGGCGCCTAGGCTATCGCCCGGCTTGCCAGGCGGCCAGATTGGCTCGCTCGATGAAGGTTTCCAGGCGGTTGATGTTGCCGGGCAGTTGTCGCCCTTCCCATTGTTCGGTCGCCCAGCGTTTGACGTTGGCCGTTAATTCGCCGTGCTCGATGGCATGGGCCAAGGCGACTTCGCAATCGTGGATGTCGTCCGGCAAGGCGCTGATTTCGCTGGCCGCCGCATGCAGGCTGATGCTGGTAGGGCTGACTTGCATGGCAGGTTCCTCCGCTGGCTGGTTGTAACCCCACTTTAGCAGAAGGCCGGCAACAAAAAAGGCCGGAACCCTTTCGGGATTGCGGCCTCTATTGCAAATGTTCTTTTGGTGCTCTGGGCGAGACTCGAACTCGCATGCCTTGCGGCACTACCCCCTCAAGATAGCGTGTCTACCAATTTCACCACCAGAGCCTGGTGCGTCCTGACGGGGTCGAACCGCCGACATTCGCCTTGTAAGGGCGACGCTCTACCAACTGAGCTAAGGACGCGAAAGGGCGCGGATTATAAACGGAATTTCGGAAAATTACGAGCACGGGGAAGTTTTTTCAGTAGCTGGTCAATGACCTTGGGGGGGCTGTCACCAAATGACTATCATGCTTGGGCCCTTGGTGATAAATTCGTACTGAATATCTGGCATCAATGCCATTAGTGACTAACATGAGAGTTCAATGCCAACTTCGCGGATGACAGTCCCTCGCCTGATTGCCCGCCGTTCCTGGTGGTCCATACCCGTGCTCGTTTGGGGACTTGGCGTTGGTGCCTCGTGGTTATCCCATCTCGCCGATACTGAAACCCAGACGATGAACATCGCGGTCGAAGGAGCCCGCAACATGTTCCGTATGGTCGTGCTGACCCGTGCGTGGAATGCGGAGCATGGGGGCGTCTACCTGCCGGTCGGGGAAAAGATCAAGCCGAATCCCTATCTCGAACATCCACGTCGCGATTTGGTGGCTACCGACGGCACGCGCCTGACCATGGTGAACCCCGCCTACATGACCCGACTGATCAGCGAACTGGCAAATGATGTGGAGGGGGCGACCTTCCATATCACCAGTCTCAAGCCGATCCGGCCGGGCAACGAAGCCGATGCCTGGGAGAAAAAGGCGCTGAGCGAATTCGAGAAAGGCGTGCGCGAAGTGTTTGCGGTGGTGCCTTCGCCGAATGGCCAGGAGAGCGCTCTGCGCTATATGGCCCCGCTGAAGGTGACACCGCCTTGTCTCGGTTGCCATGCCAAGCAGGGTTATCGTGACGGCGATGTTCGGGGGGGAATCAGCGTCACCCTGCCTTTCTCTCCGGTGGCTGCTGCACTGGAGGGAGCACGCAAGCAATCGACCGTCAATCACCTGGCGATTTTCCTTCTGGGTAGTCTGGTTGGCACCATCCTGCTTGAACTGTTGCGGCGACGCTGGATGAGCCTGGGCGAGACGATCGGCGCGCTCGAGCACGCCAAAAACGATCTGGCGGCCTCGAACGAGGCCTTGAGTCGGGCTAAGGATGCCGCCGAAGCGGCCAATCTAGCGAAAAGTCGTTTTCTGGCTAACCTGAGCCATGAACTGCGGACGCCGCTCAATGCGATCAGCGGCTTCAGCCATTTGCTGAAGCGGAAATTGGACGATCCCAAGCAGTTGGAAAGCGTCGAGCACATACAGCGAGCCTCGGGGCATCTGCTGGAGATGATCAACCAGTTGCTGAGTCTGGCGAAGGCCGATACCGGAGAACTGGATGCGGTGGCCGAGGACTTCCAGGTCGGCCAATTGGCCGACGAATTGTTCAACGAATTGCTGGGCAATGTGGCCGGTCGCCCGTTGGCGGCAGCGCTGGAGATTGACCCGGCGACCATGGCCTGTCGCCTTCGTGGTGACCGCGGACATATTGCCGAGATTGCCCGGCATTATCTGGCGAATGCGGTGAAATTCAGCGAATCCGGCGAAATTACCCTGTCGGTCAGCCTGCAGCAGCAGGGCTTGCAGCAGAACCGTTTGCGTCTGGCCGTCCGTGATCAAGGTATCGGCATTGCCCCCGAGCATTTGCCGCACTTGTTCTCACTATTCCATCAGGTTGATGGTTCCTCGACGCGCCACCATGGCGGTAATGGTATCGGCCTGATCCTGTGCAAACGACTGGCGGATCTGATGGGTGGCGAGGTCGGCGTTACCAGCGAATTGAACCGGGGCAGCGAATTCTGGCTGGAGGTGACGTTGCCGGAAGCCTAGGCGCCAGCTTCGCCAATGCTCGGAGCGATGAGGCTTGTCTCCGTGCCTTATCGGAAGCGTGAATTCCCGGCAATTTCGTGTTCTGCATCCATGATCCGGAGCACTAGATCATGCCACCGTTGATCGAGATGACCTGTCCCGAAATGTAGGCGGCTTGCGGCGAAGCGAGGAAGGCGACGAGATCGGCCACCTCTTCCGGCTTGCCGGCTCGTTGCATGGGGACGATCTTCTTGATGGTGTCGGAATCGAAGGCGCCTTCGATCATGTCGGTGGCGATGACGCCGGGCGCCACGCAATTGACCGTGATGCCGCGGCTGGCCAGTTCCAGCGCCAGCGACTTGCTGGCGGCGTGCAGGGCGCCCTTGGCCGCCGAATAATTGACCTGCCCACGATTGCCGGTGATGCCGGCGACCGACGAGATATTGACGATGCGGCCCCAGCGCGTGCGGATCATCGGCATCGTCAGCGGCTGGGTAACGTTGAAAAAGCCGTTGAGCGACACGTCGAGCACCGAGTCCCACTGCTTGCCGGTCATGCCGGGAAAGACGGCGTCGGCGTGGATGCCGGCGTTATTGACCAGGATCTGAATGGGGCCGGCTTCGAGCAGCGTTTCCAGTGCAGCGGCGGTGGCGCTGCGGTCGGTCACGTCGAAGGCGACGGCTTCGGCGTTGCCGCCGGCGGCAACGATGGTTTCAACCACGGCGCTGGCCTTGTCCAGGCTGCGATTGGCATGGACGATGACGTGATGGCCGTCGGTGGCCAGGCGCTGGCAGATCGCCGCGCCAATGCCGCCGCTGCCGCCGGTGACGAGGGCGCGTTTCATGGAGGCTCCGTTTTTCACGATTTTTCACCGTGCACCGCAGCAGCGTCGAGGACGACGGCGGCGCGGCCTTCCAGCAGGCAGCGGCCGGCGTGGTGCAGCGAAAACTGGTAAAGGATATTGTTGCCGTCGCCGGACAGACGCTCGGCGACGACGTCGAGTTCGTCCGGCAGATCGTCGAGGCGGGCGACGTGCAGGCTGACGCTGCGCACGCTGGTCAGGTAGCCCTGGCGCGGCCGGCCGTCGGCATTGGCCAGCAGCGCACCGTGGATGGCCATGGCCTGCGCGGCGTACTCGATGCCGTTGGCGGCGCCCAGGCGCCCTTCGGCGCGCAAGGGGTTGGCCGGGTCGGCATGGCTGGTGGCGGCGCAGGCGATGCGGCTATCCGACCAGTCGACGACGCGGTCGAGCAGGCACATCGTGCCCTGGTGTGGAATGCGTTGGCTGATCCAGTCGCGGTTCAGCATGGCTGGAGGTCGATTTCCAGTTGCATCGGCGGCAGGTAATCGACCCCGACCGGGCCACCCTCGCCGTTGGCCAGGCGGCGCAGCATGGGCAGCGCGCGCAGGGCCGGAATGGCGTTGCGTTGGACGTCCAGTTCGGCGTCGGCCATCGCTTCGGCCGGCGCGGTCGAGGGCTGCACGGTGATCCTGGCCAGTGAGCGCTCGCTCTTCTCCGGCGCCAGCACCAGTCCCACGCCGGCGACATCGGGTACCGGGCGGGTGGCGAACAGCGGCTCCGGGTATTCGCTGTCGTAGGCGATCAGCAAGGTCGTCTGCCGATCGAGGGCAACTTGTGCAAGCGCATCGAGCAGGCCGGCGCCGAAGCCGGCGTCGTAAGCGCAAATGACCTGGCAGGGCGCCATGGCTTTGGTGGCGATGCCCCAGTAACCGGCGGCGGCGTTATGTACCGAGTTGTGGAAGCGCGTCGGCGAAATCTGGCGGTCGTCGGTGGCCAGTTGCTCGCAGATGGCGTGGCAGTTGTGCCCGTCTGCACCAGAGGCGGAAAAGACCGTGGCCAGCGTCGAGACGTCGGCACCGGCATGGGCGGCGGCTTCCAGACCGACAGCGAGGGTCAGTTTGACGACGCGGCTGGCCCGGCGGCGCTCGGCCGGCGGCAGGATGGCCGGGGCGGGCAGAACGCTGGGAGCGTTTTCCCAAGCCTGTTCGCCACGCAGGATGGCGCGCGCGGTCGGCCAGTCGGGCATGCCCGGGGCGAGGAAACCGATGCCTTCGATCCAGGCGGTGAGTGGAGTCTGGGTCATGCGGCCACCCCGAAGATCAGGCTGCAATTGCTGCCGCCAAAGCCGAAGGAATTGGACAGGGCGTGGTGCACGGTCGCATTACGGCCGTGCAGCAGGTAGTCGATAGGAATGGCCGGGTCGAGCGTTTCGGTGCCGGGGCTGCCAGGCAGGTAGCCATCGGTCAGCGCCAGCGCGCAGATCACCGCTTCGACCGCGCCGGCCGCGCCCAGCGTGTGGCCGGTGGCCCCTTTGGTCGAGCTGCACGGCACGCGGCTGTCGAACAGCGCGGCGACGGCCTTGCCTTCGGCGGCGTCGTTGGCCGGCGTCGAGGTGCCATGCAGGTTGATGTAATCGATGTCGCCGACCGTCAGCTGGGCGGATTTGAGCGCCGCTTCCATGGCCAGCTTGGCGCCGAGGCCTTCCGGGTGCGGCGAGGACATATGGTAGGCATCGCTCGACTCGCCGCAGCCGAGCAAGAGCACACTGCCGGGAGCCGCATGGTCGGTACGTTCGAGCAGCGCGAAAGCGGCGCCCTCGCCGATCGAGATGCCGTTACGCGCCGCATCGTAGGGACGACAGGGGCGGGATGAAGTCAGTTCGAGCGAGGCGAAGCCGTACAGCGTGGTCAGGCACAGGCTGTCGACGCCGCCGACGATGGCGGCATCGATGGTGCCAAGGGCCAGCTGACGGGCCGCCGCGGCGAACACCTTGGCGCTTGACGAGCAGGCGGTCGAGATGGCCATGGCCATGCCTTCCAGGCCGAAATAGTCGCGGGTGAATTCGGCCAGCGAGAAGGAGTTGTGCGTCGTCCGGTAGATGAAATCGCCCGGCAGCGCACCGGTTGCCGGGTCGCGCCGGCGGTAGGCCAGTTCGGTCTGCAGGATACCGGCCGTGCTGGTACCAAGGAAGACGCCGACGCGGGTTTTGCCATAGCGGCCGATGGCGGCGCGCACGTGCTCGGCAAAGCTGTCGGTTTCCAGGCCCATCTGGGTCAGGCGGTTGTTACGGCAATCGTAACGGGCCAGGTTTTTTGGCAATTCCTGCTCGTCCACCGCAGCAACCTCGCCGATCCAGGTGTCGAGCTTGACCGTTTCGAAGGTGCAGGGAGCGAGTCCGCTACGGCCGGCGCGGAGCGCGGCGCGCGTGGCATCGAGCCCGCGGCCGAGGCAGGTGGTGGCGGTGTAGGAAGAGAGCAGCAGCGGCGTCACGACGTGTTCCGGAACCAAGGGTTGCCAATTTTAGCAGACATGCCGAAAGGCTTACCGAATGTCTCCGGAATGACATTTTTCTCCCGAGTTGCCGCCTAGACTGGGCGCGCAACTATAAACACTCTCAGGAGACAGCATCATGCAATTACCCTTGGTTCGCCGCCTGCTGGCGGGCATCGTCCTGCTATTTTCTTTAAGTCTCGCCCATGCTCAATCGGGCCCTGTGCGCTTCGGTCAGTCCCTACCCCTCAGCGGTCCGCTGGCCGAACTGGGCAGCGAGTACCGCGACGGCATGCTGGCCTATTTCAATGCGCTGAACGCCAAGGGCGGCATCAACGGCCGCCGTATCGAGCTGGTGACGTTGGACGACGGCTATGTCGTCGAGCGCAGTGTGGAAAACGCCAAGATCCTGATCGACAAGGAAGACGTCTTCGCACTGCTCGGCATGTTCGGTTCGGCGAATTACGCCGCCTTGCTGCCCTTGATCAACGAAAAGGCCATCCCCTCGCTCGCCCCGTATACCGGCTCGGACGAACTGCGCCAGCAGAGTTCGCCGACCACCTTCTGGCTACGCGCCAGCTACGGCGACGAAACGGAGAAGATCATCGACCAGCTGACCACCTTGGGGATCAACCGCATTGCCGTGTTCTACCAGGACGACGCCTTCGGCAAGTCGGGCCTGGCCGGCGTCGAGAAGGCACTGGCCAAGCGCAAGCTGAAGGTCGTTGCCACCGGTGCTTACGACAAGACCAAGAACGACGTGCGCGAGGCCACGCGCGCCATTGCCGCCGCCGACCCGCAAGGCGTGGTGATGATCAGTACCTACAAACCGACGGCCGCCTTCGTCAAGGAAATGCGCCAGACCGGCAAGCAAACCCAATTCTTTGCCCTGTCAGTGGTCGGCTACAAGGCCTTGCAGGCGGAAATGGGCATCGGTGCGGCGGGCGTTGCCATCGCCCAGGTGATGCCCTACCCGTTTTCCGGGCTGACGCCGGTCGTCCGCGAATTCCAGGCCCTGCCGGCTGAATTCGCCCCGAAAAGCGGCGCAACCTACACGGTGATCGAAGGCTATATTGCCGCCAAACTCGCTGCCGAAGCCCTGCGCCGGGCCGGACCGCAGCCGACGCGCGAAAAACTGGTGGCGGCGCTGGAAGGCATGCGCAACTTCGATCTGGGCGGGCTCAATGTCGATTACGGCAAGAACAATCGCCTCGGCTCGCATTTCGTCGAAGTCACCATCGTCGGCAGTTCCGGACGTTTGATGCGCTGATCGGCTGGATTGAAGGGGGGAGCGTATTTTCACGACTCCCCCGGTCGATTCCGACCCCGAGAATGCGCAACTTGTTTGCGCTGGATCAATTCGAAACATTGTTAAATATAGACAATGTTTCGTCTCGGTTTTGCGGCACCCTCCATGGAAAATCGGATTCCCGATCAGGCGGCGCCGCCCCGGAGCGGCCAACGCGGGCGGCGCGGAAGCGTAGTGGTCGGCTTGGGGTTGGCAGCATTGGCGACCTACGTCGGTCTCGGCGTATTCAGTCTGAAACAATCTTACGATCGTGAAATGGAGTTTGCCCGGCAAACTCAGGTCAACATCGCCCGTACCCTTGAGGACCATGCCCGTAGTGTCATGGACAAGATCGACACCGTCCTGGTCACGACGCGCTTGCGCCTGAGCGAACCGCTGACCGGGGAGAGCCTGGCAACCGACAAGGTCAATACGGTGTTGGCCGGTTATCTGACCTTGATCGGTGAGGCACAGAGCCTGCGCGTGGCGGATGCCGCTGGCCACTTCATCTACGACGCCTCCGGGCAGCTGTCCACGGCGACGATCGGCGACCGCGACTATTTCCTGCGCAACAAGGAAGAGGCCGAGGGCGGGCTCGTCGTCTCGCAACCCATTTTTGCCCGCATCACCAACAATTGGGTGATCACCCTGAGTCGCCGGCTGAACGGCGGTGACGGTGGTTTCGCCGGGCTCGTTCAGGCGGCAGTGCGGGCCGAATACTTCGAAGATTTCTATGCGTCGTTGAAATTCGGTTCGTCGCGTACCGTGACCCTGATCGACGATCAATTGCGCATGGTGGCCCGTTATCCCGCAGTTTCGGCGAAGCTGGGCCAGCCCATCGTCAGCGAGCAACTGCGCGGCATTGTCGAACGTCGCGAGGCGGAAGGCATCTATACGGCCCACTCCGGTGTTGATGGCGTCGAGCGGATGTATGTCGTACGGCGGGTGGGCGCTTACCCCCTGTATATCCTGACCGGTCATGCGACCGAAGACATCCTGGCCAACTGGCGACAACAGGTGGTGTGGAGTGCCGGTAGCGCAGCCATCCTGGCCATCTTGCTGGCCGGTTGGATTTTCGTCTGGCTGCGCACCTATACCCAGGCCGAGCGGCTGGCCCGCGGGATGACCGAAGCCTACCAGACGACGGTTTTGCGCACCCGTGCTTTGCTCGACAGCCTGCCGGATCCCGCCTGGCTGACCGACCGTGAGCAGCGTCTGATCGCGGTGAACGAGGCCTTCTGTCGCGCCTGCGAGCGCTCACCGGAAGATGCGCTCGGCCGAAGCATCGACGCCGTCTGGCCACAGCCGATGGCGAGCGTGCTGCAGGCGCTCGATGGCAAGGCGTTGGAGACGCAGAACCAGCAGCGTCTGGACGGTGGCTACCCGATGCCGGGCGGTCGGGTGAGCTACTACGAGTGCATTGCTACCCCAGTGCTCGATGAGCACCATCACCTGGCGGGCGTTGCCGGTGTGGCACGGGATATCACGCAGATTCGAGAGAACCAGCTGCGCATCCAGCATCTGGCGGAACACGATCAACTGACCGATTTGCCGAATCGCCTGCAGTTGAGCAACCGCATGGCCCAAGCCTTGTCGCGGGCGGTGCACGACCGGGTGCAGATCGCCGTGCTCTTCCTCGACCTCGATCATTTCAAGGACATCAACGACACACTCGGCCACGAGATCGGCGACCTCTTGCTGCAACAGGTGGCGCAACGCCTGCGGGCCAGCCTGGATGAGCGCGACACGATCAGCCGCCAGGGCGGCGACGAGTTTGCCGTGTTGCTGCAGGACTTCGGTAGCGTCTCGCGCGTCGCCTTCATTGCCGAGCGACTGCTCGTCGCTCTCGGCCAGCCCATCCAGATCGGTGAGCATGAACTCCAGGCCGGGGTCAGTATCGGGGTGAGCATCTACCCCGATGACGGCAACGATATTGGCAGCCTGCTGAAGAATGCCGATACGGCGATGTATCAGGCCAAGGCCGCGGGCGGCAATACCTATCGCTTCTTCACGGCCGAGATGAATACCCGCGTTTCGGCCCGCGTCGCGCTGGAGACGGCCTTGCGCCGGGCCATCCAGAAAAACGAGTTCCTGCTCCATTACCAGCCGCAGGTCGATGCGCGCAGTGGCGAAGTGATCGGTGTCGAGGCGCTGGTACGCTGGAAGCCTCCCGAGCAAGGCGAAATCTCGCCGGCCCGCTTCATCCCGATTGCCGAGGAAAGCAACCTGATCAACCCGCTGGGCGAATGGGTGCTGCGCGAAGCCTGTCGACAGAACGCCGAGTGGATCGCGCACGGCTTCGCGCCGGTGGTCGTCGCGGTGAATCTGTCGGCGGTACAACTGCGCCAGCCCAGTCTGGCGCCGCTGGTTGCGAAGGTTTTGGCGGAAACGGGGCTGGATGCACGTTGGCTCGAACTGGAGATCACCGAGAGCGCGTTCATCCAGGACAACGAGCACATCATCGAAACGCTGCGCGCCCTGAAGGCGCTGGGCGTCAAACTGTCGGTGGACGACTTCGGCACCGGTTATTCCAGCCTCGGCTACCTGAAGCAGCTACCGGTGGACCGGATCAAGATCGACCAATCCTTCGTCCGCGATCTGCCGCACGACGAGGACGATATCGCCATCACGCGGGCAGTTATCGGCATCGCTACCAGCTTGCGCAAGGAGGTGATTGCTGAAGGTGTCGAGAAGGACGAGCAGCGCCAGTTCCTGCTGGCCGAGGGTTGCGTGCTGCAGCAGGGTTTCCACTTTAGCCGGCCGCAGCCGGCGCCCGTGGTTGAGGCAATGTTCAGCCGCGCTTGAGCCGCGGCAGCGTTGTCTCGGTTTTTGCGCTTTTTGCCCTTTTTGCCCGGTGCACCGCAGCAGTGAGCTTTACCGCCCGCTACGGGCGAGACAGCCCCGGTAACGGCCTTCGACGCGGCGGGCGAACCACTCGGTGGTCAGCTGGCGGGTGATCTTGGGGCTTTTCAAGTCGATCTGCGGCATGGCCTGGCGCGGCATGGGCCGGCCACTGCCCTGCTCGGCCAATTCGAAAACGCGGTTGAACAGCGGGCTCTTGGCGAAGGCGGCGGTCTTTTCCAGCAACAGGTCGCGGCGGATTTGCGGCCGGCTCATGTCCAGCTTGCCGGCGAGGCCAATGGCAGCCTCTTCGACGCTGCTCGCCACGGCCGCCGGCTGGCCATTCTCGTAGCGCAGCAGGTCGCCGTCCGGCGTTAGCGCCTTGCCGCTGACCTTGGCCAGCGCATTCTGGAAGGCGGCGTTGCGGCTACTGTAGCGGCCGGCATTGAAATCGGCGAAGCGGTAGACGATGTTGTCGTAGCCGACCGGGTAATCGAGCAGGATGGCGCTGCCGAAATAGACGCCACCGCGCCGGGTGAACACTTCGTCGCGAACCTTCCGGGCGACCGGATAGGGGTAGGCCTTTTCCTTGATCTGTTTTTCGGCGAACTCGATGCTGACCTGCATCGGCCCGCCGGTGCGTACCGGGTTGTAGTCCGCGAAAAGCTGCCGGCCGAAGGGCAGTTCGCCGATCATGTCCTCGAACAGCGTGTTGAGCTGTTTTTCCGTCTTCAGTCCATCGATCCGCTCGTCGTAGGTCTTGCCGTCGGGCGAGGTCTTCTTCAGTGCCGTATTGACGATCAGCTTGGGAATCCCGAAGCGCCCTGCCCGGGTTTCCAGTTCGCGGCGCACGATGTTGGGCAGGCCGGGCACCGTCGGGTCGGCCTGGAAACTGGATTCTTGTTCGATGACGGCGATGGTGGCGCAATAGGTCTGCGCTGCGTGCGGAATGTCGAGTGCCTTGTAGGCAGCATACAGATCGCCGGCCCAGCCGGCCTTGTCCCGGGCGGTGCCGGGAATCAACTGGATGATGCGTTGCTTGACCTCGGCTTCAGACAGTGAGGTTGGCCAAGCGGTGGCCGGCTTGCCGTCGGCACGGCGCCCCAAGTCGGCCGGCAAGGCCGGCCCTTCCGGCTCGCTCTCGAAGCTGGAGCAGCCAGCGAGCACGGTGAGGGCGATGCCCAGGGGCAGCCAGCGGCGCATCAGCTTAGGCCGGCACCCGGCAGATCAGCATCACATTGGCGAAGGGTTTGCCTTCGTTCATATCCATCGTGTCGACCGTGAAACCGAGGTTCTTCAGGATATCGACCCATTCGGCGAGCGGCCGGCAATACAGGCGCGGCAGGCGGTGGCCGCGCACGAAGGTAACGGCGTGATCGACCCAGTTGCACAGGTGATAAGGCAGGCCGGCCGAGGCGTCGCCGACGCGGGTGAGGAACAGGCCGCCCGGTGGCAGCGCGGCGCGGATGCGCTTGAGGACGTCCTTCTGCCGGCCGTGGTCGAAGTAATGCAGGGCATCGAGGATGGTCACGACGTCGACCTGGCCGAAGTCGGTCTTGCACATGTCGCCCTGGCGGATCTGAACGATCGGATGGTCGCGGCCAAAGGCGCGGGCGGCGCGGTCAACGTCGCGCTGCATCAACTCGTAGCCGAGCAGTTGCGTCGGCTTCGGCGGCTCGGCCCAGTCGCTCGGCCAGTTGCCGGCTTCGTAATGCTGGCGGGCGGCGAGCAGCCAGGAAAACAGGCTGCCCTGGCCGCAACCGAGGTCGAGGAAGCGCCCGCTTTTGGGAAAGATGCCCTGGCGCAGCAACTCGCGGAAGATGCAGTCGGAAGACAGCTTGCCGCGGGCGTAGTGGTAGGCGAAATGGCCGCCGGTACGGAACGGGCGGGCGGCTTCGTCGAGCAGGCTCTTGAGGAAAGACTTGTTCATGGCAGGGCTTCGTGGAGCGTGACGGTAGTCAGGGAGTTTTCGGCCAGGGTTTGCAGCAGGCGTGGCAGCACGGCGAGAATGACCGGCTGGCCGTCGGCCGTGCGCGCGGCGTGGCCGTCGTGCAAGAGCAGGATGTCGCCGGCCGCCAACTGGCGGGTCAGGCGTTGGAAAACGACTTCCGCATCGCCGGTGCGCGTGTCGTAGGGGCGGCGCGTCCAGGCGGCCAGGCGCAGGTCGAGGCGGTGCAAGACCGGGTCGAGGAAGGGATTGCGCAGGCCGGCGGTGGCGCGGAAGAAGCGTGGTGCCTGGCCGGTGACATCGGACAGGGTTGCCTGGGCGGCGGCGATGTCGCGCTGCATTTGACCAGGGCCAAAGAGCGAAAAGACTTTCGAGTGCGAGTCGCCGTGATTCTCGACGCGATGGCCGCGGGCGACGATTTCCCGGCACAGTTCAGGATGCCGGCGGGCGCGATGACCGATGCAGAAGAAGCTGGCCTTGGCGCCGGCCGCATCGAGCAGATCGAGCACGCGCGGGGTGACTGCCGGATCGGGGCCGTCGTCGATGGTCAGGGCGATTTCGTGGCGGGCGGCCGAGGCTTCGGGCAGGCGGACGATATTCGGGCCGAGCAGGGTCGAGCGCGGCAACAAGCCGGCGGCGGTAATCACCGCGTGGTTGGCGACCAGTGCCCCGAGCGCCCACGGCCAGGCGGCCGGCATCGCCAGCGTGCCGAGGGCGGCGGCGCCGTGCAGCGCGAAGCTGGCTAGCAGGGTGGCGGAAGGTTTCCAGGGCGTTGGCATGGTTCAGTTACGGGGCGGAAAGTGACCGAGATCGAGGAAATGTTCCCACAAAGCCTGCCAGACCGGCCAGTCGTGGCCGCCAGGCACGGCCAGACGGGCGTTGGCCGGGAAGCGTTCGGCGATCTGCTGCATGCCGGCGGCGAAGCGGTCTTCGCTACCGTAGCCGACGAAGACCGGTAGCTCCGCCGGCGGCTGCTTGAGCCAGCGCCACATACGGAACTCGGGGTCGTCCAGCTGCTCTGCCGTCGGTTGCCAGGCATCGAGGCCGCCGGCACGGGTGATGGCGTTGAGGGTCAATCGGCTGCCAGGGTAAGGCGCGAGCAGGCACAGGCCATCGATGCTGCCCGGCTGGTCGGCGTTGTGGCACAGGGTCAGCAGGCCGCCGAGCGAAATGCCGCCGAGCCAGACGCTGTCGTAGCGCTGGCGGGCCGGGCCGAGAATCTGTTCCTGCACGGCAGGCAAGGCGCTGCCGCTGGAAATCTGCTCCAGATCGAGGTGCACCGCAGCCATGTCGAGATCGAGCCGGCGGCGTTCGGCGGCGGTGAAGAAACCGGCGGCGACGAAGTCTTCCGGCGTCATGTAGGCGCCGGGCAGGAGCACCAGCAGATGCCGGCCGCCGACCTCATGGTGCAGGGTACGCAGCTCGCTCATCGCGTTTCACGTGGAACGAAAACCGCCGACAGCAGCAGCGCCAGAATGGCGCCCGGCCCGACCGTGATGCCGACCGCGTGCAGTACCGGAACCGATGACAAAGCCAGCGTGCCGAAGCCGATGGCCGTGGTCAGATTGGCCACTGCCATCGACATCAGGGTGTCGGCTTCGAGCGCCTGGCCGGCATCGATGCCGTCGAAGAACAGCGCGTAATTGGAGCCGACGGCGACGATCAGCAACATGCCGATCAGGTGTAGCAGATGCAGGCGCTCACCGGCCAGATGCAGGCCGCTGATGACCAGCATGACGGCAATGGCCAGTGGCAACAGGACGCGCACCAGACGTTGCATCGAACGCAGCGTGAAGGCGAGCAGCGCAACGATGGCGGCGACGCCGGCCAGCGACAGCAGCAGGGCTTCGTGCAGGTAGTCGGCGTAGAGGTCGTCGAATTCGTGCTTGAGATCGATGAACAACGCGCCGCTGCCGGTCAGCGCGGCGCGGATATCGCCGATACGCAGCTCGAGGCCGTCTCTGCCGCCGGGCGGGCGCAGCGGTAGCAGCACGCTCCAGCCCTCCGGCCGCTGCAGCAGCAGCGAATCGACCGCCAACGCCAGGCTGGTGCCGTTCAGGTTGTCGCGGGTGATCGGCGCGGCGTGGCGGGCGGCGTCGACTTCGGCGATGAAGGGTTCCAGCTTGCCGACGGCCAGCGGCGAATCGATCTGGGCTTCGGCCAGCCGGCGACGCAGTTCGTCGCCTTCCGGCAATGCGGCCTGGCGCGCAGCTTGCGCTGCGGCGCTGGGCAGGAAGCGGGCCGGGCTCTCGTAGCCACCGAGCTGGCCGGCCTGCTGCAGGCGGTCGAGCTGCTGCCCTGCCCGCTCGGCGGCCTGCAGGGCCTGCTCGCGCTCGGCGGCGGTGATGACCACCATGTAGCGCGAATCCGGTGCCCCGATGTCGGCGCGCAGCTTGCCGTCGACGATCGAGTCTTCTTCGGTAACGGTGGATAGTGCCGACAGGTTGGGATGCCATAGCGAGGCGTGCTGCACGGCGAGATAAGCGGCGGCGCACAGGGCGAGGCCGAGCAGCGGCAGGCGGGCACGGCGCAGCGTGTGGGTGGCGGCGATCAGGCCGCGGCCAAGGCGGCCCGGAGCCGGCACATGGATACACGGGCCGACCAGCGGCGGCAGCAGGAAGCGCGTGACCATGGCCGCGGTCAGCACGCCGGCCAGCGAATAGAGGCCGAGCTGGGCGAGACCGGGGAAGCCGGAGAAGAGCAAGGCGCCGAAGCCGAAGATCGAAGTCAGCACGCCGAGGCGGATGGTCGGCCAAAAGCGGGCGCGCCAAGCCTCCAGCCCGAGCCGGCCGGACTGGATGAAGTAATAGATGCCGTAATCGACCGCTTCGCCGATCAGCGCCGAGCCGAAGCCGACGGTGATGCCGAAGACCGTGCCGTAAACCAGGCTGACGGCGACGACGCCGGCCAGTGCGCCGCTCAATACCGGAACCAGGCCGAGCACGAGCAGGCGTGGCGAGCGATAGACGAAAAAGAGCACGGCGACGATGGCCAGCGTGCTGAGCAGCGACAGATGGGCCACTTCGTCCTTGATCGTCGCCCGCGCCTTGACGGCGAACAGGCCGGGGCCGGAGAGAACGAGGCGCAGGTCGCCGGCCGATGCGACCTGGGCGAATTCGCTGCGGATCGATTCGATGGCCTTTTCCTGCCCGTCGGTATCGGAGCCGAGGGCCGCGGTTTGAACCAGCAGCAAGGCCCGGCCGCCATCGGGCGAAGCCCACACGCCGGCCTGGCTGGCCGGCTGGTTGCCGCCGGAAAACTGGGTGAGCAGTTCGACCAGCTCGCCGGTTGGGTCGCGCGTGATGAACGGCTTGAGCAGCATGCCGGCCGGCGAAGTGAGCAGGTCCACGCTGTCGCCGATGGCCCGGCGCAGGCCGTCGACGGTGAAACGCTCGGCGTTGACCGCGGGGCTCAGCAGGTAGCGGTGATTGAGCAGGAAGTCGCGGTCGATATCGTAGCGGGCCGCTTCGCCGTTCTGCACCGAGACGAATTCGGCGCGTTCGCCCAGGCGGGCGCGCAGGGCGCGCGAGGCGTCGGCACGCTGCTGCTCGTCGCCGCCTTCGATCGCCAGCATGAGCAGGCGGGAGACGGTGCCCTCCTTCAACTGGTCGACCAGCACCTGCTGCTCGGCCGTCGGCTTGGCCGGCAGGAAGAAGGACATGTCGGCAGTGAAGCGGCTGTGCCAGACGATGGCCGCGCCGGCCAGCATGGCCAGCAGCCAGATCGCCAGGGCGCGGAAGGCAGTCAGTTTCATTTACCGTCGATGGGTTCGATGGTCAGCAGCGAGCGGTCGCCGTCGGCCTGCAGGTATTCGATGCTGCGCACCTGGTTCTTGGTACCGCTGACGGTGATGCGCTGGACGAGCGCCGCGATCTTCTGGTCGCTCGGTAGCAGGGTGAGTACCCACTTATCGCTGGAGCCAGCCAAATGCAGGGCGTAGTTCTTTTCCAGTGCGGCGCGATTGCCGGCCAGCGTGCCGCGGATGCTGTCGACGAAGGCGAGCGCTTCCGGCTGGTTGGCCAGGTTGATCGACAGTTTCTGCTTCTCGCGCTCGATAGTCAGCAGGTCCTTGTCCAGCGTCAGCGTCTCGACCTTGGGGGTCTGCGTGCGTTTTTCCAGGCGGTCGGGCGGCGTGTAGGTCATTTCGCCGGTGGCGATGACCGGTTTGTCGAGCACGGCGAGAAAGCGCTTTTCGGTGAATTTGGCGCGACCGCCCTTGTGTTTGGCCAGGTCGCTCATCAACTGGCCGACGTCGAAAGCGGCGCTGGCCGAGGCGGCAAAGGCGGTGAGCAGGAGGCCAGTGAGGAGAAAACGCTTCATTTTTGTTGCCAGAAATCGAAGAAGTTGAACCAGTTGTAGGGGGCGACGCGGCAATAGTGCGTCAGGCGGTCGGCGTAGCGCTGGATGGCCTGATGCACGGCGGCATCGCGCTCTTCGCGCGGGGTGTCGGTGAAATCGGCGAGTTGCTCGAAGTGGATGCGGTAGCGGTTGCCGCCCAGGTAGAGGCCGGTCATGAAATAGACCGGGCGGCGCAGCATGGCGGCCATGCGCCAGGGGCCGACCGGGAAGGGGGCCATTTTTCCCAAAAATTCGCAGTGCACCGCAGCATCGTCGCCCAGGCTGCGGTCGGCGAGCAGGCCGACGAGATAGCCCTCCTCCAGCTTGTCGCGGACGTTGAGCATGGATTCCATGCGGCCGAGCGGGATGATGTCCTGCGCTGCCGCCGGATTGATGGCTTGCAGCGTGGCGTTGATCTTGCGGGCGTTTTCCTCGTACATGACCATTGCCACCTTCAGTCCGGCGCGCTGGCGGCCGAGGGCGCGCAAGACTTCGAAGCTGCCGAGATGGGCACCGAACAGCAGGGCACCGGGTTTTTCGTCGACAGCCGCGTGCAACTCCTCGGCGCCGACCACCTCGATGTCGAACAGGTCGAAGCGGTCGTTCAGCAGGTAAATGCGGTCGTGGATGGTGCTGGCGAAGGAAAAGACGTGGCGGAAGCCGTCCGACCATTCGGCCCAGCGGTCGAGCGCCAGGTGCAGGTAATCGCGGCTGGCGCGTCGCGCCTGGGCGGCAAACAGCACGTAGTAAGCAGCGATGCCGTAAAGCACGAGGCGGCCGATGGCGCGGCCGAAGGTCAGCGAGATCCACACCATCAAGCGCAGGATGGCGAGATTGCTCTTTTCCTGACGCTTCGCCCAGTCGGCGTCGGCGGTCTTGGTCCGGTTCATGGCGCGGGCGGCGTCAGGCTGCCGGAAGCGACGCTGCGGCCGTCGCCGGCACGGGCGGTGAAGGCGATGGTGCCGCTGGCCTTCTGCTCCAGGGTGAAGTGCAGCGTTTCACCGGGGCCGACCGGGCTGAGGAACTTGGCATTGCCGACTTGCCAGTGCGCGACCGGCTGGCCGAGCAGTTGTTCGGCGCACAGGATGGCGCGGTCGAGCAGGACGACGCCGGGCAGGATGGGATTGCCGGGGAAATGCCCGGCAAAAGTCGGGTGATCGACCGGTACGGTCCAGGCATAGACGGTCTCAGCCATGTTTCACCTTCTCGGCGTAGAGCGCCTGCAGGTTGTTGCGCGGCAGCTTGCCGGTCGTGTTGCGCGGCAGCTGATCGACGAAAACCAGGGGGCGCGGCAGGAAGATGGCATCCACCCGCTCGCGTAGCGCTGCCATCAGCGAGCGGCTGTCGAGCGCGGGGGCGACGACGAAGGCGGTCAGGCGGGTAATGCCATCCGGGGTTTCGTCGTCGGGCAGGAAGAAGGCACCGTCGACCACGCCGGGAATTTCGCCCAGTTGGTGGTTCAGATAGGCCAGCGAGGTGCGCTTGCCGGCGATATTGATCAGGTCGGCATGGCGGCCGTGCAACACGAAACGGCGGTCATCGAGAATCTCGATCAGGTCGGAGAGCGGCACCCGCCCTTCGACGTGGCCGTCCTGTGCGTAGGTCGTATCGTCTTCCTGCTCCAGATGCGGTCCGGGCAGCAGGGTCCAGATCGCCCCGTCGGTGGTGCGCCGGCTGGCCAGCTGGCCAGTTTCGGTCGATCCGTAGATTTCCATCATCGGGGCGCCGGTGCGTTCCTCGGCCTGGGCGGCCAGCGCATTGGACAACGGCGCGGTGGCGGAGAGCAGCATGTCGACCGGCGGCAGTTCCAGCCCCGAGGCCAGCAGGGCCGACAGGTGGAAAGGCGTGGTTACCAGCAGGCGTGGCTCGGGGGCTGCGGCCAAGGCGGCAACGATGTCCTGCGGGTAGAAGGGCTTGCCCGACCAGAAAGGGCAGTTGCCGTGCAGCGGCAGCAGGAAGGTCGATTCGAAACCGTAGCTGTGTTGTACCGGGACGGTGCCGACGATGTGATGCGGCCGGTGGTCCAGGCCGAAACGCTGTGCCTCGGCACGTCCGCTGCGCACCAGCTTGCCCCAGGTCTTGCGATGTGGCTGCGGCAGGCCGGTCGAGCCGGAGGTGAACAGAATGGCGGCGAGGGTGTCGTCGGCGATCTGCGGGATTTTTTCGACTTTTTCGCTGTGCACCGCAGCAGTGTCGGGAAAGACGATGCTGGGCAGGCCGTGGCTGTCGAAATGGCCGTCGTGCAGGCAGACGATGTCGGGGAATTCGGCTTGCAGACGGTGCAGTGTCTCGGCCGACTGCGAAGCGGGTTGCAGGCTGACGCGGCCGCTGGTCAGGCCGGCGGCGAAACCGACGGCGAAGCGGTAGCGGTCCTGGCAGACATTGAGCAGGTGGCGGCTCGGCGGCAATTGGGCGGCCAGCGCCTCCGCTTCAGCCAGGAAGTCGCGCACCCGGCGCGGGCCGCCCGGCAGCCAGGCGAAGACGGCATCGAGGTCGGTGGCGGACAGCAGGGGCGAATGGCTCATGGGGCTTTGGCCGATGAATTCTGTTGGGTGGCGTGGCGGTAGGCGCGGATGGCCTGGGCGATGCTCGGGCGCTCTTCCGGCGGCAGCACGCGCATGCGCCAGAGGTGTTCGCCGATGAACATGGCGGCGAGCAGCGGCAGCGTCAGCAGGTTGGCGAAGACCGACCAGACCGCCAGCGGGGCCAGCAGGTACAACAACAGCGAGGTGCTGGCGACAGCGAAGAAAAAGGCGGTCCACGCGGCGGTGACCTGCCGGGTGTAGCGCTGCTTGCGCTCGGACAGCGGACGCTGCATGGCTACCCGGGCGATGCGGGTGATCAGCGGTTCGCCGTCGCCGAGCAGCGTGCGGCCGAAAAAAACGCCGAGCGCCAAGTTGGAACCGATGTGCTGGATCAGGTAAAGCAAGGCGACGTTCTGGCGCAGCGCCGGCCACAGCCAGGCGAGTAGTGCGCCGACGGCCAGTGCGCCGAGCAGGCGGGTGAACGGGTTCAGCAGACGCCAGACGAGCAAACCGAGGATGAAGACGATGGGACTGACGCCGATCGCCGCGTTGATGTCCGGGCTGCCGGCGCCAGCGCTACCGAAATGCGCGGCGGCGGCCCAGGCGATGAGCAGGGCGACCAGCGCCAGGCTGCGCAAAGCCTGTGCTGCGCTGGCGCTGAGTGTCATTTCGTCCGCTGGCTGGCGATGTGCGCGGTCAGCGCGCGCAGCGAGGCGAAGATGCGCACGTTGTCCTCGTTGTCGGACTTGAGCTGGAAACCGTAGCGCTTGGAGATGACCAGGGCGATTTCCAGCACGTCGATCGAGTCCAGGCCGAGGCCATCGCCGAACAGCGGCGCATCCGGTTCGATCTCGCCGGGGGCCATTTCGAGGTTGAGCGCCGAGACGATCAGTTCGGCAACTTCCGGCAACAGGGTTTCGATGGCTTCCGGGGAGAGGGCTGCGGACATGGTGGCGTTTCCGTAATGCTTAGGAGGCGACGGCACGGAACGCGAGCACCGCGTTGCTGCCGCCGAAGGCGAAAGAGTTGGAGAGCGCGGCGCGCAGCTTCTGGCCGCGGCGTCCGCTCAGGACATGATCGACGCCGGTGCAGGCGGCATCGAGCCTGCCATCCAGATGGGCGGTCGGCGGAATGGCCTGCTCGCGCAGGGCGAGCACGGTGGCGATGGCTTCGATGGCGCCGGCGGCACCGAGCAGATGACCGTGCATGGATTTGGTGGCGGAAACCGGCAGGCGCTCCGCACGTTCGCCAAAAACCTGCTTGAGGGCAGCGACCTCGACCGGATCGCCTTCGGCCGTGGCGGTGCCGTGGGCGTTGACGTAGTCGATGTCATCCGCGCTCAGGCCGGCGTCGGCCAATGTGGCGTTCAGGGCACGCACCTGGCCGGCCGCTTCCGGCTTGACCAGGTGACTGTGGTCGCAACTGGTGCCGTAGCCGACGATCTCGCCGTGGATACGGGCGCCGCGGGCGACGGCGTGGTCCCAGTCTTCCAGCACCAGCGCTGCCCCACCCTCACCCAGCACCAGGCCGCGCCGGTCGGCGGCGAAGGGACGGCAGGCGAACGGCGAGCTGTCGGCATCGCCGGGGGCCATGACGCGCAAGGCTTCCCAGGCACGCGCGACGCCGTAGGCCTGCGGTACGTCGGAGCCGCCGGTGAGCATCACGGTCGCCTCACCGGAACGCACGCGGCGGAAAGCTTCGCCGATGGCGACGGCAGACGAGGCGCAGGCCACGGTATGGCTCATGCTGACGCCGCCGAGGCCGAGCTGGATGGAAATGTGGGCATTGGCCGCGTTGTTCATGCCGAGCACGACGGCGAGCGGTGAAACGCGCTCCTTGCCCTTCTGCCACAGTTCGCGGTAACCCTTCTCGTAGGCCAGCGTGCCACCGAGCGCGGTGCCCCAGGCGCAGCCCCAGCTATCGCGCGATTCGCCATCGGCCTTGCGCGGCAGCCCGCAGTCGTCCCAGGCGGCGAAGGCGGCGGCCATGCCCAGTTGGGCGAAGCGGTCCATCATCGAGGCGAGCGGTTTGCCGAGAGCGGTGTCGGGATCGAAGCCCGGGCAGCTGACGAAGGGCATCGACAGCGGGCGCGGCTGGTCGTCGGTCAGCAGGTAGCCGATGGCCGATTCGCCAGCCGTCAGACGCGTGAAAAAGTCGGCGAGGTCGCCGCCGTAAGGAGAAACCAGCCCGAGGCCGGTGATCGCTACCCGACGCTGACTCATGGCTCAGCCCTTCTGGGCTTGAATGAGTCCGTCCATCAGCGCAGCCATCTGGCCGACGGATTTCGGCGTTTCCAGATCGTTGGAAAGCTTGATACCGAAGCGGTCTTCGAACTCGAACATCAGTTCGAGCAACATCAGCGAGTCGACGCCGAGATCGGCCAGCGGGGCCTCCGGAACGACTTTTTCCGGGTCGACGCCGAGGCGGTCCTTGAGAAATTCGCGAATCAGGCCAATGGAATCCATAGAGGCGAGATTTTATCCGAAAGCCCCTGTTTACCAAAGATTTTCATATTGCTGGCAGGGTTCGCAATTCGGCTTGCGCGTTTGGTACCATGTCCGCCTTGTTCCTTCTGTCATCATACCCATGGAATTGTCCATCGCCCTGCCTTGGTACCGCCAGCTTGCCGCCCGTATCGGCACGCTGTCGCCATTAAAGGCGGTCGGCACCATGGTCTTCATGGCGCTGTTCTTCTGGGGCTATTTCGCGGTCTTGCGCAATCCGCTGGCGACGCCCTACGTCATGCCCTTGACCGCGCTCGACGACTGGATCGCCTTCACGCCGCTGGCTTATCCCGTCTATGTCTCGCTGTGGGTCTATGTTTCGCTGCCGCCGGCCCTGCTCAACGGCTTTCGTCCACTGGCGCTGTTCGGTGTGTGGATCGCCAGCATGTGCCTGTTCTGCCTGGGCATCTTCTGGTTCTTCCCGACGGCGGTGCCAGCGGCATTGATCGACTGGACGCAGTATCCGGAAATGGCAGTGATCAAGGGCATCGACGCGGCAGGTAATGCTTGTCCGTCATTGCATGTTGCCTCGGCGGTGTTTTCCGCCGTCTGGCTGGCGCGCGTCTTCCGTCAGGTCGGTGCGCCGTCGGCCTTGCGCGTCTTCAGCATCCTGCACTGCCTGGCTATCCTGTGGTCGACGGTGGCGACGCGCCAGCATGTCGTACTCGACGTGCTGGCCGGTGTCGTGGTCGGACTGGTCTTTGCCGGTTTGTCGCTGCGCCAGGTCGAGGCGGCGGCCGGCGCAAAAGGGATTTAGCCGGCGATCTTGCCGAGTGTGCTGAGGAAGTGGCTTGCGTCCTGAAAGCCAACGACGCGTACGCCCTTCACTTCCCTGCCCTGCGCATCGAAAAAGATGATGCCCGGCGGGCCGAACAGGCCGAAGCGGGCGAGCAAGGCCTTGTCGTCGTCGTTGTTGGCCGTGACGTCGGCCTTGAGCAGGGTGAAACTGGCCAGTTTGTCGCGCACGGCGGCGTCGGCGAAGGTGAATTTCTCCATTTCCTTGCACGACACGCACCAATCCGCGTAGAAATCGAGCATCACCGGCTTGCCGGCGGCTTGCACGCGGGCATCGAGCTCCGCGACTGAACGGACCGTTTCGAACGGCAGCTTGGTCGATTCAGCGGCAACGGCCGTACCGCGCAGCCCGGCCAGCGGTTGCAGCGGGTCGCGGCTACCGGCCAGGGCACCGATCAGCAGGGCTGCGCCGGCGAGCAACATGATGATCCCGACGCCTTTCCAGAAGCGCGCCCAACCTTTGGCATGCGGCGGCAGCGGGTCGAGGGCGTGTAGGTAGATGGCCGGCACGATGAGTAGCGCCGCCCAGGCCAGCATCGGTACGACCGGCGGCAGCACGGGCGAGACCAGCCAGACGGCGGTGGCCAGCAATAGCACGCCGAAGGTTTTCTTGACGCCTTCCATCCACGGCCCGGTTTTCGGCAACAGCGAGCCGCCGGCGGTGCCGACGACGATCAGCGGCGCACCCATGCCGAGCGCCATGACGAAGAGCGCCGTGCCGCCGAGTACGGCGTCGCCGGTCTGGCCGATATAGAGCAGCGCACCGGCCAGCGGCGCGGCGACGCAGGGGCCGACGATCAGCGCCGACAAGGCGCCCATCAGAAAAACACCGATGCCGCGCCCGCCCTGCAGGTGGCCGGATTCCTCCGACAACTTGCTCTGCAGCGCGGTCGGCAGTTGCAGTTCGTAGAAGCCGAACATCGAGAACGAGAGCACGACGAAGACCAGCGCAAAGCTGCCGAGCACCCACGGATTCTGCAGGGCGCTGGAAATCAGCGTGCCGGTCAGTCCGGCGGCGACGCCGGCGGCAGCGTAGGTCAGCGCCATGCCGAGCACGTAGGCCATCGACAAGGCGAAGCCGCGGGCGTGCGAGTTCTTGTGCCCCTGCCCGGCAATGATGCCGGACAGGATGGGAATCATCGGGAAGACGCAGGGCGTCAGTGAGAGGCCAAGACCAGCGACGAAAAAGAAGGCCAGGTTGGCCCAGAAGCCGGCGTGCTTCAGCGTGCTGGCGATTTTTCCGCTTTCGTCGCCGTCCACCGCAGCAGCGGCACTGACTGAAGGCGTAGTCGCCGGATCGGGCAAGCTGACGCTGAGCGGCTGGGTTTGCGGCGGGTAGCAGACGCCGGCGTCGGCGCAGCCTTGGGACGTGACCTTCAGTTGCAGCGGCAACACGCCGGAAGCGTTGCGCTCGACCGGTACGCGGATGGCGGCCTGTTTGTAATAGACCTCGACCTTGCCGAAATTCTCGTCGTCCTTCTCCTTGCCCTTTGGAAAGGTCGGTGTGCCGAGCGTGGCGCTGTCGCCATCGACGGTGAAGCGGAACTTGTCGCGGTAGAGGTAATAGCCCTTGGCGATTTCGTAGCTGACCTCCAGCGTCTGGCCGTCGAGGGCGCGCACCGAGGGCTTGAAGGCGACCGCCGGGTCGAGGAATTCCTCGGCATGGGCGAGCGAAACGAGCAGGGAGAAAAGCAGGAAAAGGAGGCGCATGGTCATTGGAGCGTTTCGGCGGCCACCCAGTTCAGGTAGGCCGGCAGGCCGTGGGCGATGGGCAAGGCGATGATCTCGGGGATGTCGTAGGGGTGGCGTTCGGCGATCAGCGCTTGCAGTGCCGGGTAGGCTGCTGCGGTGCACTTGATCAAAAGCGGAATTTCCGAGGCCGATTCGACGGCCCCTTGCCAGCGATAGACCGACTGCACGCGCGGCAGGATATTCACGCAGGCGGCGAGTTGGGCCTCGACGACGGCCAGTGCGATGGCGTTGGCGACATCTTCGTCCGGGCAGTTGGTGATGACGAGCAGGGTTTCCATTAGCGGATTCTACTTTAGGAGCCGACGCCGGGTCAGGCGCAGGGCGATGGCGAAGGCTACGGCGGCGGTGGCGAGCAGCGCCATGATGTGGATCAGGGCGTCGGCCGGCACCTCGCCAGCGAGCAGCGGGCGGACCAGCGCCACGCCCTGGGCCAGCGGCAGCCATTGCCCGATTGTCGCCAGCCAGCCGGGCAGCTGCTCGGTCGGGAAGAAGACGCCGGAAATCAGCGTCATCGGCGTGATGAACAGCGTGAAGTAATACATGAAGAAATCGTAGCTCGGCGCCAGCGCATTCCAGATCAGGCCGAGGGCGGCGAAGGCCAGGCCGGTCAGCACGATGGCCGGCAGCGCCCACAGCGCCAGCGGGCCGTGCGTCAGGCCCATGGCCGCGATGACGACGAGAATGGCGGCGCCGGAGAACAGCGATTTGGTCGCCGCCCAGAACAGTTCGCCGGCGACCACGTCGGCCAGGCCGAGCGGTGTGTTCAGGATGGCGTCCCAGGTCTTTTGCACATGCATGCGCGAGAAGGCCGAGTACAGCGCCTCGAAGGTGGCCGCGTTCATGGTCGAGGCACAGACCGTCCCGGCAGCCAGGAAGGCGACGTAGGGGCGGCCGTCAATACTGGGCAACATCGCGCCCAGGCCGTAGCCCAAGCCGAGCATGTAGATCAGCGGGTCGGCCAGGTTGCCGAGGATGGACGGCAGCGCCAGCTTCTTCCAGACGAGGAAATTGCGCCGCCAGACGGGCAGAAAGCCGAACAGTTTGGGCGGGAGGGCGGCGGTGGCAGACGACATGGTTGGCGCGGCGATGGACGAAGCCGCCATTTTACGCCTAGCGCTGCGGCGGACGCGGCAACTCAGCCCTCGCCGGCCGGAACGCAGGTGGCGAGTAGTTCGGGCAGCGCCGCTTCGTCGATTTCCAGGCAGGCCAGCACGCTGGCGCCCAGCTTGTTCCACTCGCTGGTCTGGCCGCTGCCGGTTTTCTCGAACAGCAGATGTTCGGCCAACTGGGCGACGGCGATCAGCTTGCGTGCCCGCTCCGGCAACTCGATGCTGCCGTCGAGGGCCTGACGGTCATGGTGATGGCGGATCGAAATGCAGATTTCCGCCGGCAGCAGCCAGTCCTCGGCCAGTTGAGCACCGACTACGGCATGGTTGATGCCGATGGCGCGGTCCTCGACCTCGGTGAAGGAAATCTCCTTCTCCTGGTTAGCCAGGATCAGTACGTCGCGGTATTCAGGGAACGGAATCATCAGCATCGGGATGCCGCAATCGCGGAACAGCGCGAAGGTATGGGCATCCTCCGGCCGGATGCCGGTGGCGCGGCCGAGTTGCTTGGCGAGGTTGCCGGCCGTTTCGGCGGTCTTGGCCGAGGTGTCCCAGAAGCGCTCCATGTTCGGCACGTGTTTGAACACCTGCTGCAGCGCCAGTCCGGCCACGGTACGCACGACCAGCTTGAGGCCGAGCACCAGCATCGCCTCGTGCACGGTCGGCACCTTCTTGCCGAAGGAGAAAAAGGGCGAGTTGGCGATCTTGATCATCCCGGCCGCCAGCCCGACATCCTGGCTGAGCAGCTTGGCCAGGCGGATGAAATCCGGCTCGTCCTTGGTGATTTCCTGTTCGATCTGGGCCAGGATGGTCGGCCGCGGTGGAATGCCGATGTCGCGAATCGCGATCTTCATCCGTGATTCGATCTGTTCCGATCCGGAAACCGGGATAGGGCTCTGATCGTTAGCGTCGGGCGAAGTGGTCATCGGTGTTTAAGAGATGGCAGTGGCCGCAAATTGTATGTCTTAAGCAATAGTGAAAGTTTGAGAAAAGGTAAATCCCGCCTGCGAACCCGGAAGTGTGGATCGGCGGCAACGATGTAAACTTTGTCCGCACATTGTGGTCGGTAGTTCATACGAAACATGGAGGGCGCGAACATGAGTGTTTCAGTCAAAGCCGTGCTGATCGATCTGGCCGGCGTCCTGCACACCGGCGACGATGCCCTGCCCGGCGCCGTACAGGCATTGGAGCGGTTACGTGCTTCCGGCTTGCCGTTACGTTTCCTGACCAATACGACGCGCACGCCATCCACCGTATTGTTCGCCAAGCTGGGTCGGATGGGTTTCAAGTTGCAGCCAGCAGAAATCCAGACTGCCGCCCTCGCCGCCCGCACCTTGGTGCACCAGCGTGGCTTGCGGCCGCTGTGGCTGGTCCATCCCGATATCGCGACCGAAATGGGTCACAGCGACCCCAATCCTGATGTCGTCGTGCTTGGCGACATGGGCCATTTCACCACCTACGAGGCGCTCAACCGCGCCTTTCGCCTGCTCATGCAGGGCGTGCCGCTGCTGGCCATGGCGCGCAACCGCTATTTCCAGGACCCGGACGGGTTGTCGCTCGACATGGGGGCCTTCGTCACCGGCTTGGAGTACTCGGCCGGCGTGCGTGCCGAAATCACCGGCAAGCCGGCGCGCGCTTTCTTCCAGGCTGCCTTGGCCGAACTGGGCGTGGCGGCGAGCGAAACGGTGCTGATCGGCGACGACCTGAGCGCCGACATCGGCGGCGCCCAGGCGGCGGGCATCCAGGGCTGGCTGGTGCGTACCGGCAAATACCGGCCGGGTGACGAACAACATCCCGAAATCAAGCCAGATGCGATCTTCGACGACTTCGCTGCTGCGGTGCACTGCCTTCTAGAGGCAAAAACCACGGGCTGAGTCCGCCCACCGGCCGGAGGCTATGTTCGCCACCAAGCTAAGCTGACTGGGGGCGACGCGAATCAATCGCGTAATTCGCGCCCGGTCAGCTTGATGAAGACGTCTTCGAGGTTAGAAGCGCGGTGTACGTAGCGCAGGCCGTGGGTGTCCACCAGGCTGGCCAGTAGCGCGCGCGGTTCGCGGCAATAGAAGAAGGCCGTTTCGCCGCTGGTTTCGACGCGGTCGGCCTGGTTGCGGTGAGCCTCGATGAAGGTCGCCAGATCGCCGCCGCCTTCGTCGTACACCTCGACCACATGCGGTTCGATCAACTCGGCGATCAGGCCGCGCGGGCTGCCCTCGGCGATCTTGCGGCCGTGGTCGATGACGATCAGGCGGTCGCACAGGCGCTCCGCTTCGTCCATGAAATGCGTGGTCAGGATCAGCGTCTTGCCGGCCGACTTGAGCTGCTTCAAGCGTTCCCAGATCAGGTGGCGGGCCTGCGGGTCGAGGCCGGTGGTCGGCTCGTCGAGGAAGACGATGTCCGGATCGTTGATCAGGGCACGGGCCAGCGTCAGCCGGCGCTTCATGCCGCCCGACAAGGTGGATATCTTGGCGTCGGCCTTGCTGCTCAGGCTGGCGAATTCAAGCAACTGCGGGATGCGGGCGCGAATTTCGGCGTCCGGCATCCCGAAATAGCGGCCGAAAACGAGCAGGTTCTCGGCGCAGGTGAAGTCGGGGTCGAGATTGTCGAATTGCGGCACGACGCCGACGCGCGCCCTCGCCTGCTGGGCGTCGGCCGGGATGGCGCAGCCGTTCAGCGTGATGCTGCCACCATCCGGCCCGGTCAGCCCGAGGCACAGGCGCAAGGTCGTCGTCTTGCCCGCGCCGTTTGGCCCGAGCAGGCCGAAACAGGTGCCGGCTTCGACGGCGAACGACAACCCGGCGACCACTTCCTGGCCGCCGTAGACCTTGCGTAATGAGTCGACGTTTAGTGTCGCCACGCGCGGGTGATGATGTCGCGGATGACGTGCAACCGGCGGTGGAAGAAGTGGTCCGCGCCGGGCACGACGACGACCGGCAGGTCGAGCGGCAAGGCCCAGTCGAAGACGTTGTCGAGCGGCACGGTCTCGTCCTTCGAGCCGTGGATGACGATGGTGTCGTGCGGCACGGCCTCGGTGTCGTACTGGCGGGTGCCCTCGACAAAGCCGGCGGCGGTGCCGACCAGCACCAGGCGCTGCGCCGGGTGGCCGGCTTCGACCAGTCGCTTGGCGACGCGGGTCTGGCAATAAGCCCCGAACGAGAAGCCGGCCAGCGCCACCGGAATGTTGCCGCAGCGGCACTTGGCGTCTTCGATCACGGCCAGCAGGTCGTCGGTTTCGCCGCGTCCTTCGTCATGCAGCCCTTCGGTGCCGCCAACGCCGCGGAAGTTCGGGCGAAAAGCCGCGTAGCCGAGGTTGGTGAAGGTCTTGGCCAGCGTATAGGCCACCTTGTTGGTGTTGGCCCCGCCGCCCAGAGGATGCGGGTGGGCGATCAGCGCGATGCCCTTGGGCGCATCCGGCCGCTCCATGATGACCTCGATCTTGCCGACCGGGCCATCGACGAAAATCTTCTCTTCGACGATGCGCATAAATCAGATTTTCAAACGTTCGACGACCTTGCCGCCGATCAGGTCGGTCTGGATGATTTCTTCGACATCTTCATTGTCGATGAAGGAATACCAGGTCTCTTCCGGGTAGACCACCATCACCGGCCCGTTGTCGCAACGGCCGAGGCAGCCCGCCTTGTTGATGCGCACGGCGCCCGGGCCGTTCTTCTTCAAGGCACCGATGCGGTCCTTGGCGTAGGCGAAGGCGTCGGAACCGCCGACGTTGTTGCAACACTGCTCGCCAGCCTCGCGCTGGTTGGTGCAGATGAAGACGTGTTTCTGGAAATAGCTCATGCGTGTTCTCCTGTGCAGACCCGAATTATAGGCGGTGGCGTTTCACGTGGAACGCGGCGTGATGTGTTGATCGAGATTCACTTCGCGGAGTGTCGCGACGAAAAAGTTGTACATCAGATCAAAAGCGTCTTTGGCATCTGCTTCCATTAGGGCATTGGGGTGCAGGCTTTCATTCATAACCCTATTGCCTAGTGTGTGCTGATTTTCAGTTTCCTTTAGATGGACATAGGAATTTCGACGAACACTCAGAGTATTTGCTCTCTTAATCCAATCCGGAGGGAAGACTTTTTGTTTATCGGCGAGTTTCAGGGCTTCGCCAAATCTCGGGCTGCCTTTTACAGGGTCGAGTAACTGAAGCTCATCGATGATTGTGTGTTCGATGAAAGCCATGGCCAGAAGCAAGGTGGCGACGAAATGTCCGTCTATAAGAGTGTCTTCTGCTTCCGACAGTAGTTTCAGGGTTTCCGGGCGCCCTGAAATAACCGGAAAGGATGCTTTATGTTCAGATACCCACAAGATTCTTCTTGCGCGGGCCTCACGGTGAAGCTTGTCGCTTTCCTCCAAGGCGTTGATGATTCTTGTAAGCGGTTCTGTCATTGAGATTTCCCAAGGCGCTTCTCAAATCCAACAATGACCGAGCAAAGTAATGCTACGAGAGAAATTTCACTCCACTCTTCCCACCCAATCGGCGCCGTCTGGAACAGCATATTCATCACCGGCAGATACGTCAGCGCCAGTTGCAGCATGGCCATGCTGACTATGCCGGCCCAGATCCACGGGTTGGTGAACAGGCCGAGGCTCCAGAAGCTGCGGGTCAGCGAGCGGCAGTTGAACAGGTAGAAGGCTTCGACCATGACGAAGACGTTGACGGCGACCGTGCGGGCTTCGGCCAGTGTGTGACCCTGGCGCAGCTCGACGATGAACAGGCCGAAGGCGCCGGCGAGCAGCAGCACGGACACCAACACGATGCGCCGGATCAGGCCGGCGTCGAGCACCGGCGTGTCGAGCCGGCGCGGCGGGCGGCGCATGACGCCGCGCTCGATCGGCTCGAAGGCGAGCGGCAGGCCGAGCAGCACGGCGGTGGTCATGTTGATCCACAGGATTTGCAGCGGCGTGATCGGCAGCGTGGCGCCGAACAGGATGGCAGCGACGATGACCAGGCCTTCGCCGAAATTGGTCGGTAGCGTCCAGGTGATGAACTTGACTAGGTTGTCCCAGACGCCCCGCCCCTCCTCCACCGCCGCCTCGATGCTGGCGAAGTTGTCGTCGGTGAGCACCATGTCGGCGGCTTCCTTGGCGACTTCGGTGCCGGCCAGGCCCATGGCGATGCCGATGTCGGCCTGCTTGAGCGCCGGCGCGTCGTTGACCCCATCACCGGTCATGGCGGCGACCTCGCCGTTGGCTTGCAGGGCGCGTACCAGACGCAGTTTCTGTTCCGGTTCGACGCGGGCGAAGACATCGACCTCGCGCACCACCTGGGCCAGTTTTTTGTCGTCGAGCGCCGCGAGTTCGCGGCCGGTCAGCGCACGTTCCGCCGTCAGGCCGATCTGGCGGGCGATGGCCAGCGCGGTGACGGCATGGTCGCCGGTGATCATCTTGACCTCGATGCCGGCGGCGTGACAGTTGCGGATGGCGGCCGTCGCTGCCTTGCGCGGCGGGTCGATCAGGCCGATCAGGCCGATTAGCGTGAGTTGATCGACGACTGCTGCGGTGCACGGCGTGTTTTGGGCAAAAATGCGTCGGGCCAGCAGCAGGACGCGCAGCCCTCGTTCGGCATAGGCCTGGGCGGTGGCTTCGACGGCAGCGCGGTCGATCGGCAGGAAGCGGCCGTCGCCGGCCAGTTGATCGATGCAGTGCGGCAGCAGGCGCTCGATGGCCCCTTTGACGTAGACGACGTGGTGTTCTTCGTTGGCATGGCTGGTCGCCATGAACTGGCGGTTGGCGTCGAACGGCAGGTCGTCGGTGCGCGGGTAGAGGGCGCGCAGCGTGTGCTCGTCCAGCCCGCCCTTGCGCGCGGCCACCAGCAGCGCAGCTTCGGTCGGGTCGCCGGTGATGACCCAGCGCTGGCCGTCGCGGTTCAGTCCGGCGTCGTTGCACAGCGCACCGGCGATCAGGCTCTCGCGTAGCGCCCCGGTGATCTCGGCCGGCACGCCGGCCAATGTGATTTCCCCTTCCGGTCGGTAGCCGAGGCCGGCGATGGCGTAGTCGTGACCGCCGCACCACAGGGCCTGTGCGGTCATGGCATTTTCGGTCAGCGTGCCGGTCTTGTCGGAGCAGATCACCGTCGTGCTGCCCAGCGTTTCGACCGCCGGCAGGTGGCGGATGATGGCGCGCCGTTTGGCCATGCGGGCGACGCCGATGGCCAGCGTGACGGTGACGGCAGCCGGCAGACCTTCGGGAATCGCGCCGACGGCAAGCGCCACGGCGGCCATGAACATGTCGATGGCGCGTTCGCCGCGTAGCAGGCCAACGGCGAAGGTCAGCGCGGCCAGGCCGGCGATGGCCCATAACAGCCAGTTGGAGAAGCGCGCCATCTTGCGGGTAAGCGGTGTTGCCAGGTCGGGGGCGGCGGCGATCAGGCCGGCGATACGACCGGTTTCGGTGGCGTCGCCGGTGGCGATGACCAGGCCGCTGCCCTGCCCGGTCAGCACGGTCGTGCCAGCGTAGGCGAGATTGTTGCGGTCGGCGAGCAGCGTGTCTTCGGCCAGGGCGGCGGTCTGCTTGGCGATGGCCTGCGATTCGCCGGTCAGCATCGAATCGTCGGTATGCAATTCCTTCTGATGGATCAGGCGCAGGTCAGCGGGCACCCGATCACCGGGGGCGAGCAGGACGACATCGCCGGGAACCAGGCCGGCAGCATCCAGCGTACGGCGATGCCCGTTACGGCGCACAGTGACCGGCGTGGCGACGCTACGCGCGAGCGCTGCGAGCGCCCCTTCCGCCTTGGCTTCCTGCCAGTAGCCGATGGTCGCGTTAACCAGCACGACACCGAGGATGACCGCCGAATCGACCCACTCGCCGAGCAAGGCGGTGATGATGCCGGAGGCGATCAGGACAAGGACGAGCGGCGCCAGCAACTGGTCGAGGAAGCGGCGCCAGGCCGGCTTGCCTGGGCGCTCGGCCAGCGTGTTCGGGCCATGCTGGGCCAGGCGGCGGGCGGCTTCCTCTTCGCTCAGGCCATGCGCGCTATCGACATCGAGCCGGCGGGCGACGCTGTCGGCCGAGTCGGCATGCCAGGCTAGGTTCTTCTCAGCGTCAGCAGAAGGAACGGCAGGGTCAGGAAGGGCCATAAAGTGGATACCAGGCGGGTCAAACCGTTGAAATTCAGGAAGTGGCCCTGGCGCCAGACAGCCAGGGCGGCCAGCGAATAGGGATTGTGTGGCGCCAGATTGACCAGGACCAGACCCATGACCAGTGCCAGGCAGGCGATCATCGTACGGGCCAGCGCAGGCAAGGCCATGGCCGGTAACAGGGCGACGCCGCCGACGATCAGGCCAAGCCGGGCGCCGGGCGTCAGCCAGGCGAAGGCTTCGGCCGGATTGACCAGAATGGCGGCGGCGATGGCGCTGACTGCCAACGCCGCCAGGAAGAAGATCGGTACAACCAGATAGGCGGCAGCCAGTTGGGCGCACAACAGACGGACGATGAGGCCGACGGCGACAGCATTGAAAGCCGTGATGGCGGCCTCGATCAGCACGAAGCTCTCGGCAGCGAACGGCACAGCGCCGGGTAGGCCGAGCAGCTGGCGCAAGTCGCCGGTGCCGAACAGCAGGGTTTCCGGTGACAACTGGACGAGCAGCCACAGGCCGAGCAGGGTCAGGCCGAGTTCGGCGTGCGGCACTTGGGCGATCAGCCGGTGTTCGAGTTCGCTCAAACGGGCAAAGATGCGTGGACCGACAACGTGGCCCCAGAGGGCGCCGAGCAGCGTGCCCAAGGTGTTGCAGACAAGGTCGAGGTTGGACGGCACGCGCGACGGCAGCCAGGTTTGCACCGTTTCCATGCCGAAGCTGAGGCCGCCACCGAGCAATACGGCCAGTACCAGCGCCGTGAAACGGCCGGGCAGGCGATGCATGGCGAGGACCAGGAAGAAACCGAGCGGCAGATAGACGACGACGTTGGAGACCAGGTCGAAGACCGTCCAGTAACGTGGCCAGCCGCCTTCCAGGAAGGCGATCGGCGAGGCACCGGTGTCGCGCCAGCCGGAGAATGGGTGCAGGCTGCCGTAGACGACCAGTCCGCACCAGGCGAGCGCGAGGTAGCGGGAGAGGACGATGGGGCGGCGACTGGTCGGCATGCCCTTGATTTTAGTTGGCCGGAGCGGCGGCGTCAGCCTGCCGTTCGCCCCGCCAGCAAATTAATGCCGATGCGTCGCTTCGCTCGTGTGGTGCGTGGCGGCTGCCGCCTGATGATGCAGGGCGGCGTGAATGTCCTCGTGCGGCGTCGGGCGACCGACCCACTGCGGCAGCAGCGAGCCGAGGAACATGCCGACGAAGCTGACGCCGAGGCCGATCAGCTGGGGCGGTACCAGGCTCTCTTCACCGATCAGTACTTCGACCAGCAACCAGGAGAGGATGCCGCCGAAAATCGCCGCCAGCGCGCCCTGCGTCGTCGCCCGCTTCCAGAAGGCGCCGACGAAGAGCGGCACGAAAGCGCCAGCCAGGGTGACCTTGTAGGCGTTTTCGACCATCTTGAAGATGCTGGCGTTGGACCACAGCGCGAAACCCAGCACGACGGCGGCGAAGACCACGATGGAGGTTCGCATGACGCGCAGGAACTGTTGGTCGCCCATATGCGGGAAGAAGCCGCGCACGATGTTCTCGGAGAAGGCGACCGACGGCGCCAGCAGCGTCGCCGACGAACAGCTCATGATGGCCGACAGCACGGCGCCGAAGAAGATGGCCTGGGCGAAGACCGGCGTGTGTTGCAGGACCAGGGTCGGTAATACAAGCTGCGAGTCGCTCTGCAGCAGGCCGTTGAATTGCTCCGGATTGATCAGCGTTGCCGAGTAGGCGATGAACATCGGCACGAAGGTGAAGCAGAAGTAGATGGAGCCGCCGAGCAGCGAGCCCCAGATGGCGATCTTGGCCGTCCGTGCCGAGGTGATGCGCTGGAAGACGTCCTGCTGCGGAATGGAACCGAGCATCATGGTGACCCAGGCGCCGAGGAAGGTCAGCCACTTCCACGGATCGGCCTCGGGGAAGAATTCCAGTTTGCCGGCGGCGGAAGCGTGTTCGATCACCGGGGCGACGCCGCCGGTCAGGCCGGAGACGATCCAGGCGATGAACAGCATGCCGCCCATGATGACGCCCATCTGGACGAAATCGAGGATGGCGACGGAGAGCATGCCGCCGAAGGTGGTGTAGGTGAGCACGATGAGGGCGCCGAGGATCATGCCGGCCGTCTGGCTGATGCCGTCGTTGGTGACGACGTTGAAGACCAGGCCGAGCGCCTTGATCTGGGCCGACACCCAGCCCAGGTAGCTGGCGACGATGCACAGCGTGGTCAGCACTTCGACCGTGCGGTTGTAGCGCAGGCGGAAATAGTCGCCCAGGGTCAGGATGTTCAGCTTGTACAGCTTATGGGCAAAGAAGAAGCCGGCGATGATCAGGCACAGCGAGGAACCGAAGGGGTCGGCGACGACGCCGCGCAGGCCTTCCTTGACGAAGGTGGCGGATACCCCGAATACCGCTTCGGCGCCGAACCAGGTGGCGAACACGGTGGCGGTGACGACTGGCAACGGCAGGTGGCGGCCGGCCACGGCAAAGTCCTTGGCGCTATGCACGCGGGTCGCCGCGAACAGGCCGATACCGATGGAGACGAGCAGGTAGAGAACGACGAACCAGATCAGCATGGCGGGGCCGTGAGTACGCGCTAAAGGATTGAAAACGCGCGGATTATACGGCTTTGGTGGCGTGCTGGGATCAGAATTCGGCGGCGGCGCGGAAGTAGACCGTTTCGCCGGTCAGCGGGTGCGGAAAAGCCAGGGTTAGTGCATGCAACAACAGGCGCGGCGCGCTACTTTCGTCGCCATAGAGTTCGTCGCCCAGGATGGGGTGACCGAGCGAGGCCATATGCACGCGCAACTGGTGCGAGCGGCCGGTCCACGGTTCAAGCTCAACGCGGGTGGTGTTGCTGGCCGGGTCGCGTTCAAGCACGCGGAAGCGGGTCAGCGACGGCTTGCCGATGCTGTGATCCACCATCTGGCGGGGCCGGTTGGGCCAATCGACGATGAGCGGCAGGTCGATTTCGCCGCTGTCGGCTTCGACCAAGCCGGCAACGACCGCGACGTAGCGCTTGTCGACGAGGCGGTCGCGAAAGAGCTTGGACAGCCGGCGGTGCATCTCCTCGCCGCGGGCCAACACGAGCAGGCCGGAGGTGGACATGTCGAGCCGATGCACGGTCAGGGCGTCGGGATAGTCGCGTTGCAGGCGGCTGACCAGGCAATCCGCGCGCTCCGGCCCGCGGCCCGGCACCGAGAGCAGGCCGGCCGGCTTGTCGGCAACGATCAGCGCGTCATCGGCAAAAATGACCGGGATGCCGGTATCCGGCGGCGGGGTGTAGACGATCACTGCTTGTTCAGCGGCACGCGGCAGAGCGAATCCTTGAACGGCTTGGGCTCCTGTACCCAGCCCTCGCCCAGCGGCGTCTGGCTGCAGGCGCGCGAGCCGTCGAGCAGGCTAACCCACCAGTACCAGGCGGCGGGTTCGGCCACTGCTGCGGTGCACAGGCCAAAAAGGGCAAAAATGGCGACAAGGCGTTTGAACATGGCGCTACTCCGCGAAAAATCGCTTGCGAAACAAGGTGCATCAATATACTGTATTTATACACAGTATTTGGTGGCGGTGTCGGGGGCAAATATAGCTTATCCGACGTCGAATGCCGAAATCGATTCCTGCAATTTCTATTCCATCTTCGGCCCCTGTGCCATAATCCGCTCAAAATTCGAGGTACTTCCATGGACGACAACAAGGCAAAGGCGCTCGCCGCAGCGCTGCAACAGATCGAGAAGCAATTCGGCAAAGGCTCCATCATGAAGATGGGCGATGCCGAGATCGACGAAGGCATCCAGGTCGTGTCCACCGGTTCGCTCGGTCTGGACATCGCGCTCGGCGTCGGCGGTTTGCCGCGCGGCCGCGTCGTTGAAATCTACGGTCCGGAATCCTCCGGCAAGACCACGCTCTGTCTGCAGGTCGTCGCCGAAATGCAGAAGCTGGGCGGCACCGCGGCCTTCATCGACGCCGAACACGCGCTCGATCCGCAATACGCCCAGAAGCTCGGCGTCAATGTTTCCGACCTGCTGATCTCGCAGCCGGATACCGGCGAACAGGCCCTTGAAATCGCCGACATGCTGGTCCGCTCCGGCTCGGTCGACATCATCATCGTCGACTCCGTGGCTGCCCTCACCCCACGCGCCGAAATTGAAGGCGAGATGGGCGACCAGATGGTCGGCCTGCATGCCCGCCTGATGTCCCAGGCCCTGCGCAAGCTGACGGCCAATATCAAGAAGACCAACACCCTGGTCATCTTCATCAACCAGATCCGCATGAAGATCGGCGTCATGTTCGGCTCGCCGGAAACCACCACCGGCGGCAACGCGCTGAAGTTTTACGCTTCCGTTCGCCTCGACATCCGCCGCATCGGTTCGATCAAGAAGGGCGATGAGGTCATCGGTAGCGAAACCAAGGTCAAGGTCGTCAAGAACAAGGTTTCTCCTCCGTTCCGCGAAGCCATCTTCGACATCCTCTACGGCGAAGGCATTTCCCGTCAGGGCGAAATCGTCGAAATGGGGGTGGCTCACAAGCTGGTCGACAAGTCCGGCGCCTGGTATGCCTACAAGGGCGAGAAGATCGGCCAGGGCAAGGACAACGCCCGCGAATTCCTGAAAGCCAATCCGGAAATCGCTGCCGAAATTGAAGCCGGCATCCGCGAAGCGGCCAGCACCAACGTCATCAAGCCGGTGAAGGCAGCCAAGGCCGCCGATGCCTGACCTGCGTGTGCGTGCCCTGCAGATGCTGACCCGGCGTGACTACAGCCGGGCTCAACTGCAGGCCAAACTCGCGGTTCACGCCGAAAGTGAAGAAGAACTGAACGCCGTCCTCGACACCCTGCAAAGCGAGCGCCTGCTCTCCGACCCCCGCTACGCCAGTCAGCGTGTGGTGGCGCGCGCCGGGCGCTACGGCAATGCCCGCCTGCGTCAGGAATTGAAGCAGCAGGGTGTCGGTGAGGCCGATATCGAGGCCGCCTTGCCCGAAGCGGGCGACGAGGCCGAACGTTGTCGCGCCGTCTGGCTGAAGAAATTCGGTCAAGCCCCCGGCTCGGCCGAAGAGCGGGCAAAACAGATGCGTTTCCTGCAATATCGCGGTTTTTCCGGCGATGCCATCCGCCGGACTCTGCGCGGAGTCGAAGAATGAACACGGTCGCCAAGCTGTCGGCGCACAATCTGAAGAAGCGCTACAAGGCGCGGACGGTCGTCGAGGACGTTTCCTTCGAGGTCAAATCGGGCGAAGTCGTCGGCCTGCTTGGCCCGAATGGCGCCGGCAAGACCACCTGCTTCTACATGATCGTCGGCTTGGTGGCGGCGGACGGCGGCGAGGTCTACATCGACGACGAGCGCCTGACCCATTCGCCGATGCACAACCGTGCCCGCCAGGGTCTCTCCTATCTGCCGCAGGAGGCCTCCGTCTTCCGCAAGCTGAATGTCGAAGAGAACATCCGCGCGGTGTTGGAGCTGCTCAAGCTGCCTGAAGCGGAGCTGAACGACCGGCTGGAAAACCTGCTCAATGAACTGCATATCGGCCATGTTCGGCACGTTAACGCCGCCGCGCTATCCGGCGGTGAGCGTCGCCGTTGCGAAATCGCCCGCGCACTTGCCACCAACCCGCGCTTCATCCTGCTCGACGAGCCTTTTGCCGGCGTCGACCCGATCGCCGTGCTGGAAATCCAGAAGATCATCCGCTTCCTGAAAGAGCGCGGCATTGGCGTCCTGATTACCGACCACAACGTGCGCGAGACCTTGGGTATCTGCGACCACGCCTACATTATCAACGCCGGACGCGTCCTGGCATCTGGACGGCCGGACGAAATCGTCGATAATGAAAGCGTACGCAAGGTTTATCTCGGCGAGCACTTCAGGCTCTGACCGCAAAGCGTACCCAACAGATGCATAAATGAAGCCCGCTCTCCAACTCAAACTCTCCCAGCACCTGGCGCTGACGCCTCAGTTGCAGCAGTCGATCAAGCTCCTGCAGTTGTCGACGGTGGAGATGCAGCAGGAAATCGAGCGCTATCTGCTCGAAAATCCCATGCTGGAGCGGGAAGACGACAACGGCGGCGAGTCTTTCGCCGGGGCGCAGCAGTTCGACTCGCCGCGCACGAACGAAAACGAGCGTGAGCGGGAAAGCGAAGAGCGCACCCCGAGCGAGGATCGCGAGCAGGAAATTCCCTCCTCGCCGTCCGAAGTCGACGACGATCGCTGGACTTCGGATGCCGGTACGTTCACCGGTGCCGGGCGCGACGAAGACGACGACAGCGATGCCCACGACATTCATGCTGCCAACGTCAGCCTGCGCGAGCATCTGGGCTGGCAACTCGGCATGACCCAGCTTACCGAGCGTGACCGTAGTTTGGTCCGCTTCCTGATCGAAGCACTCGATGACGACGGCTATCTGTCGACTCCCTTGCTGGAACTGTGGGAAACCCTGCCGCCGGAATATGAGATCGAGCTGGAGGAGCTGGAAATCGCCTTGCGCCATATCCAGAACTTCGACCCGACCGGCATCGGTGCACGCAACCTGCAGGAATGCTTGCTGCTGCAACTTAAGGCGGAAGAGGAAAGCGAAGAGCGCGATCTGGCCATGGTCATTGTCGACAAGCACCTCGAATTGCTTGCCGCTCGCGACTTCACCAAAATCAAGCGTTTGGCCGGCTGCGACGATGCCGAGCTGAGGGATGCGCAAGCGCTGATCACCAGCCTCAATCCACGCCCCGGTGCGGGTTATGCGCAACTGGAAGCCCGTTACATCACGCCCGACGTAATCGTGAAGAAGCTGAAGGGCAAGTGGACGGCCTACATCAATCCGGATGCCTATCCGCGCCTGCGCATCAACCGCTTGTATGCGGAAATCCTCGCCAAGCAGCGGCGCGGCAATGGCAACCTGTCGACCCAATTGCAGGAAGCGCGCTGGCTGATCAAGAATGTCCAGCAGCGTTTCGAGACCATTCATCGCGTCACGCAAGCCATCGTCGACCGTCAGCGCCAGTTCTTCGAACATGGCGAAGTGGCGATGCGGCCCCTCGTCCTGCGCGAAATTGCCGACATTCTCGGCTTGCACGAATCGACCGTGTCGCGGGTGACCAGCCAGAAGTACATGGCGACACCGCGCGGCATTTTCGAACTGAAATACTTCTTTGGCAGCCATGTTTCCACCGATACCGGTGGCGCCTGTTCTGCCACGGCCATCCGGGCGTTGATCAAGCAATTGATTGCGGCTGAGGACGGCAAGAAGCCCTTGTCGGATAGCCAATTATCCGAAATACTAGGCCAGCAGGGTATTGTTGTTGCGCGCCGAACGGTGGCCAAATACCGTGAATCGCTCAACATCCCGCCGGTCAATTTACGTAAGACTCTGTAGAGAGGAGAAAAAATGAACCTGCAGATCAGTGGTCACCACATCGAAGTTACGCCGGCTCTGCGCGAATACGTCGAAAACAAGCTGGATCCCGTCGTTCGTCACTTCGACAAGGTAACGGGTGTCAATGTTGTCCTGTCCGTCGAAAAGCTGAAGCAGAAGGCGGAAGTGACCGTGCATGTTCCGGGTAAGGATCTGCATGTCGAAGAATCCGGTGACGACCTCTATGCCGCCATCGACGCGATGTTCGACAAGCTGGATCGCCAGGTCCAGAAGCACAAGCAGAAGACGCAGGATCATCACCGCGGCGAAAAACCTGGCCTGCAAGCCGAGTAATCGTCGGATGGCCGCAGCCGAGACCCGGTTGCGGCCTTTTGCTTTTCATTTCCCCTTATGAATCCCCTTACCAATCTCTTGTCGGTCGAACAGATCGTTCTCGATCTGGACGCCAGTAGCAAGAAGCGGGTATTCGAACAAGCCGCCATCCTCTTTGAGACTCGTCTCGGCATTGCCCGTGCAGTCATCTTCGATAGCCTGTTCGCCCGCGAGAAACTCGGATCCACTGGTCTGGGCCAAGGTGTTGCCATTCCACACGGCCGGATCAAGGGACTTAAACATGCCGCCGGCGCCTTCATGCGTCTGGTGACCCCGGTGCCCTTCGATTCACCGGACGGTCGTCCGGTCAGCTTGCTTTTCGTTCTTTTGGTCCCGGAGCAGGCCACGGAACAACACCTGCAAATCCTGTCGGAACTAGCCCAGCGTTTTTCCGATCGCAATTTCCGAGAAACACTGAGTAACGCCACCGATTCCAGCGCCGTTTTGGCCCTCTTTCATTCCTGAGGCCGCCGTGCGTCAGATCAGTCTGAGCCAGCTTTATGAAGACAACCGCGAGAAGCTGTTGTTCGATTGGAGTATCGGCCAGGATGTCGACCGTCGCGTCGAGATCAAGGGTTCCAACAATTATGGGGCCGATCTGGTTGGGCACATCAACATCATTCACCCCGAACGCCTGCAGGTGATGGGGCAAGCCGAATACGAATGGGCTACCCGTATTGGCGAACGTCGCTTCGTGCAGATGTTCACCGATCTGCTGGCGGCGCAACCACCGGCGGTGATCGTCGCCGATGGATTGACTCCTCCGCCGCAGGTGGCGGAAGTCTGCCAGCAGACCGGAACGCCGCTGATTGTTTCCCCCAAGCCGTGCTCGGCGGTGATTGATCTGCTGCGTATTTATCTGTCTGCGCGCCTGGCCGATACGGTCAGCCTGCATGGCGTGTTTATGGACGTTCTGGGCATGGGGGTGTTGATTACCGGCGATTCCGGAGTCGGTAAATCCGAACTTGCGCTGGAGCTCATTTCGCGCGGCCACGGCTTGGTTGCTGACGACGTTGTCGAGATGGCACGCATCGCACCGACGACAATAGAAGGTCGTTGTCCGGGCATGTTGCGCGATTTTCTCGAGGTACGCGGCCTCGGATTACTGAATATTCGGACCATCTTCGGCGAAACCGCTTCACGCCGGAAGATGAAGTTGAAGTTGATCGTACATCTGCAGAAGACCCTTGCCGCTGGCGATGCACCTCGTCTGCCTCTTGATGCGCAGATGCAGGATGTCCTCGGCGTTCCGATCCGCAAAGTGCTGATACCGGTGGCTGCTGGTCGGAACTTGGCGGTTCTGCTGGAAGCAGCGGTCCGCAATACCATTCTGCAACTCCGGGGTATCGACAGCATGCAGGATTTCATGGATCGGCAGCAGCGGATGATGCTTGACGAGGAAAGCTGAATCCCCCATATTCGCTCGACATCCAATACCTTGTCGAAAGGGGAAGTCCGATGAAAAAACTGATTGGCCTGCTGCTTGTTGCCTTTGCTGCAACCGCCGTCCACGCCGCTGACGATTGTGCCGCTCGTGCAGCCGAAAAGAAGCTGGCCGGCGCTGCGAAGAACAGTTTCATGAAGAAGTGCCAGGAAGACGCCAATCCGGGCACGGCCGCCTGCGAGGCGACGGCCAAGGAAAAGAAGCTGGCCGGTGCGGCCAAGAACAGCTTCGTGAAGAAATGCGTCGCCGATGCTCAAGCGGCGGCGAAATAAGTTTTCTGTGAGTCGCTAAAGCAGAAGCGGCCCTCGTTTGAGGGCCGTTTTTCATGCGGGCTCGAATTCGAGTCGGGCGATCAAGGGGTCGCTACTGGAGCCGCCGAAACAGATGTAACCCTTGCCCTCCAGTCGCATATCCTTGCGCCGAACCGCCATTTCCGGCCGGCCATTGTAACTGAGGAAGGTTCCGTTCGTACTGGTGTCAACCAAATGGAAGCCATCCGGCCGAGACTCGATGCGGGCGTGTTGCCGAGAGGCTTTGCGATCGTCGATGACCAGGTTGTTGCTCAGATCACGACCAATGGTGAGGGCCGCGGATTTGTCGTCCAGAACAAAAGTCTTACCCCGGAATTTCAGACTTAGCCGCCCTCTTCCACCGAGCGAGGCATCGCCGAAGGTGGAATGAGGATAAACGCTGACATCGTGATCGACCCACTGCACCTGATTCAGGGTGAGTGCCTTGCCTTGCTCGTTGACCGTACCCAGTTCTGAAATCGGTGTCAGGCTGATCGGTCCGTGGCTCGGAATCTCGGAGGCGAGCACAGAACTGCAGAGTATTTCCTTGCGCCGTGCAAGCCCGGCGATACGGGCGGCCGTTTCCACGGCATCGCCTTTCAGCTTGTTGCCTTCGTCGATCACTTCACCGCAGTGCAGGCCGATACGGATCGAGAGCTTGAGTCCGGAAACCGGAGGGAGGTCGGCGATGCGCTGTTGCATGTCGATGGCGGCCTGGCAGGCTTCATCGGCAGTGTTGAACACGGCGAGGAGTTCGTCGCCGACGATTTGCACCGTACGCCCCTCGTAGCCATCGATCGAGCGGCTCATGCGCTTCAGGCAACGCTCGACCGCGTGCATGGCTTCTGTATCGCCAAGGCGTTCAAAAAGCGCCGAACTACCGGAAACGTCGGCGAACATGACGACAAGTTTGCGAGGGGTGGCGCTCATTGATCCGTACGGGTCAGAAATTAATCAACGCTTGATTATATGACGAAGTTGTCAATTCTTGCATTATGCAGACTGGCTTATTGGAATGACACCAGAAATCGGCATTTCCGGGGCATCGAAAGCGATATCGCCTTCTTCGACCGGTGTATCCAGAGTCAGACCACGGAAGTCGAAGAAGGCGTTGTCGGCGAGATGGGACGGGACGACATTCTGCATCGCGGTGAATACTGCTTCGGTGCGCCCCGGATACTTTTTGTCCCAATCCTGCATCATTTCGCGAATTTTCTGCCGTTGCAGGTTGTCCTGCGAGCCGCAGAGGTTGCAAGGAATGATGGGAAATTCCATACCCCGGGCGAATTTGGCGATATCGGCCTCGGCGCAATAAGCCAAGGGTCGGATGACCACGTGGGCCTTGTCGTCGGTAACGAGTTTGGGCGGCATGGCCTTTAACTTGCCACCAAACAGCATGTTCAGGAACAAGGTGTGCACCATGTCATCACGGTGATGGCCGAGCGCGATCTTGTTTGCGCCAAGTTCCTTGGCAGTCCGGTAGATGATGCCGCGACGCAGGCGCGAACAAAGCGAACAGGTGGTCTTGCCTTCGGGAATCTTCTCCTTGACCAAGGAATAGGTATCCGCCTCGACGATGCGATATTCGATGCCAATGGAGTCGAAGTAACGTGGCAGGATATCGGCCGGAAAACCGGGTTGCTTCTGGTCGAGATTCATCGCGATCAGCCGGAACTTGATCGGGGCCCTTTGCTGTAAAGCCATCAACATGGCGAGTAGCGTATAGGAATCCTTGCCGCCGGATACGCAGACGAGGACGGTGTCGCCGTCCTCGATCATGTTGTAGTCGCCGATCGCTTTGCCGGTTTTACTTTCGAGGAAACGCCGAAGCTTGAGAAGGGTGTTGGAGGTGGTCATGTTGCGGACAGCAAAACAGGCCGGCACAGCCGGCGAAAGGCGCAAGTTTACCCGTTTAAAGCCTATTTGATTCAATAATTTATGCTTAGTCAGCCGGTATATTCTGCAATAGGGGATTAGGTGATAACGAAAATCTCAGCGTCGCAGCGAGTCGCGAAGAGTAAGCGGTAAAATCGCAAGCTTTTTGGCCATCTTCATGAGCAACCTGCCCGCCCCCTCCACGGAAGCGATGGCGCACAGCGAACGCCTGCGTGCTGCCATCGGCGATGAAATACGTCGCTCCGCCGGCTGGATTTCCTTCGCACGCTTCATGGAATTAGTGCTGTATGCGCCGGGCCTCGGGTATTACTCGGCCGGGGCGAGGAAATTCGGCGCGGCCGGCGATTTCGTCACGTCGCCTGAATTGACTGGATTGTTCGGACAGGCGCTGGCAGCGCAGGTGCAGCAAGTAATGATGGCATCCGCGCCCTGCATCATCGAGGTCGGTGCAGGCTCCGGAAGGCTTGCAGCAGACCTATTGCTCGAACTCGAACGGCGCGAGGCGCTGCCGGAGAGCTACCAGATTCTCGATCTTTCCGCCGATCTGAGGCAGCGCCAGCGGGAAACCATCGCTGCGGCAGCGCCCCGCTTGTTGGGCCGGGTGGAATGGTTGGATACCTTGCCCGAGTGCTATTCCGGCGTGGTGGTGGCCAACGAGTTGCTGGATGCCATGCCCGCCCATATCGCCTGTTGGGGTGATGGGGAAATTATGGAAAAAGGCGTTGCCTTGGGCAACGAAGGCAATTTTGTTTGGCAGAGCCGCCCGGCCGAGGGGCTAATGCGGGTAGCGGCCGTTGAACTTGCCGAGCAGTGCAGCTTGCCGCCGGGCTATGAGAGTGAGATCGGCTTGGCGGCACGGGCGTGGGCGGCAGAATGGGGGAAACGCCTGAATAAGGGGGCGTTGCTGTTGATCGACTACGGGTTTCCCCGCCACGAGTTCTATCATGCACAGCGGGCGCGAGGAACGCTGATGTGCCACTATCGTCACCACTCCCATCCCGATCCGTTCTACCTGCCCGGACTGCAGGATGTCACGGTGCACGTCGACTTCACGTCGATTATTGCGGCCGCCCACCCGGCTGGACTCGATCTGTTGGGCTACACGAACCAAGGGCAGTTCCTGATTAACTGCGGCATCCTGGACATGCTGTCGGCCATCGACAATACCAGCAAGGAGTACGTGCGGGCAGCCGGCGCAGTAAATACCCTGCTGATGCCACATGAGATGGGCGAACTGTTCAAGGTGATGGCGCTCGGTCGCGGTATCGATGAGCCTTTGCTTGGGTTCCGACGGGGCGACCAAAGCCACCGACTTTGATTACGAGCGCCGACTGAACTCGCGAAAGCGGTTCGGTTGACCGAGGACGAGGCGACCAAATTCGTCCATCAGGGATTGGTCGAGCGCTGTTGGTGCGAATTCGAAGGCGATGCTGCCCAGACGTTCGAGATTGCGGGTTTCCAGCCGAATCGTGCCGCGTTCGAAATCGGCCCGCCAGCGGGCGCTGACGCTGACTTCGCTACGAATCTCGAATTCGGCGCGTTCGACGTAGCCGCGCGAATTCTTGAATTCCTTGCAGTTGAATGGCAGACCGAAATCAAAAAGCAGCGCGCGGAAACGATCGACGGCCGGGCCTTCCTTCTCGGTGGCCAGTCCCTTTGTGCTGGTCAGGTGATAGGAAAAACTGACCAGTTCGACTAGGGCGCCAGCGCTTTGTGACTGGGTCCGATAATCGGCAAATCCCTCCTGCCAGTTCAGATTTTCGATCTGCAAGGGATCGGCCAAGGGATAGACGCGAGGAATGCCCGGTTTGACGATGTTCAGTTGCTGCACGAGGTCGTGCAGAAAGAAAAACGTCTTTTTAAGTGCCTGGTCGATGGCTTCGTTCTGGGCCGTGCGTTCCGTCTGGGCCGTATGCAGTTCGCGCTGACGCATTTCCGCTTGATGGCGTAACTGGCTGAGCAAATCACTGCCATCGAGTTTCAATTCGTTCCGGCGCAGGGTGTCGCCTTTGGCTACTTGCGGAGTGTGCTGGGTGCCGCCTGGGACGATTTCTGGAAAGACGAGCGTTGGATCGGACATGCCCGCAGCCGATTGTGCCAGTTGTTCGCGCCTGGCCCTTCTCTCCTCGGCATCCAGGTCGAAGGTCTCGATATCGGCGATCAGCGAAGCTTCGAGAGCTTCGATATCCTCGATGCCGACAGTACGCGATTTCCGTTTGGCTTCGATGGCATTGAGAATGGCGGATCGGGTATCGTCGGGCTTGCTGCTGTCGCTCATTGCGGAATCCGGAGGAAGACTTATACTAAGGATATAGTTTTTGCTCGCTGGAGAAAAACGGAAATGGATGTGTCTTCTGTTGGTTCGCTAAGTTTGGCGCTCAGTCAATCGCAGGTAGGCGATGCAGTGGGTATTACCATGCTGAAGAAGGCGATGGATTTGCAGGCCCAGACGGCATCGCAGTTGCTGCAGGCTTTGCCGGCTCCGAGCAATCCGTCGCATCTGGGCAACAGCGTCGATATCAAAGTCTGAGATCGTTCAGCCAATCGCGCAAAGTGGCCGCTACCAGCGGCCATTCTTTTTCATGGGTTACAGCGTGGCCCATGTCGTGGAAAATCTGGGCGCGCAGCCCATAGGTATGGGCAGTGCTCTGGACGAGGAAGGCCGGTACCAGTACGTCCGCCTCTGCGCCGGCGATCAGCATCGGGGGGCGGTGCATCGCGAACAGGTTGGGCAGGTTGAACATCGACATGTCCCAGATTGCCCGATGCGACTCAGCTTGCATCTTGGTCAGCCAGGCAGCCAGCATGGCGTCGTCGACCTCGCCGGCGAACAGGGCTTCGCGTAGCGTTGCCGTATCCGTGTATTCCCCGCCCATGATGCGGTTGATTTCGAGGAAGAGTTGCGGCTTCTGCAGCAGCAGGTGGAATTGCGAGGCGATCAGGCCTTGCGGCGGGACGGAGCAGAGCAATGCGGCAGCACGCGCCGGCCGGTGTTCCAGATATTTCTGGACGATGAAACCGCCCATCGAGTGGCCGACCAGGACGGGGTCGGCATCGAGGAAATCGACGATTGTTTTCAGATCGTCGACGTAATCGGCGATCGAATGCCAGTCGATGTTCTCCTGCCCCGCACTACCCCCGTGCCCTCGCAACGACAGTGCATGGCAGGTGTAACCGGCAGCGGCGAGAAACGGCATGAAGGTTTCGGTCCACATCCAGCCGCCGGCGAATGCACCGTGAACGAAAACAATGGGGGACTGGTCGCTGGGTTTTTCGGGGAGGCAGGAGAAGAGTTCCAACCCGTCGACGAACTGCGTGGAAATCCTGGGAAGCTTCTTGTTGGGCATGGTTAAATTGAAATCTTTGTGATTGTTGTTCGGGACGACATGTTCAAGTGGATTCTGACGCTGGTCGTCGCCATCTTTCTGCTCGGTATCATTAGCCCGCATCTGGCGCGTTTCATCCGTTTCGGCCAGTTGCCGGGTGACATGGCTGTCCGCTTTCGCGGCCGGACCTACACCTTTCCTGTAGCTTCCACGCTACTGCTGTCCTTACTCCTCTGGCTGCTTAGCCGTCTGATCTAGCAGGGCCTGCACAGCGCGCACCCGAGCCTCATGCAGGCGTTCGGGAATCAGCCGCTTGTCGGTGCAGGCGGCCACGATTTTTGCCGCTTCCACGCTGTGCACCGCAGCAAGGGCGGCGAGCAGCAGTGCCGGCGTATCGTAGCTGCGGTTCTCCCAGCCCTGCCGACCGAGATAGTCGCAGCGGCAGGCATCGAGGAATTGCCGGAAGCGTTCCGGCCGGCGCAGGGCGTCGCTTTTCTCGATCAGACCGACCAGCGTGGTGGCCTTCAATTCGCGCGCCCGGTGCACCAGACCGTGATGCTGCGCCGTCAGCAAGGCGAGATCGCGGCAGTCGTTCGGCACGCGCAGGCGGCGGCAGAGTTGTTCGGTAAGGCGGACACTGCGCTCTTCGTGGCCGATATGGCGAGGCAGCACGTCGGCTGGTGTTTCGGCCTTGCCGAGATCGTGGGTCAGGGCCGCGAAGCGAACCGTCAGCGGGTAGCGGTGGCGGGCCGCCTGGTCGATGACCATCATGGTATGCACGCCGGCGTCGATTTCCGGATGATAGTCGGGGCGCTGCGGTACGCCGAACAGTGCATCGACCTCGGGCAGCAGGCGTTGCAGTGCTCCGCATTCGCGCAATACCTCGAACATGCGCGACGGCTTGTCTTCCTGCAGCCCCTTGGCGACCTCCTGCCAGACGCGCTCGGCGACCAGATGATCGACCTCGCCCGAAATAACCATCTGCCGCATCAAGGCCAGGGTTTCCGGGGCGACGGAAAAATCCGAAAAACGCGCCGCGAAGCGGGCGAGGCGCAGGATGCGCACCGGATCTTCGGCAAAAGCCGGGCCGACGTGGCGCAGGATTTTGCCTTCCAGGTCGCGTGCACCGCAGAAGGGGTCGACCAGGCTGCCATCTTCTGACTTGGCCATCGCGTTGATGGTCAGGTCGCGGCGTGCCAGGTCCTGTTCGAGGGTGACGTCGGGTGCCGTGTGGAAGGTGAAGCCGTGGTAGCCGTGGCCGGACTTGCGCTCGGTGCGCGCCAGCGCGTATTCCTCGTGAGTTTGAGGATGAAGGAAGACAGGGAAATCCTTGCCGACCGGGCGAAAGCCCTGAGCCAACATGGCTTCCGGCGTTGCGCCGACCACGACGTAATCGCGGTCGGCATTGGGGCGGCCGAGCAGCTCGTCACGGACGGCGCCGCCGACGATGAAAATCTGCACGGCGTTCCGGCGATCAGCGTCCGGCGCGGAAGCGGAAGCTGTCGAGCTTGCCCTTCGGCGTGTTGAGCGCGATGTAGGTGGGGGCAACGGCTTCGAGCGCGGTTGGCTTCCAGCCGGCGGGGGCCTGGCTGGTGGCGTCGGCCACGCTGTCGATCTCCATGGAGCGCAGGTTGTCCGGCGAGAGCAGCGGCTGCGGGGCCAGCCACATCAGACCGGCCTGCAGGTAGGCCCAGCCTTCCGACAGCGGCACGACGGTAGCCTTGCTGCCGCACAGTTCGGCAGTGTAATCGACCAGTTCGCGCAGGGTGTAAACCTTCGGGCCGACCAGATCGTAGGCCTGGCCGTAGGTATTTACATCGCTCAGGCTATCGACGAAGGCGTCGGCCACGTCGGCCGCCCACACCGGCTGGAAGCGGGCATGGCCGAAACCGAGCGGGAAGAAGGGGAATTTCTTCAGGACGGAAGCGAAGGTGGACAGGAAGGAGTCACCCAGACCGAAGATGACGGAAGGGCGGAAGACGGTAACGTCGAGGTCGCCTTGGGCTGCAAGCACCGCGGCTTCGCCGTCACCCTTGGAACGCAGGTATTCGGACGGCCCTTTGGGGTCGGCATGTAGCGCACTCATATGCACCAGGCGACGTACCCCATTGGCCTTGCAGGCAGCGACGATTTTCTTCGGCAGTTCGACGTGGGCCTGGGCGAAATCACGGCTATACGGCAACTGGACATCGCGGCTGTGCAGGATGCCGACCAGATTGATCACGGCATCGTGGCCGGATACCAGTTCGTTCAGGGTCTTTTCGCAGCTGATATCGGCTTCCGGCATCTGGATGCCGGGCTGGATGATCAGGGCCTTGGTTCGTTCGCGCCGGCGGGTCGGCACGGTGACCTCGATACCGCGTTGCGACAGGCGATTGGCAATATAGGTACCGACGAAACCGCTACCCCCCAGCAGCAAGACCTTCTTGACGACCATGTGGAACCCCGGAATTCTGATTCGTAAAACGCGGATTTTAAGCCAAAAATGCCCGGCCGGGGCCGTCCTTAAGCCGCCTGGGCGGGATGGTGCTTCAGGGCGCGGGCGGCAGCACGCTCGAACAGCGATTCCTTGCCGAGCAGGACGGCCTCGCCACTGCTGAATTGGCGGGCCAGGATAAGCGAGTGAATGGACATTGCCGTGCCCGTATGCGGATTGAACAGCAGGTGGCGCTGGCTCTCCGGGCTGACAAAGCAGACCATGCGCGGCAGGCGGCTCCATTCGCCGGAGCGCCCAATCCAATTGCCGACCTGGCAAGGAACCGGCACCGCCGGTACGGGCTCGGGGAAATCCAGTGTCGCCAGCGTCAGGCTGCCAACCTTGAGTTCACCAGTAATCGGTTCGCGCCGGACCGGAGGAGTTTCCGCTTCCGGCGTATCGCCGCCGAGAAGCACGGTTTGCGGCGCGATGCCACGCAAGGCCTGGGTTTGCAAGTCGAAGCAGATATCGAGGACACGCTGTTGCGCTGCCGGCGCCATGCCGATGCGGACCATGCCGCCTTTCAGCGTTTTCAGGACAAAGGGCAACTGTGCCGAAAGTTCCTTGCGCTGTTCAAGATCTGTTTTTGGCTGGAACGACCATAGCAGCTTATCGATGGCGCTCTTGTGATCCTGCCAGATGCTGCTGTTGCTTCCCGATTCTGTCTCGATCTGCTGCATGACCTGTGGCCAGGATTTCTGGAAGAAATCGACAAGGTCGACGGGAACGCGAACTTCTGCAGCTGCCTTGGTCTCGTCGGCAACCTGATCACAACGGTCGAGTTGCTGCAGCAAGGGCAAGTAGGCCTGAGCGGCTGCGATGACCTCCTGCCTGCGCTCTTCCTGCAACTTGTCCAGTTGTTCCGCCGCATGGCTGAAGGCTTCCGGATTACCGGCAAAATCGCTACGCAACTTACCGGCAATTTCGAACAATTTCAGGCAGATGGGGTGGCGATTCGGCGTGTCGAGTGGCAGACCGAGCATGGCAGTCGCCATTTTGTCGATGACTTGGCGGGCCGGATGAGTTGCATCGCTGAACAGGGCGCCGTCGCGCATGGCCAGCTTTAGCGTCGTGATCTGCAGGCTGGACAGAATGGCTTTCAGCGCATCGGGCAGCGTGGGATCGTCGAAGATCGCTTCGAAAATGAGCGACAGCGTGTCGATCGCCAAGCCTTCCGGAGCATGGGCCGGAATGCCGAGTTCGGTCGAGTTGAGCGAACGTTGCCTGGATGCGGTTTCGTCCTTGAACAAGGTGGGAAACAGCTCGGTATTGTCCGGGGCATCGCCCATTTGCAGCGTCGGATTACGGTAATCTCCAGCGCGATCCAGTTCGCTCAAGCGATGCAGGAGCCGGTCCAGCGAAGCCTGGCTGAGCAGGCTGGCGGCAGCACCACCGCTAGCCATTTGCTGCGGAGCAACACCGACTGGGCCGGCTGGGATGCCAGCGGCGACGGGTGCAAGCGGCAGGCGCGAGAGCAACGCTGTCTGCAGTGCGATCAGGGCGTTGATGTTCTCCGGCGCAACCCCCGTGTTTCCGCCAGGAGCTTTCTGTTGCGGACTCTCGGGTGAGGTGACGATATTTGTCTGGGCCGTCTCGATGCCGCTTTTGCCGAGGAAAGTTTCGACCGTGTCGTAAACGGCCGGCAAGTTTTTCACCAGATAATCTTCGATCTTGTCGAGCAGATCGAGCTTGTTGTCGAGCGGAATGGCGCCTTGCTTGGCGAACATGTCACGCAGGCCATCGGCGATACCCTTGGGGCCGACCGGGTTGTCCCCCTTCGGCAGATCCGGACGGCGCAAAACCGTCATGAAGCGCAGGTGCAACTTCCACAAGGTGCTACCTGTGGTTTCGAACAGGCGGGCCGTGAAATTGTCGACACGGATACCGAATTCGAGATCGTCCTCGCCGACCAAGGTGATGCGTGACGAGGTCAGCCCGTTCACTTCGTCGCGGAAGCTGCCGCGACCCTTGGTTGAAACCATTTCGTCGAAATATTCGCCGGCACCTTGTTGCACGGCTGTGACATCGGCAGCGGAGAACAATAGGCTATCGCGCAACAGGCTGGCCAACTGTCTGAGGTACAGGGCGCGAGTGTCGCGGAGGATTTCGAAATTGTCGGAGATCACGGGAGATCAGCGTCCTTCATCGCATCGCTCGTCTTCGGGCCGATGGTGCCGAGGCGGGCTTTGAGGGAGTCGGGCTTGCCATTGAACAAGGCGGAATAATACACCGCGTTGCTCATCACTTTCTTAACATAGTCACGAGTTTCGCTGAACGGGATGGTTTCGGCGTAGATGGCGCCTTCGAGCGGACGATCGGCGCGCCATTTCTTGGCACGACCGGGTCCGGCGTTGTACGCGGCGGAGGCCAGTACCGGGTGGTTGTCCAGGTTTTCCATGACCAGGCGCATGTAGCTTGTACCGAGCAACACGTTGGTTTCGGTATCGTTGACCTGGCTGTGGTTGTAGTTGCGCAGGCCGATCTTCTTGGCGACCCACTTGGCGGTCGCCGGCATCAACTGCATCAGGCCGGAGGCGCCGACATTCGATTTGGCGTTGGTGATGAAGCGGCTTTCCTGGCGCATCAGTCCATAGACCCAAGCATCGTCGAGCGACTGATTCTGGGCGGCGGGGCGGACCTGATCGCCGTAGGGCGCCAGAAAGCGCAGCGTGTAGTCGTGTTCGGACTTGGTCTTGTCGGCCGTGTTGATGGCCCGGTCCCAGATCTGGTTGCGCTTGGCCAGGTCGGCGGCAGCCAGCAGCGAGCGGTCATCCATGCCGCGTAGGGCCCAGTTCCATTCCCGAACGCCCTCCGTCCTCATGTCGAGCCGGATGAAGGTCAGCGCGCGTTTCAATCCCGGATTGTTGCGAGCAGCGAGTTGCTCCTCGGCCGTTGGTGGGTTGGCCTTGGCTGGCGGTGTAATGCTCCGCCCCAACTCCTCGTCAGCCAGATTGCCGTAGAAATTGGCCTGGCCGGCGATTTTTTCGAATAGGGCGTTGGCGTCGGTGCTGCGGCCGCCGGCTCTGTGGGCGCGGCCCAGCCAGTAGATCCATTCCGGCTGCTGGGCGAGTGTTGGCGGCATGGCTTCAATGGTCTTGTGCACGACGCCCCATTCCTGAGCGCGTAGGGCGGCACGCACTTTCCACTGGCTAGCTTCATCGGAGAGGGCAGTTTTGCCTGCGTTGGCATACCAGGCTACCGCTTCGGGCATATGGCGCTTGGCTGCCTGCAAGGCAATCTGGCCCCAGGCCCATTGTTTTTCGTTGTCCTGCAGCTTGCTTTTAAGCTTTTCCAGTTCGTCGGCGGCAACGCGCGGATCGTTGGTGGCGATGCGCTGGATGGCGAAGGTCGCCAGTTCGCGGCCGGGGCGTGTGGTGTACCAATTGGCCGGCTGGCGAACCAGATAGCTCATGGCGTTGTTCAGGGCATTGTCAAGTGCCTTGGCATCCGGGGCCTGGCTGTCCGGCAGGTAGTTCAGCGTCGTTTTGGCCCAGGCCGGGCGGTTGCCTTCGACCTGACGACGGGCCCGGTTCCAAACGTCGTCGACATTCAGGCGTTGACTGGCGACGGCAGCATCAATGACCGGGCGGCAAGGCTCCGGCGGCTCGAGCATGGTCAGCCAGAGTTTTTCCGCTTCGTCGAGCACTGTGCGGTCGTCGCGCGCCAGGCGAGCCTGTTGCTGCCAGCAGGTCAGTTCGGGTTCGGGGGCAAGCAGGCGTGGATATTCCTTTTCCACCTCGTTCCACGTGGAACGTTTACCCAGCCAACGTATCCAGTCGGCGCGCAATTTCTCGGCGACGTAGGTCTTGTCGTTACGCTCCAGGAAGTCGCGGATGGCGGCGAAGTCGCCCTGGTCCATCCACATGCGCAGCCGATAGTTCTCGACGTAGAGGGCGAGATCGTGGCTGCCGACCTGGCTGGCGGCGCGTTCGAATTTGTTGCGGTCGCCATTGCGAAAGGCGTCGCGGGCGGCGAGGAAGGCGGCATCCCGGCTGTCCTGCGCGATGACTGGAAAGGCGAGCGACAGGCCGAGGAGGAGAACGCGAAACTTCATGCTAGATTACGGTGATGGTGGAGCTTGACGAGGATAACACGGCCTGGCGACGGGCGATGCGCCGCGAGATGGTGGCGCGGCGGGCCGCATTGAGCGATGCGGAACATGCTCGCCTGTCGTCGGCTATTGTCGGGCATTTGCTGGCGGCCCTGCCCTGCCCCAAGATCGTGGCCTTTTGCTGGCCGATCAAGCACGAGCCGGACGTTCGTTCGGCGATTCCGCAGTGGGCCGCACAAGGGGCCTTGGCTGCGTTGCCGGTGGTGGTCGAGGAGGAGCAGCCATTGGCCTTCCGTCATTGGGCACGCGATACGCCGCTGGCCCCTGACCGCTATGGCATTCCGACGCCGACCGCAGGTGAATGGATGATGCCCGACATGATCCTGCTGCCGCTGAATGGCTTCGATGGCGAGGGTTATCGTTTGGGCTATGGTGGTGGCTATTTCGACCGGACCTTGGCGGCGCTCTGCCCTCGCCCGCTGGCGGTCGGTGTGGGTTTCGAAGTCAATCGGCTGCCGAGCATACGTCCCGAGAGTCACGACCAGCGGCTCGATTGGCTGGTCACCGAGGCCGGGGCCTTCAGGCTTCCCGCCGCCTGAGTCGCCAGCTGGCGAAGGCGATCAGCAGTCCGGCCAGCGCGGCCAGCACCGCCTGACGCAAATCGAATAGCCCGGTACGGGCCGCCAGTTCCAGCGTGTAGCCGTGGTGCAACGACAGCATCAGGTTGCCGAGCGAGAAGGCCAGCCACATCGAGCGTTGCCCGCGAGCTTGTTCGCGACGCAGCCAGAGTTCGAGCATCAGCCCGCTGGCGGTGGCCTGGGCGAGCAATGCGGAGAAAAGACACAACAGTGTTAAAGCGTAAGGGCTCATGCAGCGGCGACGGCGGTGCGGAAACGTTCGAGGGCTTGGTCCAGCGTCGAGCGCGGACAGCCGAAGTTTAACCGCAGCCAGCCTGGCGCGCCGAAATCCGTGCCGTCGGAGAGCCCCAGGCCATGGGCTTCGAAATGGGCGGCGGGCTTGTCCAGGCCGAGTTCGCGCACGTCGATCCAGGCCAGATAGGTTGCCTCCACGGGCGCCATTTTTGCCCCTTTTTGCCCGTGCACCGCAGCAGTGACCCGGTCGCGGTTGCTGCGCAAGTAGTCGAGCAGTTCACCATGCCAGTCGGCGCTATCGCGGTAGGCAACCTCGCAGGCGGCCAGACCGAGCACATTCACGTGCGGCACGATGCCGTCCATGGCGCGGTGGAAACGCCGGCGCAAGGTCGGATCGGAAATCACCGCGAAAGCGCATCCAAGGCCGGGGATGTTGAAAGTCTTGGAGGGTGCCATCAGCGTGATGGTGCGTTTGGCGGCTTCCGGCGACAGGCTGGCGAAAGGGATGTGGCGTTTGTCTTCGTCCAGAATCAGTCCGCAGTGGATTTCGTCGGAGCAGACGATCAGGTCGTGGCGTTCGGCGTAGTCGGCCAGCGCGCTCAGTTCTTCGCGGCGCCAGCAACGGCCCACCGGATTGTGCGGGTGACAGAGGAGGAAGAGCTCGGCATGCGAAGTGGTCGCCTGCTCCAGCGCCGCCAGGTCCCAACCCCAGCGACCGTCGGTCAACGCGAGTTCAATGCGCTTGAGCGGACGTTCGGACAGGCGTGGTGCCGACAGGAAAGGCGGATAGATCGGCGTCGCTGTCAGGACTTCGCCAGCGACGGCACGACAAGCGACATTCAGGCCGGTGACCAGCCCCGGCAGCCAGACGATCCACTCGGGCTGGATTTTCCAGCTGTATTCGCTTTCCAGGTGAGCGAGCACTGACTCCGTCAATGATGGCCACGGGTGGCCGTAGCCGAAAACGCCGTGGTCGATGCGCCGATGCAGCGCCTCGATGACGGCGGGCGGGGCGGCGAAATCCATGTCCGCCACCCACAGCGGCAACACATCGCGCCCGGCGTACTTGCCCCATTTGATGGAGTCGGAGTCGCGCCGGTCGATCGGCTCGTCGAAGCGGCTCACACTTCGAGGTGCTGGTAGAGCGCCGTCGACAGGTAGCGTTCGCCGAAGGACGGGATGATGACGACGATCAGCTTGCCGGCATTTTCCGGCCGTTTGGCCAACTCCAGCGCGGCCCAGGTAGCGGCGCCGGAGGAAATGCCGACCAGCAAGCCCTCCTCCGTCGCCATCTGGCGGGCGGTGGTGAAGGCATCTTCGTTCTTGACGCGGATCACCTCGTCGTAAACCCCGGTATTGAGCACGCCCGGCACGAAACCGGCGCCGATGCCCTGGATCGGGTGCGGACCCTTCTGGCCGCCGGAAAGGACCGGGGAAGCATCTGGTTCGACAGCGACGATCTTGACGCCCGGCTTCTTCGCCTTGAGCACCTCGCCGACGCCGGTCACGGTGCCGCCGGTGCCGACGCCCGACACGAAAATGTCGACCTGGCCGTCGGTATCGCGCCAGATCTCCTCGGCGGTGGTGCTGCGGTGCACGGCCGGATTGGCCGGATTTTCAAACTGCTGCGGGATGAAGTATTTGCTGTCGGCTTCGGCCAGCGCCTTGGCCTTGGCGATGGCGCCGCCCATGCCTTCCGGCCCCGGGGTCAGGATCAGCTCGGCACCGTAGGCCTTCAACAGCAGCTTGCGCTCACGGCTCATGGTTTCCGGCATGACGAAGGCGGCCTTGATGCCGCGTGCAGCGCAGACCATGGCCAGGCCGATGCCGGTATTGCCCGAGGTCGGTTCCAGCACGACGGTGTCCGGCCCAATCTTGCCGGCGGCGATGGCGGCGTCGAGCATGGCGACGGCGATGCGATCCTTGACGCTATGGCCGGGGTTGAAGAACTCCAGCTTGGCGACGACGGTCGCACCCGCGCCTTCGGTAATGCGGTTGAGTTTGACCAGCGGGGTGTTGCCGACCAGTTCGGTAACGTTATTGGCGATTTTCATGGTGAGCTCCGAGGGAGGATGCCGGATTGTAGGGTTTTGCGGCCGTTTTGTGGGTGGGTCGGCATACGGCGGCCGGCGCGCCGAACAAATGGCCGGTAGCAAGTTCGATGCCGTCATGATTGGCGGCGTGCAATGTTTCACCGTTATCGATGTCGGCAAGTTGGCGGCTTATGCCTTGGGCGGAAGAATGTTCCGCGAGTTCCCTGGCATTGGCATTCAGGCGTAGCAGATCGGGTCGCAGTTGGAGCGCCGCCGGCAGATCGGTCGCGGCCGTTAAATGCAGGGCGAGTCGATAGCCGCGTTGCCGGTAGTTCTCGAGGGCATGGGCAAAGCGGCCGTGTGCGTCGATGGCCCCGGCGTCGAGTTCGAGCACGATATCCGCCGGCGCCAGACCGCAACGCTTGAGAATCGCTTCATAGACCAGGCCGTGCTGGTTCGGCACCGCCAGCAGGTGCCGGGGATGCACGGCCATTTGCAGCCAGCCGCCGGTAGTGCGCCGCTGGGCGAGAAAATTCAGGGCATGCAGCGTGCGGCACAGGCGGTCGAGATGGATGACCGATTGTTCGGTTTCGCACAAGGCGTAGGCCGTTTCGGCATCGAGCCGCGCATCGTCTTCCCGTTCGACGTGCAGCGAGGCGCGGTGGCCAACGACGCATTCGTTGCGCAGATCGACGACGGGCTGGAAGAGCGAGCCGAGGCGCAGATCGCGGTGCCAGGCTTCAACCCGCTCCCCCTTCGGGTAGAGCAGGCTGTCGCCGGCCCGATCGGCGGCATTGAAATAACGGATCAGGTCTTCGACAGGCATGGCCTACTTCTTCAGGTAAATCTGGTCGAAGCTGCCACCGTCGGCGAAATGGGTTTTCTGGGCCTTCTGCCAGCCACCGAAGACGTCATCGATGGTGACCAGCTTGAGCTTGGGGAATTGCCCGGCGAATTTGGCGGCGACCTTAGCGTCGCGCGGCCGGTAATAATGCTTGGCAGCGATGGTCTGCCCTTCTTCCGAATAGAGATAGTCGAGATAGGCCTGCGCGGTCAGGCGGGTGCCACGTTTCTCGGCCACCTTGTCGACCACGGCGACTGGCGGCTCGGCCAGGATGGACAGGCTGGGGGCGACGATGTCGAACTTGTCCTTGCCTAGTTCGTTGATGGCGAGGATGGCCTCGTTTTCCCAGGCGATCAGCACGTCGCCCAGGCCGCGTTCGACGAAGGTGGTGGTCGCACCGCGCGCGCCGGAATCGAGCACCGGCACGTTCCTGAAGATGCTGGCGACGAACTCCTTGGCCTTCTGCTCGTTGCCACCCGGCTGCTTCAGAGCCCAGGCCCAGGCCGCCAGGTAGTTCCAGCGGGCGCCGCCCGAAGTCTTGGGGTTGGGCGTGATGACGCTGACGCCCGGCTTGGCCAGGTCGCCCCAGTCCTTGATGCCCTTCGGGTTGCTCTTACGGACCAGGAAGATGATGGTCGAGGTGTAGGGCGAGGAGTTGTGCGGGAAGCGTTTCTGCCAGTCGGCCGGCAACAGGTTCTTGTCGACTAGCGCATCGATGTCGTAGGCCAGCGCCAGGGTGACCACATCGGCTTCCAGGCCGTCGCGCACGGCCAGCGCCTGCTTGCCGGAACCGCCGTGCGACTGGCGGATTTTGACGTCCTGGCCGGTTTTGGCTTGCCAGTGCTTGTTGAAGGCGGCGTTGAAATCCTTGTACAGCTCGCGCGTCGGGTCGTACGACACATTGAGCAGCGAGGTCTGGGCGAAGGCGGTACCGAAGCTGAGTGCTGCGGTGCACAGGGCGAAAAGGGCAAATTTGCGCATGGGGGACTCCGGGCGATGGATGCAGAAAAAGGGATGGACGGAGTCTAGATAGGTCACGTTATTCAACGAACGAACAAATAATTAATTCGATATAACCAGATTGGTAGTTGCGCCATGCTTGGCAAGGTGGCGCGTCGACGGTAAAAACTCGCTACGGCGTTTAGACCGAAAAAACTCTGGGTACAGCAAAGTGACTGGAGGGGACATGAGGGACATTCATCACCGGCCGATCGCCGAGCGCATCGACTGGCTTTTCGATCTGGCGAAGCGCCATGGCGAGAATTTCCGTTCGCCGGAAGCGTGGCTGGCCCGCCAGCGTTACCAGGCCGAGCATCCGACGGCGATCGCCGTGCTCAAGTGCATGGACGGCCGCATCAACATCCCGGTGGCTACCCACACGCCGGCCGGCATCCTGATGCCTTTCCGCAACCTCGGCGGCATGTTCGACCTCGGCTGGCCGCATCTCGGGGAAGTGCTCGTCCAGTATGTGCAGGGCATGGTGAGCGCCGGGCGACGGGTGCTGGTGCTAATCACCTACCACTGGTCGCGTGGCGACCCGAAGCGTGGCTGTGCCGGCTTCAAGTGCGACACGGCGGCGGCCATTGCCCATACCGAGCAGATTCGCGCCCAGATGGAGCAACTTTTCGGTAGCGGCCATGCCACGGTTTATCCGCTCGTCTGCGGCTTTGAAACCGACGAGGACGCCCTGCTGCTGCACGGGGCGGGTGGCCAGGTCCTGGACCTCGCCGGCCTTGGCGCAGACGACCTGCCGACCCTGGCTCCCCGGCTGGCCGCGCTGCTGCCGGACATGCCGGCGCAGATGCGGGCCGATCTGCTGCCCTTGCTCTGCGGCAATCTCGAACACATCGCGCAAGTCCGCGAGCAGGTGGCGAAACAGGAGCGGCAGCTCGACATCGAGCACCGGGAGTGGGCGATCTGCCTGGGGCGCGGCTTCGATTTCCTGCATACCCCGAACCTGGCGCTGATCGTCGGCCCCTACAGCCCCGACCTGGCCGACCCGATACGCAAGGCGGCCGGCATCATCCGCAACAACATGCAGGCGGGGCGCATCCCGGACGACGGTTTTCTGCTGCTGGCTTCCGTGCCCTACGAGGAAATCGGCGTCGACCGGGCACGGGCGGAGCTCAAATCCCGCTTCCTGTCGCAATTTGCCGCGGAGGTCATCGCGCAGAGCTATCCTGACCTGGCAGCGCGCATGACCGCCAAAACTGCGGTGCTCGACTGGCATTCCCGCCAGCTGGAGCTGCTGAAGGCGTGAAAAAGGCCGGTGCTGCGGTGCACCGGCCAAAAAGGGCAAAAACCGAGGCGGCGCTTAGCCGAGGAAGAGCTTGTAGGCCGGGTTGGCGCTCTCGTCCCAGTGGGCATAGCCGAGGTTCTTCAGGAAGGCCTTGAACTCGCTCATCTCGCCCGGCGGCACCTGCATGCCGACCAGCACGCGGCCGTAGTCGGCGCCGTGGTTGCGGTAGTGGAACAGGCTGATGTTCCAGCCGGTACTCATCTGGTTCAGGAAGTTCATCAGCGCGCCCGGCCGCTCCGGGAACTCGAAGCGATAGATCAACTCCTTCATGCCCTTTTCACAGACGGCCGGAGCATGCCCGCCGACCATGTGGCGAACGTGGTTCTTCGCCATCTCGTCCTCGGTCAGGTCGAGCGTCGGGTAACCGTGCTTCTGCAGGCTTTCGACCAGCTTCAGCGATTCCTTGCGGTCGGCCACCTGCACGCCGACGTAGACATGGGCTTCGCTGGCGGTGTGATAGCGGTAGTTGAACTCGGTGACGTTGCGGTTGCCGATCAGCGCCAGGAACTTCTTGTAGGCACCGGGTTTCTCCGGCAGCGTCACGGCGAACACGGCCTCACGCTGCTCGCCGAATTCGGCACGCTCGGAAACGAAGCGCAGACGGTCGAAATTCATGTTGGCGCCGGAGGTCACGGCGATCAGGTTCTTTTCCTTCAGCTTGTGCTGGCGGGCGTATTCCTTGGCCCCGGCCACGGCCAGCGCGCCGGACGGCTCAAGAATGGAGCGGGTATCCTCGAACACATCCTTGATCGCCGCACAGATGGCATCGGTATCGACCAGGATGACTTCGTCCAGATACTCCTTGCAGACGCGGAAGGTCTCCTCGCCCACCATCTTGACCGCCGTGCCGTCAGCGAACAGGCCGACCTGATCGAGGCGGACGCGCTTGCCGGCAGCCAGCGAGCGCTTCATTGCATCGGCGTCGAAGGTTTCCACGCCGATCACCTTGATTTCGGGGCGCAGGCGCTTGATGTAGGCTGCGACGCCGGCAGCCAGCCCACCGCCGCCGATGGCGCAGAAGATGGCGTGGATGGGGCCGTCCTGGCGCCGATGCTGGCGCAGGATTTCCATGGCGATGGTGCCCTGCCCGGCGATCACCTCGGGGTCGTCGAAGGGATGGACGAAAGTCAGTTTCTCGGCCTTTTCCAACTCGACGGCCTTGGCGTAGGCGTCGTCGTAGGACGATCCGGCGAGCACGACCTCGCCGCCGCGCCGGCGTACGGCATCGATCTTGATCGCCGGCGTCGTTTCCGGCATCACGATCACTGCCCGGCAGCCGATCTTGTTGGCCGACAGGGCCACGCCCTGGGCGTGGTTGCCGGCCGAGGCGCAGATCACGCCGCGCTTCAGCTTCTCGGCCGACAGGCTGGCGATCTTGTTGTACGCCCCGCGGAGCTTGAAGGAAAACACCGGCTGCATGTCGTCGCGCTTCAACCAAATTCGGTTATGCACTCGGCTCGACAGGTTGCCGGCCAGTTCGAGCGGCGATTCGATGGCCACGTCGTAAACCTGGGCGTTCAGAACTTTTTCGAGATAATCCGGGTGCATGATGCGCAACTTGATAAAGGCAAAAGAGGGATTCTACGGGTGGAGTGGCTAAACGTCACGGCGGAACAAGGGCTGGCCGGCCTGTTTCTGGCGAGTTTTCTCTCGGCAACGGTGCTGCCCGGCGGCTCGGAGGCACTGCTCTGGGCTTTCCTGCGCCTGCATCCCGAGCAGGCCGGCCTCGCTCTACTCCTGGCCACCCTTGGCAACACCGGCGGCGGCATGGTGTCGTGGTGGTGCGGTCGTTTCCTGCCCAAGTGGCAACGGCTGGAAACCCTGCCGCACAAGGAAAGACTTGAGCGCTGGGGTAGCCCCACCCTGCTCTTCTCGTGGCTACCCTTAGTCGGCGATGCCTTGTGTCTGGCGGCAGGCTGGCTACGCTTCCATTGGCTGCCCTGTTGCCTATTCATCGCCCTCGGCAAGTTCGCCCGCTATGGCCTGATTGTCTATCTGGCGAGCTAAAACTGAACCTATTGCACCTAAAACCCGTCTACCGGCCCCGCGTGTCGCGTCGCGATACGATAAAATCCTGCTTTTGACGGACTCTGGCTGCTCCAATGACTGCCCGCTTGCGCGAAATTCCCTACAACTACACGTCGTTTTCCGATCGTGAGATCGTCATCCGTCTGCTTGGCGCCGATAACTGGGCCGTGCTCGACGAACTGCGCAGCGAGCGCGTCACCGGCCGCTCCGCCCGCATGCTCTACGAAGTGCTGGGCGATATCTGGGTGGTTCAACGCAACCCGTATCTGGAAGACGATCTGCTCGACAATCGCGAACGGCGCGAAGCGCTGGTCAATGCCCTGCGTCATCGCCTGAGCGAAGTCGAGAAGCGCCGCGCCGAGAGCGAAACGGAAGATGCGGAGCGTGCGGCCAAGGTCAAACGCCTGGTCGAGGCTGCCCATCAGGCGGTCAATCGTTTCGAAGCCCGCTTTGGTGAAACCATCGACCTGCGCCGCAAGGTGCAGAAGGTGCTGGGCAAGCACACGCGCAAGGACAATATTGCTTTCGATGGCCTGGCCCGTGTTTCGCACGTGACGGATGCGACCGACTGGCGTGTCGAGTATCCCTTCGTCGTCCTCTATCCGGATACCGAGGAAGAAATCGGCCATCTGGTGCGCGGCTGTATCGAGGCCGGCCTGACCATCATCCCGCGTGGGGGCGGCACCGGCTACACCGGCGGCGCCGTGCCGCTGACGCCCTACTCGGCCGTGATCAACACCGAGAAGCTGATTGACCTGGGACCGGTCGAGGAAATCGTCCTGCCCGGCCACAACGAGCCCTATGCCACGATCCGCACCGGTGCCGGCGTCGTCACCGACCGCGTATCGGAAGCCGCTTCGGCCGCGGGCCGCGTCTTCGCGGTCGACCCGACCTCGGCTTCGGCTTCCTGCATCGGCGGCAACATCGCCATGAACGCCGGCGGCAAGAAGGCCGTGCTGTGGGGCACCGCGCTCGACAACCTGGCCTGGTGGAAGATGGTCGATCCGGACGGCAACTGGCTGGAAGTGGAGCGCCTGAACCACAACTACGGCAAGATCCACGAGCAGGAGAAGGTCGAGTTCCGCCTGAAGCGTTTCGATCCTTCCGGCAAGAAACTGCTCAAGGAAGAAATCCTGACCATGCCGGGCGCGGCCTGCCGCAAGGTCGGTCTGGGCAAGGACGTCACCGACAAGTTCCTCGGCGGCGTGCCGGGGGTGCAGAAGGAAGGCACCGACGGCATCATCGTCGCGGCGCGCTGGGTGCTGCACAAGATGCCGCCGATTTCGCGCACGGTCTGTCTGGAGTTCTTCGGTCAGGTGCGCGAAGCCGTGCCGGCCATCGTCGAAATCACCGATTACTTCAAGCCGGGTGGTGCCGGCCATGCGGCGGGCGTGCAGCTGGCTGGCCTGGAACACCTGGACGAGCGCTATGTGAAGGCTGTCGGCTATGCGACCAAGGCCAAGCGTCACGGGCGTCCGAAGATGGTGCTGATCGGCGACATCGTCGGTCACGACGAGACCGCCGTGATGGCCGCTGCCTCGGAAGTCGTGCGCATGTGCAACCTGCGCGCCGCCGAAGGTTTCATTGCGGTGGACGCTGAAACACGCAAGAAATTCTGGCTCGACCGTTCGCGTACCGCGGCCATTTCCCGCCACACCAACGCCTTCAAGGTGAACGAAGATGTGGTCATCCCGTTGCCGCGCATGGGCGAGTACTGCGACGGCATCGAGCGCATCAACATCGAGTTGTCGACGCAAAACAAGCTGGCGCTGTGCGATGCCTTGGCCGAGTTCCTCAAGGGTGACCTGCCGCTGCATGAAGGCGACGCAGGCGTGGACAAGGATGTCCTGATCGGCGACCGCCGTCAGGCGGCTCTGGATTACGTAGAAGCCGTTCGCCTGCGCTGGGAATGGTTGCTGGACAACCTGGACATGCCGCTGGCCGAGGCCGAGTCGCGTTTCCTGTCCTATGGCGTGGTGGCTGGCGAGCTGACCAACAAGGCGGCCAATCCCAAGCTCTTCCACCGTTTGCAGGATTACTCGGTGCGAACTTCGTGGAAGCAGGAGCTGAAGGCGCGCCTGACCAAGATTTTTGACGGGTCGGTCTATCGTCCGGTACTCGAACGCATCGAGGCCATTCATAAGGAAGTGCTGCGCGGCCGTGTCTTCGTCGCCCTGCACATGCACGCCGGCGACGGCAACGTGCACACCAACATCCCGGTCAACTCCGACAATTACGAGATGCTGCAGACGGCGCACAAGGCCGTCGAGCGCATCATGCATCTGGCGCGCGGTCTGGACGGCGTGATCTCGGGCGAGCACGGCATCGGTATCACCAAGCTCGAATTCCTGTCCGAAGAAGAGCTCGGCCCCTTCCGCGCCTACAAGCAGAAGGTCGACCCGGAAGGCCGCTTCAACAAGGGCAAGCTGATGCCTGGCGGCGACATGGGCAATGCCTACACGCCGTCGTTCAGCCTGCTCGGCACCGAATCGCTGATCATGGAACAATCGGAGATCGGCAAGATTTCCGACATGGTCAAGAACTGCCTGCGTTGCGGCAAGTGCAAGCCGGTCTGCTCGACGCACGTGCCGCGCGCCAACCTGCTCTACTCGCCGCGTAACAAGATTCTGGGCACCTCCTTGCTGGTCGAGGCCTTCCTGTACGAGGAACAGACCCGGCGCGGCATTTCGCTCAAGCATTTCGACGAGTTCAACGATGTGGCCGACCACTGCACGGTTTGTCACCGCTGCGTGAAGCCCTGCCCGGTCGATATCGACTTCGGCGACGTTTCGGTGGCCATGCGCAACTTCCTGCGCAAGCAGGACAAGAAACGCTTCAGCCCCGGTACGGCGGCATCCATGGCGTTCCTGACAGCCAAGGATCCGGCCACGGTCAAACTGATGCGCGGCGTGATGATGGATTTCGGCTTCAAGGCCCAGCGTCTTGCCCACAAGGCGGTGAAGGCGCTTGGCCTGATTCAGGAAACGCGGGCTCATCCGCCGGCCAGCGTCGGTGCGCCGACGATCAAGACGCAGGTCATTCACTTCATGAACCGGCCGATGCCGGGCAATCTGCCCAAGCGTACGTCGCGCGGCCTGCTCGACATCGAAGACGACAAGGTGATCCCGGTCATCCGCAATCCCAAGGTGGCCAGTGCCGATTCGGAAGCTGTGTTCTACTTCCCAGGCTGCGGCTCCGAGCGTTTGTTCTCGCAAGTCGGACTGGCCACGCAGGCCATGCTCTACGAAGCCGGAGCGACCACGGTGTTGCCGCCGGGCTACCTGTGCTGCGGTTATCCGCAGACGTCGTCCGGCAATGAAGACGAGGGCCAGAAGATCACGACGGAAAACCGCGTGCTCTTCCATCGCGTCGCCAATACGCTGAACTACCTCGACATCAAGACGGTCATCGTGTCCTGCGGCACCTGCATGGATCAGCTGCAGAAATACCAGTTCGAGAAGATCTTCCCGGGCTGCCGCCTGCTCGATATCCACGAGTACCTGATGGAAAAGGGCGTCAAGCTGGAAGGTGTGACCGGTACGCGCTACATGTACCACGATCCCTGCCATACGCCGATGAAGGCCTACAACCCCTTGGCTGTGACCAAGAAGCTGATGGGCCAGGATGTGCCGCTGAATGATCGCTGTTGCGGCGATTCGGGTTCCTTCGCCTACTCGCGTCCGGATATCGCCACCCAGGTCAAGTTCCGCAAGCAGCAGGAAATCGAGAAGGGGGCGGAGAAATTGCGCGCCGACGGCTTCGCCGGCGACGTCAAGATTCTCACCTCCTGCCCGGCCTGTTTGCAGGGCCTGTCGCGCTACGACGACGATGCCGGAACACAGGCAGACTACATCGTGGTCGAGATGGCCAAGCACCTGCTCGGCGAGAACTGGATGGCCGATTACGTCGGCAAGGCGAACAACGGCGGCATCGAGCGCGTCCTGCTCTGATTTTTTGCCTTTTTGGCCCGTGCACCGCAGCACTCCCTTTTGACGGGGGAGTCTTGCGGTATTCAGCCTCTGGTGTAATCCTATCGGGATAACAGGGAGCTGAAGCGTGAGCCTAGTCGATCCGAACTGCGAATTGTGCCGCCAACCGGGCGGCACCCTCCTCTGGCAATCGCCGAACTGCCGTGTCATCCGTGTCGCCGATCCGGCCTACCCCGGTTTCTGCCGCGTCGTCTGGACGGCTCATGTGCGCGAGATGACCGACCTGACAGCCGCCGAGCGCGGCGAGTTGATGCAGGTCGTGTTCACGGTCGAGTCGGTCGTGCGCGCATTGTTCCAACCACATAAGATCAATCTGGCCAGCTTCGGCAATGTCGTGCCGCATCTGCACTGGCACATCATTCCCCGCTGGACCGACGATCGCTGCTTCCCGGAGCCGATCTGGGGCAAGCCGCAACGGGATGGCCAAATCCAACGTACCGAAGTCAGCGACGAAACGCTGGCCCAGGCACTGGTGGCCGCACTGGATAACCACTGACAAGGCAGGATGAGGATGAGCAACGATAACGTGCAAGCGCCGCTGGCCTTCGCCGACATGCAGTCGGGACTGGATTACCTGAATGCCCTGCCGCTGGCCAATCCTTTGGTTGCCCAGCAGAAACTGATGGCTTTCCTCGATGCCTTGCTGGCCAGTCCGCCCGATCCCGGTATCCTGCTGCGTTTGCTCGAACAGGCACGGGTACCGCTCAGTTTCGTCGAGGACGAAATGGCCCGGCGCTACCACAACCGCGCCCTGCCCCTCGGCGATGAGGAGGAAAATTACTTCCAGCAAGTGGTGGCTGCCTGGCGCAAGATGGAAAAGGCCTACGCGCTGTGCGCGCGCCTGGAGGAGCCCGATACCGAGAACCCGCAGTATTCCGTTCTGGTGGCGACTATCCTGCATCGCTGTCTGTACTACGCGGGCATGGTCATCCTCGAACATTATCGCGCCCGTCGCGAACTGCCGGCTGGCGCCTGGCTCGATCTGCATGGATATTACGAGACGGCGGAAGAATGGGGCGTGGCCTATACGCCAGTCGAGGACACGCTGGAGAATAACCTGCAGGCGACACACTGTAGCGCTGCCTACGCCACGGTATTGCTGGTCGATCTCGCCAGCCCCTACAGCAACAGCGTACGCGACCTTGGTCTGATCCGGCGTTGGGCCGGGATGTGGTCGCCGCTCGTCTCGGTGCACCGCCTCGATCAGGAATTCGAAGTTCCGGCCTACGTCGTCAACCTGATGAAGGATGCTCCGATGCACCCGGCAGCGGTAGCCGAGGAACCGGGCGACGACGCTCGTCGCCTTGACACCACGCGCCTGGCGCTACAGATCGACCACATGCTGTCGCAACTACGCCTGCGCATCACGGCAACCCAGCTCGGTTTGGGCGATGCGACTTCGGGGCAGGCCATGACCTTGCTTGGCCACCTGTCGCGGCCGTGGTCTCAATCGGCTTCGCCGCGTCGTTTCCGCCGTTTTGCCAGCAGCGGCAGTGCGCGCGTCGCGATTGGTTTCGATGCAATGCATTTCTGCGTGATTGGTAAAGAGTTTACCCAGCCGGATTCGGCCTCGGCGTATTCGCGCGGTGAGTACGATCAACTGTTCACCTTCCGTGAGCGTGTCGATCCCAATGTGTCGCTCAACATCAAGCCGCAGGTCAGTTTTCCGGTCGATGACTGGGAAGTGATCAACCATTCGGCCAATGGTTTCCGTCTCGGCCGCAGCTCGGCCGGGCAGCGTATCTCGCATGGTCAATTGATTGCCGTTTGTCCGCATGACGGAGAGCATTTCCTGCTGGCCCAGGTTTGCTGGCTGATGCAGGAACAACAGGGCGGCTTGATTGCCGGCATCGCTATGCTGCCGGGCATGCCCAAGGGGATCGGTGTACGGCCTTTGGCCAACGGAACGACGACGGCGGATCGCTTCATCCGCGCTTTCCTGTTACCGGGCGTCGCCGCGATCAAGGAAGAGGATTCGATCGTCCTGCCGGCCGGTATGTATCAAGCGAGCCGAATACTGGAAATTTTCACGGAAGAAGGCATCGCCCAATTGCGCATGAACCATGTGCTGCAACGCGGTTCCGATTTCGATCGAGTCAGCTACCAGCTGGTTTGATCCAGTTCGCGTCGGCTCAAGCTGGAGTGCGGTAAACTACCGGCCTTGTTGAGGAGGTTCACATGGCTGGTATCGAAGCAAATACCCCCATTCCTGTCGAAATCAAACTGCACCAGAAATCCCGGGTCCTGGAACTAGTCTATGAGGGGGGCGACTCCTATCGCCTCGATTTCGAATACCTGCGCGTCTATACGCCATCGGCCGAAGCCCGCGGCCATGGACCCGGTCAGGAAACCTTGCAGACCGGCAAACGCAACGTCGATCTGGTCGGCATCGAGCCGGTCGGAACCTATGCCTTGAAGCTGGTCTTTTCCGATGGCCACGACAGCGGCCTTTACTCCTGGGACATTCTGTACAACCTCGCTAAGCATCACGACGAACTGTGGCAGGAGTATCTGAATCAGCTCGAAAGCCAGGGACTCTCCCGCGATATCGATACCACCAGCCGCCCGAAGTCGGGCGGTAGCTGCGGCCACCACTGAGATCATGACCAAAGAAACTACCCACTTCGGCTACGAAACCGTTGCCGAGACCGAAAAGGCCCGGCGTGTCGCCGATGTGTTTGACTCCGTCGCCAGCCGTTACGACCTGATGAACGACTTGATGTCGGGCGGCCTGCATCGCCTGTGGAAGGCCTTCACCATCCAGCGCAGCGGCGTCCGCGAAGGCTCGCGCGTGCTCGATGTGGCGGGTGGCACTGGCGATCTGTCGCTGGCTTTCGCCAAGAAAGTTGGCAAGAGCGGACAGATCTGGCTCACCGACATCAACAACGCCATGCTGGCCCGTGGCCGCGATCGCTTGCTCGACAAGGGCTTCATGCTGCCGGTGGCGCAATGCGACGCCGAAAAGCTGCCCTTCCCCGACGACTGGTTCGATTGTGTGACCGTGGCCTTCGGCCTGCGCAACATGACCCACAAAGATGAAGCGATTGCCGAAATGCGCCGTGTGCTACGTCCCGGCGGCCGCTTGCTGGTGCTCGAGTTCTCGCAAGTCTGGAAGCCGCTGGCACCGGCTTATGATTTCTATTCCTTCCACGTCATCCCGCGTATCGGCAAATTGGTGACGAACGATTCGGATAGCTATCGCTATCTGTCGGAATCCATCCGCATGCACCCGGGCCAGGAAGAACTCAAGGGCATGATGGAGACGGCAGGCTTGGAGAATGTCGAGTACTTCAACCTCGCCCTCGGTGTGGTTGCCCTGCATCGCGGCTACAAGTTCTGAGAGCTTTTTGGCAATGTCGTTTTTCGGCTCGGCACTGATCAAGGCCTTGAATCATGTGGCCAGCCAGGAGCGCTGGGCCGCCGAAAGACTACGCCCCTTTGCCGGTGGGCAGGTGGCGGTATATTTCGGCGAATTCGAAGTTGGCATGGCGATCGACGGCACGGGGAAATTCACCGAGAGATCGAGCGAGCAGCCGCCCACTGTCAGCATCACGCTCCCCGCGGATACACCGGTGCTGGCCGTGAGCGATCCACAGCGGATACTTGGCAGCGCAAGAATCTCTGGCCAGGCCGATTTCGCCGAAGTCATCGGCTTCGTTTTCCGCAATCTGAAGTGGGACGCCGAGGCGGATCTCGCTGTGGTGTTCGGCGATATCGTGGCTCATCGGGCGCATAAATTCGGGACACATGCCGTTTCGCAAATACGCGAGAGCACGCGAAAAGCTGCCGGCAATATTGCCGAGTATCTGGGCGAAGAATCCGGGCTACTCGTTTCGGCAACCGAGATGGCCGATTTCTCGGCCAAGATGGCCGAACTGAACGATGCCTTGAGCCAATTGGAAAAACGGATCGCCAGGCTTTAGCGTCAAGCCCCGCTAACGGAAAATAAAAAAGGCAGCCGAAGCTGCCTTTTTGTTTGCCTGTGAAAGCTTAGTGCGTGTGCTTGCGCAGACGCTGGATGGTTTGCAGCTGGGCGATGGCTTGCGCCAGTTCGGCCTCGGCAGCAGCGTAGTCCATTTCGGCCTGGCGGTTGGCCAGAGCTTCTTCGGCACGCTTTTTGGCTTCCAGCGCTTTGGCTTCGTCCAGATCGTGGGCGCGGATGGCGGTGTCGGCCAACACGGTGATCATGTCGGGTTGCACCTCCAGCATGCCGCCGGAAACATAAACCAGTTCGAACTCGCTCTTGTCCTGCACCTTCAGACGAATGGTGCCGGGCTTGATGCGAGTCAGCAGCGGGGTATGTTTCGGCAGGATGCCAAGCTCCCCGGCTTCGCCGGGGAACACCGCGATTTCGACCAGGCCGGAGAAGATTGATTCTTCGGCGCTGACGACATCACAATGAACAGTCATAACCATTGCTGGCTCCTATGCGGACTCTGCATTACTGCAGGGTCTTGGCCTTTTCGATAACTTCCTCGATACCGCCGACCATGTAGAAGGCCTGTTCCGGCAGATGATCGTATTCGCCGGCGCAGATACCCTTGAAGCCCTTGATGGTTTCCTTGAGCGGAACGAACTTGCCCGGGGAACCGGTAAAGACTTCGGCAACGTGGAACGGCTGCGACAGGAAGCGCTGAATCTTACGAGCACGGGACACGGCCAGCTTGTCTTCCGGCGACAGTTCGTCCATACCCAGAATCGCGATGATGTCACGCAGTTCCTTGTAGCGCTGCAGGGTCATCTGCACGGCACGAGCGACCGAGTAATGCTCTTCACCAACGATCTGCGGATCGAGCTGGCGGGAGGTGGAGTCGAGCGGATCGACTGCCGGGTAGATACCCAGCGAGGCGATGTCACGCGAAAGCACGACCGTGGAGTCGAGGTGCAGGAAGGTGGTGGCAGGCGACGGGTCGGTCAAGTCATCGGCAGGCACGTAAACGGCTTGGATGGAGGTGATCGAGCCGACCTTGGTCGAGGTGATACGCTCTTGCAGACGGCCCATTTCTTCGGCCAGCGTCGGCTGGTAGCCCACGGCAGAAGGCATACGACCGAGCAGCGCGGACACTTCGGTACCGGCCAGGGTGTAACGGTAGATGTTGTCGACGAAGAACAGGATGTCACGACCGTCGTCACGGAAACGCTCGGCCATGGTCAGGCCGGTCAGCGCGACGCGCAGACGGTTGCCCGGCGGCTCGTTCATCTGACCGAACACCATCGCGACCTTGTCGAGAACGTTGGAGTCCTTCATTTCGTGATAGAAGTCGTTACCTTCACGGGTACGCTCACCCACGCCGGCAAACACGGACAGACCCGAGTGCTGCTTGGCGATGTTGTTGATGAGTTCCATCATGTTGACGGTCTTGCCGACGCCGGCGCCACCGAACAGACCGACCTTGCCGCCCTTGGCGAACGGGCAGATCAAGTCGATAACCTTGATGCCAGTTTCCAGCAGATCAACGGAGGAAGAGAGTTCGTCGAACTTCGGAGCCGGCTGGTGAATCACGCGCAGCTCGTTGGAATCGATCGGACCCGCTTCGTCGATCGGGCGACCCAGCACGTCCATGATGCGACCCAGGGTACCCATGCCGACCGGTACGGAAATACCGGCGCCGGTGTTGTTAACCTTCATGCCGCGACGCAGGCCATCGGAAGAACCCATGGCGATGGTACGGACCACGCCGTCACCCAACTGTTGCTGAACTTCGAAGGTCAGGCCGGTTTCAACCATGCCGTTTTCTTCGGAAGCGTCAAGCTTGAGTGCGTCGTAAACCTTCGGCATCGCGTCGCGCGGGAACTGGATGTCCACAACGGCGCCGATGCACTGAACGATTGAACCTTGACTCATATTCAAATCCCCAAAAATAAAATCTTCGCGCTTAGCGTCAGACGGCGGCAGCGCCGCTCACGATTTCCGAAAGTTCCTTCGTAATCGCGGCCTGACGGGCCTTGTTATAGACCAGCTTGAGTTCGCCGATGACGTTCTTGGCGTTGTCGGAAGCGGACTTCATGGCGACCATACGAGCGGACTGCTCGGAAGCCATGTTTTCGGCCACTGCCTGATAGATCAACGCTTCGACGTAACGAATCAGCAGGTCGTCGATAACGGCCTTGGCATCCGGTTCGTAGACGTAGTCCCAACCAGCTTGATGAGACGATTTGACGGTCTCGTCAGCAAGCGGGAGCAACTGTTCGAACACCGGTTCCTGCTTCATCGTGTTGATGAAGCGGGTGTAGCCAATGTACAGCGCGTCGATTTCGCCATTCATGTAGGCGTCGAGTTGGACCTTGACCGGACCGATCAGCTTTTCCAGATGCGGCGTATCGCCGAGTCCGACGACGTGCGACACCACTTTGGCGCCGGCACGCTGCATGAAGCCGAAACCCTTGTTGCCAATGCAAGTGGCCTGGAGGCCTTGTTTGGCGGCGTCGAATTCCTTCATCTTGCTCAACACAAGACGGAGGACGTTCGAGTTCAAGCCACCGCACAGACCCTTGTCCGAGGTCACCAGCACAACGCCAACCGATTTCGTCTCGCGCTTGTCGAGGAACGGATGCTTGTACTCGGTCAGAGCATTGGAGAGATTTGCAGCAACGCGCCGGATCTTTTCGCCGTAGGGACGAGCAGCACGCATCCGGTCCTGCGCCTTGCGCATTTTGGATGCGGCCACCATCTCCATGGCCTTGGTGATCTTGCGCGTATTCTCTACGCTCTTGATCTTGTTGCGAATTTCCTTGCCGCTAGGCATGGCGTTCTCCTAAGATCAGGCCCAGGTGCCCTTGAAAGCCTGGATACCGGCGGCGAGAGCCTTTTCGGTATCAGCGTTCAGGTCAGCGGTCGACTCCATGGTGTTCATGACGTCGGCGCAGTTGGCCTTCAGGTAGCTGATCATGGCCTTTTCGCATTCCAGCGCGCGCTTGACTTCGACGTCGTCGAAGTAGCCCTTGTCGGCTGCGTACAGGGTGACGGCCATTTCGGAGATGCTCATCGGGGAGTACTGCGGCTGCTTCATCAGCTCGGTCACCAGACGGCCACGCTCCAGCTGCTTGCGGGTTGCTTCGTCGAGATCGGAAGCAAACTGGGCAAACGCAGCGAGTTCGCGGTACTGGGCCAGGGCCAGACGAACACCACCACCGAGCTTCTTGATCAGCTTGGTCTGAGCGGCGCCACCGACGCGGGACACGGAGATACCGGCGTTGATCGCAGGACGGATACCAGCGTTGAAGAGGTCGGTTTCCAGGAAGATCTGACCGTCGGTGATGGAAATCACGTTGGTCGGAACGAAGGCGGAAACGTCACCAGCCTGGGTTTCGATGACCGGCAGAGCGGTCAGGGAGCCAGTCTTGCCCTTGATTTCACCGTTGGTCAGCTTCTCGACCCAGTCGGCGGAAACGCGAGCGGCGCGCTCCAACAGGCGGGAGTGGAGATAGAAGACGTCGCCCGGGTAAGCTTCACGGCCCGGCGGACGGCGCAACAGCAGGGAAACCTGACGGTAGCCCCAAGCTTGCTTGGTCAAGTCATCATAAATGATCAGAGCGTCTTCACCACGATCGCGGAAGTATTCACCCATCGTGCAGCCGGCGTACGGAGCCAGGTACTGCAGAGCGGCGGATTCCGAAGCGGAAGCGGCGACGACGATGGTGTATTCCATCGCGCCATGCTCTTCGAGCTTGCGAACGACGTTGGCAATGGTGGAAGCCTTCTGGCCAACAGCAACGTAGATACAGAAGAGGTTCTTGCCCTTCTGGTTGATGATGGCGTCGACGGCGACGGCGGTCTTGCCGGTCTGACGGTCGCCAATGATCAGCTCGCGCTGGCCACGACCGACCGGAACCATGGAGTCAACACACTTCAGGCCGGTTTGCACCGGCTGCGAAACAGACTGACGCCAGATAACGCCCGGTGCAACCTTTTCGATCTTGTCGGTCAGCTTGGCGTTAATCGGACCCTTGCCGTCGATCGGCTGGCCCAGCGAGTTAACGACGCGGCCGAGCAGTTCCGGGCCGACCGGCACTTCGAGAATGCGGCCAGTGGTCTTGACGGTGTCGCCTTCGGAGATGTGCTCGTATTCACCGAGAACCACAGCGCCGACGGAATCGCGTTCGAGGTTGAGTGCCATGCCGAAGGTGTTGCCCGGGAATTCGAGCATTTCACCTTGCATGACGTCCTGCAAGCCATGCACGCGGCAGATACCGTCGGTGACGGAAACCACGGTGCCCTGCGTACGCACTTCCGATGCGCCTTGCAGGTTCTGGATCTTGCTCTTGATCAGTTCAGAAATTTCGGAAGGATTCAACTGCATGAAATTCTCCTAGTTGTTCAGTGCCACGGCCATGGCATCGAGTTTGCCGCGGACTGAAGCATCCAGCACCTGGTCACCGACGGCGACACGCACACCACCGATCAGGCTCGGGTCGACTTCGACGCGAGCGGTCAGGCGGGTAGCGAAGCGGCCTTCCAGCTCTTTGAGCAGGGCGGCAACTTGCGTGTCGTCAATGGGGAATGCGGAATGCACCACCGCCTCCTTGACCCCTTCTTCCTGGCTCTTGGCCAGATCGAAAAGCCGGGAAATCTCCGGCAGGAGTGCGAGACGCCGGTTTTCAGCGAGGGTACGAACGAAGTTGCCGAGAACGGCGTCGTTGTCGTCGCACAGCGAGATAACGAGAGCGGCAACCTGCTCAGCGGAGAGCTGGGGATTGCCCATGACCGAAGCCATGTCCCCATTCTGGGCGATCAGCGCGAGCTTCTGCAGGCGCTGCGACCAGATGCCCTGGGCCCCGGTTTCCTTGGCCACGCGATAGATGGCCTCGGCGTAGGGGCGAGCGATGGTGACGGATTCAGCCATAAGCTTTACAGATCCTGTTTGATCGTAGCCAGAATGTCGGCATGTGCCTGGGCATTGATCTCGCGACGCAGAATCTTTTCTGCACCGGAAACGACCAGAGTCGCCACCTGTTCGCGCAATTGCTCCTTGGCGCGGACAGCTTCCTGTTCGATTTCAGCCTTGGCACCGGCAACGATGCGGTCGGCTTCGGCCTTGGCGTTAACCTTGGCTTCTTCGATCAGTTGAGCAGCGCGCTTTTCAGCATTGCCGATCAGTTCGGCGGCCTTTTCCTTGCCTTCACGGAGAGCTTCCGTGGAGCGCTTGGTGGCCAGTTCGAGATCCTGCTTGCCGCGTTCGGCAGCAGCCAGACCATCCGCGATCTTCTTCGCACGCTCGTCGAGCGCCTTCACAATGGGCGGCCACACGAATTGCATCGTGAACCACGCCAGAATGAAGAACACAACGAGCTGTGCAAACAGCGTTGCGTTCAGATTCACGGTCTATTCCTCTTCTAAAGGGTTGATGGGAAGAGGATCGATTAGACCAGCTTGAACGGGTTGGCGAAGGCGAACATCATGGCGATACCAACGCCAATCAGGAAGGCGGCGTCGATCAGACCGGCCAGCAGGAACATCTTGGTCTGCAGGGCGTTCATCAGTTCAGGTTGGCGGGCGGAAGCTTCGATGTACTTGCCACCCATCAGACCGATACCGATACAGGCACCGATAGCGCCCAGACCAATGATCAGGCCGGCAGCCAGAGCAACAAAACCGAGAACGTGTTCCATGACAACTCCTTGCTAAGGTTAAAGTAAGTAAAACAAAAATAAACTACAAAGAAACCGGGGTGCTACTTAGTTAGTGCGCTTCGTGAGCCTGACCGATGTAAACCAGGGTCAGCATCATGAAGATGAAAGCTTGCAGGGCAACGATCAGGATGTGGAAGATCGCCCAGATCGAACCAGCGATGACGTGGCCGGCGAACAGGAACACGCCGGTGGCGGTGCCCGCCCAGGCAGCGCCCATCAGCGCGATCAGCATGAAGACCAGTTCGCCAGCGTACATGTTGCCGAACAGTCGCATGCCGTGGGAAACGGTCTTGGCCAGGAATTCGATCATCTGCATGGCGAAGTTCACCGGGTAGAGCAGCGGGTGGCTACCGAACGGAGCGGTGAAGAGTTCGTGCATCCAGCCACCGAAGCCTTTGATCTTGATGTTGTAGTACAGGCAGACGAGGAGAACGCCGATCGACATACCCAGGGTGCCGTTCAGGTCGGCGGTCGGGACGATGCGCAGGTAGGCGTGGTGGTCGCCGGTGATGGCTTGCCAAATGTTCGGGAGGACGTCCAGCGGCAGGAAGTCCATCGAGTTCATCAGGAAAATCCAGACGAAAACGGTCAGGGCCAGCGGGCCAACGGCCTTGCGGGATTCAGCGCTATGCACGATACCCTTGGCTTGTTCGTTGACCATCTCGAGAACGATCTCGACGGCAGCCTGCATGCGACCGGGAACGCCCGAGGTCGCGCTCTTGGCGACACGCCACATGACGAACAGGCCAAGCACGCCCATGAGCAGCGAGAAGAACAGGGTGTCGACGTTCAGAACGCTGAAGTCGATGATGTCCTTCTGGGCATGACCGGTGGTGTTGAAATGGGTAAGGTGGTGAACGATGTATTCGCCGGCGGTCGGCGCGTTCGCTACTGCTTCGTGGCCTGCTTCGGTAGACATATCAGGGCTTCTTCCAAAACGCTAAAAAACCAGCATGTAGAACAACCGCAAGCCCAATCAACATGCTGGGCCAGTGCATCTCGGGATAACCCTTGATGGCGATTGCCAGAATTCCTATGGTGGCGCCGATCTTGAGGAATTCGCCGATGAAGAAGTTCGCCGCGTACGATGCGCCGGGGCGGTTATTCACCATCGACAGGCGGATGGCGAACAGTAGATTGGGCACGATGGCGGCCAATGCCGCAAACCCAACCGAAACAAGCCCCCGCATTCCTGCGATCATGCCGGCCCCGAGCGCTGTTATTACTGCTGCACCAAATTGCAGAAAAATTGCTTTGTACATGGTGCTTGCACTCGTCTACCGACTTGCCACACAGACTTAAATGATACAAGACCTGGGGTTTTAACGTCAATGAAAAATACGGGTTTTCCCGTAAGTCCCTTTTTGCGTCAACCAGTTAGCGCAGGCGCCCCAGGATTCCTTCGAGTTGGTCCAGATCGTTGAATTCGATGGTGATTTTGCCAGCGCCTTTCTTGTTGCTGCGAATAGCAACAGCAGCACCGATATTGTCGGAAAGTTCTTCCTGCAGGCGTAACAGATCGCGGTCGACCGGTGCCGGCGTAGCCCTTTTCGGTGGGTTGAGCAGATGCTGGGCGAGGCGCTCTGCCTCGCGTACCGACAGACCCTTTTGCACGATCTGTTGTGCAGCTGCGACTTGCTGACCACCGCTGAGCGGTAGCAGGGCGCGGGCATGGCCCATGTCGAGCTTACCGGTCATCAACAGTTCCTGAACCGCCGGACTCAGCTGCAAAAGACGTAACAGGTTGGAGGCGGCCGGACGCGAGCGGCCAACGGCATCCGCCGCCTGCTGGTGGGTCAGGCCGAATTCGTCGATCAGGCGCTGCAGACCCTGGGCTTCTTCCAGCGGGTTGAGGTTTTCGCGCTGGATGTTCTCGATCAGTGCCATGGCCAGCGCCTGTTCGTCGGGGATGCTGCGTACCAGTACCGGGACTTCGCTCAGGCCGGCCAGTTGGGCTGCACGCCAGCGGCGCTCACCGGCGACTATTTCATAACGCTCGGCGCCGGGTGTGGCATCAACAGCGCGAACCAGGATCGGTTGCATGATGCCCTGGGCCTTGATCGATGCGGCCAATTCGGCGAGCGAGGCCTCGTCCATCTGGGTTCGTGGCTGGTATTTGCCCGGACGCAGGCGTTCGACCGGCAGATTGCGTTGTTCGTCGCCCTGTGGTTTGTCGCTACCGGAAAGCAGCGCATCCAGGCCGCGGCCGAGTCCTTTCATCTTGATCATTGAGCGGCCCTTTCGAGGATTTCCTTGGCGAGCGAGACATAGGCCTGCGCGCCCTTCGAGTTCTTGTCAAAAGCGATGACCGGCTTGCCGTAGGACGGTGCCTCGGCCAGACGGACGTTGCGCGGCACGATGGTGCTGTAGACCTTGCCGCCGAAGTGGCTTTCCAGTTCGTTCGACACCTGCTGCGTCAGCGTGCTCTGCGGGTTGTACATGGTGCGCAACAAACCTTCGATTTCCAGTCGGGGATTGAGGTGATGACGCACCTTGCGCAGCGTTTCAACGAGGTCGGACAGACCTTCCAGCGCGTAGTACTCGCACTGCATTGGAATGAGTACTGAATCCGCGGCCACCAGACCATTGACGGTCAGCATGTTGAGGGCGGGCGGGCAGTCGATCAGCACGAAATCGTACTGCTCGCGGTTGGCGTGCAGCGCGTTCTTCAAGCGGTATTCGCGTTGGTCGAGTTCGATCAGTTCGACCTCGGCACCGGCGAGTTCGCGGTTGGCCGGCAGCACATCGAATGCGAAGGCGGTGTTAAGGCAGACCTCGGTCAGAGTCGCCGCGCCGATCAGCAGCTGGTACACCGTCGGCAAGGCCTCTTTCTTGGTGATGCCGGCGCCGGTGGTGGCATTGCCCTGCGGGTCCATGTCGATGAGCAGGACGCGCTTGCCTTCGGCGGCGAGCGAGGCGGCGAGATTGACGGCCGTCGTCGTTTTGCCGACGCCGCCTTTCTGGTTGGTGATGGCGAGTACTTTCATGAGCCCGCTTTCATGATGATCAAATGTCGTTCGGCGTCGACGCCAGGTACGGTGAGCGGAATGATAGCCTCAACCGAGATGTCGGCGGGCAAGGAAGCGATCTCGTCGTCGGGACGGACTCCCTTCATGGCCAGCCAGCGCCCGCCGGGCGCGAGAAGGTGGCGCGTCAGTTCGACGAACAGACCGAGTTCGGAGAAGGCGCGCGACGAAATCTGTGCGTACTGGCCGCTCATTTTTTCGACTCTGGCGTGGTACACCGCAGCATTCGTCAATCCCAACTCGATGACGGCCTGTTGCAGGAAGGTCGTCTTCTTCTGCACCGTATCGACCATGGATACCGATAGTTCCGGTCGGGCGATGGCGAGCGGGATGGCCGGCAGGCCGCCGCCGCTGCCGACATCGAGCAGTGCGCCGTCACCGACGTGCGGAAGGATGGCCAGCGAATCGAGCAGATGGAGCGGAATCGCCTGTTCCGGATCGCGCAGCGCGGTCAGGTTGTAGGTCTTGTTCCACTTGAGCAGCAGGTCGCGGAAGGCCAGCAGCTTTTTTTGGGCGTCGTCCGGCAGGTCGATAGCGAGTTCGGCGAGGCCGGCAGCAAGGGTAATTGTGCTCATGCCGCCTTCGAGAGATTGAAGCGCTTCAGGTGAATGAGCAACAGCGAGATGGCGGCCGGTGTGATGCCCTGAATGCGTGAGGCCTGGCCGATGGTCTGCGGCTTGTGCAGCGTCAACTTTTGTTTGACCTCGTTGGAAAGGCCGGCGACTGTCGCGTAATCGAGATCGGCCGGCAAAGCCATGTTTTCGTAGCTGGCGGCCCTGGCGACTTCTTCGGCCTGGCGGTCGATGTAGCCTTGGTACTTGGCCGAGATTTCGAGTTGCTCGACCACCAGAGGGTCGCCCTGTGCTTCGCCAGCGCCAGGCAACGTCATCAGTGCCGGATAGCTGACTTCGGGGCGGCGCAGCAGTTCGAACAGGTTGTATTCGTGCTCGATGGCCTTGCCCAGGACGCGGACGCAGTCCTCGGCGGGCGTGATCTTCGGGTTGATCCAGGTGGATTTTAGGCGTTCCTGCTCGGCGGCGATGGCGTCGCGTTTGCGGCAGAAGGCATCCCAGCGGGCATCGTCGACCAGACCGAGTTCGCGGCCTTGCTCGGTCAGGCGCAGGTCGGCGTTGTCCTCGCGCAGGCTCAGGCGGTATTCGGCGCGGCTGGTGAACATCCGGTAGGGATCGGAAACGCCGCGCGTGATGAGGTCGTCGACCAGCACGCCGAGATAGGCCTCGTTGCGCTTCGGGCACCAGCCGGCCTGGCCGCGCACATAGCGCACGGCGTTGATGCCGGCGAGCAGGCCTTGCGCAGCAGCTTCTTCGTAGCCGGTCGTGCCGTTGATCTGGCCGGCAAAGAAGAGCCCGTTGATGGCCTTGGTTTCCAGCGTGTCCTTGAGGCCGCGTGGATCGTAGAAGTCGTATTCGATGGCGTAGCCGGGACGCAGGATATGTACGTTCTCCATGCCACGAATCGAGCGCACCAGGGCCAGTTGGATGTCGAAGGGCAGGCTGGTGGACACACCGTTCGGGTAGATCTCGTGCGTCGTCAGGCCTTCCGGCTCAAGGAAGACGTTGTGCTGATTCTTGTCGGCGAAGCGGTGGATCTTGTCCTCGATCGACGGGCAGTAGCGTGGGCCGACGCCTTCGATGACGCCGGTGTACATCGGCGAGCGGTCCAGTCCGCTGCGGATGATATCGTGCGTTCGTTCGTTGGTTTCAGTGATCCAGCACGGCAACTGCTTCGGGTGCTGCGCGGCGTTGCCGAGGAAGGAGAAGACTGGCAGCGGATCGTCCGAGTGCTGCTCTTCCATGACCGAGAAGTCGATGGTCTTGCCATCGAGGCGCGGCGGCGTGCCGGTCTTCAGGCGACCCTGCGGCAGGTTCAGCTCCTTGAGGCGCGCCGCCAGCGACACCGAGGGTGGGTCGCCCATGCGCCCGCCGGTATAGTTCTCCAGACCGACGTGGATCTTGCCGTTGAGGAAAGTGCCGGCGGTCAGAACCACGGCCTCGGCCATGAAGCGGATGCCCAGTTGCGTGACGGCACCGCAGACCTTGTCGCCTTCGACGATCAGGTCGTCGCAAGCCTGGGCGAAGATGGTCAGGTTGGGCTGGTTTTCCAGGCGCATACGAATCGCCTGCTTGTACAGCACGCGGTCGGCCTGGGCGCGCGTTGCGCGGACGGCCGGACCTTTCGAGGCGTTGAGGATGCGGAACTGGATGCCGGCCTCATCGGTGGCGGCTGCCATCGCGCCGCCCAGCGCATCGACTTCGCGCACCAAATGCCCCTTGCCAATGCCGCCGATGGAGGGGTTGCAGCTCATTGCCCCGAGCGTGTCGAGGTTGTGCGTCAGCAACAGCGTGTTCGCACCCGCCCGCGCCGCGGCGAGCGCAGCTTCGGTGCCGGCGTGGCCGCCACCGACGACGATGACATCGAAACGGGTGGGATATAGCATGGAAAGGGCGTGTTGCAGTGCAGTATCGGGAGGCGGATTTTACGTCAGGTCGCTGAAAAATCGAAGTTTTTCCGGAATGGCTTGCCGTTCATCAGGAACTCAAGTAAGTTCTAAAAATGAGTTCTTCTCAAACAATGAGCACCACAGCCCTCGACAACGAGGAAATGCTGTTGGTTTTGCAGCAGTCGCTGACCAAAAAGCGGGTTCTGATCGTCGATCGTCACCCGCCGGCGCGGGATTCTTTGCGACTGATGCTCGGCGCTCTTGGTGTGACCGCGGTGCATGGCGCCGGTAATTCGGCCGAAGTGATCCGCCAGGTCAAAGGCAATCGCTTCGACATCATTCTGTCCGACTTCGTGCTGGACGATGGGCGAGACGGGCAACAACTGCTGGAGGAACTGCGCCACGCTCACCTGATACCGCTGTCGACGGTATATCTGATCATCACCAGCGAGCGTAGCTACACCAACGTTGTCGCGCTGGCCGAATTGGCGCCGGACGATTACCTGATCAAGCCGTTTACCGCCGAGCAATTGCAGGCACGGTTGATCAAGGCCATCTACAAGAAGCATGTGCTGCGCAAGATTTACGAACAGATCGAACGCGGCTCGCTACCGGAGGCGATTGCCGCCTGCGACCGAGTGATCCAGCAACAACCGGCCTACATGTACGACGCGCTGCGCTTCAAGGGCGAGTTATTGCACCAGTTGGGCAGGACGGCTGAGGCGGAAGAGGTGTTCCGTCGTGTTCTGGAAGGGCGAGTCGTGCCGTGGGCCAAGATGGGTCTGGCCATTGCCTTGCGCGACCGCGGTGCCCTCGATGAGGCGGAAAGACTGGCCGAACAGGTGACCGAAGAGGCGCCGGAATTTCTCTCGGCATACGATTTCCTGGCTTCGGTGCACGAGGCGCAGGATCGCCTGGAGGATGCGCAGCAGGTTCTGCAGCGGGCGGCCGATGCCTCACCACACAACACGATTCGGCAACGCCTGGTCGGCGACGTGGCGACACGGACGGGGGATCTGCTTGCCGCAGAAAAAGCCTATGGGCGAGTCATTGATCGGAGCAAGGGTTCAAGCCTGCGGACGGTCGATGATTTCGCCAATCTTTCGCGTGTACTGGTTGACCGCGGCAATGTCGAGGCCTCGCGCAAGGTGGCGAGCGAGATGAAGCGGGAACTGCGTGGCGACAAGCAGGCCGAGGTCGCTGCACTGGTCGTGGAAAGCCTTTGTCTGACGGCGGAAGGCACCCCGGAGAAGGCGCAGACGCTGGTCGAACAGGCCTTGGCCTTGCAGGACCAGGCCGAGGAGCAGGCGCAAACGCGGGGCCGACATGCCTCACAACGACTGGCCATCGATCTGGCGCATGCTTGTTATGCGACAGGCAAGGGCGACGAGGCGCAAAAAATTCTTCGCCAGGTGGCCGCAGAGAACAACGAAGACCCGCATCTGCTCGACCATATCAACAGCGTCTTCGAGAAAACCGGCCAATCGGATGCCGGCAAGGCGCTGCTCGCCCAGGTCAATCGCCAGATCGTTGACCTGAACAACCAGGGCGTCATGGCGGCGCGCAACGGCGACATCGAGGGTTCGGTGAAGCTGCTGATCCAGGCTGCCGAGCAGGTGCCCAATCTGCAGTTCCTGGTCAACGCGGCGAAGGCGATCTACACGCTGATGGACCAGAAGGGCTGGGATGCCGAACTGGCCGCTAAGGCGCGCAATTATCTGGAGCGCGCCCAGCGCAAGGATCGCAAGAGCCCGAAGGTGGCTTCGGCCAGAGCGCTGTACATGGCGGTGGCGCACAAGTACGGCATCTCGAGCGAAGCCGAAGAGCAGAAATAAACGGCGCTTCCCGCCTCAGTGCTTGTGGCCGAGACCGAGGTAGGCCTCGATCACGCGCGGGTCGGCAGCCAGTTCCTGGCTGGGGCCGGCCAGGGTGATCTCGCCGGTTTCCAGCACATAGCCGTAGTCGGCGATCTGCAGCGCGGCGCGGGCGTTCTGCTCGACGAGCAGGATGGCGACGCCGGTCTGCTTGAGTTCGCCGATGATGCGGAAAATTTCCTTGATGATCAGCGGGGCGAGGCCCAGGCTCGGCTCGTCGAGCATCAGCAGCTTGGGCTTGGCCATCAGGGCGCGGCCCATGGCCAGCATCTGGCGCTCACCGCCGGACAGGGTGCCGGCCAGCTGGCTGCGTCGTTCTTCGAGGCGCGGGAAGAGCTCGAATACCTCGTCCATTGTTTCCATGTGGTCGCGATGGCCGGTGCGGTAGCGGTCGAAGGCGCCGAGCATCAGGTTGTCCTCGACGCTCATTTCGGCGAACAGTTCGCGCTTTTCCGGGACCAGCGTCATGCCCTGGCGGACGAGTACTTCGACTTCGCGGTCACGGCCCTGCCGGTGGCCAAGGTAGGCGATGTCGCCGTGGGCCGGCAACAGGCCCATCAGGGCCGACAGCAACGTGGTCTTGCCGGCGCCGTTGGGGCCGATGACGGTGACGATTTCGCCGCGTCGGATGGTCAGGTCGACGCCATGCAGGGCTTCCACCTTACCGTAGCTGACGGTGAGATTCTTGACGTCGAGGATGACCTCGTGCTCGTGCAGATGCGGATGCTTGCTCATCATTCGACTCCCCCGAGGTAGGCTTCGAGTACCTTCGGGTCGTTCTGTATTTCCTCGGGCAGGCCTTCGGCGAGTTTTTCACCGAACTCCATGACGACGATGCGATCGGCCAGGCCCATCACGAAGTCCATGTCGTGTTCGACCAACAGGATGCCCATGCCTTCGGCGCGTAGCTTGCGCAGCAGTTCGGCCAGGGCCTGCTTTTCCTTGAAGCGCAGGCCGGCGGCCGGTTCGTCGAGCAATAGCAGGCAGGGATCGGAGCACAGGGCGCGGGCGATCTCGACGATGCGCTGCTGGCCGAGCGCCAGGCTGCCGGCCGGGTCAAACATGTGCTCGGCCAGGCCGACGCGCTCAATCTGGCGGGCGGCTTCGGCGAGCAACCGGTTTTCTTCGGTGCGATCTAGGCGCAAGGCGGCAGCGATGACACCCTTGTCGCCGCGCAGGTGGGCACCGATGGCGACGTTTTCCAGTACCGTCATCTGACCGAGCAGGCGAACGTGCTGGAAGGTACGGCTCATGCCCTGGCGGGCGAGATCGCGGGCGGCCAGGCCGGCCGTCGATTGGCCGAGGAATTCGATGTGGCCGCTGGATGCCGGATTAACCGCCGAGATGCAGTTGAACATCGTGCTCTTGCCGGCGCCGTTGGGGCCGATCAAGGCCATGATCTCGCCGGCTTTCACGCTCAACGCCATGTTGTTGTTGGCGACCAGGCCGCCAAAACGCTTGGTGACTTCGCGCGCATCGAGCAGCAGGGTGCCTGCTGCGGTGCACTGCCGTTTTTCGAGATTTTCCGCGGGCAGCAGTTGGCGCTGGGCCTGGCTGCCGGGAACGAAGCGCAGCACGACGGGCCACAAGCCGGCGCGGGCGCGCTGCAGGATCAGCACCATGGCGATGCCGAAGACGATGACCTCGAAATTGCCGCTCTGGCCGAGCAGCTCAGGCAGGATGTCCTGCAGCCATTGCTTCAGGACGGTGACCAGGCCGGCGCCGAGGACGGCGCCCCAGACGTGGCCAATGCCGCCGACCACCGCCATGAACAGGAATTCGATGCCCTGGGTCAGCGAGAACGGCGTCGGATTGACGAAACGCTGCAGGTGGGCATAGAGCCAGCCGGAGATGCTGGCCAGCAGTGCGGCGATCAGGAAGATGACGATCTTGGTGCGTGCGGTATCGACCCCCATCGCTTCGGCCATCACGGCACCGCCCTTGAGCGCGCGGATGGCACGGCCGACGCGTGAATCGAGCAGGTTGCGCAGGCCGAGGATGGCCAGTAGCAGGATCAACCAGATCAGGTAGAAGAACTGGTTGCCACTCTTCAGTTCCAGACCGAACAGCGAAACGGCGGGAATCCCGGTGATGCCGGTATGGCCGCCGAGGAATTCGACGTTGCCGAACAGGAAGTAGAGACTCATGCCCCAGGCGATGGTCGCCAGCGGCAAGTAGTGGCCGCCCATGCGCAGCGTGATGAAGCCGAGCGACAAGGCAACCACGGCGGTGATGGCCAGGCCGATGAACAGGGTCAACCAGGGCGAAACACCATGGACGGTGGTCAGCCAGGCTGTCGTATAGGCGCCAAGCCCGACGAAAGCCGCTTGGCCGAATGAGGTCAGGCCGCCGACGCCGGTCAGCAGGACGAGGCCGACGGCGACGATGGCGTAGAGACCGATGTAGTTCAGCAAGGTGACCGAGAATTCGGGCAGTACCCAGGGGGCGATGGCCAGTACGCCAATCAGCGCCAACAACGGCAGGTGGCGCGGCAGGCGCTTGCTGCCCGAACGGCTGGCTTCGCTAGCGGCCTCGTCGCCCTTCTCTTCCTCTTCCTCGATGTGGTGCGTTGTCAGCGAGCGCCACAACAACACCGGCAGGATCAGCGTGAAGACGATGACTTCCTTGAAGGCGCTGGCGTAGAAGGATGAGTAGGATTCGAGCAGGCCGACCAGCACGGCGCCGAGCGCGGCGACCGGGTAGGAGGCCAGGCCGCCGATGATGGCGCCGACGAAGCCCTTGAGACCGATCAGGAAACCGGAGTCGTAATAGATGGTGGTGATGGGGGCGATCAGCACGCCAGAGAAGGCGCCAATTGCGGCGGCGAGGGTGAAACACAGCTTGCCGGCGAGGGTCGGCGGAATGCCCATCAGGCGTGCACCGGTGCGGTTCATCGCGGTGGCGCGCAGTGCCTTGCCATAAACGGTACGCTCGAAGAAGAAATACATGCCGATGATCAGCACGGCGGAAGCGACGACGACCAGGATGGTTTGCCCCTGTAGCGGCGCGCCGCCCAATTCGAAACTGATGTCGGTGAAAGCCGGCGTGCGAGAACCTTCGGCGCCGAAGAAAAGCAGGCCAAGGCCGATCATGGCCAGATGCACGGCCACCGAAACGATCAGCAGGACGAGAACCGAGGCGTTGGCCAGCGGTTGGTAGGCGATGCGATAGACCATCGGGCCCATCGGAATGACCAGGGCCAGCGCGATGCCGATCTGCGCCCATAGCGGCAATTGGGTTGGCGGCAGGGCAAACAATCCGGCAGCAGCCAGCAGCGGCGCGCCGATATTGAAGATCAGCAGTGGCGGCAGTTTGGCGTAACGGCGTTCGCGCAACAGGTGGGTGCCTTCCAGAACACTGACGGCGCAGCCCAGGGCCAGCAACAGCCAGACCGTACCCGGAACGTGGCCGGCTTGCAGCGAGGCGAGGGTCAGTGCGCCGAAGGCAACGAATTCGCCTTGCGGAATGAAGATGATGCGGGTGACGGCGAAAACCAGTACCAGCGCGAGAGCGAGCAAGGCATAGATGGCGCCGTTGGTGATGCCGTCCTGGCCGAGGAAAAGAAGAATCTGGAGGTCCATGCGACCGAACTTGTCTTGGGGGGGAATCAATGCACCGCCGTAGTCGCGGTGCGCGGCACCGGAAGCCGCCTTGGCGGCTCCCGGGATCAGCCGAGGCTTACTTCAGCAGCTTCCAGCCGCCGTTTTCGATGGTGACCATGACGCGGGCGCGTTGATCGTAGCCCTGGTGGTCGTCGGCCGAGAGGTTGAAGATGCCGTGTGCAGCCGGCAGATTCTTGGTGTTCTCGATAGCGTCGCGCAGGGCGCGGCGGAACTCGACGGTGCCCGGCTGGCCTTTCTTCAGGGCAACCGGAATGGCGCTCTGCAGCAGGACGCCGGCATCCCAGGCGTGGCCGCCGAAGGAGCTGACGCTACCCTTGCCATGCGCGGCTTCGTATTTGGAAACGTATTCCAGCGCCGACTTCTTGACCGGGTTGTCGTTCGGCAACTGGGCCGCGACGACCATCGGACCGACTGGCAGGAAGGCGCCTTCGACATCCTTGCCACCAACGCGCAGGAAGTCGTTGTTGGCGACACCGTGCGTCTGGTAGATCAGGCCCTTGAAGCCCTTTTCCTTCAGGGTCTTCTGCGGCAGAACGGCCGGCGTACCGGCGCCGCCGATCAGGACGGCATCGGGCTTTGCAGCGAGAATCTTCAGGATCTGGCCGGTGACCGAGGTGTCGTTGCGCTGGTAGCGCTCGTTGGCGACGATCTTCAGCTTGCGTGCTTCGGCGATCTTGGCGAATTCCTTGTACCAGCCGTCGCCATAGGCATCGGCGAAACCGATGAAGGCGACACTCTGCACGTTCTTGTCGGTCATGTGCTGAACGATGGCAGTGGCCATGTGGGCATCGTTCTGGGCGGTCTTGAAGACCCACTTGCGCTTGGCGTCCATCGGTTCGACGACGATGGCGGAACCGGCCATGGAAATCAGCGGTGTTTCGTTGTCCACCGCAACATCCATCATGGCCAGCGAACTGGGCGTTGTCGAGGAGCCGACGACGACGTCGACCTTGTGCTCGCTGATCAGCTTCTTGATGTTCTTGGTCGCGTTGGTCGGGTCGGTACCATCGTCGAGGACGATGTAGTTGACCTTCTGCCCGCCGATGCTGGTTGGCAGAAGGGCAAAGGTGTTCTTCTCGGGAATCCCGAGCGAAGCCGCCGGGCCGGTAGCAGCCACCGAAACACCGACGTTGATGTCGGCCAGAGCCGCCGTCGAAACGGCAGCGAGTACAGCCAGGGTCAGCTTCTTGAACATGTCGTTTGTCCCCAGAACAAAAGGATGAATTTTACCATGTGAAAACTTTCCCATATCCACGTCGGTGTCAGGGTTTGTACTTACTTGGCCAGCTTCCAGCCACCTTCCTGGATCGTCACCATGACGCGCGCCCGCTGATCGAAGCCCAGATGGTCGTTGGCGCTCATGTTGAAGACGCCGTGCGAAGCCGCCAGGTTGCGGGTGGCTTCCAGCGCGTCGCGCAGGGCGGTACGAAATTCCCGGCTGCCCGGCTGCGCCTTCTTCAGCGCATTGGGTACGGCGTTGGCCAACAGCACGCCAGCATCCCAGGCATAGCCGCCAAAGGCATTGACGCTGCCCTTGCCAAAGGCGGCCTCGTATTTGCCGACGTATTCACTCGCTGATTTCTTGACTGGATTGTCGGCGGGCAGTTGATTGGCCACGAGGACCGGACCGGTCGGCAGCACCGTGCCCTCGCAATCCTTGCCGCAAACACGCAGGAAATCGTTGTTGGCGACGCCGTGGGTCTGATAGACGATGCCCTTGTAACCCTTTTCCTTCAACGAGCGCTGCGGCAGTGCGGCTGGAGTGCCGGCCCCGCCGATCAGGACGGCATCGGGTTTGGCAGCGAGGATTTTCAGAATCTGGCCGGTGACCGATGTGTCGGTCCGGTTGAAGCGTTCGCTGCCGACCGGCTTGATCTTGCGCACTTCGGCCAATTTGGAAAATTCGTTCCACCAGCCCTCGCCGTAGGCGTCGGCGAAGCCGATGTAGGCGACGCTCTTCACATTGTTGTTGGTCATGTGTTCGACGATGGCGGTGGCCATGTGCGCATCGTTCTGCGCCGTCTTGAAGACCCATTTGCGCTTGTCGTCCATCGGCTCGACGATGCGGGCCGAAGCGGCCAGCGCGATCATCGGCGTTTCGTTCTCGGCGGCAATGTCGATCATGGCCAGGGAGTTCGGCGTCGTGGTCGAGCCGATCACGAGATCGACCTTGTTCTCACCGATCAGCTTGCGCGTGTTCTTGACGGCGGTGGTCGTATCCGACGCATCGTCGAGCACGATGTAATTGATCTTCTGGCCGGCAATAGTCTTGGGCAGCAGTTCGATGGTGTTCTTCTCGGGGATGCCCAGCGATGCGGCTGGCCCGGTGGCGGAAAGCGTTACGCCGACGTTGATGTCGGCGATGGCTGCCTGGCTGCCAATACCGGCCAATAGAGCGGCGAACAGCGTTTTTTTCATCCCTTAGTCTCCCGTTGTTTAATTGATTTACTAAAGATAAAAACCCTATGGGGAAAAAGCCTTTTGTGCAAGCCGGTAAGTCAAGGGGGCGTGATAAAGTCCTTTTTTTGCCCTCGATGGATGATGTCATGTTCTCTGGAATCATCGCGGCGGTCGGCCGCATTACCCATCTGACGACTCGTGAAGCCGGCTTCCGCCTGCATGTCGAAGCCGGTGGCCTTGGCCTCGACGACGTCGCGCTCGGCGACTCGATTGCCTGCAACGGCGTTTGTCTGACCGTGGTCGCCAAGGAAGGCAATCAGTTCATGGTCGACGTGTCGCCGGAAACCCTGTCCTGTACCGTCGGCCTCGATGCGCCGGGCGAGATCAACATGGAGAAGGCGCTGCGCCTGGCCGATCGTTTGGGCGGGCATCTTGTCTCTGGGCACGTCGACGGCGTCGGTGACGTGCTGCGTTTCAACCCGGTGGGCGACAACCGCCTGCTCGAAATTCGGGCGCCCGAAGAATTGGCCAAATTCATTGCGCGCAAGGGTTCGATCACGGTCAACGGCACCAGCCTGACCACCAACGACGTGACTGGCGATACCTTCACGATCAACCTGATCCCGCATACGCTGGAAAACACGACGCTGAAGCATCTCAAGGCCGGCGCCAAGGTCAATCTTGAAGTCGACTTGATCGCCCGTTATTGCGAGCGGCTGCTCAGCGCAGAACGCTAAGGCGGGAGATTTTCCAAAACGCAACGCCGGCTGGGGATAACCCAGGATTGTCTTTGTAAATCCGTCGCTTATGCTCTATTCTGGAATTACAGAAATTCGCGAATAAAAAGCGAAAGGAGACAACCGATGACCAGTAGGCAACCCTTGGAGCGTCGAGCCCGGAGCGAGCGCCGGATGGAAGATCGGGGTCCGCCGGTTGGCATGGATGACCGGCGCCACTGTGTCGAACGCCGGTTCCCGCAAGTGGAGCATGTCGATTTCGACGAGCATATCGAGATTTACCAGTTGCCCGAGCAGTTCTCCACAGTGCGTCACTGAGCGGGTTTCAGGGCAAAAATGAGAAACCGGAATCCAGGCGGATTCCGGTTTTTTCTTTCCTTCTCTTTTCAAGAGCGGCGATTGATCGTATAATCCGGCCTCTTCGCACCGAGCGGTATCAATGGTTCGGTAAAGCGAGATGCGGGAGTAGCTCAGTTGGTAGAGCGCAACCTTGCCAAGGTTGAGGTCGCGAGTTCGAGACTCGTCTCCCGCTCCAGCCAAAATTTGGCTGTGCATACGGACGCGGGGTGGAGCAGTTGGCAGCTCGTCGGGCTCATAACCCGAAGGTCGCAGGTTCAAGTCCTGCCCCCGCAACCAATCAATTTTCCAAGAATTTTCCCCGTTTCAAATGTTCTGTTGCCTTATTTTTTGGCGACGGCTTCGGCATGGCCGTGAATTTGAATTCGCGGGAAAAAATGTTGCCTTGGGGGCTTGGTCGCTGTTGAAAATCGGCTAGCCCGCCCCCATAATTCAAGACATGGCTGTAATTCCGGCGAGTCGGAAGCGCTTCGGACGCGGGTTCGATTCCCGCCACCTCCACCACAGGGGGGGTGTACTGGTTTCGACGGGGTGAATGAGGATGAGCAGGCAGCTCGAGAGGCGACGGACGTAATCCGCGCAAATCCATAATTGCCAACGATGAGCAATTTGCTATCGCCGCCTAAAACGGTATAGCTGGGGCCGCTGAAGCCTTATTACCCAAGACAGCCGGCGGGGACTTCGGTCCCCGTCGTCATTTCCGTTTCCGGATTATCGGCTCGGTGCCGCCGCAGTGGAGCGTGGCTAGCCTTCCAGCCGGAAGACGATAGGCACGATGACCGAGGCCTCGATCGGCTGGTCGCCGCGCTTGGCCGGTACGAAACGCCAGCGGGCGACAGTTTGCTTGGCCGCTTCGTCCAGGCGCTCGAAATTACTGCTTTTTTCCAGGTCCACCGCAGCAGCGAGGCCTTCCGAGGTCACGCGTACCTTGAGCAGAACCTTACCCTCCTCGCCCAGGCGGCGCGAGAGCGGCGGATACTTCGGCTCGGGATTGTGCAGGTAGGCGGCATCAAAGCGGGCTGCACTCACTGGAGCGGCTGGGCCCGGGGCCGCCGGGGCAGTTACTGCGGCGGGTGCCGCGGCGACTACCGGCGGGGTAGCCGGCTGTTCCGGTACCTTGAAGCTGTTGGGTTCGCTCGGTGCCGAAGTCGGCATGGCGAGAATTGGTCGGTGCGCCGGCTGTGGCTTGGCCTTTTGCGGCTGCGGTTCGTTCGCTGGCGGTTGAGCGATCGGCTTGGGGGCGACAGGCATCGGTGCCGGGTTGAGCAGCTGTACGCTCAACGTTTGCGGCAATGGAATTTCCAGCTTGCCGATGGCCAATTGCAGGGGATAGAACAGGACGGCTCCGTGCAGGGCGGCGGCGAGCAATAAAAAACGACCACTCCGCTGCCATTCTGGCGGCGTCGGGATGTCCTGGAGGCAAGCGGCGTTCATGGGGCGATTTTAAATCATCTCCTGGTACCCACTTTGATCTGGCTTGCGAAAAGCCGATCAAGCGGGGTTCAGGGTAAAGCTACGTGTGGCGTGAATCCCGTCGATGCGGATCGGGGAGAGTACCCGATCCCGCACCAGGCCATGGATCAGTCTGGAGACCGTTTCGAAACGCAGGTCGGTGATGTCGGCGATGTCCTGACGTGTTGGCAGTATGACCCTACCCTCTCCATCAACAAGCAGTTTTATCAACTGAATGACACGTTCGACGGCTTGCCCACCGCGTAAGGCTATCAGTTGGGCCGCGCGTCGTTGAGCTTGGTTCAGGGAGTCGATCAATCGAACGGGGTCTGACGATGCATCGTCAGGCCAGGGTGTAAGCGTACAGGGCGTTAGGCTTGTTGCACGGAAACAGTATTGCCCGAGAAGAAGTGTTTCGCAGCCGAGAATGTCGCTTCTGATGGCTAGACCGGCGTAATCTGAACCACCATCTTGGCTGATCTTGTCGAGACGTATGACGCCGTTGCAAACCCGCCACGCGGTGCCGTCGGCACCGGATTCGAAAAGTCGATGTTGGGCTGGATATGCGACAACCCCCTGTGCTGGGGAGAGGGGGGCCGGAGCAATGGGGAGCTTTTGCATGTTCAGGCGATCGTAAGCAAGTGAAAACCCCGGTTGCAAAACCGGGGTTTGAGAGCCTGCGTAGCGACGATCAGTCGAAGGAAAGTTGGGCTTTCAACCACAGGGTACGTCCTGGTTCGTTAACTCTGAACGTTTGATCGTAGCCGGATACCGCTGCGCCGCCACGGCTGATGTGCTCCGCGTAGGTCTTGTCGAAAAGGTTGTCGACACCTGCCGATACGCGGATTGCTTTGGTCGGCTTGTAGCTTGCATTCATCGAGAATATGCCGAATCCACCGGTCGGGCCGAGGTCCTGGCCAACGATGTTGCCCTTGTTTACATCGTAGCGATTCTGCCCGGCGACAAGACGCAGCAGTGAGCCAACCGTCCACGCCCCGCTGTTCCAGGTCAGGCCAAGGCGTCCCTCCAGTGGTGGCAGTTGAGCGAGTGGTGTGCCGTCCGTCTCGTTTTCACCCCGTACGTAGGCGATGGAGCCATCGACCTTCCAGTTGGCGGTCAGCTGATAGGCGGCACCCAGTTCTCCACCCCAGGTATGAGCATCTACATTGCGGACAATCGAAACGGTACGGTTGGGTCCGGTTTTGCTGACACCGGATTGAACCAGGATGTAGTCGTCGATGTCGCTGTAGAAGCCGGAGAGGGAAAGCGATAGTGGTCCACTGTTTCTGACCCAGCCGATATCGACTTGATTGTTCTTTTCCGGCTTGGTGTCGAAGGCACTGGTGGTGTTGAGACTTTCCTTGCTGGCGGAGATGCTTTCCCAATAGTCAGGGAAACGTTCGCTATGGCCGAGTCCGGCGTACAAGGTTGAGCCAGGGGCGAGGTCGTGCTCGTAGCGGGCGAAGCCGCTGGTCAGCGTGTCGGTGCGGGTTTTGCCGGCGGTCGGATTTGTGACAGTGACCGCGCCCATGCCGCTGCCGAGGCGAAGCGTTGCGCGCTGATCCTGAGCGCGCCAACTGTCGCCACGCAGGCCGCCGATCAGTCGGGAGGCCTCGGACAGGTGCCAGGTGGCTTCACCGAACAAGCCAGCGTTGCGGAAATTGGCATCCTCGGTGCGAGCGAGTCCGTCTACGCTGGGGGCCGAATTGCCTGAAGCGCTTCGCAGGGTATGAACGTTGCGCTGGTAGTCCGTGCCGACGGTGATTTGCAGCAATTCGAGCGGGCGCAGGCCAATGGCGAAGCGGGCCCCCGTTGTTTCACGATCAGGATTGCTCACCATGTACATGGTGCCGGCGGGCTTGGTGCGCAGGGTGTAGTTGTCCATCACATGATCGACGTAGTTGTAGTACACCTGTGCCTCGATTTTCTCGATCAGTGGAGAAACCTTGCGGGTCTCGAACTTGAGGCCGACGTTTTCTCGCGAAAACTTGGTGCCATCCATGGTCCGGTCGGCATACGCCGCTTCCCCATCGCTCTTGATCGCGCTCAGTTCAAGGCGGGTGTTGTCGTTTGGTGTCCAGCCCAGAACCGCACCGGTGCTCCAGCGGGTGTAGCGCGAATGGACACGATTGCCGTCGCCGTCCTTGTAATCGTCACTGTCGGAGCGGGTGCCGTTGATCTGAGCATAGAAATCCGGCGTGCCGGCGCGAGCATCGATGACTTGGTCGTTGCGTCCGAAACTGCCGAGAGTCAGGCTACCGTTGAATTTCCAGTCAGCTTGCTGGAAGCGCCGGATGTCGCGTTCGAAGAGGACGGTGCCGGCCGAGTTGCCAGGCCCGAATAGAACGGTTTGCGGCCCTTTCAGTATGGTCACGCGATCGAAGGATTCGGGGAAAACATAAGCTGTCGGCGGATCCATGCGGTTGCCGCAACCACCGAGGATGTGCTCGCCGTCGAGCAAGATATTGAGTCGGGAGCCGGCCATGCCGCGCAATACCGGGTCACCGTCGGTACCGCCCTTGCGGATCACGTTGAACCCGGGGACCGTCTTCAGGTAATCGGCTCCGTCGTGGGCCGGAATCGGTTGGCGCGGTGCCTTGGGGTCGGTGACGATTTTGAGCGGCTCGTCCATGCGCTCGGCGGTGACGACGACGTCGTCCAGTACGACAGTTTGGGCCAAGGCTGGCAGGGTGCCGGAAAAAGCCAGTGCGATGGCTGCAGTCAGCGGCCGAAGGCGGTTCCCCATGAAATTCTCCCTAAATATTAACTTTTTCTAAAGCACGCGATTGTCGGGGACTTAGGGCTGGTGGGGAATGCGACATATTGTCGCGCGACAATATGTCTAATTCCTTTGACGGGCGGTTGGCGCTAGGGTGGCAGGCCTGATTTCTCGGAGGTCGCCATGATTCGAATTCTTCTCTCCCTATCGCTGGCTTTGTGGTTTTGCAGTGCCAGTGCGGCGCCATCGTTAGCCGAAGAGATGCGCCTGGCTGCGCGCTTGCACAAGGCCGGCGAGACGGAAAAAGCTGTCGCCATCTGGCAGCGCCGGGCTAGCGAGGGACAGGCGGATGCCGCCTACAACCTTGCGGTGATCCACCATTACGGCGATGGCGTGCCGCTCGATTACGCTGCGGCCATGCGCTGGTACCGGGTGGCGGCCGAGGCCGGCGACAAGCCGGCGCAATTTCAGATCGGCTTGATGTATCAGACGGGACAAGGCGTGACCGCCGACCCGGCGGAGGCGCATCGCTGGTTTACCCGCCATCTGCAGCATCACCTGCACCATGAGCACGATCCCCAGATGGTGGCCTGGCGCCAGCAGGCGCTGGCCTTGATCGACGATCGCGATCGCCGGGAAACTCTGGCTGCGCAGCGCCAGAATGGTGCCTTGGTACTCGCCGATCTGCGTCGGCGGGCCGGCTTGACGGTGGCGCCGACCTTGGCTAGCGCAACGTCGGAACATAGCCTGCGCTGAACGGTTTTTGCCCTTTTCGGGCAGTGCACCGCAGCAGTCGGCCGTGAACGGGTCAGACGTGGCGCAGTAGCGTCGAGATGACGTTGTCGGCGCGGAAAGGCTTGGCGATGAAGTCGTCCATGCCGGCGGCCAGGCATTCCTCACGATCCTCGGCCATGGCGTTGGCGGTCAGGGCGATGATCGGCAGGCAGGCGACCTTGCCCTGCACGTTCATAATGCGCAGCCGGCGGGTGGCTTCCAGCCCATCCATTTCCGGCATCTGCATGTCCATCAGGATGACGTCGAAACGTTCCCGGGTGGCTGCTTCCAGGGCTTCGACGCCGTTGTTGGCGGTGGTGACTTCGCAACCGTAACGGGTGAGCAGCTTTTCGGCGATTTTCTGGTTCACCGGCGTGTCCTCGACGAGCAACACGCGCTTGCCGAAGAGTCGGCGCTGCGCCTCGGTCTGGTCCAGAGCGACGGTGCGATCTGCCTGCTTGCTCGCGGTGGCCAACGTGAGTTCGACGTCGAAGCGGGTGCCCTGGCCAGGGGTGCTGCTGACCTTGATCGAACCGTGCATCAGTTCGGCCAGACGGGCGACGATGGTCAGTCCAAGCCCCGTTCCGCCGTAGCGCCGGGTGGTCGAATCCTCGGCCTGGGCGAAGGGATCGAAAATGCTGTCGAGCTTGTCGGCCGGGATGCCGATACCGGTGTCGCTGACGGTGAAGCGCACCTTGCGCTGACCCTGCGGGTCGGGTTCGGCATCGCAGCTGGCATGGATGGCCACCTCGCCATGTTCGGTGAACTTGATGGCGTTCGATACCAGGTTGTTCAGGATTTGCTGGATCCGTACCGGATCGCCCGCCAGATTGTCCGGCAATGGGGTTTCGGCCTGCCAGTGGAGGCGCAGGCCCTTGCCTTCGGCAGCGATGGAATGCAGGGCGACGACGGCGTCAAGTTGTTGCCCCAGCGACAGCGGAATGGTTTCCAGGCTGAGCTGGCCGGCGTCGATCTTGGAAAAGTCGAGGATGTCGTTGAGGACGCGCAACAGGTTGTCGCCGGAGGATTTCACCCAGGTCAGGTATTCGCGCTGCTCGGCGGTCAGTTCGGTGGCCAAGGCGAGATCGGTCATGCCGAGAATGCCATTCATCGGCGTGCGAATCTCGTGGCTCATCGTCGCCAGAAAGGCCGCCTTGGCCTTGGCACCAGCTTCGGCGGCCTTGACCAGTTCGACCTGCTGGGCATGCGCTTCGGTGAGTTCGGCCACCCGTTCGGCAATGGCGCGCGACATGGCGTTGAAGGTAATGCCCAGGCGCCCGATTTCGTCGCGGCCCTCGTGTACTGGTGGCGGGGTCAGGTTACCGGCGCGCACGGCTTCGCTGGCGCGGGCGAGTTCGCCCAGATGGCGGGTCAGGAAGTAGCCGAGCAGGCCCATCAGGCCGGCAGACAGCAGGAGTTCTATGGCCGCGATTCCGATACCCTGGGTGAACAGCTGGGCATGGGCTGTCCGAATCTGCGACAGGTCGAGGCCGAGGTGCAGGGTGCCAAGCTTCTGCCCGTAGCTGACGATGGGTGTGGCGATGTCGTAGCGCGGCTTCTGTTTCTCGTCGTCGAAAATATTCAGCTGCGCATCCGGGGCCGGCAAGGGCATCGAGTTGGGCCAGCCGCTACTGGACAGCCGCTTGCCGTCGTTGCCGGTGACGGCCAGATAGACGATGCCGCCGACGGCTGCACTCTCATCGAGCACCGCCTGCACAGTCGCATAGTCGCGCTGGGCGAGCGGTGCGACGATGGCCGCGGAGAGGACCGGGACGATTTCCTCCACGTGCGTCTGCGCCTGCCGGCCCATGTGCTCGGTCAACAGACGCAGGCTGTTGGCGACGAGCAAGGTCAGCATGATCGCTTCGACAACGATGGCGACCGTCAGCAGGCGGCCGCGCACCGAACGCAGCGGGGAAAACCATTCTTTCATTTATTTTCCGAGGATGAGCTGACGGGTTTCTGCTGCGTAGGGGTCCATCCCTTCGAGTTCGCGCGAACGCAGCTTGCGGTAGCCGTCGAGCTTGTTCTGCTCGAAGTACTGCTTGCCCTCCGGCGAGGCGGCAAAAACCCACAAGGCCTTGTCGATACTGTTCAGGCGGCTGATCCACCGCTTGTTCAGCATGTAGACCCGGCCGGCCATCGATTCGCTTTCGGCCAGAATGCGCAGTTGCTCGCGCTGGTCGGCCGGCAGCTTCTGGTAATTGGCCAAGGAGGTGAAGGCGGCGCTCGCTTCGCCGGAAAGCACTTGGCGACTGACGCTGTCCGCGGCCGAAACGTAGCGTACATTGACCTCGGGAACCTTCTGCGTCTTCAGCCAATGCAGGCCCCACAAGGTGACCAGCGAGGTCGGCGACAGGCCGAGTACCGTCGTCCCCTTCAGGTCGGCGGCGCTGCGAATCTTGCTCTCCTTGGGAACCAGGGCGACGGCCTTGAAATCCGCCTGATAGGTCAGCAGCGGCAGGTAGCTGGCATCGGTCTGATAGAGGCGGGCCTGGTGGCCGGTGGTGATCGCCAGGTCGTATTCCTGATTCAGCGCGCGCTTGGCGAATTCAGTGAAATCGGGGGCGGTCTGTACTTCGACAGGCTGCTTCAACGCTGCTTCAAGATGGCGGCGTAGCGGCTGATACATCTCGAGGATGACCCGGGCGCTGGTGTGGGGGGCCACGCCGAGCACGAAAGGCGCCGGCTCGGCGGCGCCTGCCGGTAGCCCGGCGAACGCCAGCAAAGCGCCCCATGCGCAGCGCAGGAATGTGCGTCGCATGTACTTCTCCAAAAAGGCTTATATTTTTATAGTTTTTGCTTAATTATTCAATTTGTCCAGTGCTTCCTGCAGTTTGCCCGGTTCGTCGAGGCGCAGGATCTTGCGGACATACGGTGCCAGTTCGCTGACATCCGACTTGAGAACCCGGTTTTTGACCTTGAGAATCTGTGCCGGATGCATGGAGAAGGTGCGTAGGCCCATGCCAAGCAACAGGCGGGTCAGGTCCGGGTCACCGGCCATTTCGCCACAGACCGACACCGGGATGTCGGCTTTTTCTGCGCTGCTGATGGTATGGGCCAGCAGCATCAGCACGGCCGGGTGCAACGGGTCGTACAGGTTGGCCACCTGCTCGTCCGAGCGGTCGATGGCCAGGGTGTACTGAATCAGGTCGTTGGTGCCGATCGAGAGAAAATCGAGGCGGCGCAGGAAGAGGCCGATGGCCAGGGCGGCGGCGGGAATTTCGATCATGCCGCCGACCGGGATGTTCTCGTCGAAAGCGATCTTTTCGCCGCGCAGGCTGGACTTGGCCTGCTCGATGGCGGCCAGCGTCTGGTCGATTTCGTGCGCATGCGCCAGCATCGGGACCAGAATCTTCACCGGCCCGTGCTTCGAAGCGCGCAGGATGGCGCGCAACTGGATCTGGAACATGCGTGGTTCGGCCAGCGACAGGCGAATGGCCCGGCGACCGAGGGCCGGGTTGGTCTTGACCCGATCGAGGGCGGTGGCTTCGGGCTTGAGATCCTTGTCGGCACCCAGGTCGAAGGTTCGGATGGTGACCGGCCGGCCGCCCATGCCCTTCACGACCTTCTTGTAGGCCTCGTATTGCTCGGTCTCGTCCGGCATGTCGCCGCGGTCGAGAAAGAGGAATTCGGTACGGAACAGGCCGACGCCTTCGGCCCCGGATTCGAGCGCGACCGGTACGTCCCCCGGTAACTCGATGTTGGCCTGAAGCTGGATTTCGACACCGTCGATGGTTTCCGACTTGGCTGATTTCAGGCGCTTGAGCTTGGTCTTCTCCAGCTCGATCTGTTCCTTGCGGAGCTGATACTCCTCAAGAACGCGCGGATCGGGATTGACGATGACGACGCCGCGCAGGCCGTCGACAATCAACTGCTCGCCGTCGCGGATCATCGCGCGGGCGGTTTCCAGGCCGAGCACGGACGGGATCGCCATGCTGCGGGCCAGGATCGCGGTATGCGAGGTGGCGCCGCCGACGTCGCAGATGAAGGAGGCGAAACGGTGTTCCTTGAAGGCGATGGTGTCGGCCGGCGACATGTCGTGGGCGACGACGATCAGCGAATCTTCCTTCGAACTCTTTGCCGCCTTCAGCTTGGCGCGGCCGGGGTGGCCAAGCAGTTCCTTGATGACGCGCTCGACCACCTGCACGACGTCGAACTTCCGCTCACGCAAGTAGGGGTCGTCGAATTGTTCGAACTGGTCGACCAGGTGCTCCATCTGCTGCACCAGCGCCCATTCGGCGTTGCAGCGGCGCTCGCGGATGATCTCGCGTGGCTTGTCCACCAGTTCCGAGTCTTCCAGGAACATGCTGTGGATGTCGATGAAGGCGGCCAGCTCGGCGGGTGCGTGCTCGGTGGTTTCCTTCATCTGCTTCAGTTCGTTCCTGACGGCCAGCACGGCAGCGTCGAAGCGCTCGATTTCCTTGTCGACCATGCGCGGCGCGACGGTCAGGTGACCGACTTCCAGCGTCGCATGCGACATCAGCATCGCCTTGCCGATAGCGATGCCGCCTGAAACGCCGAGGCCGTGCAGGGTGAAGCTCATCGGGCTTATTCTCCCTCGCCGAAGTAGTCGGCAATCAGGGCGAGCAAGGCTTCCATGGCCTCGGCCTCGTCGGCACCGTCCGTTTCCAGCGTGACTGTCGAACCCTTGCCGGCAGCCAGCATCATGACACCCATGATGCTCTTGGCGTTGACCCGGCGGGTGCCCTTGCTCATCCAGACTTCGCACTTGAACTTGCCGGCCAATTGCGTCAGCTTGGCCGAAGCGCGGGCGTGCAACCCGAGTTTGTTGATGATTTGTGTTTCCTTGGTCAGCATGTCAGCGTTCCAGCAAGTTGAGAATGCCATCGCGGCCGCCGTCGCGGGCACGAATGAGCGCAGTTTGGAGGTCCTTGTCGCGATAGGTCAAGGCGCGGAGCAACATCGGGAGATTCGCCCCGGTTAAGCCTTCGATGCGGCCAGGCTCGAGGAGTTTCAAGGCCAGGTTGGCCGGGCTGGCGCCGTAGACGTCGGTCAGCAGCAAAACGCCGTTGCCACCGTCGACCAACTGCAGCATCTGCCGGGCCAGCGGTAGCATGTCGAGCGGGTCGTCCTGCGCCGACATGCCCAACTGGTTGAGCAGCGGCGGACGCTTGTTCAGCACATGACAGGCGTTCTGGAGGAGCGCTTCGCCATAGCTGCCGTGAGTGATAAGCAGGATCCCGATCATGCTCGGGATTCTAGCCTGCGAAATCTGGCAAATCTACTTTCGGCTGACAATAAATATGCCGGCGACAACCAGCCCGGCGCCGACCATCTGGTGCAGCGAAATGTGCTCTTCGAGCAGCCACCAGCCGAAGCCTATGGTCAGCATCGGCCCGATCATGCCGTAGAGCGAAGCGCGCCCAGCCCCAAGATGGCGAATGGCCGCCGATTGGGCAAAGACCGGAATGACCGTGGCGATGACGGCCATGGCCAGTCCCCAGCCATAGACCGGTAGCGGCTGGATGAAGGCAGTCAGGGGCTGGGCGATGCCGAAATGCAGCAGCGTCACCGCCGACGAAACCAGCGAAGCCAGTGCCGAGAAGCGCAAGGCGCCGAGGCGCGAGATCATCGGGGCGCTGCCCGAAATGTAGAGGGCGTAGGAAACGCTGGAGCCAAAGACGAGCAGGCCACCGATCAGCACCGAGTGCGCATCGCCGAGGCCGAGATCGTGCGCGAAGGCGAAACCGATGCCGGTGTAGCAAAGGACGATGGCCAGTCCCTCGCGGCGGGTGAATTCCTTGCCCTGGAAGAAGACGCCGATCAGGATGGTCAGCGTCGGGTAGGTGAACAGGATCAGGCGTTCCAGGCCAGCCGAGATGTAGGCCAGGCCCCAGAAGTCGAGAATGCTGGCACCGTAGTAGCCGAGGCAGCCGAGGACGACGAGGCGCAGCCAGTCGCCGCGGCTCAGCGCCGCTCCTGCCTTCTGTTGGGCCAGGCCGACCCACAGGAAGACCGGCAGCGAGAAGCCCATGCGCAGGGCCAGCAGGGTGATCGCATCGACGCCATACGGGTAGGCGAGCTTGACGAAGATGGCTTTCAGCGAGAAACCCAGCGCGGCGATCAAGGCCAGCCAGGCACCCCAGGCGTTCGATTTTTCCAAAGCCGTTCTCTGGTGAATTGTTATGGATGCCATTGAATACGCCCTTCGGCGCCCGATCAATTGGTATTATTCAAAGCCAGCGTTCGATATGGACGAAACCATGCGCTACGACCTTCCCGACCTGCGGCTCGTTGCCGCCATCGCCGACAGCGGCAGCCTGACCCGTGCCGCCGAGCAGGTGCATCTGGCGCCCTCCTCGGCCAGCCATCGCCTGACCCAGCTCGAAGCCGCCCTCGGCGTGCCCCTGTTTCAGCGCCATGCGCGCGGCCTGACGCCTACACCAGCGGGTGAGTCGCTATTGCGCCATGCCCGCCAGGTCTTCGCCCAGCTCGAACAGATGCATGCCGATCTGGCGCCCTACGCCAGCGGCGTGCATAGCCAGGTGACGGTTTTTGCCAACACCAACGCCATCAACTGCTTCTTGCCGGAAGACCTGGGCGATTTCCTGCGTGAGCACCCGCATGTGCGCGTCAGTCTGGAAGAACAGCCCAGCCCGGCCATCATCCAGGCGGTGGCCAGCGGCCAGGTGGAAATCGGCGTGGTGGCGGCCGAGGGCGCCTTCGGCGAACTGGAAACCCTGCCCTATCGGCGTGACCGCCTGGTGCTGGTGGTGCCGGCCGGGCACCCACTGGCCGGACGCGACGAAGTCGCCTTCGCCGAAGTGCTGGGCGAACCCTTCGTCTGCCTGCACGCCGGCAGCGCCATTCACACCTTCATGATGAACCACGCGGCGCGGCTCGGCGGGCGGCTCGACGTGCGCATCCAGGTGCGCAGCTTCAATGCGGTGTGCCGCATGGTGGCCGCCGGCGTCGGGATCGGCATGGTGCCGCGCTCTGCTGCGGTGCACGGCCTGAAAACGGTAAAAATCAGCGACCCGTGGGCCCCGCGCGACCTGCAACTTTGCGTGCGCTCGCGCGCCGCGCTGTCGCCGGCGGCACTGGCCCTGCTCGATCATCTTGCTGAAAAAGGCCGTCAGGCCGGCGAATCGTCTTAATTGGCCTGGCGCGCCTTTTCGTATTCGGCATACGGCTGGCGATTGACGCGGGCGAGGCAATCATCCCATTCGCTCGGCGGTAGCTTGTGGCACTGCTGTTCGGCGCTCATCCGGCCGGCTTCGTAGAAATTCTGGCAGCTGCCGAGAATGAGCAGGCCGCAGGTCAGCAGGATGAGGCGCATGGTCGGAGGTTTCACGGAAGACAGAGGTATTTTGCCCGCGTTCCGCTGAACGGAAAATCAGGGGTGCCGGGCGCCGCCCGGCTGCCTCGTGTTACAGCGGACGCTTGACAGTCAGCGCGCCGCGAATCTGCCCCTTGGCGTAACCCGTAGCCTGGTCGTGCGGGTAGCTTTCCTTCAGCTTGGCCTGCAAGGCGGGGTCGAGCGATTCGGCCGGGCCGTGGCACTTCAGACAGACGTCGCCGACCGGCAGCGCCTTCATGTAGCGCAGCACCGGCTTGCCGTCGATGCTGACGATCTCGCTCTTTTCCAGCGTATCGATCTTTTCGCCATTGGCGGCGCGGATGTTGAAATCGGCCAACTGGCGGACTTCCCACAGGTCCGGCGTACCGCGCTCGGCATTGCGCGTTTTCAGGCTGACGCGGCGGATGTCCCAGCCGGTTTCCTGGCGCTTGGCCTTGATCAATTCCGGTGCCTGTTCCTTGCACACCGGAATCGCCCCGGCCACGCCCTTCTCGGCGACGGCTTCCTGCATGGCGTTGACCACCTTGGGCACGACCGGCAGCACGGCCTTCTTGGTGTCGGCAGTCAATGCCGCCAGGTCTTGGGCGAGGACTGGCAAGGCAGCGGCGAGCAGGCTGAGGGCGAACAGGGGTTTCATGGCGGCTCCGCTAAATCAGAAAACGCTAATGCTACCCCTGTTTTTCCCGTGTGTCATGTTGCCGGCGTCAGCCAGTCGCCATGCTGCGCATCTTCGCCGCGCACGGCCGCGAAATAGGCCTGTTGCAAGCGTCGGGTGGTCGGGCCGGGCTGGCCGTCGCCGATGCGTCGGGCGTCCACTTCCACCACTGGCGTGATTTCCGCCGCCGTGCCGGTGAAGAAAACTTCGTCGGCGCAATAGACCTCGTCGCGCGTCAGCCGCTTGGCGCGCACGCTCAGGCCGGCCTCGCGGGCCAGGGTGACGACGGTGCGGCGGGTGATGCCGTCGAGTGCCGAGGTCGTTTCCGGCTCCAGCAGCTCGCCGTCGCGCACGATGAAGAGGTTCTCGCTCGAGCCTTCCGCCACGTAGCCCTCGGTGTCGAGCAGAATCGCCTCGTCGTAACCGTCGCGCCGCGCCTCGCGCACCGAAAGGATGGAATTGGCGTAGGCCGAGATCGCCTTGGCGCGGCACATCTGCACATTGGGGTGATGCCGGGCGTAGGATGACACGCGGACGCGGATGCCGGCCTGCAGCGCTTCGCCGCCGAGGTAGGCGCCCCACGGCCAGGCGGCGACTATCACATGCGTCTTGGCCCCGGCTGGGTCGACGCCCAGTTTTTCGTCGCCAAGAAAAACCAGCGGCCGCACGTAGGCGCTGTTCAGCCCGTTGCGCGCCACGACTTCGCGGCAGGCCGCGGTGAGCGTGGCGCGATCGAAGGGCATATCGATGGCCAGGATGCGCGCCGAATCTTCCAACCGGCGCAGATGCTCGGGCAGGCGAAAGAGCGCCGGGCCGCTTGCCGTCTCGTAGGCGCGGATGCCCTCGAAGCAGCCGTAGCCGTAATGCAGGGTGTGGGTGAGCACGGAAACCTTGGCCTCGGAGGCGGGCAGCCATTGCCCGTCCAGCCAGATGAGACTGTTGCGGTCTTGCATGGGGTTCTCCTCGAAAGATGGCGATGCGTTGCGTTGTGCAGCGAACGGGGCCGCGAGGGGTGAGCGGCGGGTGCGTCGGACGGCCGGTGCCGGGTAGGCGGGCCGGGTAACGCCAAGGCGCGGTGAGGAGAGCATGCCGCGCCCAATGAATGCGCTCAAACGAATTGAGCGTGATTTAGATGAATAAAATTAATGTGAGCGGTCCGGTGGAGGGCAAGGCGGCTAACCCGGTTTTTGCCCGTTTTGGCGTGTGCACCGCAGCAGCCAGCGAATGAAGTCCATGATCGCCGGTTTTTCCTGAACGGCGGGTGGCGCGACGATGTAGAAGCTGCGATCCGGGCAATCTTCGGCGAAGGGGCGCACCAGCCGGCCCTCGTCGAGGTAAGGCTGGGCCAGCGTCGCCGCCATCAGCGCCACGCCGTGCCCGGCGACGGCGGCTTCGAGCATCAGCAAGGCATCCTCGTAGGTCGGCCCGCTCGCCGGTTCCGCCCGGCGCAACCCGGCGGCGGCAAACCAGCGCGACCACGAGAGCAGCGGATGGCGCAGCAGGCGCACGCCGTCGAGATCGGCCGGGGTCTGCAAATCCGCCGCCAGCGCCGGCGAACAGACCGGGAAAACGCGCTCCTCGAAGAGCTTCCAGGCCAGCAACCCTGGCCATTCTTCCTCACCGTAACGCAGGCCGATGTCGGCCTCGCCATTGAGCAGCGGCCCGAGACTGGTCGCCGTGCCGAGGGTGAATTCGAGGTCGGGATGGCGCTGCTGATATTCCGCCACGCGGGCCACCAGCCACTTGCTACCCAAGGCCGGCGCGGCCGAAATGCGCAGGCGCTCGCGGCTCGGAGCACGCAGTACCGCGCTCGCCTCATCCAGCCGCAACAGCGCCTCGCGCACTACCGCCAGATAACGCCGTCCCGCCGCCGTCAGCACCACCGCTCGATGCCGCCGCTCGAACAGCGGCTGGCCGAGGTGTTCCTCCAGTTGCCTGATGCGATGGCTGATCGCCGACGGCGTCAGATGCAAAGCCTCCGCCGCCGCCAGAAAGCTGCCGAGACGAGCGGCGGCTTCGAAGGCGGGGAGCGTGTGGAGGGGCGGGAGGTCGTGCATGGGGGGCGTAATCGTTGGCTCTGCAACCTTAGCTGCTTTGTAATGCGCGCAATTTCGACACGGCGATCATGTGCTTGTTATCGCGCGCCGAAAAACGGGCGTGACTTGAGACTGGGTCATACGGCCCGAAGTAAATCTCTTCCCAAGAGCCGTCCTCGTGGATGCCCAGGACGAGAAGAAGATCAGCCTGACCGCGAAAGCCGATCTGGGAAGCCGCAAAGTTCGTTTTAATTTGGACGGTTAAGCCATCTGAGGTGCGCGCATCGTAGTCGCCGGAGCCACTCGGGGCCTTTTGCAGTTTGTAGTAATCCGTTGCTAGTAGCTCGCCGAAATCACCCAGCAAATTGCCAAGGCCAGACCAGTTATATTCCGGAGCGAGTGCTCTCAGCGCTTTTTGCGAAGCGAATATGCTGGCGAGGATGGCCTGCGCCGCAGTGATTCTCTCCTTGATGAAATCCATCGTGAATTAGCGCCGCCCGCCCAAAATCGACCCCAACACCCCGCGCAGGATCTGCTTGCCGATTTCGCGGCCGACGGTGCCGGCGACGCCGCGCGCAGCGCTCTTGGCAGCGCTTTCGAGCACGCCTTCGCGCTTGCCGCCGCGAGGGCCGGTGCTGCCCATCAAGATGTCGCCAAGGCCACCGAACAGGCCGCCGCCGGATTCCTGCTGGGCTGGGGCCTGGCGCGGTTGTGGCGTGGGCGTCGGGCGTGGTTGGGCTTGTGCGCCGTTGTGGTTGCCCCAGTCGTTGGCGTCGAGCGGCGCGGAAGCACCGCCGGGTTTGGCCGGGGGGGCGGGAATGGCGCCGGGGGCCGGTTGGGCAGCCTTGGCGGTCTGGCCGCGCAGCACTTCGTAGGCCGATTCGCGATCCACGGTCTGGCCGTAGGTGGCGAGCAGCGGGCTGGCCTGGATCATGGCCTGGCGTTCGTCTGCGGTCAGCGGACCGAGGCGCGAAGCGGGCGGGAAGATGATGCTGCGCTCGACGACGGTGGGCCGGCCCTTGTCGTCGAGGAAGGAAATCAGTGCCTCGCCGACGCCGAGTTCGGTGATGACGGCGGCAGCGTCGAATTTCGGGTTGGCGCGCATGGTTTGCGCGGCGGCCTGCACGGCCTTCTGGTCGCGCGGGGTGAAAGCGCGCAGGGCGTGCTGGACGCGGTTGCCGAGCTGGCCGAGGATTTTTTCCGGCACGTCGAGCGGGTTCTGGGTGACGAAATAGACGCCGACGCCCTTGGAGCGGATCAGGCGGACGACTTGCTCGACCTTGTCGGTCAGTGCCTGCGGGGCGTCGCTAAACAGCAGGTGGGCTTCGTCGAAGAAGAAGACGAGCTTGGGCTTGTCGAGATCGCCGGCTTCCGGCAGTTGCTCGAAGAGCTCGGAGAGCAGCCAGAGCAGGAAGGTAGAATAGAGTGCCGGGGCCTGCACCAGCTTTTCGGCGGCGAGCACGTTGATGATGCCGCGGCCGTTTTCGTCGACCTGCATCAGGTCGTGAATGTCGAGCATCGGCTCGCCGAAGAATTGGTCGCCGCCCTGCTGTTCGAGCGTCAGCAGGCCGCGCTGGATGGCGCCGATCGAGGCGGCGGAGACGTTGCCGTACTCGGTGGTGAATTCCTTGGCGTTGTCGCCGACATGCTGGACCATGGCGCGCAGGTCCTTGAGGTCGAGCAGCAGCAGGCCCTGGTCGTCGGCGATCTTGAAGACCAGTTGCAGGACGCCGGTCTGCGTGTCGTTCAGGTTGAGCAGGCGGGCGAGCAGCAGCGGGCCCATGTCGGAAATGGTGGCGCGTACCGGGATGCCGTTTTCGCCGAAGACATCCCAGAAGGCGACGGAGTTGGCGTAGGGCGTAAAGCCTTCGAGGCCGAGGTCGGCGACGCGCTTGAGCATCTTTTCCGAAGGTACGCCCGGCGCGCCCATGCCGGAGAGGTCGCCCTTCACGTCGGCCATGAAGACCGGCACGCCGGCGTAGGACAGGCGCTCGGCGATGGATTGCAGCGTGACGGTCTTGCCCGTGCCGGTCGCCCCGGTGATCAGGCCGTGGCGGTTGGCCATCTGCGGCAGCAGGGCGGGATAACCGTCTTCGGATTTGGCGAGGTAGAGGGGTTCGGACATGACACGGGACTCCGCTGAAAGTTATCCCGGCATTCTAGCAATGCTTGCGGTGGCACTTGGTGAAACAGGGTAAAGCGGCCGGTGCACCGCAGTCTGTCGTCAATGCGACAAGTTGCGGCGGGTCTACTCCACTTTGTTATGGGCAGCGCTCAACACTTCCGAGACGAATTCGCCGCGGGCGGTCGAGTTGTTTTCCTGATGGTTGGCGGCACACCAGGCGAAGAACTCGTCCGGGTCGATCAGGCATTCCAGGGCCATGACGCCGGAGCGTTGAAAATTGCGCCGGGCCGCCACCGCCATGGCTTTCCATTGGTCGAAGGTTGCTTCGAAAGCTTCCGGATCGGTGGCGCTGGCTTTGACTTTGGCCCAGCTTTCCTCGGTGTACCAGGTGACGCCGATGACCATCTGGCGGCTGCGCTGTTTGGCTCTCAGGCTTTGATAAAGGTTCGGCTTTCGCATTTTGTTGTAGCGTTCGGAACGGTAAATGAGCCTTTCTAAGCAACAAGCACACCCATTTGCCCACGAATTTGCCGGCAATCCCACGCAAGCCTGACGAGAAGGCCGCCGCCGGGTAAAATCTCGCCTTCTTCGTTATTTGCATTCAGGGAATCATCATGGCCGGACACTCCAAATGGGCCAATATCCAGCACCGCAAGGGTCGTCAGGACGAAAAGCGCGGCGCTGCCTTCTCCAAGATCGCCAAGGAAATCACCGTGGCCGCCAAGATGGGCGGCGGCGATGTGAGCTTCAATCCGCGTCTGCGCGTGGCGGTCGACAAGGGCAAGGCGGTCAACATGCCCAAGGACAAGATCGATACCGCGATCAAGAAGGGCACGGGCGAACTGGAGGGCGTCGATTACGTCGAGGTTCGCTACGAGGGTTACGGCGTCGGCGGTGCGGCGATCATGGTCGATTGCCTGACCGACAACAAGACCCGTACCGTGGCCGAAGTGCGCCATGCTTTCTCCAAGCACGGCGGCAACATGGGCACCGACGGTTGCGTGGCCTTCCAGTTCAAGCACTGTGGCCAGATGATCTTCGCCCCGGGAACCGATGAAGGCGCGCTGATGGATGCCGCCATCGAAGCCGGTGCCGAGGACGTGAATACCAACGACGACGGTTCGATCGAAGTGATCACCGGCCCGGCCGATTTCCTCACCGTCAAGGACGCGCTCGAAGCCGCCGGCTTCAAGCCGGAGTTCGCCGAAGTGACGATGAAGCCGGAAGGCGAAAACGTCTTCACCGGCGACGATGCGGTCAAAATGCAGAAGTTGCTCGACGCGCTGGAAGGTCTCGACGACGTGCAGGAAATCTACACCACCGCCGTCATCGAGGACTAACGGCCCCGTGCCGCTGCCCGTCATCATCGACGTCGAGGCGTCAGGGTTCGGCAACGGCAGCTATCCGATCGAAGTCGGCTATTTCACGCCGGATGGCAACTCCTATTGCAGCTTGATCCAGCCCGAGCCGGGGTGGACGCATTGGGATCCTTCGGCCGAGCAGGTGCATGGCATCAGCCGCGAAGTTCTGCTGGCCAAGGGCCGGCCGGGCGTCGAGGTTTGCCTCGACCTCAATACCGCCCTGCGCGGGCAGACCATCTACTGCGATGCCTGGGCCTATGACTACGTCTGGCTGTCGAAGCTCTACGACGCGGTCGAACTGTTTCCGACCTATCACCTGAAGGATTTGCGCGAACTGCTGGCCGAGTGCGAGCAATCGCTCTGGCACGGCCTGCGCAGCGAGGTGGAGAAGCGCCTGGCCTTGCGCCGCCACCGCGCCAGCGGCGATGCCCGTACCATCTTCGAAACCTACAACGAGGCGCGCAAGCGCTGCAAACCCGACTGGATCGTTTGACCATGCAGCGTGCCTATCCCCTGCTCTTCGTCTTCCTGTGGAGTACAGGCTTCATCGGCGCCAAGTACGGCCTGCCCTACGCCGAACCGCTGTCTTTCCTGCTGACGCGCTACGGTTTTGTCATCGGCCTGATGCTGCTCATCGCGCTGGCGACGCGGGCACCGTGGCCGAAAGAGGCGCGGCAGTGGCTGCATATCGGTGTGTCGGGCGTGCTGGTCCATGCCTTCTACCTTGGCGGCGTCTTCGTCGCCATCAAGCACGGCCTGCCGGCCGGGGTGACGGCGCTGGTCGTCGGTATGCAGCCCTTGCTGACGGCGGTGGGCGCTGGCTGGCTGCTCGGCGAGCGAGTGAGTGCTCGCCAATGGGGCGGGCTGGCGCTGGGTTTCGTCGGCGTCGTGCTGGTGGTTTCCGGCAAGTTTGGCGAGGCGCCCCTGGGGCCGATGCTGCTGCCGGCCATCGTCGCCTTGCTCGGCATTACGGTTGGCACGCTGTACCAGAAGCGTTTCTGCGCCAAGTTCGATCTGCGTACCGGTTCGGTGATCCAGTTCGTGCCAACGGCCATCGTGACGGGGATCGCCGTCGCGGCCTTCGATGGCTATCACGTCGAATGGACCGGCGAATTCATCTTCGCGCTTGGCTGGCTGGTGCTGGTCCTGTCGATCGGTGCCATCAGCCTGTTGAATCTGCTGATTCGCAGCGGCAGCGCGGTCAATGTGGCCAGTCTGTTCTACCTGACGCCGCTGTGCACGGCGCTGATCGCCTGGCTGGTTTTTGGCGAAAAACTGACGTACACCGCAGCAGTCGGTATGGCGCTGGCGGTGAGCGGCGTTTATCTGGTGGCGAAGCCGAAATGAGCGGGACACGTATCCTCGGCATCGATCCTGGCTTGCGCGTGACCGGCTTTGGTGTCATCGAGAAGCATGGCAACCAGCTGGTCTACGTGGCGAGCGGCTGCATCAAGTCGAACGACAAACAATCGCTGCCGGAGCGGATCGGTACGCTGTTCGCCGGCATCAGCGAGGTGATCTCCACCTACCGGCCGGATCAGGCGGCGATCGAGAAGGTGTTTGTGAACGTCAATCCGCAATCGACGCTGCTGCTCGGTCAGGCGCGCGGGGCGGCGATCAGTGCACTGGTGCATGGTGGACTGCCGGTGGCGGAATACACTGCCTTGCAGGTCAAGCAGGCGGTCGTGGGCCACGGCAAGGCGGCCAAGGAGCAGGTGCAGGACATGGTCGTGCGCTTGCTCAGCCTGGCTGGCGCGCCGGCGGCCGATGCGGCCGATGCGCTGGCTTGCGCCATCGCCCACGCGCATGGCGGCCAGGGTTTGGGGGCGCTGGCGACGGCCGGGTATCGCGTTCGCGGCGGGCGACTGATAGGATGAGAAACTGTGTGAAAATACAGTACTTTTTCCAGAAAGAGATTGCCCCGAAATGATCGGACGATTGACCGGCATCCTCGCCGAAAAGAATCCCCCGCAGATCGTGCTCGACGTCAATGGCGTCGGCTACGAGCTGGATGTGCCGATGAGTACCTTCTACAATCTGCCGGCGGCGGGTGAGAAGACCAAGCTGCTGACCCATTTCGCGGTGCGTGAGGATGGGCATTTCCTCTACGGCTTCCTGACTGAGGCCGAGCGTTTCGCCTTTCGCCAGTTGCTGAAGGTGTCCGGCATCGGCGCGCGCACGGCGCTGTCGGTGTTGTCCGGTATGTCGGTGAACGACCTGTCGGCCGCCGTAGCGCAGCAGGAGTTGGGCCGGCTGATCAAGATTCCGGGCATCGGCAAGAAGACCGCCGAGCGTTTGTTGCTCGAATTGAAGGGAAAACTGGCCGACGCCACCGGCATTTCGCTGACGGCTGCGGTGGACGACGCCAAACAGGATATTTTGAACGCCCTGCTGGCGCTCGGTTACAACGAGAAGGAAGCGGCTTCGGCAATGAAGCAACTGCCGGCCGATGTGAGCACTTCCGACGGCATCCGGCAGGCGCTCAAGCTGCTGTCCAAGGTCTGACATGCTGATCAGCGACGAGAACCCGAAACGCCTGGCGCAAGTCGCGCTGGTGGTGCTGCTGATCATCGGCTGCATCGCCGTGCTGCTGCCGTTCGTCGGCGCGGTGCTCTTCGCCCTGGTCGTCTGGGTCTGCACCTGGTCCTATTACTCCGAGAAGCTGCTGCCACGCCTCGGCGGGCGCGATACGCTGGGGGCTTCGCTGATGACGCTGGCGCTGGTGCTGGTCATGCTGGTGCCGATGATTTTCCTGGCCGGCTCGCTGGCCAACGGCGCCGACAAACTGGTCGCCTTTGTCAAACCTTACATCGAGCAAGGCCTGCCGGCCGATGCGCCCACCTGGCTGAGCGGTATTCCCTTTGTCGGCAGCGAGATCGATAGCACCTGGCACCGGCTGGCCGGCAACCGCGAGGAATTGAATGCCCTGCTCAAGCAACTGGCCGGGCCGGCGCGGCAACTGGTCGTCTCGCTCGGCGCCATCGCGGCCAATGGCCTGCTGCAGCTGGCGCTGGTGCTGTTTGTTGTCTTCTTCCTCTATCGCGATGGTGCTGCCCTGAGCGAGGCGCTGTACACGGCTGCCCGCAAGTTGGGCGGCGATCTGGGCGAAGAAATGCTGGACAAGGCGAGCGGTACGGTGGTCGGTGTCATGCTCGGCATCGTCGGCACGGCGGCGGCGCAGGCCACGGTGGCGATGCTTGGCTTCCTGATCGCCGGCGTACCGGGGGCGGTGCTGCTCGGTTGCGCCACCTTTTTCCTGTCGATGATCCCGATCGGCCCGCCGCTGATCTGGGGCGGTGCGGCGGCCTGGCTCTACGGCCAGGGCGATACCGGCTGGGCCGTGTTCATGGTGCTTTATGGCCTGTTCGTCATCAGCAGCATCGACAATTTCGTCAAACCCATCCTGATCGCCCGCGGCGCCGGCCTGTCCATCCTGCTCATCGCCCTCGGCGTGCTGGGTGGCGTACTGGTCTTCGGCTTCATTGGCATCTTCCTCGGGCCAGTGCTGCTGGCGCTCGGCCAGATGCTGTTCCAGCGCTGGGTGCGCGAGGAGGCAAACGCATGATCGAAACCGACAAGCTGGTCGCTTCTGACCGCATCATTGCGCCGCAAAGCAAATCGGCTCAGGAAGAAGCGCTCGAGCGCGCCCTGCGCCCCAAGCGCCTGGCCGACTACACCGGCCAGGTCAAGATTCGCGAGCAGCTCGAAATCTTCATCCACGCCGCCAAGAAGCGCAGCGAGGCGCTCGACCATGTGCTGCTCTTCGGCCCGCCGGGCCTCGGCAAGACCACGCTGGCCCACATCGTCGCTGCCGAAATGGGCGTCAACCTGCGCCAGACCTCAGGGCCGGTGCTGGAACGGGCCGGCGACCTGGCCGCCATTCTGACCAACCTCGAACCGCACGACGTGCTGTTCATCGACGAAATCCACCGTTTGAGCCCAGTCGTCGAGGAAATCCTCTACCCTGCGCTGGAGGATTTCCAGATCGATATCATGATCGGTGAAGGTCCAGCCGCCCGCTCGGTGAAGCTTGATCTGCCGCCCTTCACGCTGGTTGGGGCGACGACCCGCGCCGGCATGCTGACCAACCCGTTGCGCGACCGTTTTGGCATCGTCGCCCGGCTGGAGTTCTACAACGCGCAGGAATTGCAGAGCATCGTCAGCCGCTCGGCCACCTTGCTCAACGCGCCCATCGATCCCGACGGCGCGTTGGAAATCGCCAAGCGCTCGCGCGGCACGCCGCGCATCGCCAACCGCCTGCTGCGCCGCGTGCGCGACTACGCCGAGGTGAAAGCCGACGGCAACATCACGCGCGACATCGCCGACAAGGCGCTGCACATGCTCGACGTGGACCCGGCCGGTCTCGACCTGATGGATCGCAAGCTGCTGTCGGCGGTGATCGACAAGTTCGGAGGCGGCCCGGTCGGCGTCGACAATCTGGCGGCTGCCATCGGCGAAGCCCGTGACACGATCGAGGATGTGCTGGAGCCTTATTTGATCCAGCAGGGCTATCTGCAACGCACCCTGCGTGGCCGAATTGCGACGCCAGCCATCTACCGCCACCTCGGGCTGGCCGAACCGGCCAGCGCGGTGGTGCGCGATCTGCTGGCCGACGAGTAAACTTAGACCCGGAAGCTGGCGACCGACGCCTTCAGTTGCGTGGCCAGCCCTTGCAGGCGCTGGGCGTCGGCCACGACATTCCTGACTGCGGCAGTGTTTTCCTCGTTCATCACCGCCACTTGCTCGACATTCTTGGCGATGACCTCGCTGGCCGAGGATTGCTCGCGCAAAGCGAGCGAAATCTCGTTGACCGCTTCGACGACGGCATTCGTCGCATCGTTGATGCGTGCCATGCTGTCGCCCGCTTCACTGGCCTTGCCGACGCTGTTGTTGACCCGCTTGGCACCGTCCTCAATGCCGGCAATAGCCTCGTTCGTCGTCGACTGTATGCCGTCGATCATGGTGGTGATTTCGTGGGTCGAGGTGGCCGTGCGCTCGGCCAGCTTGCGTACTTCGTCGGCCACCACGGCAAAGCCGCGTCCGGCTTCGCCGGCCCGAGCTGCTTCGATGGCGGCGTTCAGGGCCAGAAGGTTGGTCTGGTCGGCAATATCCTTGATCACATTGACGATGGTCGAAATCTGACGCGACCCCTCGCCCAGCTTTTCCACCATGGCGGCCGACTGATTGACCGACTCGGCACTGCGCTGCATGTCCGCAACCGCCTGGCTGACCGTCGTATTGCCTTGGGCCGAGAGATTTCCGGCATCAGTGGCCATTTCATTGACCGAGGTCGCACCGTCGGAGACATGCCGGATGCTGACCGTGATTTCCTCCAGCGTTGCGGCGATCGCCGAGGTCGCATCGTTCTGCTGCGAAACGCCGCCGGAGACGCGATCAGCCATTCGTACCAGATTGTCCGATGCCGCATTCAGAGCATCGGCACCCTGATGGATGTTGCGCACGATACCTTGCAGGCCGTCCCGCATCGTTGTCATGGCGGCCATTAGGCTCTGGGTGTCGCCGGGGGTGACGGGGATTTCCGTCAGCAGGTCGCCGGCAGCGATACGTCCGGCTGCCTCTGCCGCGGCCGTAGGCTCGCCGCCCAGCGGTTTGAGCACCATTTGCCGCAGCATCGCGAACATCATGCCAATCAGTACGATGCAGGCCAGCACTCCGACCGAAATGATGGTGACCATGCGCTTCTGGGCGATCGCCTCGACTTCCTGTTTTGGGTAGGCCGCCATGACCTTGAAGCCCCATGCCGGGAATTCATCGCGTTTGATGAACCAGCCGGTGTCGTTTTCCTGAAGCTTGCCGATCTGCTCGTCGGTGACGTGGGACGAGCGGAAGCGCACCTTGTTATTGGCATCGAGGATGGCCATGAAGCCGTTGTCGAGCAGGCGCGATTTCTCGATGGCTTGTTTCAGCGCCGCCATGTCGATTTTGTAGCCCACGTACCAGATACCGATCACGCTTCCCTGCGGGTCGCGGATTGGCTCGTAGCCGGTAAAAAAGGGATTGCCGAGAATATCGACGACGCCATAGAAAGGATTGCCACTACGGATGGCGGCAATAGCCTTGCCCTTTGGGTCGAGTACGGTGCCGGTAGCCCGCTCGTTATCGCGTTTGACATTGGTCGACACACGAACGAAGTCATCCCCGTGTTTGACGAACAGGGTCGCCGTGCCGCCAACCACCTTGACCACGCCGTCCACCAGGTCGAAGTTGTTGGCCTGCGGGCGGCCGCCCAGCAACAGATTGGGAACGGTCTTGTCCTTCACCTGAACTGCCGGACCGAGCGCTGCCGGCCCAAGCGCTTGCCCGCGTTCCATCAGCAGGCGCATGGCGCTCCGGGTCTGTTCGGTGACCAAGGCATCGGTTACCGCCAGTATTTGCAATGCCGCCTGCGAGCGGTCATCGGCATCGAGCACCATCTCGCTTTCGATCCGCTTGCTTTCCAGCGACGAGAAAAGGAGGGCGCCGCCCAGCACGACCAGAATGACGAATGCGGAGACAGGAACAATGAAACGCGCTTGAAGGTTATTTTTGAACATTTCCACACCAATTTTGTGGTTTTTGTTATCTAAAGTATATACCCGATTGGAATCCGTGTTGAGGCCGGTCAACAGGTGCGCGGTATGATGCGTTAATCATGTTTCAATCATGGAGACGGCCCATGCGGAAAATCGCCCTTTTTGCCCTGTGCACCGCAGCAGTCAGCGCGGCGCACGCGTTTTGCGGCTTTTACGTTGGCAAGGCCGATGCCAACCTGTTCAACGAGGCGTCGCAGGTCATCGTCGTGCGCGATGGCGACAAGACCGTGGTCAGCATGCTCAACGACTACAAGGGCGAGCTGAAGGAATTTGCCGTCGTCGTGCCGGTGCCGACCGTGCTGCAAAAGGGTCAGATCAATGTCGGCGAGAAGAAAATTTTCGACCGCCTCGATGCCTATTCCGCGCCGCGTCTGGCCGAGTATTACGATTCCAACCCCTGCGAGCGCCGCCTCTACGAAATGCGCAAGGATGCCGTGCCTGCACCCATGGCCGCCGCCGGTGCGCCGCGTAGCAGCACCGCTCTCGGTGTCACCGTCGAAGCCAGCTACACGGTCGGCGAGTACGACATCGTGATCCTTTCCGCCAACCAGTCCGATGGGCTGGAAACCTGGCTTAAGCAGAGCGGCTACAAGATTCCGGCCAATTCCGCCAAGGCGCTGGCGCCCTATATCCGGCAGAACATGAAATTCTTCGTTGCCAAGGTCAATCTGGCCGAGCAGGCCAAGACTGGCTACACCATGCTGCGTCCGCTGCAATTTGCCTACGAATCGGAGAAATACATGCTCCCGATCCGTCTCGGCATGGCCAACGCGCGCGGCCCGCAGGACCTGATCATCTACATGCTGACCAAGAACGGCCGGGTCGAGACCAGCAACTACCGCACCGTGAAGCTGCCGGCCAACATGGATCTGCCGGTCTTCCTGAAGCAGGGTGACGAGTTCCGTAATTTCTACAAGGCCATGTTCGGCGAACAGGCGAAAAAGGAAGGTTATCGCGCCGTCTTCACCGAGTATTTCTGGGACATGAGCTGGTGCGATCCCTGTGCGGCCGATCCGTTGTCCACCGACGAGTTGCGCCAGGCCGGCGTCTTCTGGGTGAACAAGCCGGAAGCCGACGCGCCACCGCCGGCTCCCTTGCCCGGCCGCCCGGGTATCATGCCGATGCCGCGCCCAATGCCGGGCGGCGCACAGCCAGTGATGCTGACCCGCCTGCATGTGCGCTACACCCCGGAAACTTTCCCGGAGGACCTGATGTTCCAGGAAACCAAGGACCGGCAAAACTTCCAGACCCGCTACGTTCTGCGTCACCCGGCCAAGGTAGAGCCGGACGCCTGCCCGGAAGCGAAGACCTACCTCGAAGGCGTGCGCAAACGCCAGGAGCAGGAGGCACAGCAGCTAGCGACGCTGACCGGCGGCGACATCAACGCCATCCGCAACAAGATGACCCTGCCGCCTGCACCGCCGAGCAAGCCGTGGTGGGACGGGCTGTGGGGTAACGGCGGCAAGTAAGCGTGATACTGCGGTGGACGGGCCTCGATGCCCGTTTTTTCCAGATAGCCTTCCAGATCGTCCTGCTGGCGGTCGGCGTGCTGTTGCGCGATTTCAGCCTGCTGCCCTTGCAGATGGCGCTGGCCCTGGCCTCGGCGGCGCTGACGCAAGCCTTCTGGCTGCGCGTGTTTCTCCTGCACAACGTCGGCTACCTGAGTCCGCTGATCACCGGCTGTGGCCTTTCGCTGTTGTTGCGCGCCGATACGCTGTGGGCGCATCCATTGATCGCCTGCCTGGCCATCAGTGGCAAGTTTCTTTTGCGCGTGCGCGGAAAGCATGTGTTCAACCCGGCCAATTTCGGCGTCTGCATCGCGCTGCTCGCCGTACCGGGCACCTGGGTGTCGCCGGGGCAGTGGGGCAACGATCTCGGTATCGCTATCTGGCTGATCGCGCTCGGGGCGACGGTGGCCGACCGCGCACGGCGCAATGATGCAGCCTGGCTGTTCCTCACCACCTTCCTCGGCTTGATCTTGCTGCGCCTGCTCTATCTCGGCCACGTGCCGACGCGCATGGTCGAAATCTTCAGCCATCAGGCCCTGAATGGCGCCTTGCTGCTCTTTGCCTTCTTCATGATTTCCGATCCGATGACCCTGCCCGATCGGCCCATGGCGCGTCGGCTGCACGTCATGCTCGTCGCCTTTGCCGGGTTTGCCTGGCAGTTCCTCAACTACCGGCCGAACGGTGCGCTTTGGGCCCTCTTCTATCTGGCCCCGCTGGTGCCGCTCTGGGATGCAATCTGGCCGGCAAAGCGTTATATCTGGCCGGGAAACATACCGTTACAAAACAATGTTGCAGCGCAAGGTAGAATCCCGGAATGAAATTCGAGCCGAATCCGAATGCCTTCACCATCCCGGTCCGCGTCTATTACGAGGACACTGATGCTGGAGGCGTCGTTTATTACGCCAATTATCTGAAGTTCTTCGAGCGTTGCCGTACCGAATGGATGCGGCAGGCCGGGCACGACCAGTCCAAGTTGGCGAGTGAACAACAGATTCTGTTCGTCGTGCGCAAGGCGCAGTGCGAATACCTGCGCCCGGCCCGGCTCGACGATCAACTGACGGTCGGCCTCGAAGTCGAAAAACTGACCCGTGTGCGCGTCGTTTTCCGTCAGCATGTGCGGCGTGGCGACGAAGAACTGGTCACCGGCACCGTCGAGATCGCCTGCGTCAGTTCGACCAACATGCGTCCCGCTTCCATCCCCGATTTCCTGTACGAGAAACTGGAATCCCTGAAATGAACGTCACCCAGGATCTGTCCATCCTCCACCTCATCCTGAACGCCAGCGCAGTGGTTCAGGCCGTCATGGCCCTGCTCGCCGGCGTTTCCTTCATGTCCTGGTACTACATCTTCATGAAGTGGTTCACCGTCAAGCAGGCGCGCGCCAAGACCGAGGGCTTCGAGCGCGATTTCTGGTCGGGCGGGGATCTGAACAACCTGTACAACAGCGCGGTGAACGACCGCCATCACGCCGGTTCGATGGAACGCATCTTCGAAGCCGGCTTCCGCGAATTCACCAAGCTGCGTGGCCAGAAGAATCTCGACGCCAAGGACATCGTCGATGGTTCCCGCCGCGCCATGCGCGCCACCTACCAGCGCGAGATGGACGCCCTTGAATCGCACCTGGCCTTCCTCGCTTCGGTCGGTTCGGTCTCGCCTTATGTCGGCCTCTTCGGCACCGTCTGGGGCATCATGCATGCCTTCCGCGGCCTCTCCAACGTCGGTCAGGCCACCCTGGCTTCTGTCGCGCCGGGTATTGCCGAAGCGCTGGTCGCCACCGCCATCGGCCTGTTCGCTGCCATTCCGGCCGTGCTGGCCTACAACCGCTTCTCCCACGACATCGACCGCCTTGCCGTACGCTACGAGTCGTTCATGGAGGAGTTTTCCAACATCCTCCAGCGCCAGATGCGTTAAAGATGGCCACGCTTGCGATGACTTCGTTGGCTTACTCGCCGTGCAATCCGCACTGCCTCGCTCGCCGCCTCGTCCTCGCGGCGCGTGATCCATTTTTCCGGGAGGCGTGATGCGCGAACGTCGTCTAAAAAACGAAATCAACGTCGTTCCCTACATCGACGTGATGCTCGTGCTGCTAGTCATCTTCATGGTGACGACGCCGATGATGACCACCGGCTCGGTCGATCTGCCGACTTCGGGCACGGCGCCGGGCAAGCCGGACAAGTATTTGAAGGTGCAGGTGCAGGAAGACGGCACCCTGTCGGTATTCGATACCGAGGGCAAGGAAAGCAAGGTCAAGGGCCTGAAGGAACTGAAGGCGACCCTGCTGCCGCTGCGTGGCGACGATGCCAAGATGCCGGTGCTGGTCGCCGGCGACAAGGAAACCCGCTACAAGAACGTCATCGAGGTCCTCGACGAGGTCAAGAAGATGGACTTCCAGCGCGTGGCGCTCGAGACGGCCGTCAAGTAAAACAAAATGATCCTCGAACGTCCCGAAGAGCCCGGCAAGAAGTACGCGCTGGCGTTCACCCTCCTGGTTCATCTGGGCTTGGTGATTGCGCTCTTCGTTGGCGTGCAATGGAAGAACAAGGAGCCGGAGGCTTACGAGGTCGAGCTGTGGTCGCCGACCTACAAGCCGGCGACCCAAGTTTTGCCCGCTCCGCCGCCGCCCGAGCCGGAAGTGAAGCCACAACCCAAGCCCGAGCCGAAACCCGAACCCAAGGTCGAACCGCCGCCGCCCAAGAAGCCGGATATCGCGATCAAGGAAGACAAGAAGAAGCCCGAGCCACCCAAACCCGAGCCGAAGCCGGAACCGAAAAAACCGGAGCCTAAGCCCGAGCCCAAGAAGCCGGAGCCGCCGAAACCCGAGGCCAAGCCGCAGCCGAAATTCGATTTCAGCAAGGAGCTGGCCAACGAAACCTCGCAGTTGAAGTCGACGGCACGCAACACGGCCAATGCGCAACAGATGGCCAATGCTGCGGCGGCGGAAGCTGAACAACGGGCATCGGCCAATCGTCGTGGTCTGGAGAGCTACGCCGCCAAGATTCGCGGCAAGATTCGCGGCAATATCGTGTTGCCACCAAGCATCCAGGGTAATCCGGAAGCCGTTTTTGAAGTCAATCAACTGCCGTCCGGCGAAGTGCTCGACGTGCGCCTGAAGCGCTCCAGCGGCAACGCGGCGCTCGATACCGCCATCGAACGTGCCATCCGCAAATCCTCGCCGCTGCCAAAGCCGGACGACCCCTCATTGTTCCGCCGCGACCTCGAAATCAAATACAAGCCGTTTGAAGAGTAGAATCGCGCGAATCTTATTGAATCTGAACAAAATGTCTGCCATTTCCCGCCGCTTTTTCCTCATTTTTGGCCTGTGCACCGCAGCACTGGCACAGGCCCAGCTATCCATCGAAATTACCGGTGCCGGTGCCAACCGCATTCCGGTGGCCATTGCCGATTTCCTCGGCGATCCAACCGCCTCGCGTATCGTCACCGCCACCGTGCGCAGCGACCTCGAGCGTAGCGGCCTGTTCAAGCTAATCGAGCCGGGCAGCGCTGCACTCGATGAAAACTCTCCGGTCAATCACGCCGACTGGCGTAGCCGCGGCGCCGATGCGCTGGCCGCCGGCAGTATCGGGCGCAGCCCGGACGGCCGTATGGAAGCGCGCTTCCGTCTGTACGACACGCAAAAAGCCGTATCGCTCGGCGGTGCCGCCTACCTGACCGGTAACGAGCAATTGCGCGCGGCGGGGCATCGCATCGCCGACTACATCTATGAAAAACTGACTGGCGAGAGGGGCGTTTTCTCGACGCGCATCGCCTACGTCGTCAAGGCGCGCGGCCAGTTCCTGTTGCAGATCGCCGATGCCGACGGCCAGGGGGCGGCCACTGCGCTGACCTCGACCGAGCCGATCATCTCGCCGGCCTGGTCGCCGGATGGCAGCAAGCTGGCCTATGTTTCGTTCGAGAAGAAGAAGCCGGTCATCTACGTACATTCCATCGCTTCCGGCCAGCGCACCATCGTTGCCAACTTCAAGGGCTCCAACTCGGCGCCGGCCTGGTCACCGGACGGTCGCAAGCTGGCCGTGGTGTTGTCCAAGGACGGCAATTCGCAGATCTACTCGGTCAACGCCGACGGCAGTGGCCTGCAGCGTCTGGCCCAGTCGTCCGGTATCGATACCGAACCGCGCTATTCGTCGGATGGCGGCACCATCTACTTCACCTCCGACCGCGGCGGTAGCCCGCAGATCTATCAGGTTTCCGCCAGCGGCGGTAGCGCCCAGCGTGTCACCTTCGAAGGCAGCTACAACGTCTCGCCGCGCCCGTCGCCGGATGGCAAGAGCCTGGCTTTCATCACCCGTCGCGAAGGCCGCTTCCAGCTTGCCGTCATGGATCTGGCCAGCCGCCAGGTTCAGGTGCTCACCGATTCCCACAAGGATGAATCCCCCAGTTTTGCCCCAAACAGCCGCATGATCCTGATCGCCACTGAAGTCGGCGGGCGCGGCGTCCTATCTGCTGTATCCAGCGATGGCAGGATCAAACAACGCCTCTCGGTTGCCGCCGGCGATGTCCGCGAACCGGCCTGGGGCCCCTTCTATCAATAAATCCTCTCCGGAGAACTACGTGAAAAAACTGCTGATCCCTGCCCTACTGAGCGCCCTGCTCGCCGCTTGTTCCACCACCCCGCTGCCGGAGGACGGTTCCGGCGCCCCGGTTGAATCCCGCCGTGGCGGCAGCACCGGTGTCGCTCCGGTCGTGGCCGGTGGCGTCGACGCCAATGGTCTGCCGCGCGAACTGACCGATCCGAAGAGCAAGCTGTCGCAACGCAGCATCTACTTCGACCTCGACAAGTACGAAGTCAAGGACGAGTACAAGGATCTGGTCGCCGCTCACGCCAAGTACCTGACCACCAACAAGGGCTTCAAGGTCCTGATCCAGGGCAACACCGACGAGCGCGGCAGCCGCGAATACAACCTGTCGCTCGGCCAGAAGCGTTCCGACGCCGTCAAGCGTTCGCTGACCCTGCTCGGCGTCAAGGATGACCAGATCGAATCCGTCAGCCTGGGCGAAGAGAAGCCGAAGAACGCCGGTCACGATGAAAGCGCCTGGGCGGAAAACCGTCGCGCCGACATCCTGTACCGCGCAGCTGACGGCCGCGGCGAGTTCTAAGCATGCGTCCGGTTCGGATCGCCCTCCTGATTGCCGCCCTGGGTGCCTCGCAGGCCCAGGCCGGCATGTTCGACGATGACGAAGCGCGTCGCCAGATTGCGGATCAACGCATCAAGACGGAGGCGCGATTCGACCAGCAGGCCCGGGCCCAGCTCGAGTTGGCGTCGCAGATCCAGCGCCAGGCGGACGAAATTGCCCGCCTGCGCGGCCAGATCGAGACGCTGACCTACGAGCTGGAAACGGCCAAGAAGCGCCAGCAGGACTTTTATCTCGACCTCGACACCCGCCTGCGCAAGTTCGAGTCCGGCGCGCCGGCACCGACTGCTGCGGTGGACGGGGCAAATCCGGCAAATTCCAAGCCGGCCGGCGATCCGGCCAAGGAAAGCCAGGATTACGAAACGGCCCTCAACCAGTTCAAGGCCGCCAAATACAAGGAAGCCGCCGCCGGTTTCGGCGCTTTCGTGCAGAAATTCCCGGACAGCTCGCTGGCGCCCAATGCCCAGTACTGGCTCGGTAACGCCTGGTATGCCCAGCGCGACTGCAAGAAGGCGATCGATGCACAAAGCGTGGTGACCAGCCGCTATGCCGACAGCCCGAAGGCGGCCGACGCCTGGATCGCCATTGCGACGTGTCAGCTGGACATGGGCAAGGCGGCCGAGGCGAAGAAGGCGCTGGAAACCGTTGTCGCCAAGTATCCAAATACCCCGGCGGCCGATACCGCGCGCGAACGCCTGAAGAAGAAGTAATTGCTGCGTCTGACCGAAATATTCTTCTCCCTGCAGGGAGAAGCCTCGCGCGCTGGCCTGCCGACGGTTTTCGTCCGGCTGACCGGCTGCCCGTTGCGTTGCACCTGGTGCGACACGACCTACAGCTTTACCGGCGGCGAGCCGGCGACGGTCGAATCGATCCTGGGCGAGGTGAAGAAATACCCGGCCCGCCAGGTCTGCGTCACCGGTGGCGAACCGCTGTCGCAGAAGGAATGCCCGGCCTTGCTGACGGCCCTGTGTGATGCAGGCTACGACGTGTCGCTGGAAACCTCCGGCGCGCTCGATATCGCCGGCGTTGATCCGCGCGTGTCGTGCATCATGGACCTGAAGGCACCGGGTTCCGGCGAAGCCGACAAGAACCTGTGGGCCAACCTTGAGCATCTGAAGGCGCGCGACGAGGTCAAGATCGTCATCGCCTCGCGGGCCGACTACGAGTGGGCGCGTGATACGTTGCGCGAACATCGTCTGAACGAGCGTTGTCCGGTGCTCCTCTCGCCAGCGCAAGGCCTGGTCGAGCCGCGCGACCTCGCTGAATGGATTCTCGCCGACGGTCTCGACGTGCGTTTCCAGATGCAGTTGCACAAGTTGCTTTGGGGTAACATGCAGGGAAAATGAGCGAGGAGACAACGATGACCCAGAATCGCCGCAAGTTTTCCCGAGTCCCTTTCGAAACCGATGCCCGCCTGTTTCTCGCCGATGGAGAACATCCGGTACAAGTTCTCGATCTGTCGCTGAAGGGGGCGCTGATTTGTCCCAAGGGGGCGCTATACATCACCGTTGGCACGACCGGTACCTTGAAGGTGCCGCTCGATGATGGTGGTAGCTCGATCCGGATGGAAGTTGCCGTCGTACACCACATGCTCGATCACTTCGGTCTGGCCTGTCGCGATATCGACCTCGACAGCGTGACCCATCTGCGGCGCCTCGTGGCTCTGAACCTGGGCGATGAAACCTTGGCCGACCGCGAGTTTTCGGCGCTCTCGCACGACTAGCCGTTGCATTTCCGCCACAGGGCGGCTTTCCGGGCATTCGCCACCTGTCTTTTTTTCAAGCAATTCGTCATAATCCGTTGCATTTGGTTCAAACGTTTGTGTGCTTGTTTGCTGGGGGGCGAGCGGGTTCACGGGGAGGCGTCTGATGCTGGGACGGGGTTGGAAACCCACGAACAGGGGTGGGTTGATTTTTCTTTGCGACTGCACGGCGTGGTGCCATGGACACGATGCCAGGCGGTAATGGTTGCTGTTCCAGCGGCGTTGAGGTCGAGCCGGGGGTCCGCCTACCGGAAATCTGCGAACTGCAGCATGCGATCATCCAACATTCAAGCTACGCGATCATCGCGACTGACGTCGACGGCACGATCATCTATTTCAATCCTGCGGCGCAACAGTTGCTGGGATACCGCTGGGAGGAGCTGGTTGGGCGGTGCACGCCGGGCGTTTTCCATGTTGCCGAGGAAATAGCCGCCAAGGCGGAGGAACTCTCCGAGCGGCTGGGGCGGCGGATCGATCCCGGGTTTTGCGTGTTCATCGCCGATCTTGCCGGCGGCATCCCATGCGAACACGTGGAGCACGACTGGACCTATGTGCACAAGGACGGCCGGCGTTTTCCTGTTGCCCTCTCCATTACGGCACTGCACGACTGTCAGGGCGAGTTGATCGGCTACCTCGGCATTGCCTCGGATATCAGCGAACGGCGTGCCATGGAAAGCGAGCTACGGATCGCTGCGACCGCTTTCGAATCGCAGGCAGCGATCATGGTGACGGATGCGGAGCAACGTATCCTGCGCGTCAATCCGGCCTTTTCACGTCTGACCGGGTATTCGGCCGAGGAGGCCATAGGGCGCTTGCCAAGCATCCTGAAATCTGGCCGCCAGGATAGTACGTTTTATGCCGAGATGTGGACGGCGCTTCAACAGACGGGGCATTGGCAAGGGGAAATCTGGAACCGCCGCAAGAGTGGCGAGGTTTTCCCGGAATGGCTGACAATTACGGCGATCTGCGATGAGCGCGGACAGCTGACCAACTATGTCAGTACTTTCTCCGATATCAGCAATCTGAAGATGGCCGAGTCGGAAATCCACAACCTGGCTTTCTACGACCCATTGACCAGCCTGCCGAATCGGCGCCTGCTCCTGAATCGTCTGCACAAGGCGCAGATTGCCGGTGGCAGGACTCGGGAATATGGCGCCTTGCTGGTAATTGATCTCGACAACTTCAAGACCTTGAATGACACGCTCGGTCACGATGTTGGCGATCGTCTTTTGGTCGAGGTGGCGAATCGACTGAAAAGCTGTGTGCGTGATACCGACACCGCGGCGCGCCAGGGAGGAGACGAGTTTGCCGTGATGCTCGACGATCTCGGCCAGGAGTCGGGGGCTGCCGGCGTCTTTGCCGAGAACGTCGCGGAAAAAATTCGCTCCGTCCTCGCCCAGCCCTATGTTCTGGGGCGTGAAGCGGAGTGTTTCCACACGGCGAGCATCGGCATCACGCTCTATTGCGGTGACGATAAATCAATCGATCTTCTCTTCAAGCAAGCCGACATCGCCTTGTACAAAGCCAAGGATGCCGGACGTAACACCATTCGTTTCTTCGATACCGCGATGCAGACGGCGCTGGAGCAGCGCGCCCGGCTGGAACGAGGGTTACGCCATGCCTTGCGGCGAGACGAATTGCGCCTGGTCATCCAGCCTCAGGTGGCGAATCGTCGCCGCATTGTCGGTGCCGAGCTGCTGTTGCGTTGGCAGCCTGCCGACCAATGGTTGGTCATGCCCGCCGAGTTCATTCCTCTGGCCGAGGAAACCGGACTGATCGTCGATATCGGCCAATGGGTCATGGAGCAGGCCTGTACCCTATTGCGCCGCTGGCAGGCGATTCCGGAGATGCGCGATCTTTATCTGGCGGTGAACGTCAGCCCACGCCAGTTTCACCAACCCGATTTCGTCGAGCGGGTGCAGAGAACGGTCGCCCACCACGGAATCGATCCGCGTCGTCTCAAGCTGGAGTTGACCGAGAGCCTGCTGCTCGAAGCGGTCGACGACGTCGTCGCGAAAATGCGCGCGCTGGCCGATTTGGGCGTCTGCTTCTCGCTCGATGACTTCGGCACCGGATATGCATCGCTGTCCTACCTGAAGCGCTTCCCTTTCGATCAACTGAAGGTGGATCGCTCCTTCGTCCGTGATCTCGGGGTGGATTCCGACGACGCCGCCATTGTTCGGGCCATTATCGCCATGGGCAACGCGCTGCGTCTGAATGTGGTGGCCGAAGGTGTGGAAACCGAGGAGCAGTATGTCTATCTGGCCGAGCACGGCTGCCATGCCTTCCAGGGTTACCTGTTCGGGCGGCCGATGAGTCTGGCCGACTTCGAGGCACTCTCGTTTGCCGATGCCGGCGACAAACCGGACAGCGCACCGGGACTCTGCTGGGTGATCTAGAGGCCGAGATAGCGGTGCCAGGTGCCGTGATCGGCATCGAGCTCGGCTGAGTTGCCCTGCCAGACGACGCGGCCACGCTCGATGATGGTGTGGCGGTCGGCCAGTTCGATCAGCTTTTCCACGTATTTATCCACGACCAGCACGCTCTGCCCGGCGCTGCGCAGGCGGGCCAGGCAGGCCCAGATTTCGTCGCGGATCAGCGGGGCCAGGCCCTCGGTGGCTTCGTCCAGCACCAGCAGGCGCGGATTGGTCACCAGCGCCCGGCCGATGGCCAGCATCTGCTGCTCGCCGCCGGACAGCTGGTTGCCGAGATTTTTCTTGCGCTCGGCCAGGCGCGGGAAGAGGTCGTAAACCCGGGCCGGCGTCCACGGCTCGGCGACCCCGCGCCGGTTGGCAGCAAAGGCGACGAGGTGCTCGTCCACAGTCAGGTTGGGGAAGCACTGCCGGCCTTCCGGCACCAAGGCGATGCCGGCACGGCCGATGCGGTCCGGTCGCCAGCCGGCGATGTCCTCGCCCAGGAAACGGATATGCCCGGCCTTGACCGGCTCCAGGCCACACAGCGCGCGCAGCGTGGTCGTCTTGCCCATGCCGTTGCGGCCGAGCAGGGTGGCCGCCTCGCCCTCCTGCATGGAGAGTTCGATGCCGAACAGCACCTGGCTGGGACCATAGGCGACTTCGAGGCCACTGATTTCGAGCAGGGGGCTCACAGGTGATCTCCCAGATAGGCGCGGCGCACGCCGGCGTCTTCCTTCACAGCCTCAGGCGAGCCGGTGAAGATCATCTGGCCGTTCACCAGCACCGAGATGCGGTCGGCCAGGCGGAAGACGGCGTCCATATCGTGCTCGACCAACAGGATGGTGACGTGGCGGGCGAGGTGTTCGATCAGTTCGACCATGCGCGCCGACTCCTCGGGGCCGGTGCCGGCCATCGGTTCGTCGAGCAGCAGCAGTTGTGGGCGGGTGGCCAGGGCCATGGCCAGTTCGAGGGCGCGTTGCTCGCCGTGCGACAGGTTGCCGGCGAGGACGACCGCCTTGGCGCCCAGGCCAACCTGCTCAAGCGTGGCCTGCGCTTCGTCGAACAAGGCCTTTTCCTGCCGAACCGGTCGCCAGAAACGGAAGCTGCTGCCCGCATCGGGCCGCCCCTGCACGGCTAGCGCCACGTTGTCGAGCGCTGACAGGCCGAGGAAGACGTTGGTGATCTGGTAGGAGCGGGCCATGCCGACGTGCACGCGTTCGTGCATCGACAGCCGCGTCACGTCGCGGCCGGCAAAATGCACGCTGCCGCTGTCCGGCTGCAGCGCGCCGGATACGTGATGGATGAAGGTTGTCTTGCCGGCACCGTTGGGGCCGATCAAGGCGTGGATCTCGCCGGCCTCGACGGTGAAAACCACGTCTTTCAGCGCGTCCACCGCAGCAAAGCGACGGGACAGGCCGCGGACGTCGAGCAGGGCCTCAGGCATGGTCTCCTCCCGCTTTGCGTCCGAACAGGGCGGCGACGCCCTTGGGCGCGAAGAGCACGACGCCAAGCAGCAGCAGGCCGAGCACGATGTGCCAGTGCTCGGTGACGCCGACCAGCGACTCCTCAAGCAGCAACAAGACCGCCGCGCCAACGACGCCGCCATAGAGATAGCCGACGCCGCCGATGATGACCATGACCAGCAGCGTACCCGACTGCGTCCATTGCAGTAGGTTGGGGCTGGCCAGCCCGGTCAGGTTGACCAGCAGCGCCCCGGCCAATCCCGCGGCCATGCCGCCGAGAGCGAAGGCGACCAGGCGGTAGCGGAACACCGGGTAGCCGAGCGCTTCCATGCGCGTCTCGTTCTCGCGGATGGCTTGCAGCGTGCGGCCGAAGCGGGCGTCGGCCAGACGGCCGAACAGGAGCATTGCTGCGGTGCACAGGCCCAAAACGGCAAAAAACAGGGCACTGTCGTCGGCCAGCGGCATCCCGGCCAGCGTCATGCGCCCGCTCAGCGGCAACCCGTCGTCGCCGCCCAGGCTGGCGGTGGAGACGAACAGGTAGTAGGCCATCTGGGCGAAGGCCAGGGTGATCATGATGAAATAGACGCCGCGCGTGCGCAGGCTGATGGCGCCGACGAGCAGCGCGAAAACCCCGGCCACCGCCATAGAGATCGGGAAGGCGAGCAAGGCTTCCGTGATCCCAGCCTGCCCGCACAAGGCCGCGACATACGCCCCGGCGCCGAGAAACGCGGCGTGGCCGAGCGACACCATGCCGCCGAAGCCGAGCACGAGGTTCAGGCTGGAAGCGGCCAGCGCGAAGATCAGCACGCGCGTCGCGAAGCCGATGTAGAACTCCTGGCCGATGGCAGTGAGCAGGCTGGGCAGCGCCAGCAGCGCAACGAACAGGGCGATGGCGGCCGGCTTCTGCCAGCGGGCGGCTTGGTAGAAGGCCATCTCAAGCCCTCGCCGGGAACAAGCCCTGCGGCTTGAAGAACAGGATACCGGCCATCAGCAGGTAGATCAGGATGGAAGCCAGTGCCGGGCCAAGCGTCGATGCCGCATCGGCCGGCAGTACGGCGCGCAGCAGCGTCGGGAGTAGGGCGCGGCCGAGAGTGTCGACGGTGCCGACGATCAGCGCGCCGACCAGCGCGCCGCGAATCGAGCCGATGCCGCCGATGATGATGACGACGAAGGCAAGGATCAGCACGCTCTCGCCCATGCCGACCTGCACCGCGAGGAGCGGCCCGAGCAGGCCGCCGGCCAGGGCGCAGAGCGCGGCACCGAAGACGAAGACGGCGGTGAACAGTCCGCGTACGTTGATGCCGAGCGCCTCGGTCATCTCCCGATTGGCCGCTCCGGCGCGCACCCACATGCCGATACGGCTCTTGGCGACAAGCAGGTAGAGCAGGGCTGCAACCGCGAGGCCGACGCCGATGATGAGCAGGCGATAGGCCGGGTAGAAGAAATCGCCGCCGAACATTGCAAACTCGACCGGCCCGGCCAGCGCCTCGGGCGGATTCAGCATCAGCGGCGCCGGCCCCCAGATCGTGCGCACCGCTTCGTTGGCGATCAGGATCAGGGCGAAGGTGGCGAGCACCTGCGACAGGTGGTCACGTTGGTACAGCCGGCGAAACAGCGAGAACTCAAGCAGCAATCCCAATACGGCGGTACCGGCCACGCCCGCACCCAGCCCGATCCAGAACGAATCCGCCGCCTGGGTCGCGGCGGCGACCAGATAGGCCCCGACCATGTAGAGCGAGCCATGGGCGAGGTTGATGCAGTCCATGATGCCGAAAACGAGCGTCAGCCCGGCGGCGAGCAGGAAGAGCATGAGGCCGAATTGCAGGCCGTTCAGGGCCTGTTCGAGGATGAGTTGGGTCATGAAGACAACGAAGCGGAGAACTCGAGATGCTCAAGGTGAAGCCAGGACGAGGCGACGAGGTCGGCGGCGCCGCCGACAGTCCGTCTGTACGGCAAGCTACCGCCAACGACGTGTTGGCAAGCGCCCTCGTTACTTCATCTTGCACTGAGCCACATAGGCATCGGCGTGATTGGTGAAGATGGTGCCCATGGTCTTGTTGGTGACGCGACCCTGGGCATCCTTGCCGATGGCGCGCAGGTAGTAGTTCTGCACCGGGTAGTGGTTGGTGTTGAACTTGAACTCGCCGCGCACGGACTTGAAGCGCTTGGCTTCGAGCGCCTTCTGCAGGGCCGCTTTGTCCTCGACCTTGCCCTTCACGTCGCGTACGGCGGCATCCATCATCAGGGCGGCGTCGTAGCCTTGCGAAGCGTAGAGCGAGGGCAGGCGGCCGTATTCCTTCTGGAAGTCGGCAACGAAGCGCTTGTTCTCTGCATTGTCCACGTCGTGCGCCCAGTGCGAGGAGTTGAACATGCCGAGCATGGAGCCGCCGACGGCCTTGATCACGTCTTCGTCGGCCGAGAAGCCGGGGGCGAAGAGCTGGGTGTCGCGCGACAGACCCGCGGCGACGAACTGTTTGACGAAGTTGATGCCCATGCCGCCCGGCAGGAAAAAGAACAGCGCATCGGGCTTGGCAGCGCGGATCTGCGCCAGTTCGGCGGCGTAGTCGAGCTGGCCGAGCTTGGTGTACATCTCCTCGGTCTTGCCCTTGTAGAACCGCTTGAAGCCGGAGACGGCATCCTTGCCGCCCGGATAGTTCGGGGTGACGATGATGACGTTCTTGTAGCCCTTGTCCTGCACCACCTTGCCGACGGCCTCGTGCAGGTTGTCGTTCTGCCAGGCAACGTTGAAGAAGAAGGGGTTGCACTGCTCGCCGGCGTATTGCGACGGGCCGGCGTTGGCCGAGATGTAGAAGGTCTTGTTGTCGAAGACGCTGGGGCCGACGGCGAGCATGATGTTGGAGAAGACGATGCCGGTCATGAAATCGACCTTGTCCTTCTTCAGCATCTTGTCGGCGGCCTGCTTGGCGATGTCCGGATTCTGCTGGTCGTCGGCGACGATCACTTCGGCGGGCAGGTTGCCCAGCTTGCCGTTCAGATGCTTCATGCCGAGCTGGAAGCCGTCGCGGATATCGACGCCAAGGCCGGCACCGGGGCCAGACAGGGTCGATACCAGACCGACCTTGATCTTGTCGGCAGCATGGGCGGAACCGGCAAGCATCAGCGCGGCGGCGAGGGCGGTCAGGCGAAGCGACATCGGAAACTCCGGAAGATGTGGAAAATACCAAATTGTAGCGCAGGAACAAGCAGATACTGGCGCGGTGCACCCCTAAATTCAGGTATATTCGCGCCCCATGATGAAGCCTGCTGTCGTTCTACTCTCCGGCGGACTCGATTCCGCCACCTGCCTTGCCATTGCCCGTAGCCAGGGCTTTGACTGCTACTGCCTGTCCTTCGACTACGGCCAGCGCCATAGCGCCGAGCTGAAGGCGGCCGAACGTGTGGTCAAAGCACTGGGCGCCAAGGAGCATCGCGTCCTCAACCTGGGCTTGGCCCAGTTCGGCGGCTCGGCCCTGACCGATACCTCGATCGACGTGCCGGTCGATGGCGTGCATCCGGGTATTCCGGTCACCTACGTGCCGGCGCGCAATACCATCATGCTGTCGCTGGCCCTGGCCTGGGCCGAGGTGCTGGGCAGTCGCGACATCTTCGTCGGCGTCAATGCGGTTGATTACTCCGGCTATCCGGATTGCCGGCCGGAATACATCGCCGCTTTTGAGAAGATGGCCAACCTGGCAACCAAGGCCGGTGTCGAAGGCGCCAAGTTGAACATCCACGCCCCGCTGATCAACCTGTCCAAGGCCGACATCATCCGCACCGGCAGTGCGCTGGGTGTCGATTACGGTCTGACCGTGTCGTGTTACCAGGCCGATGAACTTGGCCGTGCCTGCGGTGTCTGTGACTCCTGCCGTTTGCGCGCCGAAGGCTTTGCTGCTGCCGGCGTGCCCGATCCCACCCAATACCGAAGCTGAATCATGGAAGCTGCCGTTTCTCCCTCCACCGTTCTCTGGCTGGCCTTTGCCGTCGCCTTCGTCTTCGGCGCCATCGGCCAGAAGACCCATTTCTGCACCATGGGTGCGGTCTCCGACATCGTCAACATGGAAGACTGGAGCCGCATGCGCATGTGGCTGCTGGCCATCGGTGTCGCCATTCTCGGTTCGGCCGCGCTACACGCTGCCGGCTTGATCGACCTGAGCAAGTCGATCTACCGCACGCCCAATTTCACTTGGCTGTCCTATCTGGTCGGCGGCGGCTGTTTCGGCGTCGGCATGGTGCTGGCCTCCGGCTGCGGCTCGAAGACGCTGATCCGTATCGGCGGCGGCAACCTGAAATCGGTGGTGGTCTTCGTCGTCCTCGGCCTGGTCGCCTACATGACCATGCGCGGCGTGTTCGGCGTCTTCCGCGTCAATGTGCTGGAAAAGGCGGCTGTGACCTTCACCGGCGGCCAGGATATTCCGGCCCTGCTAACCGCAGCCGGCCTCGAGGCCAAGACCGCTTTCTGGCTGAGCGTGCTTGCCATTGGCGGCGGCCTGACGGCTTTCAGCCTGTTCAAACGCGATTTCTGGACCCCGGACAACCTGCTGGGCGGTTTGGGTACCGGATTGGCGGTCGTTGCCGCCTGGTATGTCAGCGGCCACATCGGCTACCTGGCCGAGCATCCGGAAACCCTGGAAGAAGCCTTCATCGCTACCAACAGCGGGCGCATGGAAGCGTTGTCCTTCGTTGCCCCACAGGCCTACACACTGGAATTGCTGATGCTGTGGTCGGATAGCAGCCGCGTCGTCACTTTCGGCATTGCCACGGCACTCGGCGTCATCGCCGGCTCTTTCGCCTGGTCCATCCTGACCGGCAAGTTCCGTTGGGAAGGTTTCGCCAGCGTCGAAGATACGGCCAACCACCTGATCGGTGCGGCGCTGATGGGCTTCGGCGGCGTCGTTGCCATGGGCTGCACGGTCGGCCAGGGCATCACCGGTTTCTCCACCCTGGCGTTGGGTTCCATCGTGACCTTCGGCGCTATCGTCGCCGCTTCGGCCGCGACCTTGAAATTCCAGTACTGGCGCTTGATGCGCGAAGCCTGACAAGGATCGCGCAAGGAATCGAAGCGAGGGCGCTCAGGCGCCCTCGTTTTCTTTCAGTTTCTCGATGACCAGCGGGAAGGCGCCCGAACCGAGCAGGGCGACGGCGGAGACGATGAAGGCCAGGCCGGCCATCGGGTCGTCGAGTACTGGATGAATGAGGGCGCCGAAGCCGGCGAGGCTGAACAGGCCGGGAATGGCGCACAGCACGCCAAGCACGGTGAGGATGACGAAGGATTTGGGGTAGTGACGCATGGCGGCAGTGTAGACGAAGGGCGAAAACGGCGCGAAGATTGCCCCCTATTTTAAAGTTTCAGGAGACTCTGATGAACCGTCGCAAATTCCTGCGCAATACCGCCGCCCTCGGGGCGCTCGGTGCCATCGAATATGCGCCCTGGCAGGCCGTTGGCGCCTTCGCCCGCGAGCTCGACGATTTCGTGCGTGGTCCGGCGGTCAAGGATCATCCGCTACGCCAGATCAGCAAACATGTCTGGATGATCTATTCGCCCGATGGTTTCCCGACCCCGGAAAACCAGGGGATGATGTGCAATATCACCTTCGTCGACACGGCCAAGGGCCTGGTCGTGGTTGATTCCGGCGCTTCGGTGCAGATCGGCGAAATGGCCATCCGCCAGATCAGGAAGCAGTTCAAGAAGCCGGTCGTGGCCATTATCAACACGCACTATCACGGCGACCACTGGCTGGGGAACGATGCCTTTGCGGCTGCCTACAAGGACATTCCGATCTACGCCCATGCCGGCACGATCAAGGAAATCCAGGGCATGCAGGGCAATATGTGGCGGACGCTGATGGAGCAATGGACCAACCAGGCGACGCTCGGCACGCGGGTGGTGGCTCCGACGACTGCGGTGGACCACGACCAGGAGCTGAAATTCGGCGACGTCACGCTGCGTCTGCACCACTATGGCACGGCGCATACGCCTTACGACATCTGTGTCGAAGTGCTCGAGGACAAGCTGACCTGCGTTGGCGACGTGGCGATGGACCGGCGCATCGCCAACATGGACGATGGTTCTTACCTGGGGACGCTGAAAGCCTATGCGGCGCTGGAAAAGAACGCGGCCGCAAAAATCTGGCTACCCGGCCACGGCCAGCCCGGCGCCGCCGTGCTGCAGTGGAATCGCGAACTGTTCGAAGGCATCTACTACCCTTGCGAAAAGGCGATCAAAGAGGGCTTGCCGCTCGAAGAAGCCAAGGCGCTGGTTCTGAGAGACCCGCGTGTCGCCAGCCGCGCCAAGGATACCAAGGGTTTCGAAACCAACATCGGCAAGTACGTCAGCCTGGCTTACCTCGAAGCCGAAGCCGCCGGGTTCTGATGGGCTGCTGTCCTGGGGGAGGCGACGAGACTGGCGAGGCGCAGGTCGAGCCGGGTTCGAGGCCCGAAGGCGCCGCCTTATCGCACAGCATATTCCTTATTCCCGGGATGGATTGCCCGGCCGAGGCGCAGATGATTCGGCTGCGTCTGGCCGATCTGGCTTACGCCCGACCGCAGTTCGATTTCCCGGGGCGGCGCCTGCTCCTGGACCACAGCGATTCGGCCGAAGCTGTTTTGCAGCGCCTGGCGCCGCTCGGTTTCGCCGCCCAACTGCTCGAAACAACCCCATTCTCCGACAGCCATCCCAGTGGTGGCCAAGGCGATGCCGCCGAAGCCAGTATGCTCTGGCTGCTGCTTGCCATCAATGGCCTGATGTTCGGCATCGAACTGTTTGCCGGCAGGTGGGCAAGCTCGGCGGGTTTGATCGCCGACGCCATGGACATGTTTGCCGATGCGGCGGTTTACGGTCTGGCCTTGTACGCCGTGGGGCGGAGTGGCGCATGGAAGCTGAGGGCGGCGCATCTCTCGGGCTGGTTGCAACTTTCGCTGGCCCTCTGGGTGCTGTTCGAAACCGGCCAGCGGGCGGTTTCCGGCAGGCTGCCGGAGGGCGGGACGATGATGGGCATCTCGGTGCTTGCGCTGGTGGCCAACGCCGCCTGCCTGTGGCTGATCGCACGGCACCGTGAGGGGGCGGTGCACATGCGTGCCAGCTACATTTTCACAGCCAACGACGTACTGGCCAATCTCGGGGTCATCGTTGCCGGTCTGCTGGTCAGCCTTTTCCGCCATCCATGGCCGGACTGGGTGGTGGGCGGCATCATCGGGGCGATGGTATTGAGCGGCGTGATACGCATCCTGCGTCTGCGCTGAACCAAGCGCGAAAAAACGACTCTCAATCTCCGCTATTGCCGGCATGGCCCTTGCTGCCCTGCCGGTATCACCCGGTTTTTTGCCGGAAACCCGACACAAGCACGATGAACGCCCCGGAAAACTTTCTCGCCGACCTGCCCGCCTTCGACAACAGCTTTGCTGCCCTGCCGGAGGATTTCTATACCCGCCTGCCGCCGCAACCACTGCCCGATCCTTATGTTGTCGGCGTCAGCGACGAAGTGCTCGATCTGCTCGGCCTGCCGGCCGATTTGCCGAAGCATCCGCAATTTGCCGATCTTTTCGCCGGCAATCGCCTGTTGCCGGGCAGCGAACCGCTGGCGGCGGTTTATTCCGGCCACCAGTTCGGCGTTTGGGCCGGGCAACTGGGCGATGGGCGAGCGCATCTGCTTGGTGGCCTGCGCAACGGGCGCGGGCATTGGGAAATCCAGCTGAAAGGGGCGGGCCGTACGCCCTACTCGCGCGGCGCTGACGGGCGGGCCGTGCTGCGCTCGTCGATCCGCGAATTCCTCTGCTCCGAGGCCATGGCCGGGCTGGGTGTACCGACCACGCGTGCACTGTGCGTCATCGGTTCCGATCATCCGGTACGGCGTGAGGAAATCGAGACAGCCGCTGTTGTTACCCGAGTCGCACCGGGCTTTGTCCGTTTCGGTTCATTCGAGCATTGGGCTTCGCGCGACCGCGATGCCGAGGTGCGCCGGCTGGCCGATTACGTCATCGATACTTTCCGTCCCGAATGCCGTGACGCCGCCAACCCCTACGACGCCTTGCTGCGCGACGTGGCGCGCCGCACCGGCGAACTGATCGCCCACTGGATGGCCGTTGGCTTCATGCACGGCGTGATGAACACCGACAACATGTCCATCCTCGGCCTGACGCTCGATTACGGCCCCTTCGGCTTCATGGAGGCCTTCGACGCTGGCCACATCTGCAACCATTCCGATACCTACGGCCGTTACAGCTACCGCAACCAGCCGCATGTCGCGCAGTGGAACCTGTACTGCCTGGCCGATGCCTTCTTGCCCTTGCTGAAGCGCCCGGAAATCGCGCGCGCGGCAGTGGACGAGACCTACGGCGAGGCCTTCGAAACCACCTTCGAGCGCCTGATGCGCGCCAAGCTCGGCCTGCGCGAGGGCTTGCCGGACGACGAGCAGTTCATCGGCGAGACCTTCGGCTTCCTGCAACAGCACCGTCCGGACTTTACGCTGTTCTTCCGGATGCTGTCCAAGCTGCCTGCTGCGGTGCACGGGCCGGAAAGGGCAAAAACCGATGCGCCGCTACGCGACCAGTTTGTCGACCGCGCCGCCTGCGACGCCTGGCTGGACAACTGGCGTGCCCGCCTGGCGCAAACACCGTGGGAAGACGAGTCTCGGCAGACCGCCATGCTCAACGCCAACCCGAAATATGTACTGCGCAACTGGCTGGCCGAACAGGCCATTCGCCAGGCCAAGGCTGGAGACTTTTCCGAAGTTGCCCGCCTGCTCGCCTGCCTGCGCAGGCCTTACGACGAACAGCCGGAATACGAAGACTACGCCACCCTGCCGCCGGATTGGGCGAGCGGCCTGGAGGTCAGCTGCTCGAGCTGACCTCGGGAAGCGACCTTACTGAACGATACGGCCGTTGTCGCCGATCATGGCGAAATCGACGAAGGTCGAGCCGGTGCGCTTGCTCGACGTGAAATCCAGCGAGTAGCCGCCGAGGTCGATCTTGCTGCCGCTCAGTGCCTTCGCCGTGGCCGGTCCGCTGTTGCCACCCTGCTTGAGGGCATTGACCAGGGCCTTGGCGGCAATGAAACCCTCGATCGAGCGTGCCGTCAGGTTGGCGTCCTTGCTGCTTTCCTTCAGGCGGCTATATTCGCGGATCAGCGGCAGCGTCGTCTTGTTCTCCAGCGGCATGACGACCGAGAAGGCGTAGCCACGTGCCAGCGATGGGCCGAGTTTGGCGAGAAGCTGTTGCGTGTCGATGATCGACATCCCGTAGATGGTGGCGATACCTCCCTTCTGGCGGTACTGGCGGACGAATTCGATGGCTGCGGCCGTCGTTGCGCCGAGGAAGATCGATTGCGGCGCCGCCTTGAGCATGCTGTCGACGGCGTTTTCGACCTTCAGCGTGTTGCGCTCGTAACCTGCCCGCGCCGCCAACTGGATGTTGTATTTGGGGGCAGCCTGCTCGGCACCGGTCAGCACATCCTTGCCCAGGCTGTCGTCCTGATAGACCAGCCCGACCTTGCTCTGTCCGGTCTGGCTCAGTTGCTTGAAAAGGCTATCGACCTCGTCGCGATAGCTGGCCTTGACCACATAAGTGGCCGGCGCACCGATCATCGAACTGGCCCCGGAGAGCGGCCCGATCAGGGGTGTATTGGCGCGGGCCAAACTGCCGTCGCGGATCAGGGCTTCGACGTTGTTGGTGCCGACGGAGCCAATAAAAGCGACCGGTTGCTCGTTGGCCAGGCTTTCCTTGACCAGACGGACGGTTTCTTCCGGCTTATTCTCATCGTCGCGGCTGATCAGCTTGATCGTATTGCCGCCGACGCCGCCTTGAGCATTGATGTGATCGAAATAGAGCTTGGCACCGGCCTGAACCGCCTTGCCGGTAACGCCTTGTGGGCCGGACAGGGGGGCGACCTGAACCACCAGCAGTTCCTTGGCGCTGGCGGTCTGTAGCAGGCTCGCCAGGAAAAGCATGGACAAGGCGCGACGAAGCGCCGAAAAGGGAATGGAGATAGGCATCGCTGTTCCTAAAGAGGGATTTGTCCGGTGGGCCGGATCTCGGGGATTGGGTGCAGATTATTCCATCGGTCTGGTCAGCTGCCGATTTCGGATATCCACAGTTTCACATTTAATATATTGTGATCGCGTTCAAAAACAAACCATATAAATCAACAATTTAATTGTATCTATTAAATAATTCGTAATTTACGCGGCATGCTGTTCGGTGGTATGTGAACGTAGCGTTCAGCCGCCTTGTCATTCTTCCTAGACCAGTCCGCGCCGCAATCGCACGGCAAGTTGGCGGCCAGCTCACAGGCGGAGCCGGCATCCACATTGCAGGGCAGGTCGCAATCGCAGAACCCAGCCTGGTCCAATGGTCGAAACTTCGCTTGTTGATAGCGTCGATGGGTGATACCGCAGCGTATCAGTCGTCTCCGCAAGACAATCAGGCCGCGCCAGAGGCCAAGGCGGCTGATGGCGCGATAGCCGAGCTGCGAGCAACTCACCCGTCCGGTGTGGAATCGGTAGGCGCAGCAAAAGCCCTTGTACGGTGAAATGTGCCGCTGATAGAACTGGATGGCGGCGAGCGCAAGCTTGCGGAGCATGGTCAGATATGCGGTAAAACGATAGCGAGGGCCACGACAATCCAGAAAACCAGGCCGAGCAGAACCTGACCGTCTGGGCTGATCAGGCGTTTGCCTTCGTCATTGCGCACGATCGCACTGCGCCAACTTGGCCGTGGCTTTTCGACTTCTTCGGCCAAATCGCCAGCCTGCCAGTGGCCGAGGCTGACAACGGGAACGAGCATCTTGCCGGTGAAATAAAACAGCGTCTGGCTCAAGGCATCGAGCACGACGGTACCGATAAATTCGCCGAGTGCGGACAGGGCCATGGCAATCTCCGGACGAAAAAAAGCCGGCGGGGTCAGTCGCCGGCTTTTTTGGTGTGAGGCGCTAGCTGCGCTTACTGGACTTGCTGGATACCCGCCAGCACCCAGCCGCGTGAACCATCACGCGGTTTGGTCATGTGCCAGATTTCCTGGAAGGCTTCGGCCGGAGCGTTGGCATCTTCGCGGATCAGGCCATTGAATTGGACGCTGACGATGTAGCGGTTGGCTTCCTCGCTGACGTCAAGCACTTCGGCGTTGAGCTGGACGACGTCGGTCTCCTGCTTGGCGCCTTTGCGCTCGTCGATGCCCATTTTGATCTCGGCGAACATTTCCGGCGAAGTGAATTCGCGGATGTCGTCGAGGTTGCCGGCATCGTTGGCGGCCTGCAGGCGAATGAAATTCACCTTGGCGTTGCGCACGAAACCTTCAGCGTCGAAATCGGCCGGGATGTTGGCTACAGCGACCGGAGCAGCGGCGCTACCGCCCATCGGCTGGTAGTTCTGTGCCGGCGGCGGATTGCCATAGCCGGCGCCAGCGCCGGCGTACTGCATGCCTTGATGTCCTTGGGCAGCCGCCTTCTTGCGCATGAAATAGCCGATCACGCCGATGACCACCATGGCGAGCAGGGCAATCATCATGAAGTTGGCCAGTTCTTCGCCGAAGCCGAAGTGCGAAGCCAGCGCGGCGAGGCCGATACCGGCGGCGAGGCCGGCGAGCGGGCCCATCCAGGAGCGCTTGGGTTGGGTTTGCGGCGCGGCGGCCGGGGCGGCAGCTTGCTGCTGCTGAGCCGGGGTGGCCTGTTGCGTGTTCTTGCTCGGGGCAACGGATTGACGCTGCATGCCGGTCGATCCGCCGCCGCCCAGGCGCTTGGCGGCCTCGGCGTCGCTGATCGACAGTGACAGGCCGAGCACGAGGGCGGCGGCCATCATCACGAAGTTTTTCATCGATGTCTCCTTCATTGGGATAGTGACGGACGAAGTGTAGCGATCTTTCCGCTCATTTATAACCGCAGAAAATTGCAGATATGTTTCGGAAAAAACGAAGTTTAGCCAAGCAGAGATGCGACTGCCTGCGGATTGGACGGGAAGTAGAAATGTACGTAGGAGGCGGTCAGGCGCCTCGTACGATAGATCGCCTCACCTTCGCCGCCACGTTGCGGGCGGGCGCGGCAGAGCGGATCGAGCGGGCTTTCGCTCTTCGAATAATGGAAAGTGTGGCCGGACAACTCGCCTTCCGGTAGCGTGGCGAATTGCGTGCCGAGCGCGGCGAGCCGTTGCTGCATGACGGAGCGACCGGGCAGCAGGCCGCCGAAACGGTGGCTGACGCCAGCCTTGTCCACGACTTCCTCGAACAGGCTCATCATGCCGCCGCACTCGGCCAGTAGGGGCTTGCCGGTATCGACATGGGCGCGTAACGCGGCCCACAGGGCGGTGTTGGCGGTGAGCGATTGAGCGTGCAGTTCCGGATAGCCTCCGGGCAGCCAGACGGCATCGCATTCCGGCAGCGCTTCGCCGGCGACTGGCGAGAAAAAGCATAGCTCGGCACCCAGTTGCTGCAGGGTTTCCAGATTGGCCGGGTAGATGAAACCGTAGGCTGCGTCGCGGGCGATGGCGATGCGCTTGCCAGAGAGCAATGGCGGAATGGCTGGCGGTGGCACGTCGTCGAAATTTGCCGCTTCGGGCAGGTGCACCGCAGCAGTCGCTTCCAGCGCATCGGCCAGCTTGTCCAGGCGAACGCCAAGGTCTTCGATCTCGGCCGCCTGCATCAGGCCGAGGTGGCGCTCGGGCAGGCTATCGCCGGATTTGGGCAGGGCGCCGAACCAGCCCATGCCGGGCGGCAGGCTTTCGCGCAGCAATTCGGTGTGAAAGGCGCTACCGACGCGGTTGGCCAGCACGCCGGCGAAGGGCAGCTTGGGCCGATAGGTGGCCAGGCCGTGCGCCACCGCACCGAAGGTCTGGGCCATTGAGCCGGCGTCGATCAGGGCCATGACCGGGATGCCGAAGCGTTCGGCGATGTCGGCGGCCGAAGGCGTCCCGTCAAACAGACCCATGACGCCTTCAACAAGGATCAGGTCGGACTCCTTGGCTGCCCGGGCCAGCCGCCAGCGGGCGTCAGACTCGCCGCACATCCCGAGATCGAGATTCTGGCAGGGGCGGCCGGAGGCGAAGGCATGGATCTGCGGATCGAGAAAATCCGGGCCGCACTTGAACACCGTGACGCGTCGGCCCTGGCGGGCGTGCAGGCGAGCCAGGGCGGCAGTGACGGTGGTCTTGCCCTGGCCGGAGGCAGGGGCGGCGATGAGAATGGCGGGACAGGGAGTCATTTATCGGTTGAGGTAGCGGGTTCGATCAGGACGAGCTTACCGGTTTTCGGGTCGCGAAAAACTTCGCCAACGCGGTCGTAGCCGCTGCCGCTTTGTTGAGCGCCGATGGCGGGGCGTTCTATTTCGCGTCCCTTGTCGACCGGTTGCGGTGCTTTCAGGTTGGCCTGGGTACCGGCAGCCAAGGCGGCGAGCAGGCCACAGGCGAAGACAAGCATGACGTCGACCAGGTTGACCAGGCTGGCGCGCGGGTCTTCGTCGTAATCGTCGAAGCGGGCGTCGAGCTTGGAATAGAGGCGCAGACGGCGCCGCGGTTGGGCGCTTTCGCTCATGCGGCCTCCATCGCTTCCAGGGTTTCTTCGTACCAGCGGCGGCGCAGTTTGCCGACGACCAGGCCACCGATGCCGGCGACCAGGCCGAGTACGGTGGCGTCGAAGGCGACGGTGACGGCGCTGGCCAATTGGGCCGGGTTGCCTTGGCCCAGGGCGGCGAGGCCCGGCCCGAGCGGAATGATGGTGGCCATCAGGCCGAGCATGGGCGGGATGCGGGCAAGCAGGTCGGCGCGCTCCAGGCGGTGCCGGGCGATTTTCTGCACCTGGCCGAGGTCGCCGGCTTGGCGCAGGCGGGCAAGGCCGCTGAAGCGCTCGCCGACGGCAATGCCGGCTTCGACGGCAGCGACGGCGCAGGCGAAGAGCAGGGCGGCGAGGGCCGGGGTAAGCAGCCAGGTGACGGCGTCGTGCAGCCAGGCGAAGGAAGAAGCATCAGACATGGTGTTCTCCGAGGGTGGAACGGGGTGAAGGTAGGCGCAGGCCGCGCCACAGGCCGAGGGTGAACAAGGCGAGGGCGGCGCCGAGCAAGGCGAGGAAATTCAGGGCGCGTTCGGCAGCGGTGGGGGCTTCGCTACGCGGCGTCAGTTCGTAGTAGCGCGGGGCGGCGGCGTTTTCCGCAGGGGTTTCGGCGTTGGCGTCATTCTCGGTTTTTGCCGATTTTGGGCGGTGCACCGCAGCAGTGCCTCTGGGCAGCTCGGCGCTGGCGGTCGGCAAGGTTTCGCCGCGTGCCTTGGCCAGGGTGACGCCGAGCGCTTGTGTGTCGCCCGCATCCAGTTGCGGCGCCAGCCAGGCCCACATCGGGTGGTTGGGCGCGGTGTGGCCGCTGCCGGGCAGGCCGTTCTTATCGACCAGGCGGGCGAGTTCGCCGCCCATCCGTTTGATGGTGGCGGCATCGGTTTTCCAGAAGCCCTTCTCGGCAGCGACCATGAAGATGGCCAGCATGTGCGCCTTGATGTGGGCGTTCTGGCCCTGTCCGAGGAATTGCGGCAGGCCCAGCTGGTGGGCATCATCGAAATAGACCGACTTCACTTCGTCCCAGGCCCAGTTCTTGACCAGATCGGGGCGCGTGACCTGCCAACCCCAAAGGTTTTCGAGGAACTCCTGGCCCATCGTTCGGGCGCCGGCATAGCCATGCCCCATCAGCGGCTTGAGCCAAGCCGGATTGAGGAAACGGCCGCGCAGTTCGCCGAGCAGGGCGCTGGTCAGCGGTTCGAGATCGGCCCGGCCAGGTTCGGCATGTTGCAGGATCAAGGCTTCCGGCGGGCGGCCGGTCCGTCCCTCGATGGCCAGCGACAGGCCGCCGAGGTAGTCGAAGGCATCGTTGTTGTCGAGCAGACCGTAGAGGTTGCTGGCGCGGCCGTGGTAGGTGCGGGCGATGCCGTCGAGCGCGGTGTCGAAAGCGGCATGAGCGGCTTCGCCGCTGTCGTCGAGGCCGTAGGCGTGGCCCATGCGGTTGCGGTAGGCGCGGCCGATTTCGTCGCGCTCGCGCCAGGCGCCCGAGCGCTCGGTCAGCCGATTGACGCCGGCCCCATAGGCGCCGGGGGCGTCGCCGAAGATGCGCTGGGCGGCGGCGCGGCCGGCTTCGCCTGGGCTGAGACCGGATTGGCGCAGGGCGGCAAAGCGGTTCAGCCATTCGCGGGCGACGCGATTGTCCTGCGGGTTTTCCTTGCCCCAATTCGCCGTGGTCACCGAGGCTAGCGCCGACGCGAGCGCTTCCTTCAGTTCCGGTTGGCTGTCGACCAGGGCGGCCGCCGAGGCGGCCAGGGCGTGGCGCCCGGCGCGGTCGATCAGGTTGATCAGGTTGGGGTAGAGATCGCGGAACAGGCCGGAGGTGGTGACGACCACGTCACGCCGCGCGGTGCCGGGCTTCAGCCGGACGTCGGTGACGATGCCGCGGGCGTTCCACACGGGCTCGGCACCCATCAGGGCCAGCGCGAAGCCGACCATGACGCCTTCGTCGCGCACGGCATCGGAGGCCCACAGGATGACGCCTTCGCTGCCGCTAGCCTGCTTACTGCGGTGCACAGCCGTTTCGGCCATTTTTTCACCGAGCTTGTAGCCGAGATGGGTGGGCAGGATGTCGCCATCGACCGCGTGGAAATTGCGCCCGGTCGGCAGGGCTTCAGGCGAACGCAGCGGGTCGTTGCCCTTGCCCGGCGGAATGTAGCGGCCAGCGAGACCGGCCAGCAGGCCCTGCATTTCCAGGCGCGGCGAATCTTTCAGCTTCTGGGCCGTTGCCGGGTCGTCGATGCCGCCCTGTCTCATCGAATCGAGCATCAGGTCGAGCGAGGCCTGGCTCCAGTCGCGACCGAAAACGTGCAGGCCGTAGGGCATGAACTTTTCCTGCAGCTTGGTCAGGTAGTGGCCGACCTCGTGCGCCAGCAGGTCGTCGTCGGCCGCTTCGAAGCCGATGCCGCGCACCTGCAGCACGTCGGCCATCGAGGCTTCCAATTCGGCCTTCAGGTTCAGCTCGATCACTTTCTCGCGCATGGTGCGGGCGGCTTGCGCCTTGAGCGATTCCGACGAAGCGGCCTCGTAGCTCTCGACGATCTGGCGCAGTACCAGTAGTTGATCGTAAAGCGGCGTGGCGGCGAGCGGCGGCGTCAGGTGGTCGACCATCACGGCAAGGCCGCGCCGCTTGGCCTGCGTGCCTTCGCCAACGCCATCGACGATGTAGGGATAGATGCCCGGCAGGTCGGCCGCGATCAGGCTCGGGTAATCGTCAGCGGCCAGCCCGACGGCTTTGCCGGGCAGGAATTCGTAGGTGGAGTGGCGGCCGACGTGGACCACGGCATCGGCCCGGAAAACGTCGCGCAGCCAATGATAGAAGGCGAGGAACTGATGCGGCGGGGTGACGCTGGTATTGGCATGCAGCAGTTCTTCGTCGACCTCCCAGCCGCGCGGCGGTTGCGGACCGACGAAGACGTTGCCGAAATGCAGGCCGGGCACGAGCAGACGGCCGCGATCGACCATCACCTTGCCGGGTGTGGCACCCCAGCCCTTCATGCCTTCGATGCCATAGGCGGTGAGGCGGCGGACCAGCGGCGCCAGCGTGGCGCAACGCTTGATCGGGCGGTCGGCCAGGCAGGCAAGGTAGCCGGCTTCCAGTGACTGCAGGTCGCGGATGGCCTTCAGTCGTTGCGGATGATCGGCCCCTTCGACCAGGTGATGCAGTTCCTTGAGCACGGCATCGACCCGCTTGCGGCCGATGGGACGTTCGTTAGCGCTTTCCGCTTCGAGCACCTCGGCGTGCAGGCGACCGAGCGGGCCGCGGGTCATTTCGCCCTGGATGCGAGCGGGCAGGCCGGCAAACCAGCGGGCGTAGTCGGCCGCGGAGACGCCATCGACGAGGCCGCCCAGTTCACGCAGGGCGGCGCGGTCTTCCGGCAGATTGACCCCTTGCGCCATGATGCGATCGAGCAGGGCTTCGGGAGAGGCATGCAACTCGCCGGTACGGTAACCGGCGGCCTTCAGCGCATGCAGCATGTCGAACAGCGAATTCGGTACGTCTAGGTTGTCGGCACCGATGTTTTGCCGACCGGGCGGATGGTTGTAATAGACGATGGCGACGCGCTTGTCGGCGTTGGCCTTGGCACGCAGGGCCAGCCAGCGGCCGACGCGGGCGGCGACGCGGTCGATTTCGGCAGCGAGCATGACCGGCGGCCGGGTCTGGATGCCAGTCAGCTTGTCCGGCTGCGGCGCGCCCAGCGCCGAGACGACGATGGGCTGGCCGATGCCCTGCAGTTCGGGCAGGGCGACGCGGTATTGCACCGAGTCGGCCGGCAGGCCGTCCGGTGACAGGCGCCACTGCGTGACGCCCCTTTCGGTCAGGCGGATGGCCTTGAACAGCGGGATATCGAGTTTTCTGAAAGCCTCGGTGACCGCCTCGCGGCCTTCCGCTGCGCCGACGACGAAGTCCTGCAGGATGACGAGCGCCGCCGGTTTGGCCGGCGTGATCAATTCGGGCAGGCGCTCCAGCGCTTGGCGAGAAGCGCCGCCCCAGCGCGTCAGTACCTGCACGCAGGCTTGCCCTTGCTTCTCGATGGCGGCGCACAGTGCGGCGGGGGCTTGGCCATCCATGTTGGCCAGGTCGAGTACGACCACGGTGGGTTGCGTGCGTAGTCCGAGTCGAGCGCCATGGCCCCAAGCCGTTTCGTCGGTCAGTTCGTGTTCGCCAACGCGCAAACGCAAGGTGGGTTCCGCTTGCGGTGCGGGGAGTGGCTGGCGTGGTTCGAGCAAGTGGGCGAACAAGGCCCGTGTGTTGTCGACGCCACCGGCTTGCCAGAGGCGGCGGGCGCTCAGCCAGTGTCGGGCGGCCGGATGCGCCTCGGCGCTGGTCAGTGCATCCGTGGGCGGGGTTTCAAGCGCCAGCTGACGCAATGTCTCGGCCGGGAACCCGGCCAACTCACCCTGGGCATCGCGACTCATCAGGTTCAGGCTGGCTTCGCCATTCATCGCCAGGATCGGCATGCGCGAGCGGCCATGGCGAGTCAGCGCATCCTTGAGCTTGCGCGCCGGGTCGCCGAAGAGCGAAACGGCCAATACGCTGTCGGCCTGGTTCAGCCATTGGGCCAGCTGCTTATCGTTGGCCGCCATCAGCTGGGCCGGGGTGCGCAGATTGATGCGGTCTTGCGGATGCGTCGCCAGATGCCGATGGGCCGCCTCAATCGCCGTCGGCGCAGCCCGCTCCGTCACGATGCCGAGCAGGGTGGCTGCCTGGGCACCGCTCAGGGCGAGCGTGCCGAGCAGTGCTGCACAGGCGCCGGCCAGGCGGCGGAAAAGCGGGTGCCGGGGTGACACGCTGTCTGGGTTACCAGTCCAGGCCCGGCATGGCCTTCACGCCGGCGCTGAAGGCGTGTTTTTCATTGCCGATTTCGCTGACCGTGTCGGCAGCCTCACGTAGCGCTTCCGGGGCGCCGCGGCCGGTGACGATGACATGCTGCATCAACGGGCGGGACAGCAGCTTGGCGATGACCGCCTCGAGGTCGAGCCAGCCGTATTTGAAGGCGTAGGTCATTTCATCGAGAACGACGAGGCCGATCTCCGGGTTGCTCAGGTAAGTGCAAGCGACTTCCCAGGCCGCCTGGGCCGCGCGGGCGTCGCGTTCCTTGTCCTGGGTTTCCCAGGTGAAGCCTTCGCCGCCGACGTGCCAATGCACATTCGGTTGCTGGCGGAAAAAGGCTTCCTCGCCGGTATCGGAGCGGCCTTTGACGAACTGCACGACGGCAACCTTGAGGCCGTGGCCGAGGGCGCGGGCGACGACGCCAAAGGCGGCCGACGATTTGCCCTTGCCGTTGCCGGTGTTGACCAGCAGCACACCACGTTCTTCCTGGGCGGCGGCGATCTTCTCGTCGATGACCGACTTCTTTTTCTGCATGCGTTGTTCGTGGGTGACGCTCATGATTTATTCCGGAATGAAGCAGCGCTGGCCGCGATCGTCGATCTGGCGCAGCGGGTAGCCGTAGAGTTCGGACAGGGTTTTTGCCGTTAACAGCTCGTGCACCGCAGCAGTCTCCGTGCGGCCATCGCCAAAGACGAGCAGGGCGCGGTCGCAGAAGCGGAAGGCCAGCGTCGGGTCGTGCAGGACCATGACGACGCCGGCACCGCATTCGCGTGCCGTGCCGGTGAACAGTTCGAGCACGGCCATCTGGTGGTTGAGGTCGAGGTGCGACAGCGGTTCGTCGAGCAGGTAAAGCGGTGCAGCTTGCGTCAGCAGCGTGGCGATGGCCAGACGCTGGCGTTCGCCGCCGGACAGGGTGTGGATCTGGCGGTTTTCCATGCCGGCCAAGCCAACAGCTTTTAGCGCGTCGCGGGCAATGTCGGCATCCTTGGTGCTTTCCCAGTCCCAGCGGCCGAGGTGCGGGTGACGGCCGGTGAGGGCGGTTTCCAGTACCGTCGAACCAAAGGGATCGGTCTGGAACTGGCCGAGCCAGGCCCGGCGCAATGCCGCCTGCCGAGGATGCAGCAGGGCGGCATCCTCGCCGTCGAGCAGCACGGCCCCGGCCGCCGGGGGGCGCAAGCCGGCCAGCGTCGACAGCAGGGTCGATTTGCCGGCCCCGTTGCGGCCGAGAATGGCTAGGCGTTCGCCGGGCGCGACAGCAAGGTCGAGACGCTCGATGACCGTGCGCTCGCCGACGGCGACCTGCAACTGGCGGGCTTCGAGCAGCGGCGTCATTTCGGCTGCCTCGACAGCAAGAATAGGAAGACCGGTACGCCGATCAGTGCGGTCAGCACGCCGACCGGCAACTGTTGCGGTGCGATGATGGTGCGCGCCGCCGTATCGGCCAGCACGAGCAATGAGCCGCCAGCCAGCACCGAGGCGGGCAGCAGCAGGCGCTGGTCGTTGCCGGTGGCCAGGCGGACCAGGTGCGGCACGACCAGGCCGACGAAGCCGATGGAGCCGGCGGTCGTTACCGAGGCTGCGGTGGCCAAGGAAGCGATCAGATAAATGGCATAGCGCAGGCGGATAACATCGACCCCCAGCGCCTGTGCTTGCTGGATGCCGCGCGCCAGCAAATTGAGTTCGCGCGCGAAGGGCATGGCAAACATGAAGGCGATCGCCAAAGCGGTGAGTGCGGGCCACCAGGCATTGGTTTGCCCAAGATCGCCCATTAACCAGAACAGCATGCCGCGCAGCTTGTGTTCCTCGGCAATGGCCAGCATCAGCGCAACCAGTGCCCCGCAGCCGGCGGCCACGATGACGCCAGTCAGCAGCAGGCGAGTCTGCGTCCAGCTGCCGTCGCCGTGCGCCAGGCCGAAGACGAGAAACATGGCGCCCAAGGCGCCGGCGAAGGCCAGTCCGTCGATGCCGAGCACCGGCAGGCCGAGCAGGATGGCGAACATCGCGCCAACTCCGGCGCCGCCGGAAATGCCCAGTACGTAAGGGTCGGCCAGCGGATTGCGCAACAGTACCTGCATCAGCGCGCCGGCCAGCGCCAGCAGGCCGCCACAGGCAAAGCCGGCGATGGCACGTGGCAGGCGCAGTTCAACGACGACCTGTCCGCCGCCCGACTCATGCCCGAGCAGTGCGTTGAAAACGTCGCCGAATTCCACCCGGTAGCTACCCAAGGCCAGCGCCGTGGCGAAACTGAACAGCGCTAACAGCGTTAGCGTGAGCAGGATCAGGAGGGCGCGGCGACGGGTAGGCACGGGGCGATCTTACTTCGGGTTGTAGCGGATGCCGACGAAGGCGTTGAAGCCCAGCGTTCCGTAATCGGCCACCGTTTGATAGTCGCGGTCGAACAGGTTGTTCAGCTTGGCGAAGACCGACCAGTCCTTGGCGAAGCGGTATGCGCCATAAAGATTGACCAAGGCATAGCCACCCAGCTTCACCTCGTTCTTGTCGTCGCTGAAACGACGGTCGCTGGCGAAAATTTCGGCGCGCCAGTCGAAGGCGCCGATCTGCTGGCCAACCGCCACGGTGCCATAGTTGCTGGCACGCCGGGGCAGAACGCGACCGGTATTGGCATCGCGTGCATCAAGATTGGTGTAGTTGGCGCTGAAATCGAAAGAGCTGATCCTGCCCTCGTAGGTCAGGGTGGTGCCTTCCAGGCGGGCGTTGCTGACGTTGACCGGCATGATGGTCGTGCCCGTACTTGGCCAGACGATCAGGTTTGCCACACGGTTCAGGAACCAGGTGGCGGACAAACGATGAGCGCCGAGATCGTAATGCAGCGAGGCTTCGCGGTTGCGTGAAGACTCCGGTTCGAGGTTGGGGTTGCCGACGTACTTGCCGCTCTGCGGATAGTAAAGATCGTTGAAAGACGGCGCCTTGAAGGCGGTGCCGTAGCCGACGTTGGCACGGAGTTCCTTGGTGATCTGGTAGCCGTAGGCGACGGAGCCGGTCGTCTTTTCGCCGAATTGGTCGCTATCATCGAAGCGGATGTTGCCTTGCAGGCGGTTGTTGCCGAATTGGCCGTTCCAGCCGGCCAGTAGCGAGTCCGTCTTGCGGCTGGTCACCCGGTACCTGCTGCTCGTCTTGACTTCCTGTTCCAGTCGTTCTGCGGCCAGCAGGAAATTGCCGATGCTCGTGTTCAGATCGTTCTGCCACGAATACTGGTTTTGATCGGTCCGGAAATAGCTGGTCTGAGCGCGGTCAGTCAGCGATTTCGTGTCATCTACGCTCTGGCCATAACGCAGGGTGCTGGTCCAGTTTTGCGTCAGCTTGTTCTTCAGATAGACGCCAACGTTCGACAGGGCGTTCTGGCTGACGGCGTCCTTGGCGGCGGTAGCTGTCGATGGGCCGACGTCATATTGGTTTTCGCCGTCGGCGTAGAAAAACTGGGTCCCGACTTCGTGTCCTGGCGCCATTTCGTACGAGAGACCACCGGCGAATGAGTGGTTTTTATAGCCATCCAGGTCGGCGTTGTAACTGGACGATTTCCGGTTGGTGATGTTGTTGATGCCGCTGGTGTGGAAGTAGTCGGCACTCAAGGAATAACGCAAGCCGCCCGATTGTCCGCTGAAGCCCGTTGCTGCCGATTGGGTATCGTAGTTCCCGGCGCCGACTTCGGCATAGACGTGCGGCTCGCCTTCGCCACGCCGGGTGAATATCTGGATCACGCCCCCGATCGCATCGCTGCCATAGAGCGACGAACCTGGCCCGCGCAGAATTTCGATGCGCTCGATCTGACTCACCGGAATTCTCGACCAGGCGCTCATCTGACCGGCGGTGGCCGAGCCGACGCGCATGCCATCGATCAACACGAGGGTATGGCCGCTATTGGTGCCACGCATATAGATGGAGGACGTGGTTCCCGGGCCGCCATTGCTGGCGAGTTCGACGCCCGGTTGGCGCGCCAACAGATCGCCGAGACTGGTCGTCGGAGTCCGCTCGATATCTTCGCGCTCAAGAACGGTGACGTCGGAGAGTTGCTCGGAGACTTTCATCGCTTGCCGGTTGGCGGTGACGACGACAGGGTCCAGCGACGTTGTTTGAGCAAAGGTGTTCGATGAAAAGGCAAGGGCCAGAGCGGCTGCGCTTGCAGATAGGCGATAAGACATTTTTTTCCTTCCCCCGGCAGGCGTCCCCGCATGCCGTAGATGCACTGAAAAGGAAGCGTCGGGGAAAAGGCTGGCTATGAGGAACCGGCACCACCACCCCGTGGCACTTCCAACTGGTGTGCGAGGCCGGTATCCGGGCTTGCAAGTCTTGACGCGTCGCCTTCCCAGGAAAATCCCAGTGGCGTTGTGACGCGCCCGCACTTGCTTACCGTTGCGGGGGCAGCAGCGGAATGGTCTCTTTGACTGGAGACGCACCGCTTTCCCGTTTAACTGCGCGTGGAGAATCCGTGCGCAGCACCTAACACGGCGCGCATTCTACAACGCGATGATTCCGAGCGCATCAGCAGATGGCGATAATTTCTGATAATCTACTTTGAATTCGGCAGCTTAGTCCTTGACCTGCTGTTATTTTTGCCACTATAGTGCGCGCCATGAATACTGAACTCGAAGCGCTTGAAGCCAAGATCGAACAGGTCGTCGACCTGGTTCTCAAGTTGCGCGCGGAGAACGAGGTATTGCGCAATCAGATGGCTGCGGCAGAAGCCGAGCGTCTGCATCTGCGCCAGACCATGACGGCCGCCCGGGAGCGTCTGGAGAAGTTGATGGACAAGTTGCCCGAGGAGTCCTGACATGAGCGGCGAGCCGAATTTTCTCGACGTGAATATCATGGGGCGCGAGTATCGCGTTGCTTGTACCCCGGAAGAGCGCGATGCGTTATTGGCCGCTGTCGACCTGGTCGATGGCAAGATGCGTGACATCGCCCAACGTACCAAAAACACGATCGCCGAACGCGTTGCCGTCATGGCCGCGCTGAATATCGCGCATGAGCACTTGTCTGCCCCCGGCGACCAGCCTGCTGCGGGGTTTTCGGAAGCAGTTGCTAGTTCCGAGACAAAGCGTAGAATCGAATCCATGGGAGCGCGGCTGGATGCCGTGTTGGCGCCCCAGCAGCAGTTGGAACTCTAATTCGCTGCTCGGGTGTTGCCCGCCGAGTGTTCCCTGCGGTGTTTGTTAAGGCCATATATTCCTTGAACCAATGCTGATTGGCATCGGTTGCGGACCGTTGAAACCGCTGTTGTGCGCGCTCTTCGTCGAGCGTGCCTGATGCGGGAGGAAAGCAACCACTCTGAACTCCGGTTCAGGATGCCGGCCTGACGGCACTCGCGGGGACCAAATCCGACGGGTGGCAGAGTGTTCTGCCACCCGTTTCCTTTTTGTCGGGTGGTAAATGCAATACTGGCTGATGAAATCCGAGCCGGACGAAGTGTCGATCGACGATCTTGAGCGTTTGGGCTGCGTGCCGTGGTTCGGGGTGCGCAATTATCAAGCGCGCAATTTCATGCGCGACACCATGCGGATCGGCGATCTGGCCTTGTTCTACCATTCCGGTTGTGCCGAACCGGGTGTTGCCGGCGTCTGCGAGATCAGTTCGGAGCCCTATCCGGATGCTACGCAATTCGATCCGGAGAGTCCCTATTTCGATGCCAGATCGAAGCCGGAAATGCCGCGCTGGTTGTTGCGCGATGTGCGTTTCATCGCCCGCGGGCGCTATGTTCCCTTGGGCGAACTGCGCCTCCATCCGGAACTTGCTAACATGCGCCTCCTCGCCCGTGGCAACCGCTTGTCCATCACGCCGGTGACGCCGGAAGAGTGGCGTTTCATTGCTGGCCAACTGGCGGGCATTGCTCAATTCAAGGGATAGTTCATGAGTTTGGAGTGGTTGGCCGCGTATCTGCTGTTAGGCGCTTTCGTCGGTTTTTTTGCTGGCCTGCTCGGGGTTGGTGGCGGCGGCATCATGGTGCCGGTGCTGACCACCATGTTCGCGGCTCAGGGTTTCCCTCCGGAGCATATGGTGCATCTGGCGCTCGGCACCTCGATGGCGGCCATCGTATTGACCTCGGTGTCCAGCTTGCGTGCGCATCACGCCCATGGCGCGGTGCGCTGGGATATCGTCAAGGGTGTCGCGCCGGGCGTGCTGTTTGGAACCTTCGCTGGTACCTTCATTGCCTCTTCGGCGCCGACTCGGCCTTTGGCCATTTTCTTCGGCTGCTTCATGGCCTATGTGTCCCTGCAGATGATCCTCAACGTTAAACCCAAGCCGTCGCGCGAACTGCCCGGCAAGGTGGGGTTGGCCGGGGTGGGCACCGGGATTGGCGTGGTCTCGGCGCTGGTGGCCATCGGTGGTGGTTCGCTGTCGGTGCCCTTCATGACCTGGTGCAACGTCAAGATGCAGAACGCCATCGGCACGTCGGCCGCCATCGGTTTGCCGATTGCGCTGGCGGGGGCGCTGGGTTACCTGATCAACGGCTGGGCGGTCGGTGGTTTGCCGGCATGGACGCTGGGTTATGTCTTCGTGCCGGCATTGGTGGCGGTCAGCGCGGTGTCGATGTTTACCGCGCCGCTCGGCGCCAAGCTGGCACATCGTCTGCCGGTGGCGACGCTGAAGAAGATCTTCGCCGGTGTATTGATCCTGCTCTCGGCGAAGATGCTGCACACGGTATTCGGCGCCTGATTACTGCGCCTTGAAGACGGGTTTGCGTTTCTCGAGGAACGCAGCGAGGCCTTCCTTGTAATCCTGGGTCTCCAGGAAGGCGAAGGACGCAGCTTTTTCCTCGTCGCTCAGTGGGCGTCCGTCGAGCAGGCGCTTGATCCATTGTTTGTGCCAGCCGGCGACGAGCGGGGCGCCGGCGCCGATGCGACGGGCGGTGGCGAATACTTCGTCTTCCAGTTGCGCATCGGTGACGACACGGGTGAGCAGCCCTTTCTCGTAGGCTTCGCGGGCGTTCAGGATGCGCCCTTCGAGCAGGATTTCCTTCATGACGGCCGGGCCGGCCAAGCGCAGCAAGCCTTCCATCTCGCCCGGATACATCGAAAAGCCGAGCTTGTTGATCGGGGCGCCGAACTTGGCGTTTTCGCTGGCGATGCGCAGATCGCAGGCGCCGGCGATTTCCAGCCCGCCGCCGATGCAAGCGCCGCGGATCAGGGCGACCGTAGGGTGCGGACAGTCAGCGATGGCGTTAAGCGCCTGAGCGACTTCGCCATGATAGTGCAGTGCCTGGTCGAGCGTGGTGCGGGCGGTGACAAATTCCTCAAGGTCACCGCCGGCGGCAAAGGCTTCATTGCCGGCGCCGCGAATGATGACGCAGCGAATGCTGCGGTGCACAGCGATTTTTTGGCAATTTTCAAACAGCTCGCGCCACATGGCGAGATTGATCGCGTTGAGCTTGTCGGGATTGTTCAGGGTCAGGGTGGCGATTTCACCCTGAATGGTGAGGTCGATGGAGGGCATGAGTACTGTTTTCCTACGGGATGATACGAATTGCTTAATGGTGAAGAAGCGCTTGGCTAGGGTCTTATATAAGATATAATTATGGATGCAGTTTGCACTAATTATTAATTAATAAGGGAGGTCAGCCATGAGCAGCGCAATGTATCAGCGGATGCGGGCCAATCCGAAATTCCAGGAACTCGTCGCCCGTCGTGGACGTTTTGCTTGGACTTTGGCCGTTGTGGTTTTGATGATGTTCTACGGGTTCGTGATGGTCGTGGCATTCAGCCCGGCCTCGCTGGGGCAACCCGTCACCGAAGGCTCACGCCTGACGGTTGGTGTAGCGGTCGAACTTTTCATGTTCATCTTCTTCTGGGTGCTGACGGCGGTTTACGTCAAGCGCGCCAATAGCGAGTTCGACGAGCTGACGCAGCAGATCGTCAAGGAAGCCTGGAAGGAGGAAAAATAATGCGTAAGTTGATTACGACGCTCGGGCTGCTCGGCCTGTCCGGTGCGGTGCTGGCCGCCGATGCAGTCGGCGCAACCGAAAAACAGGCGACCAATTGGCACGCCATCATCATGTTCTGTATCTTCGTGGCGCTGACCATGGGGATCACCTACTGGGCGGCTTCCCGTACCAAGTCGACGGCTGATTTTTACACGGCCGGCGGTGGCATCACGGGCTTCCAGAACGGTTTGGCAATCGCTGGCGACTACATGTCGGCCGCGACGCTACTTGGTCTGACGGCCATGGTCTACACCCAGGGCTACGACGGCTACATCTACATGCTGTGCTTCTTCGCTGGCTGGCCGATCATTCTGTTCCTGATGGCCGAACGCCTGCGTAACCTGGGCAAGTTCACCTTCTCCGATATCACTGCCTACCGCCTCGATCAGGGCAAGGTGCGCACGATGGCCGCGGTTTCCTCGCTGACCGTCGTCTGCTTTTACCTGATTGCCCAGATGGTTGGTGCCGGTCAGCTGATCAAGCTGCTGTTCGGTCTGGAGTACAACGTCGCCATCTTCGCCGTTGGTATCCTGATGATGGTCTATGTGACCTTCGGCGGTATGGTCGCCACGACCTGGGTGCAGATCATCAAGGCCTGCATGCTGCTGGCCGGTGGTACGCTGGTCATGATCCTGGCCATGAGCCAGTTCGGCTTCTCCTACACCGAGCTGATGGAAAAGGCGACCAGCGTTCATAAGCTGGGCGACAAGCTGATGTCCCCGGGTAGCCTGCTGAAGGATCCGGTCACGGCGATTTCGCTGGGCCTGGGCCTGATGTTCGGTACGGCAGGTCTGCCGCACATCCTGATGCGCTTCTTCACCGTGACCGACGCCAAGGAAGCGCGCAAGTCCGTACTCTATGCTTCCGGCTTCGTTGCCTACTTCTTCAACGTCATCTTCCTGATGGGCCTGACCGCGATCATCATCGTCGGCCAGAACCCGGACTTCTTCGAAGGCGGTGAAATTGGCAAGAAGCTGATCGGCGGCGGCAACATGGTCGCGATGCACCTGGCCAAGGCCGTCGGTGGCAACATGCTGCTCGGCTTCCTCGCTGCCGTGGCTTTCGCTACCATCCTGGCCGTGGTTTCCGGTCTGGCACTGGCTGGCGCTTCCGCCATCTCGCACGACTTGTACGCTCGCGTCATCATGAAGGGGCAGGCTTCCGAAGCCAGCGAAATCCGCGTCTCCAAGATCGCTACGATCTGCCTGGGTGCCGTTGCCATCGTGCTCGGTATCCTGTTCGAGAAGCAGAACATCGCCTTCATGGTCGGTCTGGCTTTCGGTGTCGCTGCAGCGGCGAACTTCCCGGTACTCATCCTTTCCATGTACTGGAAGGGTTTGACCACCAAGGGCGCCCTATGGGGCGGTTACGGCGGTCTGGTTTCTGCCGTGCTGTTCGTGCTCTTCTCGAAGTCCGTATGGGTCGATGTGCTCGGCAATGCCGCGCCGCTCTTCCCCTACACCCAGCCGGCTCTGTTCGCCATGCCGGTCGCCTTCCTGCTGGCTTACGTCATGTCGAAGAGCGATTCGAGCGTTCGCGCCAAGGAAGAGATCGAAGCCTTCGAAGACCAGTACGTTCGTGCGCAGACCGGTTACGGTGCTGCCTCCGCTGCGAACCACTAAGTCGATTCGTTGCCAAAAACCCCGTTGGTACCACCAACGGGGTTTTTTTATGCCTGCGAGCCTTACAGCAGCATTTCAGAATGTAGTAAATTGAATAGCTGAAACTTGAGGGGCACAAAATGAAAAGAGCCATACAGCCAACCACCGTCGAGCGCTTCATGCGCGAAGACGATTTCATCGTTTCAAAGACCAACGCCAAGGGAATCATTACTTACGGGAACCCCATCTTCATCGAATTTTCGGGGTACACCGAAGACGAGCTATTGGGTTCGCAGCACAATATCGTGCGCCATCCCGACATGCCACGCTCGGCATTCAAGCTGGTCTGGGACACCATCTCCGCCGGCGAGGAATTCTTTGGCTACGTCAAGAACATGTCCAAGGACGGGAGTTTCTACTGGGTATTTACCCACATCACGCCAGACCGCGACCGTCAGGGAAATATCGTGGGCTATACCTCGGTGCGCCGCTGTCCAAAGCGAGAAGCCGTGGCCAAGGTGGAGCCGCTCTATCGTGCCATGGTCGAAGCGGAAAAAGCCGCTGGCGCGCGTGGTGCAATTGAAGCCGGTACGGCTGTGTTGCTCGACCTGTTGAAACAATCCGGGATCAGCTATGAAGAACTCGTTTTCTCGCTTTAACGCGAAGCCGTTATTGGCAGTGCTGTTACTGGCGGCGGCAGCCAGTGCCTATTTCCTGCCTTGGCTGACTATCGTCCTGCTGGTACTCGGTCTGGTTTTGGTTTTTTGGCCAAGTGGCAGGTCCACCGCAGAACTAGGCAAATTGGATCACTTGTTGCGTGAGGTCGGACAGGGGGAATTGGTGGCGCGTCTCCCGAATGCCTTGGACGATCCGACGCTGGAGTCGATTCGGGTGAATTTGAACTCGGTATTGGATCAGACCGAGACGGCCTTCCGCGAAATTCTCGGTGCCATGCATGCTTCTTCCTCGGGAAGAAGCTGGCGGCGTCTGCAAAAAACCGGCTTGCACGGCACATTCAAGCAAGTGCTGGAGCAAATGCAGGCCTTGCTGGACAAGTTGGAGGAGGCGCAGGAGTCGATTGCCCGGGAAGCACTGCTGTCCCGCATCTTTCTCCGTTCGGAGCGGGGGTTGTCGATGGCGATTGAACATGTCGACCATGCCTTGGGCGAGGTTGGCAGCAATTCGCGTCAATCCCAGGAGCTGGCAGGAAGTTTCGCCGAGTCGGCCAGTTCGATGTCGGATGCGGCGCAGCGGATGTCGGTGGCGCTCGGCGGGGCGCAGGATACGGCCGAAGGGAGCGTGCGTGCTCTCGACGACCTGAATGTTAAAGCGAGTGCAATTGCCGATCTGACCGGCCGCATTGATGCCATTGCCAAGCAAACCAATTTGCTGGCGCTCAATGCAGCCATCGAGGCCGCGCGGGCTGGTGAGGCTGGACGAGGCTTTGCCGTAGTGGCTGACGAAGTTCGCAAGCTGGCAGACCAGGCCCAGCGTTCGGCCGAAGAAATCGCCGCGGCCATTTCTGCAATCAGTGATTCGATGGGAACGGCTACCCAGCAAATTGGCGAACTGCACACGTCGGTGTCGACTGCGCGTACGACAGCTGACGAATTCAGCCATGAACTAGCCGGTGCGGCCTCGTCGGCACAGCACGTTGGCCACTTGGCGAGCGCGATGGGCGAAGGGGCAACCTCGATGGAGGCGTCAATGCGCTTGGTGGCGACGGCTCAAAAGGCGCGGGCCGATGTGACTTCCATTCTGCACGGCGAGCAGGTCAATATTTCCAGCCTGAGCACGATGGAACAGGAGGCGGCCAGAATTGCCAGTTCGCGCAAATGGGTCAAGGGTAGCGCCGACCGTGAGGCGCTGGTGGCGATCTACGACAGTTTGTTCGCCAATATCGAACAGCAGATGCGTTGAATAAAAAGGCGGCCTTCAGGCCGCCTTCGCGTTTGAGTCTTCCATCTTGGCCAAGGCTTCGCGCCCGGACAACAGATGGTCATGCATCAGTTTCTCCGCCTTGGCGCTCTCGCGTCCCTCGAAGGCAGCCATGATGACGCGGTGCTCGTCGAGTGATTGCTGCAGGCGCCCTTCAAGCGAAAGCGAGTGCAGGCGAGAGAGTTTCAGGACCTTGCGCAGGTCCTGGATGACCGAAAGCATCCAGCGATTGCCGGCAAGTTCCTGAATCTTCTTGTGGAATTCCTGGTTGGCCTCGAAGAAGGCACCGATGCGACCATCGCGAGCCGCCGACTCCAGTTGTTCGTGAATGGATTTCAGTACGGCGATATCGTGAGAAGTCGCCTTGTCTACGGCTTCCGCCGCGCAGCGTCCCTCAAGCATGGCCATCAACGGGAAGATGTCGTCCAGATCCTGCGGCGAAATTTCGGTGACGTAGCAACCGCGGCGGGGTTTCAGTTCGACCAGCCCTTCGGAGGCCAGGACCTTGAGTGCTTCCCGCAGCGGTGTGCGCGAGATACCGTACTGTTCGGCGAGCTTCTGCTCGTCGATCCAGGTGCCGGGTGGCAATTCGTGCGCGAAGATGCGTTGGCGTAGCCGTTCGGCAACTTCTTGGTAGAGAGCGGTAGGAGCGATGCGGGTCATGTGTGTGGTGTGTTGTGTGTGGGCAAGTCGGTACATTGCTGACTTGCTTCCATAATTATGGATAACGTATTATGTAGGGCTTCGTATGTCAAGCTGAGCCGAGAAGCGTAGAATTTTGAATTCTGCATCATCGGCCCGAAAAAATCGAATCGGCGAGGGGTGTTTAATGTCTGAAAAGTTCTTTGATTCCAATAACCTGGATGCCTGGGAAAAGGCTGCTGCCAAGCAGGCACCCGGTGGCGACGTCAATAACCTGGTGTGGAACACCCCTGAAGGTCTCAACGTCAAGGCGCTGTATACCAAGAAGGATGTCGAGAATCTGGAATTCGCCGACACCCTGCCGGGCGTTGCACCGTTCCTGCGTGGCCCGCAGCCGACGATGTATGCCGTCAAGCCGTGGACCATCCGCCAGTATGCCGGTTTCTCCACTGCCGAAGAGTCCAATGCCTTCTACCGCAAGGCGCTGGCTGCTGGTGGTCAGGGCGTTTCCGTCGCTTTCGACCTGGCGACCCACCGCGGCTACGACTCCGATAATCCTCGCGTTGTCGGCGACGTCGGCAAGGCCGGCGTGGCGATCGACTCGGTCGAAGACATGAAGATCTTGTTCGACGGTATTCCGCTCGACAAGATTTCCGTCTCGATGACCATGAACGGCGCGGTGCTGCCGATTCTCGCCGGTTACATCGTCGCAGCCGAAGAGCAGGGCGTTTCGCAGGAGAAATTGTCTGGCACGATCCAGAACGACATCCTGAAAGAGTTCATGGTGCGGAATACCTATATCTATCCGCCCAAGCCGTCGATGAAGATCATCGCCGACATCTTCGGTTACACCGCGCAGCACATGCCGAAGTTCAACTCGATCTCGATCTCGGGTTACCACATCCAGGAAGCCGGCGCGAACCAAGCCATCGAACTGGCCTTTACGCTGGCCGATGGCATGGAATACGTGCGTACTGGCGTCGCCTCGGGCATGGACGTCGACGTCTTTGCCGGCCGCTTGTCCTTCTTCTGGGCAGTGGGCATGAACTTCTACCTGGAAATCGCCAAGATGCGCGCCGCCCGTCTGCTGTGGCACCGCATCATGTCTGGTTTCGGCGCCAAGAACGCCAAGTCGATGATGCTGCGCACCCACTCGCAGACCTCCGGCTGGTCGCTGACCGAGCAGGATCCGTACAACAACGTCGTGCGTACCACCATCGAAGCGATGGCAGCCGTCTTCGGCGGTACCCAGTCGCTGCACACCAATGCGCTCGACGAAGCCATCGCGCTGCCGACCGAGTTCTCGGCCCGTATCGCCCGTAACACCCAGCTGATCATTCAGGAAGAAACCCACATCACCAACGTGATTGATCCGTGGGCCGGCTCCTACATGATGGAAAAGCTGACCCAGGACATGGCCGACAAGGCGTGGGGCATCATCCAGGAAATCGAAGCCATGGGCGGCATGACCAAGGCCGTCGAATCCGGCTGGGCCAAGATGCAGGTCGAAACCTGCGCTGCCGACAAGCAGGCGCGTATCGACTCGGGCAAGGACGTCATCGTCGGCGTCAACAAGTACAAGCTGGCCAAGGAAGATGCCATCGATATCCTCGATATCGACAATCACGTCGTCCGCGAAGCCCAGATCGAACGTCTGGCCCGCATCCGCAAGATGCGTGACCAGGCCAAGGTCGATGCCGCTCTGGCCGCCCTGACCGAATGCGCCAAGACCGGTGAAGGCAACCTGCTCGACCTGACCGTCAAGGCCATTCGTCTGCGTGCCACCGTGGGTGAAGTGTCCGACGCCCTGGAAGCCGTCTTTGGTCGTTTCCGTGCCAACAACCAGACCATTTCCGGTGTTTACGGCGGTGTGGTGGAAGGCCAGGAAAACTGGGAAAGCCTGAAGGCCGACGTAGCCAAGTTCGCCGAAGAAGAAGGCCGTCGTCCGCGCATCATGATCGCCAAGCTGGGCCAGGACGGTCACGACCGTGGCGCCAAAGTAGTAGCGACTGCCTACGCCGACCTCGGTTTCGATATCGACATGGGCCCGCTCTTCCAGACGCCGGAAGAAGCCGCTCGCCAGGCTATCGAAAACGACGTGCATGCCATCGGCTGCTCGTCGCTGGCGGCCGGTCACAAGACCCTGGTGCCCCAGTTGATCAACGCGCTGAAGGCGCAAGGTGCTGACGACATCATCGTTTTCGCCGGTGGCGTGATCCCGGCACAGGACTACGATGCGCTGTTTGCAGCCGGCGCCAAGGCCGTTTTCGGTCCGGGTACACGCATCGAAGACTCGGCCAAGAAGGTTCTGGAAGAAATCCGCAAGGCGCGTGCCTAAACCCGGATGAAACTGGACGACGCGCCCGTGCGTGCCAATCTCTTGTCCGACGCCGACCGGCAACTGGTCGATGGCGTGCTGGCCGGTCAGCGTCGAGCGCTGGCCAAGGCCATCACGTTGATCGAATCGACCCGTGCCGATCATCAGCAGCGGGCGCAGCAGGTGCTGACCGCGCTGCTGCCGCAGACGGGCAATGCGATTCGCATCGGCATCTCCGGTGTGCCGGGGGCGGGCAAGTCCACCTTCATCGAGGCGCTCGGCGTCTGGCTGATCGAGCAGGGCAAGAAGCTGGCCGTGCTGGCCATCGACCCTTCCTCGTCCGTCACCGGTGGCTCCATCCTCGGCGACAAGACGCGCATGGAGCAATTGTCGCAGCGCGAAGAAGCCTTCATCCGACCTAGCCCGTCGGCCGGGTCGCTTGGCGGGGTCGCCGAAAAGACGCGCGAGGCGATGCTGTTGTGCGAAGCGGCCGGCTACGATGTGATCATCATCGAGACGGTCGGCGTCGGCCAGTCGGAAACGACAGTCGCCGGCATGGTCGACATGTTCTGCTTGCTGCAATTGCCGAACGCCGGCGACGACCTGCAAGCGATCAAGAAGGGCATCGTCGAAATCGCCGACATGGTAGTGATCAACAAGGCCGATATCGACAAGCAGGCGACTGCCGTAGTGCGCGCGCAGTGGCGCAATGCGCTGCACATGCTGCGTCCGGCTTCGCCCAACTGGTCGCCACCGGTCATCGCGTTGTCGGCCTTGCACAAGCAGGGTATCGCCGATTTCTGGGCTGAGGTCGAGAAATACCAGTCGGCCTTGAAACCGACCGGGGAGTTCGCCGCCAAGCGTCAGCACCAGTCGCTGTCCTGGATGTGGCAACTGATCGATTCCGGTTTGCGCCAGTATTTTCGTCAGCATCCACGTGTGCAGGAAAACCTGCCCGCTTTCACCCGCTCCGTCGAGGAGGGCCATACGACCCCGGCCGCTGCCGCGTATGCGCTGCTCGACTACCTGAAACACTGAAGTTCCAAGTTACCCGATCCACTTAGGGAGTTTTTTATGCACGACATCATCCGCCAGCTGGAAAAAAAGCGTGAACTGGCCCGCCTCGGCGGTGGCCAGAAGCGAATCGACAGCCAGCACAAGAAGGGCAAGTTGACCGCCCGCGAACGTATCGAGCTGCTGCTCGATCCGGATTCCTTCGAAGAATGGGATATGTTCAAGGAACATCGCTGCGTCGACTTCGGCATGGATCAGTCCGAAAAGACCCCAGGTGACGGCGTCGTGACCGGCTACGGCACCATCAACGGCCGCCTGGTCTTCGTCTTCTCGCAGGACTTCACCGTGTTCGGCGGTTCGCTGTCCGAAACCCATGCCGAGAAGATCTGCAAGGTCATGGACCAGGCGATGAAGGTCGGTGCCCCGGTGATCGGCCTGAACGATTCGGGCGGTGCCCGTATCCAGGAAGGCGTTGCCTCCCTGGGCGGCTACGCCGACGTGTTCCAGCGCAACGTGATGGCCTCCGGCGTCGTGCCGCAGATCTCCATGATCATGGGCCCCTGCGCCGGTGGCGCGGTGTACTCGCCGTCGATGACTGATTTCATCTTCATGGTCAAGGATTCGTCCTACATGTTCGTGACCGGTCCGGAAGTCGTCAAGACTGTGACCCACGAAGACGTGACCGCCGAAGAGCTGGGTGGCGCAATGACCCACACCAGCAAGTCCGGTGTCGCCGACCTCGCTTTCGAGAACGATGTCGAAGCGCTGTCCATGCTGCGTCGCTTCATGAACTTCATCCCGGCCAACAACAAGGAAAAGCCGCCGGTCACGCCGACCAACGACCCGGCCGACCGCATGGATTACTCGCTCGATACGCTCGTTCCGGATAACGCGAACAAGCCGTACGACATGAAGGAACTGATTATCAAGATCGCCGATGATGCCGATTTCTTCGAAATCCAGCCGGATTACGCCAAGAACATCATCGTCGGCTTCGCCCGCATCGACGGTCACCCGGTTGGCATCGTCGCCAACCAGCCGCTCGTGCTGGCCGGCTGCCTGGATATCAAGTCCTCGATCAAGGCCGCCCGCTTCGTCCGCTTCTGCGATGCCTTCAATATTCCGGTCGTCACCTTCGTCGACGTGCCGGGCTTCATGCCGGGTACCGCCCAGGAATACGGCGGCATCATCAAGCACGGCGCCAAGCTGCTCTACGCTTACGCCGAATGCACCGTGCCGAAGGTCACCGTGATCACTCGCAAGGCCTACGGCGGCGCTTACGACGTGATGTCGTCCAAGCACCTGCGTGGCGACGTGAACCTGGCCTGGCCGTCTGCCGAAATCGCGGTCATGGGTCCGAAGGGCGCCGTGGAAATCATCTTCCGCGAAGAAAAGAATGACCCGGCCAAGCTGGCCGAGCGTGAAGCCGAGTACAAGGAAAAGTTCGCCAACCCGTTCGTGGCCGGCGCACGTGGCTTCATCGACGACGTCATCATGCCGCACGCCACTCGCAAGCGTATCGCTCGCTCGCTGGCCATGCTGCGCGACAAGAAACTGGAAAATCCGTGGCGCAAGCACGGCAACATCCCGCTGTAAGCGTCAGGGAGGATTAGGAACATGTTCAAGAAGATTCTGATTGCCAACCGCGGCGAGATCGCCTGCCGCGTCATCAAGACCGCCCGCAAGATGGGCATCAAGACCGTTGCCGTTTACTCCGAGGCCGACAAGGACGCGCTGTTCGTCGATATGGCCGACGAAGCCGTCTGCATCGGTCCGGCCGCCTCGAAAGAGTCGTATCTGGTTGCCGACAAGATCATTGCTGCCTGCAAGCAGACCGGTGCTGAAGCGGTCCACCCGGGCTACGGCTTCCTCTCCGAGAACGCCGAGTTCTCGCGTCGTCTGGAAGAAGAAGGCATCAAGTTCATCGGGCCGAAGCATTACTCCATCGCCAAGATGGGCGACAAGATCGAGTCCAAGAAGCTCGCCATCGAAGCCAAGGTCAACACCATTCCGGGTTACAACGACGCCATCGATGGCCCGGACGCTGCGGTCGAAATCGCCAAGAAGATTGGTTACCCCGTCATGATCAAGGCTTCCGCCGGCGGCGGCGGCAAGGGTCTGCGCGTAGCCTACAACGATGCCGAAGCGCACGAAGGCTTCTCCTCGTGCGTCAACGAAGCCCGTAACTCTTTCGGTGACGACCGCGTCTTCATCGAAAAGTATGTGCTGGAACCGCGCCACATCGAAATTCAGGTGCTCGGCGACTCGCACGGCAACTACGTTTACCTGAACGAGCGTGACTGCTCGATCCAGCGTCGTCACCAGAAGGTCATCGAGGAAGCACCGAGCCCCTTCGTTGATCCCGAAATGCGCAAGGCAATGGGCGAGCAGGCCGTGGCCCTGGCCCGCGCCGTCAATTACGAATCCGCCGGTACCGTCGAATTCGTCGTGTCGGGTGCGACCAAGGAGTTCTACTTCCTGGAAATGAACACCCGTCTGCAGGTGGAACACCCGGTCACCGAACTGATTACCGGCCTCGACTTGGTCGAGCAGATGATCCGCGTCGCCTACGGCGAAAAGCTGCCGCTGACCCAGGCCGACGTAAAGATCAACGGTTGGTCGATGGAATGCCGTATCAACGCCGAAGACCCGTTCCGCGGCTTCCTGCCCTCCACCGGTCGCCTGGTCAAGTTCCAGCCGCCGGCCGAGATTCCGGGCCAGATTCGTGTCGATACCGGCGTTTACGATGGTGGCGAGATCTCGATGTTCTACGACTCGATGATCGCCAAGCTGATCGTGCACGGCGCCACCCGCGAGCAGGCCATCGCCCGCATGCGTGACGCGCTGAACGGCTTCGTGATCCGCGGCATCTCCTCGAACATTCCGTTCCAGGCCGCGCTCATGCAGCACCCGGCTTTCCACTCCGGCATCTTCGACACTGGTTTCATTCCCAAGTACTATCCGACCGGTTTCGATGCCTCGATGGTGCCGCACGACGATCCGGCCCTGCTGGTCTCCGTTGCTGCCTACGTGTACCGCGCCTACACCGACCGTTCCGCCTCGATCACCGGCCAGATGCAGGGGCACGAGCGTATCGTCGGCGACAAGTGGATGGTCGTCCGCCTGAACAAGGACGGTAACGAGCAGCATCCGGTGACGGCCCGTCCGATTCCAGGTGGCTACCACGTCGAGTACAACGGTGAGACCTACGAAATCCTGTCCGACTGGAAGCTGGGCGAATCGCTGTTCGTCGGCACCTGCAACGGCGAGGAATTCACGCTGCAGGTCGAGCGTCACAAGACCAAGTACAGCCTGTTCCACTGGGGCACTCGCGCCGACTTCATGGTCATGAGCGCCCGTGCTGCAGAACTGCTTGCACTGATGCCCGAGAAGCCGGCCCCCGACCTCTCCAAGTTCCTGCTCTCCCCGATGCCGGGCCTGCTGCGCGAAGTTGCCGTCCAGGTCGGTCAGGAAGTGAAGGCTGGTGAGAAGCTGGCGATCATCGAAGCGATGAAGATGGAAAACATCCTCAAGGCCGAGCAGGACTGCAAGGTCAAGAAGATCTCCGCCGCCGTCGGCGAAAGCCTGTCGGTCGACCAGATCATCATCGAATTCGAGTGATCCGGTTTTTGCCCGTTTAGGGCAGTGCACCGCAGCAATGAGGCCTCGCGCAAGCGGGGCCTTTTTCTTTGGGTATGCGAGGTGCTTTTGATCTATTTCGGGATGTTTCGCGGTTAACGCCTGCTACAGTGACGACCTTATTCAATCGTCTGGGGAGAAATGATGGAACGACGCGATATGCTCAAAACCGTGGCCGCTGCAGTGGCCGGGGCAATTTCCAGTTCTGCCATGGCGGCCGACCATGATCATCATCATGATCACGGCGGGGCCATGCGTAACGCCAGCCTGGTCGCCAGTACTGCCGATTGCCTGAAGGCGGGTGAGGCATGCCTGGCCCACTGCATTTACCTCTTGGGTAACGGCGAAAAAGAGATGGCCGCCTGTGCCCAATCGGTCAACGAGATGATGGCGGTTTGTACGGCCTTGATGAAGCTTGCCAGCCAGGATTCAAAGCTTGTTCCAGCAATGGCCAAGCTGGCAGCCGATGCTTGCGCCAATTGCGAAAAGGAATGCCGCAAGCACGAGAAGAAACATCCAGAATGCAAGGCCTGCGCCGAAGCCTGCGCGGCTTGTCTCAAGGAATGCAAGAAACTGAGCGCTTAATGCTTGATTGTCTGATGGCAGAAAATAAAAAAGACTTCCCTGCTCGGAAGCCTTTTTTGTAATCGAGCAACGAAATATCAGGTCAGGCGGCGGCAGATCTCGGTGGTCAGCGCTGCCTGGTTCATGCAATAGAAATGCAGGCCGGGGGCACCGCCCTTGAGCAGGCGTTCGCAAAGCTCGGTGACCACGTCGAGGCCGAAGGCCTTGATGCTGTCGCTATCGTCACCGAAGCTTTCGAACTTTTTGCGCATCCAGCGCGGGATGTCGGCACCGCAGGCGTCCGAGAAGCGGGCGAGCTTGGAGAAGCTGGCGATGGGCATGATGCCCGGCACGATGGGGATTTCCACGCCAGCAGCGCGCGCTTCGTCCACGAAGTGGAAATAGGCGTCGGCGTTGTAGAAGTATTGGGTGATGGCCGAGTTGGCGCCGGCCTTGACCTTCTTGACGAAGGCGGCGAGGTCGTCTTTCGGGCTGCGTGCCTGCGGATGCCATTCCGGATAGGCTGCTACTTCCAGGCTGAACCAATCGCCGGTTTCAGCGCGGATGAATTCGACCAGTTCGTTGGCGTAGCGGAATTCGCCGGTCTCAGCCATGCCGGACGGCAGGTCGCCACGCAGGGCGACGATGCGCTTGATGCCGGCTTCCTTGTACTCGGCAAGTATTTCGCGGATGGATTCGCGCGTCGAGCCGATACATGAGAGGTGCGGCGCAGCGTCGAAGCCTTCGGCGGCGATTTCCTTGACCACGGCAAAGGTGCGCTCGCGGGTTGAGCCGCCGGCGCCGTAGGTGACGGAGAAGAACTCGGGCTGCAGTTCAGCTAGCTTCTGCCGCGTCGCACGCAGCTTTTCGATGCCTTCTGGTGTCTGCGGCGGGAAAAATTCGATGGAGATTTCAGGTTTCATTTTCTTAACCAGATGAAGAATTCGCGGTTGCCATCGCCGCCGGTGATCGGGCTGTCGAACCAGCCGGCGACCTGCAGGCCGAGTTGATGGGCCAAGGTACGAAATTTATGTTCGACTTCGGGATAGAGGCCGGCATCCTTGACGATACCGCCTTTGCCCAGATTGCCCGGCCCAACTTCGAACTGGGGTTTCACCAGCAACAGCAGATCGCCATGGCTGGCGAGCAGGCTCGGCAATTGCGGCAGAACCAGGCTCAGTGAGATGAATGACAGATCGCCGACGATCAGGTCGAAGCCGTTTTCCGGCATGGCCGCACCGAGATCGGTGGCGGTCAGCGAGCGGCAATTGAGGCCTTCAATGGCGGTTACCGCCGGATCGGCCCGTAATTGCGGGTGCAACTGATCGTGTCCGACGTCGACACCCACCACGTGGCGTGCGCCGTTCTGCAACAGACAGTCGGTGAAACCGCCGGTGGACTGCCCGATGTCGAGACAAATCCGCCCGCCGATCTGCAGGCCGCTCTGCGCGAGCGCACCCGCGAGTTTTTGCCCACCGCGGGATACGTAGTGTGCGTCGGGGTCGGCGGCGACAAGCAGTGGCGTACCATCCGGCAATTCGAGCGCCGGCTTGGCGATCGTGCCGCCCGCCCAGCTAACCCTTCCCTGCTTGATCATGAACTGCGCTGCCGTTCGGGAGGGTGCGAGCTTCTGGGCGACGAGCAGGGCGTCAGCCCGCTGCATACCGGGGGGGTGTTCGTGCGTCGATTGAACGATCGGGCGCGGCTTTTTCTGCCGGGCATGGAAGGAGTTCATGCTCATCGCAGCCTCACTTGCGCAGCAGGATGGCACTGAGCAGCCAGGAGATCAGGCTGTAGGCGATGGAACCTAGCAAGGCCGACCAGAAGTTGCCGACTTGAAAGCCATCGACCAGTACTCCGGCCAGCTGGAACAGAACGGCATTGATGACGAAGATGAACAGGCCGAGCGTCAGCAGTGTCACTGGCAGCGTCAGCAAGATCAAAAGGGGCCGAAGTAACGTGTTGATCAGGCCGAGGACGACGGCGAGGAGCAGCGCCGTGCCGAACCCGGCCACCTGGATCGAGGGCAGTACCCATGGCAGCGCCAGCAGGGCCAGCGCATTGACGATCCAGATGGCGAGCAGGTTCAGCATGGCTATCGCTTAGTAGCGGTAGTGGTCGGTCTTGTACGGACCTTCGACCGGCACGCCGATGTACTTCGCCTGGGCATCGCTCAGCGTCGTCAACTCGGCATTCAGGGTCTTCAACTGCAGGCGGGCGACCTTTTCATCGAGGTGCTTCGGCAGCGTGTAAACACCCACCGGGTAGTCGGCGGTCTTGGTAAACAGCTCGATCTGGGCGATGGTCTGGTTGGCGAAGGAAGACGACATGACGTAGGACGGGTGGCCGGTGGCGCAGCCGAGGTTTACCAGGCGGCCCTTGGCGAGCAGGATGATGCGGTTGCCGGAGGGCAGGGTGATGTGGTCGACCTGCGGCTTGATCTCTTCCCACGGGTAGCCTTCGATCGAGGCGACGTTGATCTCGGAATCGAAGTGGCCGATGTTGCAGACGATGGCGTTGTGCTTCATCTTGACCAGATGATGGTGATCGATGACGTGGAAGTTGCCAGTGGCGGTGACGAAGATGTCGGCCTTGTCGGCGGCGTAGTCCATGGTGACGACGCGGTAGCCTTCCATGGCGGCCTGCAGGGCGCAGATCGGGTCGATTTCCGTGATCCACACCTGGGCCGACAGGGCGCGCAAGGCCTGGGCGGAACCCTTGCCCACATCGCCATAGCCACAGACGACGGCAATCTTGCCGGCGACCATGACGTCGGTGGCGCGCTTGATGCCGTCGACCAGCGATTCGCGGCAGCCGTACAGGTTGTCGAACTTGGACTTGGTCACTGAGTCATTGACGTTGATGGCCGGGAACTTGAGTTCGCCGCGTTCGTGCATCTGGTACAGGCGGTGCACGCCGGTGGTGGTTTCTTCGGTGACGCCCTTGATCTTTTCCAGACGGGTCGAATACCAGGTTGGGTCGGTCTTCAGTTTGGCCTTGATCGAGGCGAAGAGCACGGTGGCTTCTTCGCTGTCCGGGTTGTCGAGGACGGCAAGGTCTTTCTCGGCACGAGCGCCCAAGTGCAGCAGCAGGGTGGCATCGCCGCCGTCGTCGAGGATCATGTTCGAGTAGCCGCCGTCGGTCCATTCGAAGATGCGGTGGGTGTAGTCCCAGTATTCAGGCAACGATTCGCCCTTGACGGCGAAGACCGGGATGCCGGCGGCAGCGATGGCGGCGGCGGCGTGGTCCTGGGTCGAGAAGATGTTGCACGAGGCCCAGCGGACTTCGGCGCCGAGCGCGGTCAGCGTCTCGATCAGCACGGCAGTCTGGATGGTCATGTGCAGCGAACCGGTGATGCGCGCACCCTTCAGCGGCTGGGTCTTCGCGAACTCCTCGCGAATGGCCATCAGGCCCGGCATTTCGGTTTCGGCAATCTTGATTTCCTTGCGACCCCAGTCGGCAAGGGACATGTCGGCAACGACGTAGTCTTTGAATTCAGCCACAGCAAGCTCCTTCATGAACTGTGGCCGGGGAGGGAGAAGGCGCCTCGCGGCTCACCCTTCATCCCGTGCCCGGCACGGGTTAAAGTAGGTGAGCGCCGTTTTGAACCGAGCCTGAGGGAAATACCCCTGCAGCGCTCCTCGGTAGGTGACGGATTATAAACGTTTTTTCAGACCTTGTCGCCGGCCCAGTATTGGTCGACGTCCTTGATGCCCCATTTTGCGGCATCCTCCCGGCCGGCAATCTTTTCCGGGCTACGGGCGAGGTCGATGATTTCCGGGCGCAGATAGGCTTGCGATTTGGTCGAGAAGAAAACCTTGACCTTGGGCTTGAGTAGCGATTGTTCTCCCTGCTCGATGACCACGCCCAGTTTGCCCGACTCGAGACGAACCAGCGAACCGATGGGATAGATGCCTAGGCTCTTGACGAAGGCCTGGAACACGGTCGGGTCGAAGTGGCCTTTCCATTCGGCCATGCGTTTGATCGATTCGGCAGGGTCCCAGCCGGCCTTATAGGGGCGATTGGAGGTGATTGCGTCGTAGACGTCGCAGACGGCACCCATCTTGGCGAACAGACTCATCGTGTCGCCATTGAGCCCTTTCGGATAGCCTGTGCCATCCACCTTCTCGTGGTGGTGCAGGCAGACGTCCTTGATCGTCTCGGTGACGCCCTTGCCCTCGAGCAGAAGTTTGTAGCCTTCTTCCGGATGGGTCTTGATCAGGGCAAATTCCTCGTCCGTCAATTTTCCCGGCTTATTCAGAACCTCAAGCGGCATCATCGCCTTGCCCAGATCGTGCAACAGGCCGGCCATCCCGGCTTCGCGGGTCTGCTGTTCATCCAGCCCCAGTTGGCGTGCGAGCGCAATCATCAGGGCGCAGACCGCGACCGAATGCATGAAGGTGTAATCGTCTGCCGTCTTCAGGCGGGCCAAGCTGATCAGCGCACCGGGATTGCGCATGACCGAATTGGATATTTCCTCGACCAAGGGTGCGGCAGCTTCGGCTTCGATAGCCTTGCCCATGCGCGCCTCCTGAAACATGGAGACGACGGCCTCCTTACCCTTGGCGACGATTTTCGAGGCACGGGCGACTTCGTCGGAAAAGCTGACTTTCTCCTGAACGACAGGCGTTGGTTGCGGAATTTCCTCCGCTGTTTCCAGGGTTTCTACGGTGGATTGATCGGTGGATTCGACATCGATGCCTTTTGAGACATCGATCCAGACCTCCTTGATATTGCTTTCCTGAACCAAGGCAATATCCTTGGCGTCTTCCAGAACGAATTTCGTCCGCCAGAAGGGGTGATCGAGCCATGCCCCGCAGAAAGCCTGCAGATGCATGCCAAGGCGAAGTTGGTCGACAGGGATTTTTTTCAGCATATTTGCTGATTTTATGCGAAAAAAGAGGGGCAGTCGCCCCTCCTTTGTCGTGATTTTGTTAAGCGCCTACAGTCCGGCGTCACCACGCAACAAGGCGGCGCGGTCAGTGGCCTCCCAGGAGAATTCTGGCTCGTCGCGGCCGAAATGACCGTAGGCTGCAGTCTTCTGGTAGATCGGGCGCAGCAGGTTGAGCATGTTGACGATGCCCTTCGGGCGCAGGTCGAAGTGCTTCTTGACCAGCTCGGTCAGGGTTTCGTTGCTGACCTTGCCGGTGCCGAAAGTCTCGACCATGATCGAGGTCGGGTGGGCAACGCCGATGGCGTAGGAAACCTGCACCAGGCACTTCGAGGCCAAGCCTGCGGCAACGATATTTTTGGCGACATAGCGTCCGGCGTAGGCGGCAGAACGGTCCACCTTGGACGGATCCTTGCCTGAGAAGGCGCCGCCGCCATGCGGTGCGGCACCGCCGTAGGTGTCGACGATAATCTTGCGCCCGGTCAGGCCGCAATCGCCCTGCGGGCCTCCGACAACGAAGCGCCCGGTCGGGTTGACCAGGTACTTGATGTCGCCCTTGATCAGTTCCTTCGGCAGCACCGGCTTGATGATCTGTTCAATGGTGGCTTCGCGCAGGTCTTCCAGACTGATGTCCGGGGAGTGCTGGGTCGACAGGACGACGGTATCGATCGAATCCGGCTTGCCATCGACGTAGCGGATCGTGACCTGCGACTTGGCATCCGGGCGGGCCCAAGGCAGACGGCCGTCCTTGCGCAGCATGGCCTGGCGTTCGACGAGGCGGTGCGACAGGTAGATCGGTAGCGGCATCAACGACGGCGTTTCGTCGCAGGCATAGCCGAACATCAGGCCTTGGTCACCTGCGCCTTGGTCGAGGTTGTCGTCGTAAGCCTTGTTAACGCCCTGGGCGATGTCCGGGCTTTGCTTGTCGTAGGCGACGAGTACGGCACAACCCTTGTAGTCGATGCCGTAGTCGGTGTTGTCGTAACCGATGCGCTTGATGGTGTCGCGGGCGACCTGGATGTAATCGATGTTGGCGTTGGTGGTGATTTCACCGGCTAGGACGACCAGACCCGTGTTGCACAGCGTCTCGGCAGCAACGCGCGAGTGCGGATCCTGGGCCAGGATGGCATCGAGAATGGCGTCGGAAATCTGGTCGGCAACCTTGTCGGGGTGGCCTTCGGAAACGGATTCCGAAGTGAAGAAGTATTCGCTCATGGCGGGCTCCACGGTCCTCCGATACTGCGTTACCGGCTTCGGACCAAGAGCGGGCGACGCTTTAGCGGAATTTATAAATCGCCCCGCAAGTTGTCTGTTTAACTCGGCGATCCGATAATGATAGCCTTTTTCTACCCGGTTTCAACCCCGGGAGACGCATGGTCTTTCTATTTCGACTACTTTCCCTTTTGCCTTTGTCGGTCCTGCATGCGCTTGGCGCCTTGCTGGGACGGTTGACCTACGGGCTATCAGCAACCTATCGTCGGCACCTCTGCGAAAACTTGGCTCAAGCTGGGTTCGGCCCAGAACTTCGCAGCGCGGTAGCGGCTGAGACGGGTAAGCAAATGCTTGAATTGTCCCGCATCTGGATGAGGAGTCTGGAAGAAGCGAATGCTCAGGTGCTGGACGTACGGGGTTGGGAGTATGTCGAGCAAGCGCGTCAGGCAGGTAAAGGCATCGTGTTCATGACGCCGCATCTGGGGTGTTTCGAAATCACTGCCCAATACATTTCAGCGTTCTGGGACATTACCGTCCTCTACCGTGAACCCAAATCGGCCGTGGCCAGGGAGTTGATCCTGATGGGACGCAAGCGCGAGCATCTGCATCTCGCCCCGGCCGATCTGTCCGGAGTGCGCTCCCTGATCAAGGCCTTGAAGCGTGGTGAGGCGGTCGGTATGTTGCCGGATCAGGCCCCCAAGGAGGGTGAGGGAGTCTGGCTCAAGTTCTTCGGCCGTTACGCCTATACCATGACCCTGGCGGCTCGCCTGACCGAAACCGGTGCGACGACCTTGATGGCTTGGGGCGAGCGTTTGCCCGGTGGCGCCGGGTATCGCCTGCATTTCCGGCCTCCGGTACAAGCTTTGGTCGGCGATACAGTGCAGCGTGCCCAACAGATCAACGCTGAGATCGAAGGCTTGATCCGCGAATGTCCGACCCAATACCTGTGGGGTTACAACCGCTACAAGCGACCGGGTGGTGCCGAGCCGCCGCCGGCCGAGTGAGTTTTTGATGAAAGTATTTTTTACCTACGTTTTGGTTGGTTTTCTCTGGCTGTTGCACTGGCTGCCCTTGCCCGTGCTGCGCGCCTTGGGCGGTGGCCTTGGTCGCGTGTTGTATTTGTTTGGCAAGGAGCGGCGGAATGTGGCTTTGACCAATTTGCGCCTGTGCTTTCCGGAAAAGACCGAAACCGAGCACGAGCGCATTGCGCGAGCACATTTCATTGCTTTTGCCCAGGCGGCACTGGATCGGACGCTGGGTTGGTGGGCGAGTCGGGAGCGCTTGGAGCGCTTGATCCGGATTCATGGCGTCGAGCACTTGACCAATCCCGAGGGACGGCCGGTCGTAATGCTGGCGCCGCATTTTGTCGGTCTGGATGCCGGTGGAACGGTCGTGTCGATGCACGTTGTCGGTTGCAGCGTGTTTTCCAAGCAGAAAAATCCGGTTCTCAACAACTTGCTCTATGATGGCCGGATGCGTTTCAACGAGGCGGTCCTGCTTTCCCGGCAGGACGGAATGCGGAAGATTCTGAAGGCGCTGAAGGATGGGCATCCGTTTTATTACCTGCCTGACATGGACTTCGGACCGAAGGAATCGATATTCGTGCCTTTCTTCGGGGTGCAGGCGGCGACCATTCCGGCGCTATCGCGGCTGGTAAGGTTGACCAACGCCGTCGTCGTGCCCGTTATCGCCAGGCAGGTGGCGGACGGTTATGAAGTTGAAGTGCAGCCGCCCTGGGAAAACTTTCCTGGCGAAAGTGTCGAAGCCGACACTGCCTACATGAATCGCTTCATCGAAACACAGGTACTGCGTATGCCGGAGCAGTATTTCTGGTTGCATAAACGCTTCAAAACCCGGCCACCCGGAGAACAGAGGTTTTACAAATGAGCCTGAACATCGAAATCAAGCCCGTAACCCCGCCGGAAGTGCCGGCGATTTCCTCCCTGGCTCGTGATATCTGGCAAGCCAGCTACCCCGGCATCATTACGCAGGAGCAGATCGACTTCATGCTCGAGCAACGCTACGGGCATGAACGTCTTTACGACGACCTGGAAGATGCACACAAATGGCTGGACCAGGCGTTTTACGAAGGCCGTCGGATCGGTTTCGCTTTTAGCGAAATCTACAAGGGCGAATTCAAGTTGGATAAGCTTTATATCCATCCGGATGTGCAGCGTAAGGGCGTCGGTGGCCAGCTGATCGCCCATGTCGCGGCGAGGGCGGCGAAGATGGGCTATCCCTGCGTGATCCTGGCAGTGAACAAACGCAATGAAAAAGCCATCAATTCATACAAGAAATACGGCTTTGTCGTGCGCGAGGCGATTGTGGACGATATCGGTCGCGGCTTCGTGATGGATGATTACATTATGGAGAAAAAGCTTTAGAAATTTGAGGCAAGCTATTGTCTCTGCTATGCTTTTTTGAATCCTGTTGTGGAGCGGAATGTGAAGCTCAAATTTACCAAGATGCAAGGCCTCGGTAACGACTTTGTCGTGCTCGACGGCGTGCGCCAGTCCATTTCCCTGAGTCCGGAGCAATTGCGCTACCTGGCGGATCGCCATTTCGGCGTCGGTTGCGACCAGATTCTGCTGGTCGAGAAACCGACCCAGGCTGGCGTCGATTTCCGGTATCGCATCTTCAATGCCGATGGTGGTGAAGTGGAACAGTGCGGCAATGGCGCGCGCTGTTTCGTGCGTTTTGTGCACGATCAGGGACTGACCGACAAGCGCGAGATTCGTGTCGAGACGCAGCGCGGCATCATCGCGCCGCGCCTGGAAGCCGACGGCAATGCCACGGTGGACATGGGCGAACCGCGTTTTTCCCCGGCCGAAATTCCTTTCCTACATGACGACGATGTAGTGATCTACAACCTCGACGTGGCCGATGAAACGCTGGAAATCAGCGTAGTCTCGATGGGCAATCCGCATGCCGTGCAAGTCGTGGCAGATGTCGACACTGCGCCGGTCGGCGAGCACGGGCCGTTGATCGAGAAGCACGAGCGTTTCCCGAAGCGGGTCAACGCCGGTTTCATGCAGATTGTCGACAAGCACGCCATCAAGCTGCGCGTCTTCGAGCGCGGGGCGGGCGAGACGCTGGCCTGCGGTACCGGTGCCTGCGCGGCTGCGGTGGCCGGCATTCGCCGGGGGCTGCTCGAATCGCCAGTGCGTGTGACGACCCGTGGCGGCGACCTGACCATTGCCTGGGGCGGCGAAGGGCGTCCGGTCCTGATGACCGGGCCAGCCGTGACCGTATTCAACGGAGAAATAGAATTATGAGCGCCATGTTCCCGGAAGAGATTGCCGATTACCTGAAGAACAATCCGAGCTTTTTCGAGCAATACGCCGACCTGATGGCGCAAATATTTGTGCCGCATCCGCATGGCGGGCGCGCCGTGTCGCTGGCCGAGCGCCAGATGCTGACCTTGCGCGAAAAGAATCGGGCGACCGAGAGCAAGCTGGCCGAGCTGATCGCTTTCGGCGAAGAGAACGACGCGATCAGCGAGAAGGTGCATCGCCTGGCCGTTGGTCTGATCGCAGCGGAGACTTTCCAGGCGGTTATCCACTTGCTCAATTTCCACCTGCGCGACGATTTCGCCGTGCCGCATGTGGCGCTGCGTTTGTGGGACAAGCCGGCCGGTATCGAGGATCTGCCGGAATTCGCGGCGGTCAGCGAAGAGCTGCAGGTTTTCGCAGAAACCTTGGGGCGTCCTTACTGCGGTTCCACGGCCGGTTTCGGTACCGCCTCGTGGTTTGGCGAACACGCCTCGCATATCCGTTCGCAGGCGCTGATCGCGTTGCGTAATGGCGGCGGCACCGTGGGCATGATTGCGCTGGGCAGCGAAGACGTACATCGCTTTTACGCCGACATGGGCACGCTCTACCTTGAGCGCATTGGCGAGATGGTTTCGGCTGCGCTCGCCCGGGTGACCAAGAGCGCGCTATGACCCCGCAGGCAGCCGTCGATGCCTGGTTGGCCGAACTGGCTGACCAGCGCCGACTGTCGCCGCATACCGTCGGCAATTACCGACGCGATCTGGAAAAACTGCTTGTTGCCAGCGGTGAAACTCCGCTGGCCAATTTGCAGGTGCATCACGTCCGCCGTTTCGTCGCTCAATTGCATGGACAGGGACTGGCCGGACGTTCGCTGGCCCGACTGTTGTCGGCCTGGCGTGGTTTCTTCCATTGGCTGGGCGAACGCGGCCTGATTCGCGCCAATCCCTGCGATGGCCTGAAGCCGCCGAAGTCGCCGCGCCTCTTGCCCAAGGCGCTCTCAGTCGACGAAACCGCCCGGCTGCTTGACGCCAGCGAAGATGACGATCCGCTGCAGGATGCGCGTGATCTGGCGATGTTCGAACTGTTCTATTCCTCCGGCCTGCGCCTGGCCGAACTGGTCGCGTTAGACGTCGATGCCCTGAATAGCATCGCCCACGAAGGCGAGGTGCGCGTGCTTGGCAAGCGCAGCAAGGCGCGGCTGGTGCCGGTCGGCAGCAAGGCGCGCGAGGCCTTGGCGGCGTGGGCCAACGTGCGCGGCGAACTGGCCTTGCCGGGTGAAGCCGCACTGTTCGTCGGCCAGCGCGGGCGGCGCATCAGTCCGCGCATGGTCGAGTCGCGCCTGGAGCGTCGGGCTGTTCGCCTCGGTTTGCCCAAGCACGTGCATCCGCACATGCTGCGCCATTCCTTCGCCTCGCATGTCCTGCAATCCTCTGGTGACCTGCGTGCGGTGCAGGAAATGCTCGGCCACGCCAGCATTGCCTCGACGCAGGTCTACACCCATCTCGATTTCCAGCATCTGGCCAAGGTATACGACGCAGCGCATCCACGGGCGAAGAAACGCTCTGGCTGAAACTTCATTGCCGACTGCTGCGGTGCACGGGCAAAAAGCGCCAAAAATCAAGGATGAATTGACGATTTCGGGTGCACCCACTATGATTCGCGTCTTTCCAAATTTTGCCGGAATCCGAGGAGTCCTCCATGGCCATCAACCGTACCCGCCGTAACATCCTGGAACGCCGCTGCGCTTCCAAGACCATCAAGCGCCTGTTCAAGGGCGACGGCAAGACCCAATTCAAGACCATGTACGCTGCCGAGTGCCATCAGCGTAACCGCAAGGCTCTGGGCGCCTAAGCGCGAAGAACCCGAATGGGCCCCGGTTGTCGCAAGGCAGCCGGGGCTTCTTGCTTTTGAAGGATAGAAAATGGCGCAGTTGATCCTCATGCCCGGCAAGGAAAGGGCAGCGTTCAAGAATCGTCACCCCTGGGTGTTCGCCGGTTCGGTTGGCCGCCTCGAAGGACGGGCGCGGCCGGGCGATACGGTCGAGGTGCTGGCGGATAACCTCAGGCCCCTGGGGCGCGCGGCGTATAGCCCGCAATCGCAGATTCGCGCCCGCTTCTGGACCTTCGATCCGGATGAGTCGGTCGACGACGCCTTCTTCAAGCGCCGCATCGCCGCCGCCGTGGCGCGTCGCCAGGCCTTGCCGGAACTGAAGGGGCAGCAGGGCCTGCGCCTGATCCATGCGGAATCCGATGGCCTGCCCGGTATCATTGCCGACCAGTACGGCGACACGGTGGTTGTGCAGCTCAACTCGGCGGGGGCGGACAAGTGGCGCAAGGCCATCGTCAACGCGCTGGTGCAGGCGACCTGCTGCGCTCGCATCTACGAGCGTTCCGATTCCGACGTGCGCGGCTTGGAAGGCCTGGAGCCAACCGTCGGCTGGCTGCACGGCGAGCCGAAGGAAACGGGCTTGTCCATCGACGAGAACGGCGTCCAGCTGGCCGTGGATGTGGTCGGCGGTCACAAGACCGGCTTCTATCTTGACCAGCGCGACAACCGTGCCTGGCTGCGCAGCGTGGCGGCCGGCAAGGACATCCTCAACTGCTTCTGCTACACCGGCGGCTTCTCGCTGCAGGCGCTGGCCGGCGGCGCGAAGTCGGTGCTGTCCATCGATTCCTCCGGCCCAGCCCTGGCTCAGGCGCGCGCCAATCTGGTGCTCAACCCGCAATTGCCGGCCGAGCGCGCCGAATGGCTGGAGGCCGACGTCTTCCAGGCCCTGCGCGATTTCCGCAAGGCGGAGCGCTCCTTCGACCTGATCGTGCTCGATCCGCCCAAGTTCGCCCCGTCGGCGGCCTATGCCGACCGCGCGGCGCGGGCCTACAAGGATATCAATATCCTCGGCTTCAAGTTGCTGCGGCCGGGCGGTTTGTTGATGACTTATTCGTGCTCGGGCGGCATCGGGCTGGAGTTGTTCCAGAAAATCGTCGCCGGCGCGGCGGTCGATGCCGGGCGCGAGGCGCGCATCGTGCGTCGCCTGTCGGGCACGGCCGATCATCCGGTGGCATTGAACTTCCCGGAAGGCGAATACCTCAAAGGCCTGCTCGTTCAGGTCGATTAAACTCTCCGCATGTCGCTGGTCCGCCGCTTCCTCCTCGTCTTCGTGCTTGTCTTCGCCCAGTGGGCGGCGGCGGCGCACGGGGTCGAACATGCGGTCGGCGAAGGCAAGGGCCTGCCGGCCCACGCCTGCGAAATCTGCTTGGCGGCCCACGATCTGGGTATGGCTTTGCCCTCCGTTGTTGCCTTGCCACCGGTCCTGTTGCCCCGGCTTCTGCCGGTGCAGATCGATCAACACGACCGCGGCGCGTTACCGCCGCCGGCCGCTTGCCAACGCGGCCCACCCACCTTCTTCTGAAAATTCCGCTTTTTTGACCGTGCACCGCAGCAGTGAGCTGTGGTGTCGATATTTGCGTATTTCAGGAGAAATTCCATGTTGCTCAAGCCCTTGACCTTGGCGGCTTTGCTTGCCGCCACCTTCGGCGCGCAGGCTGCCGATGCCGATCTTGCCGCCATCCGCGCCCAGATCGACGAAATGAAAAAAACCTACGAACAGCGCATTGCCGCGCTGGAGAAAAAACTGGCCGAAGCCGAGGCGCAGCCGCAGGCGACGGCATCCGCCGCCAAAACGGCGACAACGGTTGCCGAAAACCGTGCCACAGCTGTTCCGGCCAGCGCCGGCCAGGTGAGCAGCTTCAACCCCGAGGTGTCGCTGATCCTGCAGGGGCAATACAAGAACATGAAAAACGTCGCTGAGCGTGGCATCACCGGTTTCTGGCCAGCGGGTGGCCACGATCATGGCAACGGAACGATTGAAGGTATCAACAAGCGCGGTTTCTCGGTCGATCACACCGAGTTGGTTTTCTCCGCCAACGTCGATCCGAATTGGCGGGCGCAGGCCATCATCGCCGCGCTCGATGGCCAGGCCGAAGTCGAGGAAGCCTGGTTCCAGTCGCTCGGTCTGGGGCATGGTCTGGGCCTGAAGGGCGGTCGCTTCCGTTCCGGTATCGGCTATCTCAACGAGCAGCACCCGCATATGTGGGATTTCGCCGATGCGCCATTGATGTATCAGGCCATGTTCGGTACCGAAGGCAGTTATGCCAATGACGGTGTGCAACTGAAGTGGCTGGCACCGATGCCCATGTTCCTCGAATTGGGTGCCGAGTTCGGGCGCGGCGCGAATTTCCCCGGCACCGATCGCAACAAGAATGGCAGCGGCGGCGGGGCGCTGTTCGCCCACATCGGTGACGATGTCGGCGTCTCGAACAGCTGGCGTGCCGGCCTGTCCTGGTTGAAGACCTCGGCGCGCGAACGTGAGACGCACTTTACTGACATCGGCGGTCTGGAGGCGCAAGGCGTCTTCACAGGAGGCTCGTCGACCTGGATTGCCGACTTCGTATGGAAATGGGCGCCGAACGGCAACCCGGCATACAACAACTTCAAGTTCCAGGCCGAATACTTCCAGCGCCGCGAACAGGGTGACCTGACGTGCAAGGACGAGAATTCCGTCGGTAACGCCTGTGCGGCCGAACCGACCTCGACCTACCGTACCCGCCAGTCCGGCTGGTACACCCAGGCCGTTTACCAGTTCAACCCGAACTGGCGTGCCGGTCTGCGTTACGAGCAACTCGACAGCGGGACGCGCGACTTTGGCGATAATGCTGCCTTGCTTGCGGTGGACAGCTACAAACCGAAGAAAACCAGCGCCATGGTCGACTACAGCTGGAGCGAATTCTCCCGTGTCCGATTGCAGTATGCCCAGGACAAGTCCATGCTCGGCATCACCGACAATCAGTGGACCCTGCAATACATCATGAGCCTGGGTGCTCATGGCGCGCACAAGTTCTAAGGGAGGCAGATGATGATCCAACGCATTCTTTTGCTGGCTTGCCTGCTAGTAGCGCTACCCGTGCGTGCCGATCTCAACGTCTTCGCCTCTGTCCCAGAATGGGGGGCGCTGGCCAAGGAAATCGGCGGCGACAAGGTCAAGGTTTACACCGTGACCAACGCCTTGCAGGACCCGCACCGGATCGAAGCCAAGCCGTCGCTGCTTGCCCAGGCGCGGCGGGCCGATCTGCTGGTGGCGGCCGGGGCCGAACTGGAGGTGGGCTGGCTGCCGCTGGTTGTGCGCGACTCCGGCAATGCCGCGATTCAGGTCGGGCGACCGGGTTATTTCGAGGCGGCGGCTTACGTTAAGCGCCTTGAGATTCCCACCGTCGTGGACCGGGCGCACGGCGATGTCCATCCGGCTGGCAATCCGCATACCCACCTCGATCCGCGCAATGTGCAGAGAGTCGCCGAAGCGCTGGCAGCGCGCATGGCCGAGATCGATGCGGCCAATGCCGCAAACTATCAGGGCAACCTGAAGACCTTTGTCGCCAAGTGGCAGGCCGCCATCGCCCGCTGGGAGAAAGACGCCGCGCCGCTCAAGGGCGTGCCTGTGCTGGTGCATCACCAGTCCTTCGTCTATCTGCTCAATTGGTTGGGCATGAAGGAAGTCGGCACGCTGGAGCCCAAGCCCGGCATCGAGCCGACCAGCAGCCAACTGACCGGCCTGGTAGCGCGCCAGCAAAGCCAGCCGGCCAAAATGGTCTTGCGCGCGGCCTATCAACAAGATGGACCGAGCCAATGGATTGCCGGCAAGACCGGCATGCCGGCGGTTCTGCTGCCCTATACCGTGGGCGGTACGAGCGAGGCGAAAGACTTGTTCGGTTTGTTCGACGATAGCGTGCAACGGCTGTTGAAAGGCCTCAAGTGACCTCACTGATTCGCACGAGCGAATTGGTAGCCGGCTGGCAACAGCCGGCTACCCGGCCGATGAGTCTGGTGCTTCAGCCCGGCGAGGTCGTCGGCCTGACCGGACCGAATGGGGTTGGCAAAAGCACCTTGCTGGCTGCGCTCGCCGGCCGGGCGCAGGTGTTTTCCGGCCAGTTGGAACTCGCTGCTAACCTGCGCTTGGCCTTACAGACGCAGGAGGTGCCGCCAGTTGATGGCTTGCCGCTGTCCGGCGCCGAATTGTTGGCGCTCACCGGGGCAACGGCCGATGGCTTACCGCCCTGGCTGGCCGATCGCCTGAATGTGCGTCTCGACCGCCTGTCCGGTGGTCAACGCCATTTTCTCGCTTTGTGGGCCATCTTGTACTCGCCGGCCGATGTCGTCCTGCTCGACGAGCCGACCAACAATCTCGATGCCGCCGGTGTGGCCTATCTGGCCGAGCATTTGCGCGACCGCGCCGCCGGCGGCGTCGGTTTGATCGTAGTCAGTCACGACGCCGATTTTGTCGCCCAGGCTTGCGATCGCGTGATTGCCATGGAGGCGCCGCATGTTCGATGAGCTCTTCCTGGTACCTTTCCTGACTGGATTGGTTTTCGCCGTGCTGTTGCCGGTGCTCGGCTGCTATCTCCGCCTGCGCGACGAGTGGCTGGCTGCCCTGGCCTATGCTCATGTCGCAGCGGCCGGTGCCTTGCTCGCCTTGGTGGTCGGCCTGCCGCCGCTGGCTGGCGGTCTGGGGCTGACGGGTATGGTTGGGGCTGGCAAGCAAGTGTTGGCGCGTCGCCTGAATGCCGGCGCTGGCTACGCCTCCTTGCTGCTGGCCGGCTGGGCTGTTTCGGTACTGCTCGCAGCCAACCAGCCGATGGCAGAACGCCTCGGGCATGCCCTGTTCGACGGCCAGCTTTATTTTTCCGATACAAATCAACTGATTACCGCGGTCGTGGCGCTAATCCTGAGCGTTGCCATCTTGTCCCGTTTGTCCAAGCACTTGCTGCTGGCCAAGGTGTATCCGGATCTGTTCAGGTTGCGCCGTTTGCCGGGCCGTCTGATCCACGGCGGTTTCGACGTGCTGGCGGCACTGGGTTTGGCTTTGGGGACGATGAGTCTGGGCGTCATGGGCGCCTTCGCGCTGGTCTTCGTTCCGCCCTGGCTGGCCTTTCGGCGGGCCGCAAACTGGCGGAGCGGGTTGTTTTGGGCAATCTTGATCGGATTGGGGGCCTATCTTGCCGCCTTTGCGCTCGCCTTGTTGCTCGATCAGCCATTCGGCCCCGTACTGGCGTTGATCCTAGTACTACTGGGCATAACGATTGCATGACGCCCGGGGACGTGCTAAAAACGGAACTCTGAATTTGGAGTTCTCATGGTTTTCTCGTTTTTCAAGAAACAGACTGAAAAGATGCCGGAGCGGCCGGCTGCACGTCCCCGTGCACCCGCTCCTGCACCCGAGGCCAAGCCCTCGCAGTCTGGTGGCGATGAGGTCGGGGTCGTTTCCCAGCCTTTGCCCGATCTTGAATTCACGGCCAGCGATGTCTCTTCGCCCTCGGCAGCGCTCCAAGAGAAAGCGCCTGCCCAGCAGCAGCCGATCAGTGCCGACAACGATCTCGATTTCACCCACGACGATTTCGACAAGGATTTCGCTGAGTCGAGCGTCATGGCGATTGACGTCGAGCATGGTCTTGACCCGGTACAGTCCGACGTCGAGCAGGTGGTCGTGCTCTTCGCCAACGGCCAGGATGCGGTAGCGCGGACGTTGCTGGAGGGTTTTGTCCAGTCATACAGTGGCGCAGAGGCCAAGCGGTTCTGGCTACTACTGCTCGATCTGTTGCAAGTGACCGGCGACCGTGCCGGTTTCGAAAGCTATGGTGTCGAATACGCCCAAGCCTGTGAGACCTCGCCACCGACTTGGCGCGAGCAGGCGCCCGTGGAAAAGCCGAAGGCCGGGGGGCCGCGTGTGCTCGCCTTGCAGGGCGTGTTGACCAGCGACAACGCCAAGCCGGTCGAAGAAATCAAGCGTGTTTTGGAGCAAGGTGCCACCGTGGTGGTCGATTGCGGCAAGCTGGCCGGGATCGACGATGATCTGGCCGGCATGTTGGCCGATACCTTGCATCACGCCCGGCGCAAGAAGCTGCCGCTCTCCATGCAGAACGTCGATGCCTTCCTGGCCCGCACGAACGAACGCTTGGTGGCCGGCGATGCAGCGCACGAGCCGTCATGGCGCCTGCTGCTCGAATTGCTGCAGCGCCATGGCACGCAGGATGCCTTCGAGGAGCGCGCCGTCGATTACGCGGTGACCTTCGAACTCTCACCGCCTTCCTGGGAAACGCCGCCGGCCAATGCCGTGCCTAAGGTGCCGCTACCGGTTCCCGATGTGGACGATGCGCACTTCCTGTGCGGCGATCTGAAGAATCAGCGCTTCGACGATCTGGCGGCTGTTCTGGAGATGCACGAGCACCCCATCCTCGATTTCTCCAAGGTCAATCGGGTCGATTTCTTCTCGGCCGGCCAGCTGGTCAATCGCATCGCGCCGGTCAAGGCGCAGGGCAAGGATGTCATCATCCGCAGCCCGAACCACCTCGTCGCCGAGTTGATGGCCGTCGTCGGTCTCAACAAGCAGGCGCGCATCATCGTTCCCAAGTCTTAAGTCAGGAATTCACATGGAGCAATATCACGGCACGACGATCCTGTCGGTGCGCCGGGGCAACGCCGTTGCCATGGGCGGTGACGGACAGGTGACGCTGGGCAATATCGTCATCAAGGCGACCGCGAAGAAGGTTCGCCGCTTGTACCAGGGTCGTATCCTGGCCGGCTTTGCCGGCGGTACGGCGGATGCATTCACCTTGTTCGAGCGCTTCGAGGCCAAACTGGAGAAGCATCAGGGCAATCTGGTGCGTTCGGCGGTCGAACTGGCCAAGGACTGGCGTTCGGATCGTGCTTTGCGCCGGCTGGAAGCCATGCTGTCGGTGGCGGATCGTGAATCGTCGCTGGTGATCACCGGCAACGGCGATGTGCTGGAACCGGAACATGGGATTGTCGCCATCGGCTCCGGCGGCGCCTACGCCCAGAGCGCGGCGCGCGCCTTGCTGGAAAATACTGAGCTGCCGCCGCTGGAGATCGTCACCAAGTCGCTGGAGATCGCCGGTGACCTGTGCATCTACACCAACCGCAACTTCACGCTGGAGACGCTGGAATGACCCAGATGACGCCGAAAGAGATCGTTTCCGAGCTCGACAAGCACATCGTCGGCCAGCAGAACGCCAAGAAGGCCGTGGCCATCGCGCTGCGCAACCGTTGGCGGCGTGCCCAGGTGGCCGAGCCGTTGCGCCAGGAAATCACGCCGAAGAACATCCTGATGATCGGGCCGACCGGCGTCGGCAAGACCGAAATCGCGCGCCGTCTGGCTCGGCTGGCCAATGCACCATTCATCAAGATCGAGGCGACAAAGTTCACAGAGGTGGGCTACGTCGGGCGCGATGTCGAGACCATCATCCGCGATCTGGTCGAGATGGCCATCAAGTCGCACCGCGAACGGGCGATGAAGTCCATGCGCGCCCGCGCCGAAGACGCAGCCGAGGAGCGCATTCTCGACGTGTTGCTGCCGCCGGCCCGCAGTCCCGGCTTTTTTGCCGAAAACAGCGAGTCCACCGCAGCAGAGAGTGCGACGCGGCAGAAATTCCGCAAGAAGCTGCGCGAAGGCGAGCTGGACGACAAGGAAATCGACATCGAAGTCGCCATGCCGGCCATGCAGGCGGAAATCTTTGCGCCGCCGGGCATGGAGGAGCTGACCCAGCAGATTCAGGGCATCTTCCAGAACATGGGCGGTGGCAAGAAGAAGTCGCGCAAGATGAAGATTCCCGAGGCGCTCAAGCAGCTGACCGATGAGGAGGCCGCCAAGCTGGTCAATGACGAAGACGTCAAGCTGGAGGCGGTGAAGGCCGTCGAACAGAACGGCATCGTTTTCCTCGATGAACTGGACAAGATCGCCAGCCGTTCCGAAATGCAGGGCGCCGACGTGTCGCGCCAGGGCGTTCAGCGCGACCTGTTGCCGCTGGTCGAGGGCACGACGGTATCGACCAAGTACGGCATGATCAAGACCGACCACATCCTGTTCATTGCCTCCGGGGCTTTTCACCTGTCGAAGCCGTCCGACCTGATTCCCGAGTTGCAGGGCCGCTTCCCCATCCGCGTTGAGCTGGATTCGTTGTCGGTGGCGGATTTCGAATGCATCCTGACCCAGACCGATGCCTGCCTGACCAAGCAATACCAGGCGCTGCTGGCGACGGAAGGCGTGCACCTCGATTTCACCGATGATGGTATCCGCCGCATGGCCGAGATCGCCTTCCAGGTGAACGAGAAGACCGAGAACATTGGTGCCCGTCGTCTGCATACCGTGATGGAAAAGCTGCTTGAGGAGGTTTCCTTCGAGGCTGGCAAAATCGGGCTGGACAAGGTTGTCGTCAATGCTGCCTACGTCAACCAGAAACTCGGCGAAGTGGCGGCCGACGAGGATCTGTCACGCTACGTGTTGTAAGCGCTAGGGGCATTCCCTACTGGGCGGGCAGTGTGCCTGCCCGGACAATCCCTCTTCCGTTTTTGCCAATCGAGCGCTGCCCTTGGACGAGCAAAGCCTGACCTTCCGCCTGTTGGCGATCCTGTTCCCGATCTTCGGTATCGTCGCTGCCGGCTATTTCTATGGCCGCAAGCACAAGCCGGAAATGGCGGTGGCCAACCGGCTGAACATGGATGTCTTTGTCCCGGCGTTGGTGTTTGCCGCGATGGCCGGCAAGTCCTTCGATCTGGCGGCCTATGCGCCCTTGGCGCTGGGTGGCTTCATCGTGCTCGCCACCTGTGGTCTGCTGGCCTGGCCGCTTTCCCGCCTGCTCGGCATCCAGCCGAAAACGCTGGTGCCGCCGATGCTGTTCAACAACTCCGGCAATATCGGCCTGCCGTTGGCGGTGCTGGCCTGGGGCGAAAACGCACTGTCGGCGGCGGTGATCCTGTTCATGGTCGAGAACACGCTACATTTCTCCTTCGGCGCCCGCCTGCTCGACCCACATGCCCGCCTGCTCACCCTGTGGCGCGTGCCGGTCGTAGCGGCGGCGATTGCCGGTTTGCTGGTCGCGATCTTCAAGCTGCCGATCTGGCAACCGTTGGTCATCGCCATCAAGATGCTGGGTGACGTCTCGGTGCCGCTGCTGCTCTTCTCGCTCGGTGTGCGCATGACCGATGTCTCCTTCCGTGACTGGAAAGTGCCAGTCGGTGCAGCGGTGCTGCGGCCGCTGGCTGGCATGGCCATCGCCTATGGCGTGATCCAGTTGCTTGGCTTGCAGGGGCGCGATGCGGCGATGTTGCTGGTGTTCGGTGCGCTGCCGCCGGCGGTGCTCAACTTCCTGTTTGCCGAGCGCTACAAGCAGGAACCGCAGCGGGTCGCGTCCATCGTGCTGATTGGCAACCTGGCGGCGTTGTTTTTCCTGCCGCTGGCCCTGGCGCTGGTTCTCTGATTTTTGCCCGTTTTGGGCCGTGCACCGCAGCAGTGGGCTGCGAGTGTGCGTTTATTCGCCAAAACGGTCGAGGCGGCGACGGTCGCGCTTGGTCGGGCGGCCGTGGATGGCGCCGGCCGGCTCCTGCGTGAATTTGCGCCGCATCTGCTCGGCTTCGCGGGCCGCGATGCTCTCGGCCGTTTCTTCGTAAAGCTGGCGCGCCTCGGTAGCCGGGCCACGTTTCTCGGAGAGTGCCTGAATGACAACTTCCCAACGCGTCTCGCCGTTGAAAATTTCCAGCCGGTCACCCGCCTTCACGTCACGCGCCGGCTTGGTCGCAGCGCCGTTCAGTTTGATCTTGCCGCCGCTAACCGCATCCGTGGCCAAGCTGCGCGTTTTGAAGAAACGCGCGGCCCATAGCCACTTGTCGATGCGAATACCGCTCACTGCGGAAGGATCGTCTCGCCGGCGTAGAGTTGTTCGACGGTTTCGCGCTGGCGAATGACGAAGACCTGATCGCCATCGACCATCACTTCGACGGCGCGTGGGCGGGTGTTGTAGTTGGAGGCCATGGCCATTCCGTAGGCGCCAGCCGACATCACTGCCAGCAGGTCGCCCGGCTGCACGTTGAGCGGGCGGGCCTGGCCGAGAAAGTCGCCGGTTTCGCAAACCGGGCCGACCACATCGTAGTCGCGCGTTGCACCGGCACGCGGCACGACCGGTTCGATGTCGTGCCAGGCTTCGTAGAGCGCCGGACGCATCAGGTCGTTCATGGCAGCGTCGATGATGGCGAAGTTCTTGCCCTCGCCTTCCTTCAGGAATTCGACCTGGGTCAGCAGCAGGCCGGCATTGCCGACCAGGCGACGACCCGGTTCCAGTACCACCTGCAAGCCGCGCCCCTGCAGTTTGTCGAGCAGCGGGTTGAGGTAGGAGGCAACGGTCGGTTGGACTTGTTCGGCCTTGTACTTGATGCCGAGGCCGCCACCGAGGTCGATGTGATGCAGCTTGATCCCTTCGGACGCCAGCTGGTCGATCAGGGCGAGGATGCGCTCGAGCGCCTCGACGAAGGGCGAAGGGTCGAGTAGCTGCGAGCCGATGTGGCAGTCGATGCCGGCGACCGCGATGTTGGGCAGCTTGGCGGCGCGGCGGTAGAGGTCGAGCGCTTGCTCGTAGGCAACGCCGAACTTGGCTTCCTTGAGTCCGGTCGAGATGTACGGGTGGGTCTTCGGATCGACATTCGGATTCACCCGGAAGCTGATCGATGCCTTTTTGCCGCATTGGCCGGCGACTTCGTTCAGGCGTTCCAGTTCGGGGGCGGACTCGATGTTGAAGCAGAAGATGCCCTCGTCGAGCGCCAGCTTCATTTCAGCCGCCGTCTTGCCGACGCCGGAGAACACAACCTTTTTCGGATCGGCGCCAGCCGCCAGCACACGCTGCAACTCGCCGCCGGAAACGATGTCGAAACCGGCGCCCATGCGAGCAAAGACGTTGAGCACGGCCAGGTTCGAGTTGGCCTTGACGGCGTAGCAGACCAGCGCGCCGCTGCCCGCCGGATGCGCGCCGAGCACGTCCTGGAATTCCTTCAGCGAGGCAGTCAGCGCAGCGCGGGAATAGACGTAGGCGGGCGTGCCGAAATGTTCGGCGATGGTAGTCAGGGCGACGTTTTCGGCGTGCAGCACGCCGTTCTTCAGGCTAAAGGAACTCATGGCTTCTGGGTCGGGGTGTCCGTGCTAACATCCGCGCCGGTTTGCGCGGGTTGTTTCTTGGCGGGAACGTTGGGTTTCGGGTTGCCGAGCAGCGGTTCCTTGGCCGGGCCCGGTGGCAGGACAAGCGGGCCTTTCATGCCGCAGGCGGCAAGGCTCAGGATGATCATGACGGCGGCGATTCTGGACATGTCTGGGCGCTGTCGGGAAAGAGCGGGATGGTAGCACACCATGGATGACAAGGATTTCAACCGGGAAGCCGACGCCATGCTGGCGCGTATCGAGGCAGCGCTGGAGGCCGCAGCTGAGTCTGCTGAGGCCGATATCGACTTCGAATTGGGTGCGGGCGGCGTGCTGGAAATCGAGTTTGACGACGGCAGCAAGATCATCGTCAATCGCCACGGCGTGGCCAAGGAAATCTGGGTCGCGGCGCGTGCCGGCGGCTTTCATTTTCGCTGGGATGGTGGCGCTTGGCGCGATACCCGCGACAATACCGAATTGCTGGAAAAGCTCTCGGTGCTCGCCAGCCAGCAGGCCGGCGAGCCCGTTGATTTGCGCTGATCAGTCGCTCGGCGGACTGCTCAGGTCAGGCTTGGGTAGCGGGGTCGAGTCGGTTTCCTCCTCCGACTTTTCCTTGGCGTTTTCCGCGTAGATATAGCTGCGTTCGCGACCTTCGCCGACAGCGATCAGGCCTTCCGGCGCACTTGGAGTTTGTACCGGCACGTCCTTGAGCGCGCGTGACATGTATCCGATCCAGATCGGCAAGGCGGCGACGCCGCCAGTTTCGCTGTTGCCCAATTTCTTCGGCTGATCGAAGCCAACCCAAGCACAGCCGACAACAGTCATCTGATAGCCGCAGAACCACGCATCGACGTACTCGTTGGTGGTGCCAGTCTTGCCAGCCAGATCCTGGCGTTTCAATGCGACGGAGGCCTTGGCGGCAGTCCCGTAAACGGTGACGTCACGCAGCATGGCGTCCATCATGAAGGCGTTGCGTGGATCAATGGCGCGGATCGATTCGTCCCCGGCCTGCACTTCGGCTGCCTTGGCCAGAACCTGATTCTTCTCGTCGCGGATTTCGCGTACGACATACGGATTGATACGATAGCCGCCGTTGGCGAACACGGAGTAGGCGGTAACCATCTGCCAGGGCGTGACCGAACCGGCGCCCAGCGCCATGGTCAGGTAGGGCGGGTGCTTTTCGGCATCGAAGCCGAAACGCGAGGCGTAGTCTTGTGCGTATTGGGTGCCGATCGACTGCAGGATGCGGATCGATACCATGTTCTTCGATTTGGCCAGGGCAGTCCGCATTTTCATCGGACCTTCGTACTTGCCGTCGTAGTTATGTGGCTCCCAAGCCTGCGAACCGGTTTGGCTGGCTGGAATGATGATCGGCTCATCTGCGATCACACTGTTCGGGCTGTAGCCCTTTTCCAGCGAAGCCGAGTAAATGAAGGGCTTGAAGCTCGAGCCCGGTTGGCGCCAAGCCTGGGTCGCGTGGTTGAACTTGTTGCGATTGAAGTCGAAGCCGCCGACCAAGGCGCGAATTGAGCCATCCTGTGGGCTGACGGCAACAAAAGCCGACTCGACCTCTGGGAGCTGACTGATCTGCCAAGTCCCTTTGTCATCCTTCTGCAGGCGGACGATGGCGCCACGGCGCAGGCGCTTGTTGGGCGGTGCCTTGTCGTCCAACATCTTGGCGGCGAACTTGATGGCGTCACCGGTGAGGGTCAGCAGTTCTCCGCCTTTGCGGTAGACCTTCAATTGCTTTGGATCGGCCGCCAGAACCAAGCCGGGAAGCAGATCGCCGGCATCGGAAATCTCCTGAAGGATTTCGTCGATTGCTTCGTCCTGGTCCGACTTCACGTCTTTCAAGTCGACGAAGGACTCGGCCCCGCGATAACCATGGCGCCGGTCATAATCCATCACCCCTTTGCGCAGGCTGAGATAGGCGGCTTCCTGTTCCGCCTTGATCAGCGTCGTATAGACCTTCATGCCACGCGAGTAAACGTCCTCCGGAAAACGCTCGGCAGCAATCTGGCGAGCCATTTCGGCGACAAACTCGGCGTGCACCGGGTAATCCGACAACTCGCGTTTTACCACCAGCGGTTCCTTCAATGCGGCCTCGTATTGCGCGTCATTGATGTAACGAAGCTCGTGCATGCGGCGCAAGACATACTGCTGGCGGATCTTGGCGCGTTTCGGATTGACAATCGGGTTGTAAGCCGACGGAGCCTTCGGCAAGCCAGCCAGCATTGCAGCTTCGGCAATGGAAATATCCTTCAGCGGCTTGCCGAAATAAATCTGCGCTGCTGCCGCAAAGCCATAGGCCCGTTGGCCGAGGAATATCTGATTGATATACAGCTCGAAAATCTGGTCTTTCGTCAGGTTGCTTTCGATCTTGAAAGAGAGCAATGCCTCATAGAGCTTGCGGGTGTAGGTCTTTTCGCCAGTCAGGAAGAAGTTGCGCGCTACCTGCTGGGTGATGGTCGAAGCACCCTGACGCTTGCCGCCGCCAATGAAGTTGGTCGCCGCAGCACGCACGATGCCGGCGTAGTCGATACCGCCGTGCTGGTAGAAGCGATCGTCTTCGGCGGAGAGAATTGCGTGCTTCATGACGTCGGGGACTTCGTTGAAGCCGACGACGGCTCGCCGCTCTTCGCCGAACTCGCCAATAAGGAACCCGTCGGCGGTGTAGATGCGCAGCGGAATCTTCGGGCGATAGTCGGTCAGAACTTCAAGGGAGGGCAAGTTGGGGTAGGCCAGTACGAGAACAATCGCCGCGATGGCGATCCCAATCGCGACTAGACCCAGCAATAAAGCGAATGGGATTAGGAAAAGGCGCAGGGCTAAGGGGAGTTTGGGCACGACGGCTTACCCGAAATAATGAGTTGCGCGGATTATACGCTGGCGCCCAATGGCGCCGTGAAAGTGCTTTACATGCCTAATGGTTGTTGCTAGCATCTGAAGTGAATTATTGAATTTTTTTGTAACTTCGCATTCCGTAAGGACTTTTTGGGGGTCTGGTGGGCTTCGATATCTCAGCGTTGTTAAATCCCAAGGCGCGTTCCCTCTTTGGGTTGGACATCAGTTCTTCCGCTGTCAAGATGGTAGAACTGACCGCTAATGGGAAGGACGGCTATCGCGTTGAGCGCTACACCATTGAGGTGTTGCCCAAGGATGCGGTTTCCGATGGAAATATTGCCAATCTCGATGGCGTCGTCGATTGCGTGAAGAAAGCCTGGAAGCGTATGGGCACTTCGACTCGCAACGTCGCCATGGCCCTGCCGGCATCCGCGGTGATCACCAAAAAGATTATCGTGCCTGCAGGTCTGCGGGATGATGAACTGGAAGCTCAGGTTGAATCTGAGGCGAACCAGTACATTCCGTTTGCGATTGACGAAGTTAACCTCGACTATCAAGTGATCGGTCCAGCCCCTGCTGTGCCGGATGAACTCGAAGTCTTGATTGCTGCCTCCAAGAAAGAGCGAGTCGAAGATCGTGTCGCTGTGGCCGATGCGGCGGGACTGAAAGCTGTCGTTATTGATGTCGAGTCCTTCGCTGCGCTGTCTGCATTTGAGCTGATCGAGCGTCAGCTTCCGGAATCTGGCAAAGACCAGACGGTCGCGTTGATCGATGCCGGCGCCAATGTCATGAATCTGACAGTGATGCGCAATGGCCAGCAGGTCTATGTTCGCGAACAGGCATTCGGTGGTAGCCAACTGACACAGGATATTGCACGGCACTACGGAATGAGTTTCGAAGAGGCGGAGGCCGCAAAACGAGCTGGCAATCTGCCGGAAGGGTATGAGGTCGAACTCTTGAATCCGTTCATGGAGAACTTGGCTCTTGAAGTTTCGCGGGCTCTGCAATTCTTCTTCACATCAACACAATATAACCAAGTGGATCACATCATTCTCGCTGGTGGATGTGCGGTGATTCCAGGTGTCGACGAAGTTGTGGCTACTCGCACCCAAGTGAATACCCTTGTGGCTAATCCGTTTGCAAATATGGTCCTGTCGGATCGTGTGCGTGCAAAAAGCCTTTTGGCCGATTCGTCCTCGCTAATGGTGGCCTGTGGGCTAGCGATGCGGAGGTTTGACCCATCATGATTCGTATTAATCTCCTGCCCCATAGAGAAGAGGCAAAGAAAACTAAAAGAGAGCAGTTTTATCTTCTGGCCGGGTTGGTGACTGTGCTGGCTTGCGCTGTCGCGTTTCTTGTTTATTCGATGATTGATGGTGCAATCGCTAGCCAAGAAAATAAAAATGATTTTTTAAAAAAAGAGTTGGCAATTCTTGATAAGCAACTTGATCAAATAAAGCGATTAAAAGAGCAGACACAAGCCTTGCTTGCGCGGAAGCAGGTGATCGAAAATCTTCAGCGTGATCGTGGTGAAACCGTTTATTTGTTGAGTGAGTTGGTTAAACAGGTGCCAGATGGGGTGTATTTGAAATCCCTCAAACAAGATGGCTTAAAGGTCAATGTAACTGGTTATGCCCAATCAAATGCGCGGATATCGTCGCTGATGCGTAATATAGACGACTCTTCGTGGCTGGAGCGGCCGCAATTAATTGAGAGTAAGGCTGCGCTCGTGAATGGACGGCGAGTGAATGAATTTACTTTGGATTTTTTCCTGACTAGAGTTCAGAATGAAGATGGGGGGAAAAAATGACAAAGCCAAGCATTCGTCAGATTGACTTTCAAAAGATTGCGAACGATTTCAAGTATCTGAATCCAAATGACCCGGGTGCTTGGCCGCTCATGCCGAGGGTGGCAGTGCTCATAGGATTATTTTTTATTATTCTGGCTGCAAGCTGGTGGTTTTTTTGGAGTGACCAGCTTTCTGTGCTTGATGCTAAGCAACGGGAAGAGGATTCGTTAAAGCAACAATATCTCGAAAAAAAGCGGCAAGCGGTAAATTTGGATCTATATATCCAGCAGCTTGCAGAAATCGATCGGTCGTTTGGTGCACTTTTGAAGCAGTTGCCTAATAAGTCCGAAATTGAGGCGTTGCTGATTGAAGTTAATCAAGCTGGCTTGGGGAGGGGGTTGCAATTTGAATTATTCAAGCCAGCTCAAGAGCAAGTAAAGGATTTTTATGCGGAACTGCCAATTTCCATAAAGATTAATGGGTCGTATCATGACTTCGGTGCCTTCGCGGCAGATATAGCAAAATTACCTCGCATTGTTACATTGAATAATATTTCTGTGACCCCCGGAAAAGAAGGTGGCTTGGTTTTAGATGCGACAACTAAGACATTTCGATATTTGGACGAAACCGAGGTGGCAAAGCAGAAAAAGACTTCGCAAGGGGCCAAAAAATGATTAGGTACCTTTTGCTCGGCATAGTTATTTTATTGGCTGGATGTTCTGCTGATGAGCATCAGGATTTAAAGAACTGGATGGCTGATAATACGAAAGACCTAAGAGGAGGAATTCCTAAGTTACCTGAGGTCAAACCGTATGAGGCGGTGCCGTATGAAGTTGAAGGGATGCAAGATCCTTTCAGGTCATCAAAGATTGAGCCAGATTCAAAATATAAAAAGAATGGAGCGGGCGGTGGGTTTAGGCCAGATTTTGAAGCTAGGGAGTTGAGAAATAGCTTCTTGGAGAAATATCCCCTTGAGTCTTTGAAGATGATTGGTTACCTGAACGTGAACCGCTCGCCGATGGCTGTGATACAGGTGGCCGATAAAGTCAAACAAGTCCGGGTAGGCGAATACCTTGGGTTAGATTTTGGTATTGTTACTAAGATTACAGAGACCGAAGTGCAGTTACGCGAGTTGATTGAGGATTCTGCGGGTGATTGGTCTGAACGAAATAGTTCGCTGTATCTGCAGAGCAAGGAGGGTGGCAAGAAATGAGTTTAATTAATAGGTTTAGTGTCTTGTGTGGTTGGTTATTTGCCGCTGCAGCTTTCGCCGCGCCTAGTGAAATTGGAAATTCTATTGAGGCGATAAATGTTGCCCGCCAAGGGAATGATATCGCAATAAAAATAGACCTTAAGAACGAATTGCTGTCTGTTCCTGCTAGCTTTAGCGTGGCTAATCCCCCAAAAATCGCGTTCGATTTTCCCGGAGTATCCAATGGAGTAGGAAAAAATACCCAGGTTCTTAACGAAGGTGATTTGCGTAGTTTCAATATCGTACAGGTTTCCGATCGAACGAGGCTTGTAGTGAACCTGAGTAAGAAAATGAACTACGACACCCGTTTGGAAGGGCGAGTACTGTATGTCACGTTAACGCCAATCGCACAGCTTTCAGAAAAATCTACTCAAGCCGGTGCGACAAGATTTGCTGAAGAAAGCTTGGTTGGTAGGAAGCATGCAATTAGAGATGTGATGTTCCGACGCGGGAAAGATGGTGAAGGCCGAGTAATTGTGGAGTTGAGTGATGCCGGCTCGGCCATAGATATTCGCCAGCAAGGAGGTAATCTAGTTGTAGATTTTCAGAAAACTGAAATTCCAGAACATCTGCGTCGCAAGCTTGACGTAAACGACTTTGCTACTCCCGTTTCAACTGTAGAAACAAAACTCATTGGTGATTCTGGGCGTATGGTAATCGCGCCAAAGGGTCTTTGGGAGCATAACGCATATCAAAGTGAGAATCAGTTTGTTGTAGAGGTAAAACGAGTAGTAGAGGATCCGAATAAGCTGGTGCAGGGTAGTAAGGTTGGCTATCAAGGTCCTAAGGTAAGTATCAACTATCAGAATGGTGACGTAAGAGCACTCCTCCGATTGATGGCTGAGGAATTGGGGCTTAATGCGGTAATTAGCGAAACTGTAACTGGAACGACGACTCTGGTTTTGAAGGATGTTCCAGCGGATCAGGTTATAGACATAATTTTCCAGCAAAAGGGCTTGGATATGCGAAAGAAGGGCAATATTATTCTTATCGCACCAAGAGATGAAATAGCTACCAGAGAAAAATTGGATTTTGAGTCCAAGCAACAAATTAGCGAACTGGAGCCATTAAAACTCGAGCAGTTTCAACTGAACTACCAGAAAGCCCAGGATGTTTCACGTTTATTGATGGGCCTGCCAATTTCCAGTGGTCAAGGCGCAGCATCTGCTGCTGTCCCGCCCGGTGCAACTGCTAACATGGCAGCGCAGAGAATTCTAAGCAAGAGAGGAAGTGCTGTCGCGGATCCACAGTCCAATCTCCTATTCGTAAATGATATACCCGCAAAGCTTGAGGAAATACGCTCGTTCATTCGAGCAATAGATATTGGTGCGCGTCAGGTCTTGATCGAGGCTAGAGTTGTCGAGGCGAAAGATAGTTTCAATCGTAGCTTAGGCGTGAAATTGAATTTTCTTAATTCGAAATCTGTTGGGATAGGCTTGGGTGGCATGAATCTTGGCGGCGGTGTTTATTCTTCTGGCGGACAATCCGCTAGTAATACCGCAGGCGTGAATCTTCCGTCTTATACATCGGAGGGCGGGCGATTAGCTGTTTCGTTGTTTAATTCATCGTTGACTCGGATTCTAAATCTTGAGTTGGCTGCATTGGAGTCCGATGGCATTGGGAAAATAATATCCAGCCCTCGAGTTATAACTGCAAATAACGTAAAAGCTAAAATCGAAGATGGTACCGAGATACCTTACGTGACGACGCAAAGCTCGGGCGGTACTACTACTCAGACTGTGAGTTTTAAGCCTGCAAAATTATCGCTGGAAGCTACACCCCAAATCACTCCTGAGGGTACCGTGAGGATGGCGTTGGTGGTTAAAAAGGAAGAGGCTGACTGGACCAAGGCGGTATTGGGTAATCCTCCCATTAAAAGTTCCGTTGTAGAAACAAACGTGGTTGTAGAAAACGGGGGGACCGTAGTGATTGGCGGGGTCTTTGTCACCGATTCGCAGAATTCAGTAGAGAAGGTTCCGCTTTTGGGGGATATCCCGGTATTGGGAGCGCTTTTCAAATATAAGAACGATACTGGTGAGCGGCGCGAGTTGTTAGTGTTTATTACCCCGAGAATCATTTCCGATAAAATGCGATTCGATTGAAATCAATACACTAAATGAGGCCGGCATAGCCGGCCTTTTTTTTGCCAGGCTCCGTTAAGTTATACTTACAGCGGTGAGTGAGCAGATGAACATCTATTTGGTTGGCCTAATGGGGGCCGGGAAGACAACCGTTGGTCGTCAACTGGCCAAACGCTTATCCCGGCCATTTTTCGACTCCGATCACGAAATCGTGGAACGAACCGGGGTGCCTATCCCAACGATATTTGAAATTGAGGGGGAGGCTGGCTTTCGTCGTAGGGAGATAGCCACAATTCATGAGCTGACTGCTCAAAGCGGAATAGTTATGGCTACCGGCGGTGGGGTTGTGCTGTCTTCAGAAAATCGAGAGAGGCTTAAGGCAACCGGTTGGGTTGTCTATCTCAATGTCCCGCCACGGTTGCTTTTCGAGAGAACGCGCCACGACAAAGGACGCCCATTGCTTCAAGTAGACAACCCCTTAGAAGAATTGAAGAGTTTGTACGAGCAGCGTGACCCTTTGTACAGGGACGCGGCAGATTTGGTGCTGGAGACCGGGCATTTGGTGGCTTCCGGTGTGCTTCAAGTAATCTTGAAAGAATTCGACCAGAAATGCAGCAAGGACTAATGCACGAGTTGTATGTCTCTTTGGGAGACCGCTCTTATCCGATAGACATCGGTGTGGGAATTTTGGCGCAAATTGAGCGTATTCTGCCTTACGTCAGGCATAAAAAAGTGGTACTCGTGTCGAATACGACTATCGCGCCGTTGTATATGTCCGACGTTGTCCGAGGGTTGATGGCGCTGGGTGTTGAGGTCATTGAGGTTGTCCTGCCTGATGGTGAGGCATATAAAACCTTTGAGACCCTGAATCTGATCTTTGATGCTTTGCTCTCCAATCAATGTGAGCGGAGTACGACGCTGATTGCTCTCGGGGGCGGAGTAATTGGCGATATGGGCGGATTCGCCGCGGCTTGCTATCAGCGCGGTATGCCTTTCATTCAAGTACCCACCACATTGCTTGCCCAAGTTGATTCGTCGGTTGGTGGTAAGACTGCAATCAATCATCCGCTGGGAAAAAACATGATTGGTGCGTTCTATCAGCCGAAGTTGGTGCTCGCCGATATTGCGACCCTGGATACCTTGCCGGATCGTGAATTGAAAGCAGGTGTGGCGGAGGTTATTAAATACGGTCTGATTCGCGATCTGTCGTTTTTTGACTGGCTAGAGGCCAATATGGAACGTTTGCTGGAGCGGGATCGTGAGGCTCTGGCGTATGCCGTGAAACGCTCTTGTGAGAACAAGGCTGAAGTGGTTGCTGCGGATGAGCGGGAAAAGGGCGAGCGTGCCTTGCTCAACCTTGGGCATACCTTTGGTCATGCCATTGAAACCGGACTCGGCTATGGTGTTTGGCTACATGGCGAAGCGGTGGCGGCAGGAACGCTTATTGCTACCGAACTGTCGAGAATTTTGGGTTGGCTCTCTGGTGACGATATACAGCGTGTGGAAGCCCTATTCCGACGCGCAGGTCTACCGATACACGCGCCCAAAATGGGAGCTGCCCGATATCTCGAATTGATGAGGCATGACAAGAAGGTTGAGGGTGGAAAATTGCGCCTTGTGCTGCTGCGCAAGATCGGCGAAGCAGTGCTGACGGACGTGGCGACAGAGGAGCAAATTGTCCTCGCGATCGAGGCTCGTTGCACCGAAACGGGGAGTATTTGACCCCCGCTTGGTGCATCGCAGCATCTTGAATCGATAGGGGTTTTCCAGTATATTCAACGGTTGCCTCTAATTTTCGTACAGGCCGACGCGTCAAATATGACGTTCGGCTTTTTTCATCATTGGCCATGTTGCAGGGGCCAAGTACTTTGAAGGAATGCGTGTGATGGAACCGGCAGTACCTGAACGGCAGGGTTTGTACGACCCAGCCAACGAGCACGACGCTTGCGGTGTGGGCTTTGTTGCCCATGTGAAGGGCCAGAAGAGCCACAGTATCGTCGAGCAAGGTTTGTTGATCCTCAAAAATATCGACCACCGTGGTGCGGTCGGTGCGGATCCATTGCAGGGTGACGGTGCCGGTATCCTGATTCAGATCCCAGACCAGTTCTACCGCGAGGAAATGGCCAAGCAGGGTGTGGATTTGCCGCCGGCTGGCGAGTACGGCGTTGGTATGGTCTTCCTGCCGCAGGAAGGTGCCTCCCGCCACGCTTGCGTCGAAGAAATCGAACGCTCAATCAAGGCTGAAGGCCAAGTGTTGCTGGGTTGGCGCGATGTCCCGGTCAACCGCGAAATGCCGATGTCGCCGACTGTTCGCGCTAAAGAGCCGGTGATCCGTCAGGTCTTCGTCGGTCGCGGACCCGATGTGTTCGTGACCGATGCGCTGGAACGCAAGCTATATATCATTCGTCGTCGCGCCGCCAATGCCATCAAGTCGCTGAAGCTGAAGCACGGCCAGGAATTCTATGTGCCGTCCTTCTCGGCGCGCACCGTCAACTACAAGGGCTTGCTGCTGGCCGATCAGGTTGGTGTTTACTATCTGGATCTCCAAGACAAGCGCACGGTGTCCGCACTTGCCCTGGTGCACCAGCGTTTCTCGACCAATACCTTCCCGACCTGGGATCTGGCCCACCCGTTCCGCTATATCGCCCACAACGGTGAAATCAACACCGTGCGTGGCAACGTGAACTGGTTCAAGGCGCGCGAACAGGCAATCTCTTCTCCCATCCTCGGCAAGGATCTGGACAAGGTCTGGCCGCTACACTATCCGGGTCAATCCGACTCTGCCGCCTTCGACAATGCGCTCGAACTGCTGGTCATGGGCGGCGGCTACTCGCTGGCGCAGGCTGTGATGCTGATGATCCCGGAAGCCTGGGAAAAGCACACATTGATGGACGAGAACCGTCGCGCTTTCTACGAATACCATGCTGCGATGATGGAGCCGTGGGACGGTCCTGCCGCCGTGGCCTTTACCGATGGCCGTCAGATCGGTGCGACGCTGGACCGTAACGGTCTGCGTCCGGCCCGTTATCTGGTGACCGACGACGACATGGTTGTCATGGCCTCCGAGTCGGGCGTGTTGCCGATTCCGGAAAAGAAGATCGTCAAGAAGTGGCGCCTGCAGCCGGGCAAGATGTTCCTGATCGATATGGAACAGGGGCGCATCATCGATGACAAGGAATTGAAGGATTCGCTGGCGAACGCCAAGCCGTATCGCGAGTGGATCGAGAAGATCCGCATTAAGCTCGACGAAGTGCCTTGCAACGGCGTTCAACCGGCTGCCGAAGCGGCAACCTCCATGCTCGATCGCCAACAGGCCTTCGGCTACACCCAGGAAGACATCAAGGTCATCCTGGAGCCGATGGTCCAGAGCGGCGAGGAAGCCACCGGTTCGATGGGTACCGATTCCGCTTTGCCGGTGCTGTCGAAGAAGAACAAGACGCTCTACACCTACTTCAAGCAGTTGTTCGCGCAGGTGACCAATCCGCCGATCGACCCGATCCGCGAAGAACTGGTCATGTCGCTGGTGTCGTTCATCGGTCCGAAACCGAACCTGCTGAACACCAACGACATCAATCCGCCGATCCGTCTTGAAGTGTCCCAGCCGGTGCTGTCTTTCTCGGACATCGAGAAGCTGCGCAACATCGAGCAATACACTTCCGGCAAGTTCCGCTCCTTCGAGCTGGATATCTGCTATCCGGTGAAGTGGGGCAAGGAAGGCATTGAAGCCCGTCTGGCTTCGCTGGCTGCGGACGCCGAAGATGCGGTTCGCTCCGGCGCCAACATCCTGATCGTTTCCGACCGCAAGGTCGATGCCGAGCACGTCGCCATTCCGGCGCTGCTGGCGACCTCGACCATTCACCAGCATCTGGTCAAGAAGGGCTTGCGCACTTCGACCGGTCTGGTGGTCGAAACCGGTTCGGCCCGCGAAGTCCATCACTTTGCGCTGCTCGGCGGTTTTGGCGCGGAAGCCGTGCATCCCTACCTCGCCCTCGAAACCATCGAGAGCCTGGCCAAGGGCGATGCCGAGAAGGCCGAGAAGTTCACCAAGAACTTCATCAAGGCGATCGGCAAGGGTTTGTGCAAGGTCATGTCCAAGATGGGCATTTCGACCTACATGTCCTACACCGGCGCGCAGATTTTCGAAGCGATTGGCCTGAAGAAGGACTTCGTCGAGAAGTACTTCACCGGCACGCCGTCCAACGTCGAAGGTATCGGCGTGTTCGAAGTGGCCGAAGAGTCGATTCGCCTGCACAAGGAAGCCTTCTCGGCCGACCCCGTGCTGACCTCCATGCTGGATGCCGGTGGCGAATACGCTTTCCGCATCCGTGGCGAAGAGCACATGTGGACCCCGGACTCCATCGCCAAGCTGCAGCACTCGACCCGTTCCGGCAAGTACGAAACCTACAAGGAATACGCCAAGCTGATCAACGATCAGACCAAGCGTCACCTGACCCTGCGCGGCCTCTTCGAATTCAAGTTCGGCGCTCAACCGATTCCGCTGGAAGAAGTAGAGCCGGCCAAGGAAATCGTCAAGCGTTTTGCCACCGGTGCGATGTCTCTCGGCTCGATCTCGACCGAAGCGCACACCACGCTGGCCATCGCCATGAACCGTATCGGCGGCAAGTCGAATACCGGTGAAGGCGGTGAAGACGCCAAGCGCTTCCAGCCGCTCAAGGCAGGCCAGAAGCTCTCCGAGGTGATCGGTGCGTCCCGCATCGAGCGCGACTACGAATTCAAGGATGGCGATTCGCTGCGTTCCGCCATCAAGCAGGTCGCTTCCGGCCGCTTCGGCGTGACCGCAGAGTATCTGGTCAACTCCGACCAGATTCAGATCAAGATGGCCCAAGGCGCGAAGCCGGGTGAAGGCGGTCAGTTGCCGGGCACGAAGGTGTCAGAATACATTGGCAAGCTGCGTCACTCCGTGCCTGGCGTGACCCTGATCTCGCCGCCGCCGCACCACGACATTTACTCCATCGAGGACTTGGCCCAGCTGATCCACGATCTGAAGAACGTCAATCCGTCCGCTTCGATCTCGGTCAAGCTGGTCTCGGAAGTCGGCGTCGGTACGGTTGCCGCCGGTGTTGCCAAGGCCAAGGCCGATCACGTCGTGATCGCCGGCTTCGATGGCGGTACCGGTGCTTCGCCGGTGTCGTCGATCAAGCACGCCGGTACGCCGTGGGAACTCGGCCTGTCCGAAACCCAGCAGACCCTGGTGCTGAACCGCCTGCGTTCTCGTATCCGTGTCCAGGTCGACGGTCAGATGAAGACCGGTCGCGACGTCGTCATCGGCGCGCTGCTCGGTGCCGATGAATTCGGTTTCGCTACCGCACCGCTGGTTGTCGAAGGCTGCATCATGATGCGCAAGTGCCATCTGAACACCTGCCCGGTCGGCGTCGCCACCCAGGATCCGGAACTGCGCAAGCGCTTCTCCGGCCAGCCGGAACACGTCGTAAACTACTTCTTCTTCGTTGCCGAAGAAGCGCGCGAACTGATGGCCCAGCTGGGTATCCGCAAGTTCGACGACCTGATCGGCCGCACCGATCTGCTCGACATGCGCGCCGGCATCGAACACTGGAAGGCCAAGGGTCTGGATTTCTCCAAGATCTTCTATCAGCCGAACGTTCCGGCCGAAGTGCCGCGTCTGCACACCGAAGGCCAGGATCACGGTCTCGACAAGGCACTCGACCACAAGCTGATCGAGCAGGCCAAGCCGGCGCTGGAAAAGGGCCAGAAGGTTCAGATCGACACCAAGATCATCAACGTCAACCGCACCTGCGGCACCATGCTGTCGGGCGAGGTCGCCCGTCGCTACGGTAACGCCGGCCTGCCGGACGACACCATCCACGTCAAGCTGACCGGCACCGCCGGCCAGGCCTTCGGTGCTTTCCTGGCCAAGGGTGTGACGCTTGAACTGACCGGCGAAGGTAACGACTACGTCGGCAAGGGGTTGTCGGGCGGTCGCATCATCATCAAGCCGAGTGCTGATTTCCGCGGCGACACGCAGCAGAACATCATTTGCGGCAACACCGTCATGTACGGTGCGACCGATGGTGAATCGTTCTTCGCTGGCGTTGGTGGCGAGCGCTTCTGCGTTCGTAACTCGGGCGGCACGGCCGTCGTCGAAGGAGTGGGCGACCACGGTTGCGAATACATGACCGGTGGTACGGTCGTGGTGCTGGGCATGACCGGCCGCAACTTCGCCGCCGGTATGTCGGGCGGTATCGCCTACGTGCTGGACGAAGACGGCAGCTTCAAGAACCGTTGCAACCTTGCCCAAGTGGCACTGGAAAAGGTTCTGCCGGCCAATCGCCAATCCACCGACGAGCCGATGCACCGCGGTACGGCCGACGAGACCCAGCTCAAGGAGCTGGTGACCCGTCACGCCGAATACACCGGCAGCAAGATCGCCAAGAAGGTTCTCGCCGATTGGGAAACCTATCGCGAGAAGTTCGTCAAAGTTTATCCGCATGAGTACAAGCGGGCGCTCACCGAGCTGGCCGCTGCTGCACAGAAGGAGGCCGCATAATGGGCAAGCCGACTGGATTCATGGAGTTCGAGCGCCTCGAAGAGGGCTACGAGCCGGTCGAACAGCGCCTGAAGCATTACAAGGAGTTCGTTCACACCCTGAACGACGACGATGCCAAGACCCAGGGCGCACGCTGCATGGACTGCGGCATTCCGTTCTGTAACAACGGCTGCCCGGTGAACAACATCATTCCGGACTGGAACGATCTGGTTTACAAGGGCAACTGGAAGCAGGCGCTGGATGTGCTGCACTCCACCAACAACTTCCCGGATTTCACCGGCCGCATCTGTCCGGCTCCCTGTGAAGCCGCCTGCACCCTCGGCATCAATGCTGCGCCGGTGGGCATCAAGTCGATCGAGCATTTCATCATCGACAAGGGCTGGGAAATGGGTTGGGTTGTGCCGCAGCCGGCTGCCGTCAAGACGGGCAAGAAGGTTGCCATCGTCGGTTCCGGTCCGGCCGGTATGGCTGCTGCCCAGCAACTGGCACGCGTCGGCCATGACGTGACCGTGTTCGAGAAGTCCAGCCGTATCGGCGGTCTGCTCGGCTTCGGCATCCCCGACTTCAAGCTGAACAAGTCGGTGATCGACCGTCGTGTGGCGCAGATGGAAGCCGAAGGCGTGGTCTTCAAGACCAAGGTCATCGTCGGCGACAAGAACATCCCGGCTGGCATCAACAACGATGCCACCGAGACCGTTTCCGCCGAGCAGCTGAAGAAGGATTTCGACGCGGTGATCCTCGCCGCCGGTTCCGAAGTGCCGCGCGATCTGCCGGTGCCGGGTCGTCAGTTCAAGGGCGTGTACGCTGCGCTGGAATTCCTGATTCCGCAGAACAAGGAAGTCCAGCAGGGCGTCAAGAACCCGATCAACGTCAAGGGCAAGCACGTCATCGTCATCGGTGGCGGCGATACCGGCTCCGACTGCGTCGGTACCAGCTACCGTCATGGCGCCGCTTCGGTGACCCAGTTTGAACTGATGCCGGCCCCGCCGGAGCAGGAAGACAAGCCGCTGACCTGGCCGTACTGGCCGCTCAAGATGCGTACTTCTTCCTCGCACAAGGAAGGTTCCACCGTGCGTGAATTCGCCGTGGCGACCAAGGAGTTCATCGAGGACGGCAAGGGCAACGTCAAGGCCCTCAAGGCTGTGCGCGTCGAATGGGCAGGCGGCAAGATGACCGAAGTCGCCGGTTCCGAATTCGAACTGCCGTGCGATGCCGCTTTCCTGGCCATGGGCTTCGTGAACCCGGTGGGTAGCCTGCTCGAAGCCTTCGGCGTCGAGAAGGATGCGCGCAACAATGCCAAGGCAACGACCGACGGTGAAGGCTGCTACAAGACCAACGTTGAGGGCGTCTATGCCGCCGGTGACGTGCGTCGTGGCCAATCGCTGGTCGTTTGGGCGATCCGCGAAGGTCGTCAGGCAGCTCGCGAAGTCGACGCCTTCCTGATGGGTTCGACCGAACTGCCGCGCTGAACACCTAGCGTCTAATAAAACCCCGTCGGCTGCATAGCCCACGGGGTTTTTTGTTGCCCCTTGGTTTTTGCCTCAAAATGGCAGTGCACCGCAGCAGCGAGTCGGAGACCGAGAAATGCCCCTTTCTGCCAAACGCAACGTCCGTTGTATCGGCGCACCAATCAGCGCCGGCGCTCCGTTTCGCGGGACGGAGCTGGGGGCAGCAGCGTTGCGCTCGGCCGGTCTAGATCGGCGCCTGACCGAGGCGGGAGTCGACACGTGCTGGGAAACATTCGGTCAGATAATTTGCCAGGCCGATGAATTGGGCCCGTGGCTGGCCGACCATGCCGCGCTCTGCGCCCAGGTCGTCGGTGACGGCGACTTTCCATTGATCCTTGGTGGCGACCATTCGATTGCTGCTGCCACCTGGCGCGGCGTTGGCCGGGCATTGGGACAAGCCCCCGGATTGCTCTGGATCGATGCACATCTTGACGCGCATACGCCCATGACCAGCCCGTCCGGAAATCTGCACGGCATGCCGGTGGCTGCCTTGCTGGGCGAGGGGAATAGCATCCTCTCCGGGGTTGCCGGGCCATCTCTGGAGGCCGCCAATTTGGTTCTTCTCGCCGGGCACAGCCATGAGCCTGCCGAACTCGCGTTGTTGCGTCGGCTGGGTGTGACGATTCATCTGTTGAATGAAATCAGGGAACGCAGCCTCAGTGCATTCATCGACGAGGCCTGCCGGAATTTCGGCGAGCGCCCTTGGGGAGTCAGTCTCGATATCGATGCCGTAGATCCGACCCATGCGCCCGGAGTATCGACGCCCGTAGCCGGCGGACTGCTACCGGAGGAATTGTTGAGTGGGTTGAAAGGCATCTGCCGTCGGCCAGGATGCGTCGCCCTCGAAATTGCCGAATTCAACCCGGAATGCGACCAGGCCGGCATGACCCGCTACTTGATCGAATCCATCTGCCAAACGGCATTCGCCGAAGACCCGGCTCAGCAACCGTAAGCCGCCTTCGACAGGGCGCCCCGTTCGTGTGAAAATGCGCCATAAATTTCGGGGGAGAAACAATGTCAGCAGAATTGCAGCCGGCCCTTCAGGTGAGCGTGCCCAGCGGGGCGCTCGATAGCCACATGCTTCTGATCCTGGCCATCATGGTGATCGCCGGCATCCTCGGCGGCATGGCCAACTACTTCCTGGCTGACCGCCACGGCGAGCCGGCGCCCAAGGACTGGCTGAAGTATCCGGTGCTCGGCGTGGTCGCCGCGCTGACCGTACCCCTCTTCCTGAACATGATTTCCAGCACCCTGCTCGAAGGGGCGCGCACCAAGCCGATCGATTTCTACGTTTTCGCCGGCTTTTGCCTGATCTACGTGGTCGCTTCTCGTCGCCTGTTCGAGAACATCGTGCAACGCCTGATGGGCCAGATGGACCAGGTGCGTCGCGAAGTCGTGCAGTTGAAGCAGAAGCGTGAGGAGCCGATCATTGCCGTGCCGGCCAAGGCTGAACCGGAGCCGGTGCGCCCGGCCGAGCCGGACCCGCGCGAAGTCTTGTCGTACAACGACGTGGAAATCCTGCGTGCGCTGTCCGAAGAGAGCTTCGTCTATGGCAATCTCGCCGCGATCTGCGATCGCACCGGCCTAGCCCGCGATTTCGTCAGCCAGCGGCTGACCGTCATGAAGTCGCTCGGCGTCATCGAAACCCGCATCAACGACAAGAATGTCCTGCACTGGTGCGTCTCCGCGCGCGGCAAGAACGTGCTCGAAGAAATCCTGGCCGGCCAGGGCGAAAAGAAAACTGCCTGATCAACGCCGGCCAATGTGCCGGCTCAAAAGCTTAGAACCATGAACATCGTCATTCTCGCTGCCGGTCAAGGCAAGCGCATGCATTCCAATCTGCCCAAAGTGCTGCACCCGGTCGCCGGCAAGGCGCTGGCCCAGCACGTCATCGACACCGCCCGCACGCTGGGGCCGGAGAAGCTGATCGTCGTTTATGGCCACGGCGGCGACGTCGTGCAAAATACCCTGGCTGCGCCGGACCTGTGCTGGGCCGAACAGGCGCAGCAACTCGGCACCGGCCATGCTGTTGCCCAAGCCTTGCCGCAACTCTCTACGGCCGAGCAGACCCTGGTGCTCTACGGCGATGTGCCGCTGACTACAGCGACCACCCTGAAGCGCCTGCTGCAGGCAGGTAAGGACGGCTTGTCGATCCTGACGGTCGACCTGGCCAATCCGACGGGTTACGGCCGGATCGTGCGCGATGCGGCCGGCAACGTGCAGTGCATCGTCGAGGAAAAGGATGCCACGCCGGCGCAGAAGTCCATCCGCGAGGTCAACACCGGGATCATGGCCATCCCGACGGCACGGCTGAATGCCTGGCTCGGCCAGTTGAAGAACGACAACGCCCAGGGCGAGTACTACCTGACCGACATCGTGGCGCTGGCCGTGGCCGAAGGCCTGCCGGTGCGTACCGCGCAGCCGGAAGGCGAGTGGGAAGTGCTCGGCGTCAACAGCAAGGTGCAACTGGCTGAACTGGAGCGCCAACACCAACGCAACCTGGCGGATCAACTGCTGGTCGCCGGCGTGCGTCTGGCCGATCCAGCGCGTATCGACATTCGCGGCGAACTGGCGCACGGGCGCGATGTGGCCATCGACGTCGGTTGTGTCTTCGAAGGCAAGGTCGAGCTGGGCGATGCGGTCGAGGTCGGGCCGTATTGCGTATTGAAAAACGTCAAGGTGGGCGCCGGCACGCGTATCGCTGCCTTCTGCCATTTCGAGGATGCGGTGATCGGTCCGGATGGCGTGCTCGGTCCCTATGCCCGCCTGCGTCCCGGCGCCGAGCTCGGCCCGGAGGTGCATATCGGCAATTTCGTCGAGGTCAAGAAGAGCAAGATCGGCGCCCAATCCAAGGCCAATCATCTGGCCTACATCGGCGATGCCGAGATCGGCCAGCGCGTCAATGTCGGCGCCGGTACCATCACCTGCAACTACGATGGCGTGAACAAGCATTTGACCGTGATCGAAGATGACGCATTCATCGGCTCGGACACTCAACTGGTGGCGCCGGTGCGGGTTGGTCGCGGTGCGACCCTGGGGGCCGGAACGACCCTGACCAAGGATGCTCCGCCCGACGCTTTGACCGTCTCGCGGGCAAAGCAGCTGACGCTGAGTAATTGGAGTAGACCGACAAAGATCAAAAAGTGATGCTTTAGCAGGCGTACAATTCTTGGCAGTGATTTGCACTGTCAGGGAGAAGAAGATGTCGAAGTACGCAACTGAAGCCATCCGATCCATCGCACTTGTCGGTCATGGCGCCGCGGGCAAGACCAGTCTTGCCGAAGCCTTGCTCCATGCCACCGGCGCAATTCCCGCCAAGGGGAGCGTCGACAAGGGCAACACCGTCTGCGATTTCGATCCGCAGGAAAAGGACGACGGGCACTCCCTGAATTCGGCGATCGTCAATTTCGCCTACGAAGATACCCACGTTCATCTGATCGATACCCCGGGATACCCCGATTTCGCCGGGCAGGCGATTGCCTCGCTGGCCGGGGTTGATACCGCGCTGGTCGTGATCAATGCGCAGACCGGTGTCGAGTTGATGACCGAGCGCATGATGCGCTACGCCGCCGAGCGCAAGTTGTGCCGCATGATCGTGGTCAACAAGATCGATGCCGAAAACCTTGATCTGCCCGGCCTGGTGGCCGATATCCGCGAGCGTTTCGGCAAGCAGTGCATGATTCTCGATCTGCCGGCGCATGGTGGGGCCGATGTGGTCGAAGTGCTGGAACACGATGCCGGAGATGCCGATTTCGAATCCGTGGCGGCGGCCCATCGCGCGCTGATCGACCAGATCGTCGAGGAAGACGAAGACCTGCTCGCCCAGTATCTCGACGACGGCGCCGACCCGAGCCTGGCCGCCCTGCATGCGCCGTTCGAAAAGGCGCTGCGCGAAGGCCATCTGATCCCCATCCTGTTCACCTCGGCCAAGACCGGTGCCGGCATCAAGGAGTTGTTGCACGTGCTGGCCTCGCTGGCGCCCAACCCGGCCGAAGGCAACCCGCCGCCGTTCTACAAGGGCGAACCGGGTGGTGCGACGGAGGCCTTCGCCGCCGTGCCGGATGCCGGCAAGCATGTGCTGGCCCACGTCTTCAAGGTGGTGGCCGATCCCTACATGGGCAAGATCGGCATTTTCCGCGTGCATCAGGGCACGGTGAAGAAGGACATGCAACTCTTCGTCGGCGATGGCAAGCGTCCATTCAAGGTGGCCCACCTCTACCAGCTGCAGGGCAAGGACACGGTCGAGGTCGATGAGCTGCTGCCGGGCGACATTGGCGCCGTGGCCAAGGTCGACGAAATCGAGTTCGACTGCGTGCTGCACGATTCGCACGACGAAGACGCCATCCATCTGGCACCGCTCGATTTTCCCAAACCGATGGCCGGCCTAGCCGTCGAAACCAAGAAGAAGGGCGACGAGCAGCGCCTGTTCGATATCCTTGGCAAACTGGCCATGGAGGACCCGACTTTCGTCGTCGAGCGTCATCCGACCAGCAATGAAACCGTGATTCGCGGCTTGGGCGAAATCCACCTGAAGGCCAAGCTGGCCAAGATGGCTGCGCAATACAAGCTGGAAGTCGACACCAAGCCGCCGCGCATTCCCTATCGCGAAACCATCACCGCCAATGCCGAAGCCATGTACCGTCACAAGAAGCAGTCGGGCGGCGCCGGCCAATTCGGCGAAGTGCATCTGCGCATCGAGCCAAAGGGCCGTGGCGAGGGCTTCGAGTTCGTCGATGCGGTGAAAGGCGGCGTCATTCCCGGCGTCTTCATGCCGGCTGTAGAAAAAGGCGTGCGTCAGGCGCTGGCCGACGGCGTGGTAGCCGGTTACGAGGTCGAAGACATCAAGGTCACCGTATTCGACGGCAAGACGCACGCGGTGGACGGCAAGGAAGTGGCTTTCACCATCGCCGGCCGCAAGGCGGTGATCGAGGCGATTCGCGGCGCCAAGCCGATGGTGCTCGAGCCGATCGTCAATATCGAGATCATCGTGCCGGAAAGCGCTATCGGCGACCTGACCGGCGATCTGTCCAGCCGACGGGGCCATATCACCGGTACTGACGGGCGTGGTCACGGCATGGCAGCGATCACCGGCGAAGTGCCGCTGGCCGAACTGAACGACTACCAGTCGCGCCTGAAGTCGCTGACCGGCGGCCAGGGCAGCTACACCATCGAGTTCGCCCGCTACGCGGCGGTTCCGCCGCAAATCCAGCAGCAGATGGCGAGCAAATTCCAGTTGCGCGACGAAGACGAATGACTGCTGCGGTGCACAGGCAAAAAGGGCTGATTTTCAGCCCTTTTTTATTGCCTGCGTTTGCGTAGCGGAAGAGTTGTATCCCACATTCATTCGATAAATATGATGATTATGCTGATTGCGGGCTATTTGATTTGGATCATCCGGCCGTTCAGGAAGGCAATTTATCCTGCCTGCGGTCGATTTGGCGGTTATTGATCCGAACGGCCTCCCGTAAGTCGTTCGTCTAATTGTAATTGTGCTGGTGATTTTGTGAGATATGGAATATCGTATGGATTCCTGGTTGGCATTGGAGCGTTCGCGCTAGCGATTCAGTGATGGAAAAAGAGCAGGAAATCCTGGCCGTCAGTCGTCTGGCCTTCGAACTCACCCGTCTTGGCGGGGTTGATGGCGATCTCGATCGCCTGCTCGAACGACTGCATGCCTTGCTCAGCGAGTTGCCTGGGATTTCGGTTCGTCCAGCCTGCGTTCTGTTGCTCAACAATCCGCGGCAGCATCTTGTCCAGGTTGCCCAGTTCGGCCTGCCGCCGGCCTGGGGTAGGCATGGGCCGGTGGGACGTTTGGCATGCCTGCCGAATGCAATTGAACTGGCTTTCCTGTGTACGCCCGAGATGCACCGTCCTCCGCTGGAGATCGAGGGCATCGCCGGAAGCGCGCCATGTTTTGTCCTGCCGCTGACCGATGACGGCCGGCAACTCGGCCGCCTGCTGTTGTTCATCGACCCGCTCTGGCAACCCGATGCCGTCGAGATCGAATTCATGACCGATCTGTCGCGCACGCTTTCCATGTTGGTTGCGCGCTGCCTGGTCAACGAAACCCTGCGTGTGCGCGAGGTCGAACTTGAAGATGCGCGCACCGATGCCATTCGCCGTCTGGGTGCGGCTTCCGAGTATCGCGACAACGAAACCGGCATGCACGTCATGCGCATGACGCACTACGCAACCGCCATCGCCAAGGCCATGGGCTTGCCGGAAGAACAGCGGGAGTTATTGAACATCTGCGCTCCGATGCACGATGTCGGCAAAATCGGCATTTCCGATGCCATCCTCCTCAAGCCCGGTCGGCTGACCGGCGAAGAGTTCGAGGTGATGAAGACGCATACGGAAATCGGCCGCCGCCTGCTCGATGGCAGCGATGCCCTGATCAGTGCCGCGCGCGATATCGCCAGTTGCCACCACGAACGTTGGGACGGCTCGGGTTACCCCAATGCGCTCGCCGGCGAGGAAATTCCCATTCTCGCCAGAATCTGCGCCATCGCCGACGTGCTGGATGCCCTGACCTCGGTGCGTCCGTACAAGCATCCGTGGCCTTTCAACGAAGCTGTTGCCTTCATCCAGCGAGAGTCCGGCGGTCACTTCGACCCGGCCGTCGTTTCGGCCTTCGAGCGTGCCATGCCGGAAATTCTGCGCATCCGCGAACTCTATCGCGACGACATCATCGATCCACGCCAAGCCGTCAGCTTGCCGAAGACAGCGTATCGCGAGGGCGGCTGGGTTTCCTGGATGCCGGAGTACAGCGTCGGGATCGACGTCATCGACGAGCATCACCGCTATCTGTTCGATCTGACCAACGATCTCTTCGATGTGGTCGCACAAAAGCGTGGCGCGCGCGAGGTGGCGCGTATCCTGAAGGCGCTGGATCAATATGCCCAGGTTCATTTCCGGGCCGAGGAGAGAATGATGGCGCATTACAGCTACGCCCGCCTCGACCGCCAGGAACACCAGCACCATCGCTTCGAAGCGCGTTTGCGCGAGTTTTACAGCGAGATGCACGACAATCCGCTGACCGCACAATTCGAGGTCCTGCTCTATCTGCGCGATTGGCTGGTTGGCCATATCCGGAATGAAGACGCCCAGTTACGCGAACTGATCGCCGACGTCGCCTGATCGCCGTCGATCAGCCCGATGCTGCGGTGCACGGGCCAAAATAGGCAAAAATGCTTGTTGAAGCGGCGGCGTACGCCATACCGTTTGGCGGCAATTTTTCTGACCCATGCTAATGTAGCTATGTGCAAACGATTGCACGCTAACTGACGGATTTTCACCTTCGGCGCAGCAGGCATGGACATCAAGAAAACCGTTGCCGGGTATCACCGCGAGATCGTTCGGATCGTCGTCATCTACGTGGTTTTTGCCGCGATGTGGATTCTGTTGTCCGATGCGGCTGTCGAGGCGATGTTCCCGAACCCGGCACAATGGACCCGACTCAGCATCATCAAAGGATGGTTCTTCGTCGGAGTGACCGCGCTGCTGCTCTACCTGCTGATGCGCCGCCTGTGGCGGCAGCTGTCGCAGGCCATCGAAGCGCGCATGCAGGCGTTGAACCTGCTTGAGGCGATCACCGACAGTTCGTCGGACGCCATCTTCGCCAAGGATGCCGAGGGCCGCTATCTGCTGTTCAACCAGGCAGCGGGGCGATTCGTCGGCAAATCGCCGGTCGAGGTCATCGGCCACGACGACAACAATATTTTCCCGCCCGAGCAGGCCCGCAAGTTGATGGAGACCAATCGGCGCATCCTGGCCGAGCGACGCCAGCTGAACCAGATTGAGCACCTCGATACGCCGCACGGTCCGCGAATTTTCCTGGCGACCAAAGGCCCCATCATCGATGCCAGGGGCGAACTGCTCGGTACCTTCGGCATCTCGCGCGATATCACCGAACAGAAACAGGCCGAAGGCGAACTGCGCGAGATCAACGACCGGCTGCAACTGTTCATCGAGCATGCGCCGGTTGCGCTTGCCATGTTCGACCGCAACATGTGCTATCTCGCGGCCAGTCGGCGCTGGAAGGACGATTACGGTCTGGGCGAAACCGAATTGCTCGGCAAGTCGCACTACGAAGTATTTCCCGAAATTCCCGAGTCCTGGCGCCAAATCCACCAAAGGGGACTGGGCGGAGAATTGATCCGCGCCGAGGAGGAATGTTTCGAGCGGCTCGACGGCACTCGGCAATGGTTGCGCTGGGAGGTCCGTCCCTGGCGCAATGACGGAGGGGAAGTCGGAGGCATCCTGATCTTTTCCGAAGACATCACGCCGCGCAAGCAGATGACCGAGGAGCTCGAAGAACATCGTCAGCATCTGCAGGAACTGGTCGAGCGGCGTACGGCAGAACTGGCGGTCGCCAAACAGGCGGCAGAGAGCGCCAGTGTGGCGAAGAGCTCTTTCCTGGCCAACATGAGCCACGAGATCCGCACACCGATGAATGCCATCCTCGGTTACGCCCGACTGCTCAAGCGCAGCGAACTGACGCGGGAGCAGAGCGAGCGCATCGACAAGATCGACGAAGCGGGCAAGCATCTGCTGTTGATCATCAACGACATACTCGACATCTCGAAGATCGAGGCCGGGAAGCTGGTGCTAGAGCAAACCGATTTCCCGCTTAGCGGCGTCCTCGACCACGTCCGTTCGCTGATCACCGATGCCGCGGAAGCGAAGGGCCTGCGTGTCAGCGTCGATTACGGCAATGTCCCGCCCTTCTTGTGCGGCGATCCGACCCGCTTGCGCCAGGGGCTGCTCAATTTTGCCGGCAATGCGGTCAAATTCACCGAGCGGGGCGAAATCGCCATTCGGGCCAGATTGCTTGGCGAAGATGCCGACGGCGTGCAGGTCCGCTTCGAGGTTCAGGATAGCGGTATCGGTATCGCACCGGAAAAGCTTGCTTCGCTGTTTCACTCCTTCCAGCAGCTCGATGCATCGACGACGCGCAAATACGGGGGCACCGGCCTCGGTCTGGCGATTACGCAACGCCTGGCGCACTTGATGGGCGGGGAGGTTGGCGTCGAGAGCGAAGTCGGGCGCGGCAGTTGTTTCTGGTTTACGGCCCAGTTACGCCGTGGCCACTCGCCGGCCGAGGCGCTACATGCCATTCACTCAGCGCCCGAAGAAACGCTGATGGCGCAGCATGCCGGTCGCCATATCCTGCTGGTGGAAGACGATCCGATCAATCAGGAAGTGGCGCTCGCCTTGTTGGCAGACACCGGTTTGGCTGTGGATGTTGCCGAAAATGGCCGGTTGGCCGTTGAGAAAGCGGCCAGTACCGACTATGCGCTGATCCTGATGGACATGCAGATGCCGGAAATGGACGGCCTGGCCGCCACCGAAGCTATTCGGCGCTTGCCCGAGCGGCAGGCGACGCCCATCGTCGCTATGACCGCCAATGCCTTTGACGAAGACCGCCAGCGCTGCCTGCAAGCCGGCATGAGCGATTTCATCTCCAAACCGGTCGAGCCCGACCTGCTGTTCCGGATGCTGTTGAAGTGGCTGGATGCGAGACGCCAGGCCGGCTAGATTGTCTTCACGCCGTCGCCTGACCATTCGACATTGGCCAGGAAGAGATAGCCGGCGCCATAGACTGTCTTGATGAAGGCCGGGCTGTGCGGGTCGGGTTCCAGCTTGCGGCGCAGGCGCGAGATACGGACGTCGATGGCGCGATCGGTCGGTGCCAGATCGCGCGTTCCCATCAATTTCTCGCGTTGCAGGATGCGGTTGGGGTTGCTGACGAAAACCTTCAGCAGTTCGGCTTCCGAGGTACTGAGCAGATGCTCTTCGCCATTCGGCGCTTGCAGCGTGTTGTTGCCCAGATTGAAGCGCCAGCCGCCGAATTCGGCGATCTGCTTGCCCGGTTGCTCGCCCGCCGCTTCGCGCCGGCGCACGATGCTGCGGACGCGGGCGACCAGTTCGCGCGGTTCGAAGGGCTTCAATACGTAATCATCGGCGCCGAGTTCGAGTCCCATGACGCGGTCGCTGACATGGGCGCGCCCGGTCAGGATCAGGATGCCGCAACTCGATTGCGCCCGGATGCGCTGCATCGCTTCCAGGCCGTCCATGTCGGGCAGGCCGAGGTCGACGATGCACAGGTCCGGCGACAGTGTGCGCAGTCGGCGTAGCAGCTCGCCGCCACTGCGACACCAAACGGTGCGGAAACCGAAATCCCCCAGCACCTGTTCGGTGATGCGGGCCACATCCGGGTCGTCTTCGACCAGGACGATCAGCTTGCCTTGTTCCGAATCTTTCATAACTAACTCACTTGGCTTTCTGCAGAGCTCGGGCCAACTCCTCGCGGAAGAAGGGCTTGGCCAGGACCGGCAGGTCGTCTGACATGTCGGGGTCGCCGGCTTCGTCGCTGTAGCCGCTGATCAACAGCAGGCGCATGTCCGGGCGTCGTTGGCGCACGGTGGCCGCCAGCTGGCGCCCGTTCATGCCGCCGGGCATGATGATGTCGCTGACCACGATGGCGATGTCGGAAATCTGCTCGACCATCTCGAGGGCCTGCGCGCCGTTCTCGGCTTCGATGACCGGATAGCCGAGATCGATCAGTTGCTGGCGCACGACGCGGCGGACATTCGGGTCATCTTCGACCAACAGAACCAGTTCGCCGCCGCTGACCAGTGGCAGGTCGGCGGCCGCATCGTCTGGGCGCAGATCGGCCTGCGTCAGCGGCAGGACAAGGAGAACGGTCGTGCCTTGTCCCGGCTGGCTATGGATGGCAATGCCGCCGCCCGATTGCTTGGCGAAGCCGTAGGCCATGGCCAGGCCCAGCCCGCTGCCCAGGCCGAAGCGCTTGGTCGTGAAGAAGGGTTCGCAGGCACGGGCCAGCGTCGCGGCGTCCATGCCGCAACCGTTGTCGGCGACCTCGATCAGGGCATAGCGTCCGAGCGCTACGTCAAACGCGACGGCGTCGGTATCGAGTTCGACCGGCCGGGCGGCGATGTGCAGGCGCCCGCCCTCCGGCATGGCGTCGCGGGCGTTCAGGGCAAAATTGAGCAGGGCGCTTTCCAGTTGCCCGGGGTCGACCAGGGCATGGATATCGGCGTGGTCGAGGTCGGTCGAGATGGTGATCGATTCGGGCAGCGAGCGGCGAACCAGCTTGGCCAGCCCGGCGATCAGCGGGCCGACGGCGACGGTTTGCGGCTCCAGCGGCTGCTGGCGCGAGAAGGTGAGCAGTCGCTTGATCAGCTGCACGCCGCGGCGGGCCGATTGCAGGGCCGGCTCGACGAATTCGTTCACGCCGGCGTCGTCCGGCCGGTGATCCTGCAAGGCAGCGAGGTTGCCGATGATGACCGTGAGCAGGTTGTTGAAGTCGTGGGCCAGGCCGCCGGTCAGCTGGCCGATGGCTTCCATCTTCTGTGCCTGGACCAGCGCCGCCTGCATGCGCTTCTGTTCGGTGATGTCGTGCGAGAACACGAAGAAACCGAGGGTTTCACCTTCCGGAGAGATTTCCGGGACCAGGGTACTGCGCGCGAAGACGGTCTGCCCGTCGCGTTCCATCTGGTACTCGTAGGTGACCTGTTCGCCGGACAGCGCTTTCTCGACCGAATCCCTGACCTGGCTGTAGACCTGCGGGCCAATCACGTCGAGAACATCCCGTCCGGTGACGCCGCCCTCCGGATGACCATACCAGTCGGAATAGCCCTTGTTGGCGTAGCGGTAGACCTCATCCTTGTCGACGTAGCCGAGCAGGATGGGAATGGTGTCGTTGATCAGGCGCAGCCGCTCCTCGCTGCGTTTCAGCGCGGCGGCGTTGCGGGCATTTTCCTCACTGACCCGGCGCAGGTTGGCGTTGGCGTTTTCCAACTGTGCCGTACGCCGGCGTACGCGCTCCTCGAGCTGGGTATTCTGGTGCTCGGTCAGGTGCTCGATGTAGCGCTGTTCGGTGATGTCCGAATAGAGGGTGACAAAACCCTTGTGCGGTAGCGGTTCGCCGCGCAGCAGCAGGACACGCCCGTTCGGGCGCTGGCGCTCGCGGATATGGGGGGCGAAGTCGCGGGCGGCGGCCAGGCGCTCCTCGACCTGGGAGTCGATATCGCCGGGCCCATATTCACCGCGTTCGGCATTGAAGCGGATGAAGCTCTCGAACGGGGCGCCGACACGGGCCAGGTGAGCCGGAAAGTCGAGCAGGCGGAGAAAGGTTTGGTTCCAGGCGACCAGTTTCAAGTCGGCATCGAAGACCGTGATGCCCTGGTCGAGCAGGTCGAGACCGGCTTGCAGCATGTCGAAGCGCTGCGGCAGTTCTGGCTGTTCGGCAAGGGGGGGGATGGTCGGCATCGGGCGATTCTAGTGCAGTGTTTCGATAGGCTCCGGGAGTGTAACGATTCGTTACATTCCGCCAATAGTTGAGCAAGAGTGTTTTGCCATTCTCCTCCTCATAACAAAGAAGCGGATGCAGCCGGTATCACCGCAGAGATACCGGAAGTCTCGCCGAAACTTGCCCCAAAGAGAACAGTGACCTGGCAAGAAACGTGAGGAGATTTTTTCGTGGCAAACCCGTACGCCGTCGGGCTGGACCAGAATCCGGCCAATTATGTTCCGCTGTCCCCGCTAACCTTCATCGAGCGCTCCGCCTTCATTTATCCGAAGCGCGTTTCGGTGATCCAGGGGGCACGCCAATACACCTGGAAGGAAAGTTACGACCGTTGTCGCCAGTTGGCGTCCGCCTTGGATGCGCGCGGCATCGGCAAGGGCGACACCGTCGCCGTCATGTTGCCGAACACCAATGCGATGTTCGAGTGCCATTTTGGCGTGCCGATGACCGGTGCCGTGCTGAATACCCTGAATACCCGTCTGGATGCCGAAGCCATCGCCTTCATGCTGACGCACGGCGAGGCCAAGGTGCTGATCACCGACCCGGAGTTTTCCAAGGTGGTCAAAGGTGCGCTCGAACTCCTTGAAGGGCCGAAACCCCTGGTTATCGACAGCCTCGACCCGGACTACTCCGAAGGCGAGCAACTCGGCGAAATCGATTACGAGGCCTTCATTGCCAAGGGCTCGCCGAATTTCGACTGGAAACTGCCGGAAAACGAATGGGACGCCATCGCCCTGAATTACACCTCGGGTACCACCGGTAACCCGAAGGGCGTCGTCTATCACCATCGCGGCGCCTACCTGAATGCGGCCTCCAACATCATTTCCTGGGGCATGCCGCAGCATTCGGTCTATCTGTGGACCCTGCCGATGTTCCACTGCAACGGTTGGTGCTTCCCGTGGACCATGGCGGCCAATGCCGGCACCAGCGTCTGCCTGCGTCGCGTCGACCCGGCGCTGATCTTTGGCCTGATCAAGGAACACAAGGTGACGCACATGTGCGGCGCGCCGATCGTCTACGGCATGCTGATCAACGCCCCGCAGGAGTTGAAGGATGGCATCGAGCACACGGTGAATGGTCTGATCGCTGGCGCCGCGCCTCCGGCCGCCATCATCGAGGGTGCCCAGCGCATGGGCTTCAACATCACCCACGTCTATGGCCTGACCGAGACCTATGGTCCGGCTTCGGTGTGCGCCAAGCAGCCGGAGTGGGAAAAGTTGCCGATCGATCTGCAGGCCGCCCGTAACGGTCGCCAGGGCGTGCGCTACCACATGCAGGAAGCGATCACCGTGCTCGACCCGGTCACCATGCAGCCGGTGCCTTGGGATGGCGAGACCATGGGCGAGATCATGTTCCGCGGCAACCTGGTCATGAAGGGCTACCTGAAGAACGCCAAGGCGACCGACGAAGCTTTCGCCGGTGGCTGGTTCCACACCGGCGACCTGGCGGTTGTGCATAGCGACGGCTACGTCAAGATCAAGGATCGCTCCAAGGACATCATCATTTCCGGTGGCGAGAACATCTCGTCGCTGGAAGTCGAAGACGTGCTTTACCGCCATCCGGCAGTCGTGGCCGCCGCCGTCGTGGCCAAGCCCGACGAGAAGTGGGGCGAAGTGCCGGCCGCCTTCATCGAGTTGAAGAGCGGGGCCAATTGCACTCAGGACGAGATCATCGAGCACTGCCGTGCGCACCTCGCCCGCTTCAAGGTGCCCAAGCAGGTCGTCTTCGGCGAACTGCCGAAAACATCGACCGGCAAGATCCAGAAGTACGTTCTCCGCCAGCACGCCAATTCGGCCCTGGCCATCGAATAAACACGCTCTGCCCCTGGCCCGCTTCGGCGGGCCGGCAACCCAACACAAGGAAAACCCATGAGTACTTACACCGCTCCGCTACGCGACATGCAGTTCATCCTCAACGAGATCGCCGGCCTCGAAGAAATTTGCGCCCTGCCGGGCAATGAAGAATGTTCCGTCGAGCTGGTTGAATCCATTCTCGACGAAGCCGCCAAGTTCGCCTCCGGCGTGCTCGACCCGATCAACCGCGGTGGCGATACCGTCGGCTCCAAGTGCGAAGCCGGCGTCGTCACCACTGCCCCGGGCTTCAAGGACGCCTACACCCTGTTCCGCGACACCGGCTGGAACGCCATGCCCTTCTCGCCGGAATACGGCGGCCAGGGCCTGCCCGCCGCCGTGACCATGGCGGTCAACGAAATGTGGAAGTCGGCCAACATGGCCTTCGCGCTGTGCCCGATGCTGACCGGCGGCGCCATCGAAGCCATCGCCCACCATGCTTCTGACGAACTCAAGCAGAAGTACCTGCCGAAGATGGTCGAAGGCGTGTGGACCGGTACCATGAACCTGACCGAGCCGAACGCCGGCTCCGACCTCGCCGCCATTTGCAGCAAGGCCCGCAAGATGGACGATGGCACCTATCGCGTGTCCGGCACCAAGATCTTCATCACCTGGGGTGAGAACGATGTCGCTGAAAACATCATTCACCTCGTGCTGGCCCGTCTGCCGGATGCTCCGCCGGGACTGAAGGGCATTTCGCTCTTCCTGGTGCCGAAGTTCCTGGTCAATGACGACGGCTCGCTGGGCGCGCGCAACGATCTGATCTGTTCTTCCATCGAACACAAGCTGGGTATCCACGGTAGCCCGACTGCCGTCATGTCCTACGGCGACAACGACAACTGCGTCGGCTACCTGATCGGCGAAGAAAACAAGGGCGTCGGCTACATGTTCACGATGATGAACCACGCCCGCGTCAACGTCGGCCTCGAAGGCGTCGGCATCGCCGAGCGCGCCTACCAGCACGCCCTGTGGTACGCCCGTGAGCGCGTGCAGGGCAAGATCATCGGCGACAAGTCCGACGAGAAGAAGACCATCCTGCATCACCCGGACGTTCGCCGTCTGTTGATGGAATGCAAGTCGCGCACCGAAGCCATGCGTACGCTGGCCTACTACGCGGCCGCCCAGATCGACAAGGCGCACGCCGGCGACGCCGCCGCGCAAGCCCGCATCGACCTGCTGACCCCGGTGGTCAAGGGCTGGAGCACCGAGCAGGGCGTCGAGCTGTCGTCTTCCGCGCTGCAGGTCTTCGGAGGTGTCGGTTTCGTCGAAGAAACCGGCGCAGCCCAGTACTACCGCGATTCGCGCATCACCACGATCTACGAAGGCACCACCGCCATCCAGGCGAACGACCTCGTCGGCCGCAAGCTGGCCCGCGAAAAGGTGCCGGGCGCGGCCATGAAGGCCCTGCTCTCCGAGATGACCGCCGATGCCGAAGCGATTGCCGCTGACGCCAAGACCGCCAACATCGCCGCCAATCTGAAAAATGGCGTTGCCGCGCTGTCCACCGCAGTCGAGTGGATTCTGGCCAACTACGACAGCGCTCCGGCGGCCGTCCATGCCGGTTCGGTGCCCTTCCTCAAGCTGACCGGCATCGTCGTCGGCGGCTGGCTGATGGCCAAGTCGGCTGCGGTTGCCGCCAAGCGCATCGCCGAGGGTAGTAGCGATGGTTTCTACACCGCCAAGCTGGCAACCGCCGAGTACTTCGCTGCGCATCAGCTGCCGTTTGCCGCTGCCTACTCTGCCGAGGTGGTCGGCGGTGCGGCTTCGGTCTTCGCGCTGGAAGAGCCACAGTTCTAAACGAGAAGGTCATTCCCGCACGGGCGGGAATCCGGAGCCGAGCTTCCGGGTTCCCGCTAGTGCGGAAACGGTATTGAGCAAGGAGAACGCATGCGTACTGATCGCGATGCAATGGAATACGATGTCGTGATCGTTGGTGGCGGCCCGTCGGGCCTGTCGGCGGCGATCCGCATCAAGCAACTGGCCGAGCAGGCCGGCAAGGAGATTTCTGTCTGCCTGCTGGAAAAGGGCTCGGAAATCGGCGCCCACATCCTGTCGGGCGCGGTGCTGGAACCGCACGCGCTGGCCGAACTCTTCCCGGACTGGCAGGAGCGCGGCGCACCGCTCAATACGCCGGCCGGCGAGGACCGACTGCTCTATCTCAGCGAGAACGGCTCGTTCAAGCTGCCGACACCGCCGCAGATGGGCAATCACGGCAACTACATCATCAGTCTCGGTAACTTCTGCCGCTGGCTGGGCGAGCAGGCCGAAGCGCTGGGCGTCGAAATCTATCCCGGCTTTGCCGCAGCCGAAGTGCTCTACCACGAGGATGGCTCGGTCAAGGGCGTGGCGACCGGTGACATGGGCATCGGCAAGGATGGTGAGCAAACGCACAACTATCAGCCGGGCATGGAGTTGCACGCCAGGCAGACCATCTTCGCCGAAGGCTGCCGCGGCTCGCTGACCAAGGAGCTGTGGGCCAGATTCAACCTGCGCGACGGCGTCGATCCGCAAACCTACGGCATCGGTATCAAGGAACTGTGGGAGATCGATCCGGCCAAGCATCAGCCCGGCCTGATCGTTCACACGGTGGGTTGGCCGCTGACCAGCGACACCTATGGCGGCTCTTTCCTCTACCACCTGGAAAACAACCTGGTCGCGGTCGGCATGGTCGTCGGCCTCGACTACAAGAATCCGTGGCTGTCGCCTTACGAGGAATTCCAGCGCTACAAGACGCATCCGGCGATTCGCGGCTACTTCGAAGGCGGTCGTCGCATCTCCTATGGCGCGCGCGCTCTCTCCGAGGGCGGATATCAATCCGTGCCCAAGCTGACCTTCCCGGGCGGTTTGCTGGTCGGCGATACCGCCGGCTTCCTGAATGTGCCGAAGATCAAGGGCACGCACATGGCCATGGAGTCCGGCATCGTCGCCGCCCAAGCCGTGTTCGAGCACTTGAACAAGGACGGGGCGGGGGCGGAAGCAACGGAATACGCTGAACAGATCAAGAAGAGCTGGCTGTGGGAAGAACTGTACAAGGTGCGCAACATCCGCCCCGCCTTCAAGTGGGGCTTGTGGGGCGCGCTGGCCTACGGCGCCATCGATACCTATGTCTTCGGCGGCAAGGCACCATGGACCATGCGTCACCACGATGACCATTCGCAACTTGGCGACAAGTCGGCGTATCCGAAGATCGCTTACCCGAAACCGGATGGCAAGCTGACCTTCGACCGTTTGTCGTCGGTCTTCCTGTCGGCGACGAACCACGAGGAAAACCAGCAGTGCCATTTGCGCCTGAAGGACGAGTCGGTGGCCATCTCGGTCAATTATGCCAAGTACGGCTCGCCGGAAACGCGCTATTGCCCGGCCGGCGTGTATGAAATCCTCGGTGAGGATGAGGGCCAGCCACGCCTGCAGATCAATGGTCAGAACTGCCTGCACTGCAAGACCTGCGACATCAAGGATCCGACCCAGAACATCAACTGGACGGTGCCGGAAGGCGGTGGCGGGCCGAACTACCCAAATATGTAGCAAACCTGCCGGTGTGCCGCGACTGCTGCGGTGCACCGGCCAAAACACCAAAAAACGAGAACAGCACACACAACTCAGCACGTCTCTTAGAGGGGTAATTCATGTCTGAAACAAATATTCAGGCGAAGATTCGGAGCAATCCGAAATTCGCTGAAATGGTCGGCAAACGCACGCGTTTTGCCGTGATCCTGTCGTTGGTGGTGTTGATTCCGTACTACAGCTTCATGTACCTGGTGTCCATGCAGCCGCAACTTTTTGCCGCCAAGATCGGGGAAGGCAGCGTCATTACCATTGGCTGGCCGCTGGCCGCGGTGATCGTCGTGGTGGGTTGGTTGCTCACCGGCGTTTATGTCAGCCGTGCCAATGGCGAGTTCGATCGCCTGAACGAGGAAATCCTGAAGGAGGCACACAAATGAAGCGCTCCTTCATTGCCTTGCTGGCGGGTAGCTTGCTGGCGATCTCCTTTGCGGCCATCGCCGGTCCCGGCGCGATCGAGGGGGTCGAGAAGCAGCCGGTCAATGTCAGTGCCATTGCCATGTTCCTGGTTTTCGTTATCGCCACGCTGGGCATTACCAAGTGGGCCGCGGCGCAGACCAAGTCGACCGCTGACTTCTATACGGCCGGCGGTGGCATCACCGGCTTCCAGAACGGTTTGGCGATTGCCGGCGACTACATGTCGGCGGCCACGCTGCTGGGTATCACCTCGATGGTGTATTTCAAGGGCTACGACGGTTTCATCTACGCCGTCTGCTTCTTCATCGGCTGGCCGATCATCCTGTTCCTGATGGCCGAGCGCCTGCGCAACCTCGGCAAGTTCACCTTCGCCGACATCGCTTCCTATCGGCTCGACCAGAACCGCATCCGCACCTTCGCTGCCGTGGGCTCGCTGACCGTGGTCTGCTTCTACCTGATCGTTCAGATGGTCGGCGCGGGTCAGTTGATCCAGCTGCTCTTTGGCCTGGACTACAACGTCGCGGTGGCTGTGGTCGGTATCCTGATGATGGTGTATGTCACCTTTGGCGGTATGACGGCGACGACCTGGGTGCAGATCATCAAGGCCTGCCTGCTGCTCGGTGGCGGTATTACGCTGATGCTGCTCACCCTGTCGCAATTCGGCTGGTCGCTCGACACCCTGTTCGGCAAGGCGATCGAGTCGCACAAGGCGGGTGAAAAGATGATGATCCCGGGCTCGCTGATGGCCGATCCGATTTCCGCCTTTTCCCTGTCGCTCGGCCTGCTGTTCGGTACGGCCGGCCTGCCGCACATCATGATGCGCTTCTTCACCGTGCCGAACGCCAAGGAAGCCCGCAAATCCGTGTTCTACGCGACCGGTTTCATCGGCCTGTTCTTCCTGGTGACGATCATCCTCGGCGCTGGGGCGATCACTATCGTCGGTACCAATCCGGCCTTCTTCGAAGGCGGTAATGTCGGTGGCAAGCTGATCGGCGGCGGCAACATGCCGGTCATGCACCTGGCCAAGGCGGTCGGCGGCGATGTCTTCCTCGGCTTCCTGTCGGCCGTGGCTTTCGCCACCATCCTGGCTGTCGTTTCCGGGTTGGCGCTGGCCGGTGCCTCGGCAATTTCCCATGACCTGTACGCACGAGTCATCAAGAAGGGAACGGCCTCCAGCCAGCAGGAAATGAAGGTGACCCGCTTTGCCTCGGTCGGCCTTGGCCTCGCCGCCATCGGTCTGGGCATCGCCTTCAAGGACCAGAACGTGCTCTTCCTGGTCGCGCTGGCTTTCGGTGTTGCCTCTTCGGTCAATTTCCCCGTGCTGATCCTGTCGATGTACTGGAAGGGCCTGACGACCCGTGGGGCGCTGTGGGGCGGCATCGCCGGCCTGGTGTCTTCGGTCGGTCTGGTCGTGCTGTCGCCGGCGGTTTGGGTCAAGGTGCTGGGTAATGCCAAGCCGATTTTCCCTTACGATCATCCGGCCATCATCTCGATGACCCTTGCCTTCGTGGTGACCTGGCTGATGTCGGTGACCGACAAGAGCGAGCGTGCGGCCAAAGAAGCCGATGCCTACGAGGAGCAGTTCATCCGGGCACAGACCGGCCTCGGTGCTGCTGGGGCGCACGATCACTAACTATCGAACTCTGCGGGAGAGATAACGGGAGAACAGCGCCCGAAGTCTCAACCTTTTCGGGAGCCTACGGGCTCCCTTTTTTTGCCTGTCTTTTGCGTTCGGGCAAAAAAAGCCGGCTGAATAAGGTCGACCTCGGCCGGGCGGACTCCTAGAATAGTAGGAGACTCGAATAATGGTTGAAAGCGCAGATGGCAAAACCCCCCGCGGAAGCTTCCGCAACCCCTCCGGACGATCTGGACGAAGGCTCCTGGAGCAATTCGATCATCGTCGACGTCAATAGCCTGCTCGCCGCCGAGGCCGAGAAGGAGGAGACTGAGTCGCCGCTGCCCTTGGACGACAGCCAGTTGCGGCTGGCCGCCAGCGTCTTCGCCAATTCGCACGACGGCATCATGATCACCGATGCCGAGGGCTTTATCCGCGACGTCAATCAGGCATTTACCCGAATCTCCGGCTATAGCCGCGATGAGGCGGTCGGTCGGCGGGCCAATCTGCTGAAGTCAGGCATCCATGAGCCGGAGTTCTACACGACGATGTGGGAAAGCCTGAAAACCCACGGTTACTGGCGGGGCGAGGTGTGGAACCGGCGCAAGAACGGCGAGCTGTTTCCGGAGATGATGTCGATCGGCGCTGTGCGCAACGAAGCCGGCATGCTGACCAATTACTTCGCCATCTACCATGACATCTCGGCGTTGAAGGAAAGCCAGCAGCGGCTGGAGCATCTGGCTTACTACGACGCGCTGACCCGCCTGCCCAACCGCGTGCTGCTCGGCGACCGTATCAGCCAGGCGCTGGCCCAGGTGCGTCGGCGCAACAGCCTGTTGGCTGTCTGTTTCCTCGATCTTGACGACTTCAAGCCGGTCAACGACCGCTATGGCCATCAGACCGGTGACCGGCTGCTTATCGAGGTGGCGCAGCGCCTGAAGGATTCATTGCGCGAGGGCGACACGGTGGCCCGCTTGGGGGGCGACGAATTCGCCATCCTGCTGACCGATCTGGAAAGTCCGAACGAAGCGGCCGACATCCTGAATCGCCTGCGTGTGGGTATTGCCTTGCCCTACCGCCTGGATGGGGTGACCGCCGTTATTTCAGGCAGCATTGGCTATACGCTGATTCCCGGCGACAGCGCCGATCCGGAAACCTTGCTGCGCCATGCCGATCAGGCCATGTACGTGGCCAAGCAGGAAGGGCGTAACCGCATTCACCTGTTCGACACCGAACACGACGAGCGGGTACGTAGCCACCGTGAAAGCGTGTCGCGCATCCAGAGTGCCCTCGACAATGGCGAGTTCCGGCTGTACTACCAGCCGAAGGTCAATATGCGCCAGGGCACGGTGGTCGGCGTCGAGGCGCTGATCCGCTGGCAGCATCCGGAATTCGGCTTGCTCGCACCGTCCGAGTTCCTGCTGACACTGGGTGACAACCCGTTGCTGGTCGATATCGGCGACTGGGCCATCCGCCAGGCGCTGACCCAGATTTCGGCCTGGCGCCAGGCCGGCTTGCGCCTGCCGGTCAGCGTCAACATTTCCGGCCGCCACTTGCTGCATGCGGAATTCACCGAGCGCCTGGCGCGTCATCTGGCCGCCTTCCCGGGCCTCAATCCGCGCTATCTGGAGCTGGAAATCCTGGAAACTGCGGCGCTCGAGGACGTCAATCACGTTTCCCGAGTGATCGGCAAGTGTCGCGAAATGGGCGTCGAATTCGCCCTCGATGACTTTGGCACCGGCTATTCCTCCCTGCTCTACCTGAAGCGCTTGCCCGCCAGAACCCTGAAGATCGACCAGTCCTTCGTGCGCGACATGCTGGAAACGCCGGAAGGCACCGACGCCATCGCCGGCATCCTGGCACTGGCCTCCGCCTTCAAGCGCAAGGCGGTAGCCGAAGGCGTGGAGAGCGTCGAGCAGGGCATCGTCCTGCTTCGTCTCAATTGCGACGTCGGGCAGGGTTATGGCATTGCCCGGCCGATGCCGGCAGACGAGGTGCAGCCCTGGGTATCGGGTTACAAGCCGGATTCGGCCTGGCTGGCCAGTGTTGTCTTGCCGTGGCGGCGCAGCGATTTCCCGCTGGTCGTCGCCGAGGTCGAGCAGCGCCGCTGGCAGGAGCAGGTGGCCGGTGCCGTCGAGCGCGGTGACAAGGTCTTGCCGGCCAATCGTATCGGCAAGCTGGCGGGCAGCCGGTTCGGCCGTTGGCTGGCCGGTGTCGGGGCGCGACGCTACGGGCAGTTGCCGCAGTTCCAGAAGATCGAGGAATTGCACATCAAGGCGCACCGGGTTGCGGCCGAGATCGGCGTACGCCTTGGCAAGGGCGATGTGGACAAGGCGCGCGAACTGTTGCTGACGCATAACGAACGCAGCAAGGAGTTGGTCGCCGCCCTGCTTGCCTTGCGCATCGCGGTTGCCGACATGACGCACAAGCCGGTCATCACGCCGCCGCTGCACAGTACTTTCGGCCCCTTGCACGGAGGTCGCTGACTGCTGCGGTGCACGGGCAAAAATGGCCAATTTTCAGTCATGCGGCAAAGCATCGTAGCGGGCTTGGTTGAGCATGCCGCATGAGCGCCTGATGCGGCTGGTGCATGGCCTGGCCGAGCGTAGTGGCCTGGCCCAGATGGTGGCTTTCTACCTGAATGGCTTGCAGGCCGAGCACAAGCTGAGCCGCGGTGGCCGTCTGCTGTTCCGCGTCCGTCACTCGCATTGGTATGCCGTTGCCGTCGGGCTCCTGGCGGTGCTTTCGGCCGGGACCAGCCTCTATCCCTTCGGCCCGGTGATCGTCGGTGCCACGGTATTTGCCCCGGGGCGCTGGCGCGGGGTGATCCTCGGGGCGACGCTGGGGGCGGCGATCGGGGCGACGACCTTTGTCGTCGTCGTGCAGAACCTGGGTGTCGGCCTGGTCGACGACTGGTTTCCCGGTATCCGCACCCATGCCATCTGGACCGAGTCCGCTTACTGGATCGAACACTACGGCGAACTGGCCCTCGGCCTGATCGCTGCCTTGCCAGTGCCGCAGATGCCGGCGCTGATCGCCTCGGCGCTGGGCGAAATGCATCCGGCGGCCGTCTTCATCGCCCTGCTGTGCGGCAAGGGCGTCAAATACACGGTCTATGTGCTGGGCGTGCTGCTCTTGCTGAAAGCCATGCGCCACGTGGCCGAATGGCGGGAGCCGCCGCCGGCTTAAGCGGTGGGTGGTGCCGCCTTGAACAAGCGCGGCGGTTCGAACAGCGAATCGATCTGCACCTGCTTGATGTCCGGATGGTCGGGCACGGCGTACATCACGTCGGTCATCATCTCTTCGAAAATGCCGCGCAGGCTGCGGGCGCCGGCCTTGTATTCGATGGCCAGTTCGGCCATCTGGCGGAAGACGGTGGGGGCGACGCGCAGGTCGACGCCGTCGGCGGCCAGCATGGCCTGGAACTGGCGGAAGATGGCGTTCTTCGGCTCGGTCAGGATGCGCACCAGCATCTCCTCGGTCAGCGCATGCAGACGGGTCACGATGGGCAGGCGGCCGGCGAATTCGGGAATCAGGCCGAATTCGAGCAGGTCGGTCGGCTTCACGCGGGCGTTCAGGCGCTCCAGGATGCGCTGGTCGTCGCCGCCGCCAGTCGAGATGAAACCGAAGGTGTGCGTCTTGGTCAGGATCTTGTCCAGGCCGACGAAGGCGCCGCCGCAGATGAACAGGATGTGCGTGGTGTCGATGTGGCGGCCGTCCTTCAGGCGAACCGGCGCGCCTTCCATGATCTTGAGCAGGGCATGCTGCACGCTCTCGCCCGAAGTGGCGCGTTCCTGCCCGCCGACCGCCTTCAGCTTGTCGACTTCATCGACGAAGACGATGCCGCGCTGGGCGCGGGCCAGATCGTCGTTGGCCCGGTCGAGCAAGCGGTGCAGGATGGCTTCGATTTCGTCGCCGACGAATTGCGTCTGCGCCAGCGAAGTCGCGTCCGCCGTGACGAAGGGCACGTCGAGGATGCGCGCCAGCGTTTCGCACAGCAGCGTTTTGCCGGTGCCGGTCGGGCCGATCAGCAGGATGTTGCTTTTGGTCAGTTCGACCGTGTCCACCGCAGTCGTCTCCATGCGGCGGAAGTGAGCGTAGATGGCGACGGCCAGCGTGCGCTTGGCCTCCTCCTGGCCGATCACGTGTTCGTTCAGGCGGCGGACGATTTCACTGGGTTTGAGCAGAGCGGGCATGGGGCTAATCCTCGGTGTATCCCGCGATGCTAGACGCATTGGGCCCTCAGGGGAAGCCTGCGGCAGGTAAGCGCGGGTAAAGCTTCAGCGGGCGATGACTGCCCGGTTGCGTCCGTTGTTCTTGGCCCAATACATGGCAGCGTCGGCGGCATTGACCATGGCCGTCGGGTTGTCATAGTTGCCTGAATGGGAAATGCCAATGCTGACGCCGATGGGATGTTCGCTGACGCTGCTACGAATCGGAGCCGTCAGTGCTTCAATCAGTCTCTCGGCGATTTGCAGGGCTTGCTCGTCCCGGATGGCGCCATCGACGATCAGGATGAATTCGTCACCGCCGACGCGGGCGAAGAAGTCGCGCACGAAAAGCGTGCTTTTCAAGCGCTTGGCCGTCACGCACAAGACCTCATCGCCAACCGAGTGCCCATAGTGATCGTTGACCTGCTTGAAGCCGTCGAGATCGCAATAGAAGAATGAGCAGGGCAAGGGGCGCTCCCCTTTATCGACCGGTGCAAATCGTTCGGCCAGATGCTGCCGGGCAAGGTAGCGGTTAGGCAGACCGGTCAATTGATCGTGCGTGGCCTGGAATTCGATTTGTTGCTGGAGCGCTTCTTCATCGGTGAGATCCTTGATCAGGCCGATGAAGGAGAGGCCATCCGAACTGGAGATTTCCGAGACCCCCAGGCGCATGGGGAAAATCTGTCCCGATTTTCGCAAGCCCTGAACTTTTCTATTCTTGCCAACGATTTTTGCGTCTTTCGTCGCCAGATAGTTGCCAATATAGGTGTCGTGTTCATCATGATAGGGCGAAGGCATCAGCATTTTGACGTTATTCCCGATGACCTCCTTCGCTTCGTAGCCGAATATCTTTTCAGCCGCCTTGTTGAAACCGGTGATGCGACCGATGGTATCGATCCGGATAATGCCTTCGATGATGTTGTCGACAATGGCCTCGGTGGCCCGGTGGAAGCCGGCGATGCGCATCATGGCGCGCATGCGCACCTCGAGCAGCAGTGGATTGACCGGTTTGTGCAGATAGTCGTCGCCACCGGCCATGAAGCCTTGCAGGAGGTCGCCCTCGTCGTCGCTGCCGGTAATGACGATGATTGGTATCCAGTGTTCGCGGGTCAGCTTGCGGATCTGCCGAATGGCCTGCAAGCCACCGATGCCGGGCATTTCCAGATCCATCAGGATCAGTTCGGGGAGGCATTCCTGGCAACTTTGTATGGCGGCCTCGCCGCTGGTGACCACGTTGACCTGGTGGCCGCTGCTACGTAGTTGCTCGGCCAGGAATTCCCCAATCGATGGCTGATCGTCGGCGATCAGGATGCGCAGTGGTGTCATCGGGTGACAGTTGCCCGTGAGTCAGTCGAAGTTGTCAATGTACTCCAACTCTGGTGTTTTTGACGAATTTGCGTGGCGAGTGGAGTCGGGCGTCGACTCCACTCGCTCGTCGGTGATCGCTCAGACGGTGACGACGATGCGGCCGTCGATCTGGCCGGCCTTCATGCGACCGAAGATGTCGTTGATGTTGTCCAGCGTGTCCATGCTGTAGTGCGACTTGACCTTGCCTTCGCCGGCGAATTCGAGCGCCTCCTGCAGGTCCTTGCGGGTGCCGACGATGGAGCCGCGCACGGTCTTGGCATTGAGCACGACGTCGAAGATGGGCAGGTCGAAATCGCCCGGCGGCAGGCCGACCAGCGACATCGTGCCGCGCTTGTGCAGCATGCCGACGGCCTGGCCGAAAGCGGTACGGGATACGGCGGTGACCAGCACGCCATGGGCACCACGAATGTTCTGCTGAACGAGCTGTACCGGGTCTTGCGTCATGGCGTTGATCACTTCGTCAGCGCCGAGCGAGGTAGCCAGCGCCAGCTTGTCGTCGGCCACATCGACGGCGATGACGTGGAAGCCCATGGCCTTGGCGTATTGCACCGCCATGTGGCCGAGGCCGCCGATGCCGGAGACGACGACCCAGTCACCCGGTTTGCAATCGAGCCCCTTCAGGCCCTTGTAGACGGTGACGCCGGCGCACAGCACGGGGGCGGCCGGGGCGAATTCCAGGTTGCCCGGCAGCTTGCCGACATAGGCCGGGTCGGCCAACACATATTCGGCATAGCCGCCGTTGACCGTATAACCGGTCATTTGTTGTTCATCACACAGCGTTTCCCAACCGGTGATGCAGTGCTCGCAGTGGCCGCAGGCGGTGTGCAGCCAGGGTACGCCGACACGGTCGCCTTCCTTGACCCAGGTAACGCCGGCACCGACCTTGGCGACGTAGCCGACGCCTTCGTGGCCGGGAATGAACGGGAGCGGCGGCTTGACCGGCCAGTCGCCATCGGCGGCGTGCAGGTCGGTATGGCAGACGCCGGAGGCTTCGATCTTGACCAGGATCTTGCCGGGGGGCACGTCGGGAATAGCGACCTCCTCGATGACCAGCGGTTGCCCGTAGGCATGAACGACGGCGGCTTTCATTTTGGTTGCCATGGTTGTTCTCCTTGAAGCAGTGTCATGTCCTCGTACTGCGTCCACCATAGACCTGTGTCCCCAGTCCGGCCATTGTGGTTCTCACTTAGCCGGGCTTTTCGGGATATCGGGGGCGAGAGGCGTTAAAATGTCGGTCTTACCTTCGTCCGGCTGCCGGTCGGGCGACTTTTTCCGCTCGTTTCGCAGGATCGCCCATGCTGCAAAAACTCTCCGCTTTTCCCGGCGTAGCCGGCCCGGTCGTCGTCGTTGTGATGGATGGCTACGGATTGCCGAAAACCGACGTCGGCAGCGCCATTGCCGCCGCCAAGAAGCCGACGCTGGATCGCCTGTTCGCCAACTACCCGAACATCCGCCTGCGTGCACACGGCACGGCCGTCGGCATGCCGTCGGACGACGATATGGGCAATTCGGAAGTCGGCCACAACGCCATCGGTGCCGGCCAGGTTTATGCGCAGGGCGCCGCCTTGGTGGCCAACGCCATCGCCGAAGGCACGATCTGGGCGGGCTGCGCCTGGCAGGAAATTGTCGCCGGCGCCAAGGCCGGTCGCGGCGTGATTCACTTCATCGGCCTCTTCTCCGACGGCAATGTGCATAGCCATATCGACCACCTGAAGGCCATGGTCGTGCGCGCCAAGGAAGAGGGCGTCAAGACCGTGCGCATCCACGCCCTGCTCGACGGCCGCGATGTGCCGGAAACCAGCGCACTCGAATATGTCGTGCCCTTCGAAGCCTTCCTCGCCGAGCAGTCGACCGGCGGTTTCGATGCCCGCATCGCTTCCGGCGGTGGCCGCCAATACATCACCATGGATCGCTACGACGCCAACTGGCCGATGGTCGAAAAGGGCTGGAAAACCCATGTCCTCGGCCAAGGCCCGCAGTTCGCCAATGCCACGGCTGCGGTGCGCGGCCTGCGCGAGCAAAATCCGGGGACCATCGACCAGGATCTGCCGGAATTCGTGATTGCGGAAAATGGCCATCCGATCGGCACGATCGAGGATGGCGATGCCGTCGTCTTCTTCAACTTCCGCGGTGACCGCGCCATCGAAATCACCCGCGCCTTCGTCGAAGCCGACTTCAAGGAATTCGACCGCGTCCGCGTGCCGAACGTGACCTACGCCGGCATGCTGCAATACGACGGCGACCTGCAACTGCCCAAGCGCTTCCTGGTGCCGCCGCCGGCCATCACCAATACGTCTGGCGAATGGTTCAGCAAGGCCGGTATCACCCAGTTCGCCTGTTCGGAAACGCAGAAATTCGGTCACGTCACCTACTTCTGGAACGGCAACCGCTCCGGGAAGTTCGACGGCGAAACCTACCTCGAAGTACCGAGCGACGTCGTGCCCTTCGAGCAGCGCCCGTGGATGAAGGCGGCCGAAATCGCCGACGCCATGATCGCCGCCATCCAGTCCGGCCAGCACAAGGTGCTGCGCTGCAACTTCGCGAATGGCGATATGGTCGGCCACACCGGCAACTTCGACGCCGCGCGTATCGCCGTGGAAGCCGTTGACCTGTCGCTGGGTCGCCTGCTCAAGGCGGTCGATGCCGCCGGCGGCGTGGCGCTGATCACCGCCGACCACGGCAACGCCGACGAGATGTTCGAACTCGACAAGAAGACCAAGCAGCCGGCGCAGAACAAGGACGGCAGCTTCAAGGCCAAGACCGCGCACACGCTCAACCCGGTGCCGCTGATCCTTTACGACAACGCCTCGGGCGGCAAGCTCGGCCTGCAGCAGACGGAAACTGCCGGCCTGTCCAACATCGCCGCCACCGTGGCCAACCTGCTCGGACTGGAAAAGCACGCCAGCTGGGACGACAGCCTGCTCGAGATCAAGTAAGCCGGCCTCAGTTCGATAAAAAAGCGCGGACCTTGCGGTGCCGCGCTTTTTTGCCTTTTGGGGCGGTGCACCGCAGCCGTCAGTCGTTTGCCTTGTTTTCCTGGGCGAGGCAGCGGGCGAGGACGTCCAGCAGGGCTGCTTGATCGACCGGCTTGGTCAGGAAGTCGTCCATGCCGGCGGTCAGGCAGTTTTCGCGGTCCTCGGCGAAGGCGCCGGCGGTCAGGGCGACGATGGGCAGGCGGTCGCCGCCGGTTTCTGCTTCGTGCTGGCGAATGGTACGGGTGGCGTCGCAGCCGTCCATGACCGGCATCTGGACATCCATCAGGATCAGATCGGGGCGCTGCTGGCGGACGAAATCGACCGCCGCCAGGCCGTGTTCGACGCTGTCCACGCGATAGCCCTGCTTGCGCAGCATGGCTTCGACGACCTTGCGGTTGGTCGGGTTGTCTTCGACAACGAGAATGTGCCGCTCTTCGCCCGCGCAAGTTTTCTCCGCACCAGGCGTGGCGTTGGCTTCCGGCAGCTGAATGCGCATGGCGTTGGGGGCGCAAGGCAGGCGCAGACGGAACCAGAAACGCGAGCCGGCGCCGGGCGAACTATCGACGCCGGTTTCGCCGTGCATCATTTCGGCCAGGTTGCGCACAATGGAGAGGCCTAGGCCGCTGCCGCCGTAGGCGCGCGTGGTCGAGGCATCCAGTTGGTTGAAGGGTTTGAACAGTTCCGACTGGGTTTCGGGGGCGATGCCGATGCCGGTATCGATGACCGAGAATTCGAGCGTGGCGGCGTCGCCCTGACGGGAGATTTCGCGGACCTCGAGGCTCACCGAACCTTCCTGGGTGAATTTCAGCGCATTGCTGACCAAATTGGTCAGCATTTGGCGGATACGCAGTGCATCGCCCCAATACTGGCGTTCTTCCAACCCTTCCGAATTGCTTCGGATTTCGATGTTTTTGGCGTGGGCCACTTCGCCATAGAGCCGACTGACCGCCTTGAGCACCTCATGGGGAGAGAAGACGGCGATTTGCAGTTCGATTTTCCCTGCTTCGATTTTCGACAGGTCGAGGATGTCGTTGAGCAGGGTCAGCAAGGTCTGGCCGGAGTTCAGGATGGTCTTGGCGAATTCCTTGTTTTCCTCAACGGTCGTGTTGGGCAAGAGCAGCAATTGCGCCATGCCGAGAATGCCATTCATCGGTGTGCGAATCTCATGGCTCATCGTGGCCAGGAATTTCGATTTGGCGTGATTGGCCGCCTCAGCGGCTGCGGTCAGGCGCTGCATTTCCTCGATATACGCTTCGCGCTGGCGCAAGTAGCGCAACAGGACGGCCAGGCCAAGCAGTACGATGAGAACGCCGATCCCGGTGACCAGGGCGATGGTCGCGGACATGCGCCGCCAGGAAGCCAGGAATAGTTCGTCGGCGACTATCAGCGTGAGGACCAATGGGTAGCGATCCAAGGCCCGCACGGCGGCGAGGCGAAGCTCGCGCTCGCCGGTCGAGAACCTTGTACGGTCGGTGAGTATTACGTCGTGCCTTTTCTTCTCCAGTTCGATGACCTCATAGGTCGATCCGCGCTGGTTACGCTGCCCCATCAGCGATTCGATGTGTGGGGTGCGGGCAAGCAGGGTCAAATCGTTGCGAAACAGACTGATGCTTGCGCCACTGCCCAGGTTCTGAATCACGCGCTGGAAAAAAGTGCTGACCTCAGGCACGGAAAAACCGATGACCACCATGCCGAGGAAATTACCTTGCCGATCGTCGATACGCCGACTGACGAAGAAGCTCCATTGCCCGGTGTGCTTGTTTCGTCCCGGGGCGCTGACAAAATCTCCGGTGGCGGGATTGTCGCGTAGCGTCGTGAAATAGTCGCGATCGACGACATTGACCACAGGAACCGGGAAGGTGCGGCTGGTGCTGATGATGTCACCGTTGTTTGCCACGATGGAAACGACGTCGATCTGTTTCTGGCCGCTGATTTTCTCGCGCAAGGCAAGGTGGGTGTCTGTGCCGGAAAGGCGGTGCCGGAAGCTTTGGGCATCCTGGACGTTGCTCTTCCGGATCTGCTCGCTAATGGCATCCAGTACGGAGTAGGCGGTGAAGACGGACTGTGAAATATCCTCGGCCAGTACCAGGGAGAGACTGTCCAGCTGCTGGCGCCAGTTTTCGATTTCGCGGTCGCGAAGCGTCAGTACCGAGAGTACGGCGCCGCCGATCATGCAGACGATGACGACCATACCGAATAACGCAGCCATCAGGCTGGTGCGGGATTGGGAACGCAGCATGCGCAATCTAGTACTTTTGTAATGGGTTCGGCGCGAAGTCTAGCAGCAATATGTCATGTTTTTCATCATTCGCATGTCAAATCTGAGCAATGCTCGAATATCTTTTTCAGGAGAGTCCTGGAGACCTCCAAAGGAGTCAGCGAAAGGGGGTTAAGCCTCAGCGTGGCCCAAGCCTGAGCAGGCAGTGTTATGGCTTTGTCATTTATTTGATATTTGTATCAAAGTTGCCAGCAATATATTAGAATAAAACGATAGTTTGATAGCCAGCGACGGAACCTCTTCAGGTCGGTGCGCCAAGGTTGTCACATCGCTCATGGATATCGTTTTCCTTTTCTACGGACTGGCCTTCTTGCTGTTGGGCGTGGTGCTCGTCATCTGGCCCAAGCATGACAGTCGTTTCGCCTTGGCGCAGTTGGTCAGCTGGCTGACTGCATTTGCCTTCCTTCATGGCGTGTTGGAATGGACCGACTTGTGGCGCGTGGTGCGCGGCGACCCGCTCTGGTTGACGGTATCCCGCCCTTATCTGCTGCTGGCTTCCTACCTCGTCCTGTACGAATTCGGCCGCCGCCTGTTGCGCGAGGCACTTGCTCCAGCTGGCGGTCTCAAGGGTCGGTTGTTGTCGCCGTGGATACACGGGCTTCTGCTGGCGGGCGTAGCCGCCGGGACGGCACTCGGTAGCGACGGCGTGCGCGACCTTGGAATCTGGTCGCGCTACCTGTACGGGACGACCGCATCGCTGCTGACGGGCATCGGTTTTCTCGCCTATTGCCGCCGCTGCATCCAGCCGTCGCTGGAATGCGAGGAGTTTCGCGTTGTCTGGCGCGGTTGCCTGTTTGCCGGGGTGGCCTTTGTTGCCTACGCACTTTTCGGTGGATTGGTGGTGCCGGCTGCCAACTGGGGCTTGCCGGCCTGGCTGAACCAGGATGCCTTCCAGGCTGCGCTCGGCGTGCCGGTGCAATGGTTCAGGGCAGCCTGCGCTGTCGTCATTGCCGTGGCGGTGACCTTCATTCTGCGGGTCTTCCATCTCGAACGGGCCGAGTTTTTGCGAGTCGCCTTGAGTAAAACCGAAGCCGCACTGGCAAGTGTGGAGCAATTGGGCCGGCGCAACCGCCTGTTGCTCCATTCGGTTGCCGAAGGGGTTTTCGGTGTCGATAACAGCGGAAAGGTCAGCTTCATCAACCCGGCGGCCTTGGACAAGCTTGGCTATGCAGATGGCGATCTGCTCGGGCAGTCGATGCATCAACTGACGCACTATGCCCACCCAGATGGAAGGCATTTCCCGGAAGAGGAGTGTCCGACGCACCTGACACTCGAGGATGGTCGGCCGCGCCATGTGCCTGACGACTGTTTCTGGCGCAAGGATGGAACTTCATTCCCGGTTTCCTATTACACGGCGCGTATCCAGGAGGCGGGTGAGGTCGTCGGGGCGGTGGTCGTTTTCGAAGATATTTCGGAGCGCAAGCAGGCCGAGCGGGAGCTGGAGAAATACCGCCACCATCTGGAGCAATTGGTCGAGCAGCGTACGGCGGAGCTCAAGACGGCCGAGGCGAACAGCCGTCTGTTGCTGGATGCCTCGGCCAGTGGCCTGTACGGCATGGACACCGAAGGGCGGATCGTCTTCATCAACGAGGCGGCCTGCCAGATGCTCGGCTATACCAAGGAAAAGCTGGTGGGGCGGCCGGTGCACGCGACGCTGCATCATTCCTACGCCGACGGCACGCCTTTCCCGGCGGGGGATTGTCCGATGCTGCAGGCACTGCGTCGTGGCCAGCCGGTCAGCAACGACGACGACACCTTCTGGCGGGCGGATGGCAGTCGCCTGCCGGTGGCATCGGCGACCCGGCCGATGGTGCGCGATGGCCAGATCGTTGGCGCCGTCGTCAGCTTTGTCGATACCAGCCAGCGCAAGATGGTCGACGAGGCGCGTGCCCGCGCATTGGCTGAGGCCGAACGCCTGGTTCGGGTGAAGAGCGAGTTCCTCGCCAATATGTCGCACGAGATCCGGACGCCGCTCAACGCCATCCTTGGCATGGCCTATCTGGTCCGGCGCTCAGGGGTCACGGAGGAACAGGCCGAGCGGCTCGGCAAGATCGATGTCGCCGGCCAGCATCTGCTCGAACTGATCAACGCCATTCTCGATCTGGCCAAGATTGAGGCCGGCAAGTTCGAGCTGGCGGATACCGACGTCAATGTGGCCGGTATCGTCGCCAATGTCGCTTCGATGCTGTTCGATCGCGCCCAGGCCAAACGCGTCGATCTGGTGGTCGAGACACGCCCCATGCCGCATAGCCTGCGGGGCGATCCCGGTCGCCTGCAACAGGCACTGCTCAACTTCGCCACCAATGCGGTCAAGTTCACCAGTCACGGCAAGGTGACCCTGCGCGCCTACGCTGAGAGCGAGACGCCTCTGGACGTGCTCGTTCGCCTTGAAGTCGAGGATACGGGCATCGGTATCCAACCCGAGGTGTTGCCCCGCTTGTTTACAGCCTTCGTCCAGGCCGATGGGTCGAGTACCCGACAATATGGCGGGACGGGGCTCGGTTTGGCGATCTCGAAGAGTGTTGCCGAAATGATGGGCGGCCAGGTCGGGGTGCGCAGCGTACCGGGCGAAGGAAGTTGCTTTTGGCTGACCGCCCGGTTGAAGAAGAGCGCTCCAGCGCGAAATGCCACTTCGCCCCGCCCGCGGGCATCATCGCCGGAAACCGTCCTGGCGGCGGAATACGGCGGTTGTCGTATCCTGCTGGTGGAGGATGAGCCGGTCAATCGGGAAGTGACGCTCGATCTGCTGGCCGATACCGGGCTGATCGTCGATGTTGCCGAGCATGGCCGGCAGGCGGTCGAGTTGGCGGAAAGTAATCGTTACGATGCCATCCTGATGGACGTTCAGATGCCGGTACTCGATGGCTACGAGGCGACACGGCAGATTCGTGCCCTGACCCGTGGTTCCGAGGTGCCGATCATTGCGATGACGGCCAATGCCTTTGCCGAGGATCGCTTGCGTTGCCTCGACGCCGGCATGAACGACTTCATCGCCAAGCCGGTGGAGCCGAATACGCTCTACAACACGCTGCTCGACTGGCTGTCGCGGGCCTGAGCGGCCTTAGCTACCCTCGTTCCCCGCTTTCCACTGCCGTCGATAGTGCATCGGCGCCATGCCGGTCCAATCGACAAAGGCACGATAGAAGGCCGAGGTGTCTGCATAGCCGAGATCGGCCGCTACCTGGGCGATTGAATCCTTGCTCTTGGTCAGGCGGGCCAGCGCCATGTCGCGGCGCAGGGCGTCCTTGATGGCGCGAAAACTGGAGCCTTCTTCTTCCAGCCGGCGATGGATGGTGCGCGGGCTGAGGTAGAGACGGGCGGCAATGTCGTCGAGCGTCAGCGTCGCCGGCAAGGCGGCGCGTAGCTGGTCGCGCACGCGCTGCACCATCTCGCGGTCGCGTCGGTAGAGCATGGTGATCTTGCCCGGCGCGCCGTCGAGGAAGGCGACCAGCGCCGCTTCGTCGCGCCGGATGGGCAGGTCGAGCAGGTTGGCATTGAAGCTGGCGACCAAAGCCCCCATGCCGCCCGGTACGGTCGGGGCAAAACGCGAATCCTCGGTGAAGATCAGCGCGTAGTCGTCGAAATGGGCCGGCTTGCGATAGGGAAAGATCACGCTGTCGAGCGCCAGGCCGCGCCCGGCCAGCCAGCAGGAGAGGCCGTGCAGCAGGCGCAGCAGCCACTCGAAGGCGAAGATGCGGCCGGGATCGTCGGTCTCTGCCGCCAGATGCCGCCGCTCGGCGATGATCAACTCGGCGTGGCCGTGCTGGCGGCGAATGCTGACCGCCAGATCGGGTAGAACCAGGCGCAGGAAGCGGCAGGCGCGTTCCAGCGCCTCGGCCAAGGTCGGCGCGCTGATGCAGGCACGACACAGGAATTCGAAGCTGCCGACGCGCATCGGCTGGCTGAACAGGCCGAAGCCCTCGTCGTCGAGCTGGCGGTTGAGCAGGTTGTAGAGCGCGGCATAGCGGTCAATCGGAATACGGCTGGCGGAGTCTGCAATTTCAATCCCCGCGGCGTGCAGCAAGGCGCCGCTGTCCTGATCCCGGTGGCGCAGTCCGGCCAGCATGCCGGTAACAAAGCCCATGGAAACAGTCGCTTTGCTGCGGGGTGTCGTATTTGTCTTGGTGCGATGCAGCATTTTTTGCCTTTTTGAGCCGTGCACCGCAGCAGCATATCACCTTGGCGGAATTTGCACGATTGTCGTCAATCGCCACAATGGCACGAGGGTTAAAGCGGCCTAGCATGGCGGATATTCCAAAAATGCTGTGGAGAGCGATGCCATGACCGATCTGTCCGTTGCCAAGAAACTCGCGCCGTACAAGCCGAAGAACAAGGTCCGTTTCGTGACTGCCGCCTCGCTGTTCGACGGCCATGACGCCTCGATCAACATCATGCGGCGGATTCTGCAATCGACCGGTTCCGAGGTCATCCACCTCGGCCACAACCGCTCGGTGCAGGAAATCGTCAATGCCGCGCTGCAGGAAGACGCGCAGGGCATCTGCATCACCTCCTACCAGGGCGGCCACGTCGAGTTCTTCAAGTACATGATCGACCTCTTGAAGGCGAACGGCGGCGAGAACATCAAGGTCTTCGGCGGCGGTGGCGGCGTCATCGTGCCGGCCGAGATCAAGGAATTGCACGCCTATGGCGTGACCCGCATCTACGCCCCGGAAGACGGCGTAGTCATGGGCCTGCAGGGCATGATCAACGATGTGGTCGAGAAGTCCGATTTCGATCTGGCCGCCGAAGGCGTGCCGAGCACGGAGGCCGTGCTGGCCGGTTTGCAGGCTGGCGACCGCCGCCTGCTCGCCCGTGTCATCACGTTGCTGGAAAACAGCGAAGCGCATGAACTCAAGCAACCGATCCTGCAGGCTGCGGCCGGCCTGAACGTGCCGGTTCTCGGCATCACCGGCACTGGCGGTGCAGGTAAGTCTTCACTCACCGACGAAATCGTCCGTCGCTTCCGTCTCGACCAGGAAGACAGCGTCAAGATCGGCCTAATCTCCATCGACCCGTCGCGCAAGCGGACCGGCGGCGCGCTGCTCGGCGACCGTATCCGCATGAACGCCATCGAGCATCCGAATATCTTCATGCGCTCGCTGGCGACCCGCGACACCGGCTCGGAAATCTCTGCCGCGCTGCCGGAAGTCATCGCCGCCTGCAAGCTGGCCGGCTTCGATCTTGTCATCGTCGAAACCTCGGGTATCGGCCAGGGCGACGCAGCCATCGTTCCCTTCGTCGATGTCTCGATGTACGTCATGACCCCCGAGTTCGGTGCTGCGTCGCAGCTGGAGAAGATCGACATGCTCGACTTCGCCGATTTCGTGGCGATCAACAAGTTCGACCGCAAGGGCGCCGAGGACGCGCTGCGCGACGTGCGCAAGCAGTACCAGCGCAACCGCGAGTTGTTCACCACGCCGACCGAGGACATGCCGGTGTTCGGCACCATGGCCGCCCGTTTCAACGACGACGGCGTCACCGCGCTGTACCAGGCGCTGGTCCCGGCACTGACCGAGAAGGGCCTGAAGCTGAAGGGCGGCAAGTTGCCGCTGGTCACCGTCAAGCAATCCTCGGCCAGCCGCGCCATCGTGCCGACCGCCCGCGTTCGCTACCTGGCGGAGATCGCCGACACCGTGCGCGGCTACCATGCGCATACCGAAGAACAGGTGAAGATCGCCCGCGAGCGCCAGTCGCTACGTATCGCCAAATCGGTTTTTGCCGGTTGCGACAAGTCCACCGCAGATTTCGACGAAATGCAGGCGTTCAAGGACAGTCAGCAGGACCCGAAGGCCAAGAAGCTGCTCGACATGTGGCCGCAGACCGTTGAGGCCTATTCGGGTGACGAATACGTCGTGAAAATCCGCGACAAGGAAATCCGCACCAAGCTGACCACCGAGTCGCTGTCCGGCACCAAGATCCGCAAGGTCATCCTGCCGAAGTACACCGACGACGGCGAAATCCTGCGCTTCCTGATGAAGGAGAACGTGCCGGGTTCCTTCCCCTATACCGCCGGCGTCTTCGCCTTCAAGCGGGAGAACGAAGACCCGACCCGCATGTTCGCCGGCGAAGGCGATGCCTTCCGCACCAACCGCCGCTTCAAGAAGGTTTCCGAAGGCATGCCGGCGCATCGCCTCTCCACCGCCTTTGACTCGGTGACGCTGTACGGCTGCGACCCGGACGAGCGTCCGGACATCTACGGCAAGATCGGCAACTCGGGCGTGTCGATTGCCACGCTCGACGACATGAAGGTGCTCTACGACGGCTTCGATCTGGTCAATCCGACCACCTCGGTGTCGATGACCATCAACGGTCCGGCCCCGATCATCCTGGCCTGCTTCTTCAACACCGCCATCGATCAGCAGATGGCCAAGTTCGAGAAGGACAACGGTCGCCAGCCGACCGAGGACGAAGCCGAGAAGATTCGCGAATGGGTTTTCAAGACCGTGCGCGGCACGGTGCAGGCCGACATCCTGAAGGAAGACCAGGGCCAGAACACCTGCATCTTCTCGACCGAGTTTGCGCTGAAGATGATGGGCGACATCCAGGAATTCTTCGTCCATAACCAGGTGCAGAATTTCTATTCGGTGTCGATCTCCGGCTACCACATCGCCGAAGCCGGCGCGAACCCGATCTCGCAGCTCGCCTTCACGCTGTCCAACGGCTTCACTTACGTGGAAAGCTACCTGGCGCGCGGCATGCACATCGACGATTTCGCCCCGAACCTGTCGTTCTTCTTCAGCAACGGCATGGATCCGGAATACTCGGTGATCGGCCGCGTCGCCCGCCGCATCTGGGCCGTGGCGATGAAGAACAAGTACGGCGCCAACGAGCGCAGCCAGAAGCTGAAGTATCACATCCAGACCTCGGGCCGCTCGCTGCACGCCCAGGAGATGGACTTCAACGACATCCGAACCACGCTGCAGGCGCTGATCGCCATCTACGACAACTGCAACTCGCTGCACACCAATGCCTACGACGAAGCGATCACGACGCCGACCGAGGAATCCGTGCGCCGCGCCATGGCCATCCAGTTGATCATCAACCGCGAATGGGGTGTCGCCAAGAACGAAAATCCGAACCAGGGCGCTTTCGTCATCGACGAACTGACCGATCTGGTCGAGGAAGCCGTGTTGAAGGAATTCGAAGCCATCGCCTCGCGCGGCGGCGTGCTCGGCGCGATGGAAACCGGCTACCAGCGCGGCAAGATCCAGGAAGAGTCGATGTACTACGAGCACAAGAAGCACGACGGCTCCTACCCGATCATCGGCGTCAATACCTTCCTGAATCCGAAGGGTATGGCGCAGCAGGAAATCGAGCTGGCCCGTTCGAGCGAGGAAGAAAAGCAGTCGCAGATCAAGCGTCTGCGCGACTTCCAGGCCCGCAACGCCGACAAGGCTCCGGCCATGCTGGAAAAGTTGAAGCAGACCGTGATCGACAACGGCAACGTCTTCGCCGTGCTGGTCGATGCCGTGAAGTACTGCTCGCTGGGTCAGATCAGCTCGGCGCTGTACGAAGTGGGCGGTCAGTACCGCCGCAGCATGTAAGGTTTAAACAGTCTTCTCAGAAGGGGAACAGCAACCCGACCCTGACAGGGTGGAGGAGAAAAAGGAACGGCGGGGCTAAGTACCCCGCCGTTTTTATTTGTTCGCTCTGTTGGTTCGTTCTATCCCATCGCCGGTTCCGGCGTGAGCGGCAGCAGCGAGCGCGCCGAGACGATCAATCGTTTTCGTATGCCAGAGCCCATCCGGCGTTCCACTTCCCACATCGGCAGGCCCTTGACGACGGCAACCTGCTGGATGGCGGTGACAACTTCCCCAAGTTTGGTGCAGAGGTACTCGGTTCCACGCTGAATCGAAGACTGCATTTTCTTCATTTGGCTAGGGCCTCCATGTGTGGCTAAGGACAAGGCATCGTAGCGGATGCCACCTGAGGTGAGGAATCGAAGAGAAGCTGAGAAACCGTCCGGTTAATTCGATCAGTCGGCGGACAATTTCAGGGAATTTTCGGGCGTAGTTTTCCTTCGGAAGTGCAGTTGAAAATCGGGGCTGAAGTCGGATCTTATACCTCGTCGGCCGTTTTGTAACCGACCCGAAAGCCCCCCCAGTGTTTGCCGTTGACGAAGACCGGCGCCGAGATGTCATGCACGATTTCACCGGTGTCGCGGCGGTAGGTTTGCAGCAGGTAAGGCAAAGGATGGCTGCCGCAACGACGGCCGACCGGGTCGGAAAAAATGCGCTTGGTACGGTTGTGTAGCTTGTCGTAATCGGCGTCGCCGGTCAGCGCTTCGCAATAGCGTTGGTTGTGCGTCGGCACGTAGCCGTTGTGGTCGCAGGCGATGGCATAGGTGACGTGATTTCCGACCTGCAGGAAGGCTTCCTGAATACGCGGCAGAATGCGGTCGGCCACCGTGTCGAAGCGCGTGCTGAACTTCGGCGGCTCGGTGTCGGCGCAGGGCTGGTAGTCGGTATCGAACAGGTCCTCCTCGCTGAGCAGACCTTTGGCGATGGCTTTTTCCCACAGATGCCCGATATTGGCCGCCGCCTGACGGACGAGGCCGGGCATTTCGTGGTGTATGCGCCGCGCCCGTTCGCCGGCTGGGCCGAGATCGAATTCCTTGAGCAGGTTGTTCAGTCCGCGCGATTGTCCATAGAGCTGGCGCGTCGAACTGGCGGCTTCCTCGACCTGGCTGCTGCTCTGCTGCGTCGCGTCGTCAATGCGCATGATGGCCTGGCTGACCTGGCCCAGGCCGGTCGCCTGTTCCTGCGAGGCGGCGCGAATGTCGCGCATGCGGTCGTTGATCTGGCGGATAGTGGCAATCAGGTGCTCCATCGTGTTGCCCAGTGTCTCGACGCTCTGGATGGTCGTGCTGGTTTGTTCGACCGTGCCGGCGATCAGGCGGCGGATATCTTGTGCGGCCTCGCTCGAGCGCAAGGAGAGCTGGCGTACTTCCGAGGCGACCACGGCGAAGCCGCGCCCGTGTTCGCCGGCGCGGGCGGCTTCGACGGCGGCGTTGAGGGCCAGCAGATTGGTCTGGAACGACAAGGAGTCGATCACGCCGACGATGCTTTCGATACGTCTTGCGCTGTCACCGAGTTCGGCCATGGTTTGACGCGTTGCCTGCATCGTCGCGTTGCTGCCTTCCGCCATGGCGGTCGCTTCGTCGACGAATTGCGTGACGCGGTGCGCGGTTTCGGCATTCTGCTGCACGACGGCGTTGATTTCCTCCATGCTGCTCGCCGTTTCTTCCAGGCTGGCGGCCTGCTCCTGCGTGCGTGCGGCAAGGCCGTCGTTGCCCTCGGCGATGTTCTTGGCGGCGTCGGCGACGGTGTCGACCACCGCCTCGATACGACCCAGCGTTTCGCGCAGGTTGAGCACGGTCGAGTTCAGTTCGCGACAGACTTGACCGATCTGGCCCGGATAGGCCTGGTCGATGTGCTCGGTGAGGCGGCCGTTGGCGACGGCGCCGGCGACTTGCGTCATGTCGGCGAACGCGCGGTCGAGCAGGGCAAATAGCTCGATGGTGGCGCGGCCGGCCGGTGAGTCGGTCAGTGCGCCGTCCTCGGCGCTTGGCGAGAAATCGCCGGCGCTGACGGCTTGTGCGATGCGCGCGCCGAGAGCGTTGTCGTCCCGTCTGGTTTGCCGGAGCAATTCGAGTTTCATCGCGATGCGGCCGAACTGGCCGGGCTGGCCAAGCTCGGGCCGATAGTCCTTATCCTGCCCATGCGCGGCGTCCAGGCTGGACTCGAAATCGTGCAGGCTGTCCGCGAGGCGCTGGCGTAGCCGTTCCGTGGCAGCGGCCAGCGGTGCATAGGCGGCGGGCAGGGGCGTGCAATCGAGCGGCGTCAGATCGCCATCGGCCAATCGGCCTAGCGCTTGCTCCAATTGGAGCAAGCTGGCGGGGTCGAGCACGACGCCCTTGTTCGGCTCCGGCCGCGGACCGATCGATTCGCTGAGTGCTTCAGACGACTGCTGCTGCAGCCACAGACCAAGCAGCACGCCGGGCATGCCGAGTGCCGCGAGCCAGCCGGGGTGCTGGCCGAAGCCGCCGAGGGATTCGAGCATCTCGCCGTGCCACGGGGCGAGCGGCAGCGCTGCCAGCATGCCGGCGATCAGGCACAGCATCAGCAAGACGAACAAGGCGAGGGTTTTCAGTTGGCTAACTAGGCCAGGGGATGGATGCATGTTCTATCCCTCCGCAAGAATGGTTTGACTAAATTATCACACTCAATAAAAATAACAAATAAGAAAAATCTATTGTTGTTTGGCGCTGTATCCGCAGGGATGGAGGGGCAATACAGGGCGGGGCAAAGCACCCCGCCCGTTTCTCGCGCGAGTGCGTGGTTTGCCAATTTTTCCGGGCTATCTGCCGAGTTCTTTAGGACGTTGTTCTATAAGTGACTGTTTGTCCTTATAAATTTTCTGAATTTGTGTTTTGAACAGGCGGCTGGCCAGCTAAAATCTGATTCCTTCAATCGGAGATTCAGCGCTTGTATCTTGCCCCCGACGAAAAAAACGTTCCGCGCGCCCACCTGATCGGCACGTTGATCATCGTGCTCTGTATCACGCTGGGTCTGGGGGCGTTCTTTAGCTGGCGGCACTGGAGCGAGACCAAGACCTCCTATGCGCGCCTGGAGCGCGCGGCCAATGAGCAGATTCGCGCCCGCTTGCAAAGCGAAATGCATGGCGCGATCAGTTTCCTCGAGTTTTCACGTTCGCGGACCGAGGCAAATTTGCGACGTAGCTTGACCGAACAGGTCGATAGCGCTTTTCAGATCGCCGAGGGAATTTATCAGCGTGAATCGGCCCGCTATCCCGAACGTGAAGTGAAGCGCATGATCGTGGAAGCGCTCCGGCCCGTGCGCTTCTACGAGGGGCGTGGCTATTACTTCATCGACGACATGAAGGGGCAGTTCGTCCTATTGCCGACGGCGCCGAAGCTGGAAGGTCAAACGCGCCTGGAGAATCAGGACGATACCGGCCACTACATCATGCGCGGCCTGATCGAAGCGGCACGTAAACCCCAGGGCGAGGGATTTTCCCGTTACCGGTGGTATTCGCCGGATGATCCCAAGCAGATGTCGGACAAGTTGTCGTATGTCCGCTACTTCCCACCGTACGACTGGTTCATCGGGGCCGGTGACTACCTCTACAAATGGGAAGAGATGCAACAGCGGGAGGCCATCGAGCGCCTGCGCGCCCTGCGTTTCAGCCGGGGCGGCTATTTCGGAGTGATGAAGACCGATGGCAGCATGCTCCTTTCACCGTCCGATCCCTCGTTGGAAGGCAAGAATCTGAAAGACATCGCCGCACCGGGGCGGGAGAGTCTGGAAAAACTGCTTCAGGCAGCGTTGAACGGCAATCGCTTCGTGCAGTACGAGTGGCTAAATCCGGAGAACGGCGAGTTTGCGCGGAAGACGGCCTTGGTGGAGGTCATCAAGCCGTGGAACTGGATACTGGTCGTGTCGATGTACGACGAGGACTTGAATGACCTGGCCTCCGAGGCGCTGGACCTCTATGGCGATTCACCGCTGTTCGGTTGGAGCGGCTGGGCTTTGGCGGTTGGCGGGGCGTTGGCCGTCGGCCTGTTCGGCTCACTGCTCTTCTCGCGCTGGTCGCGGCGATTGTTTCGGGAATATCACCGACGGAATCAGGAGCAACAACACGCGCTGAAGGCCAGCGAGGACAAACTGGCCGCCATTCTCGACGGCGTCGAGGCCTACATCTACATCAAGGACACCGACTATCGCTACCAATATGCGAATCGCCGGGTATGCGAGCTCTTCGGCAAAGCCTTGCCGGAGATCGTCGGCCATCTCGATGGGGAATTTTTCGATGCAGCGACGACTGCCAAGATCTTGGCCAACGACCAGCGGGTGATCGAGCGCGGCGAACGGGTTGTCGAGGAAGAGGTGAATACCAGTGTCGATGGCAGGCTGACCTCGGCCTACCTGTCGATCAAGATTCCTCTGCGCGATCAGTACGGTCATATCTATGCCTTGTGCGGCATTTCGACCGATATCACCGAACGCAAACGCCAGGAGGCCGAACTCGAAACCTACCGGTACGGTCTCGAAGCCCTGGTTGCCTCGCGTACGGCCGAACTGGCGGAAGCGAAGGAGGCTGCGGAAAAGGCCAGCCGGGCGAAGAGCGCCTTCCTGGCCAACATGAGCCACGAGATTCGAACCCCGATGAATGCCATCATGGGCATGGCGCACCTGCTGCGGCGCGAGCTGCGCGATGAGCATGCCTTGGCGCGGGTGGACAAAATCGATGTCGCCGCCAACCACCTGCTCGGCGTGATCAACGACATCCTCGATCTGTCCAAGATCGAAGCGGGTCGGCTGGCCCTGGAAGTACGCGATTTTTCGCCGCGCGAGATGGTTGCCGAAATTCTCGCCATCGTCGACGAGCGGGTGAAGCAGAAGGGGCTGCAGCTACATTGCGACATCTCGCCCAAGGTGCCGGCGTTGCTGCGGGGCGACGCCGTCAGGTTGGGCCAGGCCTTGCTCAATTTCGTCGGCAATGCGGTGAAGTTCTCCGAGCAGGGAAGGATCGACGTGCGTTTTGACGTACAACGCGACGATGGACGTCAGGTGATGCTGCGCATGAGTGTCGAAGACCAGGGGATCGGCATTGCTCCCGAGCAGCAGTCGCAGCTTTTCCGGGCATTTACCCAGGCTGACGAAACCATGACCCGCCGTTTCGGAGGTACCGGGTTGGGCTTGGCGATCAACGCCCACCTGGCAAGGATGATGGGCGGCGAGGTTGGCGTCGACAGCGAGTTGGGCAAGGGCAGTCGATTCTGGATGACAGCCTGCCTCGAGCATGCCGAAGTGCCGATGCCGTCAACTGCGGTGCGAGAAGAGAGGCATTTGCCCGAGCAGTTGATCGCCGAGCGCCATTCGGGCAAAACCGTCTTGCTGGTCGAGGACGAACCGATCAATCAGGAAGTGGCGAGCGAGATGCTCAAGATGGCCGGTCTGCACGTAGACATTGCCGAGAACGGCGAGCAGGCCGTCGCCAAGGCGGGGCAGCGAAAATACGATCTGGTGTTGATGGATATGCAGATGCCCATCTTGGGCGGCCTGGAGGCAACACGGAAAATCCGCACATTGCCGGGCTGGCAGGAAGTGCCGATCCTGGCGATGACAGCCAATGCCTTTGAGGAGGATAGGCAGAACTGCTTTGCGGCCGGAATGAACGGTCACATTGGCAAGCCAGTCGATCCCGATTTGCTCTATGCCGCATTGCTGGCTTGGCTGGACTACGGCTCGGCCTGATTTTTTGCTGTTTTTGCCCGTGCACCGCAGCAGTCTTGGTTGCCGCCCCACGCTGTAGCAAAATGAGGCGTCAGGTTCGAAACGTGCCCCCATGAACGCATACGATCACCTCGCCGCCAGTCTGCAAGCCAATCGCCTCGACCGTCGCCAGTTCCTCTGGCTGCTCGGTGCCTCCGCACTGTCCGGCTGTGCTGCCTCACCGATCGGCGGGGGCGCCATCCTCGTCGGCATGAGTGAGGAGGAAGAGAAGCAGGTCGACCGCCAGGTCGCCGCCCAGCAGTTCTCGCAGGATCTTGGCGCCGTGCAGGACGAGGCGCTCAATCGCTACGTCGGCGAGATCGGCCGTCGGCTCGATGCCAACACGCATCGGCCGCAGATGCCGTACTCCTACCGCGTGCTCAACGCCAATTACGTGAACGCCTACACCTTCCCCGGTGGCTCGATCGGCGTCACTCGCGGCATTCTGCTCGATCTCGATAACGAGGCCGAACTCGCCGCCCTGCTTGGCCACGAACTCGGTCACGTCAACGCTCGTCATGCGGCGCGCCGGCAGGGGCAGGCCATGGTCACCCAGGTGGCGATGACCGGCGTCAATATCGTCGGTGCCCTGGCCGGTGTCGGCAGCCTGACCGATATTGGCACCCAACTCGGCGCTAGCGTGCTGCTCTCCAGCTATTCGCGCAGCAACGAGCGCGAAGCCGACGAGCTGGGGCAGGAATACATGGTGCGCGCCGGTTATCCGGCCAGCGGCATGGTCGGTCTGCAGCAAATGCTGGTCGACCAGCAGAAGGAGTCGCCCGGCCTGTTGCAGACCATGTTCTCCACGCACCCGATGAGCAGCGAGCGGCGCGACACGGCCCGCCAGCTGGCCGAAAGCAAGTACGCCAGCAGCACCAAACGCGACCCCGGCCGCGAACGCTATATGGATAATACGGCGGCCTTGCGCCGCATCAAGCCGACCATAGAAGCCTGCCAGCAAGGCGACGTCGCCATGGCCGGCAAGGCCTACGCCAAGGCCGAGGATCAGTACCAGCGCGCCGTCAAGATGACACCGAATGACTATGCCGCCAACCTGCTGCTGGCCAAATGCCTGTCAACGCAGGACAAGGATGCCCAGGCCCTCGACTACGCGCGCACCGCCGCCCGCATCTACCCGCAGGAAGCGCAGGCGCAAAAGCTGATCGGCGTCATCGCCCTGGCCCAGAAAGATCCTGCCCAGGCCTACGAATACCTCGACCGTTACGATCGCCTGCTCCCCGGCGATGCCGGCATCACCTTCCTGAAAGGCGTTTCGCTTGAAGGCCTGGGCAAACGCCCCGAAGCCGCCAACCACTACGCCGCGTACCTGAAGCGGCAACAGAAGGGCAAGGCAGCGGAATACGCCTATGGGCGGTTGCAGGCTTGGGGGTATGTGAAGTGAGGCGCTCCAGCCTCACAGCAAGGTGCTCATCTCCCGACCAGCATTTTCAAACAGGGTGGCCGCTTCCGGCGTCTGTGACTTGAAGTCTGCACTGGACCGGCCCAGGCGAACCGAGATATCGATTGGACTATCTCCGGGCATGAACAGGATGAGAGAGCATGCTTTTTTGATTCTGGCGATGATGGCATCGGCCCGGCTTTCGTCGGCGTTCGGCAGGATGACGGAAAATGTCGCCTTGCCGCAAAGTCCCAGGGTGTCGTAGGCGCGGATGGAGTTGCTCAAAGTCCTGGTAACTTCGGCGAGCAGCGCCTCCGCAGCCAGCGGCCCGTATTGCTGCCTAACCTGGGCGTGATTCGCCAACTCGATCTGCAGTACGGTTAGCGGTGCCTGCTGGTGGTAGGCGCGCAAGACTTCGCGTTCAAGAATCCGGTTTAGCGCACTTGCCTTCCAGATATTGAGGCGGGGGTCGAGCAGTTCGCGCCGGCTTTCCTCATCCAGTGACTGGAGAAAGCTGCCCTGGGTGTCGCTGAGTTCGCGAGCCAGCATGGCAAGCTCCGCCCATCTGGCGATGTCGTCCAGCGCCCGGAGTTCGTCTGGTGAAAGGCGACGCGGTTGGTCATCGATCAGGCACAGTGTGCCGATCTTGAAGCCTTCTCGGTTTTTCAGCGGCCGGCCGGCGTAGAAGCGGATGCGTGGTTCGTCGGTGACCAGCGGGTTGTCGGCAAATCGTTGATCCTGTGTTGCGTCTTCGACAACCATGATCTCGTCGGAGAGGATGGCGTGGCCGCAGAACGACAGGTCGCGCGAGGTTTCACGTGTTGGCAGGCCGATACAGCTCTTGAACCATTGCCGATGGTGGTCGAGCAGCGAAATCAGGACGATCGGAGTGTCGAATAGAAGCTTGGCCGTGCGTGTCACGGCATCCAGTGCGCCTTCGTCTGGAGTGTAGAGAAGCTGCATCTGCCTCAAAGAGGCGAGGCGTTCGGATTCGTTGGGGGGAGGTAAGGGGGGCTGCATAGTGCCGACTTAGAGCGGGTCGGCACCAAAAGATTCACTGATACGCGATGGCATTGCGCGGGAGCACTGCTATGGCGCATTGCCTTGCCCTGAAAGTCGACGGGCTTGGTCTGGAGGCTGACGGTGGTTTTTGCCTGTTCAGACGAGTACACCGCAGCAACGTGGCGAATTCAATCCCCGAAGCTGCGCAGCCCGTCCAGGTCGATGACGTTGATGCCGCCGTATTCGCTGCGCACCAAGCCTGCATCTTCCAGTACCTTCAAGCCCTGGTTGGCGCGCTGGCGGGAGACGCCGGCGAGGTAGCCGAGTTCTTCCTGCGAGATTTGCAGCAGGCGGTTGGTACCCGGGTAGAGCACCGGGTTGAACAGGGCAGCGAGAACGCGGGCGATGCGGGTGTCGATGTCGAGCAGGCGCTCGTTTTCCATCATGCCGATGAACTGGCCGAGGCGTTCGTTCAGCTGCGTGATCATGTAGCGGTTGAACGGGATGCTGTGGTCGAGTAGCCACAGGAAGGTGCTGCGGTTCATGAAGGCGACGCGCGTTTCGCGGATGGCCATGACGTCGTAGCGCCGCGGTTCTTCCTTGAGCAGGGAGCCTTCGCCGAACCAGGCGCCGGTGCTGATGCCGGTCAGCGAGGTGGTCTTGCCGCTGGTCCAGTGGCTGGCCATCTTGCCCAGGCCGTCGATCATGCCCATCCAGTGCGAGACCGGCTCGCCTTTCATGCAGACGAAGGCGCCCGCGGCAAAAGTGCGCTCGACCGTACCGGCCAGCGCCTTTTCCATTTCCTCCTCGGTCAGCGATTGCCCCCACAGGGAGCTGCGCAGCAATTCCTCAGCGTTCTTCAAGGTCTTGTCCGGATTGACTGCAGATGCGGAATTATATGCCGTGTCGGCCTTCCTGCCCCGGACCTTTCGGCCTATTTGGATCGGTTCGACGGCCTCGATTTTGCTTCCTTGCGTCAGTGCTCGCGCAAATCTCGGGTTTGGGCAACGTGGCGTGTTGCTAACTGACTGATTGCGCGCAATTTTATGTTCGCAGCAGTGGATTGGCTGTCGCGGATACGACATCGGTTTGGGGGCGGAACACGACATGGCATTCGATTTCTCGCAGGCTCCGTTGGGGGTGTTGATCGCCTGCCCGGCGGCCAACGTGCTGCGTATCGCCGCGCTGGCCTCGGCGACCGACGGCGCGCTCGACTACGGCACGGTGCGCGAATTGCGCCAGGAGGTCGAGCGTGGCGTGCTGGATGACTTTCATCCGCTCGATGCCTGGCCGGAACTGGCGCGCGGCCTGCTCGGCGAGCACCCGTCACGCATGCTGTGGGCGCTGCGCGACAGTGGGGCGCTGGCCGTATTGTTACCCGAGATCGATGCCCTGTTCGGCATGCCGCAGGCCGACAATCAGGGTGAAATGGTCGATATCGGCGAGCACGTCTTCCGTGTCGCCGATCAGCTGGCGCGCATGCGGGCGCCGCTGTCGGTGCGCTTCGCCGGGCTGTTCTACAACCTCGGCAAGGCCGATTCGCCACCGCAGCATCTCCCCTCGCACTATCGCCATGTCGACCGCGGCCTGCCACGGGTCGAAGCGATATGTGCCCGCTTCGATGTGCCGCCGGAGTTTCGCGACCTGGCGCTGTTGGCTACGGCCGAACTGGAGCGCGTCCATCGCGCTGCCGAAATGCGCGCCGGTTCCATCGCCGCCTTGCTCGACCGCGTCGATGCCTTCAATCAACCGGAGCGATTCGCTGAGTTGATGCAGCTGTGTGCTGCGGACTATCGGGCGTTTCCCGGTGCCGGTGAAATCTATCCGAAGGCGCGGCTGATGGAGACGGCCTTGCGTGCCTGCCATGAACTGGATGAAGACCCGGCGCAGGAAGCTGCGAGCCAGGAAGAGCGGCTGGCGGCGTGTACTCTGGCCATCGCCACCGCCCTACGCTCCATGCGCTGGAGCGTGGGCGAGGCCGATTGAGCCTTTTCTCGACGTCCAAAATTAAGCGAAAACATTTTTGCAATTGTCCGCCGGATGACATTCATCGGCGGATCCTGCCTTTAGACTGGCCTCCACGCTGAGATTGCGGCGTGAGTTCCTGCAAGGTCCCTGTAAGGCAGCAGGGCTCACAATGAATCAGACAAACTTTAGACCGCGGACGATGAGCTGCGGCGGAGGAGACAAAGATATGCCCACGCAGGCGAAATACGCCGCGGTGGATGGTTTGCACACCTTCCCCCGGTTGCTTTTGCATCATGCCGCCACCCGGCCCAATGCGCCGGCTATGCGCGAGAAATACCTTGGTATCTGGCAAACCTGGACCTGGGGCGACGTCGCCGACCGTGTGCGCGCCCTGGCCTGCGGCCTGGCCTCGCTCGGCTTCAAGCGCGGCGACAATCTGGCCATCATCGGTGACAACCGGCCGCATCTGTACATGATGATGACCGCTGCCCAGTGTCTGGGTGGTGTGCCGGTGCCGCTCTATCAGGATGCCGTGGCCGCCGAAATGCTCTTCGTGTTGCAGGATGCCGGTATCCGCTTCGCCGTGGTCGAGGATCAGGAGCAGGTCGACAAGATGCTCGAGATCAAGGAGCAGGTGCCGACGCTGGAACATGTGATCTATGACGATCCGCGCGGCATGCGCCACTACAACCAGCCCTTCCTGCACGACATTCATGAATTGATGGAGATGGGGCGCATCCATGATCGCAACCATCCCGATTTCCTGAACGCCGAGATCGAGCAGGGCCATTATGACGACACCTCGGTCATGCTCTACACCTCGGGCACGACCGGCAAACCGAAGGGTGTCTGCCAGACCCACGCCGCCTTCATCGCCGCCGCGCAAGGCGGGGTGCAGGTGGACAACATGGTGGCCGACGGCGACATCCTGTCCTACCTGCCGATGGCCTGGGTGGGCGATCACCTGTTCTCCTTCGCGCAGGCCATGGTCGCCGGCTTCACCATCAACTGCCCGGAATCGGGCGACACGGTGATGACCGACCTGCGCGAAATCGGCCCGACCTACTACTTCGCGCCGCCGCGCGTCTTCGAAAGCCTGCTGACCTCCGTGATGATCCGCATGGAAGACGCCGGCAAGCTGAAACAGAAGATGTTCCACCACTTCATGGAGGTGGCGAAGCGCTGTGGCGCGGACATCCTGGACGGCAAGTCGGTGTCCGCCGGCGACCGCTTCCAGTACTGGCTGGGCAACCTGCTGGTTTATGGTCCGCTTCGCAACGTGCTCGGCATGAGCCGCGTCAAGGTGGCTTACACCGCAGGCGCGGCTATCGGCCCGGATCTCTTCAAGTTCTACCGCTCCATCGGTATCAACCTGAAGCAGTTCTACGGCCAGACCGAAACCTGTGCCTACGTCTGCATGCAGCCGGATGGTGCGATCAAGTTCGACTCGGTCGGTCAGCCGGCCCCGGGCGTCGAGATCAAGATCGCCGACAACGGCGAGGTGCTGGTCAAGGGGCCGATGTTGCTCAAGGAGTACTACAAGCGCCCGGATGCCACGGCCGAGACGATCAATGGCGAAGGCTGGTTCATGACCGGCGACGCCGGCTTCCTCGACGAGGATGGCCACCTGAAGATCATCGACCGCGCCAAGGACGTCGGCAAGCTGTCGAATGGCGCGATGTTCGCCCCGAACTACATCGAGAACAAGCTGAAGTTCTTCCAACATATCAAGGAAGCCGTCTGCTTCGGCGCTGACCGCGACATGGTCACCGCCTTCATCAATATCGACATGGGAGCCGTCGGCAACTGGGCCGAACGCCGCGGCATCGCCTACTCGGGCTACACCGATCTGGCCGGCAAGCCGCAGGTCTATGAGTTGATCCAGAAGTGCGTCGAGGAAGTGAATGCAGGCCTGGCGCACGACGCCATGGTGGCCGACTCGCAGATTCACCGTTTCCTGGTCCTGCACAAGGAGCTGGACCCGGACGACGATGAGCTGACACGGACCCGCAAGGTGCGCCGCAACTTCGTCGCCGACAAATACAAGGTGCTGATCGACGCCCTCTATGCCGGCAAGAACAGCCAGTTCATCGAAACCGAGGTCAAGTTCGAAGACGGTCGGCGCGGCAAGGTGTCGGCCGACCTCAAGATCGTCGATTGCAAGACCTTCCCGATTGCACGAAAGGCCGCCTGACATGAACCCGCGCAATACCCTTCGGGCCATTTCGCGTTCCGCCGAGGCCAGCCGCCGTGAGGTGCTGTTCTCGTTCGCTTCCGTGATTCTGGTTTCCGCGCTGATCGGCGCGATGACCCTGTCTGTCGTGAGGATGCCGCTATGAGCAAGAAGATCGGCGACGTCATCCTCGACCTGCAGAACATTTCGCTGCGCTTCGGCGGCGTCAAGGCGCTGACCGACATTTCCTTCAACGTCCGTGAGCACGAAATTCGCGCCATCATCGGCCCGAACGGTGCCGGCAAGAGCTCGATGCTGAACGTCATCAACGGCGTCTATCACCCGCAGGAAGGCAAGATCTTCTGGCACGGCAACGAGCGCAAGAAGATGGAACCGCACATGGCGGCCCAGCAAAACATTGCCCGCACCTTCCAGAACATCGCGCTGTTCAAGGGCATGAGCGTACTCGACAACATCATGACGGGGCGCATCACCAAGATGAAGTCCACCTTCGTCGAGCACGCGCTGTGGTTCGGCCGTGCCCGCAAGGAGGAACTGGAGCACCGCAAGAAGGTCGAGGAAGTGATCGACTTCCTGGAAATCCAGCACATCCGCAAGACGCCGGTCGGCCGCCTGCCTTATGGCCTGCAAAAGCGTGTCGAACTGGGCCGCGCCCTGGCGGCCGAGCCGTCGATGCTGCTGCTCGACGAGCCGATGGCCGGTATGAACGTCGAGGAAAAACAGGACATGTGCCGCTTCATCCTCGATGTGAACGACCAGTTCGGCACCACCATCGTGCTGATCGAACACGACATGGGCGTCGTCATGGACATTTCCGATCGCGTCGTCGTACTCGACTACGGCAAGAAGATCGGCGATGGCATACCGGACGAAGTGAAGAACAACGAAGAAGTGATCAAGGCCTATCTGGGCGCGGGTCACTAAGGAGACGGGGACATGGAATTCTTTTTCGAAGTCCTGATCGGCGGGCTGCTTTCCGGGGTGATGTATGCCCTGGTTGCCCTTGGTTTCGTGATGATCTACAAGGCTTCCGGGGTGTTCAACTTCGCTCAGGGTGCCATGGTTTACCTGGCCGCGCTGTCGGTCGTCGGCTGCATGGAGAAGGGCGCACCGCTGTGGCTGGCGGTCATTCTGGCTTTCGGCATCATGACCGCCTTCGGTATCGCCACCGAGAAATTCGTGTTGCGCAAGCTGGTCAATCAGCCACCCATTGCCTTGTTCATGGCCACCATCGGCCTTGCCTTCTTCATCGAAGGCCTGGCCCCGATGGTGTTTGGCAGCGAGCCGCGCGCGCTGGATGTCGGCATTGTCGATGAGCCCATCGAATACATCCTCGAAAACTTCAACATGGTCATCTCGCGCTTCGACCTGGTCGCGGCGGGTGTGGCGGCCGTGCTGGTGACGACGCTGGCGCTGTTCTTCCAATACACCCGTATCGGCCGTGCCCTGCGTGCCGTGGCGGATGACCATCAGGCTGCGTTGTCCATCGGCATTCCGCTACAGAACATCTGGGCCATCGTCTGGGGCGTTGCCGGTTTCGTCGCGCTGGTCGCCGGCATGATGTGGGGGGCGCGCAACGGTGTGCAGTTTGCGCTCACTTTCACTGCGCTCAAGGCATTGCCTGTGCTGATTCTCGGTGGCTTTACCTCGGTGCCGGGCGCCATCGTCGGCGGCCTGATCATCGGTGCCTCGGAGAAGCTGGCCGAAATCTACATCCCGCCGGTCCTTGCTGCGATGTTTGGCGGCAACTTCGGCGGGATCGAAGGCTGGTTCCCCTACATCCTCGCCCTGCTCTTCCTGCTCGTTCGTCCGGAAGGCTTGTTCGGCGAAAAGCATATCGATCGCGTGTAAAGGGAGATAGAACAAGATGCTTTACCGTGAAGCCGGTCAATTCAAGACCTCCTACGCCGCCGACCAGCAGCTCTTCCCGATCCGCCAGGACCGGATCGGCGTCATCACCCTTCTCGCCGTGGCTTTCCTCGGGGTGCCGATGTTCGCCAGCGAATACTGGTTCTCGGCCATTCTCATTCCCTTCCTGATCTTCGCACTGGCAGCGCTCGGCCTGAACATCCTGACCGGTTACGCCGGCCAGTTGTCGCTCGGTTCGGCGGCCTTCATGGCGGTCGGTGCCTATGCCGCCTACAACTTCCAGTTGCGGGTCGAGGGCATTCCCATTCTGGTGACCTTCATCTGTGCCGGCCTGACGGCGGCCGGGGTCGGCGTGCTGTTCGGCTTGCCCTCGCTGCGCATCAAGGGCTTCTACCTGGCCGTGGCGACCCTGGCTGCACAGTTCTTCATCGTCTGGTGTCTGACCAAGTTCCCGTGGCTGTCGAACAACTCGTCGTCCGGGGTGATCTCGACGCAGCAGATCGAAATCCTCGGCTACGCCTTTGATACGCCGCGCGCCAAATACTTGCTGGTGCTGGCCATTGTCGTCTTCCTGGCACTGGCCGCCAAGAACCTGGTCCGTTCGTCGACCGGCCGGGCCTGGATGGCGGTGCGCGACATGGACGTGGCAGCCTCGGTCATCGGCATCAAGCTGATGCCGACCAAGTTGCTCGCCTTCGCCATCAGTTCCTTCTACTGCGGTGTGGCCGGGGCGCTCTACGCCTTCTGCTACCTGGGGTCGGTCGAGCCGGATGGCTTCTCGCTCGACATGTCGTTCAAGATCCTGTTCATGATCATCATCGGCGGTGTCGGCTCCATCCTCGGCAGCTTCCTGGGCGCGGCCTTCATCCTGCTGCTGCCGATCTTCCTGGACGTTGCCCTGCCGTTCTTCGCCGGCCTGTTCGGCCTGCCGTTTTCCAGCGCCACCGTGTCGCACATCCAGATTCTGGTGTTCGGTGCGCTGATCATGTTCTTCCTGATCGTCGAGCCGCACGGGTTGGCCCGCTTGTGGCAGATCGCTAAGGAAAAGCTGCGCCTGTGGCCGTTCCCGCATTGAGCGGGGTGCCACAAATTCACAACAAAGAGGAGACAAACCATGATTAAAAGCTTCAAACCTGCCCTGAGTGCCGTTGCGCTTTCCCTGGCCATGCTGTCTCAAGGCGCAGTCGCTGCCGAAGAGCAGTTCTTCCCGATCCCCGGTTACCGTGTCGGCCCCTACGGCGCCAACGGCCAATCCTTCTACGGCGGCTTCATCGATTACCTGAACTACGTCAATTTGAAGGAAAAGGGCGTCAACGGCGTCCAGCTGACCTACGAAGAGTGCGAAACCGAGTACAACAACGCCAAGGGCGTCGAGTGCTACGAGCGCCTGAAGAGCAAGGCCGCCAAGTCGGCTGGTCCGATCCACACGATGTCTACCGGCATTTCCTACGCCCTGATCGACAAGTCGGCCCAGGACAAGCTGCCGCTGGCCATGATGGGTTACGGTCGTACCGATGCTGTGGACGGCTCGGTCTTCCCGTATGCCTTCCCTCTGGTCACTACCTACCAGATGCAGGCCTCGGCCATCGTCAAGTTCATCAAGGACAAGAACGGCGGCAACCTGGCCGGCAAGAAGATCGTCTATCTGTATCACGACTCTGCTTATGGCAAGGAAGCCATCATTGCCATGGAAGCCGAGTCCAAGCTCAACAAGTTCGAGCTGGTGCAGATTCCGGTGGCCCATCCGGGTAACGAGCAGGGCGCCCAGTGGCTGAAGATTCGCCAGGAAAAGCCGGACTTCGTTGTCTTCTGGGGCTGGGGCGTGATGAACCAGACCGCCATCAAGGCCGCGCAGAAGGTCGGTTTCCCGCGTGACAAGATGATCGGCTCGTGGTGGGCTGGTTCGGAAGAAGACGTGGTGCCGGCCGGCGATGCCGCCAAGGGCTACATGTCGGCTACCTGGAACCTGGCCGGGGCCAACCTGCCGCTGATCGCCGACATCGAGAAGGTGGTCTACGGCGCTGGCAAGGGCAACATGCAGGACAAGGCCAAGCTCGGCACCATCCTCTACAACCGTGGTGTTTCTGCCGCCGTGCTGTCGGTCGAAGCCATCCGCAAGGCGCAGGAAAAGTACGGCAAGGGCAAGTCGATGAACGGCGAACAGGTGCGTTGGGGTCTGGAAAACCTGAACATCACCGATGCCCGCCTGAAGCAGCTGGGCGCCGCCGATCTGTTGCCGGAGATCAAGACCTCCTGCGACAACCACGAAGGTTCCGGCAAGGTGAAGATCCAGCAGTGGGACGGTGCCAAGTGGGTACCGGTGTCTGGCTGGATCGAAGGCAACAAGGCGCTGATCCACCCGCTGTTCCAGGCGTCCGCCAAGCAGTACGCCAAGGAAAAGGGCATCACCCCGCGTGATTGCAGCAAGGAAAAATAAGCGGAGAGAGCGGGCCGCGCGGGGGAAACCCCGCGCGATGACCCCGGTTCCAACAGGGAACGAGACATGAATACACAAACAGCTGTGGCCGATAACTACTTGAGCATCAACAACATCGAGGTCATCTACGACCACGTGATCCTGGTGCTCAAGGGCGTGTCGCTCAACGTGCCAAAGGGCAAGATCGTGGCCCTGCTGGGCGCCAACGGCGCCGGCAAGTCGACGACGCTGAAGGCGATTTCCAACCTGCTGCACGCCGAACGCGGCGACGTGACCAAGGGCTCGGTCGAGTACAAGGGCCAACGCGTCGACCAGTTGTCACCCAACGAATTGGTCAAGCGCGGCGTCATCCAGGTCATGGAAGGGCGTCACTGCTTCGGCCACCTGACCATCGAGGAAAACCTGCTGACCGGCGCCTACACGCGCAGCATCTCGCGCAGCCAGTTGAAGGAAAACCTTGAGAAGGTCTATCACTACTTCCCGCGCCTGAAGACGCGGCGCACCTCGCAGGCCGGCTACACCTCCGGCGGCGAGCAGCAGATGTGCGCCATCGGCCGGGCGCTGATGGCCAATCCGGAGATGGTGCTGCTCGATGAACCCTCGATGGGCCTGGCGCCGCAGATCGTCGAAGAGGTGTTCGAGATCGTCAAGGACTTGAACAGCCGCGAGAACATCAGCTTCCTGCTGGCCGAACAGAACACCATGGTCGCCCTGAAGTACGCCGATTTTGGCTACATCCTGGAAAACGGCCGGGTCGTGATGGAGGGCGATGCGGAGGAATTGCGGACCAATGAGGACGTGAAGGAGTTTTATCTCGGCTTGTCATCGGCGGGGCGGAAATCCTTCAAGGATGTAAAGCACTACCGCCGCCGCAAACGCTGGCTCTCTTGAGATTGCAGTGCGCCGGCCAGGGCGGCGTTGTCGGCGAGCTTGTTTGCATTTAGCAAACGGCGCTCGCCTCCGCCTTGCGCTGACCGGCTACTTTGCAATCTCCGGAGAGGTCTCAGGGCGCTGAAACGCCCGAATTGATTTGATCGTCCTGGCAACACAAAACCGGCCGCTGCTGCGGTGCACTGCCGATTTTCGGAGAAAACCATGAGTTTCTACGACCCGCTTGAAACCCGCGATCCCGAGGAGCGCGAGGCTGACCTGATGGACAAGCTGGCGCGTCAGGTGGCGCATGCCAAGGAGACGACGCACTACTACTTCCAGACGCTGGCCGGGGTGAATCCTTTCGATTGCACCTCGCGTGAGGCGCTGGCCAGGCTGCCGCTGACGCGCAAGCGCGACCTGATCGAGCTACAGAAGAAGAATCCGCCCTTCGGCGGCCTGAATGCGCTGGCGCGTGGCAAGGCCAAGCGGGTGTTCGCCTCGCCGGGGCCGATCTACGAGTTGCAGGGTATGGATATGGATCACTGGCGGATGGCCCGCGTGCTGTACGCGGCCGGTTTCCGTCATGGCGATCTGGTGCATAACTGTTTTTCCTACCACTTCACGCCGGGTGCTTTCCTGATGGAAGGCGGGGCGCGCAAGCTGGGTTGCGCGGTGTTTCCCGGCGGCGTCGGGCAGACCGAACAGCAGGTGCAGGCCATGGTCGACCTGAAGCCGGATGGTTATGTCGGCACGCCGTCCTTCCTGCGCATCATCGTCGAGAAGGCCGAGGAAATGGGTGCCGATATCTCGTCGCTGAAGAAGGCGCTGGTGTCGGGCGAGGCGTTGCCCGGCGTGACGCGCAACTGGCTGAAGGAGCGTGGTATCACCGTCCGTCAGTGCTATGCCACGGCCGATATCGGCGCCATTGCCTACGAGAGCGAGGCCGAGGAAGGGCTGGTCGTCGAGGAGGAACTGCTGGTCGAGATCGTTCGTCCGGGGACCGGAGATCCGGTCGAACCGGGTGAGGTCGGCGAGGTGGTGGTCACCACCTTCAACCCGGATTACCCGCTGATCCGCTTTGCCACCGGCGACCTGTCCGCCGTCCTGCCCGGCCGCTCGCCTTGCGGGCGCAGCAATATCCGCCTGAAGGGCTGGATGGGGCGGGCCGATCAGACGACCAAGATCAAGGGCATGTTCGTGCATCCTGAGCAGGTGGCCGAGATCGGCCGCCGCCATCCGGAAATCCATCGCCTGCGTCTGGTGGTCGACAATCCGGGCGGCCAGGATCGCATGGTCCTGCACTGCGAGATCGAAACGGGACACGAGGCGCTTGACCAGGCCGTCGTCGGCAGCCTGCGCGACGTGACCAAGTTGCGCGGCGAAGTTGCCTTTGCTGCGCCAGGGGGCTTGCCCAATGATGGAAAGGTGATCGAAGATATCCGGGTTTACTGACCCGGAGATCATCCGATGAAACGCCTGCTTGCCCTGATGGCCTGCGTCGCCTTGCCGGCGCTGGCCGTCGAACCCGAACTGCGCCCATCCGCCCGCCTGCTGTTCAAGGATCCCGAACTGATGCAGGTCGGCCGTTGTGTACGCTACGAGGAGGGCGGTGCCGGCTGGATCATCACCGACCCCAAGTTCTACCTGAAGGGCGAAGTGGTCGGCAGCGAGATCGTCGCCCGTCACCTCGGGCGTTGCCCGGTCGTGCCGGGCAAGAACATGCAGCAATACACGCGCGACGAGTTCGTCCGCCACGCCAAGGCCTACCCCTGCGTGTCCGACAAGGTGCCCGAGCGCGACGAGCAGATCGGCATCGTGCGCCTCAAGGTGACCGATTGGGAAACGCCGCATGTCCGTGGCGCGGCCAATGCCGGACGCCTCTATCGCGGCCAGTTCCTCGACCGCAAGCTGGAAAAGGGCATGGAAATCGAACTTGAGGCCGACTTGCTCGGTACCTGCCGCTGATCGGCGCGGAGACGTTTTCCGTTATCTGCACTCGCGCTGACCTGATTGCTGCGGTGCACTGGCCAAAAAGGCAAAAAACCAGGCAGCGCTGACGACGCTTCATCGAGCCAATGCGCCGATTGGCGGGTGACGCCGGGCAGGGCATCAGGCATCATCTGCCCTTTGTCGCCGATGGGCGGCGCCTGGAGACACAGCGCATGAAGCAGCACATCGACGAACTGCTGGCCCGTATCGAAGCCCTGCAGAACGAGCTTGAAGACGAATACCGCAAGGCTCGCGAGGACTGGGCGCGCAAGAAGGCCGAATTGGCCGGCGAACTGGCCCGCCAGCAGCGTCGCTACAAGACCGGGCTATTCCGCTTCCTGATCCGCTCGAATTTCCTGGTTGTGCTGACAGCCCCGGTCATTTACGCCGGCTGGGTGCCGTTCCTGCTGATGGATTTGTTCGTTACGGTCTATCAAGCCATCTGCTTCCCGATTTACCGCATCCCCAAGGTCAAGCGCGGCGATTACATCGTCTTCGACCGTGAAGATCTGCCTTACCTGAACATCATCGAGAAGTTCAACTGCTTCTACTGCTCCTACGGCAACGGCGTCGCCGCCTATACCCGCGAAGTGGCAGCGCGTACCGAGCAGTACTGGTGTCCGATCAAGCACGCCCGCCGCATCAAGTCAGCGCATGACCACTATCCGAAATTCTTCGACTACGGCGATGCCGAGGCCTTCCAACAGGGACTGAATCGCCTGCGTAAACAGTACGACGATGTGAGGGATTAAGGGGGGCAGAGCATGAGCGATCAATATTCCCTCGGTATGGCGGAGTAACGATAAAATGAAAAAATTGTCGTGTTTGCCATATCTATGTTCGGTTTCATCAAGCGCGTGTTGGGCGCTCCCGCAGCATCGCCAACCAATGCCGATCCATTTGGCCGGGAGGCTGGAAATCAAAAGGCCGTTCGCCACCTACCGATAGAGCCGGCGGCGTTGCCCGCCGCGGTGGTACAAAGGGACGAAATTCTCGATGCGCACAGCCGCATTGCCGGGTACCGCTTTTCCGCCCGCCGACCGGAGTCGGCGGCAACGCCGGATGCCGCAGCTACGGTAGCTATCCTGGCCTGCGCCAACGTGACCCAGTTTGCCCAGCGACGCATGGCTTTGATCCCGTTGCGTGCCGCAGATTGGTTTGCCCAGGATTTTGCCTCGCTGGTTGGTCCTCACACGGTTTTCCTGCTCGATTCGCCGCCGGGAGAGGGCATGCCGGATGAGGCTTGGCAATCGGCCGTTGCCGCGATCCGTGCGGCCAGAGCCAAGGTCGCCCTGGCCGGGCGAACGCTGGCCGAATGCCCAGCTGCGCTGGCGAGTGCGGATTACCTGCTGCTCGACTTCAACGCTTATTCCTTGCCAGGGTTTGAGGCTCAGCTAAGGCAGTTGCGTCAGGCCAATCCGGGACTCAAATTACTGATCGACGGTATCGCTCGCTGGGCAGAGTTCCGCTACTGTCTGGCGCAAGGTGCTGACTACGGAATCGGTGGGTTTTCAACGGAGCCGGACGAGGAAAACGGTACACAGGAAATCAGCCAGAGCCGCCTGGTTCTGATCGAGATTCTGAATCTGTTGCGGCGCGAAGCGGATGTCGATGAACTGGCGCGGGTCGCGAAACGCGATCCCGGAGTCGTGGTTAAGGTCGTCGCCATGGCCAATTCCCCGGTGCTGGGTCTGGCGCAGAGTGTGACCAGCATCGAGCAGGCAATGCTTGTGCTCGGGCGGGCGCAACTCTATCGCTGGATTTCGATTGGCCTGTTCCGTAGCGGAGCAAATTCCCCCCGAGATGAAGTATTGCTCGAACTGGCACTGGCGCGTGGCCGCCTCCTCGAATGCTTGGGGAGTGCGACGAAGACGAAGGCGGAATGCGATGAGTTGTTCCTGCTTGGTCTGCTTTCCCTGCTCGACAGCCTGCTTGGCGTACCCATGTCCACCGTCGTATCCCGCATCAATCTCTCGCCGGCGCTAGGCGAGGCTCTGTTGCAGAGTGGCGGGGCGCTTGGGCCCTATCTTTCGCTAGCCATCGCTGTCGAAAAAGGCCATGTCGCGAACGTTGCACGTTTTGCCAATGGCCTCGGGCATGAGCTCGCGGAAGTCGAGTCGGCGACGATGGCCGCCCTCGCCTGGGCAGACGAGGCGCTACGGCAGGCCTGAGTAACTACTAGGAACGGCGCCCGAACAAGCCCTTCACGGCTTCCTGCAGATCGGCCGGCAGCACGACCAGCTTGGCGTTGCCGTTCTCGCCCATGCGTTCCAGTGCGGCGATGTATTTCTCGCCGAGCAGGTAGGACATCGGACCGCTTTGTTCGCCGATGGCGGCGCTGATGCGCCGGATGGCCTCAGCCGAGGCTTCGGCCAGCATGACCTGAGCGTTGGCGTCGCGCTTGGCCGACTCCAGCCGCGCTTCGGCTTCGAGGATGGCCGACTGCTTGGCACCTTCGGACTTGGTGACGACGGCCTTGCGCTCCCGTTCGGCGGCCGCCTGCATTTCCATCGCGCGTTGCATCGACTCGGAGGGCTTGATGTCCTGGATTTCCACCGACTTCACCGTCAGGCCCCAATCCACCGCCTCGTCGGCGATGCTCTCGCGCAGGCGGGCCTTGATCTTGTCGCGCGACGACAGCGCTTCGTCGAGTTCCATTTCGCCGACGATGGAGCGCAGCGTGGTCATGATCAGGTTGCGGATGGCCTCGGAAAAATCGGTGACGCCATAGACCGCCTTGACCGGGTCGGTGACCTTGATGAAAGCGATTGCATTGGTCAGGATCACCGCGTTGTCGCGGGTGATGACCTCCTGCTCCTGCACGTCGAGGATGATGTCCTTGGTGACCAGCTGGTAGGCGATCTTGTCGAGGTAGGGGATGACCAGGTTGAGGCCGGGCTTGAGCGTGCCGTGGTACTTGCCGAGACGCTCGACGATCCATTCCTCACCTTGCGGCACGATGCGCACGCCCTTGGCGATGGTGACGATGACGAAGGCCAGAATGGCCAGAACGACGATGAAACCGGGGCTCAGATCCATGATTGCTCCTTGCGTCGGCCCGAATCAGGCCGGGGTGACCTTGAGAAAACTGCCTTCGACGGCAACGACCTTGACCCGTTCGCCGGCAGCAATGGCGCTATCGGCCAGGCAGACCCACTCCTCGGCACCGAGGATGGGCCGCTGGAAGCGCACCTTGCCGCGCTCGAACGGCGCGACAGCGGTGACCAGCAGGCCGATCTCGCCGAGTACCTCGCCTTCGGCCAGGCCGATACGTGTCTTGTGCAGACTGGGCTTGAAGACGCGGAACCAGAGCGCGACCATGGCCAGCGAGGCGACGGTCCACAAGGCCAGTTGGGCCGTGCCCGAGAGCTCCGGCAGAACGAGCAGGGCCAGCCCGACGAGCAGCGCGCCCAGGCCGAACCAGACGACGAAGAAAGAGGGAATGGCCAACTCGGCCACGATCAGCACGAGTCCGCCGACGATCCAGTACCACCATTCGAATTGCATGGAGTCCTCCTAGTGTCTGCCAGTATTTCGGCTTTGTGTGACGCGGTCAAGAAAGGCTGTGGTTTTTACGGATTTTGGCCGGTGCACCGCAGCAATTAGAATGAGCCGATGAATACCGCCCTGCTTCTGCTTCCCGACTTTGCCTTGATCCTGCTCGGCGCCGCCATCCGCCGCTGGATGCATCTGGGCGATCATTTCTGGAATGGCGTCGAGAAGCTGGTCTATTTCATCCTGTTTCCGGCGCTGCTGATCAACGCCATCGTCAAGACGCGGCTCGACCTGGCGGCAGCCTTGCCGTTACTGATCACGGCCTTCGCCGCGATGGGCGGGGCGATGCTGCTCGGCCTGCTACCCAAGTTGTTCACCAGGCTGCCGGCGCTGACCTACGCCTCGATGTTCCAGTGCGCCTACCGCTTCAATTCCTACATCGCGCTGGCTGTCGCCGGTATGCTCTTCGGCTCGCCGGGCATCGCCACCATGGGGCTGATCGTCGGCACGGCGGTGCCTATCGTCAATCTGGTTTCGGTGTGGATGCTGGCGCGCCATGGCGAGGTCGGCCTGTGGCGCGAAGTGGCGCGCAATCCGCTGATCTGGGGAACGGCGGCCGGCTTCGTGCTCAACCTGGCCGGTTTCGTGCCGCCGGCACCGCTGCAGGCTTTTCTCGGCCGCCTGGCCGATGCCTCGATCGCCCTCGGCCTGATCACCGTCGGCGCCGCCTTGCGTCTGGAAAGCACGCCGGGCGTGCGCGGCTTCTCGTCGTGGGTGGTGCTGGTCAAACTGCTGGCCCTGCCAGCCATTGCGGCCGTGGTCGGCCAATGGGTCGGGCTGAGTGGTCTGAATTACCAGATCGTGGTGATGTTCGCCGCGCTGCCGACCGCATCGTCGGCCTACATCCTGGCTATGCGCATGGGCGGTGACGGGCGCAGCGTGGCCTGGCTCATTTCGGCGACCACGCTCGGGTCAATGCTGACCCTGCCCTTGTGGGCGGCCTGGGTGACCGCCCGCTGATTATTTCTTGGTTGTCGCCGGACGTTTGGCGCGTGGCTTGGCAGCGGCTTTTGGCTTGGCCTGGGCCTTGGTCGCTTCCTCGGCGACGGCCTGGGCGGCGGCTTCGGCGGATTGCTGCATCTGTTCGCGCATCTGCTGCATCATCTGCCAGGGCCACATGGCCGCTTCCGAGAAGGCATTGCCGGCAGGCGCTTCCGGAGGAACCTCCTCTGGGGCGCTGGCCGGCTCGCTGGCGCGCTTGGCGGCATCGGCCGCCATCTGGCCCATGGCCTGAACGGCACCCACGGTCGAACGCTGCATTTCGAGCCCCTGAATGGTCATCTGCAGCATGGAAAGATTCATGCGCAACCAGCCTTCGACAGCCTTCAAATCCTTGATGCGCTTGTCCAGTTCGTCGAGGTCGAAGGTTGGCGCCACCATGCCGGGAAGCGAGAAACCCATGTTGCCCCAGATGTTGCGCATGAAGTTGAGCGGGTCGTGTACTTGATCGTCGGACATCTCTCTCTCCCCGTCGGTGTAATCGTCACATCTTAAACCAATTCGTATTGCAAAATGCTAAATTACTAGGCCGACAAAAAAGGGGGTATGCATGTTGAAGCTGCTGGTGGTCGAAGATCACGCTCTGGTGCGCGAAGGGATGGTGCGCCTGCTCGCTCAGTTGGAACCGGGAACTTCGGTACAAGAATGCGCCGATTTCGAATCGGCCTTGACCGTCCTCGACGGCGAGGAAGATTTCGATCTGGTCCTGCTCGACCTGGCACTGCCGGGGATCGATGGGTTTGCCGGCCTCGATATCCTGCGTCGGCGTTATCCGGCGATGCCGGTAGCGGTGGTTTCGGCCTTCGACGATACACCGACCATCACGCGCGTGCTGAATCTCGGCGCTTCCGGCTTCATTCCCAAGGCCTACTCGGGCGACAAGCTGCTCTCCGCCGTGCGCGAGGTGCTCGACGGCAACATCTTCAAACCGAACAGCCAGCAGGGCGCTCGCCTGGACGATGCCGTTCCGCTACCGCCGAGCAAGGTCAGCGTCAAGCCGGAGGATGTGGGTTTGACCGATCGCCAGGCCCAGGTGCTTTGTCTGATGGTGCGCGGCATGTCGAACCGTGATATCGCCCAGCAACTCGACCTTTCCGAGGGCACGGTGAAAATCCATGCGACGGCGGTATTCAAGGCGCTTGGCGTCGGCAGCCGGACGCAGGCCCTGGTCGCCGTCGCCCGCTACGGCATCGACTTCGAAAGCGTTTTCTGAAGCTGGTTGAGCAGGGCGCGCAGCTTGGCGGGGCGAATCGGTAGCACCAGCCCCTGCGCACCGGCCGGCAGGTCGGTGCCGCTCTCTTGAACCAGCACGATCAGCGGGCCGCTGACCGAGACACCTTCGGCGACCAGGGCGGCATCGGTGATGTTGATGATCTCCTCGCTCGCCGTTGCATCATCTGCCCGGTCGATAATCTGATAACCCCAATGGGCGACCAGTTCGCGGCAGGCGCGCAAGTCGTCGCTGTCGCCAAGCAGGCGCAAACGGTTTTCCTGGGCTGGGGCGGTGTCGGTCGGCGGACTTTCCTTTTCCGGCAGGGCGCGCGGCAGGCGGATCGAGAAAGTCGTGCCTTCGCTCAAGCGTGAGCGCAGATTCAGCGGATGGCCCAGCGCCCTGGCCAGTCGGTCGACGATGGACAAACCGAGCCCCAAGCCCTTGTTCTGTTCGCGTGCTGCGTTGCCAACCTGGTAGAACTCGGCAAAGATGGCCGACTGGTTTTCCGGCGCAATGCCGATGCCGCTGTCGCGAACTTCCAATTGCACCTGCTCCCCACGCCAGCGGGCGACGACCAGAATGCGCCCGCCTGGCGGGGTGTAGCGCAAGGCGTTGGAAATCAGGTTGGTCAGCATCTGCTCGAGCATCTTCGGATCGGATTTCACCCACATGTCGGTGTGGCGGAAAAGCAGGCCGATCTGCTTGTCCGTCGCATCGCGCCGGAAGGTCTCGTGCAGGCGATTGAACAAGGGCATCAGGGCAAATGACTGGAGTTCCGGCTTAACGCCATTGACGTCAAGGCGGGAGACATCGAGCAGCGAGTTGAGCAATTCACCGAGTAGCGTGGCCGAGGTCGAAATCTGTTCGGCCAGTCTCGGCAAGGCCGGGGTGTTGCCCGCGCGCAATTGATGTATCAGATCGGCGCTGAACAGCGACAAGGCGTGCAGTGGCTGCCGCAAGTCGTGGCTGGCCGCGGCGAGGAAACGGCTCTTCGCCTTGTTGGCCTTCTCTGCGGCGTCGCGTTCGCCGGCCAGCTCGCACGTCGCCTCGCGGATGCGTTCCTCCAGGTGCTCGTGGCTGGCCGCCAGTTCGTTGGTCATTGCTGCCATTTCGCGGAACTGGCGCCGGATCAGGAGGGAGCCGACGAGCATGACGAGCGTGATGAAAAAGCCCAGAGTGCCCAATTCCTGCAGTCGGTGGTTCCATGGTTCGAGGATCGTGCTTTCCGGAATGGCGCTGAGGATGCGCAGGTCCGAGAAACCGGCCACCTGTGCGACCGAAATCAGCAGGCCATTGGCGCGCACGGTGCCGTTCTCCGGAATGTGTTCGCGCAGTTGGCCGTTGAACAAGAGCTCGGCGGCAGGCGAGCCGAGGACCGTGGATTGCCGGCTCAGATCGGTCGGCCGACAGGAAGCGACGATCTGGCCTTTGGCATTGATCAGCACCGCCTCGAAGTTGTCCGACAGGCGGCTCGACCAGCAGAAATCCTGCAGGTAAGCCGGCTCGATGGCGGCAAAGACGGCACCATTGAAACGCCCGTTGTCACCGTTCATGCGTCGGGCGATGGCGTAGGTGTAGCGTCCGGAATTACGGCCGATGTAGGGGCCGTAGGTCGAGGATTCGGCACCGGCTTCTAGCGCGACGAAATAGGGGCGGTCCTTGACGTTGATATGGGGGGCCGGATAAGCCGTCGAGATGAAGCGCTGATTGCCGAAGCGGTCGAACACGATCAGGTCGCGCAACTGCGGCATGGCCCGCGAATGACGCTGGGCAACGTACTCCCAGCCACGGGTCGGTTCCCATTTTTCCCAGTCACGGCGGTTATTGGATAGGTCGGTGGCCATCTCGCGCAGCAAGATGTCCAGGGCCTCGAAGGCGCGTGCCGTATGTTCGGCCATCATCACGCTGAAATGCTGCAGGCGCTGCTCGCCGGCGTTCAGGTCGCGCTGGCGCGACAACGCCAGGTCGACCAGGAAAACCAGCAGCACGCTGACCGTGCCGATCAGCGAAACGACGAGGACGAAGGTTTCCGGCTTGCGCTTGGCCATGCTCGGCTCAGAGCTGGTAGCAATAGAGCGGCCGTGGCGGGGTACACTCCACCTCGATGACGCGGTCGGGAGTGATGCCGGGGACGGGGAAGCTGTTGCTGACGAACAGGCTGCCTGGCTTCATCTCGGCTTTGACCTTGTCCCACAGCTTGGGCATCGGGGCCGGCGACAGGAAGGCATAGACGACGTCGTGTTCGCCGAGCGGCGCGGCCCAAAGGTCGTCCCAGCGCCAGCGCAGATTGGGGCGGCCGACGCCGAGAATCCAGCCGACCAGCCAAGTCAGCGGGGCGTTTTCGTAGCCGGTGAAGTGGTGTTCGGGCAGGTTGTCGGCCAGCGGAATGGTCGTGCTGCCGATGCCGCTGCCCAGATCGAGGAAACGGCAGGGGCCACGCTGTTCGAGCAGGTCGTAGAGCGCCTGTACCGTCTGCTTGTTGGACAGATAGAGCGGCACCTGGCCGGACAGCGCGCCGCGATAGACGAGCAGCAGCAGGATGAAGGCGAGCAGGAACCAGCCGGGGTCGATGGCCAGGGTGTGGGTGAACCAGACGAGGGGCATGAAGCCGCCATGGATGGCGCGCCACCACCAAGGCTGGCGGGCGATCGTGGCGAGCACGGCGGCGACGGCGCCGATAGCCAGGCTGGTTTCGAGCCAGGGCATGGGCTGGTTCTGCCAGAGGTAGAGCGGCCAGGCCAGCGACAGGACCAGGATGACGGCGGCGGCTTGCAGGGCGAATTGACGGAGCGGGGTCAGGGGCATGCCGGAATTGTACCGGTAGGCGATGCCCTCCGGGCAGGCCGCCGACTTGGGGAGAAAGCGACCCTTCTTTCTCCCCGAGGCCGGTGGTTAAGCCATCGGTCGCCGGAGTTCCTCGCGTTTGGTCAGCATCCGGTCGGCAGCAGCCTGACGCACACCGCCGAAGCCGCGCACTTCGCCGGGCCAAGCGGCCAGTTCGCGCCGCCTTGGTGTATCGCCAATGCTTTCGATCAGATCGAGATCGGCCTCGTAGTCGGCGAGCAGTCGGTGGTCGAGCTGCTTTTCCGGTGTATGGCGGAAAGGGTCGAGCCAACTGCCACGCAGGCCACGTGCCTTGGCCAGCAGTTTGAGTGCCGGCAATAGCCAGGGGCCGAAGGCGATTTTCTTCGGCCGCCCGTCCGGGCCGGGCTTGGCGAACAGCGGCGGGGCGAGATGAAAGCTTAGCTTGGCCTGGCCGTCGAAACGCTCGCCCAGGCTGGCAAGAAAGTCGGTCTCGGCGTACAGGCGGGCCACCTCGTACTCGTCCTTGGGTGCCAGCAGGCGGGCGTACTGGGTCGCCACGCTGCGCGTCAGCGCATCGTCGCCGAGAGCGCGGATGCGGGCGACGCGGGCGCGGTACTGCTCGGCCAGATGGGCGTCCTGATAGGCGGTGAGGTGGGCTGCGCGATGGGCGATCAATTCGTCCAGCGTCATTTCGGGAACGACCTCGCCGGTCAGCGGGCCGGCGATTTTTGCCACTTTTTCCGGGTGCACCGCAGCACGGCGTCCCCACAGGAAAGCCAGCCGGTTGGCATCGATTGCGGCGCCGTTCAGTTCGATGGCGCGGTCGAGTGCATTGGCCGACACCGGCACCAGGCCCTTCTGCCAGGCGTAACCGAGCAGCAGCATGTTGGCGAACAGCGCGTCGCCCATCAGGCGGGTGGCCAAGTGCTGGGCGTCGAGGAAATCGACGGCCTCGCCGCCGAGGGTATCGGTCAGGCGAGTCTTCAGGCCGGCCAGCGGGAAATGCCAGTCGCGGTTGCGGGTGAAATCGGCGGTCGGCGTGTCGGTGCAGCTGACCACGGCGCGCGTGCGGCCTTCCAGCATCTTGGACAAGGCTTCGGTGCCGGCGCTGACCACCAGGTCGCCACCGAGAATGGCATGCGCCTCGCCGGTGGCGATGCGGGCGGCGTGGATGTCCTCCGGCCGGTCGGCGATGCGTAGGTGGGAGAACACTGCGCCGTATTTCTGCGCCAGCCCGGTCATGTCGAGGGCCGAAACACCCTTGCCGTCGATGTGCGCCGCCATGCCGATCAGCGCGCCGAGCGTGATGACGCCCATGCCGCCGACGCCGGTGATCAGCAGGTTGTACGGCCGGGTTGTGGCCGGCAGGGCGGGGGTGGGCAGGATCGGCCAGTTTTCACCGTCGACCGTACCGGGCAGCTGGCTGGCATTGCCCTTTTTCGGGCGCACGCCATCGACCGTGACGAAGCTTGGGCAGAAGCCTTTCAGGCAGGAGAAATCCTGGTTGCACGACGACTGGTCGATCTGGCGCTTGGTGCCGAAGGCGGTGTCGACGGGCACGACGGACAGGCAGTTGGACTGCACCGAACAATCGCCGCAGCCTTCGCATACCGCCTCGTTGATGACGACGCGCCGGGTGACGGCCGGCATCTTGCCTCGCTTGCGCCGACGGCGCGCCTCGGTGGCGCAGACCTGATCGTAGATCAGCACCGAGACGCCGGGGTATTCGCGCAACTCGCGCTGCACGGCATCGAGTTCGTCGCGGTGGCGGATCGGGATGTTCGGCGCGAGATCGGTGACTTCGGCGTATTTCTCCGGCTCGGCCGCGACGATGATCATTTTCTCGATGCCCTCGGCTTCGAGTTGGCGGGTGATCTGGGCGACGCTCAGGCTGCCGTCTACCGGCTGGCCGCCGGTCATCGCCACGGCATCGTTGTAGAGGATCTTGTAGGTGATCGGCACCTTGGCGGCAATCGACTGGCGAATGGCCAGCAGACCGGAGTGGAAGTAAGTGCCGTCGCCGAGGTTGGCGAAGATGTGTTTTTCCTCGGTGAAGGGCGCTTGGCCGACCCAGGGTACGCCTTCGCCGCCCATGTGGGTGAAGGTCGAGGTCGAGCGATCCATCCACGTCACCATGTAGTGGCAGCCGATGCCGGCGACGGCGCGCGAGCCTTCAGGCACGCGGGTCGAGGTGTTGTGCGGGCAGCCGGAGCAGAAATGCGGCTTGCGCTCGGCCAGCACGATGGGCGTGTTGCCGGCTTGCTGCTTGGCGGCGATGATCTTCAGCCGGGCTTCGATGGTGGGCGAGGTGAAGAAGCGCCCAATGCGCTCGGCGATGACGCGGGCGATGGTCGCCACCGGCAGTTCGCCCGCAGCCGGCAGCAGCCAGTTGCCTTCGGACCATTCGCCAATTTCGTCGAACTTGCCGATGACACGCGGGCGCACGTCTTCGCGCCAGTTGTAGAGTTCTTCCTTGAGCTGGTATTCGAGCAGCTGGCGTTTTTCCTCGACGACGAGGATTTCCTCCAGCCCTTCGGCGAACTGGCGCACACCTTCCGGCTCCAGCGGCCAGACCATGCCCACCTTGTACAGCCGGATGCCGATCTCGGCCGCCAACTTGTCGTCGATGCCCAATTCGTCGAGCGCCTGGCGTACGTCGAGGTAGCTCTTGCCGGCGGTCAGAATGCCGAGGCGCGGGGCGGGGGAGTCGATTACCACGCGGTCGAGCTTGTTGGCCCGGCAATAGGCCAGCGCGGCGTAGAGCTTGTAGTTGAGCAGGCGGGATTCCTGCACCAGCGGCGGGTCAGGCCAGCGGATATTCAGGCCATCCGGCGGCAATTCGAAATTTGGCGGAATTTCGATGTGCACCGCAGCAGCGTCGATATCGACCGAGGCCGAGGTTTCCACGGTGTCGGCCAGTGCCTTGAAGGCCACCCAGCAACCGGAATAGCGGCTCATCGCCCAGCCGTGCAGGCCGTAATCGAGATATTCCTGCACGTTGGCCGGGTAGAGCACCGGCATCATCACCGCCTTGAAGACATGCTCGGTCTGGTGCGGCAGCGTGGACGACTTGGCCGCATGATCGTCGCCGGCAATGACCAGCACGCCACCGTGCCTGGCGCTGCCAGCCGCGTTGGCGTGGCGGAAGACGTCGCCGCTACGATCGACGCCCGGCCCCTTGCCGTACCACATGCCGAATACGCCGTCGTACTTGGCGCCGGGAAACAGCCCGACCTGCTGGCTGCCCCAGACGGCGGTGGCGGCGAGGTCTTCGTTGACGCCAGGCTGGAAGGTGATGTGATGATCGGCGAGATGTTGCTTGGCTTTCCACAAGCCGAGATCGAGATTACCGAGCGGACTGCCGCGGTAGCCGGAGATGAAGCCGGCGGTATTGAGCCCGGCGGCAAGATCGCGTTCCCGTTGCAGCATGGGCAGGCGGATCAGGGCCTGGGTGCCGGTCAGAAAGACGCGGCCGGAGTTGCGGGTGTATTTGTCATCCAGCGTCGCAGCGACCGACGCCGGCAAATCGGGTTTGCCCATTTTTGTCTCCATATTTTTCGGCCTTGTGGGCCGGGTGGTGTATTCCTTTCCCGTCTTGGGTGGTGACGGGAAAGGTTTGGAGATTTGAGTATTGGGGGTGGGGATGGTTCTTGGGAACGGGGGATTTCCCGTAATGGATTTTTTAGAGCGCGCTTTTTAGGGGGCACCGTTGGGGTGTTTGCTCAAGTGCTGCTTTCCGCCTTTACGGCGGGCGTACTTTCTTCTTGCTTCGCCAAGAAGAAAGTAGCCAAAGAAGAAGGCGACCCGGGGTCGGCGCCCGCTACGCGGGTCCCCTGCGCTACTCGACGTGCCGGGCGGCTGGCTAAACTCGCCGCGATGCGGCTCAGACAACGCCAGCCGAAATCCCCCGTCCCGCCTGCGTTGCTCGGCGCCTCCCACGGGAGGTTGAAAACCGATCGTCGCTGAGAGGCTGGCGTTTGGTTTTTTGCCTTTTTAGGCAGTGCACCGCAGCAGTCACGATATCTGAGGTCATTCCCGCGAAAGCGGGAATCCAGAGGGGGGGTTAGGAGCATTTTCTGGATTCCCGCCTTCGCGGGAATGACGGAGAGGCTTATCAGCGGGGGCGGTTTTCCGGGCCCCTTGAGAGGCGCTGAGCAACGCAGGTTGGCCGGGGGTAGTCGGCTGGCGTTGTTTGAGCCGCATCGCGGCGAGTTTAGCCAGCCGCCCGGCCAAGCGAGTAGCGGAAGGAAGTGGGCGCAGCCCACCGCCGACCCAGGGGTGGCCTTCTTTTTGGCTACTTTTTCTTGGCCAAGCAAGAAAAAGTAAGCCCGCCGTCAAGGCGGAAAACTGAGTCTAAGCGGAGCTCCGCCTCAAGAACGTCCCCCTCAGGGCAAAACCTTCCCGGGATTCAACAAATTCTTCGGATCCAGCGCCATCTTCAGCGCCCGCATGACCTCCACCGCCCCTTCCCCATGCTCGGCAACAAGATACTTCTTCTTGCCCAAACCGATCCCATGCTCACCAGTGCACGTCCCTTCCATCGCGATGGAACGCTCGACGACGCGGCGGCTGATCCAGGCGGCCTCTTCCATTTCCTTGGCGTTGTCGGTATCGACCAGCACGACCAGATGGAAATTGCCATCGCCGACATGGCCGAAGAGGGCGATGGGGATGCTGACCTGGGCGATGTCGGCCTGGGTTTCGGCGATGCATTCGGCCAGGCGTGAGATCGGCACGCAGACATCGGTCGGGAAGCAGCGGCAGCCGGGCTTGAGTTGCAGGCAGGCGAAGTAGGCGTCGTGGCGGGCTTGCCACAGGCGGCTGCGGTCTTCCGGCCGGGTCGCCCATTCGAAATTGGCGCCGCCCAGATCGTCGGCGATGGCCTGCACGGTCTGCGCCTGTTCCTCGACGCCAGCAGGGCTGCCATGGAATTCGAAGAACAGCGTGGGTGCTTCGGCCAGCGTGGTCTTGCTGAACTTGTTGATGGCCGACAGCGACAGCGTGTCGAGCAGTTCGATGCGCGCCACCGGCACGCCGAGCTGGATGGTCTGGATCACCGTCTGCACTGCCGCCTCGATGGTCGGGAAGGTGCACACGGCGGCCGAGATGGCCTCGGGGATGGGGTAGAGCTTGACGGTCAACTCGGTCATGATGCCCAGCGTACCTTCCGAACCGACCAGCAGGCGGGTCAGGTCGTAGCCGGCGGAAGACTTGCGGGCGCGACCGCCGGTCTTGACGATGCGGCCGTCGGCCAGAACGGTGGTGGTGGCCATGACGTTTTCGCGCATGGTGCCGTAGCGCACGGCGTTGGTGCCGGAGGCGCGGGTCGCCGCCATGCCGCCAAGGGTGGCATCGGCGCCGGGATCGATCGGGAAGAAGAGGCCAGTGCCCTTCAGCGCGTCGTTCAGCTGCTTGCGGGTTACGCCGGCCTGCACGGTGGCGTCGCCGTCCTCGGCGTGAATGACCAGCACCTCGTTCATCAGCGACAGGTCGAGCGAGACGCCGCCGTTCGGCGCCAGCACGTGGCCCTCGACCGAACTGCCGACGCCGTAGGGAATGACCGGCACGCCGTGCTCGGCGCACAGGCGGACGACTGCGGCGATCTCCTCGGTGCTCTCCGCCAGCACCACCGCATCGGGCGGCGCGGGGCAATGTACCGACTCGTCGCGGCCATGTTGCAGGCAGGCGGATTCGCCGGTGGTGTAGCGTTGGGCAAAGCGATTTTTGAGTTCTTCGTGCAGGGCTGTGGGCAGGGGCATGGTGTTCTCCGTTGAACCTGGACTGCGCATTAGAGCACGAGCTGATGGCGAGGCGGTTTGCGCGCGGATTGACGTTGACGCGCCAAGCCAATGGTGTTTTCCATTGGTGCGAAGCGGCGACGGCAAGGCGCCGCAAAGCGGCCGCCAGCACTCGTGCAGGCCTTTAGGGCCGGCTAATGGGCAGTCCAGGTTATTCCTGGCGCGAACTATAGCGTAAGCACTTATTGACGGCGCGTATGGCGATAGGGAGAATCATTCCGTTGTGCCAAATTCATCATCCCCACGAGTTCAGGAGAAAACACCGATGCAAGCCAAGCTTTCCGTAGTTGCCCTCTCCGTAGCAGCCGCCTTCGCCCTGTCCGCTTGCGGCCAGAAAGAAGAACCGAAACCCGCCGCCGCACCCGCGCCGGCCGCCCCGCCCGAAGTCGTCGTCAAGCTCGGCCATGTCGCGCCGATGACTGGTCCGCAGGCTCACCTGGGCAAGGACAACGAAAACGGCGCCAAGCTGGCCGTTGAGGAACTGAATGCCAAGGGCCTCGAAATCGGCGGCGCCAAGGTCAAGTTCGAACTGGTCGCCGAAGACGATGCAGCCGATCCGAAGCAGGGCACCGTCGTCGCCCAGAAGCTGGTCGATGCCAAGGTCAACGGCGTCATCGGTCACCTGAACTCCGGCACCACCATCCCGGCCTCCAAGCTCTACGCCGACGCCGGCATCCCGCAGATTTCCGGCTCCGCAACCAATCCGAAATACACCCAGCAGGGCTTCAAGACCGCCTTCCGCGTGATGGCCAACGACGTTCAGCAGGGCAAGATCCTCGGTGAATTCGCTGCCAAGCAGGGCGTCAAGACGGTCGCCGTCGTCGATGACCGCACGGCTTATGGCCAGGGTCTGGCCGACGAATTCCGCAAGGCCGCCGAAGCTTCCGGCCTCAAGGTCGTCGCCAACGAATACACCACCGACAAGGCCACCGACTTCAAGGCCATCCTGACCAAGATCAAGTCGACCAAGGCCGACCTCGTCTTCTTCGGCGGCATGGACGCTCAGGGCGGCCCGATGGCCAAGCAGATGAAGGAACTGGGCATCAAGGCCAAGTTCCTCGGCGGCGACGGCGTCTGTACGCCGGAATTCATGAAGTTGGGTGGCGAAGCCAGCGAAGGCAACTACTGCTCGCTGCCGGGCATGCCGCTCGAGAAGCTGGCCAAGGGTCCGGAATTCAAGGATAAGTTCACCAAGAAGTTCAACGCCGAAATCCAGCTCTACGCTCCGTACGTCTACGATGCGGTGATGGTCATGGCCGATTCGATGAAGCGTGCCAACTCGGTCGATCCGGCCAAGTACCTGCCGGAAGTCGGCAAGACCAAGTATGACGGCGTGACCGCACTGATCGAGTTCGACGAAGTCGGCGATCTGAAGGGCGGCGCCATTTCCATCTACCAGTACAAGGGCGGCAAGCTCGAGTACGTCGAGACCCTGGGTGGCAGCCCGGTCGAGGTCGCCAAGGCCGAAGTCAAGGAAGCCGTGGCCGAGGTGAAGGATGCCGCCAAGGCCGTTGCCGGTGCCGCCGCCGAAGCTGGCAAGGATGCCGTCAAGGCCGGTGCCGAAGCGGTGAAGGGTGCCGCCGAGGCGACCAAGGCAGCAGTCGAGAAGAAGTAAGCGCGGGCTATCCGCTCCACGAAACGGCACCGCAAGGTGCCGTTTCCACATGCTGCAAACGAAATACACAATATGGATATTTTCCTCCAGCAGATCATCAATGGCCTTGTGCAGGGCAGCATCTACGCCCTCGTCGCGCTGGGCTACACCATGGTCTACGGCATCATGGGGCTGATCAACTTCGCGCACGGCGAAGTGGTGATGATCGGCACACTGGTCACCATTTCGGTGGCCGGAGCACTGATCAAGGCCGGCATGCCGGTCGCCATTGCCGGCCTGGCCGGGCTGACGGCTTCGGTGCTTGTTTGCATGGCGCTCGGCTGGAGCCTGGAGCGCATCGCCTACCGGCCCTTGCGCAACGCGCCGCGCCTGACCCCGCTGATCACCGCCATCGGCATGTCCATCGTGCTGCAGAACCTGGCCATGATGTTCTGGGGGCGTAATTACCTGACCTTTCCGCACCTGCTGCCCAAGATCAATTTCGAGGTGGCAGGCGCCCATTTCACCGCTATCCAGCTGATCATCGTGCTTGTTTCAGGCGCCACCATGGCCGGCCTGCTGGCGCTGGTCTACCGTACCAAGCTCGGCATGGCCATGCGCGCCACGGCGCAGAACCCGGCCGTGGCCAGCCTGATGGGCGTCAATATCAACCGCGTCATCGCCGCCGCCTTCGTCATCGGCTCGGCGCTCGGCGCCCTGGCCGGCGTCATGGTCGGCACCTACTACGAAATCGCGCACTACCAGATGGGCTTCATGCTCGGCCTCAAGGCCTTCACCGCCGCCGTCCTGGGCGGCATCGGCAACCTCGCTGGCGCCATGCTGGGCGGCGTGCTGCTCGGCATCATCGAAGCGCTCGGCGCCGGCTACATCGGCGACCTCACCGGCGGCTTCCTCGGCAGCCACTATCAGGACATCTTTGCCTTCGTCGTGCTGATCGGCGTGCTGATGTTCAAGCCCAGTGGCCTGTTCGGCGAAAAGACGGGAGACCGCGCATGAAAAACTGGCTTTCTCCCAAGTCCACCGCAGGTGTCGCCTTCATCGCCCTTGCCCTGCTCGCGCTGCCCTTCGTGGCCGCGGCCGGTGGGCAGGCCTGGGTGCGTATTCTCGATTTCGCCATCCTCTATGTCTTCCTGGCGCTCGGCCTGAACATCGTGGTCGGCTACGCCGGCCTGCTCGACCTCGGCTACATCGCCTTCTATGCCGTCGGCGCCTACACCTGGGCGCTGCTGGCCAGCCCGCATTTCGGGCTGCACTGGCCGATCTGGGCCATCCTGCCGCTCGGCGCCGGCTTCGCCTGCATCGCCGGCGTGCTGCTTGGCTCGCCGACGCTGAAGCTGCGCGGCGACTACCTGGCCATCGTGACCCTCGGTTTCGGCGAGATCGTCCGCATCTTCATGAACAACCTAAACGCGCCGATCAATATCACCAACGGTCCGCAGGGCATCACGCTGATCGACCCGGTGGCCTTTGGCGACTTCAAGTTCTCCGGCACCACGCAAATTTTCGGCTACGCGCTGACCGGGCCGATGAAGTATTACTACCTGCTGGTGGCGCTCTCCATCGTGGTCATCATCATCAATCTGCGCCTGCAGAATTCGCGCATCGGCCGCGCCTGGCAGGCCATCCGCGAAGACGAGATCGCCGCCAAGGCCGTCGGCATCAACACCCGCAACGTCAAGCTGCTGGCCTTCGCCATGGGCGCCAGCTTCGGCGGCATCGCCGGCGGCATCTTCTCGGCCATGCAGGGCTTCGTTTCGCCCGAGTCCTTCTCGCTGATCGAGTCGATCATGATCCTGGCCATGGTCGTGCTCGGCGGCATGGGGCATATCCCCGGCGTCATCCTCGGCGCGGTGCTCCTTTCGGTGCTACCGGAAGCCCTGCGCTACGGCGTCGGGCCGATCCAGACGGCGCTCTTCGGCAAGATGCTGGTCGATCCGGAAAGCCTGCGCATGCTGGTCTTCGGTCTGGCGCTGGTGCTCGTCATGCGCTTCAAGCCGGCCGGGCTGTGGCCGGCGCCCGAACGCAAGCGTGAGCTGAGCGAGAAGGGCGGTGCCGCATGAGCGCAAATCCGTCCGAACTCCTGCTCGAAGCCAAGGCCGTCGCCAAGCATTTTGGCGGCGTCAAGGCGCTGCGCGATGTGTCGTTGACCATCAAGCGCGGCGAAATCTACGGCCTGATCGGCCCCAACGGCGCCGGCAAGACCACCTTCTTCAACTGCATGACCGGGCTCTACGTGCCGGATGGCGGCGGCTTCACCTTCGACGGCGCCCCGCTCGTCGCCGATGCGCCGCAGCAGGCAGCGGCGCGCGGCATCGCCCGCACCTTCCAGAACATCCGCCTGTTCGGCAACATGACGGCGCTGGAAAACGTCATGGTCGGCCGCCATGTCCGTACCAAGGCCGGCGTCATCGGTGCCATGCTCAACACGGCGGCCACCCGCGCCGAAGAAGCGGCCATCCGCCAGCGCGCCATGGACCTGCTGCACTACGTGCGCATCGAGGACCGCGCCGACGACCTGGCCAAGAATCTCTCCTACGGCGACCAGCGCCGCCTGGAGATCGCCCGCGCCCTCGCCACCGAGCCCAAGCTGCTCTGCCTGGACGAACCGGCCGCTGGCATGAACGCCACCGAAACCGAGGAACTGCGCGACCTGATCGACGGCATCCGCCGCGATGGCACGACGATTCTGCTCATCGAACACGACGTCAAACTGGTCATGGGCCTGTGCGACCGCGTCGCGGTGCTCGACTACGGTGCCCTCGTCATTGAGGATGTGCCCGCTGTCGTGCAGAAAGATCAACGAGTGATTGAGGCTTACCTAGGTGCTTGAAGTAACCGGACTCCACGTCGCCTACGGCGGCATCCAGGCGGTGCGCAGCATCACCTTCCACGTCAACGAAGGCGAAACCGTTGCCCTGATCGGTGCCAACGGCGCCGGCAAGACCAGCACGCTGAAGGCCATCGCCCGCGTGCTCGACGCGGTCGGCGGCGATGTGCATTTCTGCGGCGAGAAGATCAGCAAGATCGCCCCGCACGACGTCATCCGCAAGGGCATCGCTCTCGTCCCTGAAGGCCGCGGCGTCTTCCCGCGCCTGACGGTCACCGAAAACCTCGCCATGGGCGCCTTCGTGCGCGACGACAAGGCCGAGATCGCCGCTGACCTCGAGCGTGTCTTCGGCTACTTCCCGCGCCTGAAGGAACGCGCTGGCCAGCTCGCCGGCACCCTTTCCGGCGGCGAACAGCAAATGCTCGCCATTGGACGCGCCCTGATGAGCCGCCCCAAGATGCTGTTGCTTGACGAACCTTCGATGGGTCTGGCGCCGATCATGGTGCAGAAGATCTTCGAAGTCGTCCGCGCCGTCGCCGCCGACGGCATGACCACGCTCCTGATCGAACAAAATGCCAAGCTCGCCCTCGAAACCAGCCAGCGCGCCTACGTGCTGGAAAGTGGAGAGATCACGCTGAATGGCGAGTCGAAAGCGCTGCTCGACGACCCGAAAGTGCGGGCGGCGTATTTGGGAGAGTAATTACCCAATTCAACGGGTTGCGATGCTGTCCTGTCGTGCGGCAGCATTCTCGAGAACGGTATTCAAGGAACTGAAAAACGCTGGCATCTTGATGCACAGGGTATCGAGATGGTTTTTTGCTTCTGCCAGATGCTGGTTTTTCAGGGCGTTGTCGATGTCGGTTGCCAACGCGGCGATTTCCATAGCCCCCAGGTTGGCTGCAGCCCCCTTGAGGGCATGTGCCTTGTGTTCAGCCTCAACGAGATTTCCGGCATCCAGGAAGCCCTGAATCTGCAAAGGGTCGTTCAGGTGTGACTCGATGAAGATACTAAGAATGCGCAGATAGCTCGGGAGCCGATTACGAACGTTCTCCAATCCATTCTCCGGGGATAAGCCGGGAATCGCTTCTAGTTGACGGCGAATATCGGCGTCTGTGGCGTCAGGTTCGGAGGCGGGACATTCCATCTGTGGCGTGGCGCTCTTGGACTGGTCTGCACTTGGTGTTTTCAGCCAGCGCAACAGGGTTGCGTACAGTTGTTCCGGCTCAACGGGTTTGGGAATGAAGTCATTCATCCCCGCCGCAGAGCAGGCCTGGCGATCCTCCTCGAAGGCGTTCGCGGTCATGGCGAGAATGGGGATGGCTTCCCAACCAGAAAACTGTCTGATGTGTCGGGTCGCTGAAACACCGTCCAGGTTAGGCATCTGCATGTCCATCAGCACCAGATCGTAATGGTGTTGCCTGGCTTTTTCTATGGCTTCGATACCGTCTTCGGCACTATCAACCGCCAAGCCAACGGCGTGAAGCAACTCCAGTGCAACCTCGCGGTTGATTGGGTTGTCTTCGGCAAGCAGAATGCGTTGGCCGCGATGATGCTGCCGCATCGCCTCCTCGGCGTGCATGATTTCGGGTCGCGGCATCACCTGTATGCCGCGACCCCGTTGTAGCCTGGCAGTGAACCAGAATGTACTGCCTACGCCCGGCGTGCTTTCCGCGCCCGAGGCGCCACCCATCAGGCTGGCCAAGCGTCGAGTGATGACTAGCCCGAGGCCCGTTCCGCCGAATTTTCGGGTCGTCGAACTGTCGGCTTGCTCGAAGGGTTGGAATAGACCTGCCAGTACCTCCGGCGCGATGCCAATCCCGGTGTCCTCGACTTCGAAGCGGATGAGTAACTCGTCATCATTCTGTTCGAGCAATCTGGCGCGTAGACTTATCGAGCCGTGCTCAGTGAATTTGACGGCATTTCCGCCGAAATTGAGCAGGCACTGGCGCAGCCGCATGACGTCACCACGTAACCAGCCGGGAACCGAGTCGCTATCGATGCGAATTTCGAGTCCCTTGCTACGCGCACTTTCACTGAGCAAGGAGCTCACGTGATCGAGTACCGACGACAAGGCAAAATCGCTTTGCTCGAGCTGCAATTTGCCCGCTTCGATCTTCGAGATATCGAGAATGTCGTTGATGATCGACAGCAAGTGATGGCCTGCATTGTCGATCTTTTCCAGACGTTCGGCCTGCCCCCGGCTGGCATCCGTGCGCAGCAAATGGGTCAACCCCAGAATCGCGTTGAGCGGGGTACGTATCTCGTGCGACATGTTAGCCAGGAATTCGCTTTTCGCCTTGTTGGCGAACTCTGCCGCAGCCTTGGCATTAGCCAGCTCCAATGTACGCGTCCTGACCTCTTCCTCAAGGTGGTTGCGATACTGTTCCAGCTCCGCGCTGACCCGTTTCTTTTCCGTGATGTCTTCCTTGACCGCGACATAGTGGGTGATGCTGCCGTCGGCCTGGCGGAGTGGAGTGATGATCGCCGCTTCGATGAATTCGCTGCCATCCTTGCAGCGATTGTGAAACTCTCCTTGCCAGACTTCCCCTTTTCCGAGGCTTTCCCACAGCTGCGCGAATGTATCCGGCGGTGTCTTGCCTGAATGAAGGATCCTGGGATTCTGGCCGATGATTTCGTCCGTCCGATATCCTGTCACGCGCAGGAAGGCCGAGTTAACGTACTCGATTTCGGCATCAAGATTGGTTATGACAATGCTTTCCGGACTTTGCTCGACAGCAAGGTAGAACTTGCGCAGCGCGGTTTCGGCAAGCGTGCGGACGTCAATCTCGTGGGTCAGGTCGGCATGGTAGGACTGGAGCCCATCGCGCATGTTTCGGAAGCTATCCACCAGTTCCCCCATGATGTCTTTTCCTGCCGGAGGAAGTGGTGCCGAAAAGTCATTGTGCGCCAGCGCGCTTGCCACTCGCGAAAGTCGGCGCAAGGGGCGATAGATGAGACTCTCGACCAGGGTCGCGATGGTGACAACGCAGAGGCCCAGCAGGGCGATCAGGAAAAAGAGGCTCTTGTTGAACTCCGCACGCTGCGAATCCATATAGGGACGGATGTCGAAGCTGGCTTCGATGCGGCCCATTTCGCGCCCTGCGTAAACTATCCTGACGCTGATTGGGCGAGGATCTGCCGCAGATTTCTTGGGGGGCGTTTCAACGGTCAGCAGGGGGTAGAGTTGCCTACCTTTGCTATCGAGCAGACGGATGGATACCCAGTCCGGATTCCTGAGCAAGAGCGCGTCCAGGTTTTCGTTTATGACATCGAGTTGTTGGCCGATCATCAACGGAACCAGCGTTTCCCCCAGGCTTTCCAGATGGCGCTCCATGGAGCGAACCTGATTGCTTTCGATCAGGCTCAATGAGCGTTGCAGCCAGATGCGCTCCATGCTGATGCCGGCGATGAGAGCTGCCATCAAGAGCGGGAGAAGCAGTTTCCAGCGTAGTGACATGGATTACTGCTCCAGGTAGTGCTCGAGTTTCAATTCCTTGATTGACTGAAACTCCTGGATAGCGACAGGTTTTACTTCTTGCATCGGTATTCTGGCGAGCAGTTCGCGACCTTGTGGGCTGTCTCCCATCCTGCGAAAGGCCTGTTTGACCTGCTCGCGAACTGCTGCCGGAACCCGTTGATGAGCGGCAATGGGGTGGGACGGAACACCCTGGGTCCTGAACAGGACGCGCAGGGTTCCCTGGATGCGTGGATCTTGTTCGAGCAGCAGCTTTTCCGTCGTCCCTCCCGCGTCAGTCAGTCCATTGACGACGTGCATGAAGACTGAGCTATGTGTTTTGACGACGACGGGGGAGACCCGAGTGGCATGCTTGCGATCCAGTTCAGCTCTGACCAAAAGGCTTGCGGCAAGCGCCGGGAGCGCAGGAACGGCAAGGGTTTTATTCTGCAGATCCTCAGCTCGCAGCAGAGGACTGTCCTTGCGCACGATAACGATGCCGTGCAGCGGTCGCCCGTCATGGACCAGCGGAATGTAGCCGGGCTGCTTGGCAACGCTATCCATCAGGTAGGGGTTCAGATAGACGAAATCGTAGGCGCCCCGCCTGACTTCGGCATCATAGTCGCCGACCGAGAGTGAGGTCACGAGTTCGAAACGCTGCCCCGTCTGTCGCTGGATTTCATCGACGATGGGTTGCCAGATGTTGAACAGTGTTCGTCGTTCAAATTGAGGAACGACCGAGAATGTGTAAACCGCATCGGCGGCCCCGGCAGGTAATATGCAAAGCCAGATTGCTGGCAGCGCAGTGAGAAAGCGAAAAATACACCGACCTAACGCGGAAGAAAGAAAGCGAAGCATCATATCCTCCCTGCAAATTAGGCTTCCCTGTCGATCAGCCAGAGCGATAGTTCAGCTTCCTTGGTTCAGGGCTCGTCGTAAAAAAGAGCCCTTTAGGGAGAGCACTTCCGGCGTGTACAGGACGACCTTCGATATCGCGCTTGTTTCATCTTTTTGATTTAACTTCAATGTATCTCACGTTGTGATTCCTGACAAATCCAGGCCACGAAATATTCCAGTTCAGGCTTTGCAACATTTTTAACTAGGTCAAAGAGAAGTCGGCATGGTTCGCAGACAATCGTCGAACTTGAGCAAGGAGAAAAACGGATGAGGGGGGCTTTCGCGATGATGGCACTTGCCGGTGGCGTGTTGCTATCGGCCAATGCATGGGCAACGGAGCAGCAGCCTGAAAAGGCTGATGGGCGTCCGAAGATCGCTGCCGGGTTGATGATGCAGCAGGGCGGGAAGTTGGTGATGGCGCCCTGTCGGGATCGAAGCTATGCGATCGTCGAGGATGTGTCGGATGGGCAAAAGGTAGTCGAGACCTTGAATCTGATAGGGCTGGCCGAAGGCAAGCATCTGTATGCCGAGTTGATCGGCGTGCTGGATGGCGGAAGTTTGCGGGCTTCCGACGTCAATATGGCGCGGGTGGCCGGGCGTTGCCAGCAGCCGGGTGGTGGCGAGGAAAATTGGCGGGCGGCCGGCACCGGTTGGTCGCTGGTGGCCAGCGCGACGCATTTGCGGCTGAACCGCATGGGGCAGCCCGATTTGTTGCTGGCGGCGAAGACGCAGGGTGACGACAAGGCGGCTCAGATCGATGCCGAGTCTACTGGCCAGAAGATCGGCGTGCACCTGAAGCGCGAGCGTTGCCGCGATCAGGCGGCGAATGCGGTGTTCGGCTGGACGGCGCAGGTGACGGTGGATGGCAAGCTGCTGCAGGGGTGTGCCTGGCAGCGGTGAGGTTTGGGTAGGAAGGGGGTTCTTTCCCGGCCCCCCACGGCGGACTTTGCACAGTCCGCCGGCGCCGCTGGCGAGAAGCAGTGCTTCTCGAAACCTCAGCTTCGCCCCCTTGTCAGGGGAGGGAATTATTCGGGGGCAATCCAGCGTTTGTAGGCCACTGCTGCGGTGCACTGGCCAAAAAGGGCAAAAATCAGGTGGTCGAGAAGGTGAAGGCGTCGGCGAAGAATTCTTCTTCCGGCAGCTTGTTGAGCTCGACGAATTCCTTCTTGGCGATATCGACCATGACCGGCGAGCCGCAGGCATAGACCTGGTAGCCGGAAAGATCCGGGAAGTCGGCCAGCACGGCCTGGTGCACGAAGCCGGTGCGGCCGTTCCATTGATCGTCGGCAGCTGGCTCGGAGAGCACAGGCACGTACTTGATGTTCGGATGCGCTGCCGCCCATTGCTCGGGCAGGTCGTTCATGTACAGGTCGGCCTTGGCCTTGGCGCCCCAGTAGAGGTGAATCGGGCGGGTACAGCCGTCGGCTATGGCCTGCTCGACGATGCCCTTCATCGGCGCGAAGCCGGTGCCGCCGGCGAGCAGGATGATCGGCTTGGTAGATTGGGTGCGCAGGAAGAAGCTGCCATGCGGGCCGGAGAAGCGCAGGATGTCGCGCGCCTTCATGGTGGTGAAGACTTGCGTGGTGAACAGGCCGTTCGGCACGTGGCGGATGTGCAGTTCGAGCATCTTGTCGGCGCGCGGTGCGTTGGCCAGCGAGAAGCTGCGCTTGCGGCCGTCCTTGAGCAGGATGTCGATATATTGCCCGGCGAAGAATTGCAGCTCTTCGCTGGCCGGCAGGCGCAGGTGGAGTTCGACGACGTCGGGGGCGACTTTCTCGAACTTCTCGATGCGGCCGGGCAGGGTCTTGACCGGGAACTGGCTGGCGCTGCTCACCTGCTTGCATTCAATACTGAGATCGGAGGTCGGCTTGGCGCAGCAGAAGAGGATCATACCGGCGGCACGGTCTTCGTCCTTGAGCGCGGGTAGCGGGGCGTCGCCCATGTCGGCGCTGCCAGAAAGCAGCTTGCCCTTGCAGGCGCCGCAGGCGCCATCCTTGCAGCCGTAGGGCAGCAGCACGCCCTGGCGCAATCCAGCGTCGAGCAGGGTTTCATCGGCCTCGGCGCTGAACTGGCGGCCGCTCGGCTGGACGGTGATCTGGTAAGTCATCGGGTTCCCCTTGTCTTTCCTTCGCGCCAGATCGTCAGGGGTGCCCCTGCTACAATGCCGGCGTGCAAAAAATCCTGATTGTCGGCAGCGGGGACGTCGCCCGCCGCATTCTCTCCCGCCTTGCCCGCCGCGCCCGCGTCTATGCGCTGCTGCGCGATGCCGACCGGGTGCAGGCGTGGCGCAAGGCCGGGGCAACGCCGGTGCTGGCCGATCTGGACGATCGTTCCAGCCTGCGTCGCCTGGCCGGTCTGGCCGACGTCGTGCTGCACCTGGCGCCGCCACCCGGCGAAGGCCGGCAGGACAAGCGCACCCGCCATCTGTTGGCTGCGTTGGGCAAGGCCGAAAGTCTACCACGCCGCCTGATTTACGTAAGCACGACAGGGGTTTACGGCGATTGCGCCGGGGCGCAGATCGACGAGACGCGCCACTTGAACCCGGAAAGCTCGCGCGCCGGCCGCCGCGTTGATGCCGAGCGTGTGCTGCGCGACTGGGGGCGGCGCAATGGCGTGGCCATCAGCATCCTGCGCGCGCCGGGCATCTACGCGGCCGACCGCCTGCCGGTGGAGCGCCTGAGCAAGGGACTGCCGGCGCTGGTGGCCGAGGACGACGTGTATACCAACCACATCCACGCCGATGATCTAGCGGCGGCCTGCGTCGCGGCGATCCGCCACGGCGGGGCCGGTCGGGCCTACAATGTGGTGGATGATTCGGACATGAAGATGGCCGAATATTTCGACAAGGTGGCCGATGCCTTCGCCTTGCCGCGCCCGCCGCGTTTGACGCGGGCGGCTGCGGCGGCGCAGTTGTCGCCGGTGCAGATGTCGTTCATGCGCGAGTCGCGCCGCATCGGCAATCGTCGCCTGAAAAACGAACTGAGGCTGCGCCTCGCCTTTCCGACGGTCGACGTCGGCATCGCGGCGGCGAAAGCGGCCCGTTAATCAAGGAGAAAGCTCGTGCTCGTGGTCAAGGCATTGCATATCTGGATGGTCATTTCATGGTTCGCCGGCCTGTTCTACCTGCCGCGCATCTTCGTCAATCTGGCGATGGTGCCGGCCGACAGCGTGGCCGAACGCGAGCGTCTGCTGCTGATGGCCGGCAAGCTGTTCAAGTTCATGACGCCGCTCGGCTTCCTGGCCGTGGTGCTCGGCCTGTGGCTGTGGTTCGGCTACGGCTTCTCCGGCGGCTGGCTGCACGCCAAGACTTTCCTGGTCGCCATCCTGGTCGCCTACCACGTGCATTGCGGCCTGGTGCTCAAGCGCTTCCAGAGCGGCGACAATGCCCGCTCGCATGTGTGGTTCCGTTTTTATAACGAACTGCCGGTGGTGATCCTGCTGGTCGTTCTGTTCCTCGTCGTTTTGAAGCCCTTCTGATATGAACAAGTATTTCGCCATCTGCCCGCGCGGGCTGGAAACCCTGCTCGCCGAGGAACTGACCGCCATCGGCGGCGAAGAGGTGCAGGCCATTGCCGGCGGCGCCTTCTTCTCCGGCGACTGGACGGTGTGCTACCGCGCCAATCTGGAATCGCGCCTGGCGACCCGTATCCTGTGGCATATCGTCAAGGGACCGTACGCCAAGGAAGACGACATCTACCGCCTGGCTGTGCGCCAGCTGTGGCCGAACCATTTCGCGGTGAGCAGCACGATGCGCGTGGTGACCACGGCCATCAAGTGCCCGCTGAAATCCCTCGACTATGTCACCCTGCGCGTCAAGGACGCCGTGTGCGACCGCTTCCGCGAGGATCTGGGCGAGCGGCCAAATATCGAGACGCGCAACCCGGATGTCAGCATCCACGTTTTCCTGACCGAGAACGAGTGCACGCTTTACCTCGACACTTCGGGCCAGCCGCTGTGGCAGCGCGGCTTCCGTAAGGCCAGCGTCGATGCGCCGCTGAAGGAAAACCTGGCCGCCGGCATTTTGAAGATGACCGGCTGGCAGCCGGGCACCCCGCTGGTCGACCCAATGTGCGGTAGCGGTACTTTCCTGCTCGAAGCCATCCAGGTGGCGCTCGATCGCGCGCCGGGGCTGGATCGCACCTTCTCGTTTGAGCGCCTCAGGCACTTCCAGGCGCTGGATTGGGCGAATATTCGCAGTGCGGCGGAGGCGCGGGTCAAACCGGCCGAGCGTATGGACATCCGCGGCTACGACATCGACGAGCGTGCCGTGCGGGCAACGCGGCGCAACCTGCAGGAAGCCGGTTTCGGCAACCTGATCACGGTCGATTGCGCCGATGTGCTGGAAGTCCAGCCGTTGACCGAACATGGCATCATGGTGGCCAACCCGCCCTACGGCGAGCGTATCGGCGAGCAGGAAGAACTGGCCGCCTTCTATCCGCAGCTCGGCACGGCGCTGAAACGCTACTGGGCTGGCTGGAACTGCTTCTTCTTCACGGCCGACCTGCGCCTGCCCAAACTGGTTGGCCTGAAGCCGAGCCGCAAGACGCCGCTGTTCAACGGGCCGCTGGAATGCCGCCTGTTCGAGATTCGCATGGTCTCGGGGAGTAATCGCAAAGGCTGATTGCTGCAATGCAATAAGGATAATCTTTTGATTTTGGTCAGGCTTTTGGTCTGACCAATGTGTAAGCATCTTTGTTTTCTAATATTTATAAAGAGGAGCAGCAAGATGTCAGTACAGGCCCTATACCAACAAAAACGCATGTCCGCCGGCGATGCCATCCGCGTCGTCAAGAACGGCGACACGATCGTCGTGCCGACCGCCGTCGGCGAACCCCCCAGCCTGCTGACGGCCTTGTCCGATGCACGCACCGATTTCCGCGGCGTTACCGTGTCGCAGATTCTGCCGGTGCGCAAATACGCCTATCTCGACCCGGAAACGGTCGATCACGTTCGCCATACGGCCTACTTTTTTAGCGGGGCGACCCGGCCGGGCGGCAAGGACGGCTGGATCGACTTCTATCCGTCTTATTTTTCCGAAATGCCGATGCTGATCGACCGCGGCCTGATGCCGGCCGATGTCGTCTTCAGCCTGGCTTCGCCGATGGACGAGCATGGTTATTTCTCGCTGTCGCTGGCTGCTGACTACACCATGGCGGCTGTGGCCAAGGCGCGTGCCATCGTGCTCGAAGTCAATCCGAACGTGCCGTTCGCCAACGGCAGCTGCCATGTCCACATCTCGCAGGTGACGGCGCTTTGCGAAAGTGCCGATCCGATCCTGGAAATTGGCCTGCCGAAGATCGGCCCGGTGCAGGAAGCGATCGGCAGCTATGTGGCCGAGATGATTCCCGATGGCGCAACCCTGCAAATCGGCTACGGCGGCATTCCGGATGCCGTGGTGATGCAGCTGACGCACAAGAAGGATCTCGGCATTCATACCGAGATGGTCGGTGACGGCATCATGACCCTGGTCGAGGCCGGTGTCGTGACCGGCGGTTGCAAGAACGTCAATCGCGGCAAGATCATGGCGACCTTCGCCCTCGGCTCGAAGAAGCTTTACGACTTCATGCACCGCAATCCGGGCCTGGAAATGCATCCGGTGGATGTCACCAACGATCCGTACCTGGCCGGCCAGAACGATAACCTGCACGCCATCAACGCGACCATGCAGATCGATTTCCTCGGCCAATGCGGCTCGGAAAGCCTGGGTTCGGTGCCTTACTCCGGCACTGGTGGCCAGTCGGACTTCATCCGTGCGGCCAATCGTTCGAAAGGCGGCAAGGGCTTCATCGTGCTGCCGGCGACGGCCAAGGATGACACCATTTCGCGCATCGTGCCGACCCTGTCGTCGGGAACGCATGTGTCGACCAGCAAGAACGACATCAACTACGTCGTGACCGAATACGGCGTCGCTCAATTGCGCGGCAAGTCGGCCAAGCAGCGTTGCGAAGCCCTGATCGCCATCGCCCATCCTAATTTCCGTAATGAACTGCGCGAAGCGGCCAAGAAAATGCATTTGTTATGAGTCTTGAAGTGATGGAAAAACGTTTCTCCGAGCAGCAGCTCGAGCAGATCATCGAGGAAGCGATGGTCTACATGTGTGCCTGCCCGGCCCAGGTGGCTGTACAACTGCGCAAGTTGCGCGAGTTGTACAGTTACCAGCAGAACTGCGAAACGGATCCGGGCAACGATCCGGCGCCGCATCGCGAAATCGCCCGAGCGGCCATTGAAGCGCACACGCTGATGGAGAATTGCCTGTCGCGCGTGCTGGAAATCGAAGGCTGGGACATGGCCACGCTGCGCATGCCGGAAGGCTTGCGGCGCAAGCGGGCGGAAGCGTTTGGTCTGGGCGATTGACGCTGGGCCAAGCGTTACAACTTGTAGCAACTTGCTGACCTCGCTTTGCCGATAATTCGACTATCTTGAAAGCACGAACCAAGGAAGAACGGGTGCCAGCATGAAAGCACTGAAATTCGCCGTGATTGGCCTTGCGCTGTTGCTGACTGCACTTAGCAGCGCTTGGGCGCATGGGCCGCGTGCGCGGGTCGGCGTCTACATCGGCCCGCCGGTGGTCTGGGGGCCGGCGTGGAGTCCTTATTGGTATCCACCGCCTTACTACTATCCGCCGCAGCAGGTGATCGTCGTTCCGCCTACGCAGCCGCCGGTCTATATCGAGCAGAATCCACCGGCCGAACAACAGCAGACGCAGCAATACTGGTATTACTGCAAGAGTGCCAAGGGCTACTACCCTTATGTCAAGGAGTGCCCGGAAGGTTGGCAGCGTGTGCTGCCGCAACCGGAGAAATGAGCCATGACTGATTACAAGAAGGTGATGCGGCGCACGGCGATAGCCGCTTCGGTGTTGCTGCTCGGCGCGTGTACGGTAATGCCGACTGGGCCGAGCGTGATGGTTCTGCCGGGGACGGGACAGAGCTTCGATCGTTTCCGGGCCGACGATGTCGAGTGCCGCCAGTACGCGCATTATCAGATCGGCGGCAAGACGGCCGGCGATGCGCAGAAGGAATCGGCTGTGACCAGCGCCGCCGTGGGAACGGCGGTCGGTGCGTTGGCTGGCGCGGCGATCGGTGGCGATGCGCGCGGCGCAGCGGTCGGGGCCGGGGTCGGCTTGCTGGCCGGTGGCGCCGTTGGCAGCGATGCGGCGCGCAGTTCGGGTATCGGCACCCAGCGCCAGTATGACAATGCCTATATCCAGTGCATGTACGCCAAGGGGCACCGCGTGCCGGTGCCGGCGAACATGAGCTATTCGGCGCCGGTCAAGGCGCAGGAGGCGGGGATCCCGCCGCCGCCTCCGGGCGCTCCTCCGCCGCCGCCTCCCGGCAAATAACGGTTTTTGGCAAAAAAGGGCAGTGCACCGCAGCTGCCCTTTCTTTTTGCCCGTTCAGGTCGCTCAGGCGACGCCAGCGGTATGGGCTTGCTGGTCGGCCCAGTAGCTGGAGCGCACCATCGGCGCGCAGGCGGCGCCGGAGAAGCCCATCTTCCTGGCTTCTTCCTCGTACATCTTGAAGACGTCCGGATGCACGTAGCGCGTCACCGGCAAGTGGTGGCCGGACGGCGCCAGGTACTGGCCGATGGTCAGCATGTCGACGTCGTGGGCACGCAGGTCGCGCATCACTTCGAGGATTTCCTCGTCGGTTTCGCCGAGGCCGACCATCAGGCCGGACTTGGTGTTGACCTGCGGATAGCGCGCCTTGAACTGCTTGAGGAATTCCAGCGAGTGCTTGTAGTCGGCGCCGGGACGAGCCTGCTTGTACAGGCGGGGCACCGTTTCCATGTTGTGGTTGAGCACGTCGGGCAGGCACTGGCCGAGCGCATCGAGGGCGATGTCCATGCGGCCACGGAAGTCGGGGACCAGCGTCTCGATGGTAGTGGTCGGAGAGGCTTCGCGCACGGCGCGGATGACGTCGACGAAGTGCTGGGCGCCGCCGTCGCGTAGGTCATCGCGGTCGACGCTGGTGATGACGACGTAGCGCAGCTTCAGCGCGGCGACCGATTCAGCCAGTTGGGCCGGCTCGTCCGGGTTGGGCGGCAGCGGCTGGCCGTGGCCGACGTCACAGAACGGGCAGCGGCGGGTGCAGATGTCGCCGAGGATCATGAAGGTGGCGGTGCCGCGGCCGAAGCATTCGCCGATGTTCGGGCAGGTCGCTTCCTCGCAGACGGTGTGCAGCTTGCGCTCGCGCAGCATGGACTTGATCTCGCCGAAGCGGCCGGCGCTGTTGCCGGCCTTGACGCGAATCCAGTCGGGTTTCTTGAGCGGGGTGTCGACCGGCACGATCTTGATGGGAATGCGCGCGGTTTTCAGTTCGCCCTTCTGTTTGACGCCTTTTTGCTTGGTGCCTTCAGCCTTGGTTTCAGCCATGTTGTTTGTCCAGTTGCCGTAGCAGGTGGTCGGAAAGACGCTCGCCCGCCTCGTGAGCGGTGAGCGGAATGTTCAGGTCTTTGGTTTGAATGACTTTCAGCCCCGGATAGCCGCAGGGGTTGATCGCGTCGAACGGGGTGAGATCCATGTCCACGTTGAGCGAGACGCCATGATACGAGCAGCCGTTACGGATGCGCAGGCCAAGGGCGGCGATCTTGGCGTCGCCGACATAGACCCCGGGGGCGCCATCGCGCCGCTCGGCGGTGACGCCGTAGTCGGCCAGCAGATCGATGACGGCTTGCTCGATGGCCGTGACCAGTTCGCGCACCTTGATCTTCAGGCGCGACAGGTCGAGCAGCAGGTAGATCACCACCTGGCCGGGGCCGTGGTAGGTGACCTGGCCGCCGCGGTCGATCTTGACCAGCGGAATGCTGACGTCGCGCAGGATGTGCTCCGGCTTGCCGGCCTGGCCGAGGGTATAGACCGGCGGGTGTTCGACGATCCACAGTTCGTCCGGCGATTCCGCCGTGCGTGCTGCGGTGTACGCCTGCATTTGGGCAAAAACCGGCTCGTAATCGACCCGGCCCAGGCGTTTGACGACGATGGTCACTTAGAGGACGACCTTGACCAGCGGGTGCGAGGTCAGCTCCATATATAGCGCGTCGAGTTGCGGCTTGGAGGTGGCGACCACGGTGCAGGTCAGGCTGACGTACTTGCCGCCCGAGCTGGCACGCATTTCCATCGTCGCCCCGTCGAAGCCGGGGGCGTGTTTGGTGACGATGGCGAGCACGGCCTGCGCCAGTTCGTCCTCGGCCTTGCCCATGATCTTCAATGGGAAGTCGCAGGGGAATTCGAGGAGGGTTTCTTGTTGCTGATCAGCCATTGCGCATTACCGTGTTCTTGAAGTCCTGATACCACTGCCACATCTTCTCGCCGTAGGGGCCGGGCTCGCCCGTGCCGACAGCCTGGCCGTCGAGCGTGGTGATGGCGAGGATTTCCTTGGTCGATGAGGTCATCCAGACCTCGTCGGCGGCACGAAGTTCCGTTTCGGTGATTTCGCGCACCTCGAGCGGCTGGCCGTGGTGTTCTGCCAGTTCGAGGATGACGTCGTAGGTGATGCCGGGCAGCATCAGGTGAGTCTTGGGCGGCGCCAGCAGCAGGCCGTCCTTGACGATGAAGATGTTGGAGGCGGCGCCTTCCTTCAGGTAGCCGTCACGGATCAGCAGCGCCTCGGCGCAGCCTTGCTCCACCGCTTCCTGGCGGGCCAGCACGTTGGCCAGCAGCGAGACGACCTTGAGGTCGCAACGCGACCAGCGCAAGTCGGGCACCGTGATGGCGGCGACGCCCTTGGCCCTGACCTCGGCCGACGTGGTGACCAGCGGCGAGGCGAAGGCGAAGGCGGTCTGCGGCACGCTCAGCGGCGGGAAGGCGTGGTCGCGCTTGTCATCGGCGCCACGCGTGACTTGCAGGTAGATCGATTGGTCGTCCCAGGGGGCCGCTTCGATCAACTTGAAAATCACCGATTTCCACTCGTGCGCCGCCAGTGGGTTGCGCAGCTTGATGCCGTCCAACGTTGCCTGAAGACGCTTCAGGTGTTCGTCGATGCGGAAGGCTTTGCGCGAATAGACCGGGATGACCTCATAGACGCCATCCCCGTACAAGAAACCGCGGTCGAGCGGCGACACGCCGGCTTCGTTAAGCGGCAGGAACTGGCCGTTCAGGTAAACGGGGTCGGCGACGAATGGGGTCATGGGGTTAGACGAACCAGAGACGGATGGTGTGGAAGAGTCGAATGAAGATATTGCCGAGTTCGATATTTTCAAGGGCGGTGGCCGTGTATTCGCCGTAAGGTTTGCCGTCGATCGTTACCTTGAGCACGCCGACGGCTTGGCCGGCCTGGATTGGAGCGATCAGGCGCGGCTGAGGCACGAACTGGGTGGTCGCCTTGTCGCCCAGGCCCTTCGGCACGGCGATCGAGATGTCGTTGGCGAAGCCGACCTTGACCTCGCTCTGGGCGCCCTTCCAGACGCGCAGCGGGGCCAGCGGTTGGGCCGAGGTGTAGACCGGCACTGGCTCGTAGGCCAGGAAGCCCCAGTTCAGCAGCTTCTGCGACTCGGTGGCGCGGGCGTTGTCGGAGGCCGTGCCGAGCACGACGGAAAGCAGGCGGCGTTTGTCGCGCAGGGCGGAGGAAATCAGGCAATAGCCAGCAGCATCGGTGTGGCCGGTCTTGACGCCGTCGACGGTGGGATCGATGTAGAGCAGGCGGTTGCGGTTCGGCTGGGTGATGTTGTTGTAGCGGAACTCCTTCATTGAGTAGTACTTCCTGTACTCCTCGGGGAAGTCGCGGATCAGCGCACCGGCGAGTAACGAAAGGTCGCGTGCCGTGGTGTAGTGGTTCGGGTCGGGCAAACCGGTCGAGTTCATGAAGTGGGAGTTCTTCATGCCCAGACGCTGCGCTTCGCGGTTCATCATTTGGGCGAAGTTTTCTTCGCTGCCGGCGATGCCTTCGGCCAGGGTGACGCAGGCGTCGTTGCCGGATTGCACGATCATGCCCTTGATCAGGTCTTCGACCTCGACTTGGGTGTCGACCTTGATGAACATCTTGGAGCCGCCGGTTTTCCAGGCCTTCTGCGATACCGGCAACGGCTGGTTCAGGGCCAGCGTCTTCTTGTGCAGTGACGAGAAGGTCAGGTAGGCCGTCATCAGTTTGGTCAGCGAGGCCGGCTCAAGGCGCTCGTCGGGCTTTTCGGCGGAAAGTACTTGGCCGGACCCCATTTCCAGTAGCAGCCAGGACTTGGCGGCAAGGCTGGGCGGTACGGGGGCTTGCTGGGCCTGTGCCGCATTCAGGGCGAACAGGCTGGTGGCGAGGATGATGGCTTGGCGGAACAGCATGGAATGGTTTCTCGGATTGCGTCGGGGGCGAAAATTATACCCCCGCCACGGTCGGCGACTGGGATGCGCCGGCGCACAGGACTTCTATCGCCGGGTGGCGGATGCGCCGCTCGTTCGAGATGGCGTAGATATGCTCGCAAACTCCATGCATTTCCCCAACCGGTTGCGCCGAGAGCTGGCTGGCGATTTGTTCCGCCAACGCGAGGGGGGCGGGAAAGATGCCCAGTCCTTCGCGGCCGAAAGTGTTGAGCAGGGCGCTGTCCTCGAATTCGCCGACGATTTTCGGGTGCAGATCGTTGCTTTCGAGCCAGCGGTCAATGTGGCTGCGCAGGGCATGATGTCGGGTCGGCAGCAGAAGCGGGGCGCCATTGAGGCAATGCGGGAATTCTCCTGCCAGCCGGTCGGCGATGGCCTGGGTAGCGAACAGTCCGGTGGCGAAGTCGCCCAGACGGGTGCTGAACACCTTCAGGTTGCCGCCGGTTGGTGCGGGGCGGTCGGTCAGCACGACATCGAGGCGGTGCAGGGCAAGATCGGCGAGCAGTCCTTCGAACTCGCCTTCATCGCAAATCAGGCGGACATCGACTGGCATCGCGGTGACATTGGAGAGCAGGCGGTAGGCGAGCAGCTTCGGAATGCCGTCGGAAATGCCCGCCCGCAAGCGCAGGGTGGTTTCGCTGTCCGAGTTTTCCACGGCATCGATCAGGGCTTCGCCGAGCTGGAATATCTGGTCGGCGTAGCCGAGTGCAACCCGGCCGGCCTCGTTGAGCACCAGGCCGCGCCCCTGGCTGTTGAAGAGGGCCTTGCCCAGTTGCTTTTCCAGAATGGAAAGCTGTCCGCTGATGGTTTGCACCGCGACGCCAAGTTTCTCGGCAGCACGGGTAATGCTGCCCTCGTGTGCGACGACCCAGAAATAGTGGAGGTGCTTGAAGTTGAGGTTGTTCATGAGTTCAGCAGAAAAAATCGAATGGTTTTTCAATTTTGCTCCGCTTTTTAAGGTTTGTGCAATGCACTAGAGTGCGCTCGTGTATGTCCAAAGGAGTCAAGACATGAAACGTATCGTTCTCTTCCTGCTGACCAACCTCGCGGTGATGTTGGTGCTTAGCGTCGTAACGAGCCTGCTCGGCGTCAACAAATTCCTGACCGCCAATGGTCTCAACCTCGGCATGCTGCTTGTTTTCGCCGGTGTGATCGGTTTTGGCGGCGCCTTCATTTCGCTACTGATGTCCAAGAGCATGGCGAAGTGGAGCACCGGGGCGCGGGTTATCGAGCATCCCGGTAGTTCCACCGAAGTCTGGCTGGTCGACACGGTGGCCAAGTTGGCCGACAAGGCGGGTCTGCCCATGCCTGAGGTGGCGATTTACGACGGCGAACCGAATGCCTTCGCTACCGGTGCGACCAAGAACAGTTCTCTGGTCGCGGTTTCCACCGGCTTGCTACAGAGCATGAGCCGCGAGGAAGCCGAGGCGGTGTTGGCGCACGAGGTGGCGCACATTGCCAACGGCGACATGGTTACCCTGACCCTGATCCAGGGCGTGGTGAACACCTTCGTGATTTTCCTGTCGCGCATCGTCGGTTATGTCGTCGATAGCTTCCTGCGCCGCAACGATGAGGAAAGCAGTGGTCCGGGGATTGGTTACATGGTGACCAGCATGATCTGCGAAGTGGTCTTTGGTGTGTTGGCTAGCATGATCGTTGCTTGGTTCTCTCGCCAGCGCGAGTTCCGGGCCGATGCCGGTGCGGCTCGCCTGATGGGATCGGCGGTGCCGATGCAGAACGCCTTGCGTCGTCTGGGTGGCCTGCATACCGAGCCGTTGCCGCAGAACATGGCGGCCTCGGGAATCGCCGGCGGGCAAGGCCTGATGGCCCTGTTTGCCACCCATCCGCCGCTGGAAGAGAGAATTGCAGCGCTGTCAGTTCGCTGACAGAAAGCTGACCAAAAGCTGACAAACTAGGTTCGGGTTTGATAAAGTTGCGCCATGATGCGATGCACAAAAACTGTTCTATGGCTTGGTCTGGCCATGCTTTCCCAGATGGGTTGGGCACAGACCGATTACGATTTGGCGAAACTGGAAAGCCTGGCGCTGCAAAGCAGCCGGGCCGTGCTGGCCGGGCGTAGCGCGGTCGATGCGGCACGGGCGGCGGTCAATACGGCGGCTGCCTTTCCCAATCCCGAGCTGGAGTATTTGAGCGGCTCGCAAAGGGCGCGTGGCGTCGGTGGCAACCTGGGTGATGCGCGCAGCGTCGCCCTGACCCAACCGCTCGATATGCCGTGGGTGCGCTCATCGCGCATCGGCGCAGCCGAAGCGGGATTGGAAGCTACCTCGGCGGCCAATCGTGGCTTTGAGGCCGAGGTTCTGGCGCGTCTGCGTTTGCGTTACTACGAAGTTCTCCGCCGTGAAGCGGAGCAACGTAACGCCAGGGAAGATCTGGCTTCCATGGAAAGTGTGCGCTCACGTATTGCTTTGCGTGTCGAGACTGGGGAGGCCGCTCGCTTTGAGTTGATCAAGGCCGATACCGAGTTGTTGAATGCGCAGAAGGCTGCGCAGGTCGCGGGTTTTCGCGTCGAGCAGGCGCGTTCATTGTTGCGCCAGGCAGTCGGTAATGAGTTGCCGCCGACATTCAGTTTGGCGGGTCGTCTGAGCAGCGTTCCTGACCTACCGTCTCTGGAAATATTGCGCAAGGAAGTGGAAACGGGAAGTCCCGATTTGGCGCGTGCACGCGCCGAATTGGTGCGTGCCGAGCGCCAACTCGACCTGGAGCGTCGTCAGCGTTGGCCCAATCTCGCAGTCAAGGCTTCGATGGATGAAGATCCGGATGTCCGCGCCAACAAGCTCGGTGTCGTGATGTCCATTCCCTTGTGGGATCGGCGTAGCGGCCCGGTGGGCGAGGCTTCGGCGCATCTGACGCGGGCTCGCTACGAACTGGAAGCACAGCAATTCTCACAGCAGAAACAGCTGGAAGTGGCTTACCAGCAGTATGAAATTGCCCAGGCCCAGGTCAATGCCTTGGAGTCCGGCATTGTCCGTCAGGCTGAAGAAGCGCTGAAGATTGCGGCGGCCGCCTATCGTTTTGGCGAGCGGGGCTTTATCGAAGTACTTGACGCTCAGCGTGTCTATCGGGCTGCGCGTGTCGAACTGATCGCGGCCCGCTACGAATTGGCTGCGGCTTGGGTTGAAATCGAGCGCCTGCGTGCGACTCCCGGAGGAAAACAGTAATGAAAAATGCCCTGATTGCGGTGTGCACCGCAGCAGTGCTCCTGGGCTGTAACCAGGATGACAACAAGAAATCGGCACAGCAAGCCAACGATCCGACGGTGGTCGTTCCGGCCGAGGAATTGCGCAACCAACTGCAATTGGCGGAAGTGAAGACCGCCCTGGTCAACGAAACCCTACGCGTGGCTGGCCGTATCGACTTCGACGAACAGCGGGTGGCTCGCATCGGGGCAACCATTACCGGCCGCGTGACGGAGATCGATGCCAAGCTCGGTCAGGTCGTGCGCAAGGGCGATGTCCTTGCCCACCTGAACAGTAGCGAGTTGTCGCAACAGCAATTGGCCTACCTGAAAGCCAAGGCGCAACTTGAACTGAACAAGCGCAATGCCGAGCGCGCCAAGGCCTTGTTCGAGGCTGACGTGATCGGCGCAGCGGAATTGCAGCGACGCGAAAGCGAATATCAGATTGCGCTGGCCGAAACGCGAGCAGCGGCTGATCAACTCCAGTTGCTCGGCGTTTCGCCGGCAGCCATCGCCAAATTGGGTAGCCATGGCGAAGTCAATTCGGTGACGCCGGTGGTTGCCACGCTGGCCGGCGTGGTTGTCGAGCGCAAGCTGGCGCAGGGACAGGTCGTTCAGCCGGCCGATGCCCTGTTCATGGTGGCTGATCTGTCCCGCTTGTGGGCGGTGGCGCAGGTGCCGGAACAACAGGTGGGACTGGTCAAGGCTGGCCAGTCGGTGACCATCGAGGTGCCGGCCTTGGGTAACGAAAAACTGGTCGGCAAGCTGATTTTTGTCGGTCAGACGGTCGATCCCGAAACCCGCACCGTACTGGTGAGAACCGAACTCGACAATGCCGACGGTCGCCTCAAGCCGGCCATGCTGGCTTCGATGCTGATCGAGGCCAAGCCGGTCGAGCGCCTGGTCATTCCATCCAAGGCCGTGGTGCGCGAGGAGGACGTGGATCACGTCTTCGTTGCCGAGGACGACGGCGTCTTCCGCTTGGTCAAGGTGAAACTCAGTCCGGACCATGAGGGCAAGCGGGTCGTCCTTTCCGGCTTGAAGGGAGGCGAACGCATCGTCGTCGATGGGGCCTTCCATCTAAATAACGAACGCAACCGCAAGGAAATGGAGGGCGCGTGATCGAGTCACTGGTTCGCAGTGCGCTCAAGCAGCGCCTGATCGTCGCGGTTATCGCCGCCGTACTCTTCTTTTTCGGGCTTAACGCGGCCCAGAAACTATCGGTCGATGCATTCCCGGATGTCACCAACGTCCAGGTGCAGATCGCTACCGAGGCACCGGGCCGTTCGCCGGAGGAAGTCGAGCGTTTCGCCACCGTTCCGCTCGAAGTGGCGATGACTGGTCTGCCGGGGCTCGAGGAAATGCGTTCGCTGAACAAACCCGGCTTGTCGTTGATTACGCTGGTGTTTACCGATGCGACCGACGTCTATTTTGCCCGTCAGTTGGTCATGGAGCGCCTGCTCGAGGTCGGCTCGCGTTTGCCGGAGGGTATTACGCCGGTGCTCGGCCCGGTGTCGACCGGTCTGGGTGAGGTTTATCAATACACTCTGGAGCGTAGCGACGACGGCAATCGGGCGCTAAGCCAGGAAGAGTTGATGCAGCGTCGTATTGCCCAAGACTGGGTGGTTCGTCCGCTCTTGCGTTCGATTCCGGGCGTGGCAGAAATCAACTCACAGGGCGGCTTTGCCAAGCAATACCAGGTTTTGGTGAACCCGGACCGTCTGCGTCACTTTGGTATTTCGGTCAGCGACGTCTATCAGGCGGTCGCCCGCAACAACGCCAATGCCGGCGGTGGCGTGCTGCCCCAGTATGCCGAGCAGTATCTGATTCGCGGTATCGGCCTGGTGCGCGACGTCGAGGATATCCGCGCCATCGTGCTCAAGGAAAAGGATGGCGTGCCGGTCTATGTGCGCGATGTGGCCGAAGTTCAGATCGGCCATGAGGTGCGCCAGGGTGCGGTGATCAAGAACGGCACGACCGAAGCGGTCGGCGGCGTGGTCATGATGATCGCCGGCGGCAACGCCAAACAGGTGGTCAGCCGGATCAAGGCGCGCGTGGACGAGATCAACGCCAAGGGCATGCTGCCGGACAACCTGAAGATCGTGCCTTACTACGATCGATCGGAACTGGTCGACTCTGCCTTGTGGACGGTGACCAAGGTGCTGCTCGAAGGCGTCGTGCTGGTCGTCGTGGTGCTCTTCCTCTTTCTCGGTGACGTGCGCTCCTCGGTCATCGTGGTTGCCACACTGATTCTGACGCCGTTGCTGACTTTCATGGCGATGAACAAGCTGGGCATCTCGGCCAACCTGATGTCGCTCGGCGGTCTCGCCATCGCCATCGGTCTGATGGTGGACGGCTCGGTGGTCGTCGTGGAGAACGCCTTTGCCCAGTTGGGCCGGGCTTCACAAAGTGGCGAGAGCACGACACGCATCATCCTGCGCGCGGTGGTCGAAGTGGCGACGCCGGTCATCTTCGGCGTCGGCATCATCATCCTGGTCTTCCTGCCCTTGATGACCCTGCAGGGTATGGAAGGCAAGATGTTTGCGCCGCTGGCCTACACCATTGCCATCGCGCTGGCGATTTCCTTGGTCTTGTCCTTGTCGCTGACACCAGTGATGTCGACCTACCTGCTCAAGCCGCCGGCACACGACGGCGATCACGATACCAAGCTGATCGCCATGATGAAGTCGCGTTACCTGAAATTGTTGCATTCGGCCTTGGGTAGCGAGAAGAAGACAGTCGTTGTCGCGGTCGGTGCCTTCGTGTTGTCCATCGGCATGCTGCCCTTCCTCGGCACGGCCTTCATTCCGGAAATGAAGGAAGGTTCGGTCGTGCCCGGCATCAACCGCGTGCCGAATATTTCCTTGGACGAATCGATCAAGATGGAAATGGAGGCAATGCGCCTCGTCATGGAGGTTCCCGGGGTCAAGTCGGCAGTATCCGGCGTTGGTCGGGGCGAGTCGCCGGCCGACCCGCAGGGGCCGAACGAGTCGACTCCGATCGTCAGCCTGAAACCGCGTAGCGAATGGCCTTCCGGCTGGTCGCAGGACGATATTCAGGACGCGATGCGTGAAAAGCTGAAGGCGCTACCCGGTGTACAGATCGTCATGGCTCAGCCGATATCCGACCGCGTGGACGAAATGGTGACCGGCGTGCGTTCTGACATTGCGGTCAAGGTGTTTGGCGACGATCTCGATCAGTTGCGCAAGGTGGCGGGCCAGATCGGCAAAGTGGCCCAGTCGCTACGCGGCGCGCAGGATCTACGTATCGAGCGGATCAGCGGGCAGCAGTATCTGAGTATCGAGATCGATCGTCAGGCCATCGCTCGTCTCGGACTCAACGTTTCCGACATCAACGACCTGATCGAGACGGCGGTCGGCGGCAAGCAGGCCAGCGAAATTTACGAAGGTGAACGTCGCTTCCCGGCAGTCGTGCGTTTGCCGGAGCGCTTCCGTGACAACATCGAGGCCATTTCGAACATCCTGCTGACCTCGCATAGCGGCGCCCAGGCGCGCCTGGCCGATGTGGCGAAGATCCGCGTTGCCGATGGCCCGGCGCAGATTTCTCGTGAATTGGGCAAGCGACGCATCGTGGTTGGCGTGAACGTCAAGGACCGCGACCTCGGCAGCTTTGTCGCCGAGTTGCAGCAGAAGGTGGAAAAACAGGTAAAGCTGCCGGAAGGTTACTACCTGGAGTGGGGCGGTCAGTTCCAGAACATGGAGCGGGCCTTGGGGCACCTGAAGGTGATCATCCCGATCACCATCGCGGCGATCTTCTTCCTGCTCTTCCTGCTCTTCAATTCCTTGCGCTACGCCACGCTGATCATTACTGTGCTGCCCTTCGCCTCGATTGGCGGGATTGTCGGACTCTTCCTGACCGGGGAGTATCTGTCGGTGCCGGCCTCGGTTGGGTTCATCGCGCTGTGGGGCATCGCGGTGCTCAATGGCGTCGTACTGGTTTCCTACATCCGTGGCTTGCGCGAGCAAGGGCGTCGCGTGCGTGAAGCGGTCATCGAGGGAGCAACCTTGCGTTTCCGTCCGGTCATGATGACAGCTACTGTCGCCATGCTCGGTCTGATTCCATTCCTGTTTGCCACCGGGCCGGGGTCTGAAGTCCAGCGCCCGCTGGCCATCGTGGTTATCGGTGGGCTGATTACCTCAACGCTGCTGACCCTGGTGGTGTTGCCAACCATTTACCGCTGGTTCGACGAAGAGGAGGTCGAGGCATGAAAGAGATCAAGGCGGTGATCCGCCCGAACAAACTGGCCGCCTTGCGTGATGCCTTGGTCGCGCTGCCTGGTTTTCCAGGCATGACGGTGACCAAGGTCGAAGGGTGTAGCGCGCCGAGCCGCCATATCCCGGCCAAGGTGAAGATCAAGGACGAGTTGACCGACTATACGCCGAAGGTGCGAGTCGAGATCGTCGCGCCGGACGAGGTGGCCGAGCGAATTTTCGAGCGCATCACGGAGATTGCACAAACCGGGCACTATGGCGATGGCTTGGTGTGGATCACCGAAGTCGAACGTGCCGCTTTCATTTTCAAGACCATGCCGGATCCGGCATGAGCGTCTGCTGAAGCTATCGTGGTGGATTTCACGGCAATAGACGGGCAGACTCTCTAGAATTCCAAAATCTTGTACGGCCGTTGACTGCGGCAAGTTTATGGATGCCATGGAGAATCTGCTTCCTTCGGATGAAGGGCCATTTCTCGTTTCATCGCTGGAATTGCTACAGGGGGTCGCCAGCCTGTCGCGCGGCGCTTACCTCAGCGAGTCATCGCTGGAACTGGCGTTGAGCGTTCTGACCGAATCGGCCGGTCGCATGAGCGGCGTCGAACGCGCCAGTATCTGGGCGCTGACCGACAACCACCGTGAGTTGCGTTGCATCGAGCTGTTCGAACTGGCCTCGGGCCGGCACAGCAGCGGCGGGTCGGTGTTGGCCGAGCGCTATCCGGCCTATTTCGAAGCGCTCGAAGAGGGCGGCAGTATCGTCGCCGACGATCCCTACAGCCATTCAGCCACAGCGGAGTTCGGTAGCGACTACCTGCCGCGGCATGGGATCAGCGCCATGCTCGATACGCCGATCTACATTCGTGGCCAGCTGCAGGGGGTATTCTGCCTGGAGCAGGTCGGTCGGCGTCAGCCTTGGACGCCGATTCATGGCTTGTTTGCACGTATCGTCGCCAATCTGGTGACTCTGGCCCTGGTCGAGTTCGAGGCCGGCGAAGCGCGGCGCGATGTACAGCTGGCTAACGAGCGCCTGGACGCAGTGTTTGCCGCCTCGCGCGATGCCTTGGTGTTGGCCGATGCCGGGAGCGGCCTGATCCTCGATCTGAATGCGAAGGCCGAAAATCTTTTCGGTAACAACCGGCGCAATCTTCTCGGTCGCCATCAAGGGCGACTGCATCCGCCGGCGCAGCAGGAGGCGATGGGTTACGAGTTCCGGCAGATGCTCGCCGGGCAATTGGGCCGCCCGTGGCTCACCGAGATTCAACGGCCAGATGGCACTGTGGTTTCCGTGGAGATGTCGGCCGAGCCGGTGCATGCGGGGGCCGGTCGCCAGTATGTGCTGGCCTGCTATCGGCCGCTTCAGTAATCCAGTACTGCGGCGATCAGGCTGGCGAGCGCTTCGATCCGGTCGGAAAGTTCATCCTGGATCTCTCGCTGGTCCAAATGGTCGAGCTGGGCATTGAGCGTGGCGGAAAACTCCTTGGCGGCCCGCACGATACCCCAGAGTTCGAGTTGCTCGGCATGCAGACGCAGGCTTTCGGCTTCGTTTTTCAGGGCGTGGGCGTCGGGTGGCAGCACGGCCAGGGCATAGCGCATCTGTTCGATGTGCTCGGTGGCCTCGTCGACGAAGAGGCGGTCGATGGTGGGGGAACGGACTGCCGTGGCGGGCGTCAGACGGGCCGCGTTGGCCAGGCGGTTGGCAAAATGCTGCGCCCGCTCGGGGAAGGTTGGGTGTTCAAGACCCTCCGCTTCGACCAGGCTCTCAATGGCAGCGCTGAGCGCGGCGACCAGATGCGGCGTCTCCCCGTTTTCCAGCTGATCTGCGGCTTCCGCCAAGGCCTCGCCGAAGGCCAGGCAATCAGCATCGCCGGTTTCGAGCGCAATGCTATAGAGCGCGAATAGCGGCGGCCGGATTTCCGCATCCGGATTGGTGTGTCGTTCCGACCAGGCGGCAGCCAGGCGCTGGCTGGCCTCGATCCAGCGCGTATTCAGCTTCTTGTCGAAGCGCGGGGCGCGGGTTTTGGCCAGCCATGGCAGGACGGCGGCGGTGGCATCCAGGGTCGGGGCGAGCGCGTTGCGCGTCGCCTCGAGTTCGTCGTCCGGGATGTCCGCCATGGCGTCCGCGGTTGTCAGCCAGCCAGTTTGGCGAAGGCGTCGACAACTTCCTTCGGGGCCTGGACCAGCTCGATCAACACGCCTTCGCCGCCGATCGGGAATTCCTCATTGCCCTTCGGGTGCAGGAAGCAGATGTCGAAACCGGCGGCGCCCTTGCGGATGCCGCCCGGGGCGAAGCGCACGCCGTTGGCGGTCAGCCATTCCACGGCCTTGGGCAGGTCGTCGATCCACAGGCCGACGTGGTTGAGCGGCGTGGTGTGCACCGCCGGCTTCTTTTCCGGGTCGAGCGGCTGCATCAGATCGACTTCGACCTTGAACGGGCCGGTGCCCATGGCGCAGATGTCTTCGTCGACGTTCTCACGCTCGGAGACGAAGTTGCCGGTGATTTCGAGGCCGAGCTTGTCGACCCACAGGGTCTTGAGCTTTTCCTTGGACGGGCCGCCGATGGCGATTTGCTGAATGCCGAGAACCTTGAACGGACGAGTCATGACGCGTTTCCTGTCTGAGAGTTGATGACGTAATCCATAATTATAGGGATTTCCGGCGGTAGGCGAGAACCAGTAGCAGGATGCCGACGAGCACCATGGGCAATGATAGCCATTGTCCCATGCTGATGGTGTAGGACTGGCCGAATATGCCTGCATCAGGTTCGCGGAAGAACTCGGTGATGAAGCGGAAACAGCCGTAGCCGATCAGGAAAACTCCGGAAGCGGCGCCGCGTGGGCGGGGTGCTGCGGTGTACAGCCATAAAATGGCAAAAAGCAGCAGGCCTTCGAGACCGATATGGTAGAGCTGCGACGGATGTCGCGGTTCCATGTCGCCGGCTTGTGGGAACACCATGGCCCAGGGCAGCGAAGGATCGGCAATGCGGCCCCATAACTCGCCGTTGATGAAGTTGCCCAGGCGGCCAGCGGCGAGGCCGAGCGGGACGAGGGGGGCGACGAAATCGGTGACATCGAACCAGGCCAGCTTTGCCTTGCGCGCCCACAACGTCATGGCGACCAGCACGCCGAGAAAGCCGCCGTGGAAACTCATGCCGCCCTTCCAGACGGCCATGATTTCGATCGGGTGGGCAAGGTAGTAGACCGGTTCGTAGAACAGTACCTGGCCCAGCCGCCCGCCGACGATGACGCCGAGCATGCCGTAAAAGAGCAGGTCGTCGAGTTGTTCGGCGGTCACCGGGCGCCCGCCCTGGCGGATGCGCCAACGGCCGAGCAACAGGAACTGGATGAAGGCAACCATGTACATCAGGCCATACCAACGCACGGCCAAGGGGCCGACGGAAAAGGCGACCGGATCGAATTGTGGGTGAATAAGCATCGAGGGCCTGAGTGGGCTAGAATTGCTCGATTATAGTTCGCGCCGTTTTGCAGCAAAGTGTCGGCGCCAGGTTTCAGACGGAGAGTAGCCATGCCCCAGTATCGTTCCCGTACATCCACCCACGGTCGCAACATGGCCGGCGCGCGTGCCCTGTGGCGCGCCACCGGCATGAAGGACGGCGATTTCGGCAAGCCGATCATCGCCGTGGTCAATTCCTTCACCCAGTTCGTGCCGGGCCATGTTCATCTGAAAGATATGGGCCAGTTGGTAGCGCGCGAGATCGAAGCGGCCGGCGGCATCGCCAAGGAATTCAACACCATCGCCATCGATGACGGTATCGCCATGGGCCATGGCGGCATGCTCTACTCGCTACCGTCGCGCGACCTGATCGCCGACTCGGTCGAATACATGGTCAATGCTCATTGCGCCGATGCGATGGTCTGTATCTCGAACTGCGACAAGATCACCCCGGGGATGTTGATGGCCGCCATGCGCCTGAACATTCCGGTGGTGTTCGTTTCCGGCGGCCCGATGGAAGCCGGCAAGGTGAACTGGAAGGATCAGACGATCAAGGTCGACCTGATCGACGCCATGATCAAGGCCGGCGACAAGAGCGTTTCCGATGCCGAAGTCGAGGAATTTGAGCGTTCCGCCTGCCCGACTTGCGGCTCCTGCTCCGGCATGTTCACCGCCAACTCGATGAACTGCCTGACCGAGGCACTGGGCCTGTCGCTGCCGGGTAACGGTACCGTCGTTGCCACGCACGCCGACCGCAAGCAACTCTTCCTGCGCGCTGGCCGTCTGGTGGTCGAATTGTGCAAGCGTTATTACGAGCAGGACGATGCTTCGGTGCTGCCGCGCAATATCGCGACCAAGGCTGCTTTCGAAAACGCCATCACGCTGGATGTGGCGATGGGCGGCTCGACCAACACCGTGCTGCACCTGCTGGCCACTGCCCGCGAAGCGCTGGTCGATTTCACCATGGCCGATATCGACCGCATCTCGCGCAAGACGCCATGCCTGGCCAAGGTGGCTCCGGCGACGCAGAAGTATCACATCGAGGATGTGCACCGTGCCGGCGGTATCATGGGCATCTTGGCCGAACTGGACCGTGCCGGTTTGATTCATACGGCGGTGTCTACCGTCCATGCCAAGACGCTGGGCGAGGCGATCCACACCTATGATGTGACGCATAGCGCGGCACCGGATGTGCTCGAATTCTTCAAGGCCGCACCGGGCGGCGTGCCTACCCAGACGGCCTTCTCGCAGAACCGTCGCTACCCCGAGCTGGATCTCGACCGTACCCAGGGCTGTATCCGCAACAAGGCCAATGCCTATTCGCAAGACGGCGGCCTGGCCGTGCTCTACGGCAACATTGCGCTTGATGGCTGTATCGTGAAGACGGCCGGCGTCGATGAGTCGATCTGGAAGTTCACCGGGCGTGCGCGCGTGTTCGAAAGTCAGGATGCTGCGGTGGACAGCATTCTGGGTGGAAAAATCGTGGCCGGCGACGTTGTCGTGATCCGCTACGAAGGGCCAAAGGGTGGGCCGGGCATGCAGGAAATGCTCTATCCGACCTCTTATCTGAAGTCGATGGGCCTGGGCAAGGAGTGCGCCCTCCTGACCGACGGCCGTTTCTCCGGCGGTACCTCGGGCCTGTCGATCGGTCACGCTTCGCCGGAAGCCGCCGATGGTGGTGCCATCGGCTTGGTCGAGGAAGGCGACACCATCGAGATCGATATCCCGAATCGCCGCATCCAGCTGGCTGTTTCCGACGAGGAGTTGGCCAAGCGTCGTGCCGCCATGGATGCCAAGGGCGATGCCGCCTGGAAGCCGCTCAGTCGTGAGCGCGTCGTGTCCGCTGCCCTGCAGGCCTACGCCCTGATGGCAACTTCCGCCGACAAGGGTGCCGTGCGCGACGTTACACAGATTCAGCGCCGGAAATGACTCTGCATGTCTGGCTTGGGTTTCTCGTTGCGGCGATCCTGATCGCCGTAACACCCGGGCCGGGGGCAGTGCTCAGCATGAGTACGGGGCTCCGTTACGGCTATGGGTCGGCACTGACGGCAATTCTCGGTCTGCAAGCGGCGATCTTGACGCATCTGACAATCGTCGCCCTTGGGTTGGGCGCTTTGTTGGCAGCCTCGGAATGGGCGTTCTCCGTCGTCAAATTCATTGGCGCGGCTTATCTGCTGTGGCTGGGCATCCAGAAATGGCGGGTACCGGTGATTCCTGCTGACGCGGAACCGCTGCCGGTTCGGAACGGTGGGTTGTTCGTGCAGGGCATGCTGGTCAATTTGACCAACCCGAAAGCCGTGGTTTTCATTGGGGCGCTGGTGCCGCAGTTCATTGATCCCGTTGCCGGCTATCCGCTGCAATACGCTGAAATCGCCGCCACCTTGTGTGGGACGGATATCGTGGTGATGTCCTTTTATGCGCTCGCCGCTGTGCGCCTGGCCGATTGGCTGCACAATCCCAAGATGATCCGTTGGCAAAACCGGATTTTCGGAGGCTTGTTCGTGACGGCTGGGGGCTTATTGGCGGCTTCTTCGAAACCGGTCTGACTGTTGCGGTCAACTTAAGTCCTCGTAAGGCGTTATTTCCGAGTGTGCGTTTATGCACAAACTCTTTGTTCTGCCCTCGTTGCGGGCTCTTGAACCGTTTGCAAGGTGCTGCAAAGGGTTTTATCATCCAAAGCTGATTTACCTACTACCCACCAACCCGTTGAACGGAGCGAGAGAATGAAAGCTGTTTACATTGCCATGATGGCGGCTGCTGGTATCGTGATGGCTGGTCAAGCCCAGGCTGACGAAGCCCTGGCCAAGGCCAAGAACTGCATGTCCTGCCACGCTATCGACAAGAAGCTGGTCGGTCCCTCCTACAAGGATGTAGCTGCCAAGTACAAGGGCGACAAGGGCGCTGTCGACAAGCTGGCTGCCAAGGTCAAGGCGGGTGGCAAGGGCGCTTGGGGGGAAATCCCGATGCCGCCGAACAACGTCACCGACGACGAAGCCAAGAAGCTGGTTACCTGGGTTCTGGCCCAGAAGTAATTTCGCTTTCTTAGCGAAAAGCCGACCACTGGTCGGCTTTTTTCGTTTACAGGTGTTGACAGGGTGGGTGTCGGTCCGGATAATCTCGGGTTCTCCGGAGGGATACCCAAGCGGTCAACGGGAACAGACTGTAAATCTGTCGGCTCAGCCTTCGAAGGTTCGAATCCTTCTCCCTCCACCAGATTTATGCTGTAGCGGCTTGTGCTGCGGGCAGGGAATAAGCGGGTGTAGCTCAATGGTAGAGCTGAAGCCTTCCAAGCTTAAGACGAGGGTTCGATTCCCTTCACCCGCTCCACGATGCGGTACGGCTGGAGTTTTAAGGTAGGCCCATGTGGCTCAGTGGTAGAGCACTCCCTTGGTAAGGGAGAGGTCGGCAGTTCGATCCTGCCCATGGGCACCACCGATTAGCTTGGATTCTGGATTTGTTACTTATTTGATTATTGAGGAACTGGAATGGCTAAGGAAAAATTCGAGCGTACGAAACCGCACGTGAACGTTGGTACGATTGGTCACGTTGACCACGGTAAGACCACGCTGACCGCTGCAATCACCACCGTGCTGGCTTCCAAGTTTGGTGGCGCTGCCAAGAAGTACGATGAAATTGACGCTGCGCCGGAAGAAAAGGCTCGCGGTATCACCATCAACACCGCCCACGTCGAATACGAAACCGCCAACCGTCACTACGCCCACGTTGACTGCCCGGGCCACGCTGACTACGTCAAGAACATGATTACTGGTGCTGCCCAGATGGACGGCGCCATTCTGGTTTGTTCTGCCGCTGACGGCCCGATGCCGCAAACCCGCGAGCACATCCTGCTGGCTCGCCAGGTTGGTGTGCCGTACGTTCTGGTGTACATGAACAAGTGCGACATGGTTGACGATGCCGAGCTGCTCGAGCTGGTCGAAATGGAGCTGCGCGAACTGCTCTCCAAGTACGACTTCCCGGGTGACGACACCCCGATCATCCACGGCTCCGCACTGAAGGCCCTGGAAGGCGACCAGTCCGAAATCGGCGAGCCCTCCATCTTCCGTCTGGCTGATGCTCTGGACTCCTACATCCCGACCCCGGAGCGTGCTATCGACCAGCCGTTCCTGATGCCGGTTGAAGACGTCTTCTCCATCTCCGGTCGTGGTACCGTCGTGACCGGTCGTGTCGAGCGCGGCATCATCAAGGTTGGCGAAGAAATCGAAATCGTCGGTATTCGCCCGACCCAGAAGACCACCTGTACCGGTGTCGAAATGTTCCGCAAGCTGCTCGACCAAGGTCAAGCCGGCGACAACATCGGCGCCCTGCTGCGTGGTACCAAGCGCGAAGACGTCGAGCGTGGTCAAGTGCTGTGCAAGCCGGGTTCCATCACCCCGCACACCCACTTCACCGGCGAAGTCTATGTTCTGTCCAAGGACGAAGGTGGTCGTCACACCCCGTTCTTCAACAACTACCGTCCGCAGTTCTACTTCCGTACCACGGACGTGACCGGCGCGATCTCCCTGCCGGAAGGCGTGGAAATGGTTATGCCGGGTGACAACATCCAGATGACCGTCAAGCTGATCGCCCCGATCGCCATGGAAGAAGGTCTGCGCTTCGCCATCCGTGAAGGCGGTCGTACTGTCGGCGCCGGCGTCGTCGCCAAGATCATCGAGTAATCGATAGTTGTAAAGTTTTAAGGCGCCCTGGGTAACCGGGGCGCTTTAGTGTCTCTGCTGCAGGGGTGTAGCTCAATTGGTAGAGCGCCGGTTTCCAAAACCGAAGGTCGGGGGTTCGATTCCCTCCGCCCCTGCCACTCTCTAAAAAGATCGCGAACGTCATGGCTGACAAGATCAAGTTTGCGCTGGCGCTGGTTCTTCTGGCTGCTGGCGTGGCTGGCTTCTACCTGCTTTCCGAGCAGGCGTTGATTTTGCGCGTCCTGGCGGTTCTCGTTGGGGTTGCGCTGGCGGCTGCAGTGGCTTGGAAAACCGAGCCGGGTCAGCGTTTCTTCCTGTTCGCCAACGAAGCCGTGGTCGAGGCCAAGAAAGTTGTCTGGCCGACTCGCAAGGAAACCATGCAGACGACGGGTGCAGTGTTCGCCTTTGTTGTCATCATGGCTGTCGTCCTGTACATGACCGACAAGAGCCTTGAGTGGGTTCTTTATGACCTTATTCTGGGCTGGAAGAAATCATGAGCAAACGCTGGTACGTCGTACATGCCTATTCCGGCTTCGAAAAAAGTGTGATGCGCGCCATTCAGGAGCGCATTAACCGCTTGGGCATGCAGGAAAAGTTCGGTCGCATCCTGGTGCCGGTCGAGGAAGTCGTAGAAATGAAGGGTGGCCAGAAAGCCATCTCCGAGCGCAAGTTCTTCCCGGGCTATGTCCTGGTTGAAATGGAGATGGATGACGACAGCTGGCACCTGGTGAAGAATACCCCCAAGGTCACTGGCTTTGTCGGTGGCACGGCCAACAAGCCGACGCCGATTTCCCAGAAGGAAGTCGACAAGATCATGCAGCAGATGCAAGAGGGTGTGGAAAAGCCGCGTCCGAAGATCTTGTTCGAAGTTGGCGAGGTGGTTCGCGTCAAGGAAGGTCCTTTCACGGATTTCCATGGCTCGGTCGAAGACGTGAATTACGAAAAGAACCGCCTGCGCGTTTCGGTGACTATTTTTGGTCGCGCCACGCCGGTGGAGCTCGAATTTGGTCAGGTCGAAAAGAACTGATTGGTTTTTAGGGTCCGTTCGCCAACCCTGATGGCGGCAAAGAGGAGCGTAAGTCATCGGGAAGCCGATAAAAGCGCGTTACCACTCATTAACAAGGAGTAAACATGGCCAAGAAAATTGTTGGCTACATCAAGCTGCAAGTGCCGGCCGGCAAGGCGAATCCGTCGCCCCCGATCGGTCCCGCACTGGGCCAGCGCGGTCTGAATATCATGGAATTCTGCAAGGCGTTCAACGCCCAGACGCAGGGTGTCGAACCTGGTCTGCCGATTCCGGTTGTTATCACCGCCTATGCGGACAAGTCCTTCACCTTCGTGATGAAGACCCCGCCGGCCACCATCCTGATCAAGAAGGCTGCTGGCATCAAGTCCGGTTCGGCAAAGCCGCATACCGACAAGGTTGGCAAGATCACCCGCGCTCAGTGCGAAGAGATCGCCAAGACCAAGATGCCTGACCTGACCGCTGCCGACATGGAAGCGGCTGTTCGCACCATCGCTGGCTCCGCCCGCTCGATGGGTATCACGGTGGAGGGTCTGTAATCATGGCTAAGCTGACTAAAAAGCAAAAGGCCCTCGAGGGCAAGATCGTTGCGCAGAAGCTGTACCCGGTTCAGGAAGCTCTGACGTTGGCCAAGGAAACCGCTACCGCGAAGTTCGACGAGTCGATCGACGTTGCAGTCAACCTCGGCGTTGATGCACGTAAATCCGACCAAGTGGTCCGTGGTTCCGTCGTGTTGCCGGCTGGTACCGGTAAGTCCGTGCGCGTTGCCGTGTTCGCCCAGGGTGACAAGGCCGAAGCCGCCAAGGCTGCCGGTGCCGATATCGTTGGTTTCGACGATCTGGCTGCCGAAGTCAAGGCAGGTAACCTGAACTTCGACGTGGTCATCGCTACGCCGGATGCGATGAAGGTCGTTGGCCAGTTGGGTCAAGTGCTCGGTCCGCGTGGCCTGATGCCGAACCCGAAGGTTGGTACCGTCACCATGGATGTCGCAACCGCCGTCAAGAATGCCAAGGCCGGTCAGGTGCAATACCGTACCGACAAGGCCGGTATCGTGCATGCCACGATCGGTCGTGCTTCATTCTCTGTCGAAAACCTGGAAACCAACCTGAAGGCGCTGATCGATGCCTTGACCAAGGCCAAGCCGGCCTCGTCCAAGGGTCAGTACCTGAAGAAGGTGGCCGTTTCCGCCACCATGGGTCCGGGCGTTCGCGTCGACCAGGCTACCCTGGTCGGCTAAAAAAGTACTTTGGGCCGGTGTGCACCGCAGTAGTGGCGCACACCGGATCGTCAAAGACCGCAGGTGCCTCGGTAATGAGGCTTAATCGCGAAAGCGGCCGGCGCAGACGGTGTCCCCGAACAAGATTTTCTGCTGACTGGCAACAGGCAGCATAGCTTCTGGTTCAGGTCGCCGTAGGTGCGGTGGAGAAATCCACCGTGTTATGGACTTGAAAGGAGGAAAGACCTGTGGGTCTCAATCTGAACGACAAAAAAGCTGTCGTAGCTGAGGTGTCGGCCCAAGTGGCTACCGCCCAGACGATCGCAGTTGCCGAATACCGTGGCATCGAAGTGGGTGATCTCACCGTGTTGCGCAAGAAGGCACGCGAGTCTGGCGTGTATCTGCGCGTGCTGAAGAACACCCTGGTGCGTCGCGCGGTGGCTGGCACCCCATTTGCCGGCCTGGCTGACCAGATGGTCGGTCCGCTGATTTACAGCATCTCCGCCGACCCCGTGGCAGCTGCGAAGGTCCTCAACGACTTCGCAAAAACCAACGACAAGCTGGTACTGAAGGCCGGTTCCTATGCCGGTAAAGTGCTCGATAAAGCCGGTGTGCAGGCGCTCGCCTCCATCCCGAGCCGCGAAGAGCTGCTCTCCAAGCTGCTGTACGTCATGCAAGCTCCGGTCGCCGGCTTCGTCCGCGCCGTGGATGCACTGGCAAAGAAGCGCGAAGAAGAAGCAACCGCTGCTTGATCCTTACCGCATACGAACTGAATTAGGAGTAGTTTGAAATGGCAATTAGCAAAGAAGACATCCTGGAAGCCGTTGGCTCCCTGACCGTTATGGAACTGAATGACCTGGTCAAGGCATTCGAAGAAAAGTTCGGCGTTTCCGCCGCTGCCGTCGCCGTTGCTGGCCCGGCTGCTGGTGGCGCTGCCGCTGCTGCTGAAGAGAAGACCGATTTCACCGTCGTCCTGGCTGCCGCCGGCGACAAGAAGGTCGAAGTCATCAAGGTTGTCCGTGCCGCTACCGGCCTGGGCCTGAAGGAAGCCAAGGACCTGGTCGACGGTGCTCCGAAGCCGGTCAAGGAAGGCATGCCGAAGGCCGACGCCGAAGCGCTCAAGAAGCAACTGGAAGACGCTGGCGCCAAGGTCGAGCTCAAGTAATCGACTTTTGTACCGTGGGCTGGTGGTTTTTGCCACCAGCCCTTTTGTGCTTTGTAAAACAGGTTTAAACCAGCCCGAGAAGAAGCAAGCTTGAATATCGCCAGCCGGCAAACGCAAACCGTGCTTTCCTCCTGCTCAGCGGGGAGGGAAGGTCGTTTGCGTTTGCCTGTTCCCACAGGTTCATCGCTTGATTTCATCCTCACGGAGTTACCATGACTTACTCCTTCACCGAGAAGAAACGCATCCGCAAGAGCTTCGCCAAGCGCGCTAGCGTGTTGGACGTTCCTTTCCTGCTTGCAACGCAGCTTGAGTCTTTTGAAGCGTTCCTGCAGGCGGATATCCCCGCCGAGAAGCGCAAGAACGAAGGCCTGCAGGCGGCGTTCACGTCGATCTTCCCGATCGTTTCTCATTCCGGCAATGCTCGTCTGGAATTCGTCAGTTATATGCTGGGCGAGCCGGCGTTCGACGTGACCGAGTGCCAACAGCGTGGCCTGACCTTCGCCTCTTCGCTACGCGCAAAGGTTCGCCTCGTGATCATGGACCGCGAAGCACCGGATACGGTCAAGGAAGTCAAGGAGCAGGAAGTGTACATGGGGGAAATCCCCCTGATGACCGGTAACGGCTCCTTCGTCATCAACGGTACCGAGCGTGTCATCGTTTCCCAGTTGCATCGCTCGCCAGGTGTTTTCTTCGAGCATGACCGCGGCAAGACCCACAGTTCGGGCAAGCTGCTGTTCTCGGCCCGCGTGATTCCTTATCGTGGCTCGTGGCTGGATTTCGAATTTGACCCGAAGGACACCCTGTTCTTCCGCGTCGACCGCCGTCGCAAGATGCCGGTAACCACGCTGCTAAAGGCGATTGGGATGAGCTCAGAGGAAATCCTCGAGCAATTCTTTGAATTCGACACCTTCTTGCTGGGCAAGGAAACGATTGAGTTCACCTTGGTGCCGGAACGTCTGCGCGGCGAAGTGGCGCGTTTCGACTTCGTTGCCCCCGATGGTAAAGTCATCGTTGCCAAGGACAAGCGGATCACCGCCAAGCACATCCGTGACATGGGCGCTGCATCGCTCAAGCAGATCGCCGTGCCCGAGGAATTCATCCTTGGCCGTGTCGTCGCCAAGAACATCATCGATAAGGCAACCGGCGAAGTCGTGGCCAACGCCAACGACGAAATTACCGAAACGCTGCTGGCTAAGCTGCGTGAGGCCGGCATCTCGACTATCGAAACGCTCTATACCAACGATCTGGATCGTGGTGCCTTCATTTCGAACACCCTGCGTGCCGATGAAACTGCCAGCCGCCAGGCTGCCCGAATCGCCATCTACCGCATGATGCGTCCAGGCGAACCGCCTACCGAGGAAGCAGTTGAGATTCTGTTCAACGGCCTGTTCTACTCCGACGAGCGTTACGATCTGTCCGGCGTTGGCCGCATGAAGTTCAATCGCCGCCTGGGTCGTCAGGATGTGATCGAACACAAGGTCATGGTGCGTTCCCTCGCCTCCAAGGCAGAGGCCGCACTCAAGAATCTCGCTGAGACCTCTGGCTTTGCCCTGTCGGTTATTCAGGATCTGGTCGCCGGTCTGCCCTATGGCCCGCGTGCTCTGTGCGAAAACATGGCGCTGGCGGATGCCGAAGCGCTGGCTGCCAAGGTGAAGACCCTGGGCGCCAACCTCGAGGTTCGCGAGCAACTCACCCTGTCGCCGCGCGACATCGTTGAGACCATCAAGATTCTCGTCGAGTTGCGCAATGGCCGTGGCGAAATCGACGATATCGACCACTTGGGCAACCGCCGCGTCCGTTCCGTTGGCGAATTGGCCGAGAACCAGTTCCGTGCCGGTCTGGTGCGCGTTGAACGTGCCGTCAAGGAGCGTTTGTCGCAGGCCGAGTCCGACAACCTGATGCCACACGATCTGATCAACGCCAAGCCGATCAGCGCCGCCATCAAGGAGTTCTTCGGTTCCAGCCAGTTGTCGCAGTTTATGGACCAGACCAACCCGCTGTCGGAAATTACGCACAAGCGTCGCGTTTCCGCCCTCGGTCCGGGTGGTTTGACCCGTGAGCGTGCCGGCTTCGAAGTACGTGACGTGCATCCGACCCACTATGGTCGTGTTTGCCCGATTGAAACCCCGGAAGGTCCGAACATCGGTCTGATCAACTCGCTGGCGCTCTTCGCCCGAGTTAACAGCTATGGCTTCATCGAAACCGCCTATCGCAAGGTAAACGATGGCAAGGTGACCAACGAGATCGAATACCTGTCGGCAATCGAAGAGGGCAACTACGTGGTCGCCCAGGCCAACGCCGCGCTCGACGCCGAAGGCCGTTTGTCCGACGACTTGGTGACCTGTCGCGAAAAGGGCGAAACCATCCTGGCCGAGCCGGCACGCGTTCAGTACATGGACGTGGCTCCGGGCCAGATCGTTTCCGTTGCCGCATCGCTGATTCCGTTCCTCGAACACGACGATGCGAACCGTGCGCTGATGGGTGCCAACATGCAACGTCAGGCAGTGCCTTGCCTGCGTCCGGAAAAGCCGCTGGTTGGTACCGGTATCGAGCGTACCGTGGCTGTCGACTCGGGAACCGCTGTCGTTGCCCGCCGTGGTGGCAAGGTCGACTATGTCGATGCCGGCCGTGTCGTGGTTCGCGTCAACGACGACGAAACCTACGCCGGTGAGGTGGGTGTCGACATCTACAACCTGACCAAGTACACCCGTTCCAACCAGAATACCAACATCAACCAGCGCCCGATGGTTAAGGTGGGCGACATCATCGCCAAGGGCGATGTGGTTGCCGATGGCGCGTCGACCGACAAGGGCGAACTGGCTCTCGGTCAGAACATGTTGATCGCGTTCATGCCGTGGAACGGCTACAACTTCGAAGATTCGATCCTGATCTCCGAGCGCGTCGTTGCCGAAGATCGTTACACGTCGATCCACATCGAGGAACTGACGGTCGTGGCCCGCGACACCAAGCTGGGACCTGAAGAAATCACCCGCGATATCGCTTCCTTGGGTGAAGCGCAACTCTCCCGCCTGGACGACTCCGGTATTGTTTACATCGGGGCCGAAGTGGAAGCTGGCGACGTCCTGGTTGGCAAGGTGACGCCGAAGGGCGAAACCCAGCTGACGCCGGAAGAGAAGCTGCTTCGTGCGATCTTCGGTGAAAAGGCTTCCGACGTTAAGGACACCTCCTTGCGTGTGCCGTCCGGCATTGCCGGTACCGTGATCGACGTTCAAGTCTTCACCCGCGAAGGTATCGAGCGCGACAAGCGTGCCCAGTCGATCATCGATGAGCACCTGCGTCACTACAAGCTGGATCTGGCTGACCAAATGCGTATCGTCGAGCGCGATGCCTTTGAGCGTATTGGTCGTCTGATCCTCGGCAAGAAGGCCAATGGCGGTCCGAAGAAGCTGGCCAAGGGCTCGGTGATCGAGCAGTCCTATCTGGATAGCATGGATCCGCACCACTGGTTTGACATCCGCGTCGCCGACGACGAGATCGCCCAGCAGCTGGAGCAGGTCAAGGATGGTCTGGAGCAGGCTCGCAAGGACTTCGACATTGCGTTCGAAGCCAAGCGCAAGAAGCTGACCCAGGGCGACGAACTGCCGCCAGGTGTCCAGAAGATGGTCAAGGTCTATGTCGCCGTCAAGCGTCGCCTGCAACCCGGTGACAAGATGGCCGGTCGTCACGGTAACAAGGGTGTCGTTTCACGCATTCTGCCGGTCGAAGACATGCCGTACATGGCCGATGGCCGCCCGGTCGACATCGTGTTGAATCCGCTCGGCGTGCCGTCCCGTATGAACGTCGGTCAGATTCTCGAAGTGCACCTCGGCCTCGCCGCGAAGGGTCTCGGCTACAAGATCGGTGACATGCTGCGTGCCAACGCCAATGCCAAGGAAGTCCGCGGTTTCCTCGACAAGATCTACAACAACAGCGGCAAGTCGGAAAATCTCGACGAGCTCAGCGATGGCGAGATCTTGGAAATGGCCGGCAATCTGACCTCCGGTGTGCCGTTCGCCACCCCGGTGTTCGACGGTGCCAAGGAAGAGGAAATCAAGGCCATGCTGGAACTCGCCGGCATGCCGTCTTCCGGTCAGATGACCCTGTTCGACGGTCGGACCGGCGATGCCTTCGAGCGTCAGGTTACGGTTGGCTACATGCACTACCTGAAGCTGCATCACTTGGTCGATGACAAGATGCACGCTCGTTCTACCGGCCCGTACTCGCTGGTGACCCAGCAGCCGTTGGGCGGTAAGGCACAGTTCGGCGGTCAGCGCTTCGGTGAAATGGAAGTGTGGGCGCTGGAAGCCTATGGCGCCTCGTACGTGCTGCAGGAAATGCTGACCGTCAAGTCCGACGACGTGAACGGCCGGACCAAGGTCTACGAAAACATCGTCAAGGGCGAGCACAAGATCGATGCCGGCATGCCGGAATCCTTCAATGTGCTGGTCAAGGAAATCCGTTCCCTGGCGATCGACATCGATCTGGAACGTTACTGATTCAGGGCTTAGGAGTTAAACGATGAAAGCATTGCTCGATCTGTTCAAGCAGGTGACCGCCGAGGAAGAATTCGACGCGATCACCATTGGCCTCGCTTCGCCCGACAAGATCCGTTCCTGGTCCTATGGTGAAGTCAAGAAGCCGGAAACCATCAACTACCGTACCTTCAAGCCGGAGCGGGATGGTCTGTTCTGTGCCAAGATCTTTGGCCCGATCAAGGACTACGAGTGCCTGTGCGGCAAGTACAAGCGCCTGAAGCACCGCGGTGTTATTTGTGAAAAGTGTGGCGTTGAAGTCACGCTGGCCAAGGTTCGTCGCGACCGCATGGGTCACATCGAACTGGCCTCGCCGGTCGCCCACATCTGGTTCTTGAAGTCCCTGCCGTCTCGTCTCGGTATGGTGCTCGACATGACGTTGCGCGACATCGAGCGCGTCCTGTACTTCGAAGCCTATGTCGTCACCGATCCGGGTATGGTGTCCAATCTGCAACGCAGCCAGTTGCTGACGGAAGAGCAGTATCTGGACATGGTCGAAGAGCATGGTGACGAATTCCAGGCTCTGATGGGTGCCGAGGGTATTCGCGAACTGCTGCGTAACCTCGAACTGAACAGCGAAGTCGAATCCCTGCGTGCCGAACTGGAAGTTACTGGTTCCGAAGCGAAAAACAAGAAACTGGCCAAGCGTCTGAAGGTACTGGAGGCTTTCCAGAAATCCGGTATCAAGCCGGACTGGATGATCCTCGAAGTGCTGCCGGTGCTGCCGCCGGACCTGCGTCCGCTGGTCCCGCTGGATGGCGGTCGTTTCGCGACCTCCGATCTGAACGACCTCTATCGTCGCGTCATCAACCGTAACAACCGTCTGAAACGCCTGCTCGAACTGAAGGCCCCTGAAATCATCGTGCGCAACGAAAAGCGCATGCTGCAGGAAGCCGTCGATTCGCTGCTCGACAACGGCCGTCGTGGCAAGGCCATGACCGGCGCCAACAAGCGTCCGCTGAAGTCGCTGGCCGACATGATCAAGGGCAAGGGCGGTCGTTTCCGTCAGAACCTGCTGGGTAAGCGTGTCGACTACTCTGGCCGTTCGGTCATCGTGGTGGGGCCGCAGCTCAAGCTGCACCAGTGCGGCCTGCCCAAGCTGATGGCGCTGGAACTGTTCAAACCCTTCATCTTCCACAAGCTGGAAGTGCTGGGTTATGCCACGACCATCAAGCAAGCCAAGAAGATGGTCGAAGGTCAGGAACCGGTGGTTTGGGATATCCTGGAAGACGTTATCCGCGAACACCCGGTCATGCTGAACCGCGCGCCGACCCTGCACCGTCTGGGTATCCAGGCTTTCGAGCCGACCCTGATCGAAGGCAAGGCCATCCAGCTGCACCCGCTCGTATGCGCCGCCTTCAACGCCGACTTTGACGGCGACCAGATGGCCGTCCACGTCCCGCTGTCGCTCGAAGCACAGATGGAAGCGCGCACGCTGATGCTGGCATCCAACAACGTGCTGTCGCCAGCTAACGGCCAGCCGATCATTGTGCCGTCGCAGGATATCGTTCTGGGCCTGTACTACGCGACGCGTGAGCGCATCAACGCCAAGGGCGAGGGCATGTACTTTGCCGACGTCGCCGAAATCGAGCGCGCCATGGCTGCTGGTCAGGTCGACATTCACGCCCGTATTTCGGTTCGTTTGCCGCAATACGAGCCTGCTGCGGTGGACGGCGAATGGAACGAAAAAATCGTCCGTATCGAAACCACGGCCGGCCGTGCCATTCTGGCGAAAATCCTGCCGAAGGGGCTGCCCTTCAAGGCGATCGACAAGGCGCTGAAGAAAAAGGAAATCTCGAAACTGATCGACGAGTCCTTCCGCCGTTGTGGCCTCAAGGAAACCGTTGTCTTCGCCGACAAGCTGATGCAGAACGGCTATGCACTGGCCACCCGCGCCGGTATCTCCTTCTGTTCCGACGACATGCTCGTCCCAGCGAAGAAGTACGAGATCATCGCTGCCGCCGAGTCCGAGGTTAAGGAAATCGAAGACCAGTACAAGAACGGTCTCGTCACCCAGGGCGAACGCTACAACAAGGTCGTCGATATTTGGGGGCGCACCGGTGACCAGGTTGCCAAGGTCATGATGGACGAACTCGGTCACGAGGAAGTCATCGATCGCCACGGCAAAAAGGTCAAGCAGGATTCCTTCAACTCCATCTACATGATGGCGGACTCCGGTGCTCGCGGCTCCGCCGCCCAGATTCGTCAGCTGGCCGGTATGCGCGGCCTGATGGCGAAGCCGGATGGCTCGATTATCGAAACCCCGATCACGACCAACTTCCGCGAAGGTCTGAACGTTCTTCAGTACTTCATCTCCACTCACGGTGCGCGTAAGGGTCTGGCGGATACCGCGTTGAAGACTGCGAACTCCGGTTATCTGACCCGTCGTCTGGTTGATGTGACTCAGGATCTGGTCATCACCGAAGACGATTGCGGTACCAAGAACGGTTTTGCCGTCAAGGCGCTGGTTGAAGGCGGTGAAGTCATCGAGCCGTTGCGTGAGCGTATCCTCGGTCGCGTTACCGGTGAAGATCTGGTCGATCCGGAAACTCAGGAAACCGTCATCTTCGCCGGCACCATGCTGGACGAAGATCTGGTTGAATTGATCGATAAGCTAGGCATCGACGAGGTCAAGGTCCGCACCCCGCTCACCTGCGACACGCGCTATGGCTTGTGCGCCAAGTGCTACGGTCGCGATCTTGGCCGCGGCACGATGGTCAATGCCGGTGAATCCGTCGGTGTTATCGCGGCCCAGTCGATCGGCGAGCCGGGCACCCAGCTGACCATGCGTACCTTCCACGTCGGTGGTGCCGCTTCTCGTGCTGCTGTCGCATCGCAGGTTGAAGCCAAGTCGGCCGGTACGATCCGCTATACCTCTAACATGCGCTATGTCACGAGCGCCAAGGACGAAAAGGTTGTCATCTCTCGTTCCGGCGAAGTGCTCATTACGGACGACCATGGTCGCGAGCGCGAGCGTCACAAAGTCCCGTACGGTGCCATGCTGGCCGTTGATGAAGGCAAGGCCGTCAAGGCCGGCGCCAAGTTGGCTTCGTGGGATCCGCACACCCGTCCGATCATTACTGAATACGCCGGTACGGTTAAGTTCGAAAACGTCGAAGAGGGCGTAACGGTTGCCAAGCAGGTTGACGATGTCACCGGTCTGTCGACTCTGGTTGTTATCGACAACAAGCGCGGCGGCAAGGCGGCGACCAAGGGCCTGCGCCCGGTTGTCCGACTTCTTGATGAAACCGGCCAGGAAGTGAAGATTGCTGGAAGCGACCATTCGGTTTCCATCGCCTTCCAGGTTGGCTCGATCATTTCGGTGGCCGATGGTCAGCAAGTCGGCGTCGGTGACGTTCTGGCCCGTATGCCGCAGGAGTCCGCCAAGACCCGTGACATTACCGGCGGTCTGCCGCGCGTTGCCGAATTGTTCGAAGCCCGTACGCCGAAGGATGCCTCCGTGCTGGCCGAATTTACCGGTACCATCAGCTTCGGTAAGGACACGAAGGGCAAGCAGCGTCTGATCATTACCGATCTCGATGGCGAAACCCACGAGTACCTGATTCCGAAGGACAAGCACGTTCTGGTACACGATGGCCAAGTGGTCAACAAGGGCGAAAAGATCGTTGAAGGCGAGCCGGATCCGCACGATATCCTGCGTCTGCAGGGCGTCGAGGCGCTGGCGCGTTACATCACCGACGAAGTGCAGGACGTCTATCGTCTGCAGGGTGTGAAGATCAACGATAAGCACATCGAAGTGATCGTTCGCCAGATGCTGCGTCGCCTTACCATCGTCGAGCCGGGTGATACCAAGTTCATCAAGTCGGAGCAGGTCGAACGCGCCGAATTGCTGGCCGAAAATGATCGGGTGATTGCCGAAGGCAAGCTCCCGGCGACTTTCGAGCACATGCTGCTGGGTATCACGAAGGCTTCGTTGTCCACCGACTCCTTCATTTCCGCCGCATCCTTCCAGGAAACCACCCGCGTCCTCACCGAGGCTGCCATCATGGGCAAGCGCGACGAACTACGCGGTCTAAAGGAAAACGTCATCGTCGGTCGTCTTATCCCGGCCGGTACCGGCTTGGCCTATCACCGCAGCCGCAAGGCCCAGGCGGCAGGCGAAGATCAGGCCGCCGGTCGCGAGTTCGAACAACCGGCGCAGGATGTTGCGCAGGAAGCAGATCAAGGTCTGTAAGCAATACTCAACCCCGGTGCCACGTTGACACCGGGGTTGATCAACCATAAAATTTATGGTCTTTGTCGGCAGAGGCTAATCATTGTCTCTGTCTGTGATAACAAAATTGCCGTCGTGCATCCCTTGGGTGCCCGGCTGTTGAAGGAAGTTTGATATGCCGACCATCAACCAGCTCGTGCGCAAGCCGCGCGTTGCCGAAAAGGCCAAGAGCAAGGTTCCTGCGCTGGAAAAGTGCCCGCAGAAGCGTGGCGTCTGCACCCGCGTCTACACCACTACCCCGAAGAAGCCGAACTCCGCTCTCCGTAAGGTTTGCAAGGTTCGTCTGACCAATGGCTTCGAAGTCATTTCCTATATCGGCGGTGAGGGTCACAACCTCCAGGAGCACTCCGTTGTGCTGATCCGCGGTGGTCGTGTCAAGGACTTGCCGGGTGTGCGTTACCACACCGTGCGTGGCTCCCTGGATACGCAAGGCGTTAAAGATCGTAAGCAGGCCCGTTCCAAGTACGGTGCCAAGCGTCCGAAGGCTGCTTAATAACAAAGGCAGCTTGAGTAAGTGGCCGCTCATATGGGCGGCCGAGAGGGCCGGGTGGGTTAAAACCCCTTCCCGGCTTTTCAACTGAATCGTGTTTTGTAGAGGTTAATATGCCCCGTCGTCGTGAAGTACCCAAGCGTGACATTCTTCCGGATCCGAAGTTCGGCAGCGTCGAAGTTACCAAGTTTATGAATGCCGTCATGCAGGATGGCAAGAAGTCGGTTGCCGAGCGCATCATTTATGGCGCTTTCGAGATCATTTCCCAGAAATCCGGCAAGGATCCGCTCGAGGTTTTCTCGGCTGCCATGGCAAACGTCAAGCCGATGGTCGAAGTGAAGTCCCGTCGCGTCGGCGGTGCCAACTACCAGGTTCCGGTCGAAGTTCGTCCGGCTCGTCGTAGCGCTCTGGCGATGCGCTGGTTGCGCGAGTCCGCTCGCAAGCGTTCCGAGAAATCCATGGGGCAACGTCTGGCCGCAGAAATGCTGGAGGCCTCCGAAAACCGCGGTGGCGCAGTGAAGAAGCGCGACGAAGTTCACCGTATGGCTGAAGCCAACAAGGCCTTCGCCCACTTCCGCTTCTAATTCACCGAGGGCTTTAACGTGGCACGTAAGACTCCCATTGAGCGCTACCGCAATATCGGTATCAGCGCGCACATCGACGCCGGCAAGACCACCACGACCGAGCGCATCCTGTACTACACCGGTGTTAACCACAAGATCGGTGAAGTGCATGACGGTGCTGCAACCATGGACTGGATGGAGCAGGAGCAGGAGCGTGGTATTACCATTACCTCCGCTGCAACTACCTGCTTCTGGAAGGGTATGGACATGCAGTTTCCGGAGCATCGCTTCAATATTATCGATACCCCGGGGCACGTAGACTTCACCATCGAAGTCGAGCGCTCCATGCGCGTTCTGGATGGTGCTTGCATGGTCTACTGTGCGGTTGGCGGTGTTCAGCCCCAGTCCGAGACGGTTTGGCGTCAGGCCACCAAATACCAGGTGCCGCGACTGGCCTTTGTGAACAAGATGGATCGTTCCGGTGCGAACTTCTTCAAGGTCGTTGACCAGATGAAGACTCGCCTGAAGGCCAATCCTGTGCCGATCGTCATTCCTATTGGTGCTGAAGATACCTTTGCTGGCGTGGTTGATCTCATCAAGATGAAGTCGATCATTTGGGATGATGCGTCCCAAGGCATGAAGTTCGAATACCGCGACATTCCGGCTGATCTGGTGGATACTGCCCAAGAGTGGCGCGAGCAAATGGTTGAGGCGGCTGCGGAGGCTACCGAAGACCTGATGAACGAGTATCTGGAGAACGGTGACCTCTCCGAAGAGAAGATCAAAGAAGGTCTGCGTTTGCGTACTCTGGCTTGCGAAATTCAGCCGATGCTGTGCGGTACCGCCTTCAAGAACAAAGGCGTTCAGCGCATGCTTGATGCTGTTATCGAGTTGCTGCCGTCGCCGGTCGATATTCCTCCGGTGCAGGGCGTCGACGATCGCGAGCAGCCGGCTTCCCGTAAGGCCGACGATGCAGAGAAGTTCTCTGCGCTGGCGTTCAAGCTGATGACCGACCCGTTCGTTGGTCAGTTGACCTTCATTCGTGTTTATTCCGGTGTGCTGGCTTCCGGTGCAACGGTGTTGAACTCGGTGAAGGACAAGAAGGAGCGCATCGGGCGTATTCTGCAGATGCACGCCAACAACCGCGAGGAAATCAAGGAGATTCTGGCGGGTGACATCGCTGCCTGCGTGGGCCTCAAGGAAGTTACCACCGGTGAAACCCTGTGTGACCCGGATGCTCCGATCATCCTCGAGCGTATGGTTTTCCCGGATCCGGTGATTCACGTTGCCGTTGAGCCGAAGACCAAGAGCGACCAGGAAAAGATGGGTATCGCGCTAGGCCGTTTGGCTGCGGAAGATCCCTCGTTCCGCGTGCGTACCGATGAAGAGTCCGGTCAAACCATTATTTCCGGTATGGGCGAATTGCACCTCGAGATCATCGTGGATCGCATGAAGCGCGAATTCAACGTTGAAGCCAACGTCGGTGCGCCGCAGGTAGCCTATCGCGAATGCATCAAGAAGGCTGTCGAACAGGAAGGCAAGTTCGTCAAGCAGTCCGGTGGTCGTGGTCAGTTTGGTCACGTTTGGCTCAAGATTGAACCGAACGAGCCGGGTGCGGGTTATACCTTCGTTGATGCCATCAAGGGTGGTGTGGTTCCCCGCGAATACATTCCCGCAGTCGATAAGGGCTTGCAGGATGCCATCGGCAGTGGCGTGTTGGCCGGCTTCCCGGTTGTTGATATCAAGTTCACGCTGTTCGACGGTTCTTACCACGACGTTGACTCCAACGAAAACGCCTTCCGTATGGCGGCTTCGATGGCCTTCAAGGAAGGTATGAAGAAGGCTTCTCCGACGCTGCTTGAGCCGATGATGGCTGTTGTCGTGGAAACGCCGGAAGACTACATGGGCAACGTCATGGGTGACCTCTCGTCCCGCCGTGGCATCGTCCAGGGTATGGAAGACCTGCCTGGCGGCACCAAGGAAGTGCGCGCCGAAGTTCCGCTTTCCGAAATGTTCGGTTACGCGACTTCGCTGCGTTCCCTGTCGCAAGGTCGTGCCACCTACACGATGGAATTCAAGCACTATTCCGAGGCGCCAAAGAATGTCGCTGAGGCAGTGATCAACAAAAAGTAACTGATTATTGGAGAACCGATAATGGCTAAGGAAAAATTCGAGCGTACGAAACCGCACGTGAACGTTGGTACGATTGGTCACGTTGACCACGGTAAGACCACGCTGACCGCTGCAATCACCACCGTGCTGGCTTCCAAGTTTGGTGGCGCTGCCAAGAAGTACGATGAAATTGACGCTGCGCCGGAAGAAAAGGCTCGCGGTATCACCATCAACACCGCCCACGTCGAATACGAAACCGCCAACCGTCACTACGCCCACGTTGACTGCCCGGGCCACGCTGACTACGTCAAGAACATGATTACTGGTGCTGCCCAGATGGACGGCGCCATTCTGGTTTGTTCTGCCGCTGACGGCCCGATGCCGCAAACCCGCGAGCACATCCTGCTGGCTCGCCAGGTTGGTGTGCCGTACGTTCTGGTGTACATGAACAAGTGCGACATGGTTGACGATGCCGAGCTGCTCGAGCTGGTCGAAATGGAGCTGCGCGAACTGCTCTCCAAGTACGACTTCCCGGGTGACGACACCCCGATCATCCACGGCTCCGCACTGAAGGCCCTGGAAGGCGACCAGTCCGAAATCGGCGAGCCCTCCATCTTCCGTCTGGCTGATGCTCTGGACTCCTACATCCCGACCCCGGAGCGTGCTATCGACCAGCCGTTCCTGATGCCGGTTGAAGACGTCTTCTCCATCTCCGGTCGTGGTACCGTCGTGACCGGTCGTGTCGAGCGCGGCATCATCAAGGTTGGCGAAGAAATCGAAATCGTCGGTATTCGCCCGACCCAGAAGACCACCTGTACCGGTGTCGAAATGTTCCGCAAGCTGCTCGACCAAGGTCAAGCCGGCGACAACATCGGCGCCCTGCTGCGTGGTACCAAGCGCGAAGACGTCGAGCGTGGTCAAGTGCTGTGCAAGCCGGGTTCCATCACCCCGCACACCCACTTCACCGGCGAAGTCTATGTTCTGTCCAAGGACGAAGGTGGTCGTCACACCCCGTTCTTCAACAACTACCGTCCGCAGTTCTACTTCCGTACCACGGACGTGACCGGCGCGATCTCCCTGCCGGAAGGCGTGGAAATGGTTATGCCGGGTGACAACATCCAGATGACCGTCAAGCTGATCGCCCCGATCGCCATGGAAGAAGGTCTGCGCTTCGCCATCCGTGAAGGCGGTCGTACTGTCGGCGCCGGCGTCGTCGCCAAGATCATCGAGTAATCGTTCTTTTTAAATTCGGGGTGGGATGAAAAGTCCTGCCCCAATGTTCTTTGGAAGCCATCATGCAAAATCAAAAAATTCGTATCCGTCTCAAGGCCTTCGACTATCGCCTGATCGACCAGTCGGCTCAGGAAATCGTTGAAACCGCCAAGCGTACTGGTGCTGTCGTTCGTGGTCCCGTACCGCTGCCGACTCGCAAGCAGCGTTTCGATATTCTGCGTTCGCCGCACGTGAACAAGGCTTCCCGTGATCAGCTCGAGATTCGTACCCATCTCCGCTTGATGGATATCGTCGATCCGACTGACAAGACCGTTGATGCTCTGATGAAGTTGGACTTGCCGGCTGGCGTCGACGTCGAAATCAAGTTGCAGTAATAGTTGTTTTGCGGATATAATCCGCGCCTTTCGGGGGTGGCCGGGTTCGGCTACCCATTTGTTGTTTTACATCGGCCGGCCAATCGCAGCCGGCGATGAGGAGAATAACCATGAGTCTAGGCCTTGTTGGTCGCAAGGTCGGCATGACTCGCATCTTTGCCGAGGATGGGGTTTCCATCCCGGTGACGGTGCTTGACGTGTCGAACAACCGCGTGACCCAAGTCAAAACGCCGGAAACCGATGGCTACGCAGCCGTTCAGGTTACTTTCGGCTCGCGCCGTGCCTCTCGTGTTTCCAAGCCTGCCGCTGGCCATCTGGCCAAGGCTGCTGTGGAAGCTGGGCACGTGCTCAAGGAATTCCGTATCGAGGCTGATCAGCTTGCCAGTTTGAAGGCTGGTGATCAGGTTGCTGTCACCATCTTCTCGGAAGGTCAGAAGGTGGATGTTACCGGTACCTCGATCGGTAAGGGTTTCCAAGGTGGTATCAAGCGCCACAACTTCAGTTCCAACCGTGCTTCGCATGGTAACTCCGTGTCGCATAATGCGCCGGGTTCCATCGGTATGGCTCAGGACCCGGGTCGTGTTTTCCCGGGTAAGCGCATGGCGGGTCATTTGGGCGATGTGAAAACCACCACTCAGGGTTTGACTATCGTTCGTGTGGATGCCGAGCGCCAGTTGCTGCTGGTCAAGGGCGCTGTTCCGGGTGCCAAGGGTTCCGACGTCGTCGTGCGTCCGGCGGTTAAGGCTTAAGGGGGCGTCATGGAGCTGAAAGTTATTAACGAACAGGGTCAGGAAGCGGCGAAGCTGCAGGCTTCCGATGTGCTGTTCGGTCGCGATTTCAACGAGGCGCTGGTTCACCAGATCGTCGTTGCCTATCAGGCCAACGCGCGTTCTGCTGACTCCAAGCAAAAGGATCGTTCCGAGGTCCGTCACACCACCACCAAGCCGTGGCGCCAAAAGGGTACGGGTCGTGCTCGTGCCGGTTCCAATGGCAGCCCCTTGTGGCGTGGAGGCGGTCGGATTTTCCCGAATTCGCCCGAGCAAAATTACAGCCAGAAGGTTAACAAGAAGATGTTCCGCGCCGGTATGGCCACCATCCTCTCCGAACTGGCTCGTCAGGATCGTCTGGTCGTAGTTGATGATCTGTCTGTTGATGCGCCGAAGACCAAGTTGTTTGCCCAGAAGCTGAAGGGCATGGGGTTCGAGGGTAGTGTTCTTGTCGTTACCGACGAGCTGAACGAAAACCTCTATCTCTCTTCGCGCAATCTGCCCAATGTTCTGGTCCTGGAAGCCCAGGAAGCTGATCCAGTCTCCCTGGTCCGCTTCGGTAAGGTTCTGGTCACCAAGAATGCTGTGGCCAAGTTCGAGGAGATGTGGGGATGAACCAGGAACGTCTGATGCAGGTGCTGCTGGCACCGCAAATCTCCGAAAAGGCGACTTTCGTTGCCGATAAGTACGAGCAGGTTGTTTTCCGCGTTGCCTCCGATGCAACCAAGCCGGAAATCAAGGCTGCCGTGGAGCTGTTGTTCAAGGTGGAAGTGCAGGGTGTCCAAGTTGCCAACGTCAAGGGCAAGGTCAAGCGCTTCCGTGGGGCGACCGGTCGCCGTAAGGGCTGGAAGAAGGCTTTTGTTAGCCTTAAGCCGGGTCAGGAGATCAACTTTGTCGAAGGGGGTAACGCATAATGGCTCTCGTTAAAGTCAAACCTACCTCCCCAGGTCGTCGTGCCGTCGTTCAGGTTGTAAATCCCAATCTGCACAAAGGCAAGCCGTTTGCCGGTCTCGTCGAGTCGCAGGCCAAGAATTCCGGTCGTAACAACAACGGTCGTATCACCGTCCGCCATCAGGGCGGTGGCCACAAGCAGGCTTATCGTCTGGTTGATTTCAAGCGTAACAAGGATGGCATTCCAGCCAAAGTTGAGCGCCTTGAGTACGATCCGAACCGCACTGCGAATATTGCGTTGGTTTGCTACGCCGACGGCGAGCGCCGCTACGTCATCGCCAATAAGGGCATGGTTGTCGGTCAGCAGATCATCAGCGGTTCCGAAGCTCCGATCAAGTCGGGCAACGCTTTGCCGATCCGTAATATTCCGGTTGGTACCACCATCTGCTGCGTTGAAATGATGCCGGGCAAGGGGGCTCAAATTGCTCGCTCCGCCGGTACCTCTGTTCAGCTTTTGGCTCGCGAAGGCTCTTATGCTCAGATTCGCTTGCGCTCCGGCGAAGTGCGTCGAGTGCACGTCGAGTGTCGCGCAACCATTGGCGAAGTCGGCAACGAAGAAAACAATCTGCGCAAGATCGGTAAGGCGGGTGCTCAGCGCTGGCGCGGTATTCGTCCGACCGTTCGTGGTACGGCTATGAACCCGATCGATCACCCGCACGGTGGTGGTGAAGGTAAAACTGGTGAAGGTCGCGTGCCGGTTAACCCGTGGGGTCAGCCCACCAAGGGTTATCGCACCCGTAGCAACAAGCGCACGAACAGCATGATCGTTCAGCGCCGTCATAAGCGTTAAGGGGTAGGAAATGGGACGTTCTCTCAAAAAGGGCCCGTTTGTTGATGCGCATCTGATCGACAAGGTCGAAGCTGTTCGCGCAACCAACGACAAGCGCCCGATCAAGACCTGGTCGCGTCGCTCGACGATCCTCCCCGAGTTCATCGGTCTGACGATTGCGGTGCACAACGGCAAACAGCATATTCCGGTATTCGTTACCGAAAATATGGTCGGTCACAAGCTCGGCGAGTTCTCGCTGACCCGTACGTTCAAGGGTCACACCGCCGGCAAGAAGGCCAAGAAGTAAGGAGCTGACATGGAAACTCGTGCAAGTCTGCGAGGCGTTCGCCTCTCTGCGCAAAAAGGCCGCTTGGTTGCGGATCTGGTGCGTGGCAAGCCGGTTGGTCAGGCTCTTAACATCCTGGCCTTCTGCCCGAAAAAGGGTGCTGGTATCGTCAAAAAAGTGCTCGAATCGGCTATCGCCAATGCTGAGCATAACGATGGTGCCGACATCGACGAACTGAAGGTGAAAACCATCTACGTCGAAAAAGGCATGGTGCTGAAGCGCTTTACCGCGCGCGCCAAGGGTCGTGGCAATCGGATCTCCAAGCCGACCTGCCATATTTATCTGACCGTTGGTAACTAAGGAAGAGCCATGGGACAGAAAATTCATCCGACTGGCTTCCGTCTGGCCGTCACCAAGAACTGGAATTCCCGCTGGTACGCCAGCAGCAAGGACTTCCCGGGCATGCTGAAGGAAGATGTCAAGGTTCGCGAATACCTGAAGCGTAAGCTCGCTCACGCCTCCGTTGGCCGCGTCCTCATCGAACGTCCGGCGAAGAATGCCCGCGTCACCGTCTACTCCGCCCGTCCGGGTGTTGTTATCGGTAAAAAGGGCGAGGATATCGAAACCCTGCGTTCCGATCTTCAGCGCATCATGGGCGTTCCCGTTCATGTATCGATCGAAGAAATTCGTAAGCCGGAACTCGATGCCCAGTTGATCGCTGATTCGATCGCTCAGCAGCTCGAGAAACGCATCATGTTCCGTCGCGCCATGAAGCGTGCGATGCAGAACGCCATGCGTCTCGGCGCTCAGGGTATCAAGGTCATGAGCGCAGGTCGCCTCAATGGTGCCGAAATCGCTCGTAGCGAATGGTATCGCGAGGGTCGTGTGCCGCTGCATACGCTGCGTGCGGATATCGATTACGCAACTTCGGAAGCGCTGACCACCTACGGCATCATCGGTATCAAGGTTTGGGTCTACAAGGGTGACATGCTCGATCGCAACGAGCAGCCGGCAGCTGAAGAGCCGGCGGCTGAAGAGCGTCGTCCGCGTCGCGCTCCGGGCAAGCCTGAAGGCGACAAGCCGCGCACTCGCACGGTGAAAAAAGCCGACGGCGAGGCTCCGGCCAAGCGCGTAAGAAAGGCAGGTGCTTAATATGCTGCAACCTAATCGTCGCAAATTCCGCAAGGAGCACAAAGGTCGTAACGAGGGCCTGGCCACTCGTGGTACCAAAGTGTCCTTCGGTGAGTGGGGCTTGAAGGCTACTGGCCGTGGCCGTCTGACTGCACGTCAGATCGAGGCAGCCCGTCGTGCCATGACCCGCCACATCAAACGTGGCGGCCGTATCTGGATCCGTATTTTCCCGGACAAGCCGATTTCCAAGAAGCCGGCCGAAGTTCGTATGGGTAACGGTAAGGGTAACCCGGAATACTGGGTTGCTGAAATCCAGCCGGGCAAGGTTCTGTACGAAATGGATGGTGTTAACGAGGCTCTGGCTCGTGAGGCGTTTGCCTTGGCTGCTGCCAAATTGCCGATTTCCACCACCTTTGTGACTCGTCATCTGGGGTAATCATGAAAGCTAGTGAACTGAGAACCAAGAGCGTGGACGAGCTCAACAAGGAACTGCTGGACCTGCTGAAGGCCCAATTCGGCCTGCGTATGCAACTTGCTACGCAACAGTTGTCCAATACCAGCCAAATCTCTAAGGTGCGTCGCGACATCGCGCGTGTTCGTACCCTCATTCGTGAAAAGGCGGTGCAGCAATGAGCGAAACCACCACTATCAAGCGCACGCTGATCGGTCGCGTGGTCAGCGACAAAATGGACAAGACCGTCACCGTCCTGGTCGAACGTAAGGTCAAGCACCCAATGTACGGCAAGGTGATGGTTCGTTCCAAGAAGTATCACGCCCACAATGAAGGTAACACCGCCAAGGCGGGTGACCTGGTTGAAATCGTCGAGACTCGCCCAGTGTCCCGCACGAAGGCTTGGGCTGTGACCACGGTTCTGGAAAAGGCCATTGTCGTTTGACAAGAAAAAACTCTTGCATTGATTGAAAAGAAGCCGGTATAATCCGGCTTCTTTTTTTGTGGCATGCCGTTCGTGCCTGCTGCGAAGATGTTTCGACCCGTACGGGTTCCAAGACTGACCGCTTTGGCGGATTAAGTTGGAGTTTATTTAAATGATTCAGATGCAGACGATCCTGGACGTCGCCGATAATACTGGCGCGCGTTCGGTAATGTGTATCAAGGTCCTCGGTGGATCCAAGCGCCGTTACGCCGGCATTGGCGACATCATCAAGGTCAGCATCAAGGATGCTGCGCCGCGTGGTCGCGTCAAGAAGGGTGATGTGTACAACGCTGTTGTCGTTCGTACCGCTAAGGGTGTTCGTCGTCCGGATGGTTCCTTGGTGCGTTTCGATGGCAATGCCGCCGTCCTTCTCAATAACAAGCTCGAGCCGATTGGCACGCGCATCTTTGGCCCGGTGACCCGCGAATTGCGTACCGAGCGCTTCATGAAGATCGTGTCGCTGGCTCCGGAAGTTCTGTAAGGAGGCGTGATGGAAAAGATTCGTAAGGGTGACGAAGTTGTCGTCATTACCGGTAAGGACAAGGGCAAGCGCGGTGTTGTGCTGACCCGTGTCGATGAGCAGCGCGTTGTGGTCGAGGGTGTGAACCGTGCCAAAAAGCACGTCAAGCCGAACCCGATCAAGGGCGTGGCTGGTGGCATCGTCGAAAAAGACATGCCGATCCATATCTCCAATGTTGCGCTGTTCAATCCGGCGACCAAGAAGGCTGATCGCGTCGGCTTCAAGTCCCTGGAAGATGGTCGCAAGGTTCGCGTGTTCAAGTCGAACGGCGAGCTGGTGAACGCATAAGGGGTAGTCATGGCGCGTTTGCAACAGTTTTACAAAGACAATGTAGTCACCGAGCTGACCAAGCAGTTTGGCTACAAGTCCGTGATGGAAGTGCCGCGTATCACCAAGATCACCCTGAACATGGGTGTTGGTGAGGCCGTTGCTGACAAGAAGGTTCTCGAGAACGCCGTCGGCGACATGCAGAAGATTGCTGGTCAGAAGGTTGTCACTACCAAGGCTCGCAAGTCGATCGCTGGCTTCAAAATTCGTGATGGTTACCCGATTGGCTGCATGGTTACCCTGCGTGGCCCGCGCATGTTCGAATTCCTGGATCGCTTGATCACCATCGCGCTGCCGCGTGTTCGCGACTTCCGTGGTATCTCTGGCAAGGGTTTCGACGGCCAGGGTAACTACAACATGGGTGTCAAAGAGCAGATCATTTTCCCGGAAATCGAGTACGACAAGATCGATGCTCTCCGTGGTATGAACATCAGCATCACTACGACCGCGAAGACCGATGCAGAAGCCAAGGCTCTGCTGTCCGCGTTCAAGTTCCCGTTCAAGAATTGAGGCAATCATGGCAAAACTTGCTCTGATCAACCGTGAAGAGAAGCGCCGCAAGCTGGTGGCTCAGTATGCGAAGAAGCGTGCTGCCCTTGAGGCGATCATCAACGACGCTAGCCTGTCTGACGAGGAGCGTTACGAAGCTCGTTTGAAGCTGCAGGCTCTGCCGCGCAATTCCAGCCCGTCGCGTCTGCGCAATCGCTGCCAGCTGACCGGTCGTCCGCGTGGTGTTTTCCGCAAATTTGGTCTGTGCCGCAACAAGATCCGTGAGCTCGCCTTCAATGGTGAAATTCCGGGTGTTGTTAAGGCCAGCTGGTAATAGGAGATACAGAAATGGCTATGAGCGATCCGATCGCGGACATGCTGACTCGCATCCGCAACGCCCAGCTCGCCGAAAAGGCGTCTGTCTCCATGCCGTCGTCCAAGCTGAAGGTTGCAATCGCGACCGTTCTCAAGGATGAGGGTTACGTCGACAACTTCGCAATTCGTCAAGCTGACGGCAAAGCGACTCTCGATATCGCGCTGAAGTACTACGCCGGTCGTCCGGTTATTGAGCGTATCGAGCGTGTTTCCAAGCCCGGTCTGCGTATTTACAAGGCCTGTGAAGACATTCCGCGCGTCATGAACGGTCTGGGTGTGGCCATCGTTTCGACGCCGAAGGGTGTTATGACCGACCGCAAGGCTCGTGCCAACAATGTTGGCGGCGAAGTCCTGTGCATCGTGGCGTAAGGAGCGAACGAAGATGTCTCGTATTGGTAAGAATCCTATCGTTCTGCCGGCTGGTGTCGAAATCACCGTCGCAGATCAGATCACCGTCAAGGGGCCGTTGGGCACCCTGAAGACCGCCGCTCATCCGGCTGTCCAGGTGGCTGTGGAAGGTCAGAACATCTCGGTCTCGAAGGTTGAAGGTGCTGCGAATGCCGCTGCAATGTGGGGTACGATGCGCGCCAACCTTAACAACATGGTGACTGGTGTTTCCAAGGGCTTTGAGAAGAAGCTGCAGTTGGTCGGTGTGGGTTATCGTGCCCAAGCCGCCGGCGACACCCTGAACCTGACCCTCGGCTTTTCCCATCCGGTCGCGCACAAGATGCCGGCCGGTGTGAAGGTCGAATGTCCGACCCAGACGGAAATCGTCGTCAAGGGTGCCGACAAGCAGCAAGTCGGCCAGGTGGCCGCCGAAATTCGCGCGTATCGCAAGCCGGAGCCCTACAAGGGCAAGGGTGTTCGCTATGCCGACGAAGTGGTGGTTATCAAGGAAACCAAGAAGAAGTAAAGGTGGCATATGTTTAACAAGAAAGAAGCGCGTTTGCGTCGTGCCCGCAAAACCCGGGCCAAAATCGCCGAGCTCAAGGCCGTGCGGCTGTGCGTTAATCGTACGAATTGCCACATTTACGCCCAGATCATTTCGCCTTGCGGCGGTAAGGTTCTGGCTTCGGCTTCCACTCTGGACAAGGATGTTCGCGGCACCGTTGCAAACGGTGGCAACAAGGCTGCTGCTGCCGCTATCGGCAAGCTGATCGCCGAGCGTGCGAAAGCCGCCGGTATCGAGCAGGTGGCTTTTGATCGTTCCGGTCTCCAGTACCACGGTCGTGTTCAGGCGCTGGCAGAAGCAGCGCGTGAAGGCGGCCTGAAGTTCTAACCGACGGCGAAAGGACGAGGTTAAGAAATGGCTAAACCTGAAAGAAACAAGAAGCCGCAACAGGCTGAAGAGCGCGACGACGGTTTGCGCGAAAAGATGGTTGCGGTCAACCGCGTCACCAAGGTGGTGAAGGGCGGCCGTATTCTCGGCTTTGCCGCGCTGACCGTGGTTGGCGACGGCGATGGCGGCATCGGCATGGGCAAGGGCAAGTCCCGCGAAGTGCCGGTGGCTGTCCAGAAGGCAATGGAAGAGGCCCGTCGCAAGATGGCCAAGGTCAGCCTGAAGAACGGTACGGTGCACCACACCGTTATGGGTCGTCACGGCGCTACTACCGTGATGATTCAGCCGGCTCCGGAAGGTACCGGTATCATCGCCGGCGGCGCAATGCGCGCTGTTTTCGAAGTTGTCGGTGTGACCAACGTGGTTGCCAAAGCTCACGGCTCGACCAATCCCTACAACATCGTGCGTGCGACCATCGACGGTCTGTCCAAGGTCTGCACTCCGGCTGAGATCGCCGCCAAGCGTGGCCTCTCGGTTGATCAGATCCTGGGGTAAGAAGTCATGTCTGACAAGAAGATCAAAGTGACGCTGGTCAAGAGCGTCATCGGTACCAAGCAGGATCATCGCGCCACCGTGCGCGGCTTGGGTCTGCGCAAACTGAACAGCTCTGCTGAACTGCTGGATACTCCGGCAGTTCGCGGCATGATCCAGAAGGTTCAGTATCTCGTTAAGGTTGAGGGTTAAACCATGCGTTTGAATACCATCAAGCCGGGTGAAGGCTCCAAGAAGGCTGCCAAGCGCGTTGGTCGCGGTATCGGCTCCGGACTTGGCAAGACCTGCGGTCGTGGCCACAAGGGTCAGAAGTCCCGTTCCGGTGGCTTCCACAAAGTCGGTTTCGAAGGCGGCCAAATGCCGCTGCAACGCCGTCTGCCCAAGCGCGGTTTCAATTCGCTGACCCGCGCCCGCAACTACGAAGTTCGTCTGACTGACTTGGATCGTCTGCCGGTCGACGAAATCGATCTGCTGGCGCTGCAAGCTGCCGGTATCGTTCCAGGTGATGCCTTGTCTGCCAAGGTGATCCTTTCCGGCGCGATTTCCCGCAAGGTTGTTCTGAAGGGCGTTGGTGCGACCAAGGGCGCTAAGGCTGCCATCGAGGCTGCCGGCGGTTCCGTCGCCGAGTAATCCAGAAAGGTTAGAACGTTGGCTGCAAATCCCAATACCGTTGGCAAGGGTGGCAAATTCGGCGATCTGAAACGCCGTCTGTGGTTCCTGCTTGGGGCTCTGGTCGTCTATCGCATTGGCGCCCATATTCCGGTGCCGGGTATCGATCCCAACGTTCTGGCCGATCTGTTCAATTCGCAAAAGGGCGGTATTCTGGGCATGTTCAACATGTTCTCGGGTGGCGCCCTTTCGCGTTTCACGATTTTCGCATTGGGGATCATGCCGTATATCTCGGCGTCGATCATCATGCAACTGATGAGCGTGGCCAGCCCGCAGCTTGAGGCACTCAAGAAGGAAGGCGAGGCCGGCCGTCGGAAGATCACGCAGTACACGCGCTACGGTACGGTTTTCCTCGCCCTATTCCAAGGCTTGGGCATTGCCGTCGCGTTGGAGGCGCAGCCTGGTCTTGTTGCCGACCCCGGATTCATTTTCCGCCTGACGACGGTAACCACCCTGCTGACCGGTACGATGTTCCTGATGTGGCTTGGTGAGCAGATCACCGAGCGCGGTTTGGGCAACGGTATCTCCATCATCATTTTCGGCGGTATCGCGGCCGGCTTGCCCAATGCCATCGGCGGCTTGTTCGAACTCGTTCGCACTGGGGCCATGCACCCGCTGTCGGCACTCTTCATATGCGTGTTGGTTGTGCTGGTCACTGCATTCGTGGTCTTCGTCGAACGCGGCCAACGCAAGATCTTGGTGAATTACGCCAAGCGCCAGGTGGGTAACAAGGTTTACGGCGGTCAGAGCTCCCATCTGCCGCTCAAGCTGAATATGTCCGGCGTCATTCCGCCGATCTTCGCTTCGTCAATCATCCTGTTTCCTGCCACCGTTGCCGGTTGGTTCGGCTCCAGCGATTCGATGCGCTGGTTGAAGGATATTGCTGCGACTTTGTCGCCAGGTCAGCCTATCTATGTGATGTTGTACGCTGCGGCCATTGTCTTCTTCTGCTTCTTCTATACGGCCCTCGTCTTCAACTCGAAAGAGACTGCCGATAATCTGAAGAAGAGCGGTGCTTTCGTTCCCGGCATCCGTCCGGGTGAGCAGACCGCCCGCTATATCGACAAGATTTTGATGCGGTTGACCTTGATCGGCGCGGCTTACATCACGCTAGTCTGTCTGCTGCCTGAGTTCCTGATTTTGAAGTGGAACGTTCCGTTCTACTTTGGTGGTACGTCCCTGCTGATTATCGTCGTCGTGACGATGGACTTTATGGCTCAAGTGCAAGCCTACGTAATGTCCCATCAGTATGAGAGCCTGTTGAAGAAAGCGAACTTCAAAGGTTCGCCGATGATCAAGTAAGTACTCATGGCGAAAGAAGACTACATCGAGATGCAAGGGGAGGTTGTCGAAAACCTCCCGAATGCGACCTTCAAGGTCAAACTGGAAAACGGGCACATTGTGCACGGCTTCATCTCCGGCAAGATGCGTATGCACTACATCCGCATTCTTCCCGGCGACAAGGTGACCGTGCAGTTGACCCCATACGATTTAACGAAAGCGCGGATCGTTTTCCGCGCCAAGTAAGAAGTTCTCTACGCAATAAACCGCAGGGCAAGGAATCACGGCTGCTTCCAAGCTCTCGCAGACGAGGAGTGAAACATGAAAGTGCAACCTTCAGTGAAGCGCGTTTGCCGCAATTGCAAGGTGATCCGTCGCAAGGGTGTCGTGCGCATCATTTGCAAGGATCCGCGTCACAAGCAGCGCCAGGGTTAATCCCCTGTCGAATCGGCATTCGTTAATTTTCGACATATTGGAGTGATTCAATGGCCCGTATTGCAGGGGTAAACATTCCGAACCATCAGCATGCTGAAATCGCTCTCACCGCGATTTTCGGCATCGGCCGTACCCGCGCGCAAAAGATTTGCGATGCGGCCGGCGTTGGTCGTACCACCAAAATGAAAGATCTGTCCGATGCAGAGATGGATCGCTTGCGTGACGAAGTGGGCAAGTTCACCGTTGAAGGTGACCTGCGCCGCGAAGTCACCATGAACATCAAGCGTCTGATGGACCTCGGTTGCTACCGTGGCCTGCGTCACCGCAAGGGCTTGCCCTGCCGTGGCCAGCGCACCCGTACCAACGCTCGTACCCGTAAGGGTCCGCGCAAGGCCATCGCTGGCAAGAAGTAATAGGAACTGAACATGGCTAAGACTGCTACCAAAGTTCGCAAGAAGGTCAAGAAGAACGTTGCCGAGGGCATCGCCCACATTCACGCTTCGTTCAACAACACCATCATCACCATTACCGACCGCATGGGCAATGCCCTGTCATGGGCAACCTCCGGTGGTGCCGGCTTCCGCGGTTCGCGTAAGTCCACCCCGTTCGCTGCCCAGGTCGCTGCTGAAGCTGCCGGTAAGGCCGCTCAGGAATGTGGCATCAAGAACCTCGAAGTTCGCATCAAGGGTCCTGGCCCGGGTCGCGAATCGTCGGTCCGTGCGCTTAATGCGCTGGGTATCAAGATCAGCGCTATTTCCGACGTGACGCCGGTGCCGCATAACGGCTGCCGTCCGCCGAAGAAGCGCCGTATCTAAGGAGAAAGACAAGTGGCTCGTAATCTCGATCCGAAATGCCGTCAGTGCCGCCGCGAAGGCGAGAAGCTCTTCCTGAAGGGCGAAAAGTGCTACACCGACAAGTGCGCCATTGAGCGTCGCTCCTATGCTCCTGGTCAGCACGGCCAGAAGTCTGGTGCCCGTCTCTCCGACTATGGCGTTCACCTGCGCGCCAAGCAGAAGATTCGTCGCGTTTATGGCGTGCTGGAAGGCCAGTTCCGCAAGACCTTCGCGGAAGCTGAACGCCGCAAGGGCCAGACCGGCGAAAACCTGCTGCAGCTGCTGGAAGCCCGTCTGGACTCCGTGGCCTACCGTATGGGTTTCGGCGCCTCCCGCACCGAGTCCCGTCAGGTTGTCCGTCACAACGGCGTTCTGGTTAACGGCAAGCGCGTCAATATCCCGTCCTACCTGGTCAAGCCGGGCGATGTGGTGCAACTGACCGAGCGTGCTCGTGCTTCCCTGCGTTGCAAGGCCGCCCTCGAAGCTGCCGAATCGCGCGGTTTCCCGGAGTGGATTTCCGTCGACGTCAAGGAAGGCAAGGGTACGTTCAAGGCAATGCCGCAACGTTCCGAACTGTCGCCGACCCTGAACGAAGGCCTGGTCATCGAACTTTATTCGAAGTAAGCACTGAGCAGAGGAATCTAAGCCCATGCAAAGCAGTGGACTACTCAAACCCCGCATCATCGACGTTCAGAGCGTCTCCCCGGTGCAAGCCAAGGTTGTCATGGAACCGTTTGAACGCGGTTACGGCCACACTCTGGGCAACGCACTGCGCCGCATTCTGTTGTCTTCGATGCCGGGTTATGCACCGACCGAAGTTTCGATCGACGGCGTGTTGCACGAGTACTCTACCGTTGACGGTGTGCAGGAGGATGTCGTCGACATCCTTCTCAACCTCAAGGGTATCGTATTCAAGCTGCACAACCGCGATGTGGTCACCCTGAAGCTGGTCAAGGAAGGCGAAGGCGCCGTCCGTGCCGGTGATATCGAGTTGCCGCACGACGTTGAAATCATCAATCCGGAGCACGTGATTGCCAACCTGTCTACCGGTGGCAAACTAGCAATGGAAATCAAGGTCGAAAAAGGCCGTGGTTACGTTCCGGGTAACGTGCGCAATCTCGGCGATGCCAAGACCATCGGTAAGTTGGTTCTTGATGCCTCGTTCAGCCCGATTCGCCGTGTCGCCTACGCCGTCGAAAACGCTCGCGTCGAACAGCGTACCGATCTGGACAAGCTGATCGTCGACATCGAAACCAATGGCGTTGTTGAGCCGGAGGAAGCGATTCGCTATGCCGCTCGCGTGCTGATGGAGCAGCTCTCTGTCTTCGCCGACCTGGAAGGCACGGCACCTGTTGCCGAGGCTTCCAAGCCGGCCCAGGTCGATCCGGTGCTTCTGCGTCCGGTCGACGATCTGGAACTGACCGTTCGTTCCGCGAACTGCCTGAAGGCCGAGAACATCTACTACATCGGCGATCTGATCCAGCGTACCGAGAATGAACTTCTCAAGACCCCGAACTTGGGTCGCAAGTCGCTCAACGAGATCAAGGAAGTGCTCGCCGCACGTGGCTTGACCCTCGGCATGAAACTGGAAAATTGGCCGCCCGCCGGTCTGGAAAAGGCGTAAGCCTTTTCCCGATCCGGGTAGTCAAGGGACGCCTGCAGAATATAGAAAGGATTAACCATGCGTCACCGCAATGGACTTCGTAAACTCAACCGCACCAGCAGCCACCGTTTGGCTATGCTGCGCAACATGACCGTTTCGCTGCTCCGTCACGAAGCGATCAAGACCACCCTGCCGAAGGCCAAGGAACTGCGTCGTGTTGTCGAACCGATGATCACCCTCGGCAAGACCCCGACCCTGGCCAACAAGCGTCTGGCATTCGACCGCCTGCGCGATCGCGAGATCGTCGTCAAGCTGTTCGCCGAAATCGGCCCGCGCTACGCAACCCGTCCGGGTGGCTATCTGCGTATCCTGAAGTGCGGTTTCCGCGTCGGCGATAACGCTCCGATGGCATTCGTCGAGCTGGTCGACCGTCCGGAACCGACGGAAGCTGTTGAGGTTGAAGAAACCGCCGCCGAATAAAGTAAATTATTCGCAGCAGAAAAAAGGCCGGGTCTTTCCCGGCCTTTTTGTTTTTTAGCTTTGCTGGAACTTATTTGGCGGGATTAGGGGCAGTCGATGATCATCAATGATACATCGTCCGAAGCCAGGTTATCGCCAAGATGGGTAGTTAGCGCATCCTGAATTTTTTCGAAGCGATCCGTCGGCGACGATGCGGTGGCGGCCGCGATGAGGCCGGCAACTCCAAACTGTTGTCCGGCGCAGTTCTCTGCCTCCAGCAAGCCATCGGAACACAGGATCAGCTGGCTGTTATTGAGCCAGAAGAAGGTTTCCGGTGCGGCATCGAGTTCCTTGTTATCGAGAATGCCGAGCGGTAGATAGTTGGAGACAAAAGTTCGCGCTACCGTGCCGTCCTCGTTAACGAGGAAGGTTTCCGGGGTGCCGCCAACCCAAATCTCGCCTCGATGCAGAACTTCGTCCAGACATACCAGCGTGGCGGCAACAAACCGGCCAATCGGCATCGATTCCCGCAACTGCTGGTTGAGTTCAAGAATGATCTCGCGGACGCTGCGATTCAGCTTGGTCATGCGGTAAAACAATGCCAACACGGGCAGAACGCTGATGGCGGCAGTCAAACCGTGTCCGGTTGCGTCGGCCAGCAGTGCGTAGAAGCGGCCTTCCGGAGAACGGGCAGCGGCAACGATGTCGCCGCTGAAGTTTTCGGCCGGTATGACTGAGTAATGCAGGCAACTGTCCTTCAGACCGGTACGATGGAGTTGCTTTTCCATCAGGCGCATCGCCAGTTGCTGTTCGCTCTGTGTATGTTCGTAGTACGCCTGCAATTGCTCGGCGTTTTCCTGGAGCTTCTGTTCCGCAGCCTTGCGTTCGGAAATGTCCCGGATTACGGCGATGTGCATCCGCTGCCCATCCAGGACGACCTGGCTCAACGATACCGTTGCGTGGAAGCGACTGCCGTCCTTGCGCAAGGCTTCAATTTCGCGCTCCTGGCCCAGTGCACCGCAGCTGTCGTTTTCCCGCAAGCCAAAAATCGAGCCTTCGCCGATCGGGCTGTCGGATGGGAGGAGCATGGCAACCTGGCGTCCAGCCATATCGTGTGCTGACCAACCGAAAATACGCTCAGCTGAAAGATTGGTGGATACGATGGCACCATGATCGTCAGTCGTCACGATGGCATCCAGTACATTGTCGGAGATCGTCTGGACCCGGCGCAAAGAATCGATCGACGCTTGTTGCATCGCCAAGGAACGCTGCATCGAGCGCAGCTTGGCTTCGAGGACGATGAAGTTGATCGGCTTGGTCAGGTAGTCGTCGGCGCCGGCATCAAGACCTTCAACGAGATTCTCGTCGCGATTGAGCGCAGACAGGAAAATGATCGGCGTCCACCGCTCTTGGTTCATTGCCTTGATCCGACGGGCAGCCTCGAAGCCATCCATCACGGGCATCATGATGTCGAGCAGGATCAGGTCGGGGTGATCGGCTTCGAAGCGTTTGACGGCCTCTTCCCCATTTTCGGCAAGAACCACCTCGTGCCCGAGCTTCTTGAGGAAGACCTGCAGGATATGCAGGTTCGTTCGGTTGTCATCGACCGCCAGTACCTTCATCGATTTCATGGCCGTCGTCATGCTGTGCAGGCCTCGGCGACGGCAAAGTCGATACGGGCTACCGCCACGCTACCGGCTTCTTCATAACGTATATTGCTGAAGCTCAGCATCTTGGCCAGGGCAATTCCTCGTCCGTTGGGGTCGAATGCACGGCTGGGGTCGAACTCAAGATAATCCTGCCAGGCGAATCCATCACCTTGGTCGGTGATTTTGAAGGTGATCCCCGAATAGCTGCGTTCGAACGTCAATCGAACCAGCTTTCCTTGGTTTTCCGGCAATGCGCTACGGCGGCGAATCTCCTCGTGCCAATTGTCCTGCTGTTTGAGTTGCATCTTTTCTTTGTAGGAGAGGCCTAGGTTGCCATGCTCGATGGCGTTGATAAGCAATTCGGAGAGTCCCATTGCCGCAGTCTCTGGGTTGGGACAGGCTTGCGCGACGAAAGCGGCCAATTGGCTGGCTTCGTCCAGACTACGGATGGCGAACTCGGCGCGGTTCATGAAGCCCAGGCAACTGATGTGCTCGGCGAGTTTCTGCCCAAGTTTGGAGCGTTCCTCAGCGTCCGCCAAAGCCGCATGAACGATGGCGATCAGTTTGTCGCGTCTGTAGGGCTTGGTCAGATAGTAATAAGCGCCCGCTTCCAGCCCTTCGCGAATCGCCTCGGCAGAGTCCGCAGCGGTTTGCAGGATGACCGGAATCTTGGCGAAGCGGGCATCGTTTTTGATTCGACGCAGTAACGTAAGCCCATCGACGCCGGGCATCATCCGGTCGAGCAAGATCAACTTGAAATCGTTGGCGGGATTAAGCAGCAATTGCCATGCACGCTCACCGCCATCGGCGGCGACCGTAGACAGCGACTCTTCGTCCGCAAAATAGTCCTGCAGGATTTCCAGGTTGATGGCCTCATCATCAACCAGCAATACCTGACGCTTGCTCATCTCTGCGTTTTTTCCTGTGTGTGGATCGCGGGGGAAGTCGACGACGCGTTCGTCTCTCCGCCTCAGTTTAGTGCGGCCTCAATCCTACCATGGTGTGACAATACAAAACGCTCCGATTCGTAGCGCAAATTTTGGCCTGTCTCGGACACAAAGCGGGGGGGCGTGCAGTGTTTGCCGGTCATGCCGGCGCCGCATTTTCAGTGGCTTCTTGTTGCTGCAAGGTCCACATGTTGGCGTATTGCCCGCCGGCGGCGAGCAAAGCAGCATGACTGCCTCGTTCGACAATCTCGCCTTCGCGCATGACGAGTATTTCGTCCGCTTGCATGACGGTCGACAGGCGGTGGGCGATGATCAAGGTGGTGTGGCCGAGCGCGACCTGCTCCAGTTGAGTCTGGATGGCACGCTCGGTAGCGGAATCGAGGGCCGAGGTGGCTTCGTCGAAAATCAGGATGGGTGGGTTTTTGAGCAGGGCGCGGGCGATGGCGACGCGCTGCTTCTCGCCGCCGGACAATTTGAGACCACGCTCACCGACCTTGGTGTCGTACTTCTCCGGCAGCGATTCGATGAAGTCGTGCAATTGGGCGGCGCGGGCGGCGGCGATGACTTCGTCGCGCGTTGCTTCGGGGCGGCCGTAGTTGATGTTGTAGAAGATGCTGTCGTTGAACAGCACGGTGTCCTGCGGCACGATGCCGATGGAACTGCGCAGGCTGTTCTGGCGCAGACTGCGCAGATCGTGGCCGTTGATCCGGATGGCGCCGCCGCTGACGTCGTAGAAACGGTAGAGCAGCCGCGACAGCGTCGACTTGCCGGCGCCGGAGTGACCGACCACCGCCACCGTCTTGCCGGGCGGGATGGCGAAGCTGACGCCCTTGAGAATGGGGCGATTGGCTTCGTAGGCGAAGCTGACATTGTCGAAATTGACCTGCAGCGGGCCGCTCGGTAGCTCACGGGCATCGGGCGCGTCGGCAATTTCGCGGTTTTCCTTGAGCAGGTTGAACATGCGCTCGATGTCGGTCATGGCCTGGCGAATCTCGCGATAGACGATGCCGAGGAAATTGAGCGGCAGGTAGAGCTGGATCAGGAAGGCATTGACAAGCACCAGATCGCCGATGGTCATCGTGCCGGAAACGACGCCCTGCGCGGCACGCCACATCATGGCAGTGACGCCCAAGGCGATGATGGCCTGCTGGCCAAGGTTCAGGAAGGCGAGGGTCTTCTGGCTGTGGGTGGCGGCTTCCTCCCATTTGACCAGCTGCTCGTCGTAGCGGCGGGCTTCCCACTCCTCGTTGTTGAAATACTTGACCGTTTCGTAGTTGAGCAGGCTGTCGATGGCCCGCGAATTGGCCGCCGAGTCGTTCTCGTTGACGGCGCGCCGGATGTCGATCCGCCAGTTGCTGACCTTCACCGTGAACACGATGTAGGCGAACAGCGAGACGGCGGTGATGATGACGAAACCGACGTCGTATTTGACGAACAGGATGCCTAGCACCAGCCCGATCTCGACCAAGGTCGGCAGGATGGAATAGAGGGTGTAGGAAATCAGACTGGAAATCGAACGGCTGCCGCGTTCGATGTCGCGCGAGATGCCGCCGGTCTGCCGTTCGAGGTGGAAGCGCAGCGACAGGGCGTGCAGGTGGCGGAAGACTTCGAGCGAAACTTGGCGGACGGCGCGTTGCGTGACCCGGGCAAAGAGGATTTCGCGCAGTTCGGTAAACAGCGACGTGGAGAAGCGGAAAAAGCCGTAGAGCACCAGCAGCAGGATCGGCAGGGCCAGGACCTGTTCACCGGTCGACAGGCCATCGATCATCTCCTTGAAGATCATCGGCACGCCGACGTTGGCCAGCTTGGCCGAGATCAGGCAGGCCATCGCCGCCACGACGCGGCCGCGATAGCGCCACAGATAGGGGAAGAGAGTGCGCAGGGTCAGCCAACTGTGGGTTTCTGGCAGGGCGGTGCCGACGGGCGGCTTGGGCAGGGTGGAGGTGCGACGCATGGAGATGTGTGAGGCGAGAGTCGTTTGTCCGGCAGTATATGAAAAGCGCCGGCTTTCCGGGAAAATCGGGCTGTTTACATTTTTTGCCCAAATATGACCGTGCACCGCAGCAGCCTCCCCAACAAGCATTGCACCTTGCGCGTCGTGCCCATGCCGGCCGATCTCAACCAGAATGGCGACGTCTTCGGCGGCTGGGTCATGGCCCAGGTCGACGTGGCCGGCGCCATTCCCGCCATGCGCCGGGCGCGTGGCCGCGTGGCGACCGTTTCAGTCAATTCCTTCCAGTTCAAGCAGGCCATCTCGGTCGGCGACGTGGTCAGTTTTTACGCCGACATCGTTCGCGTCGGCAACACCTCGATCACCGTCAAGGTCGAGGTTTTTGCCGAACGCAACCACGCTGCGCCGATCACCGTGAAGGTGACCGAGGCCGAGCTGACCTACGTGGCGATCGACGCCGCCGGCAACAAGCGTGAAGTTCCGCCCGAAAATGCTGCGGAAATGGAATAAAATCCGCCAGTTAATCAAATAGCCCGCCTTCGAGGGAGCGAAGCAATGAATAAAATGACGCTACGTACCGTGCCGGCCCTGCTTGCGCTGGCCTTTACCGGAAGCGCATCGGCCGCCGCCTTTCAGCTTTGGGAGCAGAACGCGAGTGGCATGGGCACGGCCTACGCCGGTTCGGCCGCCGTTGCCGACAACGCCAGTACCATCTTCTACAACCCGGCCGGGATGAGCCAACTGAACGGCATTCAGGTTTCCGTGGGCGTTGCCGCCATCGGTCCGAGCTACGAATTCCACAACGAGGGCTCCACCGGAGCGACCGGTAACGGTGGCAACGGCGGTAATGCCGGTGGCTGGCATGGCGTGCCGAATGCCTACTTCTCCTGGCAGGTCGCACCGAACTGGAACCTGGGGCTGGGCATTTCCTCGCCTTTCGGGCTGGCAACCGAGTACGACAATAGCAACTGGATCGGTGCCCGGCAGGCGGTCAAGTCGGAACTCCGCACCGTCAACTACAACCCGTCAGTGTCCTATCGCTTGAATGACAAGGTTTCCCTGGGCGCCGGCATCAATTACCAGACCCTCAACGCCGAGCTGACCAACTCGCTGGCCAAGCTGAAGGGTGACGATTCGGCCATCGGCTGGAATGCCGGGGCCCTGTTCACCCTGTCGCCGGCCATGCGTGTTGGCGTTTCCTATCGCTCGGCGATGAAGTATCACCTCGAAGGCAAGCTCAACGACACGACGCCGATCAATGCCGATGTGAAGCTGCCCGATACCTTCATCCTGTCGGTTTGGCAGCAGGTTTCCGACCGCTGGGAGGCGATGGGTGATCTGTCTTACACCCGCTGGAATACGCTGAAGGCGCTGAACGTGTACAACCAGGCGACCGGTGCACTGATCACCAGCGAAACCTTCAATTACGACAACTCCTGGCGTCTCGCCTGGGGCGCGGCCTACAAGGCGACCGATTCGGTCAAGCTGAAGTTCGGTATTGCCTACGACCGCACACCGGTCAGCAATGACGACCGCTCGGCGCGCGTGCCTGACAACGATCGCGTCTGGTTTTCGCTGGGAGGGCAGTGGAATGCCGGTGCCTACGGCCGCTTCGACCTCGGCTACAGCTACCTGTACGTCAAGGATGCCAGCGTGAACCAGAGCAAGAATGGTACGAATCTGCGCGGCCACTACGAAAACGGCGCCCATCTGCTCGGTGCGCAGTATTCGGTCGGGTTCTAATTACCGGTGGCGGTCAGCCTGACTTCCTTCGAGATCGCCGGCATCGCGCTCGGTCTGCGCGAGGCAGTCATCGCGCTGATCGTCCTGGTCGCGCTGTACATGGCCATTGTTCTCTGGCGCATGCGCCGTCTGCGTGCCCAGAAAGCGGCGAAGGCGGGCGGCGCGGGTGAGCCGGTCGCCCCTTCGCTGGGGAGTGAGCAAGACTTCGAAGAGAACGAGGGGGCTGCTGTCAGATTGTCGGATGCTGCGCGGCGCCAAGCGGCGGCAGCCTGGGAAGAGGCGCCGGCCGGCATGGCCGACGACCTGCTGCGAAGCGGCCTGGAGCAGGAAATAGCCATCCTGCGCGATGAGGTGGATGCACTGCGTGGCGAATTGGCCGCCTTGCGCAATGACATGCAGCAGGAGATGTCCCATTTGCGGGCGACGCAATCCGTATCGCCGATCTATGGCGACGCGATGCAGCTGGCCCAGGCCGGTTACGATCCGGCCGCGATTGCCGAGCGCTGCGGTATCGCTCGCGCGGAAGCCGAATTGGTCGTTGCGTTGACCAAGAGTCAGGAACGGTGAGAGGTATGGCACAAGAAGAAAGCACGGAAAAGAACGATAACGCCGAAATACGCAACAAGCTGATTGCCCGTCTGGCTGTGGCCGGCGGCCTGGTCGCCGTGCTGCTCGGCATTCTCGCTTTCTTCGATTACCTCGCTTCGGCGCCCGACGAGAGCGAAGCGCCGGTCTTCAGCCAACCCGTGCCGGTGGCGTCGAAAAAGGAAGTCTCCAAGCCGGTATTGCCGGCCGACAATCCGCCCGAACCGCCGCCGCCCGAAAAGGCCGAGCCGATTGAGCCGGCAAAGGCAGAAGTGCCCCCGCCGCCAGTGGTCGAAGCGAAACCGGAAGTGATGCCGGAGAAACCGGCCGCTGCTGCACCGGTCGGCAAAACCCCGGCTGCCGCTGTGCCCGCGCGTCCAACCAAGCCCGTGCCGGAGGTGACGACGGTGCCGGAAACCGCTCCGGCAACCAAGCTACCTGCCCCGGCGGCTGTACAGCCGAGCGAAGCGAAGGAAGCCGCGGCGCCGGTCAAGCCGAGTGCTCGCGTGGCGGAAACCAAATCGACCCAGCCGGTGCAGCCCGTTCAGCCGGTGCCGCCGCCTAATCCGCTGCGTCTGTTCTCCGGCTTCGTGCTGCAGGCAGGCGTCTTCACCAATATCCAGCGGGCGGAGGAAATCCACGCCAAGCTGACGCTCAGCGGAGTGCCATCGACGCTGGAAACCCGCGTTCAGGTCGGCCCCTTCCGCACTCGTCAGGAAGCAGAAGCGGCGCAGGCCAAACTGAAGGAACTGGGGATCGAGTCGATCCTGGTGCCGCCTAAGGGCGGCCGCTGATCAGGGCATGCCCGGCAGGCGTGGCAAGCCCAGGCTGCGCCGGACATCGCGATGCACTTCGAGCGGTGACGGAATCCTGACCGACTCCTGGCGACGGTGATCGTCCCGATAGTAGCCACGATCATGGCTGTGGCCGCCGTAGTATGGGCGGCGCTCGTATTCGTAGTAGCCGTAGGGTTGGCTGTAGTAGCGATAGGTCGGATAGGTCTCGACGACCACCGGCGGTCCGCTGCGGTAATACCCCGGAGGCGCCGGAGCGATGGCGCAGGCTCCCAGGCTGCCGATCAAGCTGGCAGCGACGAGGAGGCGGGTCAGGGTGGTACGAGCGGACATGCTATCGGTTCCAAAAAGTGTTTCGTATAGCAATTAACGCAAGTGCAATGCGTTGCGCTGACGCCGAGTTGTAACGGTTTGTAGTGGCTCGCTCAGGCTGCGCTCTCCTTGGCCAGACGCTTGGCGAAAACCTTCATCTCCTTGGCGGCCTGGATGTCGCCCTTGGCTTCGGCCACCGCGATGCCGCGCTCGTAAGCGTCAACCGCCGCTGCCTTGTCGCCGGCTTCGGCCAGCGCCTTGCCCAACACTTTCCAGGCGGCGGAATAGTTCGGGTCAAGCTCGACGGCAGCCCGGAAACTCTTTGCCGCCTGGTCCGGTGCCCCGACCTTAAGGTACTCGTTGCCGAGGGAGAAACGCAGCAAGGCGCCATCGCGCGGGCCGCCAATCATTTTTTCGAGGGATTCGATACGCGGGTTCATCTAAAATCCGTGTTTTGTTTCGTTACAGGAAGTCTCTCATGGCCAAGACCATCATTGCCACGCCGAATGCACCGGCCGCCATCGGCACTTATTCCCAGGCGGTTCGCGTCGGCGACACTGTCTATCTGTCCGGTCAGATCGGCCTCGATCCGGCGAGCATGCAAATGGTAGACGGCATCGACGCCCAAATCGTTCGCGTTTTCGACAACCTGAAGGCCGTGGCCGAGGCCGCTGGCGGTTCGCTGGCCGATGTCGTCAAGCTCAACGTCTTCCTGACCGATCTGGCCAACTTCGCCAAGGTCAATGAAACCATGGCCAAGTATTTCCAGGAGCCGTTCCCGGCCCGCGCTGCCGTCGGCGTCAAGGAACTGCCGCGCGGCGCGCTGGTTGAGGCCGACGCCGTAATGGTGATCGCCTGATCGATGAGCGATAACGGAGCCTCCGCTCCGATCCGGGCTTCGGATGCGCTGAAGAAGAAGCTCGCCAAACTCGGCCTCCATCGCGAGGCCGATTTGCTGCTGCACCTGCCGCTGCGCTACGAGGACGAAACGCGCATCACGCCGGTGGCGCGCGCCTTCAATGGCCAGGCGGTGCAGGTCGAGGTGGTGGTGCACAGCAACGAGGTGCAGTTCCGGCCGCGCCGGCAGATGGTGGTGCACGCCGGCGACGAGAGCGGCGACCTGACCTTGCGCTTCTTCAGCTTTTATCCGAACCAGCAGGGCGCGCTGGCGGCCGGGGCGCGCGTGCGCGCTTTTGGCGAAGTGCGCGGCGGCTTCTTCGGGGCCGAGATGGTGCATCCGCGTTTCCGCGTGGTGGCGGACGACGAGCCGCTGCCGACGGAAATGACCCCGATTTACCCGTCCACCGCAGGCGTCGCCAATTCGGCCCTGCACAAGCTGATCGGCCGCGCGCTGGCCGGCAATGAACTGGGCGATACGCTGCCCGAAGAGATTCGCCAGCGCCTGAGGTTGCCGGCCTTCGCCCGCAGCCTGCGCTTTTTGCATACGCCGCCGCCCGGCACCGACCTCGACGTGCTGCATGCGCGCAATCACCCGGCCTGGCGACGCATGAAGTTCGACGAGGTGCTGGCCCAGCAACTCTCCTTGCGCCGGGCTTATCTCGCCCGCCGCGAACAAGGCGCCCCGGTTCTCAAGGCGCGCGACGACCTTGGCGCCCGCCTGCTCGACAGTCTGCCCTTCGGCCTGACCGGCGCGCAGGCGCGCGCGATGGCCGAGATTGGCGCCGATCTGGCGCAGCCCTACCCGATGCAGCGCCTGTTGCAGGGCGATGTCGGCGCGGGCAAGACCATCGTGGCGGCGCTGGCCGCGTGCCAGGCGATTTCCGCCGGCTGGCAGGCCGCCTTTATGGCCCCCACTGAGATTCTCGCCGAGCAGCATTACCTGAAGCTGCGCGCTTGGCTGGAGCCGCTCGGCGTCAAGGTCGCCTGGCTCTCCGGGAGCCTGAAGAGCAAGGCCAAGCGCGAACAGCTGGCGGCGACGGCGAGCGAGGCGCAACTGGTCGTCGGCACGCACGCCCTGATCCAGGAAGGCGTCGATTTCGCCCGCCTCGGGCTGGCCATTGTCGATGAGCAACATCGTTTTGGCGTCGAACAGCGCCTCGCCCTGCGTAAGAAGGGCAGCAATCCGCACCAGTTGATGATGTCGGCGACGCCCATCCCGCGCACGCTGGCCATGAGTTATTACGCCGACCTCGACGTGACGGTGCTCGACGAACTGCCGCCCGGCCGCACGCCGATCAAGACGCGGCTGGTGGCGGACAACCGGCGCGGCGACGTGGTCGGCTTCGTCAAGAAGCACGTCGAGGAAGGCCGCCAGGCCTACTGGGTCTGCCCGCTGATCGAGGAATCCGAAGCCCTGCAATTGCAGACGGCGCAGGACACCTACGAGCAGCTCTCGGCCGATCTGCCGGGCCTGACCGTGGGCCTGGTGCACGGTCGCCTTAAGGCCGATGAGAAACAGGCCGTGATGGCCGCCTTCGCCGCCGGCGAGATCGACGTATTGGTCGCGACGACGGTCATCGAAGTCGGCGTCGATGTGCCCAACGCCAGCCTGATGGTGATCGAGCACGCCGAACGCTTTGGCCTTTCGCAGTTGCACCAGCTGCGCGGTCGGGTCGGGCGTGGCCAGTACGAATCGAGCTGCGTGCTGATCTACGCCGGCCCGCTCGGCGAAATCGCCCGCCAGCGCCTGAAGATCATTTTCGAGAATACGGATGGCTTCGAAATCGCCCGGCAGGATCTGCAACTGCGCGGGCCGGGCGAATTTGTCGGGGCGCGGCAAAGCGGTGTGCCGCTGCTGCGCTATGCCGATCTGGAAATGGACGCCGATCTGGTGGAGATGGCGCGCGATATTGCCGAGGAAATGCTGCGTGACCACCCGGAAATGGCCGAGCGGCATTTGCAGCGCTGGCTGGGGTCGCGCGAGGAATTGTTGAAGTCCTGAGGCAACCCCTCCCCTGAGAAGGGGAGGGTTGGGGAGGGGTTTGCGGCCGCATGAAAGCTAGAAGCTCTCACTGCTGCGGTGCACTGCCCAGAAAGGGCAAAAACCAGCCGGCCTGACCCCTCAATAAAACAGCGCCGCCAGATCGAGCGAAGACTGTTTGCCGACCTGATTTCCCCGCTGTGCCAGCCAGGCTTGCGCATGTTGCCGGCCGCTGTCGCGCAGTTTTTCGAAGAAGGGCCAGTTCACTGCCAGTTTGCTTTCGGCCGGCAGCTCGGCCAGTTGTTCGGCGGCTGAAATGGCGTGGAAGCGGACGCGGTGCAGGCGGCGCTCGAAGGGCGAGGCGTTGAGCCAGTTCGGTACCCAGGAGCGTTCGAGGTTTTCGCGCAGGTGGGCAAACATGCGCATCTCGCGCAGGAAGGTCGAATTGAAGGCCAGTTCGCGCAGGCGGTTCTTGATCTCGGGGGCGGTCACCGGCGTTTCGCCGTAGCGCAGTGGTGTCAGCAGCACGAGCAGGATGTCCTCGGCCTTGCAGTCGTAGAACAGTGGGAAGACCGCCGGGTTGGCGCTGTAGCCGCCATCCCAGTAGGGCTCGCCGTCGATCGTCACGGTGTGGTGGATGGTCGGCAGGCAGGCCGAGGCGAGCAGGGCGTCAACCGACAACTCGTGATTGCGGAAGAGCCGCACCTTGCCCGAATTGGCGTGGGTGGCGGCGATGAAGAGTTGTACCGGGCAGTGCTGGCGCAAGGCGGCGAAGTCGATGCGCGCTTCGAGCACATCGCGCAGCGGGTTGATGTCGAGCGGGTTGAGTTGCTCCGGCGACAGGTAGTCGGTCCATTGCAGCATCATCTTCATGGCCGAGGCCATGCCCTTGTTGCCGGAAAAAGGCGAGGATTCGGCGATGTCGCGCCAGAAGGCGGCGAGCGTTTGCCGCGCGCCTTCGCGGCCGCCGCTCATCAGACCCTGCGCCAGGCAGATGGCGTTCATGGCGCCGGCGCTGGTGCCGCTGACGCCTTCGAAAACGAAACGCCCATCTTCGAGCAGGGCGTCGAGCACGCCCCAGGTGAAGGCGCCGTGCGCGCCGCCGCCTTGCAGGGCGAGGTTCAGGGTGGGGCCGGGTACTGCGTTCATCGGGCGTCCTCGTCGGGAAACGCTTGCATGGTGCGCCAAGGCGGGCGCTTGTTCAACCGCTTTGCGGTGACGCGATCAGGCGTAGGCGCTGATCCGGCTGCTGGGCGAGGCCGGTGCGTTGCCGTAGAAGGCAGCGATTTTCTGTTGCTGGCGCTTGTCGGCGTTGTCCGTGCCGTTGCTCTCGGCCATGGACTGCTGCGCCATTTCGGCTCGCGCCTGCTGCGCCATCTGGCCGGCTGCGGCAGCAACGGCGCGGTCCTGGCCGGAAGGGTCGGCCGGGGCGAGGGCGGCCGCGCGCACCTGTTCGGCCCGGCGCAGGGTTTCCTCCGGGGTGCGTCCTTCCGAGGTGCTGATGCTGACCTCGCCGCCGATGGCGTAGCTGACGCCATCGGGGCCGCGCTGGTAGGTGAAGCTGGCGCCGGAAACAGCCATGCCGCCGGCGGCGGCCAAATGGGCCTGCTCATGGGCGCGGACCTGGCGGTCACGTGCTTTCAGCTTGTCGACCTGGGCTTGTTCGTCCGGTGTCAATTCGCCGCTCTTGCCGCCTTGGCGGCCAGCAGTTCGCGAGTTCTCCGCCGAACGGGCGTTCAGCAGCGAAGGCAGCGAATAGGTGTTGGCAGCGGAGATTTGCATGGCAAGCGGCAAGGCTTAATGTCCTTGCAGCTTAGTTCAAGAGGAGCGGTTTGGCGAGAGATGGGGTGTGCTAAGCACTTGAATCGGCGCCGGAATCTTCAGCTCAGGCCGGCGCGAAGGCGGCTCAGGCTGGGGATGGCGATGAATTTTCCGTCTACGGCGATCAGTCCAGCTTCCTGCAGGTCGTGCAGGATGCGCGAGAAATGCTCTTGCGTCAGATTCAGGCGCGAGGCGATGACCCCCTTGTGCACCGGCAGGTGCAGCACGGCCTCGTCGCCGTGGATGGCATGGCCCTGCAGTTCGTGCAGCAGGAAGCTGATGATGCGTTCCTTGCCGGAAGCGAGGGCAAAGGATTCGACATCGTCGACCAGGTCGCTATTGCGCTGGGCCATGTTGCTCAGAAGCGTTTTGCCCAGGGCCGACATGCTGCCCAGCTCGCGCTCGATGGCGCTGCGCGTGACATGCAGCACCTTGCAGTCGCTCAAGGCTTCGGCGAAGCAGCTGTAGGGCTGGTTCAGGAACATGGCTTCCTCACCGAAGCTCTGGCCTGGGCCGAGCAGTTCGACCACTTTTTCCTTGCCCAGCGTGGAAATCACGGCCAGCTTGACCTGGCCGGTCAGCAGCACGTGGATGCCGGAACAGGGGTCGCCGCGATGAAACAATATTTCGCCACGGCGAAGTTTATGCTCCCGAGTTGCGCGGGCGATGCGTGCTCTCTCAGTGTCGCCTAGCTGTGCAAACAGCGTTGTGGCGGCCAATTGCGCGGCTAGCGTGTGGGAAACCTTGGCGTCCACGGCAACCTCCGGGGGCTTTGATCGGGATCAAATTTTTGCGCTGTCTATAACATTGTGCAATTAGTTAATTCGATTTAGTCCATAGGACTGATTTATGCAAGGTGGAATTTTTCGATCAACCGCGCGACGGCCTGTGGCTGGTCGTGGTGCAGCATGTGATCGGCCTCGTCGATCCAGGCGTCTTCCACCTTGGCAAAACAGGCGCGGCGGGCTTCCCAATCGCCGGGGCGGGTGTCGTATTCGCGGACTACCCAGGATTGCCGGCCAGCCACCCAGAGCACCGGGCAAACGACCTGACGCCAGATGGCCATCGATTCTTCCAGGCGGAAGAGGTAAGGCGAGCTCGCCTTGTGCCACGGGTCGCCGTTCCAGATGATGCCGTGGCGCTGTTCGCCGCCTTTGGTCGTGCCATCGCCGATGCGGGCCAGGTGGCGGGCGAGGAAGTCGGCACGTTCCGGCGTCAGGAAACGGTCGCTGTGCATCAAGCGGCGGGCGAAGCTGTCACGATCGGTGTAAACATGCATGCGCGGCGGTTGCTTGAGGTCGGCCAGCCAGTGGCGATAGCGCTCCGGCGCCATCTCCGGCGTAGTCGGCGCAATGCCGAAGCCTTCCAGCGTGACCAACCGCTCGACCCGCTCGGGCCGGAGGCCGGCGTAGAGGCAGGAGAGGATGCCGCCCATGCTGTGGCCAACCAGCTTGACCTGGCCTTCGGGGGCGTAGCGGTCGATGATGGCTTCCATGTCGCCGATATGCTCGGCGAAGAAATAGGGGCGGTTCAGCCATTGCGACTGGCCGAAGCCGCGCCAGTCGGGGGCGACGATATTCCAGTCGTGCTGCAACTCGTCCACGACGAACTGGAAGGAGGCGGAAACGTCCATCCAGCCGTGCAGCAGGAAAAGTGTCGGGGCCTTGGGGTCGCCCCAGCGCCGGATGTGCAGGCGGACGCTGGGCAGGTCGAGATATTCGGAACGTGAAGGTCGCATCGGTTTTTGGCCAAAATGGGCAGTGCACCGCAGCAATGGCGGGGAAGGGCGATTCTAACCCTGGCGCAGGCTAGCGGCGGCTGCCGAGTACCCGCCGAATTTCGCCATTGCAACTGGCCGCCACCTTCTCGTATTCCTCGGGCGTGTCGATCAGCGCCTGGTCGGCCTCCACCTGATTGAGCAGGCGGGTGATATAGGGAATCCAGCGCGTTTCCATCTCCTGCGCCAAGCGCTGCTGCGTCTGCCCGCTCGGGCCGCGCCAGGGCGTGCCGGTGAGGAAGCGCTCCTTCAAGGTGGCGGCGATTTCCTGCTCGATGGCGGCGGCGTGCTTGCGGTAAGTGTCCACGTGGCGCATCTCGTGCGCATGGATTTCCTGATAGGCACAGCTGCCCGGCGCGAATTCCCGCGCCACATAGACGGTCAGCGGGTTGAAGCCGTAATGCAGGGTGATCTGCGGGCTGGTGCATTCCCAGCGCCCGGCCCGGTCGGCGAAACCGGGCATCCGCGTCTCGTAGCGGACGATGGCCTTGCCGCGCGTCAGGCCAAGCACCTGCATGCCCGGCCGGTTGCGGTCGGCACCCAGCGCGTTCAACTGGCGGTATCCGTAGTCCTGGCGTAACGCCGGATCGGCGTCGAGGCGCTTTACCGTGACCGAAGGCGGCGGCAAGGTGGCGCACTCGTCGGCCAGCGTCGGGAAAGCCGCGGCCAGCAGGCAAATCGCAAGGAAGAAGCGCCGGCTCATCGTCAGCTCGCGCCGGCCAGCACGCCCGCCTTGGGCCGGCCGAGACGGTTGATCCACAGCGACGCAAAGATCACCGCTCCGCCGAGCGACAGGCGGACGAGGTCGGCGTCGCGGTTCCAGATCAGCACATTGACCAGCAGCCCGGCCGGCACGTGCAATTCGTTGATGATGGCCAGCGTGCCGGCATCGACAAACAGGCTGCCCTTCACCCACCAGTACATGCCGAGCGCCGTGGCGAACACGCCCATCCACAGCAGCACGCCCCATTGCACGTCGGTGGTCGGCAGTTTTGCCGGATTACCGAAGAGCAGGAAGGAGGGCAGCGCCAGCAGCAGCGCGCCGAGGAAGAAATGGCCGAACAAACGGTGCATCGGTGCCACGTCCGGATAACGGGCGAACAGGCGGCGGCATAGCACCTGCCCCGCGGCAAAGGTCGCGTTGGCCACCTGCAGCAACAGGAAGCCGAGCAGGTAATCGCCTTCGAGATGGCGGAAACGGATCAATACGCCACCGCCGACCGCCACCGCCGCGGCGACCAGCGACCACGGGTTGAAGCGGCGGGCCAGCGCATCGTCGAGCACGGTAACGTAGATCGGCGTCAGCACCGTGAACAGCAGCACTTCAGGCACCGTCAGCAGGTTGAAACTGCGATACAGGCAGAGATAGGTGATGCCGAACTGTAGCGCCCCGGCCAGCCACAAACCGCCGACCAGCGGGCGCGGCAGATTGCGCCAGAGCGTGATCGGCACAAAGATCAGCGCCGCAATGGCAACACGCATCAGCACGGCGAAATCGCTATCGACGCTGCCGGCGAGGTATTGGCCGATCAGGCTGAAGGAAAAGGCCCACAGGGCGGTGACGATCAGGAGGTAGGGCATGCTGCGAAGAGGAGCGACGGGGAACGCAAGATAGCATGCCGAGCCGCACCCAAGGACGGCCTGTTGCCTTGGCGCGGGGTCTCGATCTAGCTGTTCGCGTGACTGGGTTCGAACAGTGAATATTGCTGCAAGGCCCGCTCGAGCGCTTCTGCACTGATTGGCTTGGTGAGGATGTCGTTGAACCCAGCCATGCGCATGTGGGCCACGTTGAACATGTCGGAATGCGCCGTGTAAGCGATCACCGGAATATCCTCCAATTCGAGTTCTTCGCGAATCTGGTGACACAGCTCGATGCCGGACATGCCCGGCATCATGATGTCGAGAAGCACCAGATCGATCGGGGTGGTACGCAGATGATTCAAGGCCTGCTCGGCGGATTTTTCCTCAATCACCGAAAAGCCTCGCTGTATCAGCATGCTGGAGAGAACGACGCGGAACAGGGAGTTATCTTCCACGACCAGGGCAGTGAGCCCGGTTTCAGACAAGTTGAGATCGGTCGGCATGCTGTTTTCCTGTCGGCGCCTATTTGCACGTCCATCGATAAGGTCGCAGAAAGTTGGGTGTGTTGATGTTTTTGTGATTTTAATGGTTTTTAAGATTTGACTCAATGAGCTTGACATTGTCGTGTCGATATAACTAAGATTGTCGACATGAAATCTGATTACACCCAAGCCATCCCCGCCGAGTGGGCGGCCATGTCGAAAATCTTCGTTGCCCTGGGCGACGAGCATCGTCAGCGCATCCTGCTGCTGTTCGAGCCGGGCGAGCGGCTGAATGTCGGGCAGATCGCCGAGGTGTCGACGCTGGCCCGCTCCACGGTTTCGCACCATCTGAAGATCCTGCACGAATCCGGTGTGCTGGCCTCCGAGAAGATCGGCAAGGAGGTCTGGTTCTGGATCGACCGCCAGGCGCTCGAAACCACCTTCACCAACGTCCTCGATTACGTCAAGGAATCCACCTGATGCGCACTTTCTTCCGTTCGCTTCTGCGCGGGCTCGCCCGCGTTTTCTTCCGCGTCGATGTGCAGTTCCGCCAGTCCGAGTTCGAGCACGAGCGCCTGCTCGTCGTCGCCAACCACGAATCCTTCCTCGACGGCGTGCTGCTCGGCCTCTTCCTGCCGATCGACCCGGTGTTCGTGGTGCATACCGGCATCGCCAACAACCGCTGGTTCCGGCTGATGCTGTCGCTGGTCGATTACCTGGCGGTCGATCCGACCAGCCCGATGGCCATGAAGAAGGTGATCCGCCTGATCGAATCCGGCCGCCCGGTGGTGATCTTCCCGGAAGGGCGCATCACGCTGACCGGCTCGCTGATGAAGGTCTATGACGGCCCGGCCTTCGTCGCCGCCAAGACCGGGGCGACGGTCATCCCGGTGCGCCTCGACGGCCCGTCGCGCAGCTATTTCTCGCGCCTGTCCGGCAAGTATCCGAAGGAGCTGTTCCCGAAGATTCGCATTACCGTGCTGCCCGAGGCTTCCTTCCCGATGCCCGAGGCGCCGACCGCCAAGCTGCGCCGCCGCAAGTCCGGCGAGCAGATGCGCAAGCTGATGCAGGAAATGATCTTTGCTTCCCGACCGCAGCAAACGCTCTACACCGCGCTATGCGACGCCGCCGAAATCTTCGGCCGCAAGCGCCGCCTGTTGGAAGACGTGAAGCAGATCGAGTATTCCTACAACGATCTGCTCAAGATGGCGATGATCCTCGGCCGCCAGGTCGAGCGCATGAGCCAGCCGGGCGAGCGGGTCGGCCTGCTACTGCCCAACCTGGTGCCAACCCTTGGCCTGATCTTCGGCCTGACGGCGCGCCGCCGCGTGCCGGCCATGCTCAACTACACGGCCGGCGCCGATGCCATGCAGGCGGCGTGTGCGGCGGCCGAGATTCGCACCATCGTCACCTCGCGCGCCTTTGTCGAGCAGGCCAAGCTGGCCGACAAGCTCGCCGCCTTGCAGGGTATCGCCATCGAATATCTCGAAGACATCCGTGAGCGCATCGGCCTGGGCGACAAGCTGTGGCTGGTGCTGTGGGCTATCCACCATCCGCGCGGCTTCGAGCTGAAGACCGATCCGGAAGAAGCCGCCGTCGTGCTCTTCACCTCCGGTTCCGAGGGCAAGCCCAAGGGCGTTGTGCTGCCGCACCGCGCCATTCTGGCCAACATCGCGCAGATTCGCTCGGTCATCGATTTCTCGGTCGACGACAAGGTACTCAACGCGCTGCCCATCTTCCACAGCTTCGGCCTCACCGCCGGCTCGCTGCTGCCGGTGCTGACCGGGGCCAGCCTCTTCCTCTACCCGTCGCCGCTGCACTACCGGATCATTCCGGAGCTGGCCTACGACCGCTCGTGCACCGTGCTCTTCGGCACCTCGACCTTCCTCTCCAACTACGCCAAGTTTGCCCACCCCTACGATTTCTACCGTCTGCGCTACGTCGTCGCCGGTGCCGAGAAGCTGTCCGATAGCGTGCGCGGCCTGTGGTTCGAGAAATTCGGTATCCGCATCTTCGAGGGCTACGGCGCGACCGAAACGGCGCCAGTGCTGGCGGTGAATACGCCGATGGCTTACCGCACCGGCACGGTCGGCAACCTGCTGCCGGGCATCGAGCACAAGCTGCTGCCGGTGCCGGGCATTCCGAATGGCGGCATCCTGCATGTGCGCGGGCCCAACGTGATGGCCGGCTACCTCAAGGCCGACCGCCCCGGCGTGCTGCAACCGCCGGCCTCCGATCTCGGCGAGGGCTGGTACGAAACAGGCGATGTGGTGGAGTTCGACGACGAAGGCTTCGTCAAGATCGTCGGCCGCGTGAAGCGCTTCGCCAAGATCGCCGGCGAAATGGTTAGCCTGGAAGTGGTCGAAAAGCTCGCCACGGCCAGCTCGCCCAACCAGCAGCACGCTGTCTCCAGCCAGCCGGACGCCAGCAAGGGCGAGGCGCTGGTGCTGTTCACTACCGACGAAGCGCTATCGCGCGACCTGCTCGCCGCCAAGGCGCGCGAACTCGGGCTGCCCGAGCTGGCCGTGCCGCGCAAGATTCACAAGATGGAGTCGCTGCCGCTGCTCGGCACCGGCAAGATCGACTACGTGACGCTGAAGAACCTGGCGCAAGGCCTGTGATGAATCGTCGCCGCTTTCTCAGCTTGCTGGCAGGTGCTTCCGCGTTGGGCGCGGCGGGTGTCGGCATCGCCAAGCCAGCCGTGGTCAATCCGTGCCGCGCGGCGATTCCGCTGCAATTGCTCGACAGTCCCTGGCTGCAACAAGCCTGGGCCGGCATTGATCCAGCGCAGGTGTGGGATTGCCACGTGCATCTGGCCGGGCTGGGCGATGGCGGCAGCGGCATCGAGGTCGGGCCGCAGTTGTCGTCGCCGCTGCATCCGGTGCATTACGCCCAGCGCCTGTTCTACATGAACGCCGGTTGTGCCCACAACGCGCCGGGCAAGGTCGATACCGCCTACGTCGCGCGCCTGCTCAATTTGTGCGATGCGTTGCCGGAAGGCTTCAAGGTCATGCTCTTTGCCTTCGAGCGCTTTCACGACGGCCAGGGTGACGCCCACCCGGAGCATTCCGCCTTCTACGTGCCGAACGCCTGGGCGGCCAAACTGGCCAGGGATTTCCCGGCGCGCTTCGAATGGGTCGCGTCCTTGCATCCTTATGCCACTGCTGCGGTGCACGAGCTGAAAACGGCAATTTCCAACGGCGCGCGTGCGGTGAAATGGCTGCCGGCGGCGATGGGCATGGACCCGGCCGATCCCAAATGCGATGCCTTCTACCGCGTGCTGGCCGAAAGCGGCACGCCGCTCATCGTGCATTGCGGTGAAGAAAAGGCGGTCAAGGGCAGCGATACGCAGGCCTACGGCAACCCGCTACGCCTGCGCCGCGCCCTCGATGCCGGGGTCAAGGTGGTGGTCGCCCATTGCGCTACGCTGGGTAGCGACCGCGACGATGCCGGCAAGATGCGGCCGAGCTTCGATCTCTTCCTGCAACTGATGGCCGAACCGCGCGCCAAGGGCTTGCTGCATGGCGACATCTCGGCCATCACCCAGCGTAACCGCGACGTCCGCGTCATCCGCACCCTGCTCGAACGCAGCGACCTGCACGAGCGCCTGCTGCATGGCTCGGATTACCCGCTGCCCGGCATCGTGCCGCTGACTTCGTCGAAGGCGCTGGCGCGGGCCGGCTTGCTGCCGCAGGCGTCGGTTCACGATCTCGACATCCTGCGCGAGCACAATCCGCTGCTCTTTGATTTCACCTTGAAGCGCCTGTTGGCGTGGCAGGGCCATTCCTTTTCTCCGGCCGTCTTCCAGACGCGCCGTTTCTTCCCAGCGAGCCAAGCATGAGCGGACAATTCGGACTCCTCAAACAGAAGCGTTTCGCCCCTTTCTTCGCCACGCAGTTCCTTGGCGCCTTCAACGACAACTTGTTCAAGAATGCGCTGGTCGTGCTGCTGACCTTTCAGGCAGCACGGTGGACGACGCTGAAACCGGAACTGCTGGCCAACCTGGCGGCGGGCATTTTCATCCTGCCCTTCTTCATCTTCTCGGCCACGGCCGGGCAACTGGCCGACAAGTACGACAAGGCGACGCTGGCGCGCTTGGTCAAGGTGCTGGAAATGGCCATCATGGGCATCGCGGCGGCCGGCTTTTTCCTGACCAGCCTGCCGGTGCTGATGGTGGCGCTCTTCCTGCTCGGCTGCCATTCGACCCTGTTCGGGCCGGTCAAATACGCCATCCTGCCGCAGCATCTGCACGCCGATGAACTGGTCGGCGGTAATGCGCTGATCGAGGCCGGCACCTTCGTCGCCATTCTGATCGGCACGCTGGCCGGCGGCCTGCTCGCCGGCTCGGTCGAGCATCCGGCGTGGATCGCCCTCGGTGGATTCGTCGTTGCGCTGGCCGGCTACCTGACCAGCCGCGGCATCCCGGCCGCGCCGGCCCCGGCGCCAGAGCTCAAGGTTAATCTCAACCCGCTGACCGAAACCTGGTGCAACATCGCCTTCGCCCGCGAGAACCGCACGGTCTTCCTGTCCATCCTCGGCATCTCGTGGTTCTGGCTCTATGGCGCGCTCTTCCTGGCGCAGTTTCCGGCCTACGCCAAGTTCGTGCTGGGCGGCGGCGAGTCGTCGGTGACGCTGCTGCTCGCCACCTTCACGGTCGGCATCGGGGTCGGTTCCATGCTGTGCGAGCGCATGTCGGGCAAGCATGTCGAAATCGGTCTGGTGCCGTTCGGTTCCATCGGCCTGACCTTGTTCGGCGCCGATCTCTACTTCGCCTCGCCGGACAACCTGCTCGGCACGACGCCGCATGAGCTGCTCGGCTTGCTCAGCATCCCGGCCGTCTGGCGCGTGCTGTTCGACTTGATGATGCTCGGTGTCTTCGGCGGTTTCTTCATCGTGCCGCTCTACGCGCTGGTCCAGTTGCGCAGCAGCGAGGCGCATCGTGCCCGCATCATCGCCGCCAACAACATTGTCAATGCGCTGTTCATGGTTGTTGGCGCGCTGGGTGCCGGGGCGGCGCTGGGGGCGGGGCTGTCGATTCCTGCACTGTTCGGCATCGCGGCGCTGCTCAATGCGGCGGTGGCGGTCTATATCTACGGGCTGGTGCCGGAGTTCCTGATCCGTTTCATGGCCTGGCTGCTGATCAAGGCGGCCTACCGCCTGCGCACCGAAGGAGCGGCGCGGATTCCGGAAGAGGGCCCGGCGGTGCTGGTGTGCAACCACGTCAGCTTCGTCGATTCGCTGGTCATCGCCAGCGCCTCGCCGCGCCCGGTGCGCTTCGTGATGGATCACCGCATTTTCCGCACGCCGATCCTGAGCTACGTGTTCAAGCACGGCCGCGCCATTCCCATCGCGCCGGCCAAGGAAAACCCGGAAATCATGGAAAAGGCCTTCGCCGAAGTGTCGGCCGCGCTGAAGGCAGGCGAACTGGTCGCCATCTTCCCGGAAGGCGGCATCACCCGCGACGGCGAGTTGCAGACCTTCCGCCCGGGCATCTCTCGCATCCTCGCCGCCGACCCGGTGCCGGTAGTGCCGATGGCCTTGTCCGGTTTGTGGGGTAGTTTCTTCTCCCGCATCGACGGCGCGGCGATGCAAACGCCTTTCCGTCGCGGCCTGTTTTCGCCCATCGGCCTGCGCGTCGGCGAAGCGGTGCCAGCCAGCGAGGCGACGCCGGAACGTTTGCAGGCCGAGGTGCTGGCGTTGCGCGGCGAGCTTCGGTGAACAGGTAAGAGCGATCCATGTTCAGCTTCGACAAATTGAGCGAACTGGTGCAATTCCTTGTGCCCGTCTACTTGGTGGCTGTTTTCGCCTTGCGGCGCCGGCGCAAAAGTGGCGGCTCGGAATGGCGCGAGCCGACCCTGATGCGCCTGTTTATCTTCCTGCTGCTGATGCTGGGGGCTGCCGGTTTTGCCTGGTACTGCGCAACTTATGTGCGGACACACACCGGTGACATCGGCGCCTATCTGCCCTTGTTCGGCGCCTTGCTGGCCGTGCCGCTGGCCGCCGGGCTGGCCCTGAGTGCCTTGATCGAGGCGGTGCGTTTTGTCTTCTGGCGGAATCGTTGATCCGGCTTGGCCGGGGAAAAAATCGTCTATGGAAATCTTCAAAATGATCGGTCGGCTGATTCTCTTCCTGATCGGACTGTACTTTTTGGGAGCCGGCTTGTTTTGTGGTGCGGCAACACTGTTTTCTCCACTGTGGTTCTTTTCGCTGATTGGCTTCGGTTGTGCTTGGGTTGGCTTTTATCTGATCAAGCAGGCAATCAAAAAAGAGGCCTCGGAAGTGTTCGACAAGAATGTCGAGGCCAAAGCTCCAGCGAAGAGTGCATCGAGTACAAACGATAAAGAGGGTTCGCAATGAAAGTGTTGGGCATTCTGTTCAAGATCGCCCTGCTGGCGATTGGCGGAGCCATGCTGGTTGGTGGCGGGCTAGCTGGCTTGTGTGGGGTCATTGCAGGCAGTGGTGAGATATTTATGGCCGGCTTTGTGCCCGCCATGTTGGGACTGATGCTGTTCATCTGGGTGATTGCCAGCTTCAGGAAAAAGCCGGCCGAACCCGAGCAAGTGCTCTCCGATACAGATCAGGATCAATCGTGATTCCCAACGAATACGCTGCTTTCGTTCATGGGTTTTTCGAGATGCTCGGGCTATCGCTGGGGGCAGCCCTCTATCGCCTGCAGCGGCGAAAAATGGGAGGACAGAGCATCCTGGCGCCGGGTGAATTCGCTGTCGCCATCGGCTGTGTTTTTGGCGCGGCCTTCGGCAACAAGGCGGTGTTCTGGATCGAGATGCCGCATCTTTTTGTCCAGCACTGGGCGACGCCGACGCTGCTGTTTGGCGGGCAGTCGATGGTGGGCGGGCTGGTCGGTGGGCTGTTGGGGGTCGAGATCGCCAAAAAGCTGACCGGCATCACGCGTTCGACCGGCGATGCCTTCGTCTTTCCGACCTTGCTCGGGCTGATGATCGGTCGCGTCGGCTGCTTCCTGGCCGGGCTGGAGGATGGCACCTTCGGTGTGTCGACCGATCTGCCCTGGGGCATCGATTTCGGCGACGGGATGCCGCGCCATCCGACGCAGCTATACGAAATCCTCTTCGCTGGCTTGTTGTGGATCGTGTTGGCCCGTTGGCGTACTGCCTTGGCCGATCGGCCGGGTTTGCTGTTCAAGCTGATGTTCGTCGCCTATCTGCTGTGGCGCTTGCTGATCGACGGCCTGAAGCCGGTGCCGTATGCCTATCCGCTGGGTTGGTCTGGCATCCAGTGGGTTTGCCTGGTGGTCTTGCTTATCTATCTGCCGCTTGCCTGGCAGCAATGGCGACGCCCCGTCGTCGCCGTCCATGGAGTGACATCATGAAAGAATTTTTCATCTTTCTTTGGCGGGTATTTCTACTGATTTTCGGATTTTTCAGCATCGCCTTCGGCGGCATATGCGTGCTGATCGGCGCGGGCGGCGGCAGTGCCTCAGGTGCCTATATCGTTGCGCTCATCGGGGCGGTTTCGGCAGTGATCGGCGTGGTGGTCTTCGCCGCCACTGTTCGCGCATTCAAGAATTCCTCCGGCACAAAGGCCGAGGTTTCGCCAAATTCAGGAGAAGAGCAAGCATGAGCCGCAAGAACCGTCCCTGGTTGTTCTACGACACCACCGCTTCCGTCTGCTCCACCTGCCTGCGCCAGGTCGAGGCCAAGGTGGTGATCAAGGGCGACGACGTCTATCTCGACAAGTGGTGCCCAGCACATGGCAGCGAGCGGGTGCTGATTGCCGACGACGCCGAGTACTACCGCCTGTGCCGCGAAGTCTATGTGAAGGCGCCGGAAATGCCCGAGCGCTTCAATACCGAGATGCGCCACGGCTGCCCGTACGACTGCGGCCTGTGTCCGGATCACATGCAGCATTCCTGCCTGTCGGTGGTCGAGATCACCGAGCACTGCAACCTGCGCTGCCCGGTGTGCTATGCCGAATCCGGGCCGGAACGGCAGGTGCACCGCAGCCTGGCCGAGGTCGAGGCGATGCTCGACGCGGTCGTCGCCAACGAGGGCGAGCCGGATGTGGTGCAGCTTTCCGGCGGCGAGCCGACCCTGCATCCGGATTTCTTTGCCATTCTCGACGCCGCCAAGGCGCGGCCGATCCGCCACCTGATGATCAACACCAACGGCCTGCGCCTGGCGCGCGAGCCGGAGTTCGTGGCGCGGCTGGCCAGCTACAAGCCGGGCATCGAGATCTACCTGCAGTTTGATTCGTTGCGCGATGAGGTGTTGCAGCAACTGCGCGGGGCCGATCTGGCCGAGATCCACGAGCGGGCGCTGGCCAATCTGGAGGCGCAGGGCATTTCGACGACGCTGGTGATGACCGTCAAGCGCGGCGTCAACGACGACCAGATCGGCGAGGTCATTCAGCACGGCCTGAAATACCGCTGCGTGCGCGGCGTGACCCTGCAACCGGTGTCCGACGCCGGGCGCAATCTGGCCTTCGAGCCGCAGCGCCATCGCCTGACCGTGAGCGAGGTGCGCCGCCGCATTGCCGAGCAATCGGGACTGTTTACGCTCGACGACATCGTGCCGGTGCCGTGCAACCCGGATACGCTGGCCATGGGCTACGCGCTCAAGCTGGGCGACGAGGCCATGCCGCTGACCCGTCACCTCGGCCCCGAGGCGCTGCTGGCCGGGCCGCGCAACACCATCGTTTTCGAGCGCGATCCGGCGATTAAGGACGCCGTGTTCAAGCTGTTCTCGACCAACCACTCACCCGAGTCGCAGGCCAACTGCCTCTCTGCGCTGCTCTGCTGCTTGCCCGTCATCTCGGCGCCGGAACTGGGCTATGAAAACGTGTTCCGCGTGCTCATCGTGCAGTTCATGGATGCGGCCAATCTCGACCTGCGGGCGCTGAAGAAATCCTGCGTGCACTTCGCCCAACCGGATGGACGGCTGATTCCCTTCGAGGCCTACAACCTGTTCTATCGCGGCGAACGGGCCGAGAGGACGGCGAGCATCCAGCGCGAGATCGTGGAGTTCGCCGAACGGCGGCGCTGAGTTTTGGTTTTTGGCCATTCTGGCCGGTGCACCGCAGTCATCGGCAGATAAAAATGTTTTACATCTTGTCCTCTATAGGGGTGCCAGTGAAGGCTGTTAGGATTAGCTCCAGCATTGCCCGATTGGCTCCCCCACAGAGGAAAAACAATGACCGAAGCACAGAACTTCGATGGCATCGATCAGCTTGAGCGCAGCGACGACTGGGGCGTTTACAAGACCCTGCTCGAATCGACCAAGGCGATTCCCTGGAAGATCAACTGGCAGACCATGCAGTTTGACTACATCGGGCCGCAGATCGAGCCCCTGCTCGGCTGGAGGCGGGAAAGCTGGTTGTCGGCCAATGACTGGATCGAACGCATCCATCCGGACGACCGGGAGAAAACGGTCAATTTCTGCGTCAGCCAGTCGCAGGAGGGCGTCGATCACGAGGCAGATTATCGGGCGCTGAAGGCCGATGGCAGCTATGTCTGGATTCGCGACGTGGTGCATGTGATCCGCGATGGCGAGGGCAAGACGACCGACCTGGTCGGCTTCATGTTCGACATCTCGGCGCGCAAGCAGATGGAAGAAGAGGTGATCCAGCTCAACCGCAAGCTCGAAGGCTGGTCGAATCAGGATGGCCTGACCGGCATCGCCAATCGCCGCCTGTTCGACCAGACGATGGCGGCGGAATGGGCGCGCGGCAAGCGCAGCCAGGCACCGCTTTCGCTGCTGCTGTTCGACGTCGATCACTTCAAGGGTTACAACGACCACTACGGGCATGTGAAGGGTGACGACTGCCTGATCCGCGTTGCCCGCGAGATCAGCGCCCTGTCCTGGCGGTCGAGCGACCTGTTCGCCCGCTACGGCGGCGAGGAGTTTGCCATCGTGCTGCCCGAAACGCCGGCCGAGGCGGCGCTGCAAATCGCCGAGCAATGTCGCCAGGCGGTGGCCGCCCTGAAGATTTCCCACGCCAAGTCACCACTCGGGCACATCACCATCAGCGTTGGCATCTGCACGCTGGTCCCGGGCGGCGAGGTCGACCATATCGGCATGATCGAGCGCGCCGACGACAAGCTCTACCGCGCTAAGGGCATCGGCCGGAACTGCGTCTGTTCATAAGGCCAGCTGCGGCGCGCGGTTTTTGCCCTTTTTGGCCGGTGCACCGCAGCAGTGGCTACTGCGGTGCTTCTTCGCTCGGCTGAGGGGCAGGCGCGATGGTTTCGCCGGCCGGGCAGCGCGTCGGGTTGCCCGGTTCGAGGGCTGGAACCAGGATAGGGCCCATCGACTTCAGGATCTGCACCGGTAGCGCCGAGGTGAAGCGGTAGTTGCCGGCTTCCGGGCCCATCACGTAGGCGGTCAGCGTGCCGAAGTGGCGCGGGCCGAGGTAGAACACGAAGGTGGCGGTGCGGTTCATCGCCACGCCGCGGCCAGCGCCCTTGCCGATGACGATGCGGTTGTCGCCGGTGCCGGTCTTGCCGCCGAGGGCGACGGGCGTGCCGTCGGCCAGCTTGAAGGCACCGGACAGCCGGCGGGCGGTGCCGCCCTCGACCACTTCCGACAGGGCATTGCGCAGCGCGGCGGCGACTTCCGGCGCCATCACCCGTTCGCCGGCACCGCTGGCCCCGGCAAAGTGCGTCTCGTAGGGCGTGCCGACGGCAAAGGCCAGGCGGTCGATGCGCCGGGTCGGCTGGCGGATGCCGTCGTTCTCGATGATGCCCATCAGTTCGGCCAGCGCAGCCGGGCGGTCGCCGGAACTGCCAAGCGCGGTGGCCAGCGACGGCACGAGGTGGCCGAAGGGATAGCCCACACGCGCCCAGCGTCGGTGGATGTCGAGGAAGGCCTCGACTTCGAGCATGGTGGCGATGCGCGAATCCTGCGCATCCTTGAAGCGGGTGTGGAAGAGCCAGCGATAGACGGCCTGGCGCTCCTGCGTGCTGGCCTGGACGAGTTCGCTCCAGGTCGCCGTCGGGTGCGCGCTCAGGTAGCCGACCAGCCACAATTCCAGCGGATGGACGCGGGCGAGGTAGCCGCGGTCAGGCAGGTCGTAGGCTTCCGGGCGGTAGCGCTGGAACAGGACGTTGATCTGTTCGTCGGCCAGCTTCTTGTTTTCCAGGCGCTGACGGAGGAAGGCGGCCAGATCGGCCGGCGAGCCGTTCGGCGAGAAATAGCGGTAGGCGGCGGCCAGCCGGTCGGGCGTCTGGCGCAGACCGTCGAGGAAAATATCCTGGATGTCGTCGGCCGCCTTGCCGCGATACTTGTTCCAGAAGCGGCGCAGGAAGACCTGCCCTTCCTGGTCGGCGAAGCGGGCGAGGTATTCGGCGCGGCGCGGGTCGCCGGCCTTTTGCAGCAACTGCGCGCTGCTGCCCGGCACCTGGTACATGGCGTAGCGCACCACGTCGCGCATCAGGCGCACGAAGGGCAGGTTGATCGAGCCCTGCAGCGCCTCGCGCACGGTCGGCACGCGGCCGTTGTCTTCCTTGCGGAAGTTGTTGAAGCTATGGACGCCGCCGCCGGTGAAGAACTCCTCTTCCGGGCTGGCCGAATAGCTGCGCGCCAGCGCCGCCTGCAACATGGCCGGCAACGCCTTGTCCTTGGCCGACAGCAGGTAGTCGATGGCCCAGCGGCTGATGTGGTCGCGTGCTTCCACCGGCTGCTTGCGCAACTCGTCGGCCGGCATCTCGGCGTAGCGCTGGTGCAGTTCGGCGACGATTTCGAGGTAGGTGGTCAGCACGCGCAGCTTGGCGGTGGAACCGAGTTCGAGCTTGCTGCCTTCGTTGATGTCGAGCGGCTGGTCGGTGGTGTCGGTCTGCACGCGCACGCGGTTGCCGGCCGGCGTGCTCTCGACCAGGTTGAAGCTGTAGCGCACGGCGCCCAAGGTGGCCGGGTCGAGCATGCGTTCGCCGAGCAGGCCTTCGCGGCGGGCGTTGCCCGCATCCGACAGGCTTTCCAGGAAATCGGTGACCTTCGCCTGCAGGTTACGGTCGAGCGTCGTGGCGATTTCGCCATCGAGGCGGTCCAGTTCGTACAGCGAGGTGCCGAGCTGGCCGGCCAGCCGGTTGCGGATGGCCATGGCGCCCTTGCCGGCATCGGCCGGCTGCTGCGCGGGGTTGGTCGCCAGGTTGCGGAATTCGAGCGGCACGGCCAGCGCCGCGTCGCGCAGCGCCGGCCCGATCAGGTTGTGCTGGGCGAGCAGGCGGATATGGCTGGAGGTCAGCTGGCGCAAGTCGTCCCGGCCCTTGGCCGACAGGTAGTAGCTCGGCCGGCGGTGGGCGATCATCAGGGCAACGACCTGCTGCAGGGCCTTGCCTTGCTCGGCGAGTTGCGGTCCGCTGGCTTCGGGGGCGGCCAGCAGTAGATTGACGCTGTCGAAATCGGCGGCGAACCACACCCACAGGCCGTCGCCCAGGCCATTGACCTCACCGAAGCCGGGCGCAGCCGAGAGCGGGACGGTGTTCAGGTAATCGAGCAGCAGGCGGCGCCTGGCCGGCAGTGTTTCTTCGCCGTCGCGGTAGGCGCGGACGCTGGCCGAGATCATCTGGCGCAGTTTTTCCTGGGCATCCGGCGTCACGCCGTTGGGCGAATGACGGTATTTCTCGATCTGCGTTGCCAGCGTGCTGCCGCCGGGCGCATCGAAATCCTCATCGACCAGCCGGCCGATACGACCGAGCACGGCACGGGCGAAACGTACCCACTCGACCGCCGGGTTCATTTTCGGCCGTGTTTCGTCGAGCAGGTCGCGGTTCTCGATGAAGGTCAGCGCATCGGCAACGCGCTTGGGCACGGCTTCGAAATTGGCGTAGGCGCGGTAGGGGTAGCGGAAGCGGTAGAGCGCCTCGCCGCGGCAATCGCCGACATTCAGGCCGGCCAGCGCTTTCTCGCGGTAGGGCGGGAAGTAGCCTTGCTCGACGTAATCGACCAGCGCCGGCGAGAAACTGGCCTGGCGGGTCAGGGTATAACCGGCCCCGCTCAGGCGGGCGGTGAGGTCGGGCAGGCGGCGGTAACCCATGCGTTCGTCGAACGGGCCATGCGTCGGGAAGCGGATGGACGGGCTCGCGCCGTCGACCATTTGGTAAGTCAGCGTCGCGGCAAACTGGCTGATTTCGCGCGCCTGCAGTTCGGACGTTTCGATTTCATCGGCGACCCAAAAGCCGGCACCGGCCAGGAGGGCAAGGAGCAGGCCGCCGGCGATCCAGCGTTTGCGGCGGTAAAACGGTGCGTTGGGGCGCATGAGACTCTGTTTGTTGTTGAAGCTTGTCCGTCAGTATATTGGGATAAACGGCGCGCAGCCATTGACGCTGCCATCAGGTTTGGCTGGTGGCAGGATTGTTGCGGCCGGTAAAATGCCGGTTTTGCCCGATTCCTGTCCGCGATGACTTCCTCTGCCCCCTTTCAGATTCCTGCCGACCAGTTTGCTCCGTTGGCCAATGCCGATACCCAGCGCCTGGCAGCGCGCATGGTGCAGGACGTGTTTGCCGGCGTTTTCCGGCAGGCGGTGATGGCCGATGCCGGCGACGACGAGAAGGTGCTGGCCGAGGTCGGCGAGCGTTGCTTCAACTGGTGCAAGGCGGCTGGCAGCGATGAAGGGCTGGCGCTGCGCCTGGCATTGCTGATTTCCGGCCTCGACCAATGGGGTGTGGCCTACACCCAGGCGTTCAAGCTGGCCGCCATTCCGGCCCTGACCACCTTGCTCGGCAGCCTGCGCGGGCGGCTCGACGCCAGGGGCGACAGCCTGTTCCAGCAATATTTCCAGCAGTTGGCCGAGGTCGAATTTGATGCCGTCGATTTCAAGGTCGATTTGCGCCGCGCCATCCATGTGGCCTTGTGGCACGCCATGATCGCCTGCGAAACCCAGGCACAGGCCGAAGCTATCCTGCAGCCGCTGGGCAGCATGATGTTGGCCCTGGAGAAGCAGATGCCGGAACTGGGCTGGCGCATGCTGGCCGATGCCCTGGCCAGCATTCAGATCGCGCTGCTCTCCGATGAGTCGGCGGCTTCGGCGCTAGCCCAGGAAACGACACAGCAACTTTTCGCCTCGCTACGCCATGCGCTGCCGCAGGAGCGTTACCAAGCCATCCTGGCGCATTCCGGCCAGGTGGTGGTGGCCTGGCAACAGGCCCGCCGCGCCGCCGTCCAATAAACAAAACGCCCCGGAGGGCGGGCTGCCTTCCGGGGCGGTCATATTGTGGGTCGGCGCTTAGTGGCGGTGGCCGTGCCCGTGGCCATGGCCGCGACCACGGTCGTCATCGTCGCCACGGCGATAGTCATCGCGGTGGTAATCGTCACGACGGCGGTCGTCGCGGTAGTAATCGCGCCGGTCGTAGTCGTGATGGTGACGTTCGGCGTAGCGCGGCACATATTCGCGCTGATACCAGCCATCCTGAACAAAATAGACGCGTTCGCCGCAGGCGTGGTAGGCATGGCAATGCTTCTTCCAATGCTTGGCATGGCCGGGGGGGACGCGCAGATAGATTGGCGGGCGGCTGACCGGGACGCGCTCGATCAGGATGGGCTGCGGGAAGAGCACCGGCGGGGCGGGAAAGCCGCCGATATCGAGGCGGCCGTAGAAGCCGGGCTGGCCGATGCTGACCGACACCTGCGCCTGGGCGGCGAAGGCGGCTACGGCCAGCCCGGCAGCGAGCAGAAAGCGTTTCATGATTCTCTCCTGGGAATTGTTGTCTGTGTTCGTTTAACGCAGCATGAGGCCGCGCTGCCGACAGCCAAGTGTAACAAAGGGTAAGTACCGGTCATGGCCCAGCCGAGATAGGCCCGCCGCTCGCCGGCCGGCAGGGTAAAATCGCGCCACTATGAATTGGCCTGCTTTCAAGGAAAAAATCGATCTCTACGAAAAGCTGATGCGGCTCGACAAGCCGATCGGCATTCTGTTGCTGCTCTGGCCGACGCTGTGGGCGCTGTGGTTGTCGGCGCTTGGCCGGCCAAACTGGATCGTCGTGTGGATCTTCTGCCTCGGTACCGTGCTGATGCGCTCGGCCGGTTGCGTCATCAACGACTATGCCGACCGCGATTTCGACAAGCACGTCGAGCGTACCAAGGAACGCCCGCTGACCGCCGGGCGGGTGACGACCAAGGAGGCGTTGGCGCTGTTCGCCGTGCTTTGCCTCTGTTCCTTCGCGCTGGTGCTGGCGCTGGGCAATACGCTGGTGATCTGGCTTTCCGTGCCGGCGGTTTTCCTGGCGGCAAGCTACCCGTTCACCAAGCGCTTTTTCGCCATTCCACAGGCCTACCTCGGCATCGCCTTCGGCTTTGGTATCCCGATGGCCTATGCGGCGCATCTCGACTCGGTACCGGGCGAGGCGTGGTGGCTGTTGCTGGCCAATGTGTTCTGGGCGGTGGCCTACGACACCGAGTACGCCATGGTGGATCGCGATGATGACCTGAAGATCGGCATCAAGACTTCGGCCATCACCTTTGGGCGTTTCGATGTGGTGGCGGTGATGGCCTGCTACGCAGTGACGCTGGCCATCATTGGCTGGATCGGCTGGACGCTGAACATGGGGATCGCCTTCTTCGCCGGCCTGGCGGTCGCCGCCGGGATCATGGGCGTGCATTACACCTGGATTCGCGGCCGCGAGCGCATGGCCTGCTTCAAGGCCTTCCTGCACAACAACTGGGTTGGTGCCGCCATCTTTGTTGGTATCGTCGTCGACTTTCTGATCAGTAACCGGGGGGTCTGATGCGCGCCTTGGTTTTTGCCCTTTTTGCTCTGTGCACCGCAGCAGTCGCCGAGGATGCGCGCCAACTGGCCCCTTTGCCGCCGGCGGCGCAGGAGGCGTTGCGTGAGGAAATGCTCGGCAACGTCGCCGCGCTCAATGAAATCCTGTCGCTGGTCGCGGCCGAAAAATGGCAGGAGGCCGGCGAGGTGGCCGAAGCCAAGCTGGGCAAGTCGGCTATGGGCAAACACCGCAGCAAGCCCTTCGAGGCCCGCCCCGGCCCACACATGCCGCCCGCCATGCACGGCATCGGCATGGACGGCCACCAGGCCTCGAGCGATTTCGCCGCCGCCGCCAAGGCCGGCGACCGCGCCAAGGCGATGGCCTTGCTGCCCAACCTGACGGGCGCTTGCGTCGCCTGCCACTATTCCTACCGAATCCGATGAAATACCACGATCTGCGCGACTTCATGTCGCAACTGGAAAAGAGCGGCGAGCTGAAGCGCATCGCCGTTCCGGTCGACACCCATCTCGAAATGACCGAGATCGGCGACCGCATACTGCGCGCCGGCGGCCCGGCCTTGTTGTTCGAAAACGCCAGGACCGGCGAGCGCCGGCACGACATGCCGGTGCTGACCAACCTGTTCGGCACGCCGAAGCGTGTGGCGCTGGGCATGGGCGAGGAATCTGTGCAGGCATTGCGCGAAGTCGGCAAGCTGCTCGCTTTTTTGAAGGAGCCCGAGCCGCCCAAGGGGCTGAAAGATGCCTGGGAAAAGCTGCCGGTGTTGAAGCAGGTGCTCAACATGGCGCCGAAGAAGGTGTCTTCGGCGCCGTGTCAGGAGATCGTCTGGGAAGGCAAGGACGTCGATCTGGCCAGGCTACCGATCCAGCACTGCTGGCCGGGCGACATCGCGCCGCTGATCACCTGGGGCCTGGTGGTGACGCGCGGGCCGCACAAGAATCGCCAGAATCTCGGCATCTATCGCCAGCAGGTCCTGGGGCCGAACAAGGTCATCATGCGCTGGCTGGCACATCGCGGCGGCGCGCTGGATTTTCGTGAGCACCAGCTGGCCAACCCCGGTCAGCCATTCCCGGTGGCCGTGGTGCTTGGTTGCGACCCGGCAACCATCCTCGGCGCCGTGACGCCGGTGCCCGATTCGCTGTCCGAATACCAGTTCGCCGGCCTCTTGCGCGGCGGCAAGACCGAGCTGACGCAATGCCTCGGTTCGACCCTGCAGGTGCCGGCCTCGGCCGAAATCGTGCTTGAAGGGGTGATCCACCCCGGCGAAATGGCGCTCGAAGGGCCGTACGGCGACCACACCGGCTACTACAACGAGCAGGCCGAATTCCCGGTATTCACCATCGAGCGCATCACCATGCGCCAGAACCCGATCTACCACAGCACCTACACCGGCAAGCCGCCCGACGAGCCGGCGGTGCTTGGCGTGGCGCTGAACGAAGTGTTCGTGCCGCTGTTGCAGAAGCAGTATCCGGAAATCGTCGATTTCTATCTGCCGCCGGAAGGCTGCTCGTACCGCATGGCCATCGTCAGCATCAAGAAGGCCTACCCCGGCCACGCCAAGCGCATCATGTTCGGCATCTGGTCCTTCCTGCGACAGTTCATGTACACCAAGACTATCGTCGTGGTCGATGACGACATCGACATCCGCGACTGGAAGGAAGTGATCTGGGCGATGACCACGCGCTTCGACGCCGTGCGCGATACCACGCTGGTCGACAACACGCCGATTGATTACCTCGACTTCGCCAGCCCGGTCGCCGGTCTCGGTTCCAAGATGGGTATCGACGCCACCAACAAGTGGCCGGGCGAAACGACGCGTGAATGGGGAACGCCCATTGTCATGGATGCCGCCGTGAAGCAGCGCGTCGATCGCCTGTGGGGCGAGCTGGGGCTATGAGCCTGCGCGTTGCGGCGGTCGATCTGCACGACCCTGCGCAGGCGGCCGCTTGGCTGGATCTTCTCGACCACTACGCGCAGGACCCGATGGGCGGCGGCACGGGCCTCTCCGCTTACGCCAAGGTCAATCTCGTGCGCGAACTGGCCGATCTGCCCACCTTCCACGGTGCACTGGCTTTTTCGGGCAAAAATGCGGTCGGCCTGATCAACTGCTTTGCCGGCTTCTCCACCTTTGCCGCCAAGCCTTTGCTGAACATCCACGACATCGTGACGCACGCCGAGGTGCGCGGCCAGGGCATCGGACAGGCCTTGCTCGGCTGGGCCGAACAGCGGGCGCGAGAGATCGGCTGCTGCAAGCTGACGCTGGAAGTGTTGTCCAACAACACGCGGGCCTTGGCCTCCTACGAGCGCGCCGGTTTTGCGCCTTACGTGCTCGACCCGCAGGCCGGGCACGCCCTTTTCCTGCAAAAGTATCTCGACTGACGGGCCTCAGTTGCCCATGTATCGGCCGGCCTTGTGGTTGACTGCGATGACCAGATTGAGCGCCAGTGCGCCGACAATCGACAGGCCGACGCTGACCGGATCGCGCACGAAGATGGCGGCGCCCAGGATCAGGCAGTCGGCCGCCATCTGCAGCTTGCCGGCACGCCAGCCGCGCGTGTTCTGCAAATGGATCACCAGGATACCTAAACCCCCCAGGCTGGATTTGTGGCGAATCAGCATCAGCAGGCTGATGCCGGCCAGGAAGCCGCCCATGATGGCGGCGAACAAGCGATCCAGGCTGGCAAAGCTGACCAGTTTGGGCAGCCACTCCGAGTAGATCGACAGCAGGCTCACCGCGATGAAGGTCTTGAGGGTGAATGCCTTGCCCATGGCGCGCAGTGCCAGCGCGTAGAAGGGCACGTTGATGGCGAAGAGCACCGGCCCCAGCGCCCAGCCGCTGGCGTAATGGATCAGGAAGGCGATGCCGACCGTACCGCCGGTGAGTAGCCCTGCCTCGCGGAAGAGCAGTACCGTGAAGGCGAAAAACAGCGGGGCGACGAGCAGGGATTGCGCATCCTCGAACAGGCTGTGGCTGGTAGAGCGATCCGACATCTTTAGCGCTTCGTCGTTCACGCCAGCAGGTTGCCCAGCTTGGCCACTGCTACGGTCAGGGCGCCGAGGCAGAGATTGATCAGCACCAGTTGGCGAATGCGATTCATCGCCGCGCCGCCGGTCGGCCAGTCGCTCGCCTCGACCGCCTCGCTCAGGGCGCGGTAATGCACGTAGCGAATGACAGCGAAGATCACGGTCATGACCAGACCAATGGCCATCATCAGGTGCCAATGCCACGGCGCCTGGCCGGTGCCGGCGGAGTGCAGCAGGGCAAATCCGGAAAGCAGGATGGCGACGATGGCCAGCGATACCGCCGCGAAGAAGCGCCCAAGCACGCCGGCCAGCAGCGGCAGGCGCTGCGGTGGCTGCAGTTGCGCTGCGGCGACCGGACGCAGGCAGAAATGGGCGAAGAACATGCCGCCGACCCAGACGACGACGCCGGCGAGGTGGAGGAAAAGCAGGGTGGAGTGCATGATTTTTATTGGGCGTGTTGGGGTAGGGCGATTTTGCCTGAGAAATATATTTTTGCCTGACTGGCCACCGCGGGATGCCGTGTTGTTTCGAAGTGCCTTGGCTGCTCGGCGAGGTCGGCCCGATTCATCGTCCGCTATCGGATGCGACCTAGACCACTACTATCTGTAGTAGCGATGCAGTACGGCGAGCGAGCGGCTGTAGCTGTGGTGAATCTGCGCTTCGTCGTAGCGATGTTCGGCGCCGATCGGGCAGGCCTGGCGCGCCAGGCAGCCGTGGGCACAGGCAGATTCGGGGCGCAGCCGGTAGCGGCTGCAGGTTTCCAGGTTGAATTGGCCGCCGGCCAGCGCCTTGGCCGGGCAGGCGGCGATGCAAGGCGAGTTTGGGCAACTCGAACAGGGACTGCTGCGGTGCACTGCCTCGGAAGGGCAAAAATCAGTGTCGGCGACGACGACGGCGCGATAGGCATACCAGCTGCCCCATTCCGGATCGACCCCGACCATGAAGGGCGAAGGTGAATGCCAGCCAGCGAGCTGGCCAAGGGCCTGCAGGCCGATGGGGGAGTCGCCGGGGTAGAGGATGCGGTAGCGCTGGTTCGGCGCATGGGCAGCGAACCAGCGTTGCAAGGTGGCGACCGTGTAGTCGTCGATCGGATCGGGGCCGGGCAGTTGGGCGGCCTGCACGCACTCCCAAAGGCGGCGGCCGCCGTGGCCGACCAGGATCAATTGCCGTTCGCCGGGTTCAAGCTCAAGGCGGCTGACGATGTCGTCCGGCAGGGCGGCGAGATCGAAGACATGCTGGCGGTTCAGGCCGGCGGCAGCGAGTACGGCGGTCGGTAGCGGTGGGCGCTCACTCATTGGCCAGCGACGGTGCTTTCTCGCCGACACGGCGTTGGGCGACCCAGACAAGCAGGGCGTCGATGGCTGCACTGCCGAGCGCAGAGCGCGGGTGGTTGATCAGGAAGACGACGGCGTAGCGCCGGCCTTGTGCGTCCAGCGCGTAGCCGGCGGCGGTCTTCACGCTGTCCAGCGTGCCGGTCTTGATGTGGGCGCGGCCGGTGGCCGAGGAGCCGTTTAGGCGCTTCTTCATCGTGCCGTCGATGCCGACGATGGGCATGCTGGAGACGAACTCCGGCATCACCGGGTTGAGCCAGGCGTCCAGCAGCAACTGGTTCAGGCTGCCGGCGCTGATCCGTTCGCTGCGCGACAAGCCGGAGCCGTTGTCGAGCACCAGTTCGGAAAAACGCAGGCCGCGTCCGGCCAGCCAGTCGCTCACGCGCTGACGGGCACGCTCGGCGGTGGCCGGTGCGCTGTCATTGCCCAGGGTCAGGAAAACCTGGCGAGCCATGACGTTGTTCGAGAACTTGTTGATGTCGCGCACGATGTCGGCCAGCGGGGCCGAGTCGGTTTGCGTCAGCAGCATGGCGCCGGCCGGCACGTTGCCGCTGCGCACCTGGCCGGCCAGCGTCCCGCCCAGTTCCTTCCACAAGGCGCGGATCAGGCCGCCGGCCTGACCATCGGCCGGCAAGGGGGCGAGGTTGAGCGTGCGCTCGCCGCACAAGGGCGAGTAAGTGCCGGTGAACTCGAGACGCTGGCCGCCGGCTTCCGGAATCAGCCGGGTTTCGATGCGATCCTTCCAGTCGCTGCCGCACTGGCCGTCGCCCGGGCGCAGGCGATTGTCGACGCGCAGGCCATCGCTCGGCGTCTCCATCAATACTTTGGGTTGGCCGTTGCCAGGCTGCAGGCTGAATCGCAGGGCCTGGAAGTTGATCAGCAGGCCGTTCGGACCGACGTTGTACGGGCGCATCGGCTTGTCGTCGAAGGCGCCGGGGTCGATGGCCGGGACGTTGAAGGCGCTGCGGTCGAGCACGATGTCGCCTCCAATGTGCTGCACGCCGCGCGTGCGCGCCTGGCGGAGCAATGCCCACAGGTGTTCGATGGCGAAGCGCGGGTCGCCACTGCCCTTCAGGTACAAATTTCCGCTTAATACGCCGTCCACCGAAGCAGCATCGGTCCACGCCGTGGTTTTCCAGGTATAGGCCGGGCCCAGCAGGTCGAGTGCGGCGTAGGTGGTGACCAGTTTCATGACCGAGGCCGGGTTCATCGCCTGTGTGGCGCGGTGGGCGACCAGCGGCGTGGCGGCATCGACCGCTTGGACGACGACGGCGACGTTGGCGGCGGGGATCTGCGCCGCTTTCAGCGCTTTGAGCACTTCCGGCGGCAGGCCGTCGGCCAGCGCGCTGCGGGCAAAGAGGAAAAGGGCGAGGGCGGCGAGTCGTTTGGTCAGCATCGGCAAATGAAAAGGGAGGCCGTAGCCCCCCATTCTAAATGCGCGTCGGTGAGCTTCAGTTCGAAATCTTGAAGCGACCGATGATGCGGTTCAGGTAGCCGGCCGACTTGACCAGCGAATCGACGGCATTCTTGGCCTGGCTGGCGGCTTCCATGTTGTTGTCGACCAGTTCGGCGACGCGCTCCATGTTGTGTGCCACAGTTTCGCTGGCCATGGCCTGCTCGTTGGCGGCACTGGCGATATCGCGCGACATGCCGGTCACGTGCCGGCTGCTTTCCGTGATGCGGTTCAGGCCAGCGCCGCTCTCGCGGATCAGCGTGATGCCTTCCTCGACTTCCTTGACTGCGGCCTCCATCGAGCTGACGGCAGTGTCGGTCACCTGGCGGATTTCGGCGACGTTGTTGGAGATATCCGAGGTCGAGGTGGCGGTGCGTTCGGCCAGCTTGCGCACCTCGTCGGCAACGACGGCAAAACCGCGCCCGGCCTCGCCGGCCCGTGCCGCTTCGATGGCGGCGTTGAGGGCAAGCAGGTTGGTCTGGTCGGCGATTTCGCGGATGACCTTGGTGATGTCGCCGATCTTGGCGATGGCCTGGTTCAGTTCCTGGATGGTCTCGCTGGAGTGCTGCACGGCCTCGACGACACGGCCGGTGGCGGCCATGCTCTGGTTCATGCTGTCCTGTGCGGAGGAAACCTGGGTCTGCGCCTCGGTGGCGGCCTCCGCCGCCTCGTTGGCCGATTCGGCAACGCCGCGCACCGACTGGGCGAATTCCTCGGTCGCCGCGGCAACGCTGGCGGCGCGTTCGCGCTGCTGCTCGGATTGGTCGACGACGTTGGCCGTCTGCCATTCGACCTTGTGTGCATCCTGCTCGATCGATTGGCTGGCGGCGCGAATCTCGTCGAGCATGACCTTCAGGCTGACCTGCATGGCGGCCAGTTCGGTCAGCGCCTTGCCGGCTTCGTCGCGATGGGTGATGTCCACCTCGTCGGCCAGGTTGCCCTGGCCCATGCGGCTGAAGTGATGCACGATGCGCTGCATCTTGCCGCTCAACGAGCGGAGCAGCAGCCAGCCGCCCAGGGCGACGATCAAGGCTCCGATAATGCAGGCCGTGATGTTCAGGTTGACGATATGGTTGGAACGCTCCTGAGCGGTCTGGTAAGCCTTTTTGCCGCGTTCCGACATCTGTTGCTCAAGGGCTTCCGCATGATTGCTGACCTCCTTGAACAGCGGATTGACCTTGGTCAGTAACAGGAGCTGGGCTTTCTCGTAGTCGCCTTTTTGCAATGCCTCGATGCTTGGCGAGGTGCCTTCGCTGCGCAGGCGGTCGCGTGCCGCGAAGAAATCCTTGGCGGCCGGCAGCGGCTCAGCCCCGGCGGTGCCTTGTTCGTACTGCTTGATCAGTTCGGCGTTGAGCTGTCGGTTCTTGTCGATGGCGTCGAGATGCATCTGCAGGGGATGATCATGCAGCTTGCTCAGCGGATTGGCCGGGTTGTGCTGCAGGGCAAGCATCAGTTGTGCTCGGTTGTCGGCGATGCGGTCGATCATCTTGCCGACTGCCAGCGATGGCGTCATGTGCTTTTCGTAGGCGTCGGCCAGAGCCTGGTCGGACTGCTTGAGCCCTTGCGAACTGAGCAGGGCGACGCTGCCGAGAATCAGCAAGGTGCTGGCCAGCAGGGCACCCAGGCGAGCCTTCATGCTGATCCGTTTGTTTAGCGGCGGTGTCGTATTCAGCTTGGCGCCGCTGGCATTCAATTGCTTGTAGAGGGATTCGGCCTGGGCAACCGCCTGGCGCGATGGCTCGGAGCGGACCGACATGTAGCCGACGATCTTGTCGTCTTTCCGGATCGGTACGACGAAGGCTTCGACCCAGTAGTAGTCGCCATTCTTGCAGCGGTTCTTGACGAGACCTTTCCACGGGTAGCCTGACTTGACCGTGCGCCAGAGATCCTCGAAGGCCTGGGGCGGCATGTCGGGGTGGCGGACGATGTTGTGGTTCTGGCCTTTCAATTCTTCCCAGGTGAAGCCGGAGAGCTTGATGAAGACATCGTTGGCGTAAATGAGTGCGCCCTTGAGGTCAGTCTTCGAAACCAGGTATTGGCCTTTGGGGTAAGGCTGTTCGACGTTGGTGACAGGCAGGTTTTTTTTCATTCTATGGGGTTCCGAACGCTGGCGGGGCTCGGGGAAAAGAGTCTGTAATTAAACTTAGGTAAAGCGATTAAATAAATGTAAATCTATGCGTTTCGTGATAGTAGCATCGATATCAAGGGCGAATTGCGAAGGAATGTAAAACGCCGTCGCCCCGCTCGAACGACCGTCAGGCAGGGCTTTGGCCGCGTTCCGAAAGGCGATTTGGCGCGAGCACGGATGGTTGGCGACGACGAGAAGAAGGAAGCGACCGAAGATATTTACACCGGTCGACTTGAAATAGCGGGGGGGCGCCCCTATTATTAGCACTCACCGGGAGCGAGTGCTAACAGTTTGCCCCTTCCGGGCCCGCGCCTTCGGGCCGGCCAATTTCCAATTTGTTGTAAACACTTGATTAGGAGTCATCCTCATGAACATCCGTCCTTTGCACGACCGTGTGATCGTCAAGCGCGTCGAAGCCGAGCGCACCACCGCTTCCGGCATCGTCATCCCCGATTCCGCCGGCGAGAAGCCGGATCAGGGCGAAGTCCTGGCCGTCGGCCCGGGCAAGCGTGACGACAACGGCAAGCACATCGCTCTCGACGTCAAGGTCGGCGATCGTGTGCTGTTCGGCAAGTACGCCGGTCAGGCCGTCAAGGTCGATGGCCAGGAAGTTCTGGTCATGCGTGAAGAAGACATCATGGGTGTCCTGCAGAAGTAATTCTGTAGCCGACCTTCTCAACAGATAAATATCAGGAGCTATTAAATGGCAGCCAAAGAAGTCAAATTCGGTGATTCCGCCCGCGCCCGCATGGTCGAAGGCATCAACATCCTGGCCGACGCAGTCAAGGTCACCCTCGGTCCGAAGGGCCGCAACGTCGTGCTCGAGCGTTCCTTCGGCGGCCCGACCGTCACCAAGGACGGCGTTTCCGTCGCCAAGGAAATCGAACTGAAGGACAAGTTCGCCAACATGGGCGCCCAGATGGTCAAGGAAGTCGCTTCCAAGACCTCCGACATCGCCGGTGACGGCACCACCACCGCGACCGTGCTGGCCCAGGCCATCGTTCGCGAAGGCATGAAGTACGTGGCCGCCGGCATGAATCCGATGGACCTGAAGCGCGGTATCGACAAGGCTGTCGCCGCCACCATCGAAGAACTGAAGGGCATCTCCAAGCCCTGCACCACGACCAAGGAAATCGCCCAGGTCGGTTCCATCTCCGCCAACTCCGACGCTTCGATCGGCAACATCATCGCCGAAGCCATGGAGAAGGTCGGCAAGGAAGGCGTCATCACCGTTGAAGACGGCAAGTCCCTGAACAACGAACTCGACGTCGTCGAAGGCATGCAGTTCGACCGCGGCTACCTGTCCCCGTACTTCATCAACAACCCGGACAAGCAGATCGCCCTGCTCGACAACCCGTTCGTCCTGCTCTTCGACAAGAAGATCTCGAACATCCGTGACCTGCTGCCGGTTCTGGAACAAGTCGCCAAGGCTTCCCGTCCGCTGCTGATCATCGCCGAAGACGTCGATGGCGAAGCGCTGGCCACCCTGGTGGTGAACAACATCCGTGGCATCCTGAAGACCGTCGCCGTCAAGGCCCCGGGCTTCGGCGACCGTCGCAAGGCCATGCTGGAAGACATCGCCATCCTGACCGGCGGTACCGTCATCTCCGAAGAGACCGGTCTGTCCCTGGAAAAGGCCACCCTGAAGGATCTGGGCCAGGCCAAGCGTGTCGAAATCGCCAAGGAAAACACCACCATCATCGACGGTGCTGGCGATGCCGCTTCGATCGAAGCCCGCGTCAAGCAGATCCGCGTCCAGATCGAGGAAGCGACCTCCGATTACGACCGCGAAAAGCTGCAGGAGCGTGTTGCCAAGCTGGCTGGCGGCGTTGCCGTCATCAAGGTTGGCGCTGCCACCGAAGTCGAAATGAAGGAAAAGAAGGCACGCGTCGAAGACGCCCTGCACGCTACCCGTGCTGCCGTTGAAGAAGGCATCGTCGCCGGTGGCGGCGTCGCCCTGTTGCGTGCCCGTGCCAACATCGCCAAGCTGAAGGGCGACAACCATGACCAGGACGCCGGCATCAAGCTGATCCTGAAGGCCATGGAAGCTCCGCTGCGCGAAATCGTCGGCAACGCCGGCGACGAGCCGTCCGTCGTGGTTGACAAGGTCGTTCGCGGCAAGGGTAACTACGGTTACAACGCTGCTACCGGCGAATACGGCGACATGGTCGAAATGGGTGTTCTGGACCCGACCAAGGTTACCCGTACCGCCCTGCAGAACGCTGCTTCCGTTGCCGGCCTGATGCTGACGACCGAGTGCATGGTTGCCGAGCTGGCCGAAGACAAGCCGGCCATGCCCCCGATGGGCGGCATGGGCGACATGGGCGGCATGGGCATGGGTATGTAATACCCGCTCGAGCCTCTCAGCTCAACGAAGCCCCGCCTTGTGCGGGGCTTTTTCTTTGCTGCGGTGCACGTGGCAAAAAGGCGGTTTTTCAAATATGACGGAAACACGCCATTCACTTTTGTGAAACGGATTTCACACTGTAAGTTAGGTGTAAGTCCCGGTCCCTACATTAAGCTCCGCAGCAATGCCTCTATAACCAAAAGTCTGAGGAGCAAATCGATGCATAACGACACCTACGAGAAAATTCGGGCCAACCCGAAATACCAGCAATTGGTAAGCACTCGTAATAGCTACGGCTGGATCATGACGATCCTGATGCTGATTGTTTATTACGGATTTATCGCCCTGGTTGCCTTCAATAAGGCCTTCCTGGCAGCCCCCTTGGGCTCTACCGGCGTCACCACGGTGGGTATTCCCATTGGTGTGGGCGTGATCCTGTTCACGATCATCATTACCGGTATCTACGTCCGTCGCGCGAACACCGAGTTCGACGCGCTCAAGGAACAAATTATTCAGGAGGCCAAGTAATGCCGAATATCCTCAAGCAACTGGCAGGCGGTATCGCATTGCTAGCCGCCGTTGGCGCCGCGTATGCCGCGGGTGCCGACCTCGGTCAGGCTGAAAAGCAGGCAACCAACTGGACGGCCATCATCATGTTCGGCATCTTCGTTGCCGCAACGCTGTACATCACCAAGTGGGCTGCTTCCAAGACCAAGTCTGCGGCCGACTTCTACACCGCCGGCGGTGGCATCACCGGCTTCCAGAACGGTCTGGCCATCGCGGGTGACTACATGTCCGCCGCTTCCTTCCTCGGTATTTCCGCCGCGGTGATGGCCAACGGCTACGATGGCCTGATCTACTCGATCGGCTTCCTCGTCGGCTGGCCGATCATCACCTTCCTGATGGCGGAACGCCTGCGTAACCTCGGCAAGTTCACCTTCGCTGACGTTGCTGCCTACCGCTTCAAGCAGACCCCGATCCGCGCCTTTGCTGCTACCGGCACGCTGGTCGTCGTCGCCTTCTATCTGATCGCTCAGATGGTCGGTGCCGGTCAGCTGATCAAGCTGCTCTTCGGTCTGGAATACTGGATGGCTGTGGTCATCGTCGGCGTGCTGATGATGGTTTACGTGCTGTTCGGTGGTATGACCGCCACCACCTGGGTGCAGATCATCAAGGCCATCCTGCTGCTGGCTGGTGCTTCTTTCATGGCTTTCATGGTGCTGGCCAAGTTCGGCTTCAGCCCGGAAGCGATGTTCGCCAAGGCCGTTGAGATCAAGTCCGCCCTGGCCGGTAAGGAACTGGCTGCCGCTGCCATCAAGGCCGGCGCCGATCCGACGACCGTCGATGCTGCCGTTGCCGCCGATGCTGCCAAGAAGGGTCTGTCCATCATGGGCCCGGGTAACTTCGTGAAGGATCCGATCTCCGCCATCTCCTTCGGTATGGCCCTGATGTTTGGTACCGCCGGTCTGCCGCACATCCTGATGCGCTTCTTCACCGTGCCGTCCGCCAAGGAAGCCCGCAAGTCCGTGTTCTGGGCAACCACCTGGATCGGTTACTTCTACATTCTGACCTTCATCATCGGTTTCGGCGCCATCACCTTCGTGCTGACCGACCCGACCTTCCTGGACGCCAAGGGCGCTCTGAAGGGCGGCGGCAACATGGCTGCTATCCACCTGGCCAACGCTGTCGGCGGTAACGTCTTCCTCGGCTTCATCTCCGCGGTTGCTTTCGCCACCATCCTGGCTGTGGTTGCCGGTCTGACCCTGTCCGGTGCTTCCGCTGTGTCGCATGACCTGTACGCCACCGTGTTCAAGGAAGGCAAGGCCGATTCCGCCGCCGAACTGCGCGTTTCCCGTATCACCACCCTGGTGCTCGGTGTGATCGCTGTGGTTCTGGGTATCGCCTTCGAAAAGCAGAACATCGCCTTCATGGTGTCCCTGGCCTTCGCCATCGCCGCATCGGCCAACTTCCCGGTCCTCTTCATGTCCGTGCTGTGGAAGAACTGTACGACTCGTGGCGCCGTGATCGGTGGCTTCCTGGGTCTGATCTCCTCGGTTGGCCTGACCGTCGTTTCCCCGTCCATCTGGGAAGCCGTCATGGGTAATCCGAAGGGTTCCGCCTGGTTCCCCTACACCTCGCCGGCTCTGTTCTCCATGACCATCGGCTTCGTCGGTATCTGGTTGTTCTCCATCCTGGACAACAGCGAACAGGCTGCCAAGGAGCGTGCTCTGTACCTGGATCAGGAAACCCGTTCCGAAACCGGTGTTGGTGCCGCTGCTGCCAGCGCCCACTAATCAGTTCGACAAGGCCAAGTGCCAAAAGCCCGGGTCGCTCCCGGGCTTTTTTTCGTCTACGGTTTTTGCCCAAAACAGGCAGTGCACCGCAGCAGTCAGGTGGACTGAAAGTTACGGACGTGATTGTGCGCTGCGGCAAACGCAGGGCGGATAATTTGCTAGACTTGCGGAAGGGAAAAAGACGGTAGGGGGCTGCCTAGTGCAGGTTCAGGCCACCCCCTGAGTCGCAGCGTGAGCCGCAGACTCCAAAGACCATAAAAGGAGAACAGCCCGTTCAGAATAATGCGGCTGGCTTACAAAAATCTTACGCCGGGTAAGGAATAATTACCGAATGCGCATTCTTATCGCAGAAGACGATGCCATGATCGCGGACGGCTTGTCCCGTTCGCTGAAACAAGGGGGCTACGCCGTCGATTGGGCGCCCAATGGTCTGGAGGCTGATACTGCCTTGATGACCGTTTCTTACGATCTTTTGATCCTCGATCTCGGCTTGCCCAAGATGCCGGGCCTGGAAGTACTGAAACGACTGCGCGCTCGAAATTCCCAGTTGCCGGTGTTGATCCTGACTGCGCTCGACGGTACTGGCGACCGCGTCAAGGGGCTCGATCTCGGGGCGGACGACTACATGGTCAAGCCCTTCGAGCTGGCCGAACTCGAGGCGCGCGTGCGCGCCCTGACCCGTCGCTCGGCTGGAACCTCCCCGACCATCCAGTGCGGCGCCTTGTCTTACGATCAGGTCGGTCGCGTCGCCCAATTGCAGGGGCAGGCGCTCGATCTGTCAGCGCGCGAAATCGGCTTGCTGGAAGTGCTGCTGTCGCGCATGGGGCGTCTGGTCAGCAAGGATCAGCTGGTCGATCACCTGTGCGGCTGGGGCGAGGAAGTCAGCCATAACGCTATTGAGGTCTATGTACATCGTCTGCGCAAGAAGCTGGAGCCGGGCGGCGTGAAGATCGCGACCGTACGCGGCCTGGGATATTGCCTTGAGCGCCCGCAAGGCGACTAATCCCGGCGCCGCGACATCCGAGACCGAGCGCTCGCTTTTCGGCGAGATTCTCGACTGGATGCTGGCGCCGTTGTTGTTCGTCTGGCCGCTTTCCATCGCTTTCACGCACTACTTCGCCAACAACGTCGCCAACTTTCCTTACGACCAGGCCTTGCGCGAGCACGTCGCGGCCATCGCGCGCCAGGTCAAGCTGGTCAATGGCCGGCCGGTACTCAGCCTGCCCGCCTCGGCGCGTGCCCTGCTTCGGGCCGATGAAACGGATAGCGTCTATTTCCACGTCGTGATGCCGAACGGCAAGTTGCTGGCCGGCGACAAGGATCTGCCGATGCCTGAGGGCACGCCACAGGCTGAAGAAGTGCCGAGCGAAATCTACATGCGGGATGCCGACTTCAACGGCCAGGACCTGCGTATCGCCTACATGTATCTGGCCGAGGCCGATATGCCGCGCACGACCTGGGTATTGATCGAGGTCGGCGAGACTACGGAAAAGCGGACACAGTTGGCCAACAAGATCGTGGCTAGCGTGATCCTGCCGCAGTTCATCATCATTCCGTTGGCCGTCATGCTGGTGTGGTTCGGCCTGTCGCGTGGCTTGCGTCCGCTGACCCGGCTGCGGACGACCATTGAAGCGCGCGACCCCGGCGATCTGTCGCCAATCGCCACCCGACGCGTACCGGAAGAACTGGAGCCCCTGGTCGAGGCGTTCAATGCGATGCTGGAGCGCATGAAGCGCAGCGTCGAGGCGCAGCAACGCTTTGTCGCTGATGCGGCGCACCAGATGCGTACGCCGCTCACCGGCCTGAAAACCCAAGCTCAATTCGCCATTCGCGAAAAAGACCCGGAGGCGCTACGGCATGCCCTGCGTCAGATTGCTTCGGGTGTTGACCGGGCAGGGCGCCTGGTCAATCAGTTGCTGACCCTGGCCCGTACTGAGGGTGGAGAGTTGGCCCAGCAGCAGCATAAACCGCTCGACCTCGCTCAGTTGATGCGCGAGGTGGTCGAAGACTGGGTGATGATGGCGATCGACAAGGGGATCGACCTCGGCTTCGAAGCCGAAGGCTCGGCGGTGATCAGCGGTAACCCATTCCTGCTGCGCGAATTGGCGAAAAACCTGATCGACAACGCCATTCGTTACACGCCGGCTCCTGGCCACGTGACCTGTCGCTTGTTGGTCAACCCGGTCACGGTGCTGCTCGAAATCGAAGATGATGGGATTGGCATCAGCGAGGAGCAATCCGAATTGGTCTTCGAGCGCTTCTATCGGGTCGATGACGCTACCACCGAAGGCAGCGGCCTCGGTCTGGCCATCGTCCAGGAAATCGCCACGCAGCACAATGCACATGCCAGCCTGCGCCCAAATCCGAAGGGGAGAGGGGCCGTTGCTCGCGTCCTCTTCCCGGCCTGGCATCCGCCAGAAGAGCAGCAACCGCCGCCGGACGACTACTCCGAGCTCTACCGTCAAACCCCGCCGATCGGCAGTTGATGAGCGAAGCGATCTCTCGAAAAATCGCTTTTCCAGTTGCGTACCCCGGCTTCCCCCGCTATAATGCGCCCTCCTTACGGCCAAGTAGCTCAGTTGGTAGAGCAGCGGATTGAAAATCCGCGTGTCGGTGGTTCGATTCCGCCCTTGGCCACCATATTCAAAGCCCAACCCTTCGCGGTTGGGCTTTTTCACATCTGGGCTTTCCCTACACTCTGCGGGGATTCCGCCGATTTCGTGTGTGCCACAGGCTGTGGCGCGCCAACCAGAAAGAGCCTGCCAACCTGCCCAGTTTGACTCTTTTCTGGTCTCTGTTCTCAAAAAATCGGCCAGAACTTCGCCAGTCGAGTGCACGCAGAAACCCTTTAGTTACAGGTGTTTGCCATTGATACGTTGCATCGGGTTCGAAGCATAGACCACTTGCTACAATAGTCGACCCCGATGACTGCAGGGCCGCGATCGTCAGCCCTTGGGCGGGTACGGATCGTTGCCGTAGCTTTTGCGTTCGCGGATGCGACCGTTTTTGCCATGAATAAAGACCTTAGCTGCGCTGATTGATGGCGATGTCGCGGGCAGCTCGTTCGGCCTCGGGCTGGGTGCGATGGTGCGATGTGTCACGCTGGTTGTTTTCGCCACGCACGGCCCGGCCGTCATTGCGCTTCACTGCATGTTAGTTTTTACCGGCCATTTCAAAATCCTTTCAAGGTTGGGTGGATGCTGGAAGTTGGCATCAGGCTCAAGGCCAAACCTCTCGGCAATGTGCCGCTTGTGCACCTCGTCGTCATCAGCCTCCTCCAGGATCTTCAGGAAGCGATAGACCTGTGGTGAGAGGTCGATCTGCTCACCATCGATCAGTGCAACGCGCTGGGCGTGCATTAGGCGCAGGGATGTCTCCGCCGACTCCTGCACCGGTGCTGGGTGGATCAGGTATGCCTCAAGCTTCTCGATTACCAGACCGGATGTGCGGATGTGGACAATGGCGCGTAGCGGCACCAGCAGTCGATCGCCCAAGGCGGTGCCGAGCAAGGATCCAGGTCCCCCCCCCCGGGCGTGATGATCACTTCGGCGCCGGGCGCAACCAGCTGCGCTGCCACCTGATCAGGCATCACACTCAGGCGACGCGCAAAGAAACCCGCCCGAGATGTGGATCCACAAGGAGGCCGTGTTCGAGGGCATCGTGCCGCTCGACAGCTTTCTGGCTGCCCAGGAGGTGCTAACTGAACGCAGCAAACGGCTGACGGATGAGGAGTTGCTCAACCAACTCAGGGCGCTCTACGCCGAATGTGGTCGCCTGTCGGGGTTCATCATCGACCAGGTGGCCAACGGCTCTTCGTCCAGCCTGTACGCCTCCCGTTTCGGCAGCCTGATCCGCGCCTATGAACTCATTGGGTACCGCCCGCCGGGCGGTACCGAACATCTGGAAATCAACCGCCGTCTGCGCGAGCTCCACCCAGAAATCATCGCCCGCACCGAGCACATCATTGCCGAGCTGGGTGACCACATCCGGCGCGACCCCAAGAACGATCTCTTGACCCTCAACGACGAGTTGGTCATCAGCCTGGTGCTATCCCGCTACCAGACCACCCCGACGGGTCATCCGCGCTGGCGCATCCGGTTTGACCCGGCACGGCTGTGTTTCACCGGCCCCCCCGACATCACGGTCGCCATCCGGCTCGATCCCGCCAACACCCAGAAACTCGATTACTTCCTCCTGCCCCGCCTCGATCTGCCTGTGCAGGAAATCTGCGTTAGCAACAAAAACAGCGCCGACTTCGAGTGCTTTCGCCTCGACGATCTAACCTTCTTCTACGGCATGTCCGAGGGGGGGGGCGCCTGCAACGGCGTATCTGACGAATCTGACGAATCTGACGCATCTTACCCAGCGGACCTATCCATCCCAAGAAAGGAAGCCCTATGGCACCCACGCAAACCCACCCACTCAAGCGGAGGCCCTCATGCTGACCGGTACCCTCGAAACCGTCATCCTGAGCCCCGTCGCCCGAGTCGAAATCCTCAACTCCCGCAAACGCAACATGAAAATCTTCGAGGAGACCGTTGAGAACATCAAATCGATCGGCTTGAAGAAACCCATTACTGTCACCGAACGCCTGGGTGATGATGGAAATCCGAAGTGCCTGCTGGTATGCGGCGAAGGGCGTTTGAATGCCTTCCGCATTTTGGGCGAAACGCACATTCCGGCCCTGGTGGTTGACGTCAGCGATGAAGACGCCTTCATCATGAACTTGGCGGAGAACATCGCCCGGCGTGGCTACCGGCCACTGGAAATCTTGGTCGACATCGAAATCCTGCGCAAACGCGGCTACGACGCCGACACCATCATCCAAAAAACCGGCCTCTCGCCCAAGTACGTCAAGGACATCGTCTTCCTGCTCGACCAGGGGGAGGGGTGCTTGATCGAAGGCGTGCAGCGCGGCGCCATCCCGCTGACCACGGCTTTGGAAGTCGCCCGTGCAAAGGACGATCACAAAAGTCTGGGCGAAATGCTCCAGGAGGCTTATGAAAACGGCCAACTCAACCGCCGCCAGATCATCGAGACCAAGCGCCTCGTCGAGAAACGCCAGACCTACGGCCCTGGCTCCCCCGATCCTGCCCAGATCAAACCGCCCACCTCCAGCTACAGCCTGGTTCGCACCTGACAGCGCGAAGTGGAGCGCCAGAGCAAGCTCGTCCTCAAAGTCGAGCACGCCCACCAGCGCCTGCTGCTGGTGGTGCGCTGCCGGAAAAAAAGCTCTTCTCGGATGAGCATGTCGTCAACCTGCTGCGCGCCGCAAGCTTGGATACCCTGCCGAAATACCTGGCAGAGCGCATTGACAATCTGAATGTAGCTACTACATGAATCCCGCGATGTCCTGCTCTATGGTCATTGCGTGTGCTGGCCTTGAATGATCTCGGCGTGCACGAAGCCCCCTGCCTGATCGCCAAGGACGACGAGGCCTGCACCTAAAACCACCGCATCAACCGACTCTCGACCCTTCTGGAGCACTGCATGACCCGAAACGCCATCGATCGCGGGGTCCGCAAGGAACGACTGGCCCGGGCCGTTGGCGTGAATCTGAACTCTATCAATCGGCGCATCAACCTGCTCGAAGGCATTTGCCCGGAGGCGATCGTTCAGTTGTAGAACAAGCAATTCACGCCGGACCTCACCCGGGTGCTGCGCAACATGAAGGCCTCTCGGCAGGTGGAGGTGGTGGAGCTGATGGTCGCCAGCAACACGATCGCCGTGGTGCATGCAGATGCCTTGCTCAAGGCCACGTCGCCGGAGTAGCGTACCGATTTCAAGCCCGCCGGGTGCGACAAGCAACTGGCGCCTTTCGAGCAGATCGTCAAACTCGAAATGGAAATGAGCCAGGTTCAGGCCCAGGCCCAGTAAAAGGATGCCGAAGAAAACTACGGGTCAGACCTGCTCAACCGGGTGGTCGCCAAAGGCTACTTGACCAAGCTGCTTGGCAACGACGACGTCATAAGCTACATCACCCGGCACGAACCCGAAATCCTTGAGCATTTCGAATGGGTGGTGAATACGGTCAGTATGGAAAAAGCGGTGCAGCAGCAACTGGAGGCCGATGGCGAATTCCAAGAGCCGCCCGAGGAGGAAGCCCCGGCGCAACAGGGGAGGCAGGATAGGGCTGATTCATTGCCGCACCGCAAACCCGAAGGGTAAAATGCCGACAATAAAAATAACCTTCGGAGGTAGTCATGCACTGGTATCTCGTCCATACCAAGCCCAGACAGGAAAAGTGCGCCCTGGAAAACCTCCAGCGCCAGGGTTATCGGTGCTACCTGCCCACCCTCCCGTCCGAAAAACTCCGTCAGGGCGTGATAACCGTTGCAGAAGCCCCCCTCTTCCCGCGCTACCTGTTCATTCGCCTGGGCCAGGGCGATTCAGCGCCAAGTTGGGCGCCCATTCGTTCGACCAAAGGCGTTAGCCGGCTGGTTAGCTTTGGGGTAGAGCCGGCCAAGGTGGCCGACTCACTGGTCGAGGCCCTTCGCGCGCAAGAAGCGTCTGTTCAGGCCGAGCCGGAGCGCCTATTCAAGCCGGGCGAGCGCGTGAGCCTCACAGAAGCGCCGTTTGCCGGTATCCAAGGCATCTACCAAATGGCCGATGGCGAGCGCCGTGTCATGGTGTTGATCGAACTGCTCTCCAAGCAAGTACGAGTGCGGGTTGCGTCGGCCAATTTGCGCAAGGTCGGCTAAAGCGGCGGCGAAACATTTCTCAAAGTCATGACGGTGTGGCAAAATGCAACCATCCGTTAGCATTTTTGCAGTACTTTGCTGCTTTTAAATGGCATCGGAATCCCCCTTTTTAGAACTCGCTGACTGCGCTTGCTGATCGTGAAACGGCACGGCGGTAGCCTGCCCAAAGCGCATTGAGACACTTCTCCAAAATCCTTTCTAAAGCCGATTTCCGAGTCGAAATCGGAGCGGCTACTCGTAGCCTGCGATTCGCCAAGGTTGAGTCGGGCCCGTGAACGTTTTGTTAACCAGCAGAACGGGTTACATCGGCTACCACACAGGCGTGTTGTTGCAGTCAGGCCATCGTGTTGTGCTGTATGACTACCAGTCCAACAGCAGTGATGAGGTTCTCGAAAAGCTTGCGCAAATCACGGGGCAGCAAACTCCTTTCATTAAAGGCGATGTGCGCGATACTGAGTTGCTAAAAAGCATGCTTGCCGCTTACCATATTGATGTAGTCGTTCGGTTTGCTGGTTTGAAGGCCGTCGGCGAATCCGTTGAAAAGCCGGTCGACTATTACGCCAACAACGTTCAGGGCGCCATCTGCTTGCTCCCGGCGATGAAGTCGGCCCGGGGCCAGGCGTTGGTGTTCAGCAGTAGTGCCACGGTTTACGGCGAACCTCGGTACCTCCGGTTGGACGAAAGCCATCCCACCGGCGCCACCAACCCCTATGGCCGAAGCAAGCTCCACATCGAAGAGATGTTGAGCGATGTGGCTACACCAGACCCGGCCTGGCGGATGGCCTGCCTGTGTTATTTCAACCCGGTAGGGGTTCACGAAAGTGGCCTCGTTGGTGAGAACCCTAGTGGCGTGCCTAACAACCTCATGCCCCACATCGCACAGGTGGCTGCTGGCCAGCGCGCTGAACGGAGCGTGTTTTGCGACGATTACCCCACCGCCGATGGCACGGGCGTGAAGGACTACATCCATGTCATGGATCTGACGGAAGGGTACGTGGCCGCATTGGCTTTCTTGTCTCAAACCACTGGGCACGCTATCAACCTGGGCGCTGGTAAGGGCTACAGCGTGCGTGACATGATTCGGGCTTTTGAAAGAGCATCAGGCCGGCAGCTGCCCTACAAATTTTTTGCCCGCCGTGCGGGTGATGTGGCAGCCTGCTATTCAGACTCCCAAAAGGCCAGTAAAGCATTGAACTGGCGTGCCCCTCGAGCCTTGGGGAACATGTATACTAGCACATGGCGGTTCCAACAGTCACACAGGTTAAGTATTACGTCATGACCCATCCAAACAAGGTGCAACCCGTTATTCTTTGTGGGGGCTCTGGCACCCGCCTGTGGCCGCTTTCGCGGGCGGGTTTTCCAAAGCAGTTTCTGTGCCTGATGGGGAGTGATAGCCTGTTTCAGCAGGCGGCAAAACGACTGATGGGCTTGGGCGCGGAAACCATTCAGGTGACTGATCCCCTGGTGGTGACCGGTGAGGATCATCGTTTTCTGGCAACCGAACAATTGCGAGAAATCGGTGTAACTCCAGCTGCTGCCCTGTTGGAGCCGGTGGCTCGAAACACCGCGCCTGCGTTGACCTTGGCTGCACTGGCTGCGGTTGAAAACGGCGACGACCCAGTGCTGGTCGTAACGCCGGCAGACCAGGCCGTGGCAGATGCCGGGGCGTTCAATCGCGCTATGCATGACGCTATTCACCAGGCAGCCGATGGTGCCATCGTGATCCTAGGCGTCACCCCAGACCGCCCCGAAACCGGCTACGGCTATATCCAAGCCGTTGTTGGGCCTGCGCCCACCTTGGTGGTCGAGCGGTTTGTCGAAAAACCGGATGAAGCTACCACCAGGCAGTACTTGGCAGAGGGCGGCTATTACTGGAACGCCGGCGTGTTCGTGCTCAAGGCATCCATTTGGCTCCAGGCCATAGAAAATTTCCGGCCAGACATTGCGGCTACCACCCGTGCCGCCTGGGCTCACCGCAGCACAGATGCCGCATTCGTACGACCAGGTAAGGTCGAATTTGCCGCCATACCCAGTGACTCCGTCGACTATGCCGTCATGGAACGCTGCCCTGGAAGCTGCTTCTCAATCCGCATGGCTCCGTTAGACGCCGGCTGGAGCGACCTCGGCGCCTGGGGCGCCGTATGGAGCGTATTGCCCAAAGACCCACAAGGAAATGCCTATGTGGGTGACGTGCTGGCCGCCGACTGCCGCAATACCCTCGCGCATGCCACCAGTCGTTTGGTGGCTTTGGTGGGCGTTCAAAACCTGGTGGTGGTGGAAACCCCTGACGCCTTGCTGGTGGCTGACCGGTCGCGCAGCCAGGACGCCAAGTGCATCGTCAACGCCCTTCAGCAGAAAAGGCGCGAAGAACACCTCCTGCACCGCAAGGTCCACCGCCCTTGGGGTTGGTACGACAGCATCGACGAAGGCGGTCGCTTCAAGGTCAAGCGCATCCAGGTGAAGCCCGGTGCAAGCCTCAGCCTGCAAAAACACCATCATCGGGCCGAGCACTGGGTGGTCGTCAAGGGTGCGGCAGAAATCACCTGCGGCGACAAAAAGCTCTTGCTCACCGAAAACCAGTCCACCTACATTCCGCTGGGTGAGGTGCATCGCCTAGCCAATCCGGGTTCCATTCCATTGGAAATTATTGAAGTTCAATCTGGTGGCTATTTGTGTGAGGATGATATTGTCCGTCTCGAAGATCAGTATGATCGCACTAGATAATCCTAAGATTTCAATTTGAACGTTAGGCTTTCATGAGAAATTACAACCGACGCAAAAGAGTCTTGGTGTCAGGCGGGGCAGGTTTTTTGGGGTCTCATCTTGTAGAAAGGCTGCTTGATCGGGGCGATGAGGTTCTCTGTGTTGATAACCTCTTTACGGGAAGCAAGCGTAATATAGAAAGGTTTCTTGCTCATCCTCGATTTGAGTTTGTACGTCACGACGTGACGTTTCCTCTATATGTCGAAGTGGATCAAATATACAACCTCGCCTGTCCTGCAAGCCCTGTCCATTATCAGCATGATCCTGTCCAGACTACCAAAACCAGTGTACATGGTGCGATTAATATGCTGGGCCTCGCCAAGCGACTGAATGCTCGCATATTTCAGGCTAGCACAAGTGAAGTCTATGGAGATCCTGCAATCCATCCCCAGTCAGAGTCTTACTGGGGCAACGTGAATCCTATTGGGATCCGCAGTTGTTACGATGAAGGTAAGCGTTGCGCAGAAACTTTGTTTTTTGATTATCACCGACAACACAAGTTAGATATTAGAGTTGCACGCATTTTTAATACTTACGGCCCTCGGATGCATCCCAACGACGGAAGAGTTGTGAGTAATTTCATCATGCAGGCATTAAGAGGGGAAGATATTACGATATATGGTGATGGATCGCAGACGCGAAGTTTCTGCTATGTTGATGACTTGATTGATGGATTTATTCGGTTTATGGACCTGTCTGCTGGTGCTGATGGAAGTCCCGGATTTCCAGGGCCAATTAATCTTGGAAATCCAGTGGAGTTCACTATTCGTCAATTGGCGGAAATGGTGATTCGACTTACTGCTTCGCCGTCCAAGATGATCTTTAAGCCTCTGCCTGCGGACGATCCCATGCAGCGCAAACCTGATATCACCCTTGCTAAGAAATATCTGAATGATTGGGCTCCATCTGTGTCGTTGGAGGAAGGTTTGAACAAAACCATTCGTTACTTTGAGGAATTCGCTTGAAGTACATAGCAGTAATCCCAGCACGCGGCGGTTCAAAAGGGTTGCCTGGCAAGAACACAAAACTCTTGGCGGCTAAGCCTTTGATTGCGTGGAGCATAGAGCAAGCTCTAGAGAGCGGTCGCATTGACTGCGTGCATGTCTCCACGGATGATCCCGCAATAGCAGAGGTTGCGCGTGCGTTCGGGGCGGACGTGCCTTATCTCCGTCCGACCGAACTGGCGCAGGACGCAACGCCGACTGAGCCAGTGATAAACTATGCCCTAGACTGGTACGAGCGGGCTGGGCGGACGTTCGGCGCCGTCGTTCTGCTGCAGCCGACATCCCCCTTGCGGCTACCAGGGACGATCGCCGCCGCACTCGATGCCTTCGAGCAGAATCCTAATGGCTCCTTGTTGGGGGTATGTGAAAATCACCATTTCTTCTGGCGTAACCGGAACGAGCCGGTAGCGCTTTACGACTACCGAAACCGGCCTCGCCGTCAGGATATCCAGCCCGAGGACCGCTGGTACCGCGAAAACGGCTCAATTTACATTATGCGCACGGCCTCATTCAGGCGGCATGAAAACCGGCTCTATGAGCCGATCTTCATGCACGTCATGCGTGAAGAGGAGGGGTGGGAAATTGACAGTCTTGCTGACTTCGTGGTAGTGGAGGCCTTGATGAAAATGGTGTATCAATCATGATTATCGACCGCAATTTAGCCAAGTTCATCATCTTCTCGGAGGATTCGCTGCACAACGCACTCAGAAAGATTAGCGAGAACAAGGCTCGCATTGTCTTTTGCGTCTCATCTAGCGGTGTCCTCGAGGGTGTGTTGACTGATGGGGACGTCCGTCGCTGGATAACGGACCGACCATCCTTCGATACAGGGGTCCCCGTGCTGTCGGTGGCCAATAAGTCCTTCACCTTCCTTTTGCAGGATGCACCACATGAAGAGATCGAGCGACATTTCTCAGATCGCATCGGCTTCATCCCATTGCTGGATCGCCATAACCACCTTGTGGCTGTGGCCCATCGTGGCGCGCCCGAGGTGCGAATCGGGCACTTCAACATCGGGCCTCATTCGCAGTCATTCCTGATTGCCGAAATTGGCAATAACCACAACGGCAGCCTCGAAACCGCCAAGCGTCTGATCGACGAGGCTGTAGCTGCCGGTGCCGACTGCGCAAAGTTCCAGATGCGCAGTATGGCCAAGCTCTATCGAAATTCGGGTGATGCCAATGATGCAAGTGCTGACCTCGGTGCGCAGTACACCTTGGATTTGCTCTCGCGTTTTCAGCTTTCCACCGAACAGATGTTCCAAGCTTTTGACTATTGCAAGGAAAAGGGTATTCTGCCTCTTTGTACGCCTTGGGACCAAGACAGCCTGCAGCAGTTGGAAGGCTACGGGATGCTGGCCTACAAGCTGGCCAGTGCTGACCTTACCAACCATGACCTGCTTGAGGCGATGGCATCCACGGGCAAGCCGTTGATCTGTTCCACCGGAATGTCCAGCGAGAACGAGATCATGGAGGCAGTGAAGCTACTCAAGCGGCACAAAGCGTCCTTCGTACTGCTGCACTGCAATTCAACCTACCCGGCGCCATTCAAGGACATTCATTTGGAATATCTGGACCGCCTGCGTCAAGTAGGCGACTGCTTGGTTGGCTATTCAGGTCACGAGCGTGGTATCGCGGTGGCCATCGCGGCAGTCGCCCGCGGCGCCAAGGTTATCGAGAAGCACTTCACCCTCGATCGCAGCTGGGAAGGCAACGACCACCGCGTCAGTCTGCTACCTGGCGAGTTTCGCGCGATGGTGCAGAGTATCCGCGAGGTCGAAGAGGCGCTCGGCTCGGGCGATGCGCGCCGTGTCACGCAGGGTGAAATGATGAACCGCGAGGTATTGGCCAAGAGTCTGATCGCGAGTTGCGACATCGCCGTCGGCGAGGTGGTCAGTACGGAGAAGGTGGATGTTCGTAGCCCGGGCCAGGGCCTGCCACCAAATCGGAAAGCCGACTTGATTGGTCGCAAGGCAATCCGTGCGATGAAGGCAGGCGACTTCTTTTATCCGTCGGATCTGGACGACAGCGCTGCGCGTCCGCGCGCCTTCAGGTTCCGCCGCCCCTACGGAGTGCCGGTACGATATCACGATGTCAAGCGGCTGGCTGCTGCAGCACCTTTCGACCTTTTCGAATTCCACCTAAGCTACAAGGATCTCGAGGAAGACATCGCCCAGCACATGCGCGGGCAGCGCTACCACATGGACTTGGTGGTGCACAGTCCCGAGCTGTTCGCTGGCGACCACATCATGGATCTGTGCGCTCCCAGTGCGGAGTACCGGCAACGTTCCATCGATGAACTCCAGCGCGTGGTGAATGTGACGCGCGCGCTCTCGCCCTATTTCAGCCGCGCAAAGCGCCCGCTAATCATCATCAATGCCGGCGGTTTCTCCGCCGATGGGCCGATGCCCGTTTCGGCGCGAGGGGCGCTGTATGAGCGCATCGCCGAATCGCTGGCCAAGGTGGACCAGGCCGGCGTGGAAATCATCCCGCAGACCATGCCACCCTTTCCGTGGCACTTCGGCGGGCAACGTTTTCACAATCTCTTCATGACGGCTGATGAGATCGCTGCCTTCTGTAAGCGCTATGGCTACCGCGTATGCCTGGATATCTCGCATTCGCAGTTGACCTGTACTCATTTCAAGACGTCCTTCAAGGAATTCCTTGAATGCGTGGGCCCGCACTCCGCACATCTGCATATTGTGGACGCCGAAGGTGTGGACGGCGAAGGTCTGCAGATCGGGGAGGGGATGGTTGACTTTGGCATGGTGGCCGAAGTCTTGAATCGGAAGGCACCAACGGCATCTTTCATTCCTGAGATATGGCAGGGGCATAAAAATGAGGGCGAAGGATTCTGGGTAGCCCTTGATCGTCTTGAAAAGTGGTTTTGAGGAAGAACCGTGTTTAACGATAGCTGTATTTTGATTACCGGCGGGACGGGCTCATTCGGAAACACGTTCGTTCCGATGACCTTGGCCAAATACAAGCCCAAGAAATTGGTCATTTATTCTCGAGATGAAATGAAGCAGTGGGAAATGGCCAAGAAGTACGCGGACGATAGTCGGGTACGATTTTTTATTGGCGATGTGCGCGATCGCGAGCGACTGTATCGTGCGTTGGATGGTATTGACTATGTTGTTCATGCCGCTGCCACCAAGATCGTGCCGACGGCTGAGTACAACCCGTTTGAATGTGTCAAGACCAACGTTAACGGCGCGATGAATCTGATCGATGCCTGCATTGACAAAGGTGTCAAGCGCGTCGTGGCGCTTTCTACGGATAAGGCCAGCAGTCCGGCCAATCTGTATGGTGCGACCAAGCTAGCGTCGGACAAGCTCTTTGTTGCGGGTAATTCCTACGCGGGCGGGGATGGAACTCGTTTTGCAGTAGTGCGCTACGGCAATGTGATGGGGTCGCGTGGATCTGTTATTCCCTTCTTTCTATCCCTGCGCGAAAAGGGTGAATTGCCAATCACGGACGAGCGGATGACCCGCTTCATGATTACCCTTGAGCAGGGGGTGGAGTTGGTTTGGCATGCGTTCGACGACATGGAGGGGGGGGAAATCTATGTCAAGAAGATTCCTTCCATGAAGATGACGGATCTGGCGCGAGCCATATCCCCGCAAGCGAAACTCAAGATTGTGGGAGTTCGTCCCGGCGAGAAGCTGCACGAGCAAATGATCAGCCCCGAAGACTCTTACTACACCTACGAATATCGAGATCATTTCAAGATCCTCCCGGCCATCAACAATTGGGGGGCTAGCGAAGAGCGCATCAAAGACGGCAAAAAGGTTGCAGATGGCTTCAGTTACACCAGCGACAACAACCATGAGTGGATGTCGATCGACCAATTGCGCGGCTGGATTGCTGCTAACCAGGAAAAGATCGGGAACATCTGAGCCATGATTCCATATGGACGCCAGGACATTACCCTAGCGGACGTCGAGGCAGTGGTCCAAGTTCTGCGATCGGACTTTCTTACTCAGGGGCCGGCGGTGCCCGAGTTCGAGCGGGCGGTCGCAAAGAAGGTGCACGCCCGGCATGCAGTGGCCATGAGCAGTGCAACCGCGGCGCTTCATACTGCTTGTCTCGCGCTCGATCTCGGACCAGGAGACTGGTTGTGGACGAGTCCGATCACCTTTGTTGCTTCTTCCAATTGCGCCCTGTATTGCGGGGCATGGGTGGATTTTGTGGACATCGACCCGCGCACGTATAACCTTTGCCCGAAGGCGCTGGAGCGTAAGCTGGTCGAGGCCAGGCGTCTGGGGCGGCTACCCAAGGTGGTGGTGCCGGTGCATTTGTGCGGCCAGCCATGTGACCTGGCAAGAATCCACGAACTTGCGCAGGAGTACGGCTTCAAAATCATCGAGGATGCCTCACACGCCATTGGTGGCCGGTATCGAGGCCAGCCCATTGGTAGTTGCCGCTACAGCGACATCACGGTGTTCAGCTTCCATCCAGTGAAAATCATCACTACGGCCGAAGGCGGAATGGCGATGACCAACGACGACGCGTTAGCCGAAAAGATGGCTTTGTTGCGTAGCCATGGCATCACCCGCAACCCTACGCTGATGGAGCGCGAGCAGGAAGGCGCATGGTACTACGAGCAGATTGCGCTAGGCTTCAACTACCGTATGACGGACTTGCAAGCCGCGCTGGGACTGAGCCAGTTGCATCGTGTGGACGCCTATGTGGCGCGCCGTCACGAATTGGCGGCGCGGTACGACCGCCTGTTCGCATCGTTTCCGCTGGCGACGCCGTGGCAGCATCCTGACGGCTACTCGGGCCGGCATCTGTATGTGATCCGTCTGAGACCGAGCCATTCGGGCAAGACGAGTCACCGGCAAGTCTTCGACGAACTGCGTGATGCCGGCATTGGTGTCAACCTCCACTACATCCCTGTCTATCGGCAGCCGTATTACGAAAAGCTGGGCTTCTCGGCTGGCATGTGCCCCGAGGCAGAAAGATATTACGAGGAAGCAATCACGCTGCCTCTGTTCCCGACGATGAGTGAAGAGCAGCAGGACCAGGTTGTCTCCGCTCTCAAAAAGGTGCTTGGGGTATGAGGCTGGCCGTAATCCCGGCACGCGGGGGTAGCAAACGCATCCCCCGCAAGAACATCAAGGCATTCTGCGGCAGGCCCATGCTGGCGTGGGCGATTGAGGCGGCTCTGGAAAGTCAGTGTTTCGATCGGATCGTCGTCTCGACCGATGACGAAGAGATCGCGAGTAAGGCCCGCGATTGCGGTGCCGAAGTCCCGTTCCTCCGGCCGCTCGAGCTTTCCGATGACTACACTGGCACGATTCCAGTGGTGGCACATGCAATCAGGACCTTACAGTTGCAGGAAACGTCGCCGGATAGGGTGTGCTGCATCTATGCCACCGCTCCCTTCCTGCAGGGGGCAGACCTGAGCCAAGGCCTCAAAGTACTAGAGGAGAGCGGTGCAGACTACGCTTTTTCAGTGACGCGGTATGAGTTCCCGATCCAGCGCGCCATTCGAATCGCTGATTCAGGGCGTGTCGAAATGTTCTATCCCGAGCATTTCAATACGCGTTCCCAAGACCTCGAAGCGGCATACCATGATGCCGCCCAGTTCTATTGGGGACGGACCGATGCATGGTTGTCGGCTAAGACCATTTTTTCCCGGGCGGCCGTTCCGGTGATCCTGCCGCACTGCCGCGTGCAGGACATCGACACCCCGGAAGACTGGGAGCGGGCAGAATGGATGTTCAAATCCATGGCTTTTCAGAGAAAGAAGTTAAGATGAAATCCGAAAATACCTTTAAGACCGAGCAGGAAGCCTTCTGGGCCGGCGAATTCGGCACCGAGTACATCCAGCGCAACCAGGGCGACTTGTTGCTGGCTTCGAACTTGAATTTCTTCTCCGGCGCATTGCGCGCCGCGCGCGGCGTGAAGAGCTGCCTCGAGTTCGGCGCCAACATTGGCATGAATTTGAAGGCGCTGAATCTGCTGCATCCCGGTCTTGATGTCCATGCCATTGAAATCAATTCCGAAGCGGCTCGTCAGCTTGGCGAGGTGATCACGCCGGCCAACGTGTACAACACGTCGATTCTTGACTTCCAGCCAAAGCGTACCTGGGATCTTGTGCTCATCAAAGGCGTGCTTATCCACATCAACCCCGAGGTACTGTGCCAGGTCTATGACAAGCTGGAGGCGAGCACAGGCCGCTATCTGATGGTTGCCGAGTACTATAACCCGGCGCCTGTGGCCATTCCCTATCGCGGTCACACAGACCGTCTGTTCAAGCGCGATTTTGCGGGTGAGATCATGGAGCGTCATCCGCTGCTGCAACTCATCGACTACGGTTTCGCCTACCACCGTGACCCCAACTTTCCCCAGGACGACATTACTTGGTTCCTGATGGAAAAGCGCTGATCCGTTCCCTTTACCCAATTTCTGACATCGCCCCCCTATGCTGACCTATTGCAAACACTGCGTAATGCCGGACACCAAGCCGGATCTGTACCTTGATGAACATGGCGTGTGCAACGCCTGCCGCAGTTACGAGCGCCGCAAAGAGGTGGACTGGGATACCCGTTACAAGGAACTGCTGGAGGTGCTGGAGAAGTACCGCCGGCGTGACGGCAGCAATTGGGACTGCATCGTGCCCGTCAGCGGGGGCAAGGACAGCACCTACCAAGTTGTGCGTATGCTCCAGCTTGGCCTGAATCCGCTGTGCGTGACCTCCACCACCTGCGACCTGTCCGAGCTTGGTCGCAAGAACATCGATAACCTCAAGCATCTTGGAGTGGACTACATCGAGGTATCGCCCAATCCGTTGGTGCGAGCCAAGCTCAACCGCATCGGCCTGACACAGGTGGGTGATATTTCCTGGCCCGAACATGTGGGCATCTTCACCATCCCAGTTCGTGCCGCGGTGCAATTCAACGTTCCGCTGATCGTATGGGGCGAGAACTCGCAAAACGAGTATGGTGGCCCAGCAGCGGCCGCGGAAAACAATGTGCTCAACCGTCGTTGGCTCGAGGAGTTCGGCGGGCTGCTGGGCATGCGTGTGTCCGACCTGATTGACCAGGTGGGCATCGAGGCCAAGCATCTGATCAACTACACCTATCCGAGCGATGAGGAGCTTGCGCGCGTAGGCGTGACAGGTCTCTTCCTCGGTCACTACATTCCGTGGGACGGCCTGTCCAACACCCTGATTGCGCAGGCCAACGGATTCCGCAGCTACGACAAGGTGGTGGAAGGTTCGATGGTGAATTACGAAAATCTGGACAACCATCAGACCGGTATCCACGATTACTTCAAGTTCCTGAAATTCGGATTCGGCCGCGCCACCGACCTGGCCTGTCTGCACATCCGCCGCGGTCGCCTCACACGCCTGGATGGACTGGAAGCCGTCAAACGGCTCGATGGCCGTTTCCCTTGGGAGTACCTGGGCAAGTCGCTGGAGGACACGTTGCGCCCCCTGGAAATGACGGTTGATGAATTCATTCGAATCTGCGACAAGTTCACCAACAAGAAGATCTTCAAGCGCGACGTCAGCGGCGCCCTGCTCAAGGATCGCGACGGCAATCTGACTAAGATCAACTACGACAACGTCTGATAAGGCTATGAGAGTCGGTGTCATCGACTATGGCGTGGGCAACCTCGGTTCGGTACTGCGCGCACTGGAAGAGTTGCGGGTAGCCCCAGTGCTGGTCAATCGCGCAGTCGATATGCACGCCACGGACTGCCTCATTCTGCCGGGGGTGGGCAACTTCGCTGACTGCACGAGCCTGCTGCAGGCGGGCGGATGGATTGAAGCCCTGCGCCAGGAAGTGAGCGGTTACGGGCGTCCGCTGCTGGGTATTTGCGTGGGCATGCAGCTGCTTGCCGACGCCAGTACCGAGGGCACCGACGAGGGCCGCGGTACGCCGGGGTTGGGTTTCATTCCCGGCCGGGTTGAGCATCTGCGCATGCTGGGCTGCGGATTGCGCGTGCCCCACGTGGGATGGAATTCCATCACCCGCCATGGCGCAGCGGACCCGCTGTTCGACGGCATTCCCGACGGCACGGATTTCTACTTCGTACACAGCTACGCCTTCGTGCCGCAAGACCCGACGAGCGTGCTGGCCACGGCAGACTATGGCACGGCTGTCACGGCCGCGGTGAGGCGCGGCCATATCTGGGGTACCCAGTTCCATCCCGAAAAAAGCTCGCGCGCGGGTTTCCGGTTGTTGCGTAATTTCATCGAGAGTCCCAAGTGCTGAAGGTGCGCGTCATCCCCACCCTGCTGTGGAAGCAGTTCGGCCTGGTCAAGGGGACGAGCTTCGACAGCTGGCGCCGCGTTGGACCTGTGCTGCCTGCCATCAAGGTCTACAACCAGCGCGAAGTTGACGAACTGGTGCTGGTCGACATCGTGGCCCATCAGTCCGATGACGATCCTGATATCGAGTCGATCGACGAGTTTGGCCAAGACTGCTTCGTTCCGTTGACCGTGGGTGGCGGCATCAATCGAATCGAGCAGGTGCAGCGCTTGCTGCGCGCCGGAGCCGACAAGGTTAGCGTTAATACTGCGGCCTATGCCAGGCCTGAGCTAGTGACCGAGATTGCCAGGCGGCACGGCGTGCAGAGCGTGGTCGCCAGCATCGATGTCCGGGCGCAGGATGGCGGCTGGAACTGCTTCAGCCATGCCGGCCGGCAGCCCACCGGTCGTGAGGTGACGGCCTGGGCACGCGAACTCGAGGACCGTGGGGCCGGTGAGATACTCATCACCTCGATCGAGCGCGATGGCACCATGCAAGGTTACGACCTAGCGCTCATTGAAGCCGTCGTCCGTGCCGTCAGTATACCTGTCATCGCCTCAGGGGGTGCGGGCAACTATCAGCACATGGTGGAAGCTGTGGTTCGCGCAGGCGCTTCGGCAGTTGCAGCGGCAAGCATCTTCCATTTCACCGAGCAGACACCGGCCGGTGCCAAGGCCGCTTTGGCAGAGGCCGGGGTGCCGGTGCGGAGAAATTTTGTGGCATCAGATCATGCCGAGCGTTAATGTTGCATTTAGAGTTGACGCCTCGCAAGACATTGGTACGGGGCACGTAATGCGGTGCCTAGCGTTGGCCGACTTCCTGCGGCACAGAGGAGCGGTGTGCCGTTTCGTCTGCCGTGATCTTCTCGGGAACATGGCTGAGCATATTAGCGGACTCGGTTACCGCGTCGATCTGCTGTCTGCGAAAACTTCTCCGCCGAGAGCGCAGTTGGAGGGCGAGTATGCGCATTGGCTGGGGGGCACGGCAGCCGAAGATGCCGTGCAAACCCGCCAGGCCCTGGTGGATGGCCTGCTGGATTGGCTGGTTGTTGACCACTATGGCCTGGATTTATCTTGGGAACGCGAGATACGGGGGAGGTGCAGCAAGCGGTTGCTCGTCATCGACGACTTAGCGAATCGTGGGCATCTCTGCGATGTGCTGCTTGATCAGAACCCAGGGCGGGTGCCGGCGGACTATGACGGCCTGCTGCCGATCGAGTGCCGGCGCCTCGTCGGGCCACGCTATGCGCTGCTGCGTCCGGAGTTTGCGGCATACCGGACCCAAAGTCTAAAGCGTCGCATACGATCCGGCGTCCGCCGTTTAATGGTGACCTTGGGTGGGATGGACAAGGATCATCGGACGCTGGACGTGCTGCGCGCCCTTTCGGCCTGTGATCTGCCGGCGGAGTGCAGGATTGTAGTTGTGATGGGAGCGCTTGCTCCAGGCATTGCCCAGGTGCGGGATGTCGCCGCGGGCATGCAGGTACCTACCGAAGTGCGGGTCGGTGTGACGGAAATGGCAGTCCTGATGGCGGACAGCGATGTGGCAATCGGCGCCGGTGGCGTGACGGCTTTGGAGCGTTGCTGCCTCGGCATCCCGACGCTGACTATCGTTGTCGCGGAAAATCAGCGGAGGGGTGCTGAGGCGTTGGCCGAGCAGGGTGCTGCGCTGCTGCTGGATCACGGGCTTGCGTTCGAGGTTGGTTTCAAAAAGGCATTCGACAAGTTTGGTGATCCGGCATTTTTGGAAAAGATGCAGGGTGTGTGTGCATCAATGGTCGATGGGATGGGAGTAAATCGCGTTGCAGAGGAGATGCTAGGTGTCTGAACTCGACGGGTGCAGGGCCAGAACGATGACGGCCAACGACTTGGATGCGATACGAACTTGGCGCAACCAGCCGGAGGTCCGGCGTTTTTCGCTGACGCAACATGAAATCGGCGCCGCCGAACATGCTGCATGGTTTGAGCGAACTTCGACGGATCCTCGCAGAAAACTCTTTATCATAGAAGAAAATGGCGACGCATTGGGCTTCGTCAATTTTAATGACGTGGAGCCGCAAGGAATTGCAAATTGGGGGTTCTACGCTGCACCAGGCGCCCGAAGGGGGAGCGGTCGAATCTTGGGGAGGGTGGCGATTCGGGAGGCGTTCACGGGGATGGCATTGCATAAGATTTGCGGTCAAGCGCTCGCAAGCAATGAGGCGTCCATCAGAATGCACTTGTCGCTGGGCTTTCGGGAAGAAGGGCGCCTGCGTGAGCAGTGCCGAATCAATGGCCTGTATCACGATCTTGTCTGTTTTGGTCTATTGCGATCGGAATGGATTAGTCAGAAGGAGGTGAAGGTAGCAAAGTGAAGACAATACAGATTGGCGGACGCACGATTTCTCAAGCTCAGCCGCCCTATATCATTGCCGAGCTCTCGGCTAATCACAATGGGCGGCTAGATACCGCCATGCGCCTCGTCGAAGAAGCGCAAAAGGCCGGTGCGGATGCAGTTAAGTTGCAGACGTACACACCGGATACGATCACCTTGAATGCAACTAGTGACGAGTTTCGAATCCAGGGGGGGCTATGGGACGATCGAACCTTATATGACCTATATCAGGAGGCGCATATGCCATGGGAGTGGCATAAGCCTCTTTTCGAACAGGCGAAAAAAATAGGCGTAACGATCTTTAGTTCGCCCTTTGATAGCACAGCCGTCGATCTGCTTGAAGACTTGAATGCGCCAGCATACAAGATCGCCTCATTCGAGGCGGTCGATCTGCCTTTGATTCGATATGTCGCCAGCACTGGCAAGCCGATGATAATTTCCACCGGCATGGCCGATGCCGAAGAGATTGCCGAGGCGCTGGAGGTGGCTAGGCAGGGGGGGTGTCAGGAGCTTGCGCTGCTGCATTGTGTCAGCGGCTATCCTGCACCCGCAAAGGACTACAACCTGCGTACGATTCCCGACATGATCAGCCGTTTTGGTTTGGTGATGGGGCTGTCAGACCACACGTTGGACAATACGACAGCCATCGCGAGCGTGGCGCTTGGAGCCGCAATCATTGAGAAGCACTTTACGCTGAACCGCAATGGTGGCGGTCCGGATGACAGCTTTTCCCTGGAACCAGCCGAGTTGGCGGATCTCTGCCGTGGGGCAAGAACGGCATGGGAGGCCCTGGGACAGGTGGACTATGGGTTGAAGTCCAGCGAGCAGGGGAACGTGAAATTTCGCAGATCGCTCTATTTCACACAAGACATACGGGAGGGTGAAGTCATTGCCGCTGACGCTGTTCGGAGCGTGAGACCGGGGTATGGCTTGGCACCCAAGCATATGGACAAGATTGTGGGTAGGCGGGCGGCTTCAGATATCAAGAAGAACACGCCGGTTCAGTGGGACAAGGTAATGTAATGCGCACGAAAAAAAGACGCATATTGATACCCATTGACCACAAGTGGCGCGACCTGGCTGCTTATGTACTGCTTGGGCTTGAATTGGAGGCGCGGGGGCTGGAGGTAAAGTTCTGCCGGAACACGCTCGAGCGATTTTTCATTGAGTATCATCAGCCTGATGCCATTGTTCTGAACCAGGTGCTAAGCACGCAGTCCGAGGTGTTAACGAGGGAATGGGCTGAACGTGGGGTAGGTGTCTATATCCTTCCGACTGAGGGAATACCTACCTTGTCTGGAATATACAAATATGCAGTTGGTGGATTTAGCGATCTCTCGGGAGTCAGAAGGATTTATTGCTGGAACGATGTAGCCAGGGATGCCCTGCTTGAAAACAAGACCATTAGAGCGGATCAATTATTTACTCTTGGTGTTCCGAGGTTCGACTTTTATTCGAGCTCATTCAGAAGAGCATTGCTTAGCCGCGACGAATTCAATGCGAAATATGGATTGTCCAATGATCGCAAGAACCTATTGATTGCTACCAACTTCACCCAAGCCGACTTCCATTTTTCACGTAAAGACTTTCTCTTGGAAGACGCCAAGAATCTCGGGTATGGCAAGGTGATGGATGATCTTGGCATCGGGGTTGAAGAATGCGCCAGATTGGATTATGAAAGTCGTGAACTGCTGATCGACTCGGTCAAAAAGTTCATCGCAAGCGGATTGGATGCAAACATCATATTGAAGCTGCATCCTTCCGAGAGCTATGAATTTTATGCTGGTGCATTGGTCGAACAAAGGGGCAAAGTAACAATCATTAGCCAAGAGTTGATCTGGGATGTCCTTGTAAATTGTGATGTTGAGATCAAGCGATCGTGCACAACGGCGTTTGAGTCATGGATCCTTGGCAAGCCGACGATTGAGTTCAGGCTACATCCCCATGAGTGGTATCAGAGCGAAATACATAGTTGTGGCAGTTTTATTTCAACCAATTATGAGGAGTTGGTGGCAGCAACCTTGAGTGCGTTAACCAGCCCCGCTGAATTCACGAAAGAATATATAGAGCGCCGAGAGTCGGTTTTGGACCGGTATTGCGGCAAGCGCGATGGTCTTAGAACGGTGGAGCTTGCAGATGACCTAGCGAAAGATGTCGGGAGCCAACCACCTGCGCTCTGGAGTCGTCGAAATTTCAAAGCTACTGCGATAGCTGCGGCACTACAGGTCAATGATTGGATGATGGACGACATTCGTGTGTGCGGAGTGAAAAACTTCCTGGTCGGGTCGCGGATAGATCACTTGGGCCGGGTGGATAAGCATGTGCACGACGCTGATATCGCGTATTGGAGAGACAAGCTAGTTTCGTTGCTTGGGCAAAAACGTTCGGAAGAGTTGGGAGTCGTTTAAGTATGTCAAGACTGCCTATTCAGATGCTCGGCCAGTCGGGCTGCAAGTTCTCTTTTCCAGAAGCGAACGTGTATGTCGATCCATATCTTTCCAATTCCGTGCAGGAACTGGATGCTGATGATCTGGTCAGGTTGGTGCCGATACCCTTTCCGCCGACAGAAGTCAGGGATGCGGACTGGATACTGGTTACGCATGATCACATGGACCACTGTGATCCCCATACTCTGCCGCATCTCGCCAGTGCATCGCCACAAGCCAGATTTATCTGCCCACCAGCCGCTTGGAAATGGCTTCGAGAATGGGGTGTCGCAGAAGATCGACTTTTTGTTGCGAGCGAGGGCTGGCGTATATTGACCCCAAGGTTGCGCGTATGCGCAGTGCCCGCGGCTCATCCTGAGATCGCGAGAGATGAAAACGGCGACCTCATGTGTGTGGGCTACTTGCTGGAATTCGATGGCAAGTTGATCTACATCGCCGGCGATACTTTTGTTCGACAAGAAATTGTTGACGCCATCAAGGTGCACGGGGAGGTGCACACTGCCATATTGCCAATCAACGAGCACAACTATTTCCTCGGACGTAGAGGCATCTTGGGAAACATATCGGTGCGGGAGGCATTCCGATTTGCCGAGGAAATTGGTGCTTCCAACGTGATCCCGGTGCATTGGGACATGTTCGCGATAAATTCCGTGCCGCAAGAAGAGATCAGGCTCCTTTACAGAAATCTGAACCCTCCATTCGCATTACTTTTGCGTCCCACGGTCCTCAGCTTTGACAAGGTGCGCATCAGTTATGTGATTCGTACCTTGAACGAGTCCAGGCACCTGGGGGAATTGTTGCAAGGCATTTCTGAGCAGCAAACGATGGGGCTGGACCACGAGGTGGTCCTGGTTGACTCAGGATCAACCGATGGCACGCTTGAAATTGCCGAGCGTCATGGGTGTCACGTTCATCAAATCACGCGTGAGCAATTCTCGTTCGGACGTTCGCTGAATATTGGCTGTGAGGCGGCAAGAGGCGACGTAATTATAATCGTCAGTGGCCACTGCATTCCCATAGACAACTCTTGGGCCCAAAAGCTTTGCCAGCCCATTCTTGATGGCGTCGCAGATTACACCTACGGCCGACAGCACCCAGGTGCTAATAGTGCCTGGAGCGAAGGTAGAATATTTGCCAAGTATTTTGGTGAAAGTTCGATGATTCCCCAGGATGGATATTTCTGCAATAACGCCAACGCGGCTATTTCACGGAAAAGCTGGGAGGCGCTTCGTTTCAACGAAGAACTTACTGGCCTCGAGGATATGAACATGGCTCAGCGCCTGATTCAGGCGGGGGGACGTGTGGCTTATGTGGCGGAGGCCGGGGTTTTGCACCTGCATGAAGAGAGTTGGAGGCAGGTGCGCCGACGGTTTGAGCGGGAGGCAATTGCGCTACAACTGATCATGCCTCAAGTGCATATGAGGAAGACCGATGTGTTGCGCTACCTTGTCACCAGCATCTGGTCAGACTGGTTGAATGCGTTAGGCAAAGGTGTGTTGATGAAGAATGCGCTCGACATCGTGCGGTATCGCTGGAATCAGTACCTGGGCGCATATCAGGGCAATCATGAGCATAGAAAATTGTCTGCACTTGAGAAAGAGAAGTATTTTTACCCTAACTATTAAGGTGTCGAGTGATGTCTGACAGAAAGCCTCGTGTCGTTGCACTTCTTCCGATGAAGGCTAATAGCCAGCGCGTGAAGGGAAAGAATTTTAGAAGATTTTGCGGGAAACCGCTGTTCCGGTGGATTCTGGATACCTTGCTCTCGGTTGATCAAATAGATCAAATTGTGATCAATACCGACGCTAGGCATGTGCTGGCTGAAAATGGTCTCGTCGAGGGCGGGCGTATCGTCATTCGCGATCGTAAGCCGGAGCTTTGTGGTGATGACGTATCCATGAATCTTGTCCTCGCCGATGACGTTGCGAATGTGACGGCCGATGTCTATCTCATGACGCATACGACCAACCCCTTAGTGAGCTCAGAGACCCTTGGCAAGGCTTTGGCGGCTTTCAGGGAGGCTCAGTCGTTGGGTCGGGCGGACTCCCTTTTTACGGTGGATAAGGTGCAGACCCGCTTCTATCGGGCAGATTGCAGCCCGATCAACCATGATCCTGATAACCTCATCCCAACGCAGAATCTGGAACCGTGGTACGAGGAGAATTCAAATCTCTACATATTCACCCTGGACAGTTTCAACCGAACCAGAGCCCGCATTGGAACGTGCCCGATGATGTACGAAGGCCCGTATTTTGAATCCATCGATATCGATACGCAGGCAGACTGGGATTTTGCGGAGGTGGCTGCGCGGTACTTAGCGGAGAAGAGCAAGGAAACAATTCAATGAAGATTCTGGTTACCTGCCCACCGATGCTGGGTATGATTGAAAGCTTCGCACCCATTTTTTCGAAATATGGCGTCGAGGTGACGGCGCCGACGGTTGTTCAGACTCTTTCGGTTGACGAGTTGAAGCGCATTGTTCCGTTGCATGAAGGCTGGATAATCGGTGATGATCCGGCAACGCGCGAGGTTTTTGCCACAGGCAAGGCGGGCCGGCTAAAGGCAGCGGTCAAATGGGGGATTGGCGTTGATAACGTTGACTTTGCAGCGTGCAAGGAACTTGGTATTCCCATAACCAATACACCCAATATGTTCGGCGGGGAGGTGGCTGACATTGCCCTGGGGTACGTCATCGCTCTTGCCAGAGAGACCTTCCAAATTGACGACGGTGTCCGCCAGGGGCAGTGGCCCAAACCGCGAGGGGTTTCGCTTGCCGGCAAGACAGTCGCGCTGGTCGGCTTTGGCGACATTGGGAAAAACACGGCCAAGCGATTGCTCGCCTGCGGCATGAGGGTCGTGGCCTACGACCCTGTTGCCCCTGATAGCGACGAACTGCCGTCAGTGCAGCGATCAGTGTGGCCCAATCGCATCGAAGAGGCGGACTTTGTCGTGATCACCTGTGCACTTACCGTCAGCAGTCGGCATATGGTCAATGCGGACGTGCTGAGCAAGATGAAGAATGGGGTGCGGGTAGTGAATGTAGGCCGGGGCCCCGTCATTGACGAACCTGCACTTGAAGCTGCCCTGGTGTCGGGCAAGGTTTACTCTGCGGCGCTGGATGTATTTGAGGTCGAGCCCCTGCCTCCCGATTCCTATTTGCGCACTCATCCACGCTGCATCTTTGGGTCTCACAATGCGTCGAATACAAGAGATGCCGTTGAGCGAACGAGCGAGATAGCAATTTCCAAACTGATGGGGTATCTGGGTGTCGACTGATGCGTCGAAAGCATGCCTGATCACTGGCGCGGCAGGAGGGATCGGCCGCCAACTGGTTCGGGAGTTCCAAGATGCTGGCTTTTATGTCATCGCCACGGACAAGGTTGAGCATCCGGTGAACCTGGCATGTGGCTGCTACCTTCGCATCGACCTCGGTCGATTCGTGGAAGATGACGCCTATGCTCAGCTGTCAATCGCGGCTATCAGGGGCGCCCTGAATGGGCGTGAGCTCCATGCGTTGATCAACAATGCTGCCATTCAGATTCTTGGCGGAGTTGATGACATTGATCGACAAGCGTGGCGTCAGACGATGGATGTCAATCTGACAGCCCCTTTTCTGCTGATCAAGGCGCTGCTTCCTTTTCTGGCGATCTGCCACGGTGCCGTGGTAAACATTGGCAGCATTCACGCCAGGCTTACCAAAAAGAACTTTGTAGCCTATGCCACGAGTAAGGCCGCATTGGCGGGATTGACGCGCGCATTGGCGGTTGATGTGGGCGTGCGCGTACGCGTCAATGCAATAGAGCCTGCCGCGATAGAGACTGACATGCTGAAAGCCGGTTTTGCCGGAAAACCCGAGCTGTATCAACGGCTTGAAATGTGCCACCCGCTACAGCGAATCGGTCAGGCTGAAGAGGTCGCACGTCTAGCGCTCGCGATTGTGGGGGGGGGAATGACTTTTTTAAATGGTGCCTGCATAGGGCTGGATGGCGGCATCAGCGCCCGGCTGCATGATCCAGATTGAATTACAGGCAAGCGTATGGAGAAAGATTGATGGCGTCACCACTTCTTAAGCGTCTGGCAGCAAGATGGCACGCTTGGCCAGAGTGGTATGCGTACAGCGACCGGGTAAGCAGCTGGTTCTCTAATTGGTTGGCTGCAAATTGTGTCGTCAACTACGCTATTGGGAAGCTGACCGGGTTCGCCCTCTATTCAGCCGCAACGATCTGGCGACGTGATGGCCTAAGGGTTCGTCTCCCAATTGATAAGCTCGATGAAGGTCCTGCGTGGGCGTTTGCGGGCGACGAATATATTGCCGAGCTAATATCCAATTACCCCGAATTCGCCATGAGTAATGGCGACATCGCTATTGATGTCGGGGCGCATGTGGGGACGTTTTCTCTGGCGCTTATCCATCGATTTGGAAAAATAAAGGTTGTTGCACTGGAGCCCAGCCTGAACAATCTCAGATTGTTCAGAGAGAATGCTCGAATCAATGGGTTCGATGAGTCGAGGTTGCTGATCAAACCGCTGGGCCTGTTCGACACTGAAGGAGTTCAGTCCTTTGCAATAGGCAGTAGCTCTACAACGGGGTCAATCGCCGAACTCAGCGTTTACAAGGAAAAAGACGGCAAACGCAAGGCATTCGCCGCGGGCGAAACGGTGCAAATAAACTGTACGACCCTGAATACATTGTTTGCTGAAATGGGGGGGGATTCACGTTGCCGGCTACTGAAAATAGACTGTGAAGGAAGCGAATACCGTTCCATGAAGATGGCAGATCCGTCTTTGTGGACGCGGGTAGATTACATGATTATTGAGGCGCATCCCTGTGCGGAGGGGGAGCCTTATGAGCTGAGAAATTGGATCGTTGACCAGGGTTATGACTTGAAGGTGAAAGAACTCGGGAACGGGTGCCTGGAGTTTTATTGCCGGCATAAATAATGCACATACTCCAGATCGTCATAAAAAACACCAGCACCATGGACTTTACTGTTCCGGTGCTTATCGAAGCCAGGTGTCGTAGGCCCAATGTGCGCATCACTGTGCTGTATTGTGTTCTGGATCGGCACAATATATTGCGGCAATCCCAGTTCTGGGATCGCATGTTTACCGAGCACGATATTCAGCAGGTCGATTTTTCCAATTTTCTCCGCCCAATTTTCCGTCCGTTCGAAGACTTGTTCAGGAAGTTTTTTTCCGGATCAAGGGCAGACAAAATCCATTTCCATGAAGCATGGAATTTCTACCTTCTGAATAGCAAAAAGAAGGGCCGTACAGGATTCGTTCTCTATTTGATACAGGAATATGGCTGGAGGCGTTTGTTTTCGAATCTCTTGCAGTCTACTGCGACATTAGTTGAGAACCGGGTGACTGCAAAAGTTGTCGATACGAACGCGATATTGACCAGGCTGAGCCCGGATTTCGTGCTGTTTGATAATCGGTCAACGACCCAGTTTCCGGGGCGTGACGAACTCTATGGTTGGATGTACCGGCACAGGGTCAAGGTGGCATTGCTGCCGCATGCGCCGCATTTACGAGACCCGGTGCGTGAGTTTTGTGCGTTTGACGAGAAGGGTGAAAGTCTGCCTGACTTCTGTGATTTTTGGGTGCCTATGAAATTTGGAGAGCCCTGGCGCCAGGTGCCGGACCGGAGGGGGCAATTCCAGATTACAGGTTATCCTGGACTGGACTCGGGCTGGCTTGAACGCTGCAAGCGCGGATTTGGCGGTAAGAAGGTGCTTGCCCGTCCATCAAAGAAAATCCGCTGTCTTTTTGTAATGCGCCGCTATATGCCCAAAGGAGAGGTCCGTCCGGCCAATTTGGATCCGTACATTGTCGATTATCAGGATGTCTTTGGGCCCTTGAGCGCCTTAGCCCAATCCTTTTCGACGTTGGGGCGAGAGGTGGAAGTCATCCTAAAGCCTCACCCGGCAAACAACTATTCCATGCTTGCGGCTGACATGGCGCATTCCGGATTTTCGGAGTGGAGCATTAGTCACGATCCGATGTATCCACTGTTGTCCGAAGTGGATCTGGTTGTGGGTCTATTTTCAACTGTTCTGTTAATTCCGGCCATGGCGGGAATTCCAACGGTTCTGATTCGAACCGGTCTGCAGGATATTGTTCATTCTGAATGGCCTCTGCTCGAAGAGCTGTACACCCAGCTGAGTTACTATGTGCCGGGCACTGAAAAGTTGACGCCTACACTTGATCGTGCTCTTGCGCAGGTAGATTCTGGAGTGGGCAATGGTGATGAGTCTCATCTGCGCCAGTATTTCCCGGATAAAGCAATAGATAATGTTCTGTACCGCATGCTGCCATAGCTGTCGCACATGGCGGTGAATAGGAAATTGAAAGAGTTTTACATCATGAATAGAGCAAGACTGGTTCAAGTATTAAAGAAGAACGCTTTTTTTAGATTCGCCGCAAATTTCTGGTTTCTGATTTCCTCATTGTGGCGCGCGGACCTGTTGAGTATCAGACACTTGAGCGAGTTGCATGAGATTTGGTTGAAAGTGGAAAAGCATGACCGAAATATGCTATCACTACCACATTCCATGTATCCAAGCCAGACTGTGGCGAAATCCAAGGATTTATATCGAGGGCGCGAATACCAAGTGTTTTCTCAGAATGGAGAAGATGGTCTTTTGCTTTATATCTTTTCTCAAATAGGTGCTACGAATCGGTTTTTTGTGGAATTTGGTGCAGGTGGAGCCACGTCCAATACGCGTAACCTGTCGACTCAATTCGGATGGAACGGGGTGTCGTTTGACGGTGATGAAAACAGCATTGCGGAAATGCGGGAGATGTACGGTAGGTTGTCTGCCACAGACACGACCCGCACGCTACGCGCAGAGACGGTTTGGTTAAGTGAGGAGACTGTCAAGTACCAGCTGTCCCAATATGACATACCTGCCGACTTTGACTTGTTGTCCATAGATATTGACGGGATTGATTATTGGCTTTGGCGGGCATTGGAGGAGTTTCGGCCCCGTGTGGTCGTCGTGGAGTACAACGCCAGCCTGGGGCCTGACGCAAAGCTGGCAATCCCATATGAACGAGACTTCTACAGGTGGAATAGTAAGTGGCATCCAGCGGGGTGGTATTACGGCGCGTCACTTTCGGCTTGGGCCGAACTTGCCAAGTCCAAAGGGTACGAGTTGATCGCGTGCGAATCGACGGGAGTAAATGCATTCTTTGTCAGGGCTGATTTACTCGTTCCGGGTCTACCGGCTCAAACCGCCGTGGAGGCGTTTTACCCTGATACGCGTAGAGCTGCCATCGCACCCCAACAGCAGCAGATAGACGAGTTGAAGCAATTCCCTTGGGTTGAGACGTCGATGGCCACGGCCGCATAAAACACACAGGTGCAATTGTCGCCGCGTGCTGCGGCAAGACAGTGAGGCTTATGTCAGTCAAGTCAAGGGCAATACGTAACACAGCCATCGTATCAGGGGCCAATCTGCTGGTGCTCCTGATAGGGTTCCTGTTGTTGCCAGTGTTGGTCTATCGCATCGGGGCAGATGGATACGGCTATTTGGCTTACGCTCGCATGTTCTCAAGTATGGGCGTATTGGCCATATTCGACTTGGGCCTACGTATGGCTGTCACCAGAAGTGTGGCGGACTACCATGTGCGAGGTGACTTCGAGAAGATCAAGACGTTGCTGCTGTCTACGGCTTGGTTGCTTGCAGCGATCGGCGTTTCTTTTGCCGTGCTTGGGTGGCAATTTTCCCAAGAGATTGCGCGTGCCCTGGTAAGTTCGGACGATGACATCGAGACGATGGCTCTGGCGATAAAGTGGGCATTTGCCACATGGCCATTAGAGTTGCCAGGCATGGTTGTGTATGGTGCCCTTGAGGGACTTCAGCGATTCAGGCAGGTAAAGGTTCTTGAGATCCTTTGGTACCTGCTATATACGGCTTTGGCGATAGCTGCCGTATCCGTTGGATACGACTACGTTGTTGTTGCAGCGATCGCATTGGTTCTGTTGCTCATGAAACTCGGGCTTGCCACGAATATCTTGCTCAACTGCTTGCCGAAAACGTCGCTCTCCTGGTTTCGTCTTCCAGATGCGGCGGTGCTAACCAGGCAAATGAAGCTCGGCAAGCATATTTTCTTATCGCAATTATCGAGCATGATCGCGAACCAAGGGGAAAAATTGGCGGTGGCAATATTACTGCCGCCTGCCATGATGACAGGCTATGAGGTGTTGATCAAACTTCCCCGGATGATAAAGAGCAATTTCGCGCTGGGAAATCAGGTGGTAATGCCGCTAGCGTCGGAACTCAGTGCCAGCGACGACATGGAGCGAAATCGGAAGCTCCTCGACTACGGGATGCAGTTCAATCTGGCGGTCGTGGTGCCTATATCAGTAACGTCAGCCTATCTTGCAAGTCCATTCCTTAATGCCTGGATGGGGGCGGATTTCACTTACCTGACGCCCCTGCTGCAGGTTCTGTTGATATTCAATATCATCAATCCGCTGTCGTCATTCGGTTGGCAAATAATGATTGGAATGAATCGTAAGGTACATCATGTTTCAATGATTCAATGGTTGAACCTTGCTGTTACTTTATTGATATGGTTGGCTTTTATTCCCAACTATGGCCTCTGGGGCGTGGTGGCCGCGTTCTTTTCTATCGTGATAACCATTCCCTGGTCAATCAGGGTGCCTTGCTGCGAATTGGGGCTTCCTGTAGGTGGGGTTGTCGGTATGTTCGTCCGCATGGTGGTCCTGTCGATAATTCCGGTCGCGGTATTGGAGCTCATTGGCATCCACGATATTGGCAATGCAGTGTTGATGTTGGCCCTGGAGGGCGTGATCTGCGGCCTGGCAGCCTGGCTGCTGATATATCGTTGGGGGTTGACGGAGCAGGCTCGTGCATTGGTACGAGGGCAGTTGCACAAACTGAAGAGATGGCAGAAATAGATGATGACAACTAACACCTGCTTTTTGATTTCCACACTTGCAGAGTATCAAACGGAATTTTGGCTGAGTATCGGACTGGAGCTCAGGGCACGTGAGGTGGAGTGCCAATATCTTTCGTTCGATGACCGTAGCACCGAAATGTTGAGAGCGGCCGGATTTGCGGTCTATGCGTTTTCGGAGATGCGCGAAAAGGCCGAGTTGAGTCAGGGGGAGTTGGATGCCATATTCAAAAAATACTCAGTCTCAGATTTGAACTTGTGGCTGAGTCATGAGCGGTTTACGTTCGGCGTCAGAGATAGTAGGCGCATGCAAGACAAGCTTGCACGGTCCTTGGAGCTCGCAAATTCGGCATGTGAAGAGTTAAAGTCGCATGCCCGGAGGGTGGTGTTGATCCAGGAACTTGGGGGCTTTCTCTCCGTCATAGGGGCCTTCTTTGCTGCACGAAAGAATGGTGTCGACAACTGGTTTATTGAGCCTTCGTTCTTCCGCGGAAGAATGTTCTTCCTCAAGAATACCTTCGGGGCTCCCCGCATCGGTGGTGGCAAGAAACCCGAGGTGAGCGCGGAATTGAGAGCCTACCTGACCGAAACTCTGGGTTCTCGCGCAATCGTTGTGCCAGTCAAGGATAGGCACCATTACAATACTGCGGTACGCAAGATTGCAAATATGAAGAACCTGCGTCGTCTCTCGGCGAAGTTGGTCGATAAATACCTTCTGGGCAAACGACAGGAGTTTGGACACATCTTTGGACATGTAAAGAAGCATCTGACGATGCTGTTCAACAGCCTGCGATTGAGGCATTCATATACGTCATTGGCCGAGTTGGACAGGTTTATGTATTACCCAATGCATGTTCCTGGTGATATGGCGTTGACGATCCGGTCTCCCGAGTATCTAGACCAGTTGGCGCTTATTGATTATCTTGCCCGAGTAGTTCCACATAATTGCAAGCTTGCAATCAAGGAGCATCCCGCAATGATCGGTGCGATCGATGCGAATGCAATCCGGAAATTGCTGCGCCGCCATGACAATATTGCGTTGATCCCACCTTCAGAAAACAATTACGAGATTATGCAGAAATGCGAGGGTGTTATTTCTGTTAACTCCAAATCGGGGGCTGAGGCTGTCCTTTTGGGTAAGCCAGTTCTGGTGTTGGGGGATGCATTTTATAGAAATGCGCCATTGGTAACGCCCATTAACTCGCTCTCAGAGGCGGGCCGCTGTATGCATACGTTCACCGATAGGTGCGAGATAGACAAGAAGAGAATTGAAAAATTCTTTCAGTCGGTTTGGGATGCCACCTTTCCGGGGGAGCTTTATGTGACAGATCGGAGAAATGTTAATATGTTCTGTGACAGCATGCTTGATGTGAAAGAGGAAGCCTAGTGGGGGGGGGGCAACGCCGATTAATTCGTCATAGGGGTGACTGTCCCGATATGGCAATGTGTTCGTATGCAACTTTCAATTGGTGCGCAGCACTGAGTATGCTCGTCATCGTGTTGCACGTGCTGATCTTGTGGGCGGCTCCCTTCACAAGCCGTTATCCGACAGCGCCGTCGATTTGGGTTCTAGTCGCCTTCTTGGCGATTTTTTTGCTCTGCGCCAAGGGCATGATAGGGCTGTCTGCACGCAAACCCAAGGGGATTCCTGCGTTGCCAGTCATGCAGGACCAAGTGTTCGGTGATCGTAGACTGCGAGCATTTCTGTTGCTGGCCTCTTTGGCTGGTATTGCACTACATGTCTGGTCAAAATATTATCTGACTGAAGTACGATCGATCTCGTGTTTTTCGGAAATCCGCTTTGTCTGGCTTGAGGTCGACCGTAGTTTGCTTCCCTTCCACATTCGACTGGCGAGCATTCTTGGTCACCTGTTGACTTCGTTTGCCTATCTTGGGATGTTGTCTACCTCGTACACGATGAGTCGAGCCGGATCGGTGTGGGAGGTCTCACGCAGTGATATCGCGCTCCAGCTGTTCTTTACCTTGGTCGGGGCGCTATACGCAGGATTCATTGGCTCGAGGAATGCTATGCTGGCGTTTCTCGCCATGAACCTTATCGGACTAGTGGCTAGCCTTGGCTCTTCAACTGCTGGCGAAAAGGCGGCCCGTCGTTGGCGTGTGGCGCTGGTCGTCCTAGCGATGCCGATTGTCGGCATGGTCGCTTTTTCCTCTGCTGTCTTCTCGGACCGGATTTTCTGTAGTAAGCCGGGCGTCTTAGTTAAGCTCAAGGAGAACGATTTGTCGGCGGGAAAGATCGCTGCGAACTACATGACGGGGTATTACCATGAGTTTGTGCTTCAGGCTCGCCCTATGGACGATGGTGGGGCGTGGCGGGAAAAGCTGTTTGTGGAGATGTGCCCAGTCTGCGGCCCTACCATGGTTTACTTGAACCATGGGATTTTCAACCTCAGTAGAGCGCTGGCAGGCGAGGAGCGGGGAGATCCAATACTCCTGAATTTCATAGCTGAATGGGGGAGGCGTATAGGTCTAGATGTTGGTATGGAGAGGAAGACAGGCGCGAGGGTGTATGGTCCAGGTGGTATTACCTTGGCAGGCGCGGCTCTCCATGATTATGGTGGTTTCGGACTTACGCTGACAGCAGCGGTGCTCGGGATGCTATTTGGCAAGTCCATCTGTTGGATGCAGTCCACTGGCGTTCGCGTGCTCGTCGGTGTCTGGCTGTTCAGTTGCCTGTTCTACGTGCTCTTTCTTTCAAACATGTTTGTCGGTTTCAGCGTCTTACCTTTCCCGTTCATCGCCTTCGGCATCGGTGCTGGGCTTCTGGTCTGGATGTTTATGAGTAGGGTTCCACTCGGGCGCCACCGTGACAGTGCCCGCCCCCTTCATTTTTCATGATGTCAAATATAGATCGTGATCCCGCTCAGGTCGATCGGAAGGACTTGGTTTCCATCATCACCCCAGCTTATCGGTGTGCCGACGTCGTGGCTGAAACAATCAAATCGGTCATCGCGCAGACTTATCCTCACTGGGAATTGTTGATTGCTGAGGACTGTTCACCTGATAGCACGCGTAAGGTGATTGAGCGATGGACGACGGTTGATCACAGAATTAAGTTGATCAAGCTTGATCACAATGTCGGCCCGGCTATGGCTCGGAATGCCGCGCTAGACCGTGCTCAGGGGCGCTGGATTGCCTTTCTCGATAGTGACGATCTCTGGTTGCCTCAAAAACTTGAGCAGTGCCTTGAGTTTGCCCGTATGCGTGATGCAGCCTTTGTCTTCACCGGGTTCAGACGAATTCCGTTGGCTGGTGGTGAGCCGGGCCGTTATATCAGTGTGCCGGCGACCCTCGGTTACCGCCAGTTGCTCGGAAATACAGCCATCGCGACATCAACGGTTATGCTGGATACCGCATGCATAGGGCGGATTCGAATGCGGAAGACTTATTACGATGACTTCGATTGTTGGCTGCAAGTCGTGAAGAAGGGCATTACGGCCCACGGTCTGGATGCTGATCTCATGAGGTATCGCGTGATGGAAAAGTCTGTCTCGCGCAATAAAGGGAAATCAGCACTAAAAGTCTGGCGTGCATATCGAGATATGGAGGGGCTGAGCATCCCGCTGTCAATTTGGTACTTCATTCAGTATGCGGTTCGTGGTGTGTTGAAGTACCTATAGATTATTGGTTGTATGTTTTGAGTCTGCGGAATACTTGTTTTGTCGACAAAAATGGCTTTAAGTGGGGCGAATGGTTTCGTTGGGCGAGCTATGTTGGGTCGTCTGATTCAAGAGAACCGCTCGGTAACTGCCTTCGTTCGGGAGGGGGGGGCGCAGCAGCTCGGGGGGATTGATGTTGCAGTTGCATCTCTTGTCGACCGGGCGTCTTGGTCTGACGTATTAAGACAATGCTCAGTTTTTGTCCACTGTGCTGGTCAAGCGCACCTCATAAAGGGGCCCCGAAGAGATGCATTGCTTGAATTTCGAAAGGTCAACACAGATCTGACGCTGGCGCTGGCGAAGAGCGCGGCGGCTGCGGGTGTGAAGAGATTTGTGTTTGTTAGTTCTATTGGTGTCAATGGTCTTACGAGTGGTGAGGAGCCTTTTGGGCCGGAGGCAGTGCCAAATCCGCAGACACCCTACGCAATATCGAAGTACGAGGCTGAACAGGGCCTCCACGCAATATCGCAGGAAACAGGGCTGGAGGTTGTTGTGGTGAGGCCGCCGCTAGTCTATGGCGCTGGGGCTCCTGGAAATTTCAGAACACTCGTGACAATGCTCCGACGACGCTTGCCCTTGCCACTCGGAGCAGTGACAATGAACCGGCGCAGCTATGTGGCCCTTTCGAATTTGGTAGATTTGCTGATGACTGTCTGTGACCATCCTGCAGCAGCAAATCAAGTTTTTCTCGTCAGCGATGATGAGGATCTTTCCACTGTTGATTTGTTGTGCAGACTGGGTGCGACGATGGGGCTGCCGCCCCGCCTGCTGCCTGTACCGTTGGGAGTACTGGCTTTGGGCGCTAAACTGCTGGGAAAGCCCGAGATGTTTCGGAGCCTGTGTGGCTCGCTGCAGGTAGACACGAGCAAAACTCGGAAATTGCTGGGCTGGCGCCCTCCGATAGGAGTGGATGAGGGGCTAAAGCAAGCAGTAGGAGGCCAGCGGTGCTGATACGACTGTTTGACGTGTTGTTTGCCCTGCTGGGCCTGATCCTGGGATCGCCCGTATTAGCCTTGTTGTGGCTGATTGGCATGTGGGACACCGGTTCGCCACTGTATCGCCAGCAGCGCGTGGGAAGAAACCAGCAGTTGTTCGTACTGGTCAAGTTCCGCACCATGCGCCCGGACACGGCATCGGTGGCCACGCATCTAGCAGATGCCTCCGCGATCACGCCATTTGGGCGGATTCTGCGACGCAGCAAGCTGGATGAGCTACCTCAGTTGTGGAATGTACTCAAAGGCGAAATGAGCCTAGTGGGACCACGCCCTTGCTTGTTCAACCAGGAGGCCCTGATGGTGGAACGCGCTGAGCGAGGAGTCTTCGATGTTCGCCCAGGCATCACTGGATTGGCGCAGGTGCAGGGAATCGACATGTCCACCCCGCGCCTGTTGGCCGAAACAGATGAGCAGATGATCAAGACCCTGACTTTGTTCAAATACTTTAAGTACATCCTGCTGACTGCTCTGGGCAAAGGTGCGGGAGACAGAGTTCAAGGAAGCGAAGGGCTGCGATGATGGTGAACGGATCATGTTGAGAAGGCCTCTTGCGCTATTGGCAACGCCTGTGCTGGCGATGCCCCGCGTGGCCAAGCGCATCGTCGTGATCTTGCTGGACATCAGCCTATGTGTATTAACGGTATGGCTTGCCTACTATCTGCGCCTAGGGGAGTTCATTGGCTTTGCCAGGCATGCAGAATGGGGTACGGGAGCCAGTTGGGCAGCAGCAACTTCTGTGGCGCTTGCGTTGCCGTTATTCATTGTGAGTGGTCTGTACCGCGCAATCTTCCGCTACAGCGGCTGGCCCGCGCTACTCGCTGTCGCTCGCGCGGTGGGTATTTACAGCTTGCTTTATGCCTCTGTCTTCACCGCGATTGGCGTGACCGGGGTGCCCCGCACGGTGGGAATCATCCAGCCCATTCTGTTGCTCTTTTTCGTGGGCGCATCCCGGGCTCTTGCCCGGGTCTGGCTGGGTTACCAGTATTTGAGCATCCTCAAGCGCGCTTCACGCCCCAAGGTGCTGATCTACGGTGCAGGCAGCACCGGCCGGCAGTTGGCTGCTGCCATGGCCAACAGCCACGAAATGCAGGTGGCAGGGTTTCTGGACGACGACGACCGCCTGCATGGCCACCTGCTCAATGGCCAACCCATCTACAACCCGATCGACCTGGACAATCTGGCCACCACGCTCAATATCAGCGACGTGCTGCTGGCCGTGCCCAGCCTGAGCCGCAAGCGCCGCAATGAAATCCTGGGCCAGATTCGAAGTGCTCACGTGGCCGTGCGCACCCTGCCCAGCGTGACCGATCTGGCCCAGGGCAAGGTCAGCATCTCGGACCTGCGAGAACTGGATATTGACGACTTGCTCGGCCGGGAGCCGGTCACGCCCAATCACATCCTGCTGGCCAAGAACATCGTGGGCAAGGTAGTGCTGGTGACGGGGGCGGGAGGCTCAATTGGGAGCGAGTTGTGCCGCCAGATTCTGGCTGTGGCTCCGGCCAAGTTGCTGTTGATCGAGCAGAGCGAATTTGCGCTCTACTGCATCCACCACGAGTTGGAGCAAAAGCAGTCTGGGCAAGAAGGGCCGTTGCCGGTGCTGCTGCCACTGCTGGCTTCAGTGCAGGACGGCGACCGCATGCGCGAGATCATGGCTACCTGGCACCCGAACACGGTGTATCACGCTGCAGCGTACAAGCATGTGCCTCTGGTGGAGCATAATCCGGCTGAGGGCATCAAGAATAATGTGCTCGGTACGCTACGTACGGCACAAGCGGCTGTGGAAACCGGTGTCTCCGACTTCGTGCTGATCAGCACCGATAAGGCGGTGCGTCCCACCAACGTCATGGGGGCCAGCAAACGTCTGGCTGAAATGGCCCTGCAGGCATTGGCTGCAAGAAATCCTGGTACCAAATTCAGCATGGTGCGATTTGGCAACGTGCTTGGCTCATCAGGCTCTGTGGTGCCGAAGTTCCGCCAGCAGATCCGCGACGGCGGGCCCATCACGCTCACGCACCCCGAGGTGACGCGTTACTTCATGACCATTCCGGAAGCGGCCCAGCTGGTGATCCAGGCTGGTGCCATGGCCAAGGGCGGTGATGTGTTTGTGCTCGACATGGGCCAGCCCGTGAAGATCATGGACTTGGCCCGGCGCATGGTGGAGCTGTCGGGGCTGACGGTGAAAGACGAAGAGCACCCCGAGGGCGACATCGAGATCGCCGTAACCGGTTTGCGTCCCGGCGAAAAACTCTACGAGGAGCTGCTGATCGGTGACAACCCCAAGCCCACCGCGCACCCCCGAATCATGAAAGCCCACGAGGAATTCCTTCCATGGGTCGAGTTCGAGGCCAATCTCAATGCCTTGGAGATGGCCCTGAACGTGAACGACGTGGGCGTGATCCGCCTGATGATGCAGCAACTGGTGGCCGGCTATACCCCCAGCGACGACATTGTGGATCTGGTGTATCTGGAACAGGAGGCCGAGGCGCAAGCTTTGGAGGGGGCGGGGTGAGTCTGGCCGTATCCGTCTTACCGGCCAGCGAGGAGAGGGCAAAGGCCTGTCTTGCGTGATCAGGAGCCCAGTCCGCTTCTGTTTTTGCAGCGGTATGACAGGGTCGGCGTATATTGCCCGCAATGCGCATGTAACAAGATGAGTTCATGATGCCGCCTTTCGCGAAGGAGACCTCTATGGATTTGCTCTTGTGGCGTCATGCCGAAGCCGAGGATGGCGAGGACGATATGCTACGTCGCCTGACGGAGCGGGGGCAGAAACAGGCAACGGCGATGGCGGGATGGATTCGGGCGCACCAGCCCAAGGATTTGCGCATTATCGTCAGCCCGGCAGTGCGGACGCAGCAGACGGCCGAAGCCTTGAATCTGCCGTTCGAAACGAACCGCAAGATTGGTCCCAATGCCTGTGTTTCCGAGTTGATTGCCGCCTCAGGTTGGCCGGATGCGGCCGGGTCGGTGCTGATCATTGGCCACCAGCCAACCTTGGGGCGCATGGCCTCGCTGTTGCTCGCCGGTCACGAGTCCGACTGGAGCGTAAAAAAAGGCGCTTTGTGGTGGTTGAGCAATCGCGTTCGTCGCGGTGACATGCAGACGGTGTTGCGGGCGATGATTCCGGTCGAACTTCTGGACTAGACAAGTCGCTGTCATTGGCATGAAATAAACCCTTTCGATCCATTGTGGGAGAAGGGGATGGTCACCAGAAAAGCAAAGTCAGCAGCGCCAGCTGCCAATACATCGACTGTACAGAAACGTACTACCCCTCGGCGGCGTCCGGTCACTCTGGGTGACGTGCCTCCGCAACTAAACGCTCCGGCCATCGAGGGCTTTACGGTGCATGCTGCGGTGGACGCGGCCCAGGAGGCAAAAATGGGGGCGATGCGCGATGTCGTCTCCGGTATGCCGGTGGATGAATCGGTCGCCCTGCTGAAAAGTCTGCTCAAGCAGCAACGCATGGTTGCCGGCCAGTTGGCGCCGAATCCCGACGACGAGTTGGCGCTCGATTGGCGCGAAGGCGGTTATCCGTATAAGAACCTGATGCAGCGGCGCAACTATGAGAGCCAGAAGTATCGCCTACAGGTCGAGTTGCTCAAACTGCAAGCCTGGGTCAAGGAGACCGGACAAAAGGTCGTGATTCTCTTCGAAGGGCGCGATGCAGCGGGCAAGGGGGGCACCATCAAGCGTTTCATGGAGCATTTGAATCCTCGCGGCGCGCGTGTGGTCGCCCTGGAGAAGCCGACCGACTTCGAGCGCGGTCAATGGTACTTCCAGCGTTACGTACAGCATTTGCCGACCAACGGCGAAATCGTGCTGTTCGACCGCTCCTGGTACAACCGGGCAGGGGTCGAGCGGGTGATGGGTTTCTGCTCGGATTTCGAGTATTCGGAATTCGTCCGTCAGTGCCCGGAATTCGAACGCATGCTGGTACGCAACGGTATTCATCTGATTAAGTTCTGGTTCTCGGTCAGTCGCGAAGAGCAGCGCCGCCGTTTCCGCGAGCGCAAGGTGCATCCGCTCAAGCAATGGAAACTATCGCCGATCGACATGGCCTCATTGGACAAATGGGACGATTACACCAAGGCCAAGGAAGCGATGTTCTTCCACACCGACACGGCCGATGCCCCGTGGACGGTAATCAAGTCGAACTGCAAGAAGCGGGCGCGCCTGAATGCCATGCGCTACGTCCTACACAAGCTGCCTTACGCCAACAAGGATACGACCCGCATCGGCAACCTCGATCCCTTGATCGTCGGGCGTGCCAATGTCGTCTATGAACGCGGTGAGCACCAGGGGGTGCCGATTCTCTAACTGATGACGTAAGAGGCGCAGCCGGTAGCGATGAGCAGGCCGGCTTCGTTCTCCAGTGTCATCTGGGCAGACGCGATGCGGCCGCCAAGGCGGGTCAGCCGGCCGGTGACGGTGAAGGACTTGCCGATCCCTTGATGCAAGTAGTCGGTGCGCAGGTCGATGGTGCCGACACGGCCGAAACGGTGCGCCACCTGTTCGGCCGTTTCATGGGCGTATTTTTCGGCGATGCCGACAATGACGGCCAGGCCGGCAGCGGCATCGAGCGCCGTGGCGATCACGCCGCCGTGCAGGCGGCCGTGCAAGTAGTGCCCGATCAGGTCCTTGCGCATGGCAAAACGCAGCGCAGGGGCTGCCGGATCGAGTGAGGCCAGCTCAAAACCGAGCACTTCGTGGAAGCTGATGTTGTGTTCGAACATCTGGCGAAACAGGGCGTCGAGCCGTCGTTGTTCGTCGGCGGAGCGGCGCGGTAGCGGCGGGTGTTGGGTCATAAGCTTGCCGGTTAGCGCTTGGCCGGCGGTCGGCCAAGATGGAATTGCAGACGGTAACCGGCGGCTTCGATCTGATCGCCATCGGCCAGAGCGACCGGCTCGCGGCCAATCGTCTTCTGGTTAACACGCGGCAAGTGCGCTCCCTCGACATGCGTGACGTAAATGCTCTGCGGGCGTAGCGTCAGCACGACCAGTTGTTCGCCCGGCGTACCGAAAGTGGTGACGACCCGGTCGAGCACGACATCCTCGCCTGGCAGGTGCTGGCCGCGACCTTTCAGCACATGAACGTAGCCTTCAGGGAAGGAAATCTTGCTGGCCCGTGCGCTGGGCAGGGCCGTGAGGGCGCCGTCGCTCTCCGCATCGCGTGGCAACGCTTCTATCAGCATCGTGCGATCCATGCTGAGTTCGGAGGCGATGCGCGAATTCAGGTAGCGCAAATGGTAGGCGCCAAGATGGATCACGTCGCGATGCTGCAAGATCTGACGGAAGCAGGGTTTGCCGTTGACCGGAACGCCGGCTTCGCTATCCCGGCTTTCCAGAATGTGGTCTTCGCCGATGCACAGGATACGGGCGTGGTGTTCGCGCACCTGCGGATCATCCACGACAATGTCGTTGTCGGCGGCGCTGCCGATGCCGAGAGCCGGTTTGTCGGTGAAGCACTGGTTGAGTACGGTGCCGTTCAGGCTGAGGACGAGTTTGGCCAAGATGATCTCCCGTCAGTGCTTCAGCCAGCCGAGCAGGCGGCTGAAGAGACCCGGCTTGGCCGTGTCGGCGCCAAGGACACGAACCAGCGCGACCGAAATATTGTCGGTGCCGCCGTGGTCGTTGGCGAGCTGGATCAGATGCTGGGCGGCCAATTCAAGATTGGTTTTCAACAGGTCTACGATCAGCTCGATATCGCTGTCACCGACCATGTCGGTCAGGCCGTCTGAACAGAGCAGATAGACGTCGCCGGCGCGAACCTCTTCTTCGTGGATGTGGACCGCTGCCTGAAGGCTTTGCCCCAGGGCGCGCGTCACAAAGTGGCGATTGTGCGAGGTGGCCGCTTCGGCAGCGGAGATCAGGCCGCTTTCCACTTGGTCGCGCAATAGCGAGTCGTCTCGCGTTAACTGCTGCAGTTGGCCGCTGCGCAGGCGGTAGATGCGCGAGTCGCCGATATGCAGCAAGGCGGCATGTCGGCCATGCAGCAACCAGAGGGCCAGGGTGGTCCCCATGCCCTGGCAGTCGCTGTGGCTGAGCGCTGTGGTGTAGATGGCACGGTTCGCTTCGCCGATCAGTTGTTCGGCGAATTGGTGGGGGCGCGGTTGGCGGGCCCCAGCCCGGAAATGCTGAATCTTGACCGGTAGTCGCTCGCGCAGGGTGTCGACGGCGATTCGGCTGGCAATATTGCCGGCATTGTGCCCGCCCATGCCGTCGGCAACGATGGCAAAGCCGAATTCAGCATCGACGGCGGCGGTGTCTTCATTGACCGCGCGCATCCGACCGGGATCGGACAGCGCGACGGCTTCGAGGCGAAATTGTTCGTTGTTCAAATTGTTGTCAGGAAGCCGGTGAAAAGCGGGAAAACGCGCTGAAATATAGCATATCGCACTCCCCTTTCTTGACACTTTGTGTCGCTGTAGACGATATTCGACCCTCGTTCGCGCGCGCGATATCACGGCTGCATTTTTTGACATGGCAATCGATCAACTGGGACGATTCAAGATCACAGGAACGCTGGGACAAGGCGCCATGGGCACCGTGTACCGCGCCCATGATCCATTGATCGAGCGAACCGTCGCCATCAAGACGGTTGCCTGTGCCGGCCTCTCTAAAGAGGAGGCGGCCGCCTTCGAGCAGCGGTTCTATCGTGAGGCCAAATCGGCCGGTCGCCTGAACCATCCGAACATCGTCACCATCCACGACGTCGGTCGCAACGAGAACCTGGCGTTCATCGCCATGGAGTTCCTGAATGGCCGGAATTTGCGCGAGGTACTCGATTCGGGTGTCGTCCTGCCGCCCGAGCGCTGTGCCGAGATCGCGGTGGATATCGCCGAAGGCTTGGCCTTCGCACACGCCAATGGCGTGGTGCATCGCGATATCAAACCGGCCAACATCATGGTGCTCGACAATGGCTCGGTGAAGATTTCCGATTTCGGAGTCGCGCTGATTCCGAGTGGTTCGACTACCGTCGAGGGAACGGCCTTCGGCTCGCCCAAATACATGTCACCCGAGCAGGTTACCGGGCAGAAAGTCGATGGACGTTCCGACATCTTCTCTCTTGGTGCGGTGCTCTACGAGATGTTGACCGGCCGTCCGCCCTTCGATGGTGAAGAGCTGACATCCGTGCTCTATCAGGTGTTGAACACGGCGCCTCCGCTACCGTCCAGCTTCAATCCTGAATTGCCGCGCGTCTTCGACCGGCTGCTGGCCAAGGCCATGGCCAAGGATCCGGAAAAGCGCTATCAGAGCGCCATGGAACTGGCGGCTGACCTGCGCAAGATTCGACGCATGCTGCGCGACGCCAGAAAAAAGGCCGAGGGCGAAGGCAAGGTGCAGAGCCAGCGGCGCCCGTCTTCGGCCAAGCCGGAACAGTCGCACTGGCTCACCGCCGCAGCGCTGGCTTCGGTCGTCTCCATCATCGGTACGCTCTTCTGGTACTACAGCAGCAAACAAGCCGCCGAGCCGATGCTGGCCGAGGCGGCGCCGGCGACGAGCGCGGTGGTCAGCCCAGTTCCAGCCGTTTCGGCCCCCAGCGAAGCGGCCGTGTCGAAACCTCAGGAAACCGGCAACGACGCGAATGTCGAGGCTGTCAGTAAGGTTGCCGAAACGGCGCCGGCAGCGCAGGATTTGCCGACGGATGGTGCAGTTCGTCTGGCGATTGCACCTTGGGGAGAGGTGCTGGTCGATGGCAAAATGGCAGGCGTCTCGCCTCCACTGACCGAGGTGCGATTGCCACCCGGCAAACATCGCATCGAAGTGCGGAACGGCGAATTCCCGCCGCACCGGCAGGTGGTTGAAGTGATCGCCGGCAAGAACATACGCATCAAGCACAAATTCCAGTGAGCGCTCCCATGCCTTTTTCGATTTCGCCCGTTGTTTCGCGAGTTTCCTGTCTGATGACCGCCCTCCTGCTGTGTGCAGCCTGCGCTTCGCAGAATGCCGGCAAGGCAGATGCTGACAGCGAAGCCAAGAAGGCGCCGGAGCCGGTCAAGGCCGTGGCCCCGGCGCCGCAACCTCTCACCAAGGCGCAGCAGGAGTTGGCCGCCGGTGTCGCCAGCTACGAGGATGGCGCCTACAAGCAAGCCGCCAAGCAGTTGCAGGGTGCTTTGACGCTGGGGCTGGAGTCGGGGACTGAGCAGGCGAAGGCGCATAAATACCTCGCTTTCATGCATTGCGTCGGCAAGCGACAGAAGCAATGCCGCGATGAATTCGGCAAGGCGATGGCAGCCGATCCGGCCTTCGACCTGAGCCCAGCCGAGGCGGGCCATCCGACCTGGGGACCCGTCTTCCGCAAATTGAAGGCAGCGCCGAAAGCGGCCAAGTAATTTTCCCGGAATGAAAAAAGGGCGACGGTAAAAACCGTCGCCCAAACCGAAACGCTAAAGGGTTAGCGTAACGCAGAGGATCGTTACTTCTTGCGCGGCGCCGGAACGTCCGTGCAGGTACCGTGAGCGACCTCGGCGGCCATGCCGACGGTTTCGCCCAGGGTCGGGTGCGGGTGGATGGTCTTGCCGATATCGACCGCGTCGCAGCCCATCTCGATCGCCAGGCAGACCTCGCCGATCATGTCACCGGCCGACGGGCCGACGATGGCGCCGCCGATAACGCGATGCGTCTCGGCATCGAAAATCAGCTTGGTGAAGCCGTAGTCGGCACCGTTGGCGATGGCACGGCCGGAGGCTGCCCACGGGAACTTGGCAGTCTCGACCTTGCGGCCTTCCTTCTTGGCCTGATCTTCGGTGTAGCCGACCCAGGCCACTTCCGGATGGGTGTAGGCCACGCCGGGGATGACCTGGGCGTCGAAGGCGGCCTTGTGGCCGGCGGCGACTTCGGCCGCGACGTGGGCTTCATGCACCGCTTTGTGGGCGAGCATGGGCTGGCCGACGAGGTCGCCAATGGCGAAGATGTGCGGCACGTTGGTGCGCATCTGGGCATCGACCGGAATGAAACCGCGGTCGGTGACGATGACGCCGGCCTTGTCGGCAGCGATCTTGTTGCCGTTCGGCGCACGGCCGGCGGCTTGCAGGATCATGTCGTACTTGACCGCCTCGGTCGGAGCGCCTTCGCCTTCGAACTTGACGTAAAGGCCATCATCCTTGGCGTCGACCGCCACCGTCTTGGTCTTCAGCATGATCTTGTCGAAGCGCTGCAGATTCTGCTTTTCCCAGACCTTGACGGCGTCGCGGTCGGGGCCTTGCATCAGCGCGTCGGCCATTTCGACGACATCGACCTTGGCACCCAGCGTCGAATAGACGGTGGCCATTTCCAGGCCGATGATGCCACCGCCGATGACCAGCATCTTCTCCGGCACGAAGCGCAGTTCGAGCGCCCCGGTCGAATCGACGATGCGCGGGTCGCGCGGGATGAAGGGCAGATGCACCGCAGCCGAGCCGGCGGCGATGATGCACTTCTGGAACTTGATGACCTTCTTGGCGCCGGTCTTTTCCTGGCCGGTGCCGTCGGTCACTTCGACCTCGATGTGATTCGGATCGAGGAAATGGCCATAGCCGCGCACGATGTCGACCTTGCGGCCCTTGGCCATGCCGGCCAGGCCGCCGGTCAGCTTGCCGACGACCTTTTCCTTGTGCGCACGCAACTTGTCGATATCGACTTGTGGCGCGGCGAAGGTGACGCCGAGGTCATTGGCGTGCTGGGCTTCCTCGATGATCTCAGCGACATGCAGCAGTGCCTTGGACGGGATGCAGCCGACGTTCAGGCAGACGCCGCCGAGCGTGGCGTAACGCTCGACGATGACCGTCTTCATGCCGAGGTCCGCCGAGCGGAAGGCCGCCGAGTAGCCGCCGGGGCCGGCGCCAAGGACGAGCATCTCGCACTCGATATCGGCACCGCCGGCGTGGCTGGAAGCGGCCGGTGCAGCCACCGGAGCGACTGCTGCGGTGGACGGGGCTTTTTCGGCAGAAACCGGGGCGGCCGCTACGGCAGCGCCGGCCTCGACCTTGATCAGCAGCGAACCTTCGCTGACCTTGGAACCGAGCTGGACCAACACTTCCTTGACCGTGCCTTCGACCGGGCTCGGCACATCCATCGTGGCCTTGTCCGATTCGAGGGTGGCAATGGCGTCGTCGACCTTGATGCTGTCGCCGACCTTGACGAACAGGTCGATCACCGGGACGTCGGAGAAATCGCCGATATCCGGGACTTTGACTTCAACGAGACTCATGGTCATCTCCCCTTACAGCGCAACGCGGCGGAAGTCGGCCAGCAGCTGGGCGACATAGACGTTGAAGCGGGTCGCCAGTGCGCCGTCGATCACGCGGTGGTCGGCGGTCAGCGACAGCGGCAGGGTGAGGCGCGGCACGAACTGCTTGCCATCCCATACCGGCTTCATGGCCGACTTGTTGACGCCGAGGATGGCCACTTCCGGCGCATTGACGATGGGCGCGAAGTAGGTGCCGCCGATACCACCGAGGCTGGAGATGGTGAAGCACGCACCGGTCATGTCGGCCGGCTTCAGCTTGCCGTCACGCGCCTGCTTGGCCAGATCGCCGGATTCCTGGGCAATCTCGAAGACCGACTTTTTGTCGGCGTTCTTGATCACCGGCACGACCAGACCGTTCGGGGTGTCGGCCGCGAAGCCGATGTTGAAGTACTTCTTCAGCACCAGGTTGTCGCCGTCGAGCGAGGCGTTGAACTCGGGGAACTTCTGCAGGGCCTTGACGCAAGCCTTGACCAGGAAGGCGAGCATGGTCAGCTTGGCGCCGCCACCCTTCTCGTTTTCCTTGTTCAGCTGCACGCGGAAGGCTTCCAGGTCGGTGATGTCGGCGTCTTCGTGATAGGTCACGGCCGGGATCATCACCCAGTTGCGGGAGAGGTTCTGGCCGGAAATCTTCTTGATGCGCGACAGCGGCTTGACCTCGATTTCACCGAACTTGCTGAAATCGACCTTCGGCCAGGGCAGCAGATCGAGCACGCCACCGCCGGTGACACCGCCCGAAGCGGAAGCGACCGGGCCGGAAATGGCGCCGGACATCACGCCCTTGACGTACTTGGTCAGGTCTTCCTTGAGGATGCGACCCTTGGGGCCGGTGGCAGCGACCTTGGCCAGATCGACGCCGAGTTCGCGAGCGTAAGCACGGACCGACGGCGAGGCATGGACCTTGGAGCCGATCGGCAGGGCCGGGGCCAGCGCGGCGGGTGCGGCCGGGGCGACTGCTGCGGTGGACGGGGCTGCGGGGGCAGAAACCGGAGCAGCGGCAGGGGCCGGTGCGGCCGCTTGCGGCGCGGCAGCCGGTGCGCCAGCGCCGGTTTCGACCTTGATCAGGAGCGAACCTTCGCTGACCTTGGAGCCGAGCTGGACCAGCACTTCCTTGACGGTGCCGGCGACGGTGGAAGGTACGTCCATCGTGGCCTTGTCGGATTCGAGGGTGGCGATGGCGTCGTCGACCTTGATCGTGTCGCCGACCTTGACGAACAGGTCGATGACCGGAACGTCGGAAAAGTCGCCGATATCCGGCACCTTCACTTCAACCACGCCGCCGCCAGCAGCAGGGGCTGCGGCAACCGGCGCCGGAGCGGCGGCCGGTGCCGGTGCAGCGGCCGGTGCCGGTGCAGCGGCCGGGGCGGGGGCGGCGGCTTCAGCGGCAGCGCCGCCCGTCTCGACCTTGATCAGGAGCGAACCTTCGCTGACCTTGGAGCCGAGCTGGACCAGGACTTCCTTGACGGTGCCGGCGACGGTGGACGGTACGTCCATGGTCGCCTTGTCGGATTCGAGGGTGGCGATGGCGTCGTCGACCTTGATGCTGTCGCCGACCTTCACGAACAGGTCGATGACCGGAACGCTGTCGAAATCGCCGATATCGGGAACTTTGACTTCGATGATTTGGCTCATGTTCGTCTCCCTTCCTTAAACCGACATCGGATTCGGCTTGGCCGGATCCAGGTTGTACTTGACCAGTGCAGCGGCGACCTTCTCGCGCTCGATCTTGCCTTCGTCAGCCAGCGCCTTCAGGGCAGCCAGGGTGACCCAGTGACGATCGACCTCGAAGTGATGGCGCAGCTTCTCGCGGGTATCGGAACGACCGAAGCCGTCGGTTCCCAGCGTGACGTAGCTGCCCTTGACGAAGGGGCGGATCTGCTCGGCGAACAGCTTGATGTAGTCGGTCGCGGCGACCACCGGGCCTTCGGCGCCGGCCAGCTTTTGCTCGACGTGCGACAGCTTCGGTGCTTCGAGCGGGTGCAGCATGTTCCAGCGGGCGGTGTCCTGGCCATCGCGGGCCAGTTCGTTGAAGGACGGGCAGCCCCAGATGTCGGCTTCGACGCCCCAGTCGTTCTTGAGCAGGTCGGCCGCGGCGATGACTTCGCGGAAGATGGTGCCGGAACCGAGCAGCTGCACGCGCAGCTTGCCTTCACCGCCCTTCTTGAACGAGTACATGCCCTTGATGATGTCGGCTTCCGCGCCCACCGGCATTTCCGGGTGTTCGTAGTTCTCGTTCATCACGGTGATGTAGTAGAAGACGTCTTCCTGTTCCTGGAACATGCGGCGCATGCCGTCCTGGACGACGACGGCGACTTCGTACTGGAAGGTCGGGTCGTAGGAGACGCAGTTCGGCACCAGTTGCGATAGGATCAGGCTGTGGCCATCTTCGTGCTGCAGGCCTTCACCGTTCAGCGTGGTGCGGCCGGCCGTGCCACCAATCAGGAAGCCGCGGGCGCGCTGGTCGCCGGCCGCCCAGACGAGGTCGAGGGTGCGTTGCAGGCCGAACATCGAGTAGCAGATGTAGAACGGAATGGTCTGCACGCCATGCACGGAGTAGGCGGTGGCAGCGGCGATCCAGTCGCTCATCGCGCCGGCTTCGTTGATGCCTTCCTGCAGCACCTGGCCGGTCTTCGATTCCTTGTAGAACATCAGCTGGTCATGGTCTTCCGGCACATAGTTCTGGCCTTCCTGGTTCCAGATGCCGACGGCGCGGAACATGCCTTCCATGCCGAAGGTGCGGGATTCGTCCGGCACGATGGGCACGACGTTCTTGCCGACGTTCTTGTCCTTCAGCAGCATGTTCATGATGCGAACGATGGCCATCGTCGTCGACAGCTCACGGCCTTCGCCGGAGGCCTTCAACAGGGCGGCGTAGGTGTCGAGCGCCGGAATGGCCAGCGGCTCGGCCTTGCGGCGGCGTTGCGGCAGGAAGCCTCCGAGCGCCATGCGGCGTTCGCGCATGTACTGGTATTCGGCGGAATCTTCCGGGAACTTCAGGTAGGGCAGTTCCTCCAGCTTGTCGTCCGGCACCGGCAGGCCGAAACGGTCGCGGAAGCGGCCGATCTGCTCCTTGTCCATCTTCTTCTGCTGGTGCGAGATGTTCATCGCTTCGCCAGCCTGGCCCATGCCGAAACCCTTGATGGTCTTGGCCAGGATCAGCGTCGGGGCGCCCTTGTGGGTGACGGCGGCGTTGTAGGCGGCGAAGATCTTGAAGATGTCGTGGCCGCCGCGGTTCAGTTGCCAAACCTGGTCATCGGTCCAGTCGGCGACCAGTTCCTTGAGTTCCGGCGTGTTGAAGAAGTGTTCGCGGACGTAGGCACCGTTCTTGGCCTTGAAGGTCTGGTACTCGCCGTCGCACAGTTCCATCATGCGCTTCTTGAGGATGCCCTTCTTGTCGCGCTGGAACAGGGCATCCCACTGGGTACCCCAGATCAGCTTGATGACGTTCCAGCCGGCACCGCGGAATTCGGATTCCAGTTCCTGGATGATCTTGCCGTTACCACGCACCGGGCCATCCAGGCGCTGCAGGTTGCAGTTGATGACGAAAATCAGGTTATCCAGCTTTTCGCGACCGGCCATGCCGATGGCGCCGAGCGATTCGACCTCGTCGGTCTCACCGTCGCCAAGGAAAGCCCAGACCTTGCGCTGCTCGGCCTTGGCGGCATCGATCAGGCCGCGCGAGGCGAGGTACTTCATGAAACGGGCCTGGTAGATGGCCTGGATGGGGCCGAGACCCATCGACACGGTCGGGAACTGCCAGAAATCCGGCATCAGCCAGGGGTGCGGGTAGGACGAAATGCCCTTGCCGTCGGTTTCCTGGCGGAAGCTGTCCATCTGCTCTTCGGTCAGGCGACCGAGCATGAAGGCGCGGGAATAGACGCCCGGCACCGAGTGACCCTGGAAGAAGATCAGGTCGCCGCCGGTATCGTGGTCGATGCCCTTCCAGAAATGCGAGAAGCCGACGTCGTAGAGGGCGGCGGCGGAGGCGAAGGAGGCGATGTGGCCGCCGACGTTGGTGTCCTTGTTGGCGCGAACGACCATGGCCATGGCGTTCCAGCGGATATAGGAGTGAATCTTGATCTCCATGTCCGCATTGCCAGGGTATTTCGGCTGTTGGTCGACCGGGATGGTATTCACGTACTCGGTATTGGCCGAGTAGGGGATATCGATACCGTCTTCGCGAGCCTGGCCGATCAGCTTGTCGATCAGGTAGTGCGCGCGGTCGGCGCCTTCTTGCGCGATGACGCCTTCGAGGGCGTCAATCCATTCCTTTGTTTCCTGCGGATCGGTGTCGGCAGGCAGGTTGTTCGGCTGGTCGGCCATGGTTCGTCTCCAAGGTTGGTTCTCGTTTTGTTTTGCCTGGTGGGCAAAACCACTCTAGCTCGTTCCGGGCCGGTTCGCGACCCGTGTTTACACCTACTTGATTTTTCGCATTGTAAAAACAAGATTCGCATCGTGCAATAGGGTCGAATACGTTTTTAGGGTATTTCCTAAGTCACTGATGGAGAGGGCTTACAGGGTGGCCCAGCGGGCCAGCGTTTCGCCGAAGTAGACGGTGAGCAGCAGGGCCGCCGGCGGGATGGCAACGAAGGCCTGGACTACGCGGCGAATGAACGGATGGGCGATGCCGATCTCAATGAAGCGGAAGGCGACCAGTGTGCCCTTGAACCAGATGATGGCGGCCACCAACAACGGCAGCCAGGGGGCGGCACGGAACCATTCGCCGAGGCCGAGGCTGATCAGGGTCAGGGCGACCAGGGCTAGCCAGGCGAGGGTCAGGGAGCGCGAATGGTCGGCGAATTTCATGGTCAGGCCAGCACGTAGAAGAGCGGGAAGATCACCAGCCAGATGATGTCGGTGGCGTGCCAGTAGCTGGCTAACGCCTCGAGGCCGGTGTGGTCCTCGGCCGAGTAACCGTGGAAGATCAGGCGGGCGAGTACCCACAGGATGCCAAGGATGCCCCAGCTGGCGTGCACCAGATGGTTGAAGGTCAGGTAGTAATAGACGGTGTAGAAGATGCCGGAGCCGCCGTCGATGCCGTGCGCCAGGTTCCACTGGATTTCCAGCACCTTGGCCACCGGATAGCCGAGGGCGACGATCAAGCCGCCGACCAGCCAGGCAACTGCCGCCTGGTGGTGCGACTGGCGGATCGAGTTGACCGAGCGGGCGATGCAGAAGCTGCTGCTGATCATCAGCAGGGTGATGACCGTGCCGGCGACCGTATTCAGGTGCTTGGCACCTTCGTGGAAAGCTTCCGGGAAATGTGCGCGCGAAATGAAGTACACCGCAAACAGCACGAGGAACTCGACGAATTCGCAGGTGATGCCGACCCAGATGCCCTTGTTGCCGGGAATGTGCCTGCCTTCTTCGGCAATGGCGGGCGGAGGTGTGTCGAGCGTGGCGGCGGTCATGGCGAGGCTGAAAACGGGATGCCGGCATTGTTGGCCGACCGCCTTTGCGGGGCATTGATGTCCATCAACCGATTGGGCACCAAGTGACACCAAAAGAAATATCGTAACGAGTTGCGTTGTATCAAATAGCCGGTCGAGAAACCTTTCTAGAATCATGGGTTTCTTATAGAGCACACGAGGAGTAGTCATGGCGGCAGTCATGCCTGTGCCGGCGGCCAGCCGGGTCCTGTTGTCCGGCAACGAAGCCGTCGCACGCGCGGTCTGGGAGTCCGGCGTCAAGGTGGCTGCGGCCTATCCGGGAACCCCGTCCACCGAGATGCTGGAAGTCATTTCGACCTATCCGGACCTCTACGCCGAGTGGTCGGTGAACGAGAAGGTTTCGCTGGAAGTCGCCATCGGCGCCGCCTACGCTGGCTCGCGCGCTTTCTGCTGCATGAAGCATGTCGGCATGAATGTCGCCTCCGATGCGCTGATGACCCTGACCCTGACCGGCGTCATCGGCGGCCTGGTCATCGCCATCGCTGACGATGTCGGCCTGTCGTCGTCGCAGAACGAGCAGGATTCCCGCTATTGGGGGCGCTTCGCGCACGTGCCGGTGCTCGAGCCGGCCGACTCGCAGGAAGCCTACGAGATGACCAAGTACGGCTACGAGTTGTCCGAGCGTTTCCAGGTGCCGGTCATCCTGCGCATGACCACCCGCATCAACCACGTCAAGGCACTGGTTACCGTCGGCGAGCGTGTCGAGCACGTTGGTGCCGGCTTCAAGAAGGAACCGGGCCGCTTCGTCATGGTGCCGGGCAATGCCGGCAAGCGCATCCCGCTGATGTTCAAGCGCGATGGCGAGTTACGCGCCCTGGCCGAAACGTCAGAGCTGAATTTCATCGAAAAGGGCAGCGATACCCGCGTCGGCTTCATCGCCTCGGGGCCGGCCTACATGCACGTCAAGGAAGCTTTCCCGGATGCACCGGTGCTGAAGCTGGGCTTTTCCTGTCCGGTTCCATTCGACAAATGCCGCGAACTGGCCAACATGGTCGAACAAGTGGTCGTCGTCGAGGAAGTCGAGCCGCTGGTCGAGACCGAACTGAAGGCGCAGGGGATCGAAGTGATCGGCAAGGAAATCCTGCCGCTGCAGGGCGAGTTGTCGCCGGTCGTGCTGAAACCGGCCGTTGCCCGTCTGCTCGGGGAAAATGTGCCGGAAACTCAGTCCACCGCAGCCATGCCGGTTTTCCCGCGGCCGCCGACCATGTGCGTGGCCTGCCCGCATCTCGGCGTCTATTACACGCTGTCGCAGGTGCGCAATCTGAACATTTCCGGCGACATCGGTTGCTATACGCTGGGCGCCGGCCATCCGTGGAATGCGCTCGATACCTGCGTCTCGATGGGCGCCTCGATGGGCATTGCGCTGGGCATGGACAAGGGGCGTGGCGAGGCCGACAAGGACAAGCGTGTCGTTGCCGTGATCGGCGATTCGACCTTCCTGCACATGGGCATGCAGGGCCTGCTCGACATGGTGTACAACAAGGGCAACGTCACCGTGCTGCTGCTCGACAACCGCGCCGTCGGCATGACCGGCGGCCAGGACAATCCGGGCAACGGCCGCGACATCCACGGCGAGGAAGCGCCGCGCATCGACTTCGCCAAACTGGTCTCGGCACTGGGCGTCAAGGATGAGCGCATCCATGTCGTCAATCCCTACGAGCTGCCGGTGCTGTTCAAGACCATCCGCGAAGAGGTGAAGGTGCCGGAGGTGTCGGTCATCATCACCGACCAGCCCTGCGTGCTGATCAAGGACTATCACAAGCTGAAGCCCTACGAGGTGCTCGACGACAAGTGCACTGGCTGCGGCAACTGCATCGACGTTGGCTGCCCGGCCATCCACGTCACCCGGCGTGGCAAGGAAGTGAAGCCGAGCGGCAAGGAAGTCGATCTGGCCTTCGTCCGTATCGAGAGCTCGGTGTGTACTGGCTGTGGCCTGTGCCTGCAGCCCTGCGCACCGAAGGCGATCCAGCATTACGTGCCGCAATCGCCGATCCAGCTGGTCAAGGGAGGCTGTCAGGCATGAGCGATGTGACCAATATTCTCGTGGTCGGCATCGGTGGCCAGGGCGTCATGACCGCCACCGAAATCCTGGCCGAAGCAGCCATCGCCCTCGGGCACGATGCAAAGAAGACCGAAGTGGCCGGTATGGCGCAACGGGGCGGCGTCGTTTCGTCGCACCTGCGCTTCGGGCCGAAGGTGTTGTCGCCGCAGATCACGCCGGGTACGGCCGACGTGCTGCTCGGTTTCGAGTCGGCCGAGGGCATGCGCTGGCGTCACATGTTGCGGCCGAACGGCATCGCGCTGATGAACACCGCCAAGCTGGTGCCGCCAGTGGTCGAGTTGGGTTTGTTCGAGTACCCGGAGGACCCGATCGCCGAGATGAAGAATTCCGGCGCCAAGGTGGTGGCTTTCGACGCAACTTCGATTGCGCTCGAACTCGGTGATATCCGCCTTGGCAACACCGTCATGCTCGGCGCCATCGCCGATCATCTGCCGTTCTCAGCCGATGTGCTGCTCGAGTGCGTGCTCAAGCGTTTCCAGCGTAAAGGCGAAAAACTGGTCGATCTGAACCGTCGCGCCTTCGAGGCCGGACGGGCAGCCGTCGGTGCCGCTGAAGCAGCCCTCGCCTGATTCTGGTAAAATCCATAAAAATCATTGGGAAAGGTCTCGGCCTTTCCCGTTTTCTTTTTGTTGGATGTGACGATGACGGCACAAATTATCGACGGCAAGGCGCTGGCTGAAGAGCTGCGCCAGAGCTTCAAGGCCCGCGTTGAGGCCCTGACGGCCAAGGGCCACAAGCCTGGTCTGGTAGTCATTCTGGTTGGTGAAGATCCGGCCTCCCAGGTTTACGTGAAGAACAAGGTCAATGGCTGCCTGGCCATCGGCATGCATTCCGAGAAGATCGTTTACGAAAAAGACGTTGATCAGCAAGTCGTGCTCGACAAGATCGCAGAACTGAACGCTGATCCGTCCATCCACGGCATCCTCGTGCAACTGCCGTTGCCCAAGCATTTCGACGAAGAGAAGGTGCTGGAAGCCATCTCCGCCGAAAAGGACGTCGACGGTTTCCACGCCGAGAACGTTGGTGCCCTGTCGCAAGGCGCGCCGCGGTTCATTCCGTGCACCCCGTATGGCGTCATGAAGATGTTCGAGAAGGGCAATGTCGATCTGACCGGCAAGGAAGCCGTGGTCATCGGTCGCTCCAACATCGTGGGCAAGCCGATGGCCATGCTGCTGATCAATGCTGGCGCCACTGTCACCGTCTGCCACTCCAAGACCCAGGACCTGAACTTCCACACCAAGCGCGCCGACATCGTCGTCGCCGCGGTCGGCAAGCCGAAGTTCGTCAAGGGCGACATGATCAAGCCGGGCGCCGTCGTCATCGACGTCGGCATCAACCGTTTGCCGGACGGCAAGCTGTGCGGCGATGTCGATTACGAAGACTGCCTGAACGTTGCCGGCCAGATCACGCCGGTGCCGGGCGGCGTCGGCCCGATGACCATCACCATGCTGCTGGCCAACACCATCGAGGCGGCCGAGCGCAAAGCGGGGATTCGCTAATGTCTGATAAGAAGATTTCCGTCGGCATCGTCATGGGTTCCGACTCCGACTGGCCGACCATGCAGGCTGCCGCCGTCATTCTCAAGGATTTCGGCGTCGCTTTTGAAGCCCGTGTCGTTTCCGCCCACCGCACGCCTGACCTGCTGTTCGAATACGCTGAACAAGCCGGTCCGCGCGGCCTCAAGGCGATCATCGCCGGCGCCGGTGGCGCCGCCCACCTGCCGGGCATGCTGGCCGCCAAGACCACCGTGCCGGTGCTTGGCGTGCCGGTCCAGTCGCGCGCCCTGTCCGGCGTCGATTCGCTGCACTCCATCGTCCAGATGCCGAAGGGCATTCCGGTCGCCACCTTCGCCATCGGCGAAGCCGGCGCCGCCAATGCCGCCCTGTTTGCCGTCGCCATGCTGGCCAACGAGGACAAGGCGCTGAACGACAAGCTGCAGGCCTTCCGCCAGGCCCAGACCGACAAGGTTCTGGCCATGAAGTTGCCGGAAGTATGACTGCTGCGGTGCACCGCGCTTTTTGACCAAAAACCGTGCCGTTGAGGTTCCTGTCTTGAGCACCACGATGATTCTCCCGCCCGCCACGCTGGGCATGCTCGGTGGCGGCCAGCTCGGCCGCTTCTTCGTTTCGGCTGCCCACGAACTGGGCTACCAGGTCTGGGTGCTCGATCCGGACAAGAACAGCCCGGCCGCTCAGATCGCCGAGCGCCACTTCTGCGTGGCTTACGACGACTACGCGGCGCTCGACGAGTTCGCCGCCGGTTGCGCCGCGATCACCACCGAGTTCGAGAACGTGCCGGCCGATACGCTGGATTACCTGGCCAAGTTCGTGCCGGTGCGCCCGCATGGTGGCGCCGTGGCCATCTGCCAGAACCGCATCGCCGAAAAGACCTTCCTGCGCGACAACGGCATTCCACACGGCCCCTTCGCCGCCATCCGCAGCGAAGCCGACATCAAGAACGCGCCGAAGGAACTCTTCCCGGCTATCCTCAAGGTTGCCCGCTTCGGCTACGACGGCAAGGGCCAGGCCACGGTCAACAACGTCGAGGAGGCGCTGATCGCCTTCGGCCATTTCAAGGGCGAGCACTGCGTGCTCGAACAGCGCCTGAGCCTCGACTACGAAGTTTCCGTCGTGCTGGCGCGCGACCAGGACGGCAAGATTGCCTGCTTCCCGACCGGCGAAAACCAGCACACGCGCGGCATCCTCGATGTCTCCATCGTGCCGGCGCGCACCACCGGCTGCGTCAAGAGCGACGCCGAAGATGTCGCCGCGCGCATCGCCGAGAAGCTGGGCTACATCGGCACCATGGGCGTCGAGTTTTTCGTCAGCCGCGGCCAGCTGATCGTCAATGAAATGGCACCGCGTCCGCACAACAGCGGTCACTACACCATCGATGCTTGCATCACCAACCAGTTCGAGCAACAGGTGCGCGCCCTGTGCGGCTTGCAACTCGGCGAGCCGCGCGCACATTCGGCCTCGGTCATGGTCAACCTGCTGGGTGATCTCTGGTATGACGGCGACACCTACCGCGAGCCGGACTGGGCCAAGCTCTACGCCATCCCGAACCTGAAGCTGCACCTCTACGGCAAGCATCACGCCCGTCCGGGCCGCAAGATGGGCCACTTCACCGTGATCGGCGAAAATGCCGAAGCCGTGCAGAAGGCCGCCCTCGCTGCCCGCGCTGCCATCGGCATCAAGGACTGATGACTCCGTCGGATACCGACTACGCCCGTGCTGTCGACCTGTTGATCGCCGGCGAACTGGTCGCCATCCCGACCGAGACGGTCTACGGCCTGGGAGCGGATGCCGCTAACCCGGCGGCCGTGGCCAAGATTTTCGCCGCCAAGGGACGCCCGGCCGATCACCCGCTGATCGTCCACCTGGCCGGCCACGATGCCGTCGACCACTGGGCCGAGCAGGTGCCGGACGTCGCCTGGGAGTTGATGGAAACCTTCTGGCCCGGCCCGCTGACCCTGATCCTGAAAAAGCAGGCCTGGGTGCCCGATGCCGTGACCGGCGGGCAGGAGACCGTCGGTTTGCGCGTGCCCGGCCACCCGGTGGCGCTCGAACTGCTGCGCCGCTTCGCCCGCGCCAAGGGGGAGCATGCCGGCATTGCCGCGCCGTCGGCCAACCGCTTCGGCCGCATCAGTCCGACCACCGCCGAGCATGTCGCCGAGGAACTGGGTGAGCGCGTGCCGCTGATCCTCGACGGCGGTCCGTGCAAGGTCGGCATCGAATCGACCATCATCGACTGCTCGCGCGGCGAGCCGGTCGTGCTGCGGCCCGGCCACATCTCGCCGGCGCACCTCGAAGCGGTGCTCGGTCGCCAGCCGCAAATCGAAACCAGCCAGGGCGCACCGCGCGTTTCCGGCTCGCTCGAAGCGCACTACGCGCCGACCACGCCGCTGAGGGTAGTGGCCGCTGAGCGACTGCTCGACTTCATCAATGCCCAGCGCCATCGCGGCGGCAAGTGCGCCGTGATCAGCGCCAACCAGCCGCCGCAAGCCGGCATGCCGCACGCTTGGCACCTGATGCCGGCCGATCCGGTCGGTTATGCGCACGATCTCTATGCTGCGTTGCGTGACATGGACCATGCCGGCGTCGACCTGATCGTCGTCGAAGCACTGCCGGCAGGCGCCGAGTGGGCCGCCGTCGCCGACCGTCTGCGCCGTGCCGCGGCGGGAGCCGGTCAGGGCTGACTGCTGCGGTGCACGTCAGATTTCGAGCAATTTCTCGATTTTGGCGGCACAGATGAAATCGTTCTCCGACAGACCATCGATGGCGTGCGTCCAGTAGCGCACGTGCACCTCCTTGTAGCCGATTGTCAGTTCAGGGTGATGGTTTTCGCGATGCGATACCCAGGCGATGGCGTTGACGAAGGCCATCGCCTCATAGTGGTTGGCGAAGCCGAAGGTCTTGGCGATGGCCTTGCCGTTCAAGTTCCAGCCGGACAGTTCTCGCAACAAGGCACGACATTCTTCCTCCGCCAGCGGCGGAATGCCACCCTCGCAAGAAGTGCAACGGCGTGAGGAAAGGGAGCACGAGGTCATGAGAGTTTTCCAGTGTTTTGCGTCTATTGCTGAGACAGCGGGGGTTGCCAAGGTTCCCCGAATGGTTCCGTCGCGTCGTGAAACGCGTTAGAATCCTTCAAAGTTCAGGGCCGATAGCTCAGCTGGGAGAGCGCTGCGTTCGCAATGCAGAGGTCGGGAGTTCGATCCTCCTTCGGTCCACCAAAACCTAAAAAAGCCGTAACACTCATTGAAGTGCTTCGGCTTTTTTTTCGAGCACTGATCATGAAAAGACTGGGTGCCGTGTTTGCGCGTTATGCCATGGTGGGGGCGGCCCTGCTGTCGGCGAACGCTGTCCTTGCCGAAGACCTGACCATACCGGGCAGCGGCAATCCGGAGTACGTCTTGCAGCGGCTGGCCGGGGAGTTCAATTCGCAACAATCGCAGCACCGGGTCATCGTGCCGCCCTCGTCGGGTACGGCCGGGGCGCTACGCGACGTCGGGGAGGGCGTTTCGTCGCTGGGCCGGGTCGGGCGTCCGTTGAAGGAGGAAGAAAAAGCCAAGGGCTTTACCTTCCTGCCAATTGGTATCGATCCAGTGGTACTGGTTGGCGGGGCCGGGGTCTCGGTGAAGAGCCTCAGTCAGCAACAGGTGCTCGATATCTACATGGGCAAGATCACCAACTGGAGTGAAGTGGGCGGCAAGAGCGCGCCGATTCGCGCCATCGGCCGGGAGGTGACCGATGCTTCGCGTCAGGCCTTGCAGCAGTTGATCAAACCGCTGAAAGACATCCAGTTCGGTAGCAGCGTCAAAGTGGCGCATCTTGATCCGCAGGTGGTCGAGCTGCTCGATCGTTATCCGACCAGCCTGGCTTTTCTCAATCGCTCAGCCCTCTCTGCCTGCCAGACCAAGGTCGTGCCCTTGGCCATTGATGGCGTCGCGCCGACGCCCGAGAATGTCGTGCAGGGTCGCTATCCGGTCATGCTGGAATTCGGCCTGGTGTACCGTAGCGCGAGTGGCTTGAGTTCTGCCGGGCGTGCCTTTGTCGATTTCATCCGTTCGCCGAAAGGCCAGGGCATCCTCAAGCAATCGGGCGTTCTGCCACGCTGAGATCTGAAAAATGAAACTTCGTCTGTCGACGACAAGTACTTTGGTGCTGGCGTTTGCCCTGGTGGCGACGCTGGCCTTGGGCTTGTCGTTTCATCAGGCGCAGGGGGTATTTCACCGGATAGTCGACAAGGGAGAAACCGATAAGGTCGCCAGTGTTGCCCGTCTGGTCGATTCGTCACTGGGAAATTACTCGCGCTCATTGGTGCAGGCCGCGCGCTTGGGGGCGTTGAGAAACTCCCTGGGCAAGGCGATGCACGGTTCCGGGGATGTTGCGACGATCTCCGACGTGGCAGACCGGGTACTTGAGGTTTCACAAGCCTTGGCGGTCGAGGTTATCGATGTCCACGAAAAGGTTCTGTACCGGACGGGTGAGGCCAGTCCTGCAGGAACTCCAGCAGGCGAATGGGGTGTCTATGAGGCTCTTCAGGGCCAAGGTTTGCTCTCGACTTCGGTAGATTCCGAAGGCGTGTTATTGAAGGCAATCGAACCCATTCAACACAATGGTCGGACGGTAGGTGCCTTGAGCGTGGCCAAACGCATCGGGCATGAGACGCTGGAGGAAATCGGCGACCGGGTGGGGGCCGAGTTGGTCTTGTTGCTGCAATCCGGAAAGGTTGTGGCGCAAACACATAATGTCGTGATGGGCGTGAGCGTAGAGCGGGTGAATGCCGCATTCGCTCAAAAGATTCCGGTTTTCGACCATGGACGCATGTTGGCGCGAACGCAGGTGTATATCCCGTTGCAACTGGTGGACAATGCCTATGTGGTGCTGGTCGAGGTCGACAGCAGTGCGGCTTATGCGCTGCTGGATAAATCCAATCAGCAGGCGGCGTTATATACGCTGCTGATTCTGGGGGGCAGCCTGCTGATTGGCCTTCTCGCCATGCGCTGGCTGATGCGGCCGTTGGTCAGCCTGCGCCAGCGGGCAGAGCGGGAGGCGCAGCAATTGACCGGCGAGCCGCTGCAAAAATACGCGGGGAACGATATTGCCACGGTGGCCGAGGCGCTCAATGCGCTGGTCAATCGCTTGAGCTCGCGCAATGCCGAACTGGCTGAGGCGCGCCGCATCGCGGAAGAGGCGAACAAGGCGAAATCGCAGTTTCTGGCCAACATGAGCCACGAGATTCGCACGCCGATGAATGCCATCCTCGGTTTCAGCAGCCTGCTGTTGCAGGAAAAACTGCAGCCGGATCATGCGGAGCAGGTCGCCAAGATCGAGCAGGCCGGTCAGCATCTGCTCGGGGTGATCAACAATGTGCTCGACTTCTCGAAGATCGAGTCCGGCAAGTTCATCTTGCGTCCCGAAGAGTTTTCGCTGCGCAAACTGTTGGCTTCGATCGATGCCGTGATCGGTGACATGATCCGCAGCAAGGGCTTGCGCTTCGAAGCCGATCTGTCCGGTTTGCCGGATACCCTGGTCGGCGATGTGACCTGTCTTCGCCAGTGCCTGCTCAACCTGTTGTCGAATGCTGCGAAGTTTACAGATCGCGGTTCGGTTTCGCTGTCGGTACGAGCGGAAGGCGGCGATACGGGCGATGGATTGCTGGTGCGTTTCCAGGTTGTCGATACCGGCTGCGGGTTGTCGGAAGAGGCACTGGGGAGAGTGTTCGAGGCTTTCGAACAGGCGGATAACTCCAATACCCGTCGCTACGGCGGTACCGGGTTGGGATTGGCTATCGTGCGTGAAATGGCCGTTTTGATGGGCGGCTGGGCCGCTGCGGAAAGTGTACCGGGCAAGGGCAGTGTGTTCTGGTTTACCGCCCGGCTTGGGGTGGCCAGTGAGCAGTGCGTCGACTTCCCCGAGACTATCGCATCGCCGCTCGCTGCACTCCGTGCCGAGTTTGCCGGTGCCAGCGTTCTGCTGGCGGAAGACGAGCCGGTCAATCGCGAAATCGCACTGCAGTTCCTCAAGCAGGCAGGGTTGGCGGTGGAAATCGCGAAAGACGGCGTGGATGCGGTCGAAATGGCCCGCAAGCATCCTTACGACCTGATCTTGATGGACATGTTGATGCCCCGCATGGACGGGGTTCAGGCTGCCCACGAGATACGGGCGCAGTGCGGGGCGGGAACGCTGATCATTGCCTTGACGGCGAATGCCTTCAGCGAAGACCGGGAGCGTTGCCTCGCTGCCGGGATGAACGATTTTGTTGCCAAGCCCTTGGACATGCATGCCTTCTACCTGCTTCTCTTGAAGAATCTGAGGGCAGCCAAGCGGTGCGCCGGGCGCGCATAGGGGTTTTCCCGCAGCCCCCTTGTCAATTGGGGATGATTGGCAGAATACTGTCTGCGACGGGGAAGCATTCCAATAAAGACGTCACTTCCCCGATGCTGCAATTTGCAGCCAACCCGGACGGAGGATGAGACAAATGACCCTCGCAGCAAACGTGCGTACGCACAAGCTATCCCAGAATGCCACCCTGTGTGGTCCCGGTTATAACCAGATGGCCCCGGATTCGCCGGCGATCGAGGCGATGACCGATTTTTCCCATGTGAATGTCGTCAGTATCGATCCTGGTGCTTCGATCAACGATGCCAACGCGCGCATGATTTCGCGTGGTGTGCGCTTGTTGATCGTGGTCGGCAAGGCCGAGGCGGTGGAGGGCTTGATCACGGCCCGCGACATCCTCGGCGAGAAGCCGATGCAGGTTGCCTCGGCGCGCGGGACCAAGCGCGAGGATTTGACCGTGGCCGACTTGATGACCCCGATCGGCAGCCTGGATACCCTGTATCTGGGCGAAGTGCTGAACGCGAGCATCGCCGATATCCTGAATGCGCTGAAGAAACTCGGCCGCCAGCACATCCTGGTCGAGGATACCGACCCGATCACCGGCCAGCCGCGCGTCCGCGGCCTGTTCTCGGCGACCCACATCGGTCGCCTGCTCGGCGTGCCGGTACTGGGCTTCGATCTGCCGCGCACCTTCGCCGAAATCGAGGCGGCGCTGGTCAACTGATCGGTGGCGTCACGAAACAGGAAAGGGGGCATGCCCCCTTTTTTCATTGATGCCTGCGGGTTTACGCGGGTGGATTTTTTCCGGCGGCGGGCGGAGGATTCCGCTTTTGCCGCCTGAAATATAAGGAGTTGCCATGTCCCAGGCCAGTCACCCGGTTGCCGCATCGCTGCGCGCTTCCGATACCGGCAAGATCGTTTCCGCCCGCGATGCGGTTCGCCTGATCCGCGATGGCGACACGGTGGCGACCGGCGGTTTCGTCGGCATCGGCTTTGCCGAAAACATTGCGGTGGCGCTGGAGCAACGCTTTCTCGAGGCAGCGGCCGAGGACATGCACGGCCAGGGCTCGCCGCGTAATTTGACGCTGGTCTACGCGGCGGGCCAGGGCGATGGCAAGGAGCGAGGGCTGAATCACCTCGGTCACGATGGCCTGGTCGCCCGCGTTATCGGCGGCCACTGGGGGCTGGTGCCCAAGTTGCAGGAGTTGGCCGTGTCGAATCGCATCGAGGCCTACAACTTGCCGCAGGGCGTCATCACACACCTCTTTCGCGATATCGCTGCCGGCAAGCCGGGGACGATCAGCCGGGTCGGTCTCGGCACCTTCGTCGATCCGGAGTTCGGCGGCGGCAAGCTGAACGCCAAGACCACAGTGGACATCGTCCGCCGCATGCCTATCGACGGCGAGGATTACCTCTTCTACAAGGCCTTCCCCATTCACGTTGGCATCATTCGCGGCACGACGGCCGACCCGGATGGCAACATCACGATGGAGAAGGAGGCGCTGACGCTGGAGGCGCAGGCCATTGCCATGGCGGCCAAGAACTCCGGTGGCATCGTCATCGCGCAGGTCGAGCGCGTGGCCGAGCGCGGCACCCTGAACCCGCGGCAGGTGAAGATTCCCGGCATCCTGGTCGATTGCGTGGTGGTCGCGGAAAAGCCGGAATACCACATGCAGACCTTCATCGAGCCGTACAGCCCGGCTTTTTCGGGCGAGATCAAGGTGCCGATGTCGGCCATTGCGCCGATGGGCATGAGCGAGCGCAAGATCATCGCCCGCCGCGCGGCGATGGAGCTGAAGGCCAACGCCGTGGTCAATCTTGGTATCGGCATGCCGGAAGGCGTGGCCAACGTGGCGACCGAGGAACACATCCTCGACCTGCTGACGCTGACCGCCGAGCCAGGTGTCATCGGCGGCGTGCCGGCCGGCGGGCTGAATTTCGGCGCGGCGACCAATACCCAGGCCATCATCGACCAGCCGAGCCAGTTCGATTTCTACCAGGGCGGCGGGCTGGATATCGCCTTTCTCGGGTTGGCCCAGGCCGACCGGCTGGGCAACCTGAACGTCTCCAAGTTCGGCCCCCGCCTGGCCGGCTCCGGCGGTTTCATCGACATTTCGCAGAATGCCAAGAAGGTGGTTTTCGTCGGCACCTTCACCGCCGGTAACCTCGATGTCGAGGTGCATGACGGAAAACTGGCGATTCTGGAGGACGGCAAGTCGGTCAAGTTTGTCGAGGAAGTCGAACACCGCACCTTCAGCGGCCCGGAAGCCGCGCGGCGCGGCAAGGAGGTGCTGTATATCACCGAGCGCTGCGTCTTCCGCCTGACGCCCAAGGGGCTGCAGTTGACCGAAATCGCGCCGGGCGTCGATCTGCAGAAGGACGTGCTCGACCGCATGAGCTTCGCGCCGATCATCGACAGCGAACCGGCCCTGATGGATGCGCGCATCTTCCGCGACGAGCCGATGGGCATCCGCCCCGAACTACTCGACATGCCGTTGCCGCAACGCCTCTCTTACGATGCCGGGCAAAACCTCTTCTTTCTCGATTTCTCCGGTCTGGCCGTGCGTACGGCGGACGACATCGGGCGCATCGAGGCGGCCGTCGAGGCAGCCTTGCAACCGATCGGCCACAAGGTACGCGCCATCGTCAATTACGACCGCTTCTCCATCGTGCCGGAACTGATCGACGACTACATCGCCATGGTCAAGGCGGTGGTCGAGCGCCACTACCACGACGTGACGCGTTATACCTCGAGCACCTTCCTGCGCATGAAGCTGGGCGAAGCGCTGGCGCGCGGCGACATGGCGCCGCAGTTGTACGAATCGGCCGACGAAGCGAAGGGCAAGCTGGCGAGTTGATGACTCGCCGGTCGGTAGCTCGCTGACATTGGCGCGAAGCGAGGTATCATTCGCCGATTGCTGCGGTGCACACGGGTTTTGGCATGAAATTCAATTCGTTGGCGTCCCTGTCCGGACGCAAGAAAATGGTGGCGCTGGTCGTCGTTGCTGGCGTCGTGATCGGCTGGCTGGCGCTCGCCCCTTCCTCTACGCAAAAGCCGGCGGCGGATCAAGCGGTCGACAAGGCAGCAGCGCGTCCGGCCCTGTCGGTCACGCTGACCACGCCGCAGGTCGAGGAATGGCCGCAGAGCCTGGCCGCCAACGGCAACGTGGTCGCCTGGCAGGAAGCCATCATCGGCCCCGAACTGGCCAATTACCGCATTACCGAAGTGGCCGTGCAGGTCGGCGACCGGGTGAAAAAAGGCCAGGTGCTGGCCCGTATCGCCAGCGATACGGTCGGCAGCGAACTGGCCGAGGCCAAGGCCGCCGTCGCCGAACTGGAAGCCAGTGCGGCCGAAGCCAAGAGCAATGCCCAGCGCGCCGACGAATTGCGCGCCAAGGGCTTTTACAGTTCGCAGCTGCACGCCCAGTACCAGACCGGGCAACACACCGCCGCTGCCCGCCTGGCTGCCGGTCAGGCGCGCTTGCAAGCCGCCGAGTTGCGCATGGCCAAGACCGCCGTGCTGGCGCCGGACGAGGGCGTGATTTCGGCGCGTAGCGCCACCGTCGGTTCGCTGACCCAGCCGGGGCAGGAACTGTTCCGCCTGATCCGTGGCGGCCGCCTGGAGTGGCGCGCCGAGGTGCCGTCGGCCGATCTGTCGCGCCTTGCCGTCGGTGGCGTCGCCCGCCTGATCGGGCCGGCCGGCGAGACGGTCGAGGGCAAGGTGCGCAGCGTGTCGCCAAGCGTCGATCCGGCCACCCGCAACGGCCTGGTTTTTGTCGATTTGCCGCTGTCTACCGCAGCAGTGCGTGCTGGCGTTTTTGCCCGCGGCGAATTCGTGCTCGGCAAGGCCAAGGCGCTGACCGTGCCGCATGCGGCCGTGGTGTTGCGCGAGGGCTTCGCTTACGTCTTCCGGCTGGAAGGCGAGGATCGCGTGGCGATGACCAAGGTGCAGATCGGCCGCCGCGCCGGCGAGCGCATCGAGATCGTCGATGGGTTGCCGGCCGAGGCGCGTATCGTTGCCAGCGGTGCCGGTTTCCTGGCCGATGGCGACGTGGTCAAGGTCGTCAAAGACGCGGTAGGCGAGGCGAAATGAACGTTTCCTCCTGGTCGATCCGCAACCCGATCCCGGCCATCCTCTTCTTCCTGCTGCTGACGCTGGCCGGCATCATGGCTTTCAAGGCCATGAAGATCCAGCAGTTCATGGATATCGACCTGCCCATGGTCACGGTGACGGCGAGCCTGCCGGGCGCCGCGCCGGCGCAGATGGAAACCGAGGTCGGGCGCAAGATCGAGAACTCGGTGGCGACGCTGCAGGGCATCAAGCACATCTACACCAAGGTGCAGGATGGCACGGTCATCGTCACCGTCGAGTTCCGCCTGGAGAAGCCGACGCAGGAAGCGGTGGACGACGTGCGCGACGCCGTATCGCGCATCCGCGCCGACCTGCCGGGCGACCTGAAGGACCCGGTAATCAGCAAGGTGAACCTGGCTGGCGCACCGATCCTCACCTATACCGTGGCCTCGGCCCGGATGGACGAGGAGGCGCTGTCCTGGTTCGTCGATAACACCGTCGCCAAGGCGTTGCTCAGCGTGCGCGGCGTTGGTGCGGTGGCGCGCGTCGGCGGCGTGACGCGCGAGATTCGCATCGAACTCGACCCGGCCCGCATGCTGGCGCTCAAGGCCACGGCGGCCGACATTTCGCGCCAGTTGCGGCAGATCCAACAGGAAGCCTCGGGCGGCCGCACCGATGTCGGCGGCAGCGAGCAGTCGGTGCGTACCATCGCCACCGTGCAGCGTGCCGAGGAACTGGCGGCGATGGATATCGTGCTGTCCGACGGCCGCCGTATCCGCCTCGACCAGGTGGCGACGATCAGCGATACCGTCGGCGAACGGCGCACCGCCGCGCTGCTCAACGGCAAGCCGGTGGTCGGCTTCGAGATCACGCGCAGCCGCGGGGCGGGCGAGGTCGAGGTGGCCGATGCCATCCTCGTCGCGCTGGCCAAACTGAAAGCGGAGCATCCCGATATCGAAATCACCGAGGCCTTCAATTTCGTCGATCCGGTGATCGAGAACTACGAAGGCTCGATGAAGCTGCTGATCGAAGGCGCCATCCTCGCCGTCATTGTCGTCTGGGCTTTCCTGCGCGACTGGCGCGCCACTGTTGTTTCTGCCGCCGCGCTGCCGCTGTCCGCCATTCCGACCTTTGCCGTGATGTACCTGATGGGCTTCACGCTCAACGTCGTGACCCTGCTCTCGATGTCGCTGGTGGTCGGCATCCTGGTCGACGACGCCATCGTCGAAATCGAAAACATCATGCGCCACCTGCGCATGGGCAAGACGCCTTATCAGGCGGCGATGGAGGCGGCCGACGAAATCGGCCTGGCGGTGATCGCCACCACCTTCACACTGATCGCCGTCTTTTTGCCCACCGCTTTCATGAGCGGCGTGGCCGGCAAGTTCTTCGTGCAATTCGGCTGGACGGCGGCGATTGCCGTCTTCTTCTCGCTGGTCGTCGCCCGCATGCTGACGCCGATGATGGCCGCCTACATCCTGAAGCCGGTGGCGGACGAACACGCGCCGCCGCGCTGGCTCAGCCTCTATGAAGGCTGGGCCGCCTGGTGCCTGAAGCATCGCTTCCTGACCACGCTGGCTGCACTCGGTTTCTTCATTGGCTCCTTCATGCTGGTGCCTCTGTTACCCAAGGGCTTCCTGCCACCGGACGACGTGTCGCAGACGCAGATTTACGTCACCCTGCCGCCGGGCGTGACCTTCAAGGACACCTTCGCTGCCGCTGAGCAGGCGCGGGCGATTGCCGAGAAGCATCCGCACGTTCGCCTCGTCTACACGGCAGTGGGTGGCGGCAAGGCGGGCAGCGATCCGTTCGCACCGAGCGGTGCGCCGGAAGTGCGCAAGGCGACGCTGACCCTGAACCTGACGCCGCGCAAGGATCGCTCCGGTGTCAGTAAGCAGCAGATCGAGGCCGAATTGCGCCAGGCGCTGACCTCCATTCCCGGCGTGCAGATCAAGGTCGGCCTGGCTTCGGGCAACGAAAAATACGTGTTGGTACTGGCCAGTGAGAACGGCCAATTACTGGCCGAGCACGCCCGTCTGGTCGAGCGCGACCTACGCACCTTGCCTGGTATCGGCAACGTGACGACGACGGCCAGCCTGGTCCGCCCGGAACTGGTCATCCGCCCCGACTTCGCCCGCATGGCCGACCTCGGTGTGACCTCGGCCGCCATCGCCGACACGCTGCGCATCGCCACCGCCGGCGACTATGACCAAGGCCTGGCCAAGCTCAACCTGCAGCAGCGACAGATTCCCATCGTGGTCAAACTGCCGCCGGCAGCACGTACGGACCTCGATCTTATTCGCCAGATGACCGTGCCCGGCAAGCACGGCCCGGTGCAGCTGGCCAATCTGGCCGACGTGCGCCTGGGCGGCGGGCCGGCCGAAATCGACCGCTACGACCGCCTGCGCAACATCAATTTCGAAATCGAACTGAACGGCCAGCCGCTCGGCGAAGTCGAGGCGGCGGCGCTCAAGCTGCCCAGCTTGGCGCAATTGCCACCAGGGGTCATGCAGACCACGGTCGGTGACGCCGAGACCATGGGCGAACTGTTCGCCAGTTTCGGTCTCGCCATGCTGACCGGCGTGCTGTGCATCTACATCGTGCTGGTCCTGCTCTTCCACGATTTCGTGCAGCCGGTGACCATCCTGGCGGCGTTGGTGCTGTCGGTGCCCGGGGCATTCCTGGCGCTGTTCGTGACCCACAGTGCGCTCTCCATGCCTTCTCTGATCGGCATGATCATGTTGATGGGTATCGCCACCAAGAACTCCATCCTGCTGATCGACTACGTGATTCTCGCCCGCCGCGAGCACGGGCTGGATCGCTGGAGTGCCCTGCTCGATGCCTGCCGCAAGCGGGCGCGGCCGATCGTGATGACCACGGTGGCGATGGGCGCCGGCATGATGCCGATTGCGCTCGGTATTGGCACCGACCCGAGCTTCCGTGCCCCGATGGCCATTGTCGTCATCGGCGGCCTGATCACCTCGACCTTCCTCAGCTTGCTGGTGATACCCGTGGTGTTTACCTACGTCGATGATTTGATCGTCGCCATGCGTCGTCGCCTGGGAAAAACGGCACACTGAATTTCGCCAAGGTTAAATTTCCGGGCAGAGGGCTGACGTACAATGGCCGGGCTTTTACCTCGCCCGCCGCCGATGCTCAGCCAGCCTGCCCGCTCCCTGTTTTCCACCCGTCTCGGATTGGTGTTGGCAATTGCCGTCGGCCTGGCTGTCGTCTGGGGGGCAACGGCTTACGATCTGTTCCAGGCGCGGCAAGCCCAGGTCCGGATGGTCGAGACCTCATCGGTCTTCCAGGCTCAGGCCTTTGCCGAAAACGCCCAATCGCAATTCAAGCGTCTCGACGAGATCTTGCTCGACCTGCGTGACTCCTGGGAGGGTGACCCGCGTCGCTTTGCCGAATTCGTCAGGCACCGCCAGCAAGTCGTCAGCGATATTGCCTTCCAGGTCGCTGTGATCGATCGCGAAGGTTATGTCGCCTACAGCAATCTGGGGGCACCGAAAGAGCGTATCTACCTGGGCGAGCGGAAGCATTTCCGGGTTCATGTCGAAAGCCAGGCCGATCGCCTGTACATCAGCAAGCCTTTGCTCGGCAAGGTTTCCGGCAAGTGGAGCATCCAGTTTACCCGCCCCATTCTGCGCGATGGCCGCTTTGCCGGCGTCTTGGTCATTTCGGTGGCGCCGCAGAGTCTGGTCTCGTTCAACGACAAGCTCAACCTTGAAACGGGTTCGGCAACCGGTGTGATCGGAGACGAGGGCGACGTGATGGCACGCCATCCGGACAACGATGCCTATATGGGGAAGAAGCTGTCGAATTTGCCGATCACGCTTGGTGAAAATGCGACCAGCGGCAATTTCATCAACGCCATCGCGCCTGCCGGTATTGCACAGACAGTTGGGTACTACCGTCTACCAGAGTACGGGATGACCTTCATTGTTGGCCATGATCTGGAGCAGGTACTCGAACCCTACCGCGAGCACCGCCAGATTGCACTGCTCTTGGCCAGCGGTACCAGCCTGCTCATCGTCATGCTCGCGGTGCTGCTCTATCGTTCGCGTCAGAAGCGAGCGGAGGCCGAGCGCCATATGCTTGGCAGCCGGCAGATGCTGCGTTCCGCTGTTGATACCATCGGCGAAGCCTTCGTGATCTATGACGAGAACGACCGCCTAGCCTATTGCAACGAGGAATACCGGCGCTTTTACCAGACCTCGGTCGATCTGCTGGTACCCGGCAATACCTTCGAATACATCATTCGCACCGGTGCCGAGCGGGGGCAGTACAAGGAGGCGGTCGGGCGCATCGACGATTGGGTGGCCGAGCGCCTGGCGCAGCATCGCCGGGGCGATACCGACCTGATCCAGCCGCTCGATGACGGGCGCTGGTTGCGCATCAAGGAACACAAGACCCCGGATGGCTATACCGTCGGCTTCCGCATCGACGTGACCGCGCTTTACCAGGCCAAGCAGGCGGCCGAAGCGGCCAACCGGGCGAAGAGCGCCTTCCTGGCGACCATGTCGCACGAGATCCGTACGCCGATGAACGGCATACTCGGGATGGCCCAGTTGCTGCTGCAACCCGGGTTGCCCGAGGAGGAAAAGCAGGAGTACGTGCGTACCATCCTGAATTCAGGCCAGACCCTGCTCAGCCTGCTCAACGACATTCTCGATCTGTCCAAGATCGAGGCCGGCAAGCTGGACATCCAGCCGGCCAGCTTTGCGCCGGCGCAGATGCTGCACGAGATCAGCCTGCTCTTTGCCGGTAGCGCGCAGGAGAAGCAACTGAAGCTGAGCGCCGAGTGGGCCGGGCCGAACGACGAGCACTACCGGGCCGACCCGCTACGCCTGCGCCAGATGTTGGCCAATCTGATCAACAATGCGATCAAATTCACGGCGGCCGGTGAGGTCAGAATATCGGCACGCAAGCTGAAGGACGATGGTGACGATGCCATCCTCGAGTTCGCCGTGCAGGACAGCGGGATTGGTATTGCGCCGGAGAAGCAGCGCCTGCTGTTCCGCCCCTTCTCCCAGGCCGATAGTTCGACCACCCGGCAATACGGTGGTACCGGCCTCGGCCTTTCCATCGTCAACCGGCTGGCCGAGCTGATGGGGGGGGAGGTCGGCGTGGACAGTGCGCCAGGCCAGGGAGCCCGCTTCTGGTTCCGAATCCGAGCTCGCCGCTTGCCGGTGACGGCCGAGTTGCGCTCAATGCCGCGAGCGGCATTGGGAGAGCTTGCCAAGCTGCCGGCCGAACAGTTTGCTGGAACGGTGCTGGTCGTCGAAGACAATCCGACCAACAGCCGTGTCGTCCGCGCCATGTTGGGCAAGCTGGGCGTGCAGGTGGTTTGCGTGGAGAACGGACAGCTGGCCATCGATGGACTGATCGGCGGCGAGTGGGCGCCCGACCTGATCCTGATGGATATCCAGATGCCGGTGATGGACGGCATTGCCGCGAGCGAGGCGATTCGTCGCTGGGAAAACGAAAGTGGCCGTTCTCGTCTGCCTATCGTTGCGCTATCGGCTGGTGCCTTTGCCGAAGATCACGAGCGTTGCTCCGCCGCCGGCATGGATGGATTCCTGGCCAAGCCGATCAATCACGGCGAATTGCTGGCCGTACTGCACCGCTGGCTCCACCGCTAGCCGGCATTCGTTTCGCTGCGTTCGGGCAGGAAGAAGCTGCGCGGCTGCTGCCGCAGTCGGCGGCCGATGGCGCCCAGCAACGGTCCCCAGTGTTCGAAGCGGATACGCCGCGCCCCCAGCGCCGTGCGCAGGGCCAGGGCGAAGCTGACCGCCAGATTGGTCAGGCCGATCAGCGCAACGCCCAGTCCCGCCCACAGGATGGCCTGGACGGCAATATCGAACTGGAAGCCGGTCAGGGCATAGCCCACGTTGGCCGAGGCGAAGGCAATATGACGGATATCGAGCGGCAGGCCGAGGATGGTGCCGATGACGCCGGTCGAGCCGAGCATGCAGCCGAACAACAGGTTGCCCATGATGCCACCCAGGCGATCCTGGATGTAGTTGCCGACACGGAGGGCGCGTTCCGCGCCCAGCAGGCGTCGCAGCCAGCGCAACTGGGCGATGCGTGCGCCGAATTCGGCATAGGCGGCATGGTTGTCGAAATAGCCGCTGATCAGGCCGGACAGGAAGAGGTAGAAGCCGGCAATGGCGGCATGGGGAATGGCCCAGGCCAGCGGGTTCAGATCGGCCAGCAGATGAGCCGCTTTTTCGGTCGAAATGAGCGGTGCACCGTAGTAGTAGCTCAGGCCGAGTCCCAGGCCGATGGCGACCGGCAGCGCCATCATGACGTTGCCGGCGATGGCCGCCAACTGGCTGCGGCATACCGCGGCCACCACATCGACCACCTTTTCCAGGTCGGCACTGCGGTTGGGTTTGATGTCGCCGAGCAGGCTGGCCAAGGTTTGGGCTGTCATTGCAGGCTGCTTGGTGGCGACGGTCATGCCGAGCAGGTAGATGATCACGAAACCCAGACCGTAGATCATGCTGAACAGGAAGGCTTCGACGAACAGCGGGGCGTGTAGCGCGGCCGCCTTGATTTTGAGCAGCGCCATGCAGCCGATCAGTACGCCGGCGCCGGCGGCTGAACTCCACATGCCGCGATAGTCGGCGCGCGTATCGCAGATGTAGTGTTCGCCGGCGCGCGCGGCGTTCTCGGTGACGCGCACGGCGAGCAGGCGGGAAAGCTGGGCCAGGTAGAAGCGCAGGCTGTTGCGCCGGTTTTCGGCCAGGAAAGCGGTGCTGGCGAAGCCGGTCCAGGCCGGTAGCGCCTCGCTATTCGTTTGCGGGTTCTGGCCGGCGACCAGAATGGCCGTTAACTCGGACAGGCGGTCGAGGCTTTGCTCGCTGCGCGTCAGCAGGTAGGAAAGGTGCAGGCTGGTACCGACGCTGAGTGCCCGACGGCGGATGCGTTGCAGGGCCTTACGGCATTGTTCGGCGATGACCAGCAACTGACTGCCGTCGTCGATGCTTTTTTCCGGAGCGTCGAGCGCCTGGCGGAAGATATTCGTGAACTCGAGTGCCTCGGCCGACAGGGCGATGAAGCTGGGGCGGTCGTCGTCGAAATTGGGCGAGGCGCGCATCAGTTCGCTTTCGACACCCAGGCCGCTGATCCGGTGGGCGAGCAACAGCACCGCATCGAGCATCTGTTCGCGAATGGTCCGCCAGTCGACGTCGCGCAACTCGCCGCTGGGGGCGAGCGCTGCCCACAAGCGTTGCCAATGGTCGGTCGGCAGTTGTTCGAGCCAGCGCCAGTCGTTTGGCCGGTCGAAAATCAGGTGCAGGCAGTCCTTCAGGCGGCGTTCGTCGTGCGCCTCGGGCAGCAGGCGGTTGCCCAGGATGCGCCACCATTCGGAGAAGAAACCGGTGCCCGGCAGGATGCCGCTATCGGTAAAGAACGTGAGCAGGCGACGGGTTGCCAGGAAGTGCACGATATGGTGCCGGAAGGCTGCGGCCAGGATCGGATCGGCCTCGAGCAGGGCGAGCATCGTGGCGAAGCGTTGGCCAGTAGCTTCGTCACCTCGTCCATGTGGGCGTAGCGCGGCGACGAGCTGGTGCAACAGTGCGATCGATTTGGCGTTGTCGTCGCGAAAGGCTTGCAAGGCGCGAGCGACCGGGTCAGGACCGGCGGGCTGCTTGCCGAGCAACCAATGAAGCAGGGAGCGGAGTTTTGCCATGTGCTGTTGGCCGACGGGCCGGTGCGGTCATGAAAATGCTCCTATGTTAAGCCGCTGGCGTGAGAATTGGCGGTAACAGTCGGTGACAATTTTGTTGAACTGGTTGAACCTGCTGGATTCGTAATAGAATTGATGGGCTTCTCATCCAAAATTCATACTCCAACTTTCAAGGGACTACTGAACATGAATCTCCTCACCAAATCTTTGGTCGTCGCCCTGCTGGCCGGCCTTGGCTTCGCTGCCACCGCCCAGGAACGCGTCTATCTCATCGACCAGCGTGACGTCGTCGCCAAGAGCGGCTTCGGCCTGTGCTGGCGTGATGGCTACTGGACCCCGGCCGCTGCCGCTGCCGACAAGGCCGGTTGCGAGTGCGACAAGGACCTGCTGCCGAAGGAAGCCTGCGAGCCGAAGGGAGCCGCTGGCGCCGCCGCTCCGGCTGCCGCCGCCGTCAAGCCGGCCGGTGAGAAGATCACCGTCGCTGCTGACGCCCTGTTCGACTTCAACAAGGCTGTCCTGCGTCCGGAAGGCAAGGCCAAGCTCGACGAGCTGGTCTCCAAGGCCAAGGCCATCAAGCTGGAAGTGATTCTGGCCGTTGGTCACACCGACCGTATCGGTGGCGACGCCTACAACCAGAAGCTGTCCGAGAAGCGCGCTGCCGCCGTCAAGGAATACCTGGTGGCCAAGGGCATCGAAGCCAACCGCGTCTACACCGAAGGCAAGGGCAAGAAGCAGCCGGTGACCGGCGACAAGTGCAAGGGCACCGCCAAGACCAAGGCCCTGATCGACTGCCTGCAGCCGGATCGTCGCGTCGACATCGAAGTCATCGGCACCAAGTAATCTGCCGACGCTTCAACGAAAAGCCCCGCCCAGCGGGGCTTTTTCACGTTCAGTTCTCGAGTTCCCATGACCCGAATACTTCGCCCCCTGGTTTTTGCCCTTTTCGGCCTGTGCACCGCAGCAGTTGCCGCCGACACGATGCGACCGCGCATCGGTCTGGTGCTGGGCGGCGGCGGTGCGCGCGGCGCGGCGCATATCGGGGTGCTGGAGGCGCTGGAGAAATATCGTGTGCCGGTCGATTGCGTGGCCGGCACGAGCATGGGCGGACTGGTTGCCGGGGCGTGGGCGGCCGGGATGCCGCCGGCCAAGATGCGCGAGGCATTGGCCGCGGCCGACTGGTCCGACATGTTCCTGGACAACCCCGAATATTCCGAACTCAGCCACCGTAACAAGCAGGTGGCGCGGCAGTTCCTGCCCAGCTCGGAAAGCGGCGTTTCAGCCAATGGCGTGCAATACCAGTCCTCGGTCGTCGCCGGCCAGAAGATCAAGCTCTTCTTCAACCAGTTGGTGCGCGCCAATCAGGGCGAGCGCAACATCGAGGACTTGCCGCTGCCCTTGTCGGTGGTGGCGACCGATATCGGTACCGGCGAGCGCGTCGTCTTCCGCAACGGCCCGCTGACCACGGCCATGCGCGCCAGCATGGCGGTGCCGGGGCTGATCGCGCCGGTCGATCACGACGGACGTAAATTGGTCGATGGCGGGCTGGTCGATAACCTGCCGATTGCCGAGGTGCGCGAACGCTGCCAGGCCGAAGTGGTGATTGCCGTCAATGTCGGCTCGCCGCTGTTGAAACCCGAGGAAATCGGCTCGCTGCTGACCATTTCGGCGCAGATGATCGGCATCCTGACCGAACAGAACGTCGCCCGTTCCAAAGCACTACTCAAGACCGGCGATATCTACGTGCAGCCGGCGCTCGACGGCATCACCGCCGGCAATTTCGACAAGCATGCCGAGGCTGCCGACCGCGGCCGGGCAGCGATGGATGCCTTGGCGGAAAAGCTGGCAGCGCTGTCGTTGCCTGCCGAGCAATATGCCGCCTGGTGGCAGCGCATCGAAGTCCTGCGCCGGCAGTCGCCGCGCATCGACGAAATCCAGGTGGCCGGCCTGCAGCGGGTCAATCCTACAGCGCTGGAGCGTCACCTGAGCATTCGTCCCGGCGACACCATCCGGCCGACCACGATCAACCACGACCTGCTGCGCACCTACGGCGACGGCTGGTACGAGAGCGTCGATTACACCGTGGTCAACGAGCGCGAGCGTAACGTGCTGCGCGTGATGCCGGTGGAGAAACGCTGGGGGCCTGACTACATGCGCCTCGGCCTCAACCTGGAGGCCGACGACAAGCAGGGCTCGACCTTCGGCCTGCGCGCCGGCCTGCACCAGACCTGGCTGAACAGCCTGGGCGGCGACATTCTCTATTACGGCGAGATCGGCACCAACACCCGCGCCGGCATCGACTACTATCAGCCGCTCGATGCGCGCCAGGAGACTTTCGTCCAGGGCTTGGTCGGCATCGGCCGGCGCCGCTTGAACGTCTATGAAGACGACCAGCGACTGGCGCAGTACCTGGTCACCGAGAGCCACCTGCGCGCCTATGCCGGCCTCAACGCCGGCCTGCTCGGTCCGGTGCGCGCCGGCTGGGTGCAGCGGCGCTGGAGCTACGACCCGGATATCGGCTCACCCTTGTTGCCGAAGGCCGACGTCGATTACGGCGGCTGGCAGGTCCGCGCCGATTTCGACCAGTTCGACCGGCTTTACTTCCCCACCCGCGGCTGGTCGGCCAACCTGTCCTGGTTCGATTCCTCCAAGATGCATTATTCGCGCGCCGATGCCGACCTGCGTGGGGCCTATGCCTTCGGCGGCACGGTGTTCAATGCACGCGTGCGCTACAGCGGTTCGCCGAGCGGCAACCTGCCGGTGTTCGATGCCGCCAATCTCGGCGGCTTCCAGAACATGGCCGCTTTTGCCACCGAACAGATCATCGGCGACGACATCCGCTACGCCGGCCTCTCCGCCGAGCGCATCATCGGCCGCCTGCCGCTGGGGCTGCGCGGCGACATGCGTATCGGCCTCGCCTTCGAGGCGGCGCGCGTCGGTCAGCGCTACACCGAGACCCGCTTGCCCAGCCTGATCGATTCGTCGTCGGTCTATGTCGGCGGCGAAACGCCTTTTGGGCCGGCTTACCTCGGCTTCGGCTACTCGTCGAGCGGCGTCTCCAAGGTCTTCCTGTTCGTCGGAACACCCTGAGCACAGGCAAGGGCGGCGGAAGCTGGCATACTTCCATCGATCACCACCGGGAGAAAGAACATGATCGCGCGTTTTGTCATGATGCTGCTGGCCATCGCCTTTTCGCTGAGCGCGCTGGCCCGGGTCAATATCAATACCGCCAATGTCGAGGAGTTGCAGACCCTGAAGGGTATCGGCGAGGCACGCGCCCAGGCCATCGTCGATTACCGGAACCAGCACGGCCCGTATCGCAGCCTGAAGGAACTGGGCAACATCCCGCGCTTCCCGGATAACCTGATCGACCAGCTGCGCAACCAGATGACGGTTGGTCCGCTCGAGGCGGGCGATCGCCCGGCGCCTCGCGTGACCGAAAAAGCGCCGGTCAAGGTCGAGGCGGCCAAACCGGCGGCACCCGCCCGTCCGGCAACGCCGGCCAAGCCGGCCAGCGTGTCACCTGAGCTTGTCGTCGAGCGCCACGAACCTGCAGCGTCGCCGGCCCCGGCCCGCCCCGCCATGCCGGCGCGGCCACCGGTGGCCAAACCGGCGGCCAGCGATGCGCAGGTGACGCTACAGAAACCGATGGCCCCCGCCAAGCCCGCTATGCCGGCCCCGGCAAAGCCCGCCGTTCCGGCCAAACCTGCCGTACCGGCTGTCCATGAGCGCGAAGCGGCCGCGCACGACGAAAAGCCGGCCCCGGCCCGTCCGGCCATGCCCGCACCGGCGCGCCCGGCTGCGGTGCACTGAGCTTTTCGGGCAAAAAACGGAATGCTGCGGTGAGCGAACGGTTCTTCCTCTGCGCCACCACCCGCCTGGCGCAAACCCTGCGCGGCGAGGCACCGGCCGGGCAAACGGTCTGGCGCACGCCGCAGGCACTGACCGTCAGCCAGTGGCTGGCCACGCTGGGCGACGAGGCGCTGCTCGCCGGTATCGCCGACCTGCCGCTGGCGCTCGATCCCTACGCCGAACGGGTGCTGTGGGAGAAAGTCATCGCCGGCGGCCTAAGCGAGGCCGCACCGCTGTTCGACCTGCCCGGCATGGCCGCCTCGGCGGCCGAAGCGCACGCCCTGTGCCGCGTCTGGAACCTGCGGCCGGAATCGGCCGCCCTGGCCGATGAGGCTAGGTTGTTCATCGGTTGGCAGGCCGAATTCGAAAAACGCTGCCGCGCCGCCGGCTGGCTCGATGTGGCTGGCGTCCAGCGGCAGATCGTTGCGTTGATTGAGGCTGGTCATTTCGCCTTGCCGGCTGCGGTGACATTCGCCGGTTTCGACCGCTTCACACCCTTCGAGCAGCGCCTGATGGCGGCGCTGGAGGCGCGCGGCATCGCCGTGGAAAAATGCCTCGACAACGCCGTGCACCGCAGCAGTGCCCGCGTCGTGCCCTGTGCCGATCCCGTGGCCGAATGTGCGGCTGTCGCCGCCTGGGTCAAGGCGACGCTGGAAGCCAGGCCCGAGGCGCGTCTTGGCATCGTCGCACCCGACCTGGCCAGCGTGCGTGACCGGCTGGAATTCCTGCTCGACGACCTGCTGCATCCGGCGCATATCCGGCCTGACGGTGCCGAACTGCCGCGCCGCTTCAATTTCTCGCTCGGTCGAGCGCTGGCCGAGTTGCCGCTGATCCGCACCGGCCTCGACCTGCTGGCCTTGGGCAGCGGACGCATGAAGATCGAGCAGGCGCGCCTCTCCGAGTTGCTGCTGGCCAGCGGTTGGGGGGCAGCCGATGGCGAGGCCGACGGGCGGGCGCGGCTCGATGCCGCCATGCGCCGCGACCTGCCTTATTTCACCACGGTGCCCGCCCTGCTGCGCCTCGCCGAGCGCTTGGCTGAGAGCGCCCCACCGCTCTGCCCGCAAACCACCGCCGCTCTGGCAGCGCTAAGCGAAACGCTGGCGGCAGCCGGCGGGCGCAAGCGGCCGGGCGAATGGGCTGGCATCTTTAGAGCCGCTTTGCAGGCGGGCGGCTGGCCGGGCGACCGCGCCCTGTCGAGTTACGAATTCCAGGCCCGGCGCGCCTTCGGCGAAGTGCTCGACGGCTTCGGCCGGCTCGACGCCTGGCTTGGCAATGTGCCGGTGCATGAAGCCGTGCGCCGCCTGCGCGAGTTGTGCCGGCAGCGCATCTTCCAGCCGGAAACGCGCGGTCGGCCGGCAGTGCAGGTGCTCGGCGTGCTGGAAAGCGCCGGCCTGCAGTTCGATGCGCTGTGGGTCATGGGCCTCTCCGACGACCAATGGCCGCCGGCGCCACGGCCGAATCCGCTGCTGCCGACCGAGTTGCTGCGCGCGGTGGGGGCCTCGCACGCCAGCGCCGAGGTCGAACTCGACTTCGCCCGCCGCGTCCATGCCCGTCTGCTGCAATCGGCCCCGGATATCACCTTTTCCCATGCCCGGGCCGACGGCAATCGCGTCCTGCGGCCGAGCCCGTTGATCGCTGCCATTCCTCGTTCCGCCGACTTGCCGCCGCCGGCGGCAACGCTGGCGACACGGCTGGCGGAGGAAGCGCCGACGGCCGGCGAGGCGGTGGCCGATCATCAGGCCCCGCCGGTCGGCGACGGCGAGAAAGTCTCCGGCGGCAGCTGGCTGCTGCGCGCCCAGGCCATCTGCCCGGCCTGGGCTTTCTACCAGTTCCGGCTGGGGGCGGAGGCGATGGAAACGCCGGTCGAAGGCCTCGACCCGGCGGCGCGCGGCACGCTGGTGCACGAGGCGCTGGAAGCTTTCTGGACGGCGATCGGTAGCGGCCGCCGCTTGGCCGAACTGGGCGATTTGACGCGGCCGCAGGCGATTCGCGAGGCGGTGGCGAAGGCGCTGGATCATTTCGAGCTGGAGCGGCGAGTCACGCTGCCCGCCCGTTTCCGTACGCTGGAAGCCGAGCGTCTGGCGCAACTGCTCACCGTCTGGCTGGACGTGGAGGCCAAGCGCGATCCGGATTTCGAGGTGGTCGCCTGCGAGCAGCCGGCCGAAGTCGAGATCGAGGGCATCAAGGTCAAGATGGTGGTCGACCGCATCGACCGTTTGCCTGATGGTCGGCAGGTCATCATCGACTACAAGACCGGCCAGGCCATCGATGTGAAGAACTGGGCCGAGGCGCGCATCACCGAGCCGCAACTGCCGATCTACGCCGCGCTGGTGGCCGACGACGTTTCCGCCGTGGTTTTCGCCAAGGTACTGCTCGACAAGCCCGCCTTCGCCGGTGTTGCCGACGAGAAGGATGCGCTGCCCGGCGTGGCCGGCATCGGCGACGAGAAACAGAAGATTTTCGACCCCGCCGTCTTCCCGAATTGGCCGGCCGTCGTTGCTCACTGGCGCGAGCGCCTGCACACCGTGGCGCAGGAAGTCGGGGCCGGTGTCGCCGGCGTGGCGTTCGCCGACGAAAAGAAGCTGCGTTACTGCGAAGTGCTGCCACTGTTGCGCCTGCCGGAGCGCCGTCGTTTGCTGGCCGCCGCCGCCAGTGACAGCTGCGGTGCACTGCCCATAATGGGCAAAAACCAGAATATGGCGCCGGACGCGTGACATGACGAGCGAGCCGCTGCCGAGCCCCGCCGAGATCTTCGTCACGACCGGCGACGGCCTCCGTCTGTGGTCCGAAGCTTTCGGCCGGCCAGGCGATCCGGCCGTGCTGCTGATCATGGGCGCGATGAATCAGGGCATCTTCTGGCCCGACGATTTCTGCCGCGAACTGGCGGGGCAGGGGCGCTATGTGATTCGTTACGATCATCGCGATACCGGTCGCTCGGGCAAGGTCGACTACGCCAGCCGGCCCTATACGCTGGATGAACTGACCGACGATGCGCTGGCCGTTCTGCAGACTCACGGCATCGGTCGGGCGAGCGTGGTCGGGCTGTCGATGGGCGGCTATATCGCGCAATTACTGGCCGCCCGGCACGCTGCCGTCGTGGATAAACTGGCGCTGATCTCGACGACGGCCGATCATCGGCCCTACATGGCAGCAACCCTGGGGCAGCCCTGCGATGGCTTTACCCTGCCGCCACCAGGCAGCGCATTGCTCGACTACCTCCGGGAGAGCGCGGCGCATCCGCCGCAGACGGCGGAAGAACTCGAGGCGAATCTGCTGGCCGGCTGGGCGCTGACCTACGGCGGGCCAAAGCCGGTGCCCTTCGACTGGTTGCGCCAGACCCTGCGCCTGGCGGCGACGCGCGATACGCAGCCGATGTCGGCCTTCAATCACGCCTTGGCCGTCGCTGCCTCGCCGGACCGCTTGGCCCTGCTGTCGTCGATCCAGGCACCAACCCGGATCATTCATGGGCGTCACGATATCCTGTTGCCGCCTGCGCACGCCGAAGTTCTGGCCGGGGGAATCCGCGGGGCGTGTCTGCAATGGCTCGACATGGGACATTCCTTCATGGGAGCATCGGATTCCGAAATTCTGGCGGCAATGACCGCGATCATTCGATAGTTATCAAGAGAGAGAGCATGAACATCCAATCCACCATTGCCGACGGCAAGCTGACCCTGCGCCTGAACGGCCGTTTCCAGTTCGATTGCCACCGTGAATTCCGCAATGCCTATGACGGCCAGGTTGGCGATGCCAAGGTGAAAACCTTCGTGCTCGATTTCAGTGCGGTCGATTACCTCGACAGCTCGGCCCTCGGCATGCTGTTGCTGCTGCGCGAGAAGGCGACGCAGGCCCATCAGGCCGTCGAACTGGTCGGCGTCCAGGGCATGGTCAAGCAGGTGCTCGGGATCGCCAATTTCGACCGCCTGTTCAAGATTTCCTGAGTTTCTCGTCACGCTGACGTGTCCACGGCCGCGGAGCTTCGCCTCGAAGAGGACAGGGTCGCCCGCCAGCGTGCGCTGGAGGTGGCTTCGTTCATCGTCGAGGCCCCGGCCGGCGCCGGCAAGACCGAGCTGCTGACCCAGCGCTACCTGCGCCTGCTGGCCGTTGTCCAGCATCCCGAGGAAGTGCTGGCGCTGACCTTCACCAACAAGGCGGCGACCGAGATGCGCGACCGCATCCTCGGCAGTCTGGAAATCGCGGCCAGCGGCATCGCGCCGGAAGCGGCGCACAAGAAACTCACCTACAACCTGGCCAGCGAGGTGCTGGAGCACGACGCGGCGCGCGGCTGGGGCCTCCTCGCCCACCCCGGCCGCCTGCGCATCACCACGCTCGATGCGCTGTGCGCCAACCTGGCCCGGCAGATGCCTTACCTGTCGCGCTTTGGCAGTCAGCCGGGGGTGACCGACGAGGCCGACGCCCATTACGCCACCGCCGCCCGTCGCACGCTGGAAATGCTCGAGCAGGGCGGCGAGCAGACGGCCGACGCCGACGTGGTCGCTGCCGCGCTCGCCTTCATGGCCAACGACGCCGGCCGGCTGGAGCGCCTGCTGGTCAGCATGCTGAGCCGGCGCGACCAGTGGCTGCATCACGCGGCGCGCATCGAGAGCGGGGCGATGAAGCCGGAGGTGGAAGCCGGTTTCGCGGCGCTGGTCGAGCGCGATTTGCGGCTGGTGGCACAGCGCCTGGATAGCCGCCTGCAAAGCCTGCTGATGCCGCTGGCCCGTTTCGCCGCCGCCAACGTCCCGGAAGTGCTCGGCGCGCTCGAAGGCTGGCAGGAAACCCTGCGCGGCGAGCTGGATGAACTGCCGCGATGGCGCGCCGTCGCCGACCTGCTGCTGACCGGCACCGGCACGTTGCGCAAATCGCTGACCAAGAACAACGGTTTCCCGGCTGGCAAGGAATTCGCCGAGCAAAAGGTGGCCATGCTCGCGCTGCTCGAAACCATGCGCGGCAGCGCCGGGCTGGAGGAAGCGCTGGCTGGCCTCGGCCGCCTGCCGCGACCGGAACTGTCGGCCGAGGAATGGGCCACCGTCGAATGCTTCTCGCGGCTGCTGCGCCTGGCCGCCGGGCAGTTGTGGCTGGCCTTCCAGGAAGCGGGCGAGGTCGACTTCATCGAAATCGCCGCCCGCGCCAGCCTGGCTCTGGGCGACGACGAAGCGCCGACCGATCTGGCGCAGGCGCTCGACTACCGCATCCAGCATTTGCTGGTCGATGAATTCCAGGACACCAGTCCGAGCCAGGTGGCGCTGCTCGCCAAGCTGATGCGCGGCTGGCAGGCGGGCGACGGGCGCACGCTGTTCGTCGTCGGCGATCCGATGCAGTCGATCTACCGCTTCCGCAAGGCTGACGTCGGGCTCTTCCTGCGCGTGCGCGAGCGCGGCCTGGGCGACGTTCGCCTCGAACACCTGCGTCTGTTCCGCAACAACCGCTCCTTTCCCGGCATCGTCGATTGGGTCAATGCCGCCTTTCCGAGCATCTTCCCGGCCGAGGATTCGCCGGAGGCCGGGGCTGTGCGCTACGCCGAATCGGCTGCCACGCGCGAGGCGCGGCCCGATGCCGGGGTCGGCGTGCATCCGGTCATCCTGGCGGCGGGCGAGGAGGGCGGCGAGCGCGAGGCGCGTCTCGTCCTCGACCTGATCCTGGCGGCGCGGCGCGACTATCCCGCCGAGCGGGTGGCCGTGCTGGTCCGGGCGCGCAGCCATCTCGATGCGCTGGTCGCCGAGATTCGTCGCAGCGCACCCGACTTGCGTTTCCAGGCGGTCGATATCGAAGGCCTGGCCGAGCGCCAGCACATTCAGGATCTGCTGACCCTTTACCGCGCCCTGCATCACCGCGCCGACCGCGTGCATTGGCTGGCTCTGCTACGCGCCCCGTGGTGCGGCCTCAAATTGGCCGACCTGCATGCGCTGGCCGGCGGCGACAAGCAGCGCACGATCTGGCAACTGATGCACGACGAGGCGCGCATCGCTACCTTGAGCGTGGACGGCCAGCAACGCCTGCTCGCCGTGCGCGAGGTGCTGGCCCTGGCCTTCGCAGAACGTGGCCGGCAACACCCGCGCCGCTGGCTGGAAGGCGTCTGGCTGATGCTCGGCGGTCCGCGTTGCCTGGAAGCGCCGGAGGCCTTGCCCGATGTCGAATCCTTCTTTGCCCTGGTCGACCGGCTGGCCGCCGGCAGCAACCTGAATCCGGATACGCTGGCCGAGCAGGCCGCCGAACTGTACGCCCCGCCCGACCCGCTCGCTGGCGAGGCGGTGCAGATGATGACCATCCACAAGTCCAAAGGCCTGGAATTCGAGACCGTGATCCTGCCCGGCCTGGAACGGACGACCGGCAACAACGACAGCCAGCTGCTGCTGTGGGACGAAGTTGCCGGCGCCGATGGCCGCGAGCACCTGCTGGTCGCCCCGATGAAGGCCAAGGGCGCGGGCAGCGAAGGCGCGACGGCCTACGACTTCCTGCGCAAGCTGGAAGCCGAGCGCGGCGCGCATGAGGATGAGCGCCTGCTCTACGTGGCGGCGACGCGAGCCATCCGCCGCCTGCATTTGGTCGGTTGCGCCACGGTTGACGACAAGGCTGAGGAGAAAGCGGTCAAGGTGCCGCCCTCCGGTTCGCTGCTCAAGCTGCTGTGGCCAGGCGTGGCACAGAGCGTATTTGTGCAGGCGGCTGCCAGCGGCGAGACGCTCGAAAGCGTCGCCGCCGGCATCGCTTCGGCCAACTTCATTCCGCCCTTGCTACGCTTGAAGGAAGCGGGGACGCCAGAAGCGTTGCGCGCACTGCCGGCCGGCCAGCGCCCGTCGGTCAATCCGCCGGAAGCGAAAGAAGAGAGCGCCCTGTCGCTCGACGCCTCGGTCGGCACCTTGGTTCACCGCATCCTCGAACTGATCGCGAAAAATGGCCTGAATAGCCCGTGCACCGCAGCAGTTACCGCCAACGACGCCGCCTGGCGGCGTTGGCTGACCGGGCAGGGGCATGATGCCGAAGCGGCGGCGCGGGGTGCAGCCGAGGTTGCCACCATCGTACAGGCGACGCTCGCCTCCGACACCGGCCGTTGGCTGCTCGCCGCCCATGCCGAGGCCGGGGCCGAGCAGGCGTGGACGACTCGCGAGGGCGAGGCAACGGCACAGCACATCATCGACCGCGTATTCGTCGCTGACGGCTGCCGCTGGATCGTCGATTACAAGACAGTGCATGCGGCCGATGACGAACTCGCCGCCCGCGCCGAGGGCTTCCGCCCGCAGCTCGAACGCTACGCCCGCCTCTACGCCAGCGACCCGCTGCCGTTGCGCCTGGCCGTCTTCTTCACGCGCCAGGCGAAGCTGCTCGAGTTGCCGGCGGTATACTGAAAAAATGCATATCCTCATCGTCGAAGACGACCGCCTGATCGCCGAGAACCTGTACGACTTCCTGGAGTCCTGCGGGCATCAATGCGACTACGCTGGCAACCTGGCGGCGGCGCGTTCCCTGCTCGATGGCGGCGGTATTGATGCCGTAGTGCTCGATCGCAATCTGCCTGACGGCGACGGGGCGAGCCTAGCCCGGCATCTGCGTGCCGCCGGTAATCCGGTGGCCATCCTGATGCTGACGGCGCGCGATGCGCTCGACGACAAGCTCGGCGGTTTCGAGGCCGGGGCCGACGATTACCTGGCCAAGCCCTTCGCCTTGAAGGAAGTCGAGGCCCGCCTGCTCGCCCTGCAGCGTCGTGCTGCCTCGCGCAGCGAAGCCGGTCCGGTCCGCTTCGGTGCCATTGCCTACGATGCAGCGGCGCAGGAGGTCCGCCTCGACGGCCGGCCGCTCGGCCTGCCGCCCAAGGCCGTCCGCCTGCTCGCCGTCATGTTGCCGCACCCGAACCGGCTGTTCTCCCGGCGCGAACTGGAAATCGCCGTCTGGGGCCGCGAGCAGGAGTCGAGCGACAACTTGCGCAGCGTGCTGCATACCGTGCGCAAGGCGATGGACGGCCAGGCCGGCATCGAAATCCAGAACGTCCATGGCCTCGGCTACAAACTCGTCGCCGCTTGAGTCCAGCGCCAGCATGCGCCTGCGTATTGCCGCCGCGCTGGCGGCGCTCGTCCTGCTGGTCATCCTGATCCAGTCGCTCATCCTCGTTTACCAGCTTGATCGCAAGGAAGAGGAATTCATCGACACCCAGTTGAATGACCAGATCGCCTACAGCATGGAGGTGTGGAGCAAGTCGCCCGACCTCGCATTTCCCAATACGCCCGCCATGTGGTTGTACCGCATCGGCCAGGGTCAGCCGCCCGTCAACGTGCCGCCTTTCCTGGCCGAACTCAAGCCCGGCAACCACGAGGTATACCTGGGCAGCAAGGAATACCACGTCGCGGTGCGCGAGGACGGGCAGGCACGTTACATCCTGGCTTATGACGTCGAAGATCATGAAGACCGCCTGGACGAGCTGATCTTCGTCACCGTGCTCGCGGCAGTGGCTCTTGCGCTGCTCACCTTGCTGGGCGGCTACCTGCTCGCCGGCCGCCTGACCCGGCGCCTGGAGACTCTGGCCGACAAGGTCGAACAGGAAATACCAGGTTTCTTGCGCGAACCTGGCATGGAGCGCGAGGTTGCCGCGCTGGCCGAGGCGCTCGATCACTATCGCAGTCGACAGGGTGAAATGCTCGAGCGGGAGCGTGCCTTCGCCGCCAATCTGTCGCACGAACTGCGTACCCCGCTGACCGGCATCCGGACCGATGCGGAACTGCTGGCCAGCCTGCCCGATTTGCCGGAGGCGGTGGGGCGCCGGGCGACGCGCATCGTGGCCAGCGTGGATCGTGTCAATGCATTGGCCAGCAGTCTGTTGTTGCTGGCGCGCGAGGCGCGGCCGGGCGCTGTGGCGGAAATTTTGCTGCGGCCGGCCATCGTGAGCATCTGGGAATCGGTGCAACTGGCGACGCCGAAGGCAGTCGAATTCATTCTGGAGGTGCCCGAGACTGCTGGCATCAAAGGCGATCCGGTTTTCTTCGATCTGGTGCTGCGGAATGTACTGGATAACGCGCTGCGCTACAGTGACGAAGGGCAGATCGTCTGCCGCCTGAATGGATCTCGCCTGAGCGTGACGGATTCCGGCCCCGGTTTTACAGCTGGAGAACTGGAACAGGTGTTCAACCGCTTCTTCGTCGGCGAGCGCGGGACGAACGGTCTGGGACTGGCGCTGGTTCGACACGTCTGTCTGGCCAGCGGTTGGCGGGTCAGTGCGCGCAATGCACCGGCAGGTGGTGGCGAGCTCACCATCGATTTCGGCTGCCAGTTGGCGGCCGGTGGCATCACAGATTCCTCACAAATCGCTCACTAATTCTTCACGCCCATCTTTCTAGAGTGCTTGGCATTTTGTTCGTAGCGTCGAGAGATGGATCGTTTTCAAGGTTTGAAGGGCCGGGCCATGCGAGTTTGGGGCCTCGGCATGCTGGTCGCGTTGGGAGTGTTTTCCCTGACCAGGGGCGTCTTGTTTGCCCATTCAGTCGTTGTTGGCCAGCAACCGGTGGATGGATTGCTGCCGGGCTTCCTGTTTGGCATCGTGCGCGACATTCCAGCGGCTGCGGTGGTTGCTTCCCCCTGGCTGCTGTTCGAACTGCTGTTCTCCGAGAAATGGCGTCGTCGGCTGAGCCTACCTCTCTTCGGGATCTACATCTTTACCCTGCTTTTCGTCGGGGTAGCCGAGGTCGTCTTCTGGGACGAATTCAGCGTTCGCTTCAACTTCATCGCCTTGGACTACCTGGTGTTCACCACCGAGGTGATCGGCAATATCCGCGAATCCTATCCCGTCGGCAAAATCATCGCTGCGCTGCTGGCGCTGACCGTATTGCTGCTCTGGATCTTGCGCAAACCAAGGTCCGCTTCTCTGGCGGCCAACGGCCGTCGCAAGCCTCAGTTGGCTTGGGCCATCGGTCTGGCCGTGCTGGCCTGGGGCGTGGCCTACAAGATGACGCCGCCGGAATTCTCTGGTAGCAGCTATGCCAATGAACTGGCCGATAACGGCTGGCGCAGCTTCCTGTGGGCGGCGCGCCAGAACAAGCTCGACTACCGTCAGTTCTATGCCACTCGTCCAGATGCAGAGGTATTGGCCGACCTGGGGCGCCTGTCTGGACACCAGCAGATCAGTGCGACCCATCAATCGCTGCAGAAAGTCGCATTCAAGCCGGCGTTGGGGCTCCATGGCAAGCAACCGAACGTTGTCGTGGTGATGATGGAGAGCATGTCTGCCGAGTACATGGAAACCTTCGGCAGCGACGAGAACCTGACACCCAACCTTGATCGCTTGGGCAAGGAAGGTATGCTATTTACTCACCTTTATGCCGCCGGTACACGCACGGTGCGTGGCTTGGAGGCCCTGTCGGCGGCACTGCCGCCGCTTCCAGGTAAATCGGTTGTGCGTTGGCCGAACGTCACCAACCTGAATACGCTGGGAGCGACCCTCGCAGCCCGCGGCTGGTCGCCGCATTTCCTGTATGGTGGGTATGGTGCGTTCGACAACATGAATGGCTATTTCGGCGCGCAAGGCTACAAGGTCACCGACCGCACCGGCTTCAAGGAAGGTCTGGTCGAGTTCGAGAACATCTGGGGTGTCGCCGACGAGCATTTGTTCGACCAGGTGCTGATCGAGATGGATCGCGAATACGCTGCCGGCAAGCCCTTCTTCGGTCACATCATGACCGCCTCCAACCACATTCCCTTCACCTACCCGGAAGGTCGCATCGACATTCCGTCACCCGGCAAGCGTCGCGGCGGCGTCAAGTACGCCGACTACGCGGTCGGCCGCTTCATCGAAATGGCCAAGCAGAAACCCTGGTTCGACAACACCGTCTTCCTGTTCGTCGCCGACCACTGTGCCAGCAGCGCCGGCAAGTCCAAGATTCCGGTGCATCGTTACCATATTCCGGCCATCGTCTACGCGCCCAAGCTGATTTCGCCGCGCCGGGTCGATACCTTGGCCAGCCAGATTGATCTCGCGCCAACGCTGTTGTCGATGCTCGGTCTGGAAAGCGACGATCATTTTGTCGGTCGCGACATCCTGCGCATGGTCCCGGAAGAAGGCAGGGCATTGCTGTCGACCTATCAGAACCTCGGCTACCTGAAGGGCGACGTGATGACCGTCCTGCAACCCAAGCGCAAGATCGAAACCTTCAAGATCAGTGCCGACGGCAAGGATGCACAGTCGATACCCACCGATCCTCGCCTGGCGGAGGAAGCGATCGCCTATTTCCAAGGGGCGGCGCTCCTCATGGAGAAGCATGGTAGCGACGGCCGCGGAGTGCTGATTTCACCGACCGGCCGTTGATGTGGGCAGCGTAACGCTAAAACAAGCGCCTCCGAGACGTTGAGAACTGCCAACCCCGATCGATCCGCCATGCTGCAGGACAATCTGTCGAGTAATTGCCAGTCCCAGACCGCTGCCGCTGCTCTCGCTGCCGGGTAGGCGGTAGAAGCGCTCGAACACGCGATCCTTTTCGTTTTCGGGAATGCCGGGGCCGCTGTCTTCCACCGTCAGCCAGGCCTGATCGTCCGTTCGGCCGCAAGCGACGGTGATGGTGCCGCCTTCCGGGGTATAGCGAATGGCGTTGTCCAATAGATTGCCCAGCAGCTCCTGCAGCAACAGACCGTTGCCCAGAACAATTGCCGGCTCAAGTTCGAAACCCAGGTCGATGCGTTTTGCGATGGCGTAGGGTAGCCAGGTTTCGGCCGCCTGCTGGACCATTGCCTCCAGAGAAATCTCGCTTTGCGTCTGGGCTTTCGACGGCTCGGCGCGGGCCAGGGCCAGCATCTGGTCCACCAGGTGCGAGAGTCGTTGGGCCGCGGTCAGGATCCCTTCCAGCCGCTTGCGCGTTTCCGGTGCCGATTCGCTGGCCGTGGCTTCTACTTGGGCTTGCAGGGCGGCGATCGGTGTACGCAGCTGGTGGGCGGCGTCGGAAACGAAATTGCGTTGGCTGGCCAGCGATTGCTGCAGGCGTTCGAGCAGTCCGTTGATTTCCGTGACGACTGGCTGAATCTCCTCGGGGACGCCGACTCGTACCGGGCTGAGGTCGGCCTGCGAGCGTCCGGCCAGTTCCCTGCGCAGGCCGGCCAGCGGTTCGAGACCGGAGCGCACGCCAAACCAGACGACACTGATGCTGACTACCATCAACAGCAATTCGGGGATCAGCATGCCGAACAGGATTTCGCGGACCAGGGCATTACGTTTGACCATGGTCTCGGCCGCCAGGATGGTCAGGTGCTGGCCGGCGACATCGCGTTGCAGTGCGGCAACGCGTACCGATTGCTCGCCCATCATGGCGTCGTAGTAAGAGCGGCCTTCGCTGCCAAGGGTGCGCCAGCTTTCGTATTCCGGCATCGGCAGCTCGTCCTGACCATCGAGAAGTACGTCGTCGTCACCCCTCACCGCGTAATAGACGCGGTCGTACTTGTCCGTCAGCAAGACGGCACGGGCTTGCGGTGTCAGCGGCAACTGCGGCTTGCCGTTGACCACCTGCAACTGCTCGGCGACGGCCAGCGCCGTGTCGTAGAGCGCCCGGTCGTAGGCCTTGGTGGCGCTACGCAGGGCCACCCAGTACGCGGTGGCCGCACTGGCGATGAGGACCAGCAGCATCGCCGGCAACAGCCGGTCGAGCAAGATTGCGCGCAGGCTGGCGCGACTTTCAGTCATCGCCTTCGGGTTTTTCCAGGTAATAGCCCAAGCCGCGTACGGTGCGGATATTGATGCCGGCGGGTTCGAGCTTGCTGCGCAGGCGGGAGATGAATTTCTCGATGGCGTTGGGGGTGATTTCCTCTTCCCAGCTATACAAGGCCTGCATGATCTGGTCCTTGTCGATGATGCGGTTGACGCGGGAGGCGAGGAACTCGAGGGCAGCCCACTCACGTGCGGTCAATTCGAGCGGGTTGTTATCCAGCCAGGCGCGCTTGCCGACTGTATCCAGGCGCAGGCGGCCAAGGCGCAATTCGGGATCGGCGACGCCCTGGGCGCGGCGGATCAAGGCGCGCACGCGGGCTTCCAGTTCGGGGACGGCGACCGGCTTGACCACGTAATCGTCGGCGCCGATGTCGAGCACGCGCACGCGCTCTTCCAGGGCGAGGCGGGCCGAAAGTACGAGCACGGGCAGCTTTTGCTGGCGCTCGCGCAGGCGGCGCAGGATTTCGCTGCCATCAAGGCCGGGCAGGCCGAGATCGAGGACCACCAGGTCGAAAGCTTGCGTCGCCAGCCAGCGGTCGGCTTCGTTGCCATCGCCGGTGGTATCGACCACGTAGCCGGAGTGGCGTAAGGCTCGGCTTAGGCCGTCGGCCAGCAAGGGATCGTCTTCGACAAGGAGGATGCGCATGATTGGTCAGAAATCGGTCAGGCCAGCCCAATACGATATCACTCCCGAAGGATTGGAACACCCATGTCGCGCCTGATTTTCTGTTTGCTGTTGTTGCCGGCGCTGGCCTTAGCTCAGGGCGCCGGCTCGCTGTCGCTGAAAGACGCGGAAAGCCTCTGGCGCGAGCATAGTCGCGAGCTGGCCTTGGCCCGTGTCGCTCTGGCCGGTGCCGAAGCCGACGTCAGAACTGCCGGGCAGGCACCCAATCCGGCGCTGTCGCTCGACGTATCCTCGATCAGCCCTTGGTCGGGCTATGGCGCCGGAGGCTGGAAGGACAAGAAGGTCGACAACGTGTTGCGCGTCGAGCAATTGATCGAGCGCGGCGGCAAGCGCGATCTGCGCGTCAAGGGCGCCGAGGCGCGGCGCGAGGCGGCAAGTCTTGATCTCAGCGCCACCGGTCGTCTGCAACTGGCCATGTTGCGGCGCGCTTATTTCGACCTTCTGCTGGCTCAGGAAAAACTGAAACTGGCAGCTGAGACTGCCGATCTCTACGCACGTACGCTGGAAGTGGCGGAAAAGCGCCTGAAGGTCGGCGACGTGGCGCCGGTCGACGTGTCGCGCATGTCGATCGACAAGGCGCGGGCCGACAACGACCTACGCCTGGCCCGTGGCGATCTTGAGCAGGCAAGGCTGGCGCTGGCCTACCTGATCGGGCGCGAGAACGAAGCGCAGGCGCTGCAGGCCAACGAGAGCTGGCCGAATCCCAATCAGGATCCGTTGGCCGAGAACGTATCGCTGGATAAGCGTCCGGACCTGGCAGCGGCGAAGCTGCGCATGAACGCTGCCGAGGCCGACCGCGATCTGGCGCGCGCACTGCGCACCCGCGACGTGACCATTGGTGCCCAGTACGAACACACCAACCAGAGTACGCCGGTCAACAGCTACGGTGTTGGCATCAGCGTGCCGATCTTCCTGTGGCACAGCCATGAGGGGGAAATCCAGCGGGCTGAGGCCGACTACGACGCGGCACGCCTGACTTACGAACAACAGCGGGCGCTGGCGACCGGCCAGGTCGGCCAGGCGCGCAGCACGCTGCTCGCTGCAAGGGATCGTCTGTTGCGCATGCAAAGTGGCCTGCTTGGCGACGCCGAGCGCGTCGCCAAGGCTGCCGAGTTGGCTTATGGCAAGGGCGCCATGGGCTTGATGGATCTGCTCGATGCCCGCCGTACCCTGCGCCAAGTACAAATCGAAGCGGCGACAGCGCGCGCCGACTACGCCAAGGCACTGTCCGACTGGCAGTTGCAGGCCGAATACGAGAGAGAAAAATGAGAGACAAGTTGCTGTTGTGTGCGGTCGCCATCGTGCTGGCCGCGTGTTCGGCCAAGGAGGAGGCACCGAAGCAGGCCTTGGTGGTGGCCGATGGCGAGTTCGTTCGCATCACCGAGCCGGAAAAGGCGGATTTTCTCAAGCTTGCTGCGGTGCACCCCGATCAGGGCAGTATTTTGCGTTTGCCGGGCCGGCTGGTCTGGAATGAGGAAAAGACCGTGCGCGTCTTTCCGCAGGTCGGCGGGCGGGTGCAGAAGATTGCCGTTGATGTCGGGCAGCCGGTCAAGGCTGGCCAGGCGCTGGCGGTGCTCGGTTCAGCCGACTACGGTCAGGCCCAGGCCGATGCGCGCAAGGCGCAGGCCGATCTGCACGTCGCCGAGCAGGCGCTGGCCCGTAGCCGCGAGTTGCGCGAGGCCGGCATCGTCGCCGACAAGGATTTCCAGGTCGCCGAAGCCGATGCCCAGCACGCCCGCGCCGAATCTGCCCGTGCCAGCCGCCGGCTGGCCGGTCTGGGTGGCGATGGCGATGGCGGCTATGCGCTGACCAGCCCGCTGGCCGGCATCGTCGTCGAGCGCAACATCAATCCGGGGCTGGAGTTCCGTCCCGAGCAGGATGCCGCGCCGCTCTTCGTCGTTACCGACCCATCCAGCCTGTGGCTGCAGCTCGATGCCAGCGAATCCGATCTGGCCAGCTTGAAGCGTGGCCTGGAGGTCGATATCGAGGTCAAGCAGTATCCCGGCGAACGCTTCAAGGGCGTGATCCGCCATGTGGCCGATTTCGTCGATCCGCAAAGCCGGACGATCAAGGTGCGCTGCGAGGTGCCGAACAAGGAACGTCGCCTGAAGGCCGAAATGTTTGCGCAGGCGCTGGTCGAGTTGCCGCCCAGTGGCCAGTTGCGCGTCCCGGCTGCCGCCGTCATGTTGCAAGGCGATCAGCGTTATGTGCTGGTCGAGGCCGAGGCCGGGCGTTATCGTCGCCAGCGCATCGAAGCTGGCAGCGAGCGCGATGGTGCAATCGAGGTACGGGCTGGCCTGAAAGATGGCGACAAGGTGGTGGTCGAGGGCAACCTGAATCTCGCCAAGTATTTCCGGGCGACGGCAGGCGACGCCAAATGATCAAGCGCATCGTCAATTTTGCGCTCAACCAGCCGCTCTATATCCTGCTCGGCCTGGCACTGTTCATCGGTATCGGCCTGTCGGCCTTCCGCACGCTGCCGATTGAGGCCTTCCCCGATGTCACTGATACCCAGGTGACGGTGATTTCGCTCTATCCGGGCCGGGCGCCGGAAGAGGTCGAGAAGCAGGTGACGGTGCCGCTGGAAATCGCGCTGGCCGGCGTGCCCAACTCGATCCGCATGTTCTCGCACACGCAGTTCGGGCTCTCCTTCATCGTCATCACCTTCGACGAAAAGCCCAGCCTGTTCATGGCGCGCCAGTTGGTCGAGGAGCGTCTGCGCGGCCTCGATCTTCCGGAAGGCGTCGAACCCGAACTCGCTCCGCCGGCCACGGCAACCGGCGAAATCTTCCGCTACCGCCTGGAGGCACCGGGCCTGAAGCCGGCCGAACTGCGCGCGGTGCAGGACTGGAACGTCATGCGCCAGTTGAAGCAGGTGCCGGGTATTGCCGACGTCGTCTCGCTCGGTGGGCCGATCCGCCAGTACGAGGTGCGGCCCGACCTGGCCAAGCTGCGCGACTACAAGATCACGCTCGGCCAGCTGTTCGGCGCCCTGCAACGGGCCAACGCCAATGCCGGTGGCGGCTCGGTGGCGCAGGGAAGGCAGCAGTACCTGATCCGCTCCATCGGCCGCCTCCGCTCTTCGGCTGAAATCGGGCAGGTTGTAGTCGCCGAGCACAAAGGCTCGCCGCTGCTCGTGCGCGATGTCGCCGAAGTGGTCGAATCCCGTGTGCCGCCGCAGGGCATCGTCGGTTACAGCGATGCACAAGGCGACGAGGACGAGGTGGTGTCTGGCATCGTGCTGCTGCGTAAGGACGAGAATCCGTCCATGGTGCTGGAAGCGCTGAAGGCCAAAGTCGATGCGCTCAATGCCGGCGGCCTGCCGGAAGGCGTCAAGCTCATTCCTTACTACGATCGCTCCTGGCTGATCGGCAAGACGCTGAAGACGGTATTCACCAATCTGCTCGAAGGCGCGGCGCTGGTCACGCTGGTGCTCTATCTCTTCCTGGCCGACCTGCGGGCGGCGGCCATCGTTGCCGCCATCATTCCGCTGGCTCTGCTCGGCACCTTCATCGGCCTGACCCTGGCCGGCATCCCCGCCAACCTGCTGTCCTTGGGAGCGATGGACTTCGGCATCATTGTCGATGGGGCGGTCATCGTCATCGAGAACATCTTCCGGAGATTGGGCGAGGCGCATAAGGGTGACGATCATCGGCCCCGCGAGCGGACTATTCGCGAGGCGGTGATCGAGGTCGGGCGGCCGACCGTCTTCTCGATGATCATCATCATCGTCGCCCACCTGCCGATCTTTACCATGCAGCGGCACGAGGGCAAGATTTTTGCGCCGATGGCCTACTCGGTGGTGGCGGCGCTGATCACTTCGCTGATCCTGTCGCTGACGCTGGTGCCCTTTCTGTCCAAGATCGCCTTCAGGAAGCATGTGCCGCACGAGGAAACGAAGCTGATGCACTGGCTGATGGATTTCTATGATCCATTGCTCAAGTGGGTGCTGGCCAACAGCCGGAAGGTGCTGCTGGCCGCCCTGGCAGCGCTGGCGCTGACCGTCGCCGTGGCACCGCGGCTGGGCACGGAATTCCTGCCTGAGCTGAACGAGGGATCGATCTGGGTGAACATCACCTTGCCGACCTCCGTGTCGGTCGACGAGGCGCGCAGCGAATTGCGCAAGCTGCGGCGCACGCTGGCCGATTTCCCCGAGGTCAAGGCGGTGGTTTCCAAGGCCGGCCGTCCGGAGGATGGAACCGATCCCAAGAACATCAACATGACCGAGATGCTGCTCGACCTGAAGCCGGAATCGCAGTGGCGCCCGGGCATGACCAAGGAACAGCTGGTCCGCGATATGGAGGACAAGCTGAACGACATGCCGGGCGTCGAGCCAACCTTCAGCCAGCCGGTGCGCGACCAGATTCTCGAATCGATTTCGCAGATCGATGGCCAGATCGTCATCAAGCTCTTCGGGGACGACCTCGAAACCCTGCGCCACAATGGCCGCGAAGTGCTCGACCGGATCGGCCAGGTGCCCGGCGTGGTGCGTGCCTTCATTGACCGCGATGGTGAGTTGCCGCAATACCGCCTGGAAATTGACCGAGCCGCCGCTGCGCGCTACGGCCTGAACGTGGCCGATATCCAGGATGTGATCGAAACGGCGCTGGCCGGCAAGGTGGCAACGGAACTCTGGGATGGCGAACGTCACTTCAGCGTGGTGGTGCGTCTCGACGAGTCGTCACGCCAACTCGATCGGCTCAAGGATATCCTGATTCCCACGCCAGGCGGCGCCCAGGTGCCCTTGGCCAACCTGGTCGACTTCAAGGTCGCCAGCGGCGCCATGAACATCGCCCGCGAATCCGGCCGGCGGGTGATCGCCATCGGCGTCTTCATCCGTGACCGCGACATGGGCAGCATCGTCGCCGACATGCAGAAGGCGACCAGGGATCTGAAGCTGCCGCAGGGCTATTCGATCACCTGGTCGGGCGAATTCGAGAACCAGGAGCGCGCCATGCAGCGCCTGATGCTGGTCGTGCCGCTGTCCATCCTGATGATCTTCGTGTTGCTGTTCGATGCGTTCAAGTCTTTCAAGGACGCGCTGATCATCATCAGCAACATTCCATTCGCCTTGATTGGCGGGGTCTTCGCCTTGTTGCTGACCGGTATTCCGCTGTCAGTCTCAGCGGCCATCGGCTTCATCGCGCTGTTCGGGCAGGCAGTGCTGAACGGCGTGGTCATGGTCAGCTACATCAACCAGCTCCGGCGCGAAGGGGCGGACATCTATCAGGCGGTCTATCAGGGGGCACTGTCGCGTCTGCGCACGGTGCTGATGACGGCCTGGCTGGCCATGCTTGGCCTGCTGCCGATGGCGTTGTCGCACGGCATCGGCTCGGAGACCCAACGGCCGTTGGCGCTGGTCGTCATCGGCGGCCTGATTTCGGCCACGGTGCTGACCTTGTACGTATTGCCGGCGCTCTACTACTTCGTCGCCACCCATCCGCGCCTGGCCAAGGCCTTGCACTGATGCTGGCGCGCCGTTCCTGGCTGCTGTTTGGTCTGGCGCTGTCTGCCGCGCCCTTGTGGGCAGCGGACGGCCGGGCCACTTGGGTGCTGGAAAACGATGTCGATGTTGATTACCGCAATGGCGTCTACCTTGCGAACCTGAGCTTCAAGGTGCCGGTCAGAACAGCAACGGTGCTCGATGTGCTGACTGATTTCGAGCACATGGCCCTGTTCGTGCCTAATCTGACGCAAAGCCATATCGTCGAGCGCGTGGGGAAAAGCTATCGGGTCGTTCAGGATGGCAAGGCGAGGTTCGGGCCGTTCAACGTAGACTTTCACTCGTTGCGCAAGATCGACGTGCTATCCGACGGTCGCCTGGTTTCCGACTCGTTACCGGGATCGAGCAGCCGCAGCCATAGCGAAATGAAGGTGCAGGCCCTGGCCGATGGCTGGACCAAGCTCGATTACCAATTGGAGCTGGAGCCGTCGGCCTGGATACCCTCGTCGCTTGGCGTCGGCTTCCTGCGCCATGAACTGATCGAACAGTTCGAGGCCATGGCCCGCGAGATGCTGCGTCGCCAGCAAGGGGCGAAGCGCTAAAAAAAAAGACCCGCCGAAGTAGGCGGGCCAAGCGTCTCTAGGAGGAGTTGCTGTGGGCATATTGTCGCGTCGAGCCCTGACCGCAACCTGACCAAATGGCAAAAATTACAAGCAGAGCACGCAGAACCAGACGGCTGCGGCGTTGAGCAGGGACAGCAGAACGGCTGCGCTACCCATGTCCTTGGCCCGTTTCGCCAATTCGCTCTTCTCCGGCGAGGCCTTGTCGACCACCGCTTCGACTGCCGAATTTAGGATTTCGACGATCAGGATCAGCAGAATGCTGCCGACCATCAGCGCCCGGTCGACCCCGGTCTTGCCCAAGTAAATGGCTAAGGGAATGGCGATGGTGGCAAGCAGCACTTCCTCGCGGAAGGCCGCTTCGTTCTTCCAGGCAGCGCTGAGGCCATCGCGCGAATAGCCGAGCGCGTTGATCAATCGGGTCAGCCCCTGTTTGCCTTTGAATTCTTCGAAGCCGCTCATCATTCAATCTTGGTGTGGGTTATTGGTTTTTGCCTATTTTGGCCGGTGCACCGCAGCAGCGGTCGGGTCAGCGCTTGGCCAGCATCGGTTTCAGGAAGCGGCCGGTGTGGCTGGCCTTGCACTTGGCGACATCCTCCGGCGTGCCGGCAACCAGGATGCGACCGCCGCCGCCACCGCCCTCGGGGCCGAGGTCGACGATCCAGTCGGCGGTCTTGATCACGTCGAGGTTGTGCTCGATGACGACGATGGTGTTGCCGTTGTTGGCCAGTCGTTGCAGCACGCTGAGCAGCATTTCGATGTCCTGGAAATGCAGGCCGGTGGTCGGCTCGTCGAGGATGTAGAGGGTGCGGCCGGTGTCGCGCTTGGACAGTTCGAGCGCCAGCTTGACGCGTTGGGCTTCGCCGCCGGAGAGCGTTGTCGCGCTCTGGCCGAGCGTGATGTAGCTGAGGCCGACATCGACCAGCGTTTGCAGCTTGCGGGCAACCACCGGTACGGCATCGAAAAATTCGCGTGCCTGCTCGACAGTCATGCCGAGGATGTCGTGGATGTTCTTGCCCTTGTACTGGATTTCCAGCGTCTCGCGGTTGTAGCGCTTGCCGTGGCAGACGTCGCAGGGCACGTAGATGTCGGGCAGGAAGTGCATCTCGACCTTGATCATGCCATCGCCCTGGCAGGCTTCGCAGCGCCCGCCCTTGACGTTGAAGCTGAAACGGCCGGGACCGTAACCACGAGCGCGCGATTCCGGCACCTGTGAGAACAACTCGCGGATCGGCGTCAGCAGCCCAGTGTAGGTGGCCGGGTTGGAGCGCGGCGTGCGGCCGATCGGGGCCTGGTCGACGTTGATCACCTTGTCGAACAGGTCGAGGCCGACGATTTCCTTGTGCGGGGCCGGCTCGGTGGTCGAGCCGTAGAGGTGCTTGGCGGCCGCGGCGTAGAGGGTGTCGTTGATCAGCGTCGATTTGCCGGAGCCGGAAACGCCGGTGACGCAGGTGAGCAGGCCACCGGGAATCTCCAGCGTGACGTCGCGCAGATTGTTGCCGTAGGCGCCGACCACTTTCAGCTGCTTGTCCGGGTTGGCCGGGCGGCGTTTTTCCGGCATGGCGATCTTGCGCCGGCCGGCCAAGTAGTCGCCGGTCATCGACGCCGGGTTGGCCGCCACTTCGGCCGGCGTGCCGTGGGCGACGATGGCGCCGCCATGGACCCCCGCGCCGGGGCCGATGTCGACCACGTAGTCGGCCAGGCGGATGGCGTCTTCGTCATGCTCGACGACGAGCACGGTGTTGCCCATGTCACGCAGGTTGCGCAGGGTTTCGAGCAGGCGGTCGTTGTCGCGCTGGTGCAGGCCGATGGATGGCTCGTCGAGCACATACATGACGCCGGTCAGGCCGGAGCCGATCTGCGAGGCCAGGCGGATGCGCTGCGCTTCACCGCCGGAAAGCGTCTCGGCCGAGCGTTCCAGGCACAGGTAATCGAGGCCGACGTTAATTAGGAAGGAGAGGCGGGCGGTAATTTCCTTGAGAATCTTCTCCGCCACCTGCGCCTTGGCGCCGGTCAGTTGCAGGCAATTGAAGTAATTGCGCGCTTCGCCGAGCGGCAGGCGGTTGATTTCGTGCAAGGTCTTGTCGCCGACGCGCACGTGGCGCGCCTCGGTGCGCAGGCGCGAGCCGGAGCAGGTCGGGCAGGTTGAGCTGCTGATGTACTTCGACAACTCCTCGCGCACGGCCTGCGAATCGCTGCCGCGGTAGCGCCGTTCGAGGTTGGGAATGATCCCCTCAAAGCTATGGCTGCGGTCGAAGCGCGTGCCCTTCTCGTTCTGGTACTTGAAACTGATCGAGTCGCGTCCGGAACCGAACAGGATGACGTTGCGCACTTCTTCCGAGAGTTGCTCGAAGGGCGTATCGACATCGAACTCGTAGTGGGCGGCGAGCGATTCGAGAATCTGGAAGTAGAACTGATTCTTCTTGTCCCAGCCGCGAATGGCGCCAGCGGCCAGCGACAGGTGTGGCGCGGTGACGACGCGCTTGGGGTCGAAGAACTGGATGACGCCCAGGCCGTCGCACTTCGGGCAGGCACCCATCGGGTTGTTGAAGGAGAAGAGGCGCGGCTCCAGTTCCTGCAAGGCGTAGGAGCAGACCGGGCAGGCGAACTTGGCCGAGAACATGTGTTCGACGTTGCTATCCATCTCCAGCGCAATGGCCCGACCGTCGGCGTGGCGCAGCGCGGTTTCGAAGGATTCGGCCAGGCGCTGGCGCATGTCCTCGCGCACCTTCAGGCGGTCGACCACGACGTCGACCGTGTGCTTGTGTGTCTTGGCCAGCTTGGGCACGGCGTCGATTTCATAGACGGTGCCATCGACCCGCACGCGGGCGAAGCCCTGGGCGCGCAGTTCGGTGAACAATTCGACCTGCTCGCCCTTGCGGTTGGCCACTACCGGGGCGAGGATCATCAACTTGGTGTCCTCGGGCAGGGCCAGCACGTGATCGACCATCTGCGACACGGTCTGCGCTTCGAGCGGCTGGTTGTGCTCCGGGCAGTAGGGCGTGCCGGCGCGGGCGTAGAGCAGGCGCAGGTAGTCGTGGATTTCGGTGACGGTGCCGACGGTCGAGCGCGGGTTGTGCGAGGTGGCTTTCTGCTCGATGGAAATGGCCGGGCTCAAGCCCTCGATCAGGTCGACGTCGGGCTTTTCCATCAATTGCAAAAACTGCCGGGCGTAGGCCGACAACGACTCGACGTAACGGCGCTGGCCCTCGGCGTACAAGGTGTCGAAGGCGAGTGAGGACTTACCCGAGCCGGAGAGGCCGGTAATCACAATGAGCTGGTCGCGCGGCAGGTCGAGGTTGATGTTCTTGAGGTTATGCGTGCGCGCGCCGCGGATGCGGATGCTTTCCATCGCTGTTCTGCAAGGGTTGGGATGAAGTTTGAACTATACGCAAAAGCATCGTTCCATGCACGGAAAACTGTATGGTTATACAGTTGTTTTGCCGCTCGCTCGGCGCCCGCTACCGCTCATGCCAGCGGGTTTGCCGAATGGGTATTTGCCGTCGATACTTGTCATGACGCCTTGCCGGCGTCGCTTTCTTTTTGACCCTTCCCTGCCGCCGCCATGTCCGAAACCGCCAGCCACGTCTTTGCCGCCGCCCTGCCGGCCGCCCTCAACCAGCGCTACGAAATCCGCGGCGAACTGACCCAGACGCCGAGCAGCCGCTCCTTCCTCTGCCTGGACAACTTCACCCAGCACGAAGTGGCGCTCAAGATTGCGCTACCCGGTGTCTTCGACGGCGATGCGGCAGCACGCAAGGCCTGGCTGAACGAGATCCGCATCGTCGGCAACCTGCACCACCCCTACATTGCGGCCATCCATGATGCCGGCTTTGCCGACGGCCAGCCCTATGTTGCCGGCGAACATTTTGCCGCCGGTTCGCTGGCCAGTTGCACGCGCCCGGGGCGCCTGAAAACGGTCGGCGAAGTGCTCGAAATCATCCACAAATGCGCCAGCGCGCTCGATTACGCCCGCCAGGCCGGCGTCATCCATCGCCGTCTGCGCCCGGAAAACATCTTCTACGTCGGCCACGGCGAAGCCAAGGTCGGCAATTTCGGCGCCGTCTATTGGGAAGGCAAGGCGGCCCAGCCCAACCCGCTCGACGCCCTGCGCTACCGCGCGCCGGAAGCGCCGAACGGCCAGGGCAGCCTGGCGGCCGACATCTACGCCCTCGGCGTCGTCCTGCACCAGTTATTGACCGGCGCCTGCCCCTTCGAAGCCGACGATCTCGACCTCCTGCGCCAGCGCATCGCCAAGGGCGAACGCAAGCCGCTGGCCCACTGGCGCAACGACCTGCCGGAAGGGCTCGATACCGTGCTCGACGGCATGCTGGCCGTCGATCCGGCCGCCCGCTTCGCCAACTGGGCCGCCGTGCTCGCCGCCGTCTCCGAACTGGCCGGCCGCCTCGGTCCCGCCGCCGACAATCCGGAGCAACCGACCCAGGCCGAACTCTACGAGCGCCTGCGCGCCCTGCCGCTGCTCCAACCGCTCGACGACGCCCAGCTTTGGGAACTGCTGCGCCTGTCGCGCTGGCGCAACGTGCCGGCCGGCACCACCTTCATGCGCGAAGGCGGCGAAGCGCTCTCCTGCTACCTGCTGCTCAACGGCGAAGCCAAGGTCCTGCGCGAGCACAAGCTGATCGCCATGTTCGACCCCGGCACCCTGTTCGGTGAAATGGCCTTCGCCGAAGAACCGCCCGAACTGCGCGCCGCCACGGTCGTATCCACCACGCCGGCCACCATCGGCAAGTGGGCCTACGCCAAGCTGCTCAAGGCCTCGCCCGGCCTGCAGTCGAAAATGCTCGAAATCTTCTGGCGCCTCGCCGTCACGCGCCTGAAGAAATCCGACGAACGCTACCTGCGCCTGTACAACCAGACCAACGCCACGCCGGCCTGATTGCTCACTGCTGCGGTGCACTGGGCAAAAAGGCGGTTTTTGACTTGCTGGCGAAAAATGCCGACGTCACAATGGCGTCTTTATTTGGCGTGACGATGGCATTTTATGGGCCGGAAAAAACAATCCTTCTTCGAAGACTGTATGGAGCTCTCGGCGATGTTGCCGTGGCAAGCCGGGGTTGCGGTAGCCGTGGTGCTCTATCTGGTCCTGCATCATTTCGCGACGCGCCCGCCCTTGCCGATCAATCCGGTCGAGCTGAAGGCGATGGGCAAGACGATGGGTGATGTGGCGACGCATACCATGGTCGGGACATTCAGTATGTTCCTACAGTACGTGTTGCCATTCTTCGTCCTGCTCGGCGCGCTTTCTTCCTTTGTGCGGCGGCGTCGCCAACGTGCCTTGCATGCCGAGCTGGCGGCGACGCCACGGCTCGAAGCACTTGAGCGCCTGAGTTGGCGGGAGTTTGAAGAGCTGGTGGCGGAAACCTTTCGGCAGCAGGGCTATCGCGTCATCGAGCGCGGCGGTGACGGACCGGACGGCGGGGTCGATGTCGAGCTGGCGATGGGGCGAGACAAGTACCTCGTCCAATGCAAACAGTGGAAGGCGGCCAAAGTTGGCGTTGCGGTTGTGCGAGAGCTGTTCGGTGTCATGCATGCGGAAGGCGCGGTCGGGGGCTTTGTCGTGGCGGCCGGCGAATTCACCGAGGAAGCCAAACGTTTTGCTGAAGGGCGCTCGATTCGGCTGGTGCCGGCCGAGGCACTGCTGCGCTGGGTCAGTCCGGCGAAGGCTGGGCGCGCAACGCCTGCCGAAGCGGCGCCGACCGCGAGTACGCCAGCCTGCCCCAAGTGTGGCGCAAGCATGGTGTTGCGCCGGGCTAAGCAGGGGGCGAACGCCGGCAATGAGTTCTGGGGTTGTTCGAATTTTCCAAGCTGCCGGGGCATTCGCCAGATTTAGTTTGTGGCGAAGTAATTTGGCCGGCTGAGCTGACTGCTGCGGTGCACTGGCCAAAAAGGGCAAAAACCAGAGTCGGCTTGGGGAGGTGCGTGGCGGGCTGGCGGCGGTCTATTTTTGGGATAGCGCCGATTGAATCGTCATCCTCGCGAAAGCGGGGATCCAGTTCGTTGATTTTTCTGGATTCCCGCTTTCGCGGGAATGACGTCATTTGCTAGTTGCCGCCGTCTTCGCCCAGGCCGTATTTACGGATCTTGTCGTGCAGCGTGGTCTTGGCGACGACTAGGGCTTCGGCAGTGCGGCCGAGGCTGCCGTGGCGGCGCAGGGCGTCGGCGATCAGGGCGCGTTCGAAGGCTTCGACGGTTTCGGAGAGCGGCGTCGGGCCATCGGGCGTTGGCTGGCCGAAGGGTGGCGAGCCGCTTTCGATGCCGAGCACGCAGCGGTCGGCGACGTTGCGCAGTTCGCGGACATTACCCGGCCAGGCGTAGCCGACCAGTTGCTGGATGCGGCCGGCATTGACCTCGGGGACCGGCCGCTGGTGGCGGGCGGCGGCCTGCAGCAGGAAGTGTTCGAAGAGCAGCGGGATGTCCTCGCGGCGTTCGCGCAGGGGCGGCAGGGCCAGCGTGGCGACGCTGAGCCGGTAATAGAGATCGTTGCGGAAGCCGCCCTTGGCAGAGAGTTCGAGCAGGTCGATCTTGGTCGCGGCGATGACGCGGCAGTCGATGGGGATGGTCGTGTTCGAGCCGAGGCGTTCCAGCGTCCGCTCCTGTAGTACGCGCAGCAGCTTGATCTGCATGGCGAGCGGCATGCTCTCGATCTCGTCGAGGAAGAGGGTGCCACCGCTGGCGTATTCGATCTTGCCAACGCGGCGCTTGGCGGCGCCGGTGTAGGCGCCCGCTTCGTGGCCGAAGATTTCGCTGTCGAACAGCGTTTCCGGCAGGCCGCCGCAATTGATCGCGACGAAGTTGCCGTGCCGGCGGTTGCTGCATTCGTGCAGGCAGCGGGCGAGCAGTTCCTTGCCGGTGCCAGTTTCGCCGTGGATCAGCACGTCGGCGGCGCTGCCGGCCAGGCCGCTGACCAGGTCGCGCAGCTTCTGCATGCTCGGGGCGCGGCCGATCAGCTTGCTTTCCAGTTGGTCGCGCTGGTCGAGCTGGCGGCGCAGTTCGCGCACTTCGAGGACGAGGCGGCGCTTTTCCAGCGCGCGGCGGACGACTTCGACCAGGTATTCCGGCGGGAAGGGTTTCTGGATGAAGTCGTAGGCGCCGTCCTTCATCGCCTGCACCGCCATCGAAATGTCGCCGTGGCCGGTGATCAGCACCACCGGTAGTTCCGGATCGACAGCCAGGGTTTCGCGCAGGAAGCTCATGCCGTCCATCTTGGGCAGGCGGATGTCGCTGACGACGATGCCGGGGAAATCGCGGCCGAGCCGGCGGCGGGCCTGCTCGGCGCTGCCGACGCATTCGGCGGCGATGCCTTCGAGCTGCAAGGCCTGCTCGCAGCCGAGGGCAACATCCGGGTCGTCTTCGATGATCAGGACTTTCAAGGCGTCACTCATGATCTTTGGCCTCTTGGCAGAGCGGAATTTCCAGCGTGAACAGGGCGCCGCCTTCGGGATGGTTGGCGCCGGCGAGCGTGCCGCCGAAATCGCGCACGATGCCGGCCGAGATGGTCAGGCCGAGGCCCAGGCCGACGCCGGCTTCCTTGGTCGTGAAGAAAGGCTCGAACAGGTGGCTGAGCGCAGCGTCGTCCAGGCCCGGCCCGTGGTCGCGCACGGTCAGGCGGGCCACGGTACCGGCGCTTTCGCAGCCCAGTTCGATGATCGGGGCCGTCTGATCGTGCATGGCGTCGAGGGCGTTGCCGATCAGGTTGATCAGCACCTGTTCCAGCCGGTTGGCATCGCACAGCGCGAAGGGCTCGGGCAGTGGGCAATGGCGGCGGATTTCGGCATGGGCCTGGCTCAGGCGCGGGTCGAGCACGGCCAGCGCATTGTCGAGGGCCTGGCAAAGGGCGACCGGCTTCGGCTGGCCGGTCGATTTGCGGGCGAAAGCGCGCAACTGGCCGGTGATGTTGCCCATACGGTCGACCAACTGGGCCATGCGTTCGAGATTGGAGCGGGTAGTGGCGATGTCGCCCCGGTCGAGAAAGCGCACGCCGTTGCCGGAGAGGGTGCGCAAGGCGGCCAGCGGCTGGTTGAGTTCGTGGGCGATGCCGGTCGATAGCTGGCCGATCACCGCCAGCTTGCCGGCCTGCACCAGCTCGTCCTGGGCGGCGCGCAGCGTGCGTTCGGCACGGATGCGTTCGGCGATTTCGTCTTGCAGCAGGTGATTGGCGGCGGACAGGTCGGCGGTGCGCTCATCGACCTTGCGTTCGAGTTCGTCGTGCGCTTTTTGCAAGGCTTCGCGAGCGGCCAGGCGGTCCTTGAGATGGCGGCGGCGCTCGTCGAGCATCAGGCCGAGCATGAACAGGAGGGCGGCGCCGACCACGGCAACGGTGGCGCGGCTCTGTGCAATCTCATCGACCTGTTCGAGATGGGAGAGCACGGTCAGCGTCCACGGCGTGCCTGGCAGCGGACGCGATTGAGCCAGGAAGCGGCCGGCCACCGGATAAACCGAGACGATCTCGGGCAGCGTCTTGCTGATGCTGACCAGGCGGGCGCCATGGTCGAGCTCGCTGATTTCCTTGAGGCCGAGCGGCTTCAGGGCGCGGCGATTGTATTGCTGTGTCTGGTCGAAGGCGCGCCGGGTCGCCTCGTCGAGCGGGCGCAGCGTGGTGAATTTCCAGTCGGCGACCGAGCCGAGGATGACGACGCCGTTTTCGTCGCTCACCATGGCCGGCGCTTCGACCGTGCTCCAGGACTTTTCCAGTTGCTCCAGACTGACCTTGATGACGGCGACGCCCAGCGTCTTGCTGTCGTCGACCAGGGTGGAGGCCAGGTAATAGCCCGGTTCGCCGCGTGTCGTGCCGATGCCGAAGAAGCGGCCGTTACCACTGTCGATGGCGTCGCGGAAATAGGGGCGGAAGGAGAGGTCTTCGCCGAGGAAACTGTCGGCCCGCCGCCAGTTGCTGGTGGCGACGACATGGCCGGCAGTGTCGATGACGTAGATGGAGAGCGTGCCGGCGCGTTCGTTCAGTTGTTCGAGATAGGCATTGACCTGCGGCGTCAGCTTGTTGCCGGCCGGGTGCCTGAGCAGGTCGAGCACGTCGCGCTCCAGGCCGAGGGTGCCAGGCAGGAAGGCGTACTTGCCGATCTCGCGTTCCAGACTGGCCGTGTACAAATCCAGCCGGTGCAGGCCGGTCGCCTGCAACTCGGAGAGGCCCAGCCGCTGGGCGATGCGATGCGCCCCGAAGCCGCTCAAGCCCATCAGGGCGAGCAGTAGCAGGAAGATTGTCAGGTGGCGCAGGTGGCGGCGGGGCATGGGAGGCTTATGTTAGCAGGGCCGGGCTGGGGGCCGCTTAGTGGAGGATGTCCAGCAATTGCTTGCCGATCAGGACGGTGACGACGCCGAGGAAAGCCTTGCGGATGAAGCCGGCGCCATGTTTGAGCGCGAGGTGGGTGCCGAGTTGCCCGCCGGCCAAGTTGCAGACGGCCATGGTCAGGCCGACTGCCCACAGGATGGGCCCGTGGCTGGCGAAGAAGCCGATGGCCGAAATGTTGGTGGCGGTGTTGATGACCTTGGCGCTGGCCGAGGCGCGGATGAAATCCATGCCGAACAGGCGGACGAAACCGAAGATCAGGAAACTGCCGGTGCCCGGACCGAAGAAGCCGTCGTAGAAACCGATCAGCAGGCCGAACAGGGCGCCCCACCACGGGTCGCTGGGGCGCGGCTCGTGGGTTTCGACCTGGCCGAGGTCCTTGCGCAGGAAGGTGTAGATGGCGACGGTCAACATCATCACCACGACCAGTGGGCGCATGGCTTCGCGGGATATCCAGGCAACTACCGCTGCACCCAGCCAGGCGCCGAGCAAGGCGGCTGCGGTAGCCGGCAGCACCAAGCGCCAGGGAATCTGGACGGCGCGGGCATAGCGCCAGAGCGAGGCGCCGGTGCCGGCGATGCTCGACACCTTGTTGGTGCCGAACAGCGTCGGGATCGCGGTCTGCGGAAAGGTGGAAAGCAGCACCGGAATCTGGATGAGGCCGCCGCCGCCAACCACGGCGTCGACCATGCCGGCGAAGAAAGCGGCGGGGGCGAGGATGAACCAGTCGAGTGTCATGACATGCTCAAAAAAAGACCCGGCGCACCGGCGCCAGGTCATAAAAGGGTCCAGCGAGGGCTGCCAGACCTGGAGGAATCTATTGCTTACGCGGTCGCCGCAATTTCTTCGCCGGCAACCGGCAGAGCCTCGTCGCTTTCGGCCAGAACTTCGTCCACCGGGTCGATGGCGTTTTCCCACTTGGCGACGACGGCGGTGGCGATGGCATTGCCCAGCACGTTGGTGACGGTACGGCCCATGTCGAGGAAGTGGTCGATGCCGAGCACCAGCAGCAGGCCGGCTTCCGGCAGGTTGAACATGGGCAGGACGGCGGCGACGACGACCAGCGAGGCGCGCGGTACGCCGGCGATGCCCTTGCTGGAAACCATCAGCACCAGCAGCATGGCGATCTGCGTACCCAGGCTCAGCTCGATGCCGTAGGCCTGGGCCACGAAGAGAGCGGCGAAGGTGGTGTAGATCATCGAACCGTCGAGGTTGAAGGAATAGCCGAGCGGCAGCACGAAGCTGGTGACGCGGTTCCGGATGCCGAACTTTTCCAGTTGTTCCATCAGCTTGGGATAGACCGATTCGCTGCTGGCGGTCGAGAAACCGACCAGCATCGGGCTGCGCACCAGCTTGAGCAGGCGGAAGACATCCTTGCCGAGTACGAAGTAACCGGCCGTGATCAGGCACAGCCAGAGGGCTCCGAGGGCGATGTAGAAGCTGATCAGCAGTTTGCCGAACACGGTCAGCATGCCGAGGCCTTGCGTCGTGATGATGCCGGCGACGGCGCCGAAGACGCCCACTGGTGCGGCGCGCATGACGTAGTCAGTGACCTTGAGCATGACGTGCACGATTTCTTCCATCGTGCACACCAGGCTGCGTGCCGTCTGGTTGTGCAGGTGGCCGAGAGCCAGGCCGAAGAAGACGGCGAAGACCAGGATCTGCAGAATTTCATTGGCGGCCATGGCTTCGAAGATGTTCTTCGGGAAGACGTGGGTGATGAAGTCCTTCAGGTTCAGAGCACCGGTTTTCAGATTGACCGCGCTGCCGACTTCCGGCAGCGGCACGGCCAGCGAGGCACCCGGGGTCAGCAGGTTGGCGAAGATCAGGCCGAGCAGCAGCGAGCAGAAGGAGGCGCCGACGAACCAGGCGAGGGCCTTGGCACCGATGCGGCCGACCGTCTTCGAGTCGCCCATGCCGGCCAGCCCGGCGACCAGGGTGGCGAACACCAACGGGGCGATGATCATCTTGATCAGGCGCAGGAAGATGTCGGTCAGGATGCTGAAGTAGGAGGCGATCTCCTTGGCCTGGGCGGGACTGGCAGCCAGCGTGTTACACGCGTAGCCGACAATGACGCCGAGCACCATGGCGATCCCGATCATCGTCGTCAGACGGTTCATTTTCATGATGTTTTCCTTGTTGTGTGCATTGAGTAAAGAGCAGCCCGCTCAGGCGGTATGGGTAGGAATCATTTGCGGCTTGGTCAGCACTTCCGGGCGCAAGACTTCCGCCAGTTGCTGCGGGCTCATCAGCTTGCGTTCGAGCACGATCTCGGCGACGCCGCGGCCGGTAAGGTGGGCTTCGGCGGCGATTTCGGTGGCGTTGGCGTAGCCGATGTAGGGATTGAGCGCGGTGACGATGCCGATCGAGCGCTCGACGCTGGCGCGCAGCGCATCGCGGTTGGCGGTGATACCGTCGACGCAATGGTCGGCCAGCGCCTTGCAGGCCTTGCGCAGGTGCAGCACGCTCTTGAACAGGCTGTGGGCGATGATCGGCTCGAAGGCGTTCAGCTGCAGCTGGCCGGCTTCGGCGGCGAAGGTGACGGTGTTGTCGTTGCCGATCACTTCGAAGGCTACCTGGTTGACCACTTCCGGAATGACGGGGTTGACCTTGCCCGGCATGATCGACGAACCGGCTTGGCGCGGCGGCAGGTTGATCTCGCCGAGGCCGGCGCGCGGGCCGGAGGAAAGCAGGCGTAGGTCGTTGCAGGTTTTCGACAGCTTGACGGCCACGCGCTTGAGCACGCCGGACAGTTGCACGAAGCTGCCGCAGTCCTGGGTGGCCTCGATCAGGTTGGGGGCGGTGACGACCGGCACGCCGCTGACTTCGATCAGGCGGCGGCAGACCAGCGGGGCATAGTCCGGGTGGGCGTTGATGCCGGTGCCGATGGCGGTGGCGCCCAGGTTGATTTCGCGGATCAGCAGCGCGGCTTCCTTCAGGCGTTCCTCGTCTTCGCCGAGCATCACGGCGTAGGTCGAGAATTCCTGGCCGAGGGTCATCGGCACGGCATCCTGCAACTGGGTGCGGCCCATCTTCAGCACATCGGCGAATTCCTCGGCCTTGCGCTCGAAGGCACGGCGCAGATAGGCCATGGCGTCGACCAGGCGGAAGATGCCGACATAGGTGGCCAGCTTCAATGCCGTCGGATAGACGTCATTGGTCGACTGGCTCATGTTCACGTGTTCGTTCGGGTGCAGGTACTTGAACTCGCCCTTGGCGTGACCGAGGATTTCCAGCGCCCGGTTGGCAATCACTTCGTTGGCGTTCATGTTGGTCGAAGTACCGGCGCCGCCCTGGATCACGTCGACGACGAAATGCTCGTGCCACTGGCCGTCGATGACTTCCTTGCAGGCGGCGACGATGGCGTCCGCCCGCTTGGCGTCGAGCAGGCCGAGTTGCTGGTTGGCCTGGGCGGCGGCCTGCTTGATCTGGGCCAGGGCGCGGATCAGGTCGGGATAGACGGCAATCGAGATGCCGGTGATGTCGAAGTTTTCCAGGGCGCGCAGTGTATGGACGCCGTAATAGGCCTCGTTCGGAATCTCTCGGTCGCCGAGCAGGTCGTGCTCGACGCGATGGGTAGCTGGGTTCGTCATGTTTGTCTCCTGTTATTGCCGGTCGGAAATCCGCCTCGCCGGTACCTTTGTTTTGCACACCGCGTGCCAGCGGCGCCGCTGGTGTGGTTGATTGATTTTTAAGGGGAAATTTTCCGCGACAGGCGAATGGCCTTCGGAAATCCGAAGAAGGGCCCTGGATGGCGTTCGGAAATCCGAACGTTTTAGAGGGCGGAGGAGATCAAGCGCCGTCAAACGCCGGCGTGGCCACTGCTGCGGTGCACCAGGCAAAAAGGGCGAAAACCGAAGTCGGCTCAGCAGCGCCAAAGCGGCCTTGCGCTAAGATGGCCGCTCTTTTCGCCTCCTGTTTGCTGACGTGTCGCCATCCTCCGAAGCCCGCGCCGAGTTTCTTGCCGGTGTTCGCGCCGAGCTGCCCTTGCTGCTCGGCGTCGTGCCGTTCGGTTTGATCTATGGCGTGCTCGGCTTGGCAGCGGGTTTGCCGGCGTGGGCCGTGGTGCTGAGTTCGTCGCTGATCTTCGGCGGTTCGTCGCAGGTGGTGTTCGCCCAGTTGTTCGGCGCCGGTGTGCCGCCGCCGGTGGCGGTGACGACCGTGGGCGTGGTCAATCTGCGCCATCTGCTCTACAGCGCGGCGGTGGCCGAATATCTGCGCGCCTTGCCGTGGCGCTGGAAGCTGCTGCTGGCCTATCTGCTGACCGACGAGGCCTTCGCCGCCGCCATCGGTCGCCTGCGCGACGGCCCGGCGACGCCGTGGCGGCACTGCTTTTTGCTCGGCACGGGCTTCACCTTGTGGGCCGGCTGGCAACTGTCGACTCTGGGCGGCGTGCTGCTCGGCGCGGCGATCCCGGCCGGCTGGTCGCTCGATTTCTCCATTGCGCTGACCTTCATCGCCTTGCTCGTGCTTGCCGTGCACCGGCGCAGCGAGGCATGGGCGGCGCTGGCCGCCGGGGTGACGGTCTTGCTGACGCTCGGTTTGCCGCACAAGCTGGGCTTGCTGGTGGCGGCGGCCGTCGGCGTGGCGGTCGGTCTCGGTCTGCGCCGTTTTGATCGGAGGGCGGCATGAGCGCCGGCCTGTTGCTGCTGACCATGGCGGCCTGCGGGCTGGTCACTTTCCTGATCCGCCTGTCCTTCATCGCCTTCGGCCACCATTTGCCGGACGATCCGCGCATCGCGCTGACCTTGCGCTACGTGCCGCCGGCCATCCTCGGGGCGCTGATTGCGCCGGAGATTTTTGTCCTTAACGGGCAGTTCACCGCAGATGTCGCCAACCCGCGCCTCTGGGCAGCCCTGGTTGCACTGCTCGTGGCCTGGCGCGGGCGCAGCGTGCTGGCGACCATCGCCGCCGGCATGTTGGCCTTGTGGGTGGTACAGGGCTTTTTTGCCTAGTTTTCGCTGCAAGCGGCCGGGGCAAAGCTGCTAATATTTGCCCTTCGTTGCATTGCACAAAATATTCCAAAAATGTCCGCCCCAACCGATCGTATGAGTCCGGAGGAGCGCCGCGTCGGCGCCTCGCTGGCTTCCATTTTTGCCCTGCGCATGCTGGGCCTGTTCCTGATCCTGCCGGTGTTCTCGGTCTATGCCAAAACCTTGCCCGGCGGCGACGATCTCGGCCTGGTCGGCTTCGCGCTCGGCGCCTACGGCCTGACCCAGGCGGTCTTCCAGATTCCCTATGGCGTGGCTTCGGATTACTTCGGGCGCAAACAGGTGATCGTCGCCGGCTTGCTGATCTTCGCGCTGGGCAGCTTCGTCGCGGCCTGGGCGCCGGACATGCACTGGATCATCATTGGCCGCGTGTTGCAGGGCGCCGGGGCGATTTCCGCCGCGGTGACCGCGCTGGCCGCCGACCTGACGCGCGAGGAGCATCGTACCAAGGTGATGGCGATGATCGGTTCCTCCATCGGCCTCGTTTTCGCCCTGTCGCTGGTGGGCGCGCCGGTGCTCTACGGCTGGATCGGGATGGGCGGCTTGTTCGTGATGACCGGCGTGCTGGCACTGGCCGCCATCATCTTGTTGCTCAAGGTCGTGCCGCCGGCACCGCCGCCGCATGGCCATGAAAAGCTGCCGCTGCGCCGGGTGGTTTTCGATATCGACCTGATTCGCCTGAATGTCGGCATCTTCACGCTGCACATGATGCAGATGGCGATGTTCGTCGTCTTGCCGCATGCCCTGATCGACCATGGTGGACTGGAAGCAGCCTCGCACTGGAAGGTCTATCTGCCGGCCGTGCTGGTTTCATTCGTGGTCATGGTGCCGGCCATCATCGCCGCCGAGAAGAAGGACAAGATGCGTCCGATCTTCCTGGCTGCCGTTGCCTTGCTGCTGGTGGTGCAGGGGGGGCTGTTCCTCAGCGGCGAGAGCCTGTGGACGCTGGCGCTGTGGCTGCTGCTCTTCTTCGTCGCTTTCAACATCCTGGAAGCGACCTTGCCCTCGCTGGTTTCGCGCACCGCGCCGCCGGCCGCCAAGGGCGCGGCACTCGGGGTGTATAACACGACGCAGGCCATGGGCCTGTTTGTCGGGGGGGCGCTGGGGGGCTACATCGCGCAACATTTCGGCGATAATGCAGTGTTTGCAGTTTGCGCCGGATTGGCTGTCATCTGGCTGATCGTCGCAGGCTCGATGAATTTCCCGCAACGGCGCGTCACGCCGGCGGCATAAACGTTAGGAGAGTAGGGGCATGGCTTCAGTTAACAAGGTGATTCTCGTCGGCAACCTCGGCGCCGATCCGGAAACGCGCTACACCGCCAGCGGCGATGCCGTGTGCAATATCCGTCTGGCCACCACCGATAGCTGGAAGGACAAGAACAGCGGCGAGAAGCGCGAAATGACCGAGTGGCACCGCGTCGTCTTCTACCGCAAGCTGGCCGAGATCGCCGGTCAATACCTGCGCAAGGGCTCCCAGGTCTATCTGGAAGGCCGGATCAAGACCCGCAAGTGGCAGGACAAGGACGGCCAGGATCGCTACACGACCGAAATCGAAGCGACCGAAATGCAGATGCTGGGCGGTCGCCAAGGCGCCGGCGCGCCGGCCGGCGGCGGTGGCGGTGGCTACGACGAGCCGACCGACTACTCGCCGGCTCCGCCGAAGAACAAGCCGAAGCCCTCCTTCGACGATCTGGGCGACGACATCCCGTTCTAACCATCATCGGCCCGCGCCGGGCGCGGGCCTTGCAGGCCACTCTAGGATTCAGTCATGTCCCAAGCCACCACCTTCAAGATTCTCGAAGACATCGCCAAGGATCTGTCGGGCAATGAAATCAACTTCCCGACTTTCCTCGACATTACCTTCCAGGTGCGCAGCGCGCTGAAGGACCCCAACCTGAACGTCGAACAGCTGGCCAAGCTGGTCGGCGCCGAGCCGCTGATGAGCGCCAAGATCATCCGCATGGCCAATTCGGCGGCGCTGAATCCTTCCGGTCGCGAGATCGCCGACGTCAAGAGCGCCATCGTCCGCGTCGGCATGGAGGCGGTGCGTACGGTCTCCTTCGCGGTGGCCATGGAGCAATTGCTGCAATCGAAGCAGATGCAACCGTTCGAGGCGATTTCACAGCGCCTGTGGGTGCATACTTCGCACGTTGCTGCGCTGTGCCGCGTGCTGGCGCGCAAGATCGCCAAGATCAACGGCGACGAGGCAATGTTCACCGGCCTGGTGCACGACCTCGGCGTCTTCTACCTGATGTCGCGCGCCGCGCACTTCCCGGAACTGGTCGCCGACAAGGCCGAGCTGCATTCCCTGCTCGTCGGCTGGCACGACAATATTGGCCACGCGTTGCTGTCCGCCCTCGGCTCGCCGGAAGGCGTGCTGCAGGCGGTGCAGGAGCATGAGCAGGATCGCGACATCATCGAACTGAAGTCGCTGTCCGACGTGCTCTATGTCGCCAACAAGATCGCCAACCGTACTTCCAGCTGGCGCGATCCCGAACTCGACGGCCAGGTCGATACCTCCGTCCTCGACACCATTTTCGACGCCGATACGCTGGCCGAGATCATCGAGGAATCGGAAGAGGAAGTGCAGTCGCTGAAGGCCGCGCTGGGCGGCTGATCGGCGCCAACTCGCCATGCTGTCCTTCGACATCCTGTGCGAACAGCGCATAGTCGATGCGATGCGGCAGGGCGAGTTCGACCGTCTGCCCGGGGCCGGCAAACCGCTCGATCTGGAAGAGGATCCGCTGGTGCCTGAGGAAATGCGCATGACCAACCGTATCCTGAAGAACGCTGGCTATATTCCGGCCGAGGTCGGTTTGCGCAAGGAAATTGCCGAATTGCAGAACCAGCTTGCGCTACTCGGCGACGAGGCGCGCAGCAAGGCTGTGCGGCGTCTGGCCATGCTGATGGCGCGGTTGTCGCTGGCGCGTGGCCAGACGGTCAATCTGGCGCTGGAAGACCAATACTGGGAACGGCTCAAGCAGAAGGCCGCCTAGCCTAGCCAACAGGGGGAATCGGGATGAGTAGCAGCTTTCAGCCGGCCGAGGTTTCGGGCAAGCGCCTGGCGGCATTGGCGCTGGCGGCGCTGGGCGTCGTCTATGGCGACATCGGGACCAGCCCCCTGTACGCGATGAAGGAGGTCTTCGCCGGCAACCATCCGATTCCGGTCAACGAAGCCAATATCTTCGGCAGCCTGTCGCTGTTTTTCTGGGCGCTGATCATCATCGTGTCGGTCAAATACGTGACCTTCATCATGCGCGCCGACAACCGTGGCGAGGGCGGCATCATGGCGCTGATCGCGCTGGCCTTGCACGAGGCGGAAGGCAAGCCGCGCCAGATGAAGGCCATCATGATCATCGGCATCCTCGGTGCCGCGATGTTCTACGGCGATGGCATGGTGACGCCGGCCATTTCGGTGCTTTCCGCCGTCGAGGGTCTGGAGGTGGCGGCGCCCGGCCTGCACAGCTTCGTCATCCCGATCACGCTGATTGTGCTCTTCGTGCTGTTCTTCGTGCAGAAGCACGGCACGGCCCTCGTCGGTACCGCCTTTGGGCCAGTTATGTTGGTCTGGTTCAGCACCCTGGCCCTGCTCGGCGTGCACAACATCGTCGACCATCCGCAGATTCTGGCGGCACTCAACCCGCTCTACGGCATCGAGTTCCTGTTCGCCAACAAGGCCATGGCGCTGATGGCGATGGGCAACGTCGTGCTGGCGGTGACCGGCGCCGAGGCGCTCTACGCCGACATGGGGCACTTCGGGCGGAAGCCGATTTCCCGCGCCTGGTTCGGCTTCGTGTTGCCGGCGCTGATCCTCAACTATTTCGGCCAGGGAGCGTTGATCCTGGGCGACCCGGAAGCAGCGAGCAATCCCTTCTTCAATTCGGCGCCCGAGTGGCTGCTCTACCCGTTGATCGGCCTGGCCACGCTGGCGACCGTCATCGCGTCGCAAGCCGTCATTTCCGGCGCCTTCTCGGTGACCAAGCAGGCCATGCAACTCGGCTTCGTGCCGCGCATGGAGGTGCAATACACCTCCGAGAAGGAGCAGGGGCAGATCTACCTGCCGGCGGTCAATTGGGGCCTGATGCTGGCCGTGATGATCCTCGTTCTCGGCTTCCGTTCCTCGAACAACCTGGCCGCCGCCTATGGCATCGCGGTGACCGGCGACATGGTCATCACCTCGCTGCTTGCCACGGTGGTCGTCGCCCGCAGCTGGAAATGGGGCTGGGCCAAGGCCTCGGCGCTGTTCGCCTGCTTCCTCGCCGTCGAGTTGATCTTCCTCGCCGCCAACATCATGAAGATTCCCGACGGCGGCTGGTTCCCGCTGGTCGCCGGTGTCGCCGTCTTCATCCTGATGACCACCTGGAAGCGCGGCCGCCAGTTGGTGGCCGACCGCCTGAAGGGCGAGCGCCTGGAACTGTCGATGTTCCTCGAATCGCTCGCCTCGTCGATGCCGACGCGGGTGGCCGGCACTTCGGTCTTCCTGAACGCCGATCCGAAGGGCGTGCCGCATGCGCTGCTGCACAACCTGATGCACAACAAGGTCATGCACGAACGCGTCGTTCTGGTTTCCGTGCAGTTCTTCGACGTGCCCTATGTGCCGGATATCGACCGCGTCGAGGTGCGCAAGCTGAAGGAAAACTTCTGGAGCGTCATCGTCCAGTACGGTTTCAAGGACGACCCGAACATCCCGCGCGACCTAGAACTGTGCGCCGATTCCGGTCTGGAGTTTTCGCAGCTCGAAACCTCCTACTTCATCGGCCGCGAAACCCTGATTCCGCGCGTCGGCTCCGAACTCGCCTTCTGGCGCGAAAAGCTCTTCGTCGCCATGTTCCGCAACGCCAACCCGGTGACGGCCTATTTCAAGATTCCGAGCAATCGGGTGGTGGAATTGGGGACGCAGGTGGTGTTGTGAGTGGGTTGCTTGCTCGCTTCTGTCTCCGCTGAACACCTGTTTGCTTATTTGACCTCTGCGTTCCGCCCTGACGGCGGGCGTACTTTCTTCTTGCTTCGCCAAGAAGAAAGTAGCCAAAGAAGAAGGCGACCCGGGGTCGGCGCCCGCTACGCGGTTTCCCTGTGCTACTCGACGGTCGGGGCACCCCAAGAGTACTTCTTCGCGATGCTACGCATCGCTCAGGGCGCGGCTGGCTAAACTCGCCGCTGTGCGGCTCAAACAACGCCAGCCGACGGCTCCCCGCCCGCCTGCGTTGCTCGGCGCCTCCCACGGGAGGTTGAAAACCGATCGCCGCTGAAAGGCTGGCGTTTGGTTTTTTGCCTTTTGAGGCAGTGCACCGCAGCAGTTACTATTTTTATGGTCATTCCCGCGTCCCACGGGGACTTCCTTCAGTCGCAGGCGGGAATCCAGAAATGCTCCTAATACCTCGCACGCCTCCTGGATTCCCGCTTTCGCGGGAATGACGAGGAGGTCTATCAGCGACAGGCGGTTTTCCGGGCCCCCTTGAGAGGCGCTGAGCAACGGAGGTTGGCCGGGGGCAGTCGGCTGGCGTTGTCTGAGCCGCGCAGCGGCGAGTTTAGCCAGCCGCCCGGCCGGCCGAGTAGCGGAAGGGATTGGGCGTAGCCCAACGCCGACCCAGGGGTTGCCTTTTCTTTGGCTACTTTCTTTTGGCAAAGCAAAAGAAAGTACGCCCGCCGTAAAGGCGGGTAACGGCGCTAGAAACGAGAGATTGAATTGTCAGGGCGCGATGAAGCGCCAGAAGCAATGCGACAAGGAAGTCTCGATTCAGAGCTTCCGGATCTTCTCCAACAATGCCGTCGTCGACTTCTGATGAATGAACGGAATCGAATGCACAACCCCACCCCAGCCACGAACCTCGGTGCAGCCGACGATCTTGTCCACCGGCCAGTCGCCGCCCTTGACCAGCACTTCCGGGCGGCAGTCGAGGATGCGTTGCAGCGGGGTGTCTTCGTCGAACCAGGTGACGAGGGTCACGCAGGCTAGCGAGGCCATGACGGCGAGGCGGTCTTCCAGGCTGTTGACCGGGCGGTCGTCGCCTTTGCCCAGGCGTTTGACCGAGGCGTCGGTGTTGAGCGCGACGACCATGCCGGCGCCGAGGGCGGCGGCCTGGGCGAGGTAGGTGACGTGGCCGCGGTGCAGGATGTCGAAGCAGCCGTTGGTGAACACCAGCGGGCGCGGCAGGGCGGCGGCGCGGGCGGCGAGTTGTTCGGGCGGGCAGATCTTGGCTTCGAAATCGGGCAGAGGGTAGTTCATCGCTGTTACCAGACGGGAAAGAGGCGACATTGTAAGCCAGTGGCCCGCTTCGCAAATGATCGAACCGATAAAGCTTGCCTGCGCTGCCCGCTGCGTTGCTCATCCCCGCCTTAACGCATGCTATGGCCGTGGTTCGCGCTTGGCCGGCTACCCGAATCCCGCGCTTTCTCCGGTCCGATATTTACCAAGCAGGCCACTCGGCCCGCCGCCTTTCCGAGTCCGCGTGGTTATACTTTGCCCAAGGAGGGTATGACCGATGAGTCAGCGGCAACGCATCTATTCACGGGGTTCGCTTGATCGCCTCGAGCGCTTGATCGAGGAGCGCCTGCAGCCGGGGGCGAACAAGGCGCAGATCGATCAGCGCATCTGGGATTTGTTCGGCGAGCATTGGTCGGTGATGTTCACCGATCTGTCGGGCTTTTCGCGCCGGGTCGCCAAGTTTGGCATTATCGATTTTCTGCAGACCATCTACGAATCCGAGCGCCTGCTCATTCCGGTGCTGGAAGAGCACGACGGCATCCTGCTCAAGGTCGAGGGCGATTCGATGCTGGTCATCTTCCGAAATGCCACCAAGGCTTTGCAATGTGCCGTGGCCATGCAGCGCGTGCTGGCGGAGTACAACATTGGGCGGGCCGGCGAGGAAACCATCCTGCTCAGTGTCGGCCTCGGTTACGGCCGTGTGCTCCGGATCGGCGACAGCGACGTGTTCGGCGCCGAGGTCAATTCGGCCAGCAAGCTGGGCGAGGATTTCGGCAAAGGGCGGGAAATTCTCGTTACCGGCGAATTCCGCCGCGAGTGCGGCGATCTGCCGGGGCTGGGCTATGCGCAATTGCCCGATCCGCCGGCCGGCACCTATTCCGCCTTCCGCGTCGACTGGCAGCCGGCCTGATCGGCCGCTTTGTTTTTTGCCCGAAACGGGCAGTGCACCGCAGCAGTCCCTAAACTGCCGGTCCGGCTGGGTGCGTGGCGCGCCAGGCGGCCAGCGCGGCGACGGCCTGTTCCAGCGATGCCATCAGGTGGCAGTCGGCCGGCGCGGCCGCTCTGGCCACGCCACCGCCGCCGGCCCATAGCTCCATCTCCGCCGGCAGCAACTGCCTCAGTTGCTGTAGCAGGGCGGGAATCTGACGTGGCGCGAAAGCCACCGAGAAGGAAAGGGCGACGATGTCGGCCCGGTGCGCGCTGGCGGCGCGGCTGATTTCGAGCAGCGGCATCTGCGTGCCGAGCGGGATGCACTCGGCCCCTTCCAGCGCGAGCAGGGCTTCGACCATCAACAGACCGAGGATGTGCTGCTCGTCCGGCACGCTGGTCAGCAACACGCGCGGCGAGCCGCTGCCGTGCGGCAGGGCGGCGATGGCCTGGCGTAGCACCCGCTTGGTCAGCTCGGTGAACAGGTGCTCCTCGAACACTTCGAACAGACCGTCTTCCCAGGCTTCGCCGACGCGATGCGTGAGCGGCGCCACGATGTCCTGGACAAAACGCTGCAAGCCCTGGCGCGCCAGGCGCTGCTGCAAGGCTTGCACATAGCCGTTGGCGTCGTGCTGCTTGATCAGCGCCAGCAATTCCTCCTGCCCCGCCGTATCGATCGTTTCTCCCTCGCTCCGGCTCGGCCGCGAACGGCGCGGCGCCAGCTGGGTCAACGCCTCTGTGGGCGTGGCGATCAGCTTGCCTGGCCGATGTCCTTGATCCATCAAGCGTTTGATCAGGCGTAGCCGTTCGACCTGCTCGGCCGGATAGACGCGTTCGCCGTTGGCGTCGCGTTCCGGTACGGGAAAGCCGTAACGCCGCTCCCACATGCGGAGGACATCTTTGGACAGCCCGGTGTCGCGCTCGACGGCGGCGATATTGAAACTAGGGGTATTCATAATTTGTCCTGAACAAATGTTAGACAAACCGTTGACAACTGCTCTTTTGATGACTATCTTACGAACAAAAGACGGTTTTGTCTAGGACAAAACGAAAAGGAGTTGGACATGAACACGATGTTGAAACGTCTGCTGGGAATCGCCGGGCTGGCTTCGCTGGGTATCGTGCCGGCGCAGGCCGGAGCCGCGTGCCCGGCCTTGCTCGACCACAGCTTCACGACCTTGCAGGACGGCAAGCCGATGCCGCTCTGCCAGTACGCCGGCAAGGTCATCCTGGTGGTCAATACGGCCAGCTACTGCGGTTTCACCTCGCAATACGATGGCCTGGAAAAGCTCTACGCCCGCCTGAAGGACAAGGGCCTGGTCGTGCTCGGTTTTCCGTCCAACGATTTCGGCGAGCAGGAACCGGGCAGCGACAAGGAAATCGCCGACTTCTGCCGCCTGACCTATGGCGTCGAGTTCCCGATGGCGAGCAAGAGCGTGGTCAAGGGCAAGAACGCCAACCCCTTCTACCTGAAGCTGGCTGAGATCACCGGCAGCAAGCCGAAGTGGAATTTCCACAAATACCTGATCAACCGAGATGCGACGCAGGTGGTGGCCTACACCAGCTTCACCAAGCCGGATGACAAGGACCTGCTGAAAAAGATCGACGAATTCCTGAGCAAATAGGAGCTATCAATGAACGCCAGATTCCACACCAAGCAACGTATCGCCGTCGTCGGCGCCGGTATCTCCGGCCTGGCCACCGCCTGGCTGCTGTCGCGACGCTATGAGGTGACCCTGTATGAGGCCGGCAGCTATCTCGGCGGCCATACCAACACGGTCGAAGTGAATCTGGAAGGCAAGTCGCATCCGGTGGACACCGGCTTCCTGGTTTTCAACGAAAAGACCTACCCCAACCTGATCGCCATGTTCGCGCTGCTCGGCGTCGATAGCGTGGAAACCGAAATGTCTTTTGCGGTCAGCCTGGAGAATCCCGATCTCGAATGGGCTGGCAGCAATCTGGCCACCGTCTTCGGCCAGAAGCGCAACCTGCTGCGCCCGCGCTTCTGGTCCATGCTGTCCGACATCCTGCGCTTCAACCGCGAAAGCACCGCCTGGCTGCTCAGCCATCCGGACGACCAGCGCAGCCTGCAGGACTTCCTGGTCGCCGGCAAATATTCCGCCGCTTTCGCCGACTGGTACCTGCTGCCGATGGCGGCAGCGATCTGGTCCTGCCCGACGGGTCAGATGCGCGACATGCCCCTCGCCACCTTCATCCGCTTCTGCCAGAACCACGGTCTGCTGCAGGTTTTCGACCGGCCGATCTGGCGCACCGTGAAGGGTGGCGGCCGCGAGTATGTGAAAAAGATCGCCGCCCAGCTCGACGACATCCGCCTGGCCTGCCCGGTGCATGCCGTGTCGCGGGAGGCCGGCGTGCTGCGGGTGACACATGCGGGCGGCAGCGACTATTACGACCAGGTGGTGCTGGCTTGCCACAGCGACCAGGCGCTGACCATGCTCGGCATGACGGCGAGCGACGGGCAGCGCGAGGTCCTGTCGGCCATCCGCTACCAGCCCAACCGTGCCCTGCTGCACACCGATGCCAGCCTGCTGCCGCGCGACAAGAAACTGTGGTCGGCCTGGAACTACTTTGCCGGCCAGGGCGAACCGGGCGATCAACCGGTCGGCGTCTCCTACCTGATCAACAAGCTGCAACCCTTGCCCTTCGAGACGCCGGTGGTGGTGACGCTGAACCCGGCGCGCGAGCCCGATCCGGCGAAAGTGATTGCCGAATTCGACTACGCCCACCCGATCTTCGACGGCCCGGCCATCGCAGCCCAGCAGCGCCTAGCCGACGTGCAGGGCGAGGGCGGCATCTGGCTGGCCGGCGCGTGGGGCAGCTATGGCTTCCATGAGGACGGCCTGAAGTCCGCCCTGCGTGTCGCCAACGGCCTCGGCGTCAAGGCGCCCTGGCAGGGCGGCGTCGCCGAGACGCTGCGCGAAACGGAAACGGCCTGAGTCTGCCATGAACGCCCTGCCCAAACTCTGCCTTGGCCATGTCATGCACCGGCGCTTGCGGCCGGCGGTCAATGCCTTCGTCTACCCGGTGTTCTACGTGCAGTTGCCGGTGCGCGATCTGGACTCGGCGGCGTGTGCGATCTTTTCCATCGATCGCTGTAACCTGCTGAGCTTCCACAACGCCGATCACGGCCCGCGCGACGGTAGCCCGCTGCTGCCGTGGATCGAAAGCCTGCTCGCCGAACACGGCCTGCCCAACGACGGTGAGATCGTGCTGCAGACCTTCCCGCGCGTGCTCGGCTTCGTTTTCAACCCGGTCAGCTTCTGGTATTGCCACGACCGCAGCGGGCAACTGATCGCCATCCTGGCCGAGGTCAACAACACCTTCGGCGGCACACACAGCTACCTGCTACACCGCCGCGGCGAGCCGCTGGTCGATGGCGACGAGATGCGCGCCGACAAGCTGTTCCATGTCTCGCCCTTCAACGAAATCGAAGGCGGCTACCGCTTCCGCTTCCAGCTCGAGCGTGCCGTGCAACTCTGCCGCATCGATTACGACGACGCCGAAGGCGAACTGCTGCTCACTTCCATCTCTGGCAAGCCGCAGCCCTGGTCGGCGGCGGCGTTGCTCAAGGCTTTCTTGCGCATGCCCTTCCTCACCCTCGGCGTCATGGCCCGTATTCACTGGCAGGCACTGAAGCTGTGGTTGAAAGGCGTGCCTTTCCGCGGGGCGCACCCGGCGTCCCATCCCTTACAGGAATCGACAAAATGAACCAGACACTTAACCACGCAATGATCCTGCGCGGCTCGGAGCCCCTGGCGCGCGATACCCGTACCGTTTTCGACCTGCTCGAAAAGCTGACCGGCGGACTGCTCGAGGTGCGCCTGCCGGATGGCTCCTGCGCACTGTTCGGCGAAGGCGAAAGCGGCGTCACCCTGCAGGTTCACGACGAAGCCATTTTCAGCCGGGTGCTGGCGCGCGGCGACATCGGCCTGGCCGAAGCCTACCTCGACGGCCAGTGGGATTCGCCCGATGTGACCGGCCTGCTCGCGCTGCTGGCGCGCAACCGCGATGCGCTGAACAAGGCGGTCTATGGCTCCTGGCGGCAACTATTGGCGGCGCGCGTGCGCCACTGGTTCAACCGCAACAGCCGGGAAGGCAGCAAGCGCAACATCATGGCCCACTACGACCTGGGCAACGATTTCTATCGCGCCTGGCTGGATTCGAGCATGAGCTACTCCTCGGCCATCTACCGGGCCGAAGACGACGGTTCGCTAGCCGCTGCCCAGCACGCCAAGTACCGCCGCATCCTCGAGCGCCTGCAAGCCAAGGCGGGCGACAGTGTGCTGGAGGTGGGTTGCGGCTGGGGCGGCTTCGCCGAACTGGCCGTGCAGGATGGTCTGCAAGTGACCGGCCTGACCCTGTCGCCGGCTCAGCTCGAATGGGCAAAGAATCGCGTGCCGCAAGCCGACCTGCGCCTGCAGGATTACCGCGACACGCAGGAGAAATTCGACCACCTTGTGTCCATCGAGATGTTCGAGGCGGTCGGTGAGCAGTGGTGGCCGACCTATTTCTCGACCGTCGCTCGCGCCCTCAAGCCGGGCGGCAAGGCGGTGATCCAGAGCATCACCATTCGCGACGATCTGTTCGCCGCCTATCGCCGCGGCACCGACTTCATCCAGCAATACATCTTCCCCGGCGGCATGCTGCCGTCGCGCCAAGCCTTCAGAAAGGCCGCCGAGCGCCAGGGCCTGCACGTCACCGACGAATTCGCCTTCGGCCTCGACTACGCCCGAACGCTCGCCGAATGGCGCGCCGCCTTCGAGGCCAACTGGCCGCACATCGCCACGCTCGGATTCGACGAGACCTTCCGCCGCCTGTGGCGTCTCTATCTCTGCTACTGCGAGGCCGGCTTCATGGCCGGAAACATCGATGTCGTCCAATTTGAACTCGCGCATCGTTGATCTCGTCGCGCCGCATGCCCGCTGCCGGGCCGGCGACGCCGACAGCTGCGGTGCACTGCCCGAAAAGGCAAAAAACCAGCCGGCCTCGGTCGAGCGCCGCGCCCTGCTGCTGGCCCTCGGCTCAGCCGCCATCGTCGGCCTGCCCAGGCCGGCCCGTGCCAACAGCGAAGCCTTTGCCGGACTGAAGCGGTGGGGCAGCGGCGAATTCCGCCGCTTCGGCTTCCTCGTCTATGAGGCGACCCTGTGGGCCGGCGACGATCCGCAACGCCCGCCACTGGCCCTGCGCCTCGACTACAAGCGCAACATCGAAGGCAAGGCCATCGCCGAGGCCAGCGTCAAGGAAATGCGCCGCTTCGTCAGTGACGAGGCCTTGCTGCGCCAATGGGGCGAGCAGATGCAGCGCATCTTCCCGGACGTGAAGCCGGGCGACCACATTCTTGGCGTCTATCGCCCGGATGGCGCGCGCTTCTATCAGGATGACCGCCTGATCGGGGCGATTGGCGTGCCCGGCTTTGCCGAAGCGTTTTTCGGCATCTGGCTCGATGCGCGGACGAGCGCGCCGGATCTCCGGCAGGCCATGCTGCGCCGGCCGGGAGGCTAGGGCATGCTCACAGTAACCGGCGGGACAGCGTTTGTTGTGGCGGGATGGGCGTCAAGGCGCGAGGTGCGGGGAATGGTTGTTCCATTCCCAAACCGAGCAACGCCGTCGCCCGCCCGCCACAACAAACCCGAAGGGCAAGGGGCTGGCGGGGCGCATTACGCCGCGACCGGTGCCTGGCGCTGCCTTCCCGCCAGGCCCTTGCGCTGCTCGTCGCTTACTGGGAGCAGGCCCTAATATGAAACGCGGCCGTAGCCTGGCGTATGGCGTGCTCGGCCTGCCGTTGGCCTTCGCCGCGCTGCCGATCTACGTGCATGTGCCGCGCTACTACGCGGAGACGGCCGGCCTGGAGCTGGCCCTGCTCGGCGGCATCCTGCTTGGGGCGCGGCTGCTCGATGCCTTGGTCGATCCCTGGCTGGGCTGGCTAGCCGACCGCGTGGCGCGGCCGCGCATGGTCGCCCTGGCCTTGCTGCCTTTCGCGCTCGGTTTCGTCGCCCTGCTCAATCCACCGGTCAGTCAGGCCGGGCCGTGGTTGTTGGGGGCGCTGGCGCTGACCTATCTGGGCTTCTCGGCGGCCACGGTCGCCTATCAGGCCTGGGGGGCCGATGTCGGCAGCGATTCGTCAGAGCGCACCCGGTTGACCGCAGCGCGCGAGGGCTTCGGCCTGCTAGGCGTGGTGCTGGCGGCGGCCTTGCCCGGCGTGCTGGCCGCCGGCCTGAACGATGGTATTGCGCGCTTGTCGTGGATATTGCCGCCGTTGCTGTTGCTCGCCGCTGGCATCACCTTTACCTGCATTGGACCGGGGCGGCCGCAACCGGCCTCCGGCGAGCGCCTGCGCGACAGCCTGCGTGGGGCGCTGGCCGATCCGGCCTTTCGCCGCCTGCTCTGGGTGTTCGTTGCCAACGGCATTGCTGCCGCCTTGCCGGCGACGCTCTTCCTGTTCTTCGTTGCCGATGTGCTGGTCAGCGAAAAGGCGAGCGGCCCGCTGCTTGCCCTCTATTTCGTCGCCGGCGCTGCGTCGCTGCCACTGTGGGTACGGCTGGCGGCGCGCTTCGGGCGTGTGCCGTCCTGGGGGCTGGCCATGCTGCTCGCCATGTTCGCGTTTGCCGGCGCGGGCCTGCTCGGGCCCGGTGACCTGTGGCCCTTCGCGCTGATCTGCCTGGCGTCCGGCCTCGCCCTCGGCGCCGACCTCGCGCTGCCGGCGGCCATCGCGGCTGATCTCGGCGAACGCCAGGGGCGGGCCGGGGCCTGCTTTGGCGTGTGGAATTTCGTCGCCAAGCTCAATCTGGCGCTGGCCGCCGGTCTGGCGCTGCCCTTGCTCGATCTGCTCGGCTACCGGCCGGGCGGCGCTCAAGGACTGTCTTCGCTCACCTTTGCCTACGCCTTGCTGCCGCTCGGCTTCAAGTTGCTGGCGGCCGGCCTGCTTTGGCGCTGGCGCGACTCTCTGGAGATACGATCATGAAATTGCTCACCGCCGCCCTGTTTTCCCTCGGCCTGACCGCTTGCGCCTCGACCGGCGTCGAGCAATACAAGGCCGAACAGCCGGCTCTCGACCTGAAAACCTACCTGAACGGTACGCTGGACGCCTGGGGCATGTTCCAGGGGCGTTCCGGCGAGGTGAGGAAGCGCTTCCATGTGGTCATCGACGCCAAATGGGAGGGCGACACCGGCGTGCTCGACGAGAATTTCAAATGGTCGGACGGCACGACCTCGCGCCGGGTGTGGACCTTGAAGCGCCAGGCTGACGGCACCTACCGCGGCACGGCCGACGACGTGGTCGGCGAGGCAGTCGGCGAACTGGCCGGCAATGCCCTGCGCTGGCGTTACGTGCTGGCGCTGCCGGTCGATGGCAAGACCTATCACGTCGATTTCGACGACTGGATGTTCCTGATGGACGAGAAGGTGATGCTGAACCGCTCGTACATGTCCAAATGGGGCTTCAATCTCGGCGAAGTGACGCTGACCTTCGTCAAGCGCTGAGGCCGTCGCACAGTAGGCGGCAAAGGAGGCAGGTATGAACCCGAAAATTACTGAATGGAGCGGCCGGCGGGTCTGGCTGGTCGGCGCATCGACCGGTATCGGCGCGGCGATCGCCCGGGAACTGGCCGGGCGCGGCGCCAAGCTGGCGCTGTCGGCGCGTTCGGCCGACAAGTTGCAGGCGCTGGGCATCGAAGGCGCCTTGATCCTGCCTTGCGATGCAACCTCTGCGGCCAGCCTGGCCGGCGTGCGTCAGGCGCTGCTGGCGGCCTGGGGCGGTGTCGATCTGGTGGTCTATCTGGCCGGCGACTACGTGCCGATGCGGGCGGATGAGTTTGATCTGGCGCGCGCCGAGCAGGTCATCGATGTGAATTTCAACGGCGCGCTGCGTCTGGCCGCCACCGTGTTGCCCGATCTGCAACCGGGGGGCGGCATCGCCTTCGTCGCCAGCGTGGCCGGCTATCGCGGCTTGCCCAAGGCGCTGTGCTACGGGCCGGGCAAGGCGGCGCTGATCCACTTCGCCGAGTGCCTGCATCTCGATCTGGAGGAGCGCGGCATCGGCGTCTGGGCGATCAACCCAGGCTTCGTGCAGACGCGGCTGACCGCCAAGAACGATTTCGCCATGCCGGCGCTGCTGACGCCCGAGCAGGCGGCGACTGCTGCGGTGGACGGCTTCAAAACGGGAAATTTCGAAATCCACTTCCCCAAGCGCTTTACCCGCGTGCTGAAACTGCTCTCGTTGCTGCCCTACCGCTGGTATTTCCCGCTCATCCGCCGTTTTACCGGAGCCTGACATGGACGCTACGCCCGACCTCGACCGCCTGATCGCCTTCTACCATGACCTGACGCCGGAGAGCATCGCGCGCTTTCCCGAGTTCTACAGTGCCGACGCCTATTTCAAGGACCCGTTCAACGAGGTGCGCGGCCTCGAGGCGATCCAGCGCATCTTCCGCCACATGTTCCAGCAGGTGGAAACGCCGCGCTTCGTCGTTACCGAGCGCGTGGCTGACGCCAGCGGTGTCATGCTGGTGTGGGAATTCTGCTACCGGGTGCGCCTGTGGGGGCGGGGCGAAACGCAGGTGATGCGCGGCGTGTCGCACCTGAAGTTCGCTGCCGACGGCAAGGTGAATTACCACCGCGACTACTGGGATGCCGCCGAGGAGTTGTACATGAAGCTGCCGGCCATTGGCAGCCTGATGCGCGGCCTGCGCAAGATGCTCGCGGCCTAGGCCGCGCGGGCGGATTTCAGCAGGCGGGCGAGCAGCGTGCCGCTTTGTTCGCTGCCGGAGAGCACGTAGAGCGTTTCCTGCGGATTGTGCAGGGTCAGTTCCAGGTTGTGGCGGGCGCTGAGCGGCCCGGCGAGCAGCAGCTGGTCGCCGGCTTCGAGCACGAAGTCGTCGGCCGGCAGGAGGTGGAGGTCGTCGCCGCGTTCGATGAGCAGGGGGACGATAGGCAGCGGCCGGCTGCGGTCGGTGCCGTCGCGCAGGATGTCGCCGAGGGTGAAATGTCCCTGGTGCATCAGCACGTGATAGGCGCCCGGCGCTTCGCTGATGTTCAGGCGGGAGTCCCAGACCACCGGTGTGAGCCCCTCGCCGATTGCTTGCAGGCGTGCGGCCAGGGTGGCGCTCCAGCCCTCGTCGCGGCTGCGCAGCTGATCGAGGAAACGGGCGAGCAGCGGTGCGGTCAGGATGGCAATGCATTCCTGCGCCACGATACGGCTGGGCAGCATGGTGAAATCGGCATCGTAGGCGGCGAACAGGGCGCTATTGGCGCTGTGGTTCTGGCGTGCCACGACGAAGAGGTCGGGCTTCAGCTCGGTCGCCGTGACGGCGATGGATAGGTTGTTGATGTCGTTGTCAGTGCCGGCAATGATGCCGGAGGCTTCGGCGATGCCGGCTGCAAGCAGGGTGCGCGCCTCGGTGCCATCGCCAGGAATGTCGCTGTCGGCATCCGGGGCGGCCGGGTCGATGATGGTCAGGGCAATGCCGGTCTGGCGCAGGCGTTCGGCCACGGCGCGACCGAAGATGCCGTAGCCACACAGAATCCAGCGTCCGGCCGGCGGGCGGTGTGGTTCGGGCAGCGGATTCTCGGGTAGTCCGGTCAGCAGCTCGATCAGCCGGAAACGCTCGGGCGCGGCGACGGCCAGCGCCAGGTGCTCGGCAAAGCGTTCGTAGGGGTTGATGATGTGATCGGTGCCGAAGGAGGCCATGTTGGCCTCGACCGCATGGCTGCGGGCGCGGGCGATGACCGGGATATCCGGGTTGAGCAGGCGGACGGCGATGGCGATGGCCAGGTTGGCCTGCTCGTCGTTGGTTACGGCCAGCACGCCCCGACATTTCCGGTGTTTCAGGCCGGCCAGCAGCAGGTTGTCCGGCTGGCGGGCATCGGCCGCCAGGGCCGGGATGTCGGTCTTGAAATCCTGCAGGTCGAGTTCCTCGACGCGTTGCTCGTCACGTTCGAGAACGACGAAGGCCTGGCCGGTGCGATCGAAGCTGCGGCAGATGAGGTTGCCCGTCTCGCCGCAGCCGGCGACCAGGTAAAAGGGCTCCTTCAGGCGACGCACGCGACGAACGAAGCGGTTGGTCGTCAGCGTGTTCTGGAAGCCCTTGTCCTGCAACAGGGCGATCAGCGTGACCACCGAATAGGACCAGCCGATCACCGTCAGGTAGATGCAGAAGGTGACCCACAGCCGCTGCGCTTCGGAGAAGGCGACGGGAATTTCGCCGAAGCCTATGGTCGTTGCCGTGTAGCTGATGAAATAGAAGGCGTGGAAGAAGGACATCGGCGCAGTGGCCTTGCCTTCGGCGTCGACGCCGGGCACCAACGTCAGGCCGATGACCGAGATCGCATAGATGACAATCAGCACGATGATCGGCGCCCGCATGCGGCGCAGGACGAGGAAGAAGGCGCTGTTCATGCGCGGCTACCGACCTTTAGCGGCGCAGCATCACGGTTTCGACGATGAGGATGACGACGGAAACGATGTTGGCGAACAGTGCGCCGCCCGACAGCGAGACGACGCTGGAAGTCACGTGCGGCGTCATGCCGACGCCGGTGACATGCACCGCGACACCCCAGGTGACGCAGGCGGCGATCAGTTGCAGGTCGGCGACCAGGCTGGTCGACAGGTGGATGGCGCCGATCTGCGTGCGGTCGCCAAATTTGAGCGCGGTAGCGATCAGGCTGACGACCAGGGCGGCCGCCAGCTCATAGACGCTGTGAAGTTCAGGATTGGCGATATCGCCAATGAAAAAGCCGAAATTGAGCGTGGCCGCCAGCACGATGAAGAAACCGAAGATGACCTTTTCCAGATTCATGATTTATTTCCCCCTGTGCTGCGGTGCACGGTCAATTTCAGGCAAATTTCAGCGGTTCTCCACCGGTGCCGATTGCGGCGGCGTTGAGCGGCTGCCGAAGGTGCGTTCGTCGATGCGACGGACGTCTTCGTCGCTCAACACTTCCATGGCATTGACCACCTTGACCACGCCGGCCGTGGTACGGGCAACGGCGACGGCGACCTTGGCTTCGCGTTCGGTGACGATGCCCATCAGGTAAACGATGGCGCGTTCGGTAAACACCTTGATGTGATTGGCCGACAACTGGTTGGAATCGACCAGGCGAGCCTTGACCTTGGAGCTGATGTAGGCGTCGGTACTGCGGCTGCCCAGCGAGGACATCGGGCCGATGCCGAGCTCGTTGTAGACGTCGCGCACGCCTTCGATCTTGCGCACTTCGGCCTCGATGGCGGCCTTGGCTTCGTCGTTCGAGGTCTCGCCGGTAATTAGCACGCGGCGGTTGAACGAGGTGAAGTTGGCGTGGGTGTATTCCTTGTACTGCTTCGGCACGCTCAGGCTGGCCTTCCACTCGGTGGATTCGTCGTCCGTCTGCACGCCAGTACTCCGGCGGTCATGAATGGAGACAGCGCCGGCAGCGACGCCACCGACGATGACGGCCGGGACGCAGCCCTGCAGGAAGGGCAGGGTGGCGATGAAAGCTGCCGCGGCGAGGGTGAGTTTGGTTTTCTGCATCATTCGACTCCCAGAAGAAGCGCATCGATGCCATCACACAGGCAATGGATGATGAGCAGGTGGGTTTCCTGAATACGCGCCGTGCGGTCGGCCGGCACGCAAAGATGAATATCGTCGTCGCGCAGCATCTCGCCGATCTGGCCGCCGCCCTTGCCGGTCAGTGCCACGACATGCATGTCGTGCTCGTGGGCAGCCTTGATCGCTTCGATCACGTTGGCCGAATTGCCCGAGGTCGAGATGGCCAGCAGCACGTCGCCGGCATGGCCGAGGCCGCGCACCTGCTTGGAGAAAATCTGGTTGAACGAATAATCGTTGCCGACGGCGGTCAGGATAGAGCTGTCGGTGGTCAGCGCAATGGCCGCCAGTTCCTGGCGCTCGGCTTCGAAACGGCCGATCAGTTCGGCGGCGAAATGCTGCGAATCGCCGGCCGAGCCGCCGTTGCCGCAGGCGAGGATCTTGCCGCCGTTGATCAGCGAGTTGGTCATCGTCTCGATGGCGGCGGCGATCGGTGCCGACAGCGCCTCGATGGCATTCAGCTTGGTGTGGGCGCTATCCTCGAAATGCTTGGCAACGCGGGCAATCAAATCCATATCGTTCAACGGCTTGTGGTGGTAATCGAAGCATTCTACATCACAGCTCTATATAGACCTCGAATTCGACCCGCCGCCATGGGTTTGCATCCTCGGAAAGCCGGGAAATACGGGCGATCAGCCGCTCTCCGTCGTCCATGGCCTGCGCTACGGCCCGGTTCTGGGCGCGCGGCACATAACCCAGCTTGCGCCCCTGCCACTCGACGCGGATGGCATTGCGGTCGTGCTTGTTGTCCGGTTCGCGGGTCAGGGTCAGAACGTCGCCCACTTTCATCTCGGCCCAAGATTCGGCGACGGCGTAATACTGGCTGCCAGCCAAGGGCGAACTTTGCACCAGCAGGCGCGTACGCTCGGCCAGTGCCGGTGTGCAGGCGATCAGAAGACTAAAAAGCGTCGGCAGAAAACGCATCGCGTAGCCATTCCAGTTTGTCGCCATCAATTAGCACGCAGTCGAAGCGGCAATCGCAGGCTGGCTTGCCGGCCAGGTAATGCTGTGCGGCCAAGACGATGCGCCGCTGCTTGCTGGCGGTGATGCTCGCGCCCGCGCCGCCGAAATCGCCCCGGCTGCGCTGGCGCACTTCGACGAAGACCAGGGTCTTGCCGTCGCGGCAGATCAGATCGATCTCGCCACCGCGCACGCGAAAATTGCGCTCCACGACGCGTGCACCGCAGCGTTCCAGATAAGCTGCCGCCCGGTTTTCGGCTTCGCGCCCGCGAGCGGTGGTGGTATCGTTGGCCTTTGCCTGCATGCGAAAACAAATATGACGGAAGAATCCGCTGCATTGTATGTCGTCCCGACCCCGCTCGGGAATATGGCCGACCTGACCCGCCGTGCCGAGGAAATCCTGCGCAGCGTGCCCTGGGTCGCCGCCGAAGACACCCGGCACAGCACGCCCTTGCTGAAACAGTTGGGCTCTAGCGCGCGTACGCTGCCGGCGCACCAGCACAACGAACATGAAGCTGCCGCCCGCATTGTCGACAAGCTGCGCGCCGGCGAAGCCGTGGCGCTGATTTCGGATGCCGGTACGCCCGGCATCTCCGACCCCGGTGCCCGCGTCGTCGCCGCCGTGCGCGCCGCCGGCTGCAAAGTCGTCCCGTTGCCCGGCCCCTGCGCCGCGACCACGGCGCTTTCCGGCTCCGGCATCCTCGACGAACATTTCCTGTTCTACGGCTTTCTCCCGGCCAAGGCCGGCCAACGCCGGCAAACCCTGGAAGACCTGCGCAGCCTGCCCTACGCCCTGGTCTTCTACGAAGCGCCGCACCGTGTGCTGGAAACCGTCGCCGACATGGCCAACACCCTGGGCGAGCGCACCCTGGTCATCGCCCGCGAACTGACCAAGCTCTTCGAAACCGTGCACAGCCTGCCGCTGGCCGAGGCGGATGCCTGGCTGAAGGAGGACAGCAACCGCCAGCGCGGTGAGTTCGTCCTGATCGTTTCCGGCGCACCGGCCGGGGCTGACGCGGGCGAAGGCGAGCGCGTCCTCAAGCTCTTGCTGGCCGATGGGCTACCGGTCAAACAGGCGGCCAAGTTAGCTGCGGCCATTACCGGGGCGGCAAAAAACGCGCTTTATGACCGCGCTCTGGCCTTGAAAAGTTAAAATTAGCGAAACATTTCCGAGATAGACCATGCAACTCACGATCACCCGTCCCGACGACTGGCACCTGCACCTGCGCGATGGCGCTGCCTTGCCGACGGTTCTGCCGCATACCGCCCGCCAGTTCGGCCGCGCCATCGTCATGCCCAACCTGAAGCCGCCGGTCACCAACGTGGAGTTGGCGGCGGCTTACCGCGAGCGCATTCTGGCGGCGTTGCCGGCCGGCATGAATTTCGAGCCGCTGATGACGCTGTACCTGACCGACAACACCCAGCCGGCCGAGATTGCCAAGGCGGCGGCCTCCGGCTTCGTCAAGGCGGTGAAGCTGTATCCGGCCGGGGCGACGACCAATTCGGATGCCGGTCTGACCGCCATCGAGAAAGCCTACGACACGCTCGCCGAAATGGAGCGCGTCGGCTTGCCGCTGCTGGTGCATGGCGAGGTGACCGATCCGGCGATCGACCTGTTCGACCGCGAGAAGGTGTTCATCGACACGGTGCTGCTGCCGCTGACGCAACGCTTCCCTAAGTTGAAGGTGGTGATGGAACACATCACGACCAAGGATGCGGCCGAATTTGTTGCCAGCACCCCGGAAAACGTCGCGGCGACGATTACGGCGCACCATCTGCTGTACAACCGCAACGCCATCTTCCAGGGCGGCGTGCGGCCGCATTGGTATTGCCTGCCGGTGTTGAAGCGCGAGACGCATCGTGTGGCACTGGTCGAGGCGGCCACTTCCGGCAATGCCAAGTTCTTCCTCGGCACCGACTCGGCGCCGCATGCACGGATGACCAAGGAGGCGGCCTGCGGCTGTGCCGGTTGCTACACGGCCTATGCCGCGCTGGAACTCTACGCCGAGGCCTTTGAAGCAGCCGGCGCGCTGGACAAGCTCGAAGCCTTCGCCAGCTTCCACGGTCCGGACTGGTACGGCCTGCCGCGCAACAGCGACAAGGTCACGCTGGTCAAGGAAAGCTGGACGGTGCCGGCCGCTTACGACTACATTCACGGCGATACGCTGGACTCGCTGGTGCCGCTGCGCGCCGGTGAAACGCTCACCTGGAAAATGCTCTGAGGACACCGATCATGCGTCTGCGCACCGCCCTGCTTGCCCTGCTGGCCGTACCCCTGCTGTCCGCCTGCATCAACGACGGCGCGACGTATGAAATCGACAACACCCGCGAGCACGTGCTGTCGCTGATCCGCGAGCAGCCGTATTTCTGGGACGACAAGGTCAATCTCTATCTGGTCGTTTCGCGCATGCCCGCTTGCATGCGTCGGCACGAGATCGGGCCGGGCACGGCCAAGACCAAGGTCGAGATCTACCAGGTGCCGTCCGGTGCCTTCATCGTCAAGGCGGGCAAGAAGATGTTTGCCACCGAAACGCAGACCTGCGAAGGCTGGGCCAAGGTGTCTGAGGAGCCGGAAGGCGGCATGGGCAAGCTGATCGGTACCTTCCGCGTCAAGAAGGGCGAGCTCACCTTCGTCAAGGAAGAGGGCGACGCCGCCGGCAAGGGCGCTGCCGAAGAGTGATGCCCGAGCTATTCAGCGGCCCGCTGTACTGGCCGCTGGCGCGTTGGCTGGCGCAATTGCCGCCGCAGCCCGATGCCGAGGCGGTGGCTGCCTTGGCTGCGCAATATCCCATCCTGACCGAAAGCGGCAAGCCGGTACGTTTCGTTGCCCCGCAAAGCGACGGCATGGCCTACGAATGTCGCGTCTGGGAGAACGGCGAGGTGGAAACCCGCCGCGACAACTGGCACGACTGGTTCAATGCGCTGGTCTGGCTGAGCTTCCCGCAAACCAAGAACGCCATCACGGCCGCCCATGTGGCCGCCATGCAACCGCAGGGCGAATTACGCGGCCGCATTCGCGATGCGCTGACGCATTTCGACGAATGCGGCATCGTCGTCCTGTCGAGCGAGCCGGAACTGCTGCAACTGATGCGCGATTTCCGCTGGAAGGAATTGTTTGTCGAGCGGCGGGCGGCGGTGCGGGTGCACATGCGTTTCGTCGTTTTCGGCCACGCGACCTATGAGTCGCTGCTGTCGCCATTCCGCGGGCTGACTGCCAAGGCCGTCCTGCTCGACTGCACGTCGGCCGACCTCGCGGTGGACGATGAAACGCTGACTGCTGCGGTGGACAGCCGTTTGGCGGCAATTTTCAGAACCGACCGCTACACCCGGCCGCGCGACTTCCAGCCCTTGCCGCTACTCGGCATCCCCGGCGTCACGCCGGAGAACGAAGCTCCTGCCTACTACGACGATACCTGGCAGTTCCGGCCGGGGCGGCGGGAAAAACTGGCCGCCTGAACGCTCAGGTGACGGCGAACAGCAGCAACTGCATCGCCCGGCTGCGTACCTCGAGCAGGGCCTGGTATTCCGGGCTATCAGCCCAGCGCTGGGCGTCGGCTTTACTCGGAAAGTCGATATCGACGAAGGCATCCGGCGCGACGCCGCCGGTTTCGTTCCACAGCACGGTATCGACTGCGCCGCGCTGCCGCACCGTGCCGCCGTACTGGGCAATGGTGGCGCCGACACGGCTGCGATAGTCGTCGAAAGCCGCCGGGTCGCGAACGGTGATCAGGCCGACGATGCGATAGCTCATGGTTGCCTCAGCGATTGACGTCGACCACGACACGCCCGCGTACCTTGCCATCCATCAGCAGGGCAGCCGTCGGGATGGCTTCGGCCAGCGGAATTTCATGGGCGATCTGACCGAGCTTGGCGAGGTCGAGATCGCGGCCCAGTCGTTCCCAGGCGGCAATGCGTTCCGGGCGCGGGCACATCACGCTGTCGATGCCGACCAGCGTCACGCCGCGCAGGATGAAGGGAGCAACAGTGGCCGGGAAATCCATGCCACCGGCCAGGCCGCAGGCAGTGACGACACCGCGATATTTGGTCGTGGCGCATATGTTGGCCAGCGTGTGTCCGCCGACGACATCGACAGCACCGGCCCAGCGTTCCTTGCCGAGCGGTTTGCCGGGGGCAGCGAAGGCGGCACGTTCGAGAACTTCGCTGGCGCCGAGTTGTTTCAGGTATTCCGCTTCTTCCGGCCGGCCGCTGACGGCAACCACGCTATAGCCCAACTTGGCGAGCAGGGCGATGGCGACGCTGCCGACCCCGCCGGCGGCACCGGTCACGACGATCTCGCCATCCGTGGGTTTGACGCCATGGCGCTCGAGCGCCAGCACGCAGAGCATGGCGGTGTAGCCGGCAGTGCCGATGGCGACGGCCTGCTTTTCATCGAAGGCGGCGGGCAGCGGCACCAGCCATTCGCCCTTCAGGCGGGCCTTCTGCGCCAGACCACCCCAGTGCGTTTCACCGACGCCCCAGCCGTTGAGCAGCACGCGCTGGCCGGGGGCGTAATCGGGATGGCTGCTGCTCTCTACCGTGCCGGCGATGTCGATGCCCGGCACCATCGGGAACTTGCGCACGACAGGCCCTTTGCCGGTAATGGCCAGGCCGTCCTTGTAATTGAGCGACGAATAGGCGACGCGTACGGTGACGTCGCCTTCGGGCAATTCCGCCTCGTCGATGTCGCGCACGGCGGCGCGGTAGCCTGCTTCGTCCTTGTCGATGACGATACCCTTGAACATCGTTTCTCCTTCGTCAGTTCTGCAGGGCCGGGCTAACGCCGGCGCCGCGCATCTCCATGAGTTTCAGTATAGCCAACAACAGCGCACCTACCGCCATGACGCACGCCGCCAGATAGAGTCCGCCGGCGTAGCTGCCGGAGCGCGTGCCCAGCCAGCCGACGACGGCCGGGCCGATGATCTGGGCGGCGCCATAGGCCAGGGTCATCTTGCCCATCATCTTGGCCGGGCGGGTCGGGTAGTAGCGGCCGGCCATGGTCAGGACCAGGCTGACCATGCCGATGAAGGTGCCGCCGAAGAGCAGTGCCCCGAAAATTGCCGGAATGAGGCCGTCCACCGCAACCGGCAGCACGATGCCGACGATCTGCAACAGCGCGGCCAGGATCAGCGCGTTCAGTTCGCCGGTGTAGCGGGCGATCAGGTCCCAGTTGATGCAGGCCGGGGCGGCGGCAATGCCGATGGCGAGGAAGACCAGTGTGCCGTGGCCGGCCATGCCGGGCAGGCGATCGACGATGGCGACGATGAAGGTGGCGCTGACCACGTAGCCGACGCCGGCGCAGAAATAGGCGGCCATGAAAATGGTCAGAAATAGGCGGCTGGGCGGATTGTCCGCCATCGGCTGGCCGCTCTTGGTCATGCCGCTGGTGTCCGGCGGCGGCAGCCAGGCCAGCGCCGGGTAGGCGAGCAGGCAGGCGATGCCGGTGAAAATGAACCATTGGGCCTGCCAGTCGAAATGCGGCGCCATCAACCAGACTGCCGCGGCGCAACTGGCGATGCCCAGGCCGATGCCAGTGAAGTGGATGCCGAGTTCGGGGCGATGGTGGTGGCGAATCAGCCAGTTCAGGATCAGGCCGGTGCCGAGCAGCATGGCGGCTGCGCTGGATAGGCCGGCCAGGAAGCGTGAGGCGATCCAAAGCATCAGGTTGTCGGTCAGGCCCATCATCGCCGTACTGACGATGGCGACGATCATGCCGATGCGGTACAGGCGATCCTTCAACACCAGGTCGCTGATCAGCGAGGCAATCAGGGCGCCGCTCAGGTAGCCGGCGTAGTTCAGCGCAGCCAGCCAGCCGGCTTCGGCGATACCGAGCCCGGCCTGCTTCTGCATGATCGGCAGGAGCGGCGTGTAGGCGAAACGGGCGACGCCGAGCGTCAGCAGCAGACTGAAAATGCCGGCGCCCAGCACTTGCAGGCGTTCTCTCTGGGTAGACATGTGTCGAGTCCTTTTAGTTATGTCGAGCAACGATAAACAGAGTAAAGTATCTGTTCAAGTGATTTGTTGAGAACTTAATGTTCTTGATTGGAGAATGATGGAGCTCGTCGCCCTGCGTACATTTCAGGCCGTCGTCGAAGAAGGTGGCATCCTTGCCGCTTCGCGCAAGCTGAACACCGTGCAATCCAACGTCACCGGGCGTATTCGCCGGTTGGAAGAGGAACTCGGCACCGAGTTGTTCTTCCGCAAGGGGCGTGGCCTGGAATTGGCACCGTCCGGCCGGGTGCTGCTCGACTATGCCCGCCGCATGTTGCAGCTCGAGCGGCAGACCAGCGCGGCCGTGCGCCAGGTCGGCGAGTGTGTCGGTGAATTGCGCATCGGTGCCATGGAAACCTTTGCTGCCCTGCATTTGCCGGCTGCGCTGAAGGCGGTGCGGGCCGAGCACCCGGGACTGGAGTTGCGTGTGCAGACCGAGACCAGCGCTGCCTTGACCGAGCGTGTGCTGGAGCACAAGCTCGATTGCGCCTTCGTCGCCGGGCCAGTGGTTCATCCGGATCTCGATTTCACTGAGGTGGCGGTCGAGGAACTGGTCCAGGTGCACGCCCGTGGCATGGATCCGATCCAGCAGCCGCTAATCCTCTTTCGTGAGGGCTGTGCTTATCGGACCCGCGCTCTTGCCTGGCAGCGCCAGCAGGGCCATGCGGTGGCCGACGCCATGGAGTTCGGTACGCTGGAGGGGATTCTCGGCTGCGTTTCTGTCGGCCTGGGCTGGACCCTGATGCCGCGCCGGGTGGTCGAACAATCGCAACATCGGGCCGATCTGGTGGTCGAAACACTGCCGGAAGACATTGCGCGCGTGCCCACCGGAATGGTCACCTTGCGCGACGGGCCGACGCTGGTTGCCCTGAAGACGCTCGGTGCAGCGGTGGCCGAATCGGCGCGCCGCGCATTCTGAAAGGAGAAGCGATTTGACGCCACAACTCTTCCTCGACGACCTGCAGGTCGGCCAACGCTTCGTTTGTCCGGGGGCGACGCTGACCGAGAGCGACATCATTGCCTTCGCCATGCATTACGATCCGCAGCCATTTCACATCGATGCGGTGGCTGCAGCGGAGTCGCTCTACGGCGGCTTGATCGCCAGCGGTTTTCAGGTGATTGCCCTGTGTTTTCGTCTGTTCATCCAGCAGGGCCAGTTCCGTGCCGCAAGCATGGGCTCGCCGGGGATGGACGATCTACGTTGGTATGCGCCGGTTCGCCCAGGCGACACCTTGCATACCGAGGTCGAGGTACTTGAGGTCAATCCCTCGCGTTCCAAGCCGGATCGGGGTATCGCCCGGTTACAATATGCCGCCATCAATCAGCGTGGCGAGCAGGTGGCCGGATTTATTGTTCGTCACTTGTTGCGAATTAACCAGAATAATTAAATTTTTGTAAATTTTGTTGAATATTGCTTGGTGCAGGTTGTCGCTTTGCCGTAATATGCATTTCGCAACATGCTGGGTGCATTACTGAATGGCAAGCGAAGGAAAATTAAGCCGCTGGGACGACGAACGTGGGTTCGGATTCATCACGCCGACTGAAGGCGGGAAGGATGTGTTCGTCCATATCAAGGCTTTTCCGACCGGCCAGCGACCGCAGGTCGGCGACTGGCTGCGCTATCAGGTCACCGATGATTCGCGTTTCGACGGACGCCAGCGAGCTGCCCGCATCGAACGTCATTGGTCCGCCAAGTCGGCCAAACTCGCCAAGAGAAGCAGGAAGCGCAAGGGAACGGAATGGGGCGGCGCTTCGCTGCTGGCCATTCCGCTGTTCATCGCCTTGCTCGGTGCACTGGTCTTTTTCTGGAAGATTCCCAAGTTGTGGGGCGGGCTCTATGTCGCTGCCAGCCTGTGCTGTTTCCTGGTTTATCTGTGGGACAAGCAGGCAGCCCGTGCCGAGCGTCGGCGTGTGCCGGAATCGACATTGCATGTCTGGTCCCTGCTCGGTGGCTGGCCGGGGGCATTGCTGGCGCAGCAATATCTGCGTCACAAGTCGGTCAAGGCAAGTTTTCGCGCGGTTTTCTGGCTGACGGTGGCCGCCAATGTGGCCGGCTTTGTCTGGCTGGCTTCGCCGGATGGGCGCGCCTGGTTGCAGGCAACGCCCATCGGCACGATCCTCGGCTGAGCCAAGCTTCCTCGGTTTTTGCCGTTTTTGCGGTGTGCACCGCAGCAGTGAACTTTTAGCGAATCCCTGAAATGAAAAAGCCCGGCACGGGAATGTGCCGGGCTTTTTTCATTGGCTTAAGCGGCCTGCGGGTGGTCGCCGTAGATGCGTTCGTCGCCGAGGCGGTTGATGCCGCTGATCAAGGCCTTGATCGACGCAGTGACGATGTTGCTGTCGATGCCGACGCCGTAGCATTCGCCGTTGCCCGCGGCGCCGGCGATTTCCATCAAGGCGCAGGCGCGGGCGTTGCCGTCCTCGCCCATCGGCACCATCGAGCGTTCCTCGTAGCTGCGCACCTGGATGCGGATGCCGGCGCTCTGCAAGGCGTGTACCGCGGCGTTGATCGGGCCGTTGCCTTCGCCGCTGAGGATGTGCGTCTTGCCGTCGATATTGACGGTGAGACGGATGCCCTGGGCGTTGCCGTGTTCAAAGAGGTGGTGCTCGCGGTAGTCGACCGGCGTGGCGTTGTCGAGATAGGTGCGGCTGAAGATGTCCCAGATGTCGCCGGCGCTGACTTCGCCGCCGTGGGTGTCGGTGTGCTTCTGGACGACGCCGGAGAACTCGACCTGCATGCGACGCGGCATGACCACGCCGTGCTCGGTTTCCATCAAGTAGGCGATGCCCCCCTTGCCCGACTGGCTGTTGACGCGGATGACCGAGTCGTAGCTGCGGCCGACGTCGGCCGGGTCGATCGGAAGATAGGGCACTGACCATTGCTCTTCCGCCTTTTGAGCGGCAAACCCCTTCTTGATGGCGTCCTGGTGGGAGCCGGAGAAGGCCGTGAAAACGAGGTCTCCGACGTAGGGGTGGCGCGGATGGACCGGGAGCTGGCTACAGTGTTCGAAGGTGCGGGCAACGGCGTTGATGTCCGAGAAATCGAGCCCCGGATGGACGCCTTGCGTATACATGTTGAGGGCAAGGGTGACGAGATCGACATTGCCGGTACGCTCGCCGTTGCCGAAGAGGCAGCCCTCGACGCGGTCGGCGCCGGCCATCAAGCCCATTTCGGCGGCAGCGACGGCGGTGCCGCGGTCGTTGTGCGGGTGAAGGCTGATGAGCACGCTGTCGCGGCGGGCGAGGTTCTTGTGCATCCACTCGATTTGGTCGGCGTAGATGTTGGGCGTGGCGATCTCGACCGTGGTCGGCAAGTTGAGGATGACCTTGCGCTGTGGCGTGGCGCCCCAGGCGGCGGTGACGGCGTCGCAGACTTCCTTGGCGAAATCGAGCTCGGTGGCGGTGAAAAGCTCCGGGCTGTATTCGAGCACGATCTCGGTTTCCGGCATCTGCTCGGCCAATTCGCGAATGAGCTTGACCGCATCGACGGCCATCTGGACGACCTCGGCCTTGCTCATGCCGAAGACGGTTTCGCGGAAGGTCTTGCAGGTGGCGTTATAGACGTGAACGATGGCGCGGCGAGCGCCTTTCAAGGATTCGAAGGTGCGGCGGATGAGGTGCTCGCGGGCCTGGGTGAGCACTTCGATGGTGACGTCGTCCGGAATGTGGCCCCCCTCGATCAAGCCGCGCACGAAGTTGAATTCAGTTTCGGAGGCGGACGGGAAGGCGATTTCGATTTCCTTGAAGCCGATGTCGCAGAGCATTTTGAACATCTGCATCTTCTTGTCAGCATTCATCGGCTCGAACAAGGCCTGGTTGCCGTCGCGCAAGTCGGTGCTCATCCAGATCGGGGCCTGGGTGATGGTGCGGCTCGGCCACTGGCGGTCGGTGAGATTGACCGGCGGGAAGGCGGTGTATTTCTGGCTGGGCTGGGCGATCATGGTGCGGCTCCGGGAATGCATTGGCGATGACGGAATATTAGGCCAGGGGTGCTGGCAGGTGCTTGCGAAATTCGGTGAGAATTGCGGCTTAATTGGCATAAAATTGCGCAAAACATTTTATCGGAGCAATGCGATGGAGTTGGATCGTTACGACCGCGAAATTCTTGCCATCCTGCAAACCGATGGCCGTATCAGCAACCAGGACCTGGCCGACCGCATCGGCCTCTCGCCTTCGCCCTGCCTGCGCCGCGTGCGTACGCTGGAAGAGTCCGGCCTGATCGCCGGCTACCGTGCCCATCTCGATGCCAAAAAGCTAGGCCTGACGCTGATGGCGCTGATCGGCATCTCGATGGATCAGCACACACCGGAGCGCTTCGCCAACCTGGAAGCGACCATCTCGGGCATTCCCGAGGTGCTGGAATGCCTGCTCATCACCGGCCAGCAATCGGACTACCAGTTGAAGGCGGTCGTCACCGACATGGATGCCTACCAGGAACTGCTGCTCAACAAGATCACGCGCATTCCCGGCGTGACCGGGGTGCACACCAGCTTCGTGCTGCGCAAGGTGATCGACCGGACGGCCTTGCCGGTCTAGGCGGCGTCGCCGTTGCGCTGCCGCCGGCGGCTCAAGACCAGCGGAATCGCCCCGATGACCAGACCGCCGATCCCGGACAGATTGGTGATCAGATCGAAGGTCGGGATGCTATAGACGGCGATAAAGACCATGAACAAGGCGGCGGCCAGCGGCCACAGCACATAGCTGAATGCCGCATAGAAGCCGCCCTGCAGTTGTCGCCGGTAATGCCAGGCGCAGGCGAAGCCGGCCAGGCTCATGTAGAAGCAGATCTGGAACCCGATGGCGAGGATGGAACTGTGCAGGATCGCCTTGACTGAAGGCATCAGCGACGAGGTGAAGAGCAGCACGATGCCCAGTCCCCAGATGACGGCAGTGGCCACCCAGGGGGTCTGCCATTCCGGGTGGATGCTGGCGTAGCGTGGATGCAGCATGCGGTCGCGCGCCATGGCGAACATGCTGCGGCTGAACTGCAGAATCTGCGTTTCAATGGTGCCGACCGTGCTCAGGATGGTGGACAGCACCGCCAGATAATTCCACGGCGTCGGAAAAAGCTTGTTGGCGATGGCGTAAAGCACGTTGGTGTTGGCTTCGGCGATTTCGGCGTCGCTCAGCACGATGAGCACAACGATCATCATGATCACGAAAAAAAGGATCAGGTTGATCATCGCCCAGAATGCGCCCTGACTGGCGGAGTGCGGCTTGCTGCCATCGTGGCTCTTGCTCTCTTCCGAAAGGTTCATCGTCACGTCCCAACCCCAGTAGAAGAAGATGGCGGTCAGGGCGCCGGTGGCGAAGAGTTGCGGCGTAAAGGAGAAGGGCGAGAACCAGATCAGCGATGGCTGGTGGGCCTGTCGCCCGCCGTATTCGACGAAGGCAGCGATGATCAAGGCCACGACAACGATGGTTTCGATGCCGGTCAGCACCATCTGCGCGTAGCTCGCATGCTTGATGCCCTTGGTCACGACGATCGTGACGGCAGTCAGCCACAGGGCGGCGGTCGTTGCCACCCAGAAGGTATCTTCTACCTTGTCCGGCAGCAGGATGATCAGCGTCGAGGTGGCCGCCGGGATGGTGGCCGAAACCATGAAGAAGACCGAGGCGACGAGCAGGCCCCAGCCGGTGAAGAAGCCCCAGGTCGGGCCGAAGACATGGCCGACCCAGGCATAGGCGGCGCCGGCGTGCGGCGTGATCTTGGCCAGGTGGAAGAAGGCCAGCATGATGCCGAACATGATCAGGCCACAGTAGAAAATGCTGCCCACCGACAGCACGCCGACCGCCGCGACGATGGTCGCGGTCGTCACAGCTACGCTGAAGGCCGGCGCCGTGCCGGCGATGCCCATGATGGCCGATTCGAAGGTGCCGAGCGCCTCGCGCGCCAATTCCCGCTTGTCCGACACGATCCTCCCCACCAAGACGTGTTCGCTTGCATCAAGCATAGCCTGTTTTAACCAACGGGGCAGGGGGCGGTCACGTATAATCGCGCCTGGAAAGTCGGCCAGGCAATCGCTGGATACTTCGGTATCGGGAGGAAAGTCCGGGCTCCATTGGGCGGGATGCCAGCTAACGGCTGGGTGCTATAAGTCGCAAGACCCAAGGCAACGGAAAGTGCAACAGAGAATAGACCGCCGATGGCGTCGCAAGACGCACAGGTAAGGGTGAAACGGCGAGGTAAGAGCTCACCGCGTCCACGGTAACGGCGGACGGCACGGTAAACCCCATCCGGAGCAAGACCAAATAGGGAAGCTGAGGCGTGGCCCGCGCTGCTTCCGGGTAGGTTGCTTGAGCCTGTCGGTGACGGCAGGCCTAGAGGAATGATTGCCGAACCTCGCAAGAGGGGAACAGAACCCGGCTTATCGGCCGGCTTTCCACACGAATTTGCCGCCGTAGCGTTACTGCTGCGGTGCACCGGCCATTTTGGCCAAAAACCAAGTTGGCGCGGCGCGCTTAAAATACCCCCATGAATTCCTATCTCGAATGGCAAGAGAATGGCGTCGCCCAGCGCGCGCGCTGGCGTTCCGAAGCCGGCATCGCGCCGCACCGGCAAGTGCAAATCGCTGACGACACGCTGGGGGCGGATGCCGCCTATCGCTTGCTGGAAAGCGGTATCGCCCTGCTCTGGCGCGGCGACTGGGTCAATGCCCGCCATCTGATGCAGGCGCTGACGCGGCGCGCCGACCGCCGGTTCGGCGCGCTACGTGGCAAGGCGCCGGCGACACCGGGCGAGGCCTTCGCCCGCCATCGCGAGCAGCAAGGCAAACGCGCCGCCTTGCTCGCCCGCCTGCTCGTACCGCTTGAGGCCGATTACCGCGTGCCGCTGCGTCGTGCGCAGGAAACGTGCGCCGCCTGCCAGGAAGCCTGGGGTGAACCAGACGGCGAAGCATCGATGGTCGCCTTGCGCGAATTGCTCGCCGTCATCAGCGCCCACGAATGGCGCAAGAAGGGCGTGCCCGTACCGGCGGTTCAGGGTCGCATCTACCCGCATTACGGGGTGTTTTCGCCGGTGCGCGGCGAGTACGTCGATCTGGTGGCGAACGCGCCTTTGCCGGCCAACTGCCAGACGGCGTTCGATATCGGCGTCGGCTCCGGCATTCTTTCGGCCATCCTGGCAAAACGCGATGTGCCGCGCGTAGTTGCTACCGACATGGATCCCCGCGCGCTGGCCTGCGCCATGGAAAATCTGCAAAAACTCGGGTGCGCCGCCGTCGAGTTGCAGCGGGTCGATCTCTTCCCCGAAGGCAAAGCCGATCTCGTCGTCTGCAATCCGCCCTGGGTGCCGGCGCAACCCAGTTCGCCCATCGAGTACGCCGTCTACGATCCCGATTCGCGCATGTTGCGCGGCTACCTCGAGGGTTTGGCGGTGCATCTGACACCCGGTGGCGAGGGCTGGCTGATCATTTCCGATCTGGCGGAACATCTAGGGCTCCGTTCGCGCCAGCAACTGCTCGACTGGATCGCGGCGGCCGGCCTCCAGGTCCTCGGCCGCCTCGATACCCGACCACAGCACCCGAAAGCGCGCGATGCGAGTGACCCGCTACATGCCGCCCGCGCTGCCGAAGTGACTTCCTTGTGGCGATTGGGCGCCTTGCATTCCTGAGTAGCAGCGTTCAGGCTGGCGAAGCCCAAGGAGAAGGTTTAACCTTCCCTTATCGAGCCCGCATGCGAGGTGCGTCATGAACAAGAACGACATGTTCCGCAAGATCAACGAGCGCTTTCCCGATATCGTGGAAAAGGCGATCACTTTGTGGGGAACCCCGGAACTGGATGTTTACATCCTCGATACCGTCAGCGACATGTCGATCAAGCCGCGGGACGGAATGACACCGGAGATCATGGAAGCCCTCTCCGGATTGAAGGGCGAGCATGATCGTGAATATCCGCAATTCGTTGCCGAGGGCAATGCCGAAGCGATCCGCAAGCTGGAAGAAAACCCCGACTTCAAGAAAGTGGAAGAGCGTTTTCCGCACATTGGCCGCCGGATCAAGGCCGCTTGGGGGCATGCTTCCTTCCCGCTCTATATTGATGGACTGTTCAACGACAATCGTGGTGGCAAGCGCCAGGGCTTTCCGGAAGAGATCGTCACGGCGCTCTTCCATCTGACCCAGTTGCACGACCTTGAATATCCGCAGTTCGAACGCAAGGTGGCTGACCTTTGGGCCGGCAACAATGCCTGGTGACGCCCTGTCGCATGGAGCGAACACGATGAAAAAAAGAATGATCAAGCTGCTGGCATCGGCGAGCGTGGCGCTGGTCGCAGGCTGCGTCGTCACGCCTCAGCCAACCTATGTCTATCGCGAACCTCCGCCGCCACGCGTCGAATATGCCGGATATCCCCCGGTCAGCGGCTACATCTGGATCAGCGGTTACTGGGTCTGGGGCGGTCATGGCTACGAATGGCTACCCGGCCGCTGGGAAGCGCCGCGTCCCGGCTATCGCTGGGTTGCGCCGCGCTGGGAACGGGCCGGTGACCGCTGGTATCAGCATGAAGGGCGCTGGGAGCATGATCACGCATATCGTCCTCCTGTCGTGACTCCACCTCGCTATGATCGTGAGCCGCCACGGGCAGAGCCAATGCCACGCCGTGATTACGACGGAGATCGTTCCGGCCAGCCGCGCTTTGAGCGGGAGGCGCCCAAACCGCAGGTGGTCCAGCCGCCAAGGAAGCCTGAGCCGCAGCAGGCGCAAGGTGGTTTTGAGCGGCGAGAACCGTTGCCGCAATACCAGGCGCCGAAGCGCGAGGATTCACGTTCACGCGACCGCCGCGATGAGGGCCGGGATGACGACCGAAGTCGCGGTCGACCTGATTTTCGTCGCGATCGAGGCGATGACCGTTGATCGATAAAAAAGCCTGCGTCGATCGCAGGCTTTTTTGGTGAGCATGAGTTTCGGTGGCTGGTTTATTCGCCGGTGAGTACCCATTTGCCATCGCGGATGGTCATCATGACGCGGGCGCGCTTGTCCATGCCGTTGTGGTTCTGCGCCGTCATGTTGAATACACCTTGGGCACCGACGACTTCCTTCGAGTTCTCCAGGGCATCGCGCAGCGCTGAGCGGAATTCCGCGGAGCCAGGCTTGCCCTTCTTGAGTGCTTCGGGAATGGCTTTCTGTAGCAGCAGGCCGGCATCGTAGGTATTGGCGCCGAACGTCGACATCGTGCCGGCGCCGAATTTGCCTTCATAAGCCTTGATGTAGCCTTGGGCGACGGCCTTGATCGGATTCTTGGCGGCGAGGTCGCCGGCAACCAGCATCGGGCCGCCGGCCATCAAGGTGCCTTCGACATCCTTGCCGCCGATGCGGATGAAGTCGTTGGTGGCGACGCCGTGCGTCTGGTAAATCTTGCCCTTGTAGCCGCGGCTCTGCAGTCCGGCTTGCGGCAAGACCGCGGGGGCGCCGGTGGCGGCGATCAGGACGGCATCCGGCTTGGCGGTGATCACCTTCAACACCTGGCCGGTGACCGATTGATCGGTGCGGTTGTAGCGTTCGTTGGCGACCAGGCGCAGACCGGCCTTTTCCGCCATGGCGCTAAAGACCTTGAACCAGTTTTCGCCGTAGGGGTCGTTGAAACCGACGAAACCGAGGGTCTTAACGCCGTTGGCGTTCATGTGTTCGAGCAGCGCCTCGGCGATCAGGTCGTCGTTCTGCGTGGTCTTGAACACCCACTTTTTGCGCTCGTCCATCGGCTGGATGATTGCCGACGAACCGACGGTGGTGACCAACGGTACATGCGATTCGGCAACGAAATCGAGCATGGCGAGGGCCGCCGGCGTCGTGGTCGGGCCAATCAGGGCATCCACCTTGTGCTCGGTGATCAATTTCTTGACGCCGGTCACCGCGTTTGTCGGGTCGGAGGCATCGTCGAGCACGATGTACTCGATTTTCTGGCCACCGATCTCGGTCGGCAGCAAGGCGACGGTGTTCTTCTGCGGAATGCCGACGACGGCGGTGGGGCCGGTCGACGAGGCGATGACACCGATCTTGATGTCGGCGAGGGCGCTGCCGCTGACGGCAAGGGTCAACAGGCAGGCGAGCAACTTGCGGCTGAGCATGCGCAACTCCGGGGAATCAAAAGGTCCAATTATAGGGAGTCTGCGGCCAACCAAAAGACAAAAGCCTGCGGATTCCGCAGGCTTTTGGGTGCTTGGTGGGCCCGGTGGGGTTCGAACCCACGACCAAAGGATTATGAGTCCTCTGCTCTAACCGCTGAGCTACAGGCCCGGAAAGCTTAGTTGCCGCCCTGGTCCAGGAAGCTGCGCAGCTTGTCGGAACGGCTCGGGTGGCGCAGTTTGCGCAGGGCCTTGGCTTCGATCTGGCGGATGCGTTCGCGGGTGACGTCGAATTGCTTGCCGACTTCTTCCAACGTGTGGTCGGTGTTCATTTCGATACCGAAGCGCATGCGCAGCACCTTGGCTTCCCTCGTTGTCAGGCTGTCGAGGATTTCCTTGGTGACGCCACGAAGGCTGGAGTACATCGCCGCATCGGCCGGAGCCAGGGTGGCCTGGTCCTCGATGAAGTCGCCAAGATGGGAGTCGTCGTCATCGCCGATCGGGGTTTCCATGGAGATTGGCTCCTTGGAAATCTTCATGATCTTGCGAATCTTGTCTTCCGGCATGTCCATCTTCTTGGCCAGCGTCGCCGGATCCGGCTCGGCGCCGGTTTCCTGCAGAATCTGGCGGGAGATGCGGTTCATCTTGTTGATCGTTTCGATCATGTGCACCGGGATACGGATGGTGCGTGCCTGGTCGGCGATAGAGCGGGTGATCGCCTGACGAATCCACCAGGTTGCGTAGGTCGAGAACTTGTAGCCGCGACGGTATTCGAACTTGTCCACCGCCTTCATCAGGCCGATGTTGCCTTCCTGGATCAGGTCGAGGAACTGCAGGCCGCGGTTGGTGTACTTCTTGGCGATGGAGATGACCAGACGCAGGTTGGCTTCGGTCATTTCGCGCTTGGCGCGACGGGCCTTGGCTTCACCGGTGGACATCTGCTTGTTGATGTCCTTCAGTTCCTTCAGAGAGATGCCGATGCGATCCTGCAGGGCGAGCAGCTTCTTCTGCTCTTCCTTGATGTCTGGCGCATTGCGGGTCAGGATGGCGACATAGGTCTTCGGTGCGGCGGCGATTTCGGCGTCGACCCAGTCGACGTTGGTTTCGTTGCCCGGGAAAACCTGGATGAAATGCGGACGCGGCATCTTGACGCGATCGACGCAGATTTGCTGAATCTTGCGCTCGGAGCGGCGAACCTGTTCGACCATTTCGCGCACGCTGTCGCAAAGCTTTTCAATGGCGCGCGACGTGAAGCGAATGTTCATCAGCTCGTCGGAGAGTTGCCCCAGCAGCTTCTGGTAGGCCTTGTCCTGCGAACCCTTGCTGCCCAGCGCCTTCTGCATCTTGGCGTGGATGCCCTTGATGGTCTTGAAGCGTTCCAGGGCTTCGGTCTTCAGTTGCAGCAGGGAAGCCGCTGCGGCGCCACCGCCACCGTCGCCTTCTTCATCGGCTTCTTCGTCCTCGTCGTCCGCTTCGGCGTCGTCGGCCATTTCGGCAGCGGGCGCTTCTTCGACGGCATTCGGATCGATCAGGCCGTCGACGAGTTCGTCGATGCGCATTTCCTCGGTTTCCACCTTGGCGGCCATCTCGAGGATGTCGGCAATGGTGGTCGGGCAGGCCGAAATGGCCTGGATCATGTGCTTGAGACCTTCTTCGATCCGCTTGGCGATTTCGATTTCGCCTTCGCGGGTCAGCAGTTCGACGGAGCCCATTTCACGCATGTACATGCGGACCGGGTCGGTCGTGCGGCCGAATTCGGAATCCACCGTCGACAGTGCCTGTTCGGCCTGTTCTTCGACTTCTTCATCGTCAGCGGCGGCTGCAGCGGTGTCGGACATCAGCAGGTCTTCGGCGGCCGGGGCCTCGTCGAAAACCTGGATGTTCATGTCGCTGAAAGTCGAGATGATGGCTTCGATCGACTCCGCGTCGACGACATCGTCGGGCAGGTGGTCGTTGATTTCGGCGTAAGTCAGGTAGCCACGTTCCTTGCCGAGCTTGATCAGCGCCTTGAGGCGAGTCTTGCGCGCCTCTGCGTCGAGCGGTTCGGGGGTTTCCGCCATTGCACCTTCGAGCAGCGCCTTTTCGGCAGCCTTCTCCTTGGCCTTGCTGGTGCGAGCCTTCGGGGCTTCCTTAGCGGTGTCTTTTGCCTTAGCCATGAACACGATCCGTTGAATTGGAGAGAACCGTAAATATTACCACAACTTAGCTCACTTTCCGCGGGCTGAGAGTAGTTCGATAAATTCCATTTTTTCCGCCGCCGACAGTCCGGCGACACCGAATTGCTGCGCCTTGCCTTGCAATTCCTCGAAGCGGCGCTTGTGTCCGCCGGCCTGCAGCTTTTCGATGGTGTCGCGGAATTCCGTCTCGGCACCCTCTTCGTCAAACGGCAGTTCGAGAAGTTCCGCCGCTGCCTGCTCAATGGCCGCTTCTTCCGGTACGCCACGCAGGCGTTCGCGCAGAATGGCGTAATTGGCGGCATCACTGTCGGCGCTAACCATCTGGTGCAGGCGAGCCAATGCTGGTCGTTCGGGCGTGTCAGGCAGCAGTTCGATGGGCAGCTCGGCGGCGAGTTGCGGCTTGTGCAGCACGATGCGCAGCAGATTGCGCGTCAGTGATGGTGCTGTGCGTTTGGCTTTGGGCGGGGCAGCGGGGGTGTAGGACTTGAGGTCGCACAGACGCTCGACTTCTTGCTGGGCGAAACCGCTCGCCTCGGCCAGTCGCTTGACCAGTTGCAGGCGCAATAGCGGCGTCGGCAGCTTGTGCAGCAGCGGCTTGGCTTCGTAGATCAGCTTGGCCTTGCCTTCGGAACTGGTCAGGTCACAGCGGCTGCCCAATTCGCGCAGCATGAAGTCGGAAAGCGGCATGGCCTGGGCAACGAAGCGGTCGAATGCGGCTTTGCCGTGTTCGCGGATGTAACTGTCCGGGTCATGCTCGGGCGGCAGGAAGACGAAGCCGATCTGCTTGTTGTCGGCCAAGGCTTCCAGCGCGTTTTCCAGGGCGCGCCACGCGGCCTTGCGCCCGGCGTTGTCGCCGTCGAAGGCGAAGACGATGCGGTCGACCTGGCGCAACAGCTTTTGCACATGGGTCGGCGTGGTGGCTGTGCCGAGCGTGGCGACGGCGTTGCCGACGCCGTTCTGCGACAGGGCGATGACGTCCATGTAGCCTTCTGTGACGATGGCGGTATTGGTTTCGCGCAGGGCTTGGCGGGCTTGCGGCAGGCCGAAGAGTTCGCGGCCTTTTTCGAACAGCGGCGTCTCCGGTGAGTTCAGGTATTTCGGTTCGCCCTGGTCGATGATGCGGCCGCCGAAGGCGATGATGTCGCCCTTCGGATTGACGATGGGAATCATCAGCCGGTCACGGAAACGGTCGTAACGGCGGCCGGCGTCGTTTTCGATGATCAGGCCAGCCGTCTTCAAGGCTTCGGCGTTGTAGTCGGGAAAGACGGTTTGCAGGTTCTGCCAGCCGTCCGGCGCATAACCAATGCCGAAGCGAGCAGCCACTTCGCCGGTGAGTCCCCGTTTTTTGCAGTATTCGATGGCGCGCGGCGATTGCTTGAGTTGCGCCTTGTAGTAGGCGGCAGCGCGGGCCATGGTGTCGATCAGGGTGCGTGTCTGGCCCGGAGAGTGATCCTGGGAAAAGCCGCGCCCCTCTTCTTCGGGTACGACCATGCCGGCACGCGAGGCCAGTTCCTTGACGGCGTCGACGAAGCCGATGCCCTGGTATTCCATGACGAAACCAATGGCCGTGCCGTGGGCGCCGCAGCCGAAGCAGTGGTAGAACTGCTTGGTCGGGCTGACGGTGAAGGAAGGAGATTTCTCGTTGTGGAAGGGGCAGCAGGCCGAGTAGTTGGCGCCTGCCTTCTTGAGTTTGACGTAGCTATCCACCAGGTCGACGATGTCGACCCGGGCCAGCAGATCCTGGATGAATGACTCCGGGATCATCTGGTGCGATTAGCCGGCCAGCGCGGCCTTGACCAGCTTGGAAACCTCGGCCATGTCGGCCTTGCCGGCGAGTTGCGGCTTGAGGACGCCCATCAGCTTGCCCATGTCGGCCGGACCCTTGGCCCCGGTCTGGGCTACGGCGGCGGCTACGGCGGCGGCAACTTCTTCGCTGCTCATCTTCTCCGGCAAGTAGGCGGCGAGAATGGCGATTTCGGCTTTCTCGGCGTCGGCCAGATCCTGGCGGTTGGCGGCCTCGTATTGGGTCACGGAATCCTTGCGCTGTTTGACCAGTTTTTCGATCACGGCGGCGACGGCGGCATCGTCGAGTTCGACGCGCTCATCGACTTCCTTCTGTTTGATGGCGGCGAGCAGCAGGCGGATGGCGGCCAGCTTGGCGGCTTCCTTGGCCTTCATGGCCGTTTTCATGTCGTCGGAGATGCGTGCTTTGAGGCTCATGGTGTTCTTTTCGGCAAAAACAAAGAAAAAAGCCGCCGGCGGTTAAAGGCTGGCGGCTCTTTTGCTGCGATGCGTACTGGATTAGTACAGCTTCGGAGGCAGGGTCATGCTGCGAATGCGCTTGTGGTGACGCTTGACGGCAGCAGCCAGCTTACGCTTGCGCTCGGCGGTGGGCTTTTCATAAAACTCACGGGCGCGCAGCTCGGTCAGAAGACCAGTCTTTTCGACGGTGCGCTTGAAGCGGCGGATTGCAACTTCGAACGGCTCGTTTTCTTTGACGCGAATGCTCGGCATAATTTTCACCCCCTTCCTGTACGGCGCCTGCCGGGGTTGTTGATCGGCAGTGCGCGCAAATTTTTCCGCATGTTTGCGGGAAGCCGAACAGTATAGGGGATAAAACCTTTTGCTATCAAGTATTAATTGCAAGGCGATGGTAGAATCGCGGCCCTATGTTGATCCTTGGCGTTGAATCTTCCTGCGATGAAACCGGCATTGCGCTCTATGACAGCGACGCCGGGCTGTTGTCCCATGCCTTGCATTCGCAAGTTGCGATGCATGCCGAATACGGCGGCGTTGTTCCGGAATTGGCGTCGCGCGATCACATCCGTCGCGTCGTGCCGCTACTGCGCGAGGCGCTGGGTCGAGCCGGCAAGTCGCTGGCCGAGATCGATGCCGTGGCCTACACGCGCGGACCGGGTTTGTCCGGTGCGCTGCTGGTCGGCTGCGCCTTTGCCGAGGCCTTGGCCGTGGCGCTCGACAAGCCGACCATTCCGGTGCACCACCTCGAAGGCCACCTGTTGTCGCCGCTCCTGTCGAGCGATCCGCCGACCTTCCCCTTCGTTGCGCTGCTGGTTTCCGGCGGCCATACCCAGTTGATGAAGGTGACGGGCGTCGGCGAATACGAATTGCTCGGCGAGACGCTGGACGATGCGGCCGGCGAAGCGTTCGACAAGAGCGCCAAGCTGCTCGGCCTGCCTTACCCCGGCGGCGCCTTGCTGTCCAAGCTGGCCGAGTCGGGCACGCCGGGCGTCTATGAATTGCCGCGCCCGATGCTGCATTCCGGCGACCTCAATTTCAGCTTTTCCGGTCTGAAGACGGCGGTACTCACGCTGGTGCGCGAGCAAGAAGAACCGCTCAGCGACGACTTCAAAACCAACGCGGCGTGCGCTTTCCAGGAAGCCATCGTCGACGTGCTGGTCAAGAAGGCGCTGAAAGCGATGAAGCAGACCGGCCTCAAACAACTGGTCGTCGCCGGCGGCGTCGGGGCCAACAAGCAGTTGCGCGTCACGCTGAACGACGAAGCTCGCCGCAAGCGCTTCCGTGTCTATTACCCGGAGCTGGAATTCTGCACCGACAACGGCGCGATGATCGCGCTGGCCGGTTGCCTGCGTTTGCAGGCCGGTACGCCGGCCAAGCCGGCCGGCGTGTTCGCGGTGCAGCCGCGCTGGCCGCTGATGGAGATGTCGGTTACCCGGCCGTGAAAATTGGCCAAATTGGGCCGTGCACCGCAGCAGTCACTGCTTGAACCTCGCATTTGCCGTGTTTCTTTTTCTTCTTGAGCTTCGGGCAGCCTTTGCACGGTGGGTCGGATTTGCAGCATTTCTTGGCCATGCCTAATCCTCTGCCGGATTGCGCCGGGCAACCCAGTAAGTTGCCCCCGCTGGGCCATAGCGTTCGGCGTGTGCTTGTTCATGACCCAGACTGAATTGGTCGCCCGACACCAGGTGTCGGGTGTGACCCTCGACCTGAAGCCACATCTCGCCTGCGACCACGATAGCTCTCAGCGCGAAAGGGTGAGTGTGCGATTCGACAACGCTGTCCGCCGCCCAGATTCGTTCGAGTACTTCGTCATAGCCTTGAGCCAGGGACTGCTCGCGGAACTCGGCGAAACTGGGGACGGGCATGCGGCTTGCCTTAGAGGGCGGCCAGGGCGGCAGCGTAGTCCGGTTCGTTCTTGATCTCGGAGACCAGTTCGCTGTGGATCACCTGGTCGTTTTCGTCGAGAACGACGACGGCGCGCGCGGTCAGAGCGGCCAACGGGCCGCTGGCGATGGCCACGCCGTAGGCATCGTGGAATTCACGGCCGCGCAGGGTGGATAGGGTGATGACGTTGTCCAGGCCTTCGGCACCGCAGAAACGAGCCTGAGCGAAGGGCAGGTCGGCGGAGATGCAGAGAACGACGGTGTTCGGCAGGTTGTTGGCCTTGGCGTTGAACTGGCGGACCGAGGTGGCGCAGGTTGGCGTATCGATGCTCGGGAAAATGTTCAGGATCTTGCGTTTGCCGGCGAAGGCGGAGAGCGGCGTATCGGCCAGATTCTTGGCGACCAGGGTGAAAGCCGGGGCGGCATCGCCTTTCTGCAGGAAGCGGCCATTGATCGTGATCGGGTTGCCGGCGAGGGTGACTTGGGACATCTGTTGCTCCACTGTTGTTGGTTGATTGTGGCGATTGGAGAGTTCAGGCGGGTGTTGGTTCCGTCAGTTCTCAATCTTTACGGCGGGCGACGGCCTAGAAGGTTTCCGGCAGGGAAGCCAGCACGTCGATGTACGAGTCCCAGGAAAGGTCGTCGAACCAGTGGTCGATGAATCGGGAAATCATGTTGGCCTCCTTAAGCTTCTTCGTCAGTCGCGATGACTGGATGAATGCAGTTTAGGAAGCTGTGCTGGATCAATCCAATCTATTGTTTCAATTCGATGGATTGGAGTTGGCTATCCGAAGTCCTGTCTGGCCGACGGGCACGCAACTCAGTTGCGCGCGTGTGACAGCGTGAAGTGCTCGACGCCCTCGAAGTGAGAGAGTTCCTGCGCCAGCGCCGGCATGGTGACGCCGCGGTCCTTGCTCTGGGCGACGGCAACGAAATGCCAGACCGGGTGTCCGTCGACCTGTTCGATGCGCAGGGTGCCCCAGGCAATCTCGTAGCCACGTTCGAGCGCTACGCGTTTGAGTACGTCATCACGGGGTACGAAGCCCGGGCGGAAGCCCATGGTGATGGCAACGGCCGGGCGTGAGGGAAGCCAGCCTTCCAGCCGCGAGACGAGGGTCATGCAGGCGGCAGAAAGGATGGCAAGCAGGATGGCCGCACCGTAAAAGCCGACGCCGACCATGATGCCGATGGCCGACGAGGCCCAGATCGAGGCAGCCGTCGTCAGGCCGCTGATCGAGAAGCCTTCTTTCATGATGACGCCGGCACCCAAAAAACCGATACCGGTGACGACACCCTGGATGACGCGTGTCGGGTCGGGCGGTGGCGCGCCGACAAAGGCGGAGTGGCCGCCATACCAGAATTGCGGATAGCCCGAGATCACGACTAGGGCACAGGAGGCAGTGCACACCAGTCCATAGGTACGCATGCCGGCCGCACGCCCGTGGTAGGCCCGCTCATAACCCAACAACAGCCCCAGGGCGAGCGCCCCGAGCAGGTTCATGAAGATGATGATGTTGGTTTCGAGTTCGCCGGCTGACCAGTAGGAGGCGAGTAGTTCGGGCGAGGGCAGGGCCATGATCGTGGGCGGGTCAGGCTTTCTTCTTGCTGCCGATTTTCGACTCCTGGCCGGCCATCAGGCGCTGGATGTTCTGCCAATGCTTGCCGATCAGTGCCATGCCAAGAACGCCGACGACGATGGTCTGGGTGTTGCCGCCATGCATCAGGGCCGACACGATGGGGGCGGCGATGGCGGCGCACACGGCGGCGAGCGAGGAGTAACGCGACACATAGGCGACGAGAAGCCAGACGCCCAGGGTGGCGAGGCCGAGAATGGGATCGAGGGCGAGCAAGACGCCGGCGGCGGTGGCGACGCCCTTGCCGCCCTTGAATTTTAGGAAGATCGGATAGAGGTGGCCGAGGAAGACGGCGAGCGCCACAAGAGCGACAACGCTATCGGAAAGGCCAAGTTGCTGGGCGGCGATGACGGCCAGCGTGCCTTTCAGCGCATCGCCGATCAGCGTCATCAGCGCCGCTTTCTTGTTGCCACTGCGGAGCACGTTGGTGGCGCCGGGGTTGCCCGAGCCGTAGCTACGTGGATCGGCCAGGCCGAAGACCCTGGAGGAAATGATGGCGAAGGGAATGGAGCCGATCAGGTAGGCGGCGACAACGGCAAGAATGGGGTAAAGCGCGTTTTGCATGGGTGAAATGGTTCGCTGGGGTACAATCGCGCCAAATTTTACACCCCCTGCTGCGGTGCACCGCCCCATGGACATCATTTTCATCGAAGAACTGCGCGCTGAGACCTGGATAGGCATCTATCCGCGCGAAAAAGCCATGGCGCAGACGGTCGAGATATCGCTGCAGATCGGGGTATCCACCGCTTCTGCCGGCGCCACCGACGACATCCGCGATACCGTGGACTACGCCGTCGTCGTCGAGCGTCTGCGTGCCGACCTGGCGGCCAGCCATTTCAACCTGCTGGAAAAGCTGACCGAGCACATTGCCACCTTCCTGCTCGAAAACTTCGCAGCCCAATGGGTGCGCGTTTCCGTCGCCAAGCTGGGCATGATGCCGGGCGTCAAGCGCGTCGGCGTCATCATCGAACGCTCGATCTGAGAGCCATAAAAAAGCCGGGCGGCGAGCCCGGCTTTTGAATGACTGTAAGTGCTCGCTTACAGGATGACGGCCAAATCCTCGCGCTGTTCCAGTTCGCGCCGGAAGTCGAACATCTCCAGGCCCAATGCATCGCGTGCGGACAAGATGCCAATCGGTCGGCCGTCTTCCAGCACGACCGGCATGTGCCGGAAGCCGCCTTCGTACATCAGGTGCAGGGCGTGGCCGAAGGGTTTATCCGGCCCGATGCTTTGCGGGTTGGCCGTCATCACCGAGCGGACCGGCGTGGTGTGGGCGTCCAGTCCCTCGGCCAGGACCTTGAAGGCCAGGTCGCGTTCAGTACAAATGCCGACCAGCGTGCCGTCCTCCGGCGACACGACGAGCACGGCGCCTTCGCCGTTTTCCTTCATGTGCTGGGCCACGGCGCGTACGCTTTTCTCGGGCGTCGCGGTCAGGAAATGACGATGCTGGATAATCTTGATGATCGCTCTGCTGGGCATGATTCGTCTCCTTCGTTGGGGTGGGTACGACTCTGGAATGACCGGCAATCCGCGTGAAAGTTCGGCGAGAGTATTCCTTTTTCAGAAAACGGTGGCGAGGGTCGTCATGACGGCGAAGCCGGCGGCCAAACCGGCCGTGCCCATGCCGACCGAACCGGGTTTATGCGATGCCGGGATCAACTCATGGCTGACCACCCATAACATCGCTCCGGCGGCGGCCGCGAGGGCGAGTGGCAAGGCAGCGCCGGCCAAGGTGCTGGCGATAACGCCGAACAAGCCGCCGACCGGTTCGACGAGGCCGGTAGCGAGGGCGATCAAGGCGGCGCGCCAAGGTGCGGCACCCAAGGCGATCATGGCGCTGGCGACGATCCACCCTTCCGGAATGTTCTGCAAGGCGATTCCGAAGGTCATCCCGTGATCGGCGCCGGCAGATGCGGCCACACCGACGGCCAAGCCCTCAGGCAGGTTGTGGATGGCAATGGCGGCAACAACGAGCGCGACATGCGGCTGCATGCCGCTGCTTTCCACTGCCTCGACATGTTCGTGCGGCAAGCGGCGGTCGAGGTGTTGCATGGCGCCGGCACCGGCCAACAAGGCGCCGGCCGTGGCGATGCCGAGGGCCCAGGGTGTGCCGCTGGCGGTGACAATCTCAACTGCCGGAACGAGCAAGGAGAAGAGGCTGGCCGCGAGCATCATGCCGCCGGCCAAGCCGAGCATCGGGGCCATCAGGCGTTCGCTCGGGCGGGACATGAAAAGCACTGGAATCGCGCCCAGGCCGGTCGCCAAGCCGGCCATCAAGCTGGCTTCGAGGCCCTTGGCGGCCATCGGGTGGGCGGCCAGCCACTGCACGGATTGTTCGACAGCGAAGGCAAGAGCGACGATGGCCATCGCGATGCCGACCCACAGGTGGCGACGGGCGGCGGGCTTTTCGTAATGGCGGATAACGAGTTGGGTCATGGCGCATCTCCTTCGGTATGGAAGGCATTTTGCGCGCCGCGAATCTATAGCTCCAATCGATTGATTAAATCGTCACGATTGGATTGTGTAATTATCCTTTGAGTGCCGCCTCGACCGGTTTGGGGTTCAGCGTGCGAAGGATGTCGTGCGGGTGGATGCCGACCAGATAGCCACGACGGCCGCCATTTATATAAATGAGGGGAAGATCGAGGATGGTCTTTTCGATATAGACGGGCATCGCCTTCTTGGTGCCGAACGGGCTGGTGCCGCCGACCAGGTAACCGGTGTGGCGGTTGGCGACTTCGGGTTTGCAGGGTTCGACCTTCTTGCAGCCGATCTGGCGCGCCAGCTCCTTGGTCGAGACCTTGCAATCGCCGTGCATCAGCACGACCAGCGGCTTGGCGGCCTCGTCCTCGAAAATCAGCGTCTTGACCACTGCATGCTCGTCGACATTCAGCTCACGGGCCGACACCTTGGTGCCGCCATGTTCCTCGTAGGCGTAGAGGTGGTTTGAAAAAGGCACCTTGTGGGCTTTGAGAAACTTGGTGGCTTGCGTCTCGGGGGCGTGTTCGGTCTTGCTCATGGCGGCGTTGGGGGCAATCGATGTCGCCTATTTTAGCGTGCAGTCGGCACGCAGCGCTTCGGCGAAGCGGCTGGCAAGCGCCGTGGGCTGGGGCGGCAGGATGATGGCCAGGCCGGCATGGGCGTCGGTGTCATCGAGCGGCCGAAAGTGTAGGCCGGGGCGGACGAGGCCGGTCATGCGTTGCGGCACGATGGCGATGCCGAAGCCGGCGGCGACCAGATCGAGCATCGAGGTCTTTCGCGAAATAGCCGGCCCCAGTTTGGGCACAAAACCCCGCGTCAGGCAGAGGTCGGCTACGCGCCGAGCCAAGCCGCCGCGTTCGCGATGCACGGCGGAAACGAAGCTTTCTTCGGCCAGATCGGCCAGCCGGATGGAAGCTGCGCTGAGTCGCGGATGCTCGTTGGGCAAGGCAACATAAAGCGGTTCGGCGGGGAGTTCGATGAATTGCAACGTCGGATCACGATGCAGCACGGGCAGGCGAATGAGGCCGATGTCGGCGCGGCCGGCGGCCACTTCGTCGATCTGGCTTTCGGAGGAAATCCGGTCGAGGTCGATGCGGGCACTGGGGGCATCGGCGAGAAAGCGGCGTATCGATGGCAGCAGGCTATCGATGGGAATCGAGCTGGAGTGCAGCAGGCGTAATACGCCGGCGTGTCCATGCGCCAGCCGGGCGCTCTCTTCGGCGGCAGCGCCCAGTTGGCGCTCCACCGTACGTACACGGTCGCGATAGAGCTTGCCGGCAGCCGTCAGTGTGACGCCGCGCGGATTCCGATCGAACAGCGCAAAGCCGAGCTCGTTTTCCAGGAGGGCGATCTGTCGGCTCAGTGCCGGTTGGGCGACAAAGAGCTGGTTCGCCGCGGCTGTCAGGTTGCCCTGATCGGCGACGGTCAGGAAATAACGAATTTGGCGCAGGCTAGGCATGCTTATTTGTTATCGATTTGGTCTGTAAACGATATTTGTCTTATACCTTAAGGCGCCACAGAATGAAATGCATCCGAACAGCAGAGGAGAAAAGGATGTCATGGCATGAAGTGGGGGGCGATCTGATCTTCGCGTGGCTGGCGATTGCAACGGCCTATACCGTATTCACGCTGGTTGGCTTCGGCTCGGCGCTGATCGCCAGTGCGCCATTGGCGCAAGTCATGCCGGTGGCGCAGGTGATTCCCTTGCTGGCGCTGCTCGATTGTGGCGGCTCGTCACTACGCGCCGGGCGAGCCTGGCGGGCGGTGGCGTGGTCTGCTTTGGCGAAACTGGCGCCGGGCATGGCGCTGGGCCAATTGCTCGGTGTCTACGTGCTGTCGCGTTTGCCCTTGGCCTGGATGGCGCTGGCACTGGGCGGTTTTGTCGTCGTGCTCGGTATTCGCGGCTTGCTCGGTCGGATGAATGCGCCGAAGGAAGGCCGCCTCGGCGCATGGGGATATGCCTTGTTCGGCGGAGTGCTGGGCGGTTTGTTCGGCAGCGGCGGTTTCATGTACGCGGCCTGGTTGGAGCGCCAGTTGCCCGAGCGCGAGGTTTTTCGGGCGACGCAGGCGGTGTTGATCGCCCTGTCCACCACATGGCGCATCGCGCTTTGCGCCGGCTTGGGGCTGCTCGATGCCGCCTTGCTTTGGCAGGCTCTGGCCATGTTGCCGGCGATGCTGGCTGGTATTTGGCTGGGGCAGCATATCGATGTGAAGCTGAGTCGTGACCAGCTATTCCGGATACTCAATGCCTTATTGGTGGTGAGCGGGGTGAGCCTGATCGTTCGCCACCTTGCCTTGCTCTAGGGGAATGCTCAGGTGCTTCCACTCCGCTGGGCTGACTTGGGCTTGGCGGAGAAGTAAAGACAGGGCTGGCCAGATGCCTCGATTACATCCTGCATCGGTTGCCTTCGGCTCTTGAAATCCAGGCAGCGACAACCGTAGCGAAAGTGAATGTCGTGCGTAATGTAATAGTGAATGCACTGGTTGCAGCGCGCTATGGCAGCGATTTCCATGTGATCAGCCGCGCGGATGATGGATGGCGTGCAGCGTCTTCAGGCGTTCGCGGGCGACGTGGGTGTAGATCTGCGTGGTCGAGATGTCGGCGTGCCCGAGCAGCAACTGGACGACGCGCAGGTCGGCCCCATGGTTGAGCAGATGGGTGGCGAAGGCGTGGCGCAGGACGTGCGGTGAGAGCTTGGCGGGATCAATGCCGGCGCGCAGGGCGTAGCGCTTGATCAACTGCCAGAAGGCCTGGCGGGTCATCGCGGCGCCGCGGGCGGTGACGAAGAGGTCGTCGGTCTGCTGGCCGTTGAGGATCTCCGGGCGGGCTTCGTCGAGGTAGCGCTGTATCCAGTCGATGGCGAGCTGGCCGAGCGGGACCAGGCGTTCCTTGCTGCCTTTGCCCAGGGCGCGTAGCACGCCGTCGTTGAGAGCGACTTCGTGCAGTTTGAGGTTGACCAGTTCGGAGACGCGCAGGCCGGTGGCGTAAATCGTTTCGAGCATGGCACGGTCGCGCAGGCCGAGCGGGGTGTCGAGGTCGGGGGCGTCGAGCAGGGCTTCGACCTGTTTTTCCGACATCACCTTGGGCAGGCGCGAGGGCAGGCTGGGGTTGGACAGCTTGAGGGTCGGGTCGGCGACCAGGCGGCCGCGGCCGACCTGCCAGCGGTAAAAGCGGCGCAACGTGGCCAGGTAGCGGGCCTGCGAGGTGGCGCGGGTGTTGCGGGCGAGGTGGGCGATGAAGCCGGTCAGCGTGCTTTCGCGGGCGTCGAGCAGGGCTTCGTACTGGTGTTCGGCCAGCCAGACGGCCAGGCGGCCAAGGTCGGAGCGATAGCTGTCGAGCGTCGCCTTGGCCAGTCCGTCTTCGAGCCAGAGAGCGTCGCAGAAGGCGTCGATTTCGCCGGTATCAGTCGGGCGTGCTGCCAATTGGGTGGCCTTCGTGGCGCAATAGCCAGCGTTTGACGTCGAGCAGGAAGCCGCCGCGCTCGCGGTTGAAACCGCCCAAGCCGCCGCCGGTGGCAACGACGCGGTGGCAGGGCACGACGACCGGGTAGGGATTGGCCCCGCAGGCCTGGCCGACGGCGCGCGGCGCATTGTTGAGGGTCCTGGCAACGTCGCCGTAGGTCAGCGTACGGCCGAGCGGAATGCTGGCGATCTGTTCCCAGACGCGACGCTGGAAGGTCGTGCCGGCGGGCTTCAACGGCAGGCCGAAGACGAATTTCGGATCGGCCAGCCAGGCCTGCAACTGGCGCACGGCTTCAGCGGCGAGCGGCGTGGTCGGTGCGACCTCCGGGCGCGGTTCGAGGAATTCGATGCCGGTGATTTCGTCCTCGTCGCATTGCACGCCAAGCGCGAAGCCGGGGGCGGTGACGACGGCCTGGTAGTGGTTTTCTGCCATGGGAAACCTCCTGCTGCGGTGCACTGCCCAAAAAGGGCAAAAATCAGAATGCGGAAATCCCGGTCTGGGCCCGGCCGAGGATCAGCGCATGCACGTCGTGGGTGCCTTCGTAAGTGTTCACCACCTCGAGGTTGACCACGTGGCGGATGACGCCGAATTCGTCCGAAATGCCATTGCCGCCCAGCATGTCGCGGGCGCTACGGGCGATGTCGAGGGCCTTGCCGCAACTGCTGCGCTTCATCAGCGAGATCAGTTCCGGCGTTGCGCTGCCATCGTCCATCATGCGGCCGAGGCGCAGCGCGCCCTGGATGCCGAGGGCGATTTCAGTCTGCATGTCGGCCAGCTTTTTCTGGATCAACTGGTTGGCGGCGAGTGGACGGTCGAACTGCTTGCGTTCCAGCGTATATTGACGCGCCGTGTGCCAGCAGGCTTCGGCGGCGCCGAGCGCGCCCCAGGAAATGCCGAAACGTGCCGAATTCAGGCAGGTGAACGGCCCTTTCAGGCCGGTGACGCCGGGCAGGCGGTTTTCTTCCGGAACGAACACTTCATCCATCACGATGTCGCCGGTGATCGAGGCACGCAGGCCGACCTTGCCCTGAATGGCGGGGGCCGATAGCCCTGGCATTCCCTTGTCGAGGATAAAACCGCGCAGCAGGCCTTCGTCGTCCTTGGCCCAGACGATGAACACGTCGGCGATGGGCGAGTTGGTGATCCAGGTCTTGCATCCGGACAGCTGCCAGCCGCCGGGCACGGCGCGGGCGCGCGTGCTGGCGCTGGCCGGGTCGGAGCCGGAATTCGGCTCGGTCAGGCCGAAACAGCCGATCAGCTCGCCCTTGCCCAGGCGCTTGAGATACTTCTCCTTCTGTTCCTCGGAGCCGAATTCGTAGATCGGCACCATGGCCAGCGAGGATTGCACCGACAGCAAGGTGCGGAAGGCCGAATCGACATATTCGACCTCGCGCGCGATCAGGCCGTAGGAGACATAGTTCAGGCCGGCGCCGCCATACTGCGGCGGCAAGGTCGCGCCGAGCAGGCCCATGTCGCCCATCTCGCGATAGATCGCCGGGTCGGTGGTTTCATGGCGAAAAGCGTCGCGAATGCGCGGCTTCAAGGCCTTCTGTGCGAAATCGCGCGCCGCGTTGCGCACTTGGCGCTCGTCGGCGGCGAGCTGGCTATCAAGCAGGAAGGGGTCTTCCCAGGCGAAGGTCGGTTTGGCCATCGTTGTCTCCTTGGGGCTCCGAACGGAGGTGATTATTGTTGTGGTATCCGGGCGCCAGTTTTGTCAGGCGCCCGGAGGGCTGGTTTAGCCGCGGACGTGCCCGTCGCCCAGCACCACCCACTTCTGGCTGGTCAGGCCTTCGAGCCCGACCGGGCCGCGGGCGTGGATCTTGTCGGTCGAAATGCCGATTTCGGCACCCAGGCCGTACTCGAAACCATCGGCGAAACGGGTCGAGGCATTGATCATGACCGAAGCCGAATCGACCTCGCGCAGGAAGCGCATGGCCTTCGGGTGGTTGTCGGTGACGATGGCTTCGGTGTGGCCGGACGAGTACTTGTTGATATGCGCAATGGCCTCGTCAATGCCGGACACGACTTTGGCCGAGATGATCGGCGCCAGGTACTCGGTGTAGTAATCGTCGTCGGTCGCCGGCACCGCTTCCTTGACCAGGGCGCAGGTTTCGGCGCAACCGCGAATCTCGACGCCCTTGCTAGTCAACATGTGGGCGATGGGCGGCAGCAGCATGGCTGCGACCGAGCGGTCGACGAGCAGCGATTCGGCGGTGTTGCAGGTGCCGTAGCGTTGGGTCTTGGCGTTTTCGACGATCTTCAGCGCCTTGTTGGGATCGGCTTCTTCTTCCAGATAGACGTGGCAGTTGCCGTCCAGGTGTTGGATCATCGGTACGCGCGATTCGGCGAGAAGGCGGGCGATCAGGCCCTTGCCGCCGCGCGGTACGATGACATCGACGAACTCGCGCATGGTGATCAGTTCGCCGACAGCGGCGCGGTCGGTGGTGTCGATCACCTGCACGCAATCGGCCGAGAGGCCGGCCGCCTTGAGGCCTTCCTGGACCAGCGCGGCGATGGCGCGGTTGGAACGAATGGCTTCGGAGCCGCCGCGCAGGATGGCGGCGTTGCCCGACTTGAGGCACAGTGCTGCGGCGTCGGCGGTGACGTTGGGACGGGCTTCGTAGATGATGCCGATGACGCCGAGGGGCACACGCATCTTGCCGACCTGGATGCCGGAGGGACGGTACTTGATGTCGGTCATCTCGCCGATCGGATCGGGCAGCTTGGCGACTTGTTCCACGCCTTCGGCCATGCCTTCGACGCCCTTGTCGGTCAGCGTCAGGCGGTCGATCATGGCGGTTTCCAGGCCGTTGGCCTTGGCAGCGGCGACATCTTCGGCGTTGGCGGCAAGCAGGGCGGCCTTCTCGCGGCGGATGGCACCGGCGATGTGCAGTAGTGCGGCATTCTTCTCGGCCGTCGTTGCCATTGCCAGCCGGCGCGAAGCGGCACGAGCCTGGCGGCCGACGGTTTGCATGTATTCCTTGATATCCATGGTGTTTCCAAAGCTTGGCGCAAAAGATCATTATAGCCAGCAAAAGAAGCGGGAACTTCCGGAACGGGTTAAACTCTTAACCGCATTGATAACAGGGCTTTCCATCGAGGTAATGATGGCCGAAAAATTGATTTTGCCGACCGAGGTCAAGGTCTGCGCGACGTGTAGCTATTGGGATGGCGAACGTCAGGTGGATGCCGAAATGAAACTGGTGGTGGTTTCCGAGGAGTGCAAGGGCGAGTGCCTGGTGCAGGAAACCGACAAGCCGGGGCTGCACGACGTGCGCCAGGAATGCACCTGCATCTGGGAAGACCTCGAGCCGGATTCGCCGCCGGCGGACGACCAGGCCGCCGCCTAAATCGCGCGGCACATGGGGGGAAGGCTGCCTTCCTTTATTCAGCCGACGCGTTGTCGCCGAGGGGCGCCAGCCAGGGGCGGATCGCGTCGTAGAGTCCGGATGGTGTGAATGGTTTGGTCAGGTGGGCATTCATGCCGGCCGCTGCCGATAGCGCGCGATCTTCGTGCGTGGCGTGTGCCGTCATGGCGATGATCGGCAACTCCTTGAAGCGTTGATCGGTCCGGATGGCCTGCGTGGCCGTCAAACCATCCATGACGGGCATCTGGATGTCCATCAGCACCAGATCGAAGCTTTCCTTTTCCAGCAGATCAAGCGCTTCCTGGCCGTTGACCGCCGAAAGCACGTCGAAACCGACTTTTTTCAGTAGCGCGATGGCGATGGTTCGGTTGATCGCCACGTCCTCGACGAGCAGGACGCGCCGTCCGGCCCAACTCGGCAAAATAGCCCCTTTGGCCTTGTCCACCGCAGCATCGGCATTTTGGGGTGTGCCGCATTGGCTATCGGCCACCGGCAGGTCGAGCAGGACGTAAAAGCGGAAAGTGCTGCCATGGCCGGCCAGGCTGGAAACGGCGATGCTGCCATCCATCAACTCCACCAACTGCTTGCAGATGGCCAAGCCGAGTCCGGTACCGCCAAAGCGGCGGGTAATGGTGCTGTCGGCCTGGGTGAAAGGGTCGAACAGGCCGTCGAGATACTCGCCAGGGATGCCGATGCCGCTGTCGGATACGGCGAATTCGAGTCGTGCCCGGCGCGGCGAGCCGCTGTCACCAGTTTCGACGCGGACGGTGACCGAGCCGTTTTCGGTAAATTTGAGGGCGTTGCCGACCAGGTTGATCAGGATCTGGCTCAGGCGCAGCGAGTCGCCGATCAGTGTGGCCGGAACACCGGGGGCGGTGACGATTTCAAAACCGACGCCCTTGGCTTTGGCGCGCGCCGCAAACATCGCCTGTAGCGACATCAGCACCTTGTCCAACTGGAATGGCGTGGCTTCGAGTGTCACCCGCCCGGCTTCGATCTTGGAATAGTCGAGGATGTCGTTGATCAGTCCGAGCAGGGTGTCGGACGATTGCAGCACTTGTTCGAGATGTTCGCGCTGGCTGGGTGCCAGACTGCTGTCCAGGACCAGATGGGTCAAGCCGATGATGGCGTTCATCGGCGTGCGAATCTCGTGGCTCATGCGGGCCAGGAAGTCCGATTTGGCGCGATTGGCCTGGCGGGCTTCGGCTATGGCCTGTTGCAGGGCGCGGGTCCGTTCCTCGACTTTGCTTTCCAGAGAATCGCGATAGCTGGCCAACTCGCGGTCGCGCACTTGCAGCGAATCGAGCATGCGGTCGAAGCTGTGGGCCAGGCTGCCGATCTCGTCGTTGCTGGCGATGTCGAGGCGTTGGTCCAGCGTGGCATCTTCCGAAACGCGCTTGGCCAGGGAGTCGAGCTTTTCGAGAGGCGCGATCAACTGGCCGACTGCATAGCGGGTGGCGACCAGCAGGCCGGCCAACGCCAGCAACAGCACGACCAAGGTTTCCTGTACGGTGTTGCGCATCGTCTCGTGGTACTGCTCGAGCGAGACGATCAATTCGACCCGGCCATCCGGGTTGGATTGACCGTGCGGCAAAATGGGTTCGCGGATGATCAGGTAGTCGTCAAGGAAGAGCTGACGTTGTTCGCCACTCGGGAAGGCTTCGCGAAAGGTGGTCAGCCGGCGGAATTCGGCCAAGGTGCTGCCGTCGGCGAGAACGATGCGGCTGGCCTGGATGGATGGGCTGAGCGACAGCGAAGCAAGCAGGCGCCCGGCATCACGCTTGTCGAGGAAGGCGACGGCAGCTTCGGAGTTGTTGGCCAGCAGGCGGGCCTGGGCCGACATCGACTCGATCCATTGGGTTTGCAGCAGATGCTTCTGCTGGAGATAGACAACCAGAAAGATCAACAGCACGACCACCAGCAGGAAGGCGTAGGAGTAGCCGACCAGCTTGTTGCGAATCGAAGGCCTGGGCCGCAGGGCCGCATTCAACTGTGCGAGAACGGCGGTCATGCTCATGGATTGATCACCCGGGCCAGGCGCAATAATTGTGCGTTGAACTCAAAGCCTTTGCGCATGGCGATGCGACGGTTGATGACGATGCCGACACGCTCGCCTTCTACCGGAAGCTCGATCATCCCGCCGCTCCGGGCAAAGCCAGGAATGTCCGAGACCGTGAGCATGCGGCGAGAATCGGCTCGGCTCAGCCAGTTGTCCAGATTGGCATTTTCCGAACGGCTGATAAAGAGCAGGTTGCAGGAGCTAATGTCAGCAGGTGAAATGCGCAGGTCAATATTGTCGTTGCCTTGTTTCAACTGACTGATGGCATTGCCAAACGGATTTTTGCCGACGATGCAAAGTGCCATCGGCTTAGGTTCGGGTTCGCCGCTCGGCCAATAGATGAATTGCGGCAGACGGTAGAAAAGCACGGCTTTCATACCGTATTCGGAAATATCGTCGGCGAAAGCCTGTCCCGCCAGCAAGCACGGCCAGCTGCAGATCAGCAGCCAGCTGGCGGCAAGGCGATGGAGAGGGCGACGGAGTGCTTTCACCGGCGCGTCAGAAGCGGTATTCGAGCGTACCCATCAGCGTACGCGGCTGCTGTGGCACCTGCAGCATGACGGTGCTCGACGAGCCATGCGCGTTGTAATAGCGCTCGTCGAACAGGTTATAGACATCGAAGAAGAAGGAAAGCCGCTCGTCCCACAGCTTGTGCACGCCGATGTGCAGACTGGCCACCGTGTAGGCGTCCGTCTTCAGGCGCTCACCCGGCGCCAGCGTGTTCTTGCGACCGGTATTCGTCTCGCCGATCCACATCAGGCGCGGCGTGATGGTTAGCCAATCCTTGTAGCGGAAGGTAGTGCCGAGCTTGATCTTGTGCGTGGCGATGTTGGTCTGATCCCAATCTTTGCCATCCGTCGTGTCGTGGATGGTGCCCTTGATGTAGCTGTAGCTCCCCCAAAGATCGGCCATCCAGGCGCCAGCCAGGTGAGTTTGCCAATGCGGGATAATGTCGATGCCTTGGTATTGCTCGTGACCAGAGTTTTGCTTAGAAGATGTTTTTGACAGGATCGCACCCGGGATGTACTGGGTGGAAACAGTCTCGTTTTGCGTCGTGATGACGTTATCGACCTTGGTGGCGTAGAGATTGGTGATCAGGTTGAAATCGCGCGTTGCACGCCAGTCCCATGTCAGCGACAGGGTCTTCGATTTTTCCGGCTCGAGCGAGCGATTCTGAACCCGGAAGTTCGACCCTGTGTAGGGGCCACCAGGGGGGACCTTGTCGAATGTGCCGAAAGCGCTGAGCATTTCCTCGGCCGATGGCGTACGGAAGGCTTCGCCATACAACAGTTTCAGGTAATTGCCGGGCGACGCCTGCCAGACGGCGCCGATTCGGGGGTTCAGCTTGTTGCCGTAGGTCGAGTACCAGTCGTCGCGCAGGCCGATCATGGTCGAGAAGGTCGGCACCCACTGCGCCTGCCACTGCAGGTATCCGGACCAGTTGTAGTAGCTCATTTCGCTGCCGATGATGGGCAGTGCGCCGTAGGTATTGGGATAATACATCCCCTGACCTTGCGGACTTGCCGAGCGGTTATAGGGGTGCGGCCAATCCGGCGTTTCAATGGCGTAGTAGTCGCGATAGCCGATGCCGGCGAGTACTGTATGCTGATCGTTGGCTCGCCAGTTCAGGTTTTGCTCAATGCCTCGGCGACGTGCGTACGAGTAGTCGTAGCCATGATTTTTGAATTCAGTGAAGACATTGACGTAGCGGCTGCGCGGATCGATTTCGTAGGTCGAATAATCAATCACCGTTTCACCGCTCAGGCTCGGCGAAATATCGAAACGATATTTGCCGGACCAGGTTTCCAGTGTCGTGTCCCAGAAATTGTGGCCATCGTAGACGACGTATCTGGTTGGGTCGCCAGTACTGGTCAAGCTACGGAACTGGTTGCGATAGAAACTGACAGTCAGGTCGGCGGCGTCGAGGCGGACGAACTGGCTGTTGCTGCTGATGCCACCGGTGTAGTTTTCCCGTTGATTGGCCGGGATCGCTGTTGCGCCGCCAAAGGTCTTGGCGTTGACCTTGGGATAGTCGGCGGAATAGTACTTTTCCAGATCGGCCCGGTCGCTGCGCTGCTGATGCGAGCCGACGCTGAGCGAGATGCGGTCGGCCAGTTTGCCGCCGACCATGAAATTGCCGTCGTAACTTTCGAAACTGCCAGCCCCGAGCGCAATGCTCCCGCTCAGGCTTTCCTTCTTGTCGGTGATGATGTTGATGACGCCGGCGGCAGCGTCGGCACCGTAGAGAGCGGCTGCCGGGCCGTAGAGGATTTCGACCTGCTTGGCGAAATAGAGCGCGAAATTTTCGGCAATCGGCAGTTTGCCGCCGGCCGGGTGGTCGATACGCACGCCGTCGAGCATGATCAGCAGCTTGTTGTTGCTGACGTGCCCCTGGAAGACGAAATTGTTGTACTGCGAGGAACGGGTGCCGCGCTGGAAGTCGACACCGGGCAGATCCTCGAGCAGGTCGGCCAGATTCTTGTAGCGTCGGTCGCGAATCTGTTCGCGGGTGATGACCATGACGTGGGCCGGCGTCTGTTCGCGCAGTTCGGCGTGGCGCGAGGCAGTGATGACCGGGGTGGCGATCAGTTCCTCGAGCGACAGCGGCAACAGGCTGTTCAGGTCGTCCGCGGCTTGGGCGGCGCTGCCGCCGAACAGTCCGAGAGCAATCAGGAGTGGGTTCAGGCGACGGCGGGGCATGGCTATCTGACGCTGGATGGGGCGGGGCGACCCGCCGGGGTTGGCGTTTGCGGGCAGAGGCGCAAACCGAGACGGAGAAATTCTTCCCAGATGTTGCCCTGGCCGATGCCCTTGGCCAGGCGGTCGATGCGGCCGGCGTGGCGCAGGGCTTCCTCGAGTGCTGCGGTGGACAGGCGTTGCAGGGCTTTTTTCACGGGCAGCTGACGCGGGCCCCACACCTTGGCTTCCTTGAGCAGCAGGTCAGCCGGTCGGCCGCTGTCGAGGCCGGCACGGATCGCGGTCAGGGCACGGATTTCCTCGGTCATCGCCCACAGCACCAGCGGTGGCGCTTCGCCTTCCTGCATCAGGCCGTCCAGCGTCCGGTTCAGGCGGGCGAGGTCGCCCGCCAGCAAGGCTTCGCGCAGACCGTCGATGTCGTAGCGGGCGACGTTGAGCACGGCGTCGCGAATCTGCTCCATGCTCAATTGCCCGGTCGGGTAGAGGAGGCCGAGTTTCTGGATTTCCTGATGGGCGGCCAGCAAGTTGCCCTCGACTCGTTCGGCGATGAACTTCAGGCTGTCGAGCTCGGCGCTTTGTTGCTGACGGCGCAGGCGGCCGGCGATCCAGCCTGGCAACTCGGCCAGCGGCGGGGCATTGAGCTTGATGACGACACCGGCGTCGACCAGTGCGGTGAACCAGGCGGACTTTTCCTCTTTCCAGTCGAGCTCCGGCAGGGTGATCAGCAACATCGTGTCGGACGACAGATTCTGACACCAGGCCTGTAGCGCCGAACTGCCGTCCTTGCCCGGCTTGCCGTTGGGGATGCGCAGGTCGATCAGCTTGCGGTCGCCGAACAACGACATGTTGCCGCCGGCGGCGAGCAGGGCGCCCCAGTCGAACTGGGGCAAGACAGTCAGGACTTCGCGTTCCGTGTAGCCGCTGTTGCGGGCCTTGGCCCGGATGGCATCGGCCGCTTCGAGGACGAGCAGGGGTTCGTCGCCGTACAGCACGTACAGCGGCCGCAGATCGCGCTCGAGATGCGCGGCGAGTTGCTCCCCCTTAAGCAGCATTATTCGTCGTCGTCTTCGAGATCCGGATTCCTCGGCTTGATGATGGTCAGCCGGCGCATGATCTGGTTGACCAGATCATTATTCATGTCGCGCCAGAGCAGGCCTTCTTCCAGGTCCTTGGCCAGGATGTTGGAGTCGTCGAAGGTGATGTCGCGCGACAGGCTGACTTCGTTCGGCCGGACAAGCACCTGGCCCTTGGCGTTGACCACCTGGAAACGGTAAGTGAGCTGCAGGCGGTATTCGCGCACGCGGCCCTGAGCGTTGACCGACAGGATGGTCTTCAGGCGGCTGTCCGCCAGCTGCTGGAAGACGGCATCGGCAGCCTTGGCATCCTCGACGATGGTCGTCGTGCCGCTGGCCTTGATGTAGCGCTGCAGCCAGATATTGACGTCGGCGGTATCGGGCAGCGCGATGAACATCGTCTTGTACGGCAGCTGGGCGCTTCCCGAGCCGCGCAAGTGGAAGCCGCACCCGGTGAGGGTGGCGGCGACGATCAGGGCGAGCAGGAAGCGCATCGGATTTCCTTACACGACGATATTGACCAGGCGGCCTGGCACGACGATGACCTTCTTCGCCGGCTTGCCTTCCATGAACTTGATCGCACCTTCGGCCGCCAGCGCGGCCGCCTCGATGGCGGCCTTGTCAGCTTCGGCGGGCACGCGCACGGAGCCGCGCAGCTTGCCGCAGACCTGCACCATCAATTCGATCTCATCCTGCTTCAGCGCGGCCGGGTCGGCCTTCGGGAAGGCAGCGAGACCTGCATCGGCGCCCGGCTTCAGTTCGGCGTAGAGCGCCTGGCCGATATGCGGGACGATCGGGAAGAGCAGCAGTGTGACGGCTTCGAGCACTTCCTGGGCCAGGGCACGGCCGGCGGCGTCGGCCAGGTCGCACTTGTCGTAGGCGTTGAGCAATTCCATCACGGCGGCGATGGCGGTGTTGAACTGCTTGCGGCGGCCGTAGTCGTCGGCCACCTTGCCCATGGTCTGGTGCAGCTTGCGGCGCAGGTCGGCCTGGGCGGTGCTGAGGCCATCGCTGCTGGCGCAGGCGGAGACCAGGCCCTGCTGGACGTGGTCGTGCACCAGCTTCCACAGGCGGCGCAGGAAGCGGAAGGCACCTTCGACGCCGGCATCCGACCATTCCAGCGATTGGTCCGGGGGCGAGGCGAACATGATGAACAGGCGGGCCGTGTCGGCGCCGTATTGGTCGATCAGCGCCTGTGGATCGACGCCGTTGTTCTTCGACTTCGACATCTTCTCGGTGCCGCCGATCACCACCGGCAGGCCGTCGGCCTTCAGCGTGGCGCCGGTCGGGCGGCCGCGCTCGTCGGTGACGACATCGACGTCGGCCGGGTTGATCCACTGCTTCTTGCCGCCGTCGAGTTCGCGGTAGAAGGTCGGGGCGACGACCATGCCCTGGGTCAGCAGGTTGGCGAAGGGTTCGCCCAGATCGCCGATTAGGCCGACATCGCGCATCAGCTTGGTGAAGAAGCGCGAATACAGCAGGTGAAGAATGGCGTGCTCGATGCCGCCGATGTACTGGTCGATGCCGCCCTTGCACCAGTACTGGACGCGCTCGTCGACCATGGCCGTGGCGTTGTCCGGGCAGGCGTAGCGCAGGAAATACCAGGACGACTCGAAGAAGGTGTCCATGGTGTCGGTTTCGCGCTTGGCATCGCCGCCGCACTTCGGACACTTGCACTGGTAGAACTCGGGCATGCGCGCCAGTGGCGAGCCGGCGCCGGTGATTTCGACGTCTTCCGGCAGCACGACCGGCAGTTGATCGTCGGGCACCGGAACGTCGCCGCAGGTCGGGCAATGGATGATCGGGATCGGGCAGCCCCAGTAGCGCTGGCGGGAAATGCCCCAGTCGCGCAGGCGGAACTGGACTTTCTTCTCGCCCAGACCCTTGGCGGCGAGGTCGGCAGCGACGGCATCGACCGCGGCTTCATAAGCCAGGCCATCGTACTTGCCGGAATTGACGCAGGCGCCCTTCTGCTTGTCGCCATACCACTCCTGCCAGCCGTCGAGGCTGAAGGTTTCGCCTTCGGCGGCGATGACTTGCTTGATCGGCAGATCGTATTTCTTGGCAAAGGCAAAATCGCGCTCGTCGTGCGCCGGCACGGCCATCACGGCACCGTCGCCGTAGCTCATCAGCACGTAGTTGCCGACCCAGACTTCGACCTTTTCGCCGGTCAGCGGGTGGGTAACGTAGATGCCGGTCGGCAGGCCCTTCTTTTCCATCGTGGCGATGTCGGCTTCGGCGACGCCGCCCTTCTTGCATTCTTCGATGAAGGCGGCAAGTTCCGGGTTATTCGCGGCGGCGCGGGTGGCCAGCGGGTGCTCGGCGGCGACGGCAACGAAGGTGACGCCCATGATGGTGTCGGCGCGGGTGGTGAACACCCACAGTTTTTCGTCGGTATTGTCGGCGAGAGGGAAGGCGAAGCGCACACCGGTGCTCTTGCCGATCCAGTTCTTCTGCATCAGGCGCACCTGCTCGGGCCAGCCTTGCAGGTTGTCGAGCTCGGCCAGCAGTTCCTCGGCGTAGGCGGTGATCTTCATGTAATACATGGGAATTTCGCGCTTTTCGATCAGGGCGCCGGAACGCCAGCCGCGGCCGTCGATGACCTGTTCGTTGGCGAGGACGGTCTGGTCGACCGGATCCCAGTTCACGGTGCCGAGCTTCTTGTAGACCAGGCCCTTTTCGTAGAGGCGGGTGAACAGCCACTGCTCCCAGCGGTAATACTCCGGCGTGCAGGTGGCCAGCTCGCGGCTCCAGTCGATGGCAAAGCCGAGCGACTTGAGTTGGGTCTTCATGTACTCGATGTTCGAGTAGGTCCAGCCTGCGGGGGCGACGTTGTTCTGCAGCGCGGCGTTTTCGGCCGGCATGCCGAAGGCGTCCCAGCCCATCGGTTGCAGCACGTTGTAGCCCTGCATCTTGTGGAAGCGGGAGAGCACGTCGCCGATGGTGTAGTTGCGCACATGGCCCATGTGCAGCTTGCCCGACGGATACGGGAACATCGACAGGCAGTAGTACTTCGGCTTGCTGGCGTCTTCGACGGCACGGGCGGCCTGGGTGGCATCCCAGTGAGCTTGGGCGGCGCGCTCAATGTCGGCCGGGGTGTATTTGTCCTGCATGGGCATGGCGAGAATTCGTTCGGTAAAACAATGGTCAATCCGCGATTATACCGGGGGATTGGGTGCTGCGCGGGATGCATTGGGGTGGGTTTGGGCCGTGGATTATGGTTTCTTTCCGAAACATGGGGTTCTGCTGTGTCGGATGGTGTTTCTCGTTTATCAACTGCTGCGTTCCGCCCTGACGGCGGGCGTACTTTCTTCTTGCTTCGCCAAGAAGAAAGTAGCCAAAGAAGAAGGCGACCCGGGGTCGGCGCCCGCTGCGCGGGTACCCTGCGCTACTCGGACTTCGCGGGGGCTGCGGAACTCGGCCCTTCGGGCCTCAGACAGTCCTCGCCCTTTTTCCGCGAACTCCTGCGTTGCTCGGCGTCTCCCACGGGAGGTTGAAAACCGATCGCCGCTGAAAGGCTGGCGTTTGGTTTTTTGCCTTTTTAGGCAGTGCACCGCAGCAGTCAGTATTCCCATGGTCATTCCCGCTTTCGCGGGAATGACGGAGAGGCCTATCAGCGGCATGCGGTTTTCCGGGCCCCTTGAGAGGCGCTGAGCAACGCAGGTTGGCCGGGGGTAGTCGGTTCGCTTTGTTTGAGCCGCAGGCGAGTTCATGCGAACCGCCCGGCCAGCCGAGTAGCGGAAGGAAGTGGGCGCAGCCCACCGCCGACCCAGGGGTTGCCTTTTCTTTGGCTACTTTCTTTTGGCAAAGCAAAAGAAAGTATGTCCGCCGTCAGGGCGGAACGCAGCCCTAAAGCAGTCCGCCTTCCCGCTAAGAGCAAGGCAAAAAAACGAAACCCCGTCCTACGGCATCACCGATAGGTCCGGGGTCTATATGGGAGCCGGAATATCCCGGCTCCAGCGACCACCCCACCCTGCACGATGGAGCCAGCCGCAATCCGCAGTACGACTCAGGCCGCTTTTTTCTGCGTGTAGAGGTTGCCCCAGGCGTTTTGCCAGAAGCGATAGGCATTTTGTGCTGCCATCAGCGAGAGCAGCGACATGCGCGACTGATGACGCCACATCCAGGCCAGTTGCGGGGCCGGAGCGAGCTTGTAGGCCGGGCTGTCGGAACATTCGTCCTCGACGATGGCGAGGAAGCGCTCGACGGACAGGGCCCAGAAATCGGAACCTTCGGCCTTGCCGGTGAGGTATTCGGCTTCGCTGACGGCGCGGCGCCACAGCTTCAGGGCGAGGTCGTCGCTGATGCCGGCCTTGCGGGCTATCCAGGGGAGGATCTTCGGTGCGTTCATGCTGTTCATGGTTGTTCTCCGTTGTTGCGTGGTGGTAACCACTCAAGTTTTAAGACTGCCTTGTGGGTAATAAGTTTTGTGCACTGCAATATATTTTTTGCGAAGTATACTGCTAGCCCATAAAACGCCATTTTCAGTTTTGCCAGATTGGAAAATGTTGCGTTGCACAAATGCAACAATGTGGTCTGACCAATTGCCCATTTGCCGCAATCTGCCTCGGAAAACACGTTTTTTCAGAAAATCGATCCGCCCATGTCCGACCTGCTCGCCAACCTGAATCCCCAGCAACTCCAGGCCGTCACCCTGCCGCCGATGCATGCGCTGATCCTGGCCGGTGCGGGCAGCGGCAAGACGCGGGTGTTGACGACGCGTATCGCCTGGCTGATCTCGACCGGCCAGGTCGGACCGCATGGCGTACTGGCGGTGACCTTCACCAACAAGGCGGCCAAGGAAATGACGGCGCGCCTGTCGGCGCTGGTGCCGATCAACGTGCGTGGCATGTGGATCGGCACTTTCCATGGCCTGTGCAATCGCATGTTGCGCGCCCATTACCGCGAGGCCGGGCTGCCGCAGACTTTCCAGATTCTCGATTCGGGCGATCAGCTGGCCATGGTCAAGCGCCTGTTGAAGAACCTGAACATCGACGACGAGAAATACCCGCCGCGCGAGCTGTGCCATTTCATCAATGCGCACAAGGAGCAGGGCGTGCGTGCCGCGCAGGCCGAGGCTTACGACAGCTACACGCAGAAGCGCGTCGAGTTCTACGCCGAATACGAGGCGCAGTGCAACCGCGAAGGGGTCTGTGATTTCGCCGAACTGCTGCTGCGCTGCTATGAATTGCTGCAACGCAACGAGCCGCTGCGCACGCATTACCAGCAGCGCTTCCGCCATGTGCTGGTCGACGAGTTCCAGGATACCAACCGCCTGCAATACGCCTGGCTGCAACTGCTGGCCGGGGGCGGGGCGAAGGTTTTTGCGGTGGGCGACGACGACCAGTCGATCTACCGCTTCCGCGGCGCCGAGGTCGGCAACATGCGCGACTTCGAGCGCGATTACTGCGGAGAGAACATCATCCGTCTGGAGCAGAACTACCGCTCGCACGGCAATATCCTCGCGGCGGCCAACGCCATCATCAAGCACAACCGCGAGCGCCTGGGCAAAAACCTGTGGACCGACGCTGGCGAGGGTGAGCGCATCCGCTGCTTCGAGGCCTATTCCGATCTCGACGAGGCGCGCTTCGTCATCGACGAGATTCGCGAATTGATCCGCGACGGCCAGACGCCGACGCAGATCGCCATCCTCTACCGCTCCAACGCCCAATCGCGCGTCCTCGAACACGAGTTGTTCACCAAGGGCGTGCCGTACAAGGTCTATGGCGGCCTGCGCTTCTTCGAGCGCCAGGAAATCAAGCACGCGCTGGCTTACCTGCGGCTGCTGGGTAACCCGGACGACGACACCGCCTTCCTGCGTGTGGTCAATTTCCCGACCCGCGGCATCGGCGCGCGTTCGCTGGAAAACCTGCAAGCCACGGCGCACCAGTGCAACAGCAGCCTGTACAACGCCGCTGCCTCGCTGACCGGCAAGGCCGGGCAGACGGTGGGGGCCTTCATCCGCCTGATCGAAAGCCTGCGTCAGGAAACCGCCAACCTGCCCTTGCCCGAGATCATCGAGCACGTCATCGAGAAATCCGGCCTGGTTCAGCATTACCGGCTGGAAAAGGAAGGCCAGGAGCGGCTGGAGAACCTCGACGAACTGATCAACGCCGCCGCCACTTTCATCGACGATGAAGGTGCCATCGGCGAAGGTGGCGCGCTGGTGTCCTTCCTCAGCCACGCTTCGCTGGAAGCCGGCGAGCATCAGGCCGGCGAAGGCCAGGAGGCGGTGCAGCTGATGTCGGTGCACGCCGCCAAGGGCCTAGAATTCGACGTGGTCTTCATCACCGGTCTGGAACAGGGCCTCTTCCCGCACGACAACTCGATCAACGAGGGCAAGGACGGGCTGGAGGAGGAGCGTCGGCTGATGTACGTCGCCGTCACCCGAGCCCGCCAGCGGCTTTACCTTTCCTGCGCTCAGACGCGGATGCTGCACGGCCAGACCCGCTACTGCACGCCCTCCGGCTTCCTTGATGAAATTCCCGAGGAGTTGCTGCTCAAGCTGAACAAGAAGGCCGCGCCGGAGCCGAGCTACGGCGGCTATGGTTCGTCCAGTCGGAGCAGCGGCGGCTATGCGGAGCAACCGGCAGCCGGTGGCCTGCGTATCGGGCAGACGGTCGAGCATGCCAAGTTCGGCATCGGCGTCATCGTCTCCACCGAAGGCCGCGGCGCCGATGCGCGCGTGCAGGTCAATTTCGGCGGCGCCGGCATGAAGTGGCTGGCGCTGGAATACGCCAAGCTGACGCCGGTCTGATTTATGGCGCCGCTGCTGCGGTGCACATGGCAAAACGGGCAAATTTCACCCGGCCAAGGTGGAACGTTGCGGCCCGGCGGTGATAACCTTTTCGTCTGACATAACGACAAGGAGACACCCATGCCCAACGCCATCCGTTTCCATCAGCCCGGCGGCCCTGAAGTCCTGCGCTGGGAGAACGTCGAACTGCCGGCTCCGGCCGCCGGTGAGGCGCGCGTGCGCCACCACGCGGTGGGCCTGAACTACATCGATACCTATCACCGTACCGGCCTTTATCCGCTGCCGCTGCCCTCCGGTATCGGCCTCGAAGGTGCCGGCGTTGTCGAGGCGGTGGGCGAGGGTGTCAGCGAAGTCGCCGTCGGCGACCGCGTGGCCTATGCCGGCGGGCCGGTTGGCGCCTATGCCGAAGCGCGCAATATTCCGGCGCATCGCCTGTTGAAGCTGCCGGACGCCATTTCTTTCGAAACCGCAGCGGCCATGATGCTGCAAGGCCTGACCTCGGCCTACCTGCTGCGCCGCACCTATCGTGTGCAACCGGGTGACGCGGTGCTGATCCACGCCGCGGCCGGCGGTGTTGGCCTGATCGCCTGCCAGTGGGCCAAGGCGCTGGGGGCGACAGTGATCGGCACGGTCGGTTCGCCAGCCAAGGCGGCACTGGCCAAGGCGCATGGTTGCGACCACGTGATCGACTACACGACCGAGAATTTCGCCCAGCGCGTCCGTGAAATCACTGGCGGCGAAGGCGTGCCGGTGGTGTACGACGGCGTCGGCCAGGCGACTTTTGCCGGCTCTCTCGATTCGCTGCGCCCGCTCGGCATGTTGGTTTCCTTCGGCAATGCCTCCGGTCCGGTGCCACCGGTCGACCTGATCCAGCTGTCGCAAAAAGGCTCGCTGTTCATCACGCGGCCGACCTTGATGACCTACACCGCCAAGCGCGCCGATCTGGTGGCCTTGGGTGAAGAACTGTTCGACGTTGTCGGCTCCGGTAAGGTGCGTATCGAGATCAATCAGCGCTATGCGCTAAAGGACGCCGCGCAAGCCCATATCGACCTTGAGGCGCGCAAGACCACCGGCTCGACAATCCTGATTCCATGATGGCCAAACTCAAAGCTGGACTCCTTTCCCTGCGCGACCTGTTCGCCACCGCCTGGTGGATCATCCTGATTGCCGGCATCGGCTTCGTCGTCGCCTACCAGTTCGTTCAACCGGCGCCGCCGAAGAAGATCGTCATCACCACCGGCGCCGATTCTGGCGCCTACTACCAGTTCGCCCAGCGCTACGCGACCATCCTGGCGCGCGACGGCATTACGCTGGAGGTGAAAACCTCGGCCGGCTCGCTGGAAAACCTCGAACGCCTGAAGAGCGACGAGGCGCAAATCGGCTTCGTTCAAGGTGGCGTCATTCCGCCCAAGGACGATCCGGATGAGGAGGATGATTCCGGCCTGCTCTCGCTGGGCAGCATGTTCTACGAGCCGGTCTGGGTGTTCTACCGCGGCGAGCGCAAGCTGGAGCGGCTGACCGACCTCAAGGGCAAGCGCATCGCCATCGGCCAGGAGGGCTCGGGTGTGCGCCAGCTGGCGCAGCAACTGCTGGCGGCCAATGAGATTCCCATCGGCAACAATCTGGTCGCACTTTCCGGCCTGAAAGCGGCCGAGGAATTGCAGCAGGGCCGCATCGACGCCGCCTTCGTCATCGCCGCCGAGCGGGCACCGGTGGTGCAGGTCTTGCTGCGTTCGCCGGGCATCAAGGTCATGAGCTTCTCGCAGGCTTCCGCCTACCAGCGCCGCTTCCCCTTCCTGACCAAGCTCACCTTTCCGCACGGCGTGGCCGATCTGGTGCGCGATTTCCCGCCGGAAGACATCAAGCTGCTGGCCCCGACGGCCAACCTGATCGTTCGCGACGACTTGCACCCGGCGCTGCAATCGCTGCTGCTGCAGGCGGCCAGCGAAGTGCATGGCAAGAACGGATTCTTCCAGGATCCGGGCGAATTCCCCGCCTACAAGGACCAGATGCTGCCCCTGTCGCCCGAGGCGGCGCGCTACTTCAAGTCCGGCGCGCCTTTCCTGCAGCGTTATTTGCCCTTCTGGCTGGCGGTGCTGGCTGACCGGCTGATCGTCATGCTGGTGCCGATCTTCGCCCTGCTCATTCCGCTGCTCAAGATCGCCCCGGCGGTTTATACGTGGCGCGTGCGTTCCAAGGTGTTCCGCTGCTACGGCGAACTGAAATTCCTGGAGGACGACCTGAAGAACCATTTCGATCCGGCCAGGTTGCAGGAATACCGGGAGCGTCTCGACGCGCTCGACGACGAGGCGGCCAGCCTGCGCGTACCGCTGGGCTTTACCGACCTCGTTTACACGCTGCGCGAACACGTCAATCTGGTGCGCAGCATCCTGGCCAAACGGGAGGCGCAGGCATGAAGGCTTTTCTCGTGGCCAACCCCAAGGGCGGTTCCGGCAAGAGCACGCTGGCGACCAACCTCGCCGGTTATTTCGCCCATCAGGGCGAGGACGTGATGCTGGGCGACATCGATCGCCAGCAGTCGGCGCGCGAATGGCTGGCCCTGCGCCCCTTCGAACTGCCGACCATCGATACCTGGGAAATCGGCCCGGACGACATCGCCCGCCCGCCCAAGGGCACCAGCCGGGTCGTGCTCGACACGCCGGCCGGCCTGCACGGCAAGATGCTGGACAAGGTGTTGAAGCTGTCCACGCGCGTCATCGTGCCGGTGCAGCCGTCGATGTTCGACATGCGGGCGACGCGTCATTTTCTCGATGCGCTACTCACCGAAAAGGCCGTGCGCAAGGGCAAGGCCGACGTGGCGGTGATCGGCATGCGGGTTGATGCACGGACCCGCGCTGCCGGCGAACTGGAGAAATTCTTCGCCACCTACGACCTGCCGGTGCTGGCCTATCTGCGCGACACGCAGGTCTATGTGCAGGCTTCGGCCGTCGGCCTGACCATCTTCGACCTGCCGCCCTCGCGCGCCGAGCGCGATGTCGAACAGTGGCAGGCCATCATCGATTGGGTCGAAGCCGAGTAAGAGCACCTTTTCTCACTGCTGCGGTGCACCGCCCAAAATGGGCAAAAAACGGGGTCTCAGTCCAGCGTGTCCAGCCAGTGGGCCAGCGTGCCGTACAGCGACTCCGGCCTGACCGGTTTGGCGATGAAGTCGTTCATGCCGACCTGCAGGCAGTTTTCGCGATCGTCGGCAAAGGCATTGGCGGTCAGTGCGATGATCGGCGTGCGGGCATAGGCGGGCAGTGCCCTGATGCAGCGGGTGGCCGCCAGGCCGTCCAGCTTGGGCAGTTGCAGATCCATCAGGATCAGGTCGTAGGCCTGCTGACCGGCCTTGGCCACGGCGATTTCGCCATCTTCCGCAAGGTCGACCTGTAGCCCGGCCATGCCGCTCAGCATCGCCTGGGCGACCTGCTGGTTGACCGGGTCGTCTTCGACCAGCAGCAAACGCTTGTTGTGGTGGCAGACCTTCAGGATGGCCAGCGCCTCGTCCGGTGTCGGCGCCGCATGTTCGATATCGCCCTCGGCCGGCGTCGGCGCCCGCTCCAGGCGCAGGCTGAGCGTAAAGGTGGATCCTTCTCCAGGCTCGCTATCAACCGAAATGTCGCCGTTCATCAGGCGAGCGAGCTGGCGGACGATGGTCAGTCCCAGGCCGGTCCCGCCATGTCGACGCGTGATCGAGCCATCGGCCTGCTCGAAAGGAAGGAAGATACGTTGCTGCGCTTCCTTGGGGATGCCGATGCCCGTGTCGCTTACCGAAATCTTCAGCGTGACATGGCTGTTCCTTTCACCCTCCAGGCGGGCGGCCAGGGTGATGCCGCCTTGTTCGGTGAATTTGACGGCATTTCCGGTCAGGTTGAGCAGAATCTGCTGCAGGCGAACCGGATCGCCGAGTACCGTCAATTGCCTGATCTCGTCCGGAATTTCCTCGCGCCAACTCAGGCCCTTGGCGGAAACGCGTTCCGCCATCAGGCGCCCGACACGGTCGAGCAAGCCGCCCACGTCAACGGGAACTTGCTCCAGGCTCATGCGTTCGGCGTCGATCTTGGAGAGGTCGAGCACGTCGTTGAGCAGGTCGAGCAGGTGCATCCCGGCTTCGCCGATGCTACTGAGCTTCGAACGCTGGCCGGGGTCGGTGATTTCACGGCTCAACAGATGGGTCATGCCGATAATGGCATTCATCGGCGTGCGCAATTCGTGACTCATGTTGGCCAGGAAGGTGCTCTTCGCCCGGTTGGCCGTTTCTGCAGCCTCCTTGGCGACGCGCAGGTCGGCCGTGCGTGCGGCCACCTCCTCTTCCAGGGTTTCCTGATGGCGGGCCAGTTCAGTCTCCGCTTGCTTGCGTTCCGTGATGTCAAGCAGGACGCCGATTACCGCAGGTTTGCCATCGTATTCAATGGTCGAGCCAAAGACCTCGAAGTCGACGAGGCTGCCATCCCGGCGTGGTCCTCGCGTTTCGTAGTGGATGGACGAAATTTCACCCCTTAGTCGGCGCCGGACGTTCTCGCTAACCAATGGCCGATCTTCGGGAATGACGAGTTCCATCACCGGGATACGATCGACGATTTCATCCGCTGTCTGGTAGCCGAACACCTTGGCGAAATATGGATTTACGTAGCGGAAATACGAGTCCTGAATGATGTAAACGCCGACCAGCGATTGCTCGACCAAGGCGCGGAAGCGCTTTTCGGCCTCGCGCAGGGCATTTTCCGCTTCGACACGGGCGCTGATGTCACGCCCGACGGTGACCAAGGCCAGGCGTTCTCCTTGGGGGGTGAATAGCGGCGCCTTGACGACGTCGAAGGTGTGCGTCTGGTGGTCGCGGTCGAGTTCGATCCGCCATTCCAGATGGTCGGCGGGAGTTGCCTGCCAACTCCGGTCGTCGGCATTCAACAGCGAGAGCACGCGGCTTGCGCCGGGCAATTCTGCGGCCAGCTCTTCGCTGGTCTTGCCGCGATAGCTCTCCCCGTTGAGAGCCAACATTTCCTTCATCTGGGCATTGGCTTCGGTCCATTGGCCTTTGCCGTCCTGGAGGCAGATCGGGTCGGGTATGGCGTCGATCAGTGTGCGGAGACGGGCCTCGTCTTCCCGCAATTGTCTGGCGTGCAGTTCCTGTGTTTCCTGGAAGCGCTGGCTGCGCAGCAGCCAGAAAAATACCATCAGGGAGAGCAAGGTGCCGCTGATGGCGATACTGAGGGGGAGCGTCGGTGCGGTCACCTTGTCGAATTCGGGGCGGCTGCGGAACTGCGCCGTCCACTGATGTCCCGCGAAAGTGATGGGTAGCGTTGCCCTCCAGCGTCCATGTCGTACGTTTGTCCGCTCGACATGCGAATCGAACAGCAGTTTGGCGGGGGTAGTTTCGCCGTCGTAAAGCTCCAATTCGACGTCCTTGTTGTCGGAGTCGATCATCGCCCGGAAAAGATCGTGGGCACGGAAGGGGCTGTAGGCGAAGCCAACCAGTGCAGCCCGTCGCTGCTCGACGGTGGCGCTGGGCAGGGCCCGTTGATAGACAGGTAGGTAGATGAGGAAACCAGGCTGTACGTCATGTTCCGTCTCCTGGACCAGCGTGACCTTGCCGGAAAGTGCGGGTTCGCCCGTGTCACGCGCCTGCTCCATCGCGGCGCGTCGGATCGGCTCGGAAAACATGTCGTAACCGAAGGCGCGTAGATTGCGCTCGGAGAAAGGCTCAAGGTAAACGATGCTGCTATAGACCGGGCGTTCGCCAGCTGGTCGTATGGCGTATTCCGGGAAGCCTTCGTTGCGAATCTCCCGTTCGTGCTCGGACAGGTGCGTGGCCGGAACCATCTGAGCGAAGCCTATGCCCTGGATGCCTGGCAGGGTTTTGTTGACTTCGAGGTGGGCGACGTAGTCATGCCATTCCTGACGACTGACCCAGGCGCTGGCATTGAATAGCGCAGCCCCCCCGCGCAGGATCTGCGCATAAGTCTCCATACGGGCGAGAATCCTTCCGCGCTCCTGTTCTGCGCGGTAGAGGAAACGTTGCTCAATCAGGTGTTCGCTGCTTCGTTGCAGGAAATAAGCGGCAAACCAAGTGGCCGTCAGCAGGCTGGCCAGAACTAGCCAGGCAATGCGGCGACTTTGATGCAAACGCGAGAGAAGCGGCCCTTCCTGACTCATGGTGAGATGTCGGTTTGGATTTTGTCTCTTTGCCTTTTTTGTCAGTTCTCAAGATAGCATCATTCGTCTTTATTGTCGTCAGAATAATCGGGCTACATACCGAGCAGCATTTCTGCGCGTGTTGTCTCGTCGTTCAGAGCTGCGAGAAACCACGATAAGGCCTTGCCGACATGGCGGTTTTGCCAGGCGAGATTGAGTGGCAGAGTGGGCCGTTGGGCGACTACGGTCTTCTCGACCAGGCGGCCGGCGGCAATTTCGGGGGCGGCCAGCCAGTAGGGCAGGTGGCCGATGCCGAGGCCGGCCAGTTGGGCGGTGAGCTTGCTGCGGATATCGGGAATGCGCAACACGTTCTGCCCTTCGAGCAAGCCGACGGTGCGTGCGTCGAGCTCCGTGGACGTGTCGGCGATGACGATGGCGCGGTAACGGCGAAGCTCGCTATCGGGGATCGGGCCTTCCCAACTCGCCAACGGGTGTCCCGGCGGGACGGCGAAGACGAAGCGGGTGTCGGGCAGTAGCTGCCGACTGGCGATGCCAGCTCGGGCCGGCATGTCGCCAGGAGCGCCGATGACCAGGTCGGCCCGGTCGGTGGCCAGCGCATCCCAGGTGCCGCCGAGCACTTCATGGGTGAGACGGATCTGCGTGCCGTGGCCGGCGGCGTAGAAGCGTTCGAGTAGTGGGTAGAGCCTTTCGACCGGGATGATGGCGTCGAGCGCGATACGCAACTCGGCCTCCCAGCCGCTGGCGATGCGCTGGACGCGGCGTTCCAGTTCGCCGGCGGTGCGCAACAGGTGGCGGCCTTCGCCGAGCAGGGTGCGGCCGGCTTCGTTGAGGGTGGCGCGGCGCCCTTCGCGGACGAAGAGTTGCGTGCCGAGATCGTTTTCCAGCTTGGCGACGGCGTGCGAAATGGCCGACGGCACACGGTAAAGCGCCTCAGCAGCGGCCGAGAAGCTGCCGTGGCGATCGATGGCGTCGAGCATTTCGATCAGTTCGAGCGAAATCTTCATATGAAAAAAATTAAACGATTTGTCCAGATTAATTCGCTATTCCTGGCTGAACTCTACGCCTAACATGGAGCCAAAGCGATATGAATTATTCACAAGGAGAGCGGGATGGTAATCCTCAGACCCTCAGCAGAGCGCGGACAGGCTGATCATGGCTGGTTGTTGGCCAAGCACAGTTTTTCTTTTGCCGAATACTACGACCCCGAGGAAATGGGTTGGGGCGCGCTACGCGTCATCAACGAAGACCGCGTCCAGCCGGGTGCCGGTTTCGGCATGCACGGCCACCGCGACATGGAGATCGTCACCTACATCCTGTCCGGTGGGCTGGAGCACAAGGACAGCCTCGGCAACGGCGGCGTCATCCAGCGCGGCGAAGTACAGCGCATGAGCGCCGGCAAGGGCATCCTGCATAGCGAGTTCAATCCGTCGGCCAGCGAGGAAACCCATCTGCTGCAGATCTGGATCGAGCCGGCGCAGCGCGGCGGTTCGGCCAGCTACGAGCAGCAGGAACTGCCGGTGGCCGGCATGCATAACCGCTGGCGCCTGGTCGCCTCGCCCGACGGTGCTGAGGGCAGCACGACCATCGGCCAGGATGCCCGCCTGTACGCCAGCGTGCTCGAAGCCGGCAAGACGCTCGAATATGCCTTGTCCAGCGCTCGGCTGGCCTACGTGCAGGTCATCTGCGGTGCACTGACCATAAACGGCAAAAACCTGAGTGCCGGCGACGGTGCCAAGATCGCTGCCGAAAGCCTGCTTGAATTTGTCGCCCAGGAAGAGAGCGAATTCCTGCTTTTCGACCTACCCCCCATCGCTTGATCGTTTTTTCCAGGAGAACACCATGAGCAAGATCGTTGTCGTCTATCACTCCGGCTATGGCCATACCAAGCGCGTTGCCGAATACGTCGCCGAGGGCGCCGGCGCCGAACTGCTGGCCATCGATGCCGAAGGCAACCTGCCGGAAGCCGCCTGGGCCAGCCTGAACGCAGCCGATGCCATCATCTTCGGCACGCCGACCTACATGGGCGGCCCGAGCTGGCAGTTCAAGAAATTTGCCGATGCCTCGTCCAAGGCCTGGTTCACCCGCGCCTGGCAGGACAAGGTGTTCGGTGGCTTCACCTGCAGCGCCAGCCCGATCGGCGACAAGGGGGCGACCATGATGTATCTGCAGACCTTGGCGTCGCAACAGGGCGGCCTGTGGGTCAGCCTCGGCCTGCTACCGAGCAACACCAAGGCGGCGACCCGTGCCGACATCAACAGTCTGGGCGGTTCGGTCGGTCTGATGGTGCAATGCCCGTCGGATGTCGGGGCCGATGAAATCCCGAGCGGCGATCTCGATACCGCCAAGCGTTACGGCGCCCGCGTCGCCGAAATCGCCGGCAAGTTCGCTGGTTGATGGCGTTGGGCTTGTTCGCAGTCCTGCCGGTTGCTGCGAACAAGCCCTAGCCTCGCCGAGAGCGGCGAGGCGCGCTATAGTGCGCTCATTCCTCTCGCATCCGGAGTGCGCGCATGGCATTGACGACGTCCCTGGCCGACCTTTCCGTCCTCTTGGTCGAGCCCTCCCATATGCAGGCTACCGTGGTTGGTCGCATGCTCGAAAATCAAGGCGTACGTAAAACCCAGGTGGCCGAAACGGCGGCCCAGGCTCTGGCGTTGTTGGGCAGCGGCGAATGGGATGTGGTCATCAGCAGCCTTTACCTGCCGGACATGGCCGGGACCGAACTCGTCGCAGCCATGCGTGAGGATGCGGGATTGGAAACCATCCCCTTTATTCTGATTTCCAGTGAAACCCGGCCGCAGGTGCTCGAGCCGGTGCGTCAATCCGGTGCCTGCAGCATCGTCGCCAAGCCATTCACCGAACAGCAGTTGTCGCGCGCGCTCTACGCTGCGGCCGATTACCTGAGCCCGCCGGGCGATGTGGACGTCAGCGAAATCGAGAACCTGCGGGTACTGGTGGTCGACGATAGCCTGGCCTCGCGTCGCCATCTGCGCCGACTGCTCGAAGAATTGGGCATCGAGCGCATCACCGAGGCGGTCAATGGTAAAGAGGCGGTCGCTGCCTTGCAGGACACCATGGTCGACCTGGTCATTACCGACTACAACATGCCGGAAATGGATGGTCGCGAACTGACCGAATACATCCGTACGCAGAGCTGGCAGGCCGGCGTGCCGGTGCTGATGGTGACCAGCGAGCAGAACATGGGGCGCTTGGCGGCCGTCGAGCGGGCCGGTGTTTCGGCCATTTGCGACAAACCTTTCGAGGCGGGCAGCATCCGCCGCCTGATCAGCGACGCCTTGCTGCGATAAAGCGGAGCCCCCCTTGCCTGGCGACTACCGCCAGCGCCACGAGGACGAGCAGCGGATCGATCAGTACATCCCACAGATTCGCGAAGATTCCGCTGGCGTAGGCCAGCAGGTCGATGGCGAGGATGACCAGCCAAGCGTTCAGCTGGCGCCACCATAGCGCGATGCCGACCGGCGCGAGTGCCGCCAGCAATGGCCAGGGTTGATAGCCGAGGGAATAGGGGTCGATTGGCCCGAGGCCGAGCGCCGTGGCATAGAAGAGCACGGCGAAGACGAGCAGTCCGGCTGCCGGCCGGAACGTCAGCGGCGAAGGCCGGCCGAGCAATAACCAGAGCGCCAATTGCAATAGCGTCAGCGATGGCGTGCCGAACACGCCATGCAGCGCCGGTGCGATGCCGATCAGCATGGCCAGCGTCGTCGCCGCCAGGGCGACGCGTTGGCGGAATTCGCCGAGCGGCAGCAGGCAGGCGAGCGAACCAAAAATGATGCCGTGGGCGAGCAGACCGTAGCCGGCCAACCAGTTCATTGCGCTTCTCCTTCCAGCCAGGCTTCGCTGAAGGCGACGTGCTTGATGCCTTGGCGGCGCCAGGTGTAGGCGAGGTGAATGCGTCCGTCGCGCGCCAGCAGCAGCGAGGGGTAGGAAAACTCGGCACCGCCGTCGGCAGCCGATTCGATCGTGCGACTGGCTTGCCAGGTCTGGCCTTCGTCGGCGGAGAGCCAGAGCAGCATGGCGTCACGGTTGTTTTGCGGGTTGCCGGCTAGCAGCAGGCGGCCGCTCGGCAGACGCAGCAGGGCGACCGAGGAATTCGGGTTGGGCACGTCCAGGGTTGGGCCGGCCTGCCATTGTTGGCCCCCGTTGGCAGTGATCGCCGTACGCACCCGGCCTGGTCCAGGGCCCGCGTCGCGCAGCACGGCCAGCGCCCGCTGTGCATCGAGGGCAACGACGGCCGGTTGCAGGGTACGCACCTCGTGCGGCATGCGTATCTTGTCGACGATACGCCCAGTGGCCGACAGGCGTAGCCACTCACCGTGCTTGGCGATGAATTCGTGATAGACCGGCAGGCCCAGCCCACCGTCGGCCAAAGGGACGGGCGGTATGCGGACCAGCGTGCTGATGTTGGCGAAGGGCGAGGTCTGCAGCTTGGTCGGCTTGCTCCAGGTGCGGCCGCCATCGGTTGATTGGCTGTGGTTGATCGAGCTGCCGGCCCAGCCGCCGAGGGCGACGCTGACGTACCACAGGTGCAGCCAGTTGCCTTCTCTGTAGAGCACCGGATTGCCGATCTTGCGCAGGTAGGCGAAGGTGCCGCCGGCGGTCGTCTCGCGGCTGGCAATGCGGCTCGGCGTGCTCCAGCCGCTTGGCTCCAGCGTACTGAACCAGATGGCGACGTCGTCAGCGCCTTCGCGGCTGCCGGCGAACCAGGCGGCAGCGATGCGACCGTCCGGCAACTGGGCCAGTGTGGCGGCATGCGCCGATTCGGCGACGCGCGGCAATTGTTCGCCAGCGAACTGCGCCGGCAAGGCGCTCGCTTTTGCCGGGGGCGGGGGCTCGAAGGCCGGCGGTTCGGCACTGGGGGCGCGCCATAGCGCCATGCCCAGGGCGCCGATGAACAGGGCCATCGGCCCCCAGCGATGCAGCGGTTCGGGCAGGCGGATCATTGGGGCAGCACCTCGTACCAGCGCACCGTGGTCATCAGTGGTGCCAAAGAGCGTTGGGCGAATGCCGCCTGCCAGTCGGCGCGCGTAGCACCGATACGGGCGAAGCGCAGGCCGGAACCGTGCGAGGCCAGCGTGGTATAGCTACCCAGCGGGCTCGCGCTCATGTTGGCGGCCGCAACATCGGCAAAGAAACGTGGTTCGTCCTGTTCTTCGAGAAATACCGGGGTTTTGAGGGCGGCGATCTCGGTCAGGTCGAAGCGGTCGAGACGGGCGTAATGGCGATGCGCCTGGCCACTCAGGGTCGGCAGCATGGCCGGTTGCGGGCCGTCGAACATGGCGACTTGTTGCTTCTGTCCGAAAGCGACGACCTCGGCGGGTACGGCATTTACGCCGAGTGCCGGGAAAACGCCCCAGAGCAGCGCGGTCCAGTAGGCCATCGGTGCCGCCAGGCGGTGCCACAGTGGGCGGGGTTGCCACCAGGCCCAGAGCAGGTAGAGCGCCGGCAGGATCAGCCAGTACCAGCCGCCGAGGTGGAACCACCCGGCGAAGGCGGCGATGCCACCGCCCAGCAGTACGGCGACCAGGGCGCCCAGGCGGAAGGGCCAGCGCGCCGTGATTTCCGGTAGGGCAACGGCCGTCAGGATGGCGAAAGGCACCAGCGAGCCGATCAGGTAGCGGTCAAAACTCTTGATCAGCAGGAAGGGCAGGAAAGTGGCGAGGAACCAGACCAGGGCGACGCGTCCGGCGCCATGTTCGCGGCGCAGCAGCCAGGCACCGACGGCAAAAACGAACACCCAAGGCAGGCCGATGTTGAGCAGGCCGAGCACGATGCCGGGCGACAGGCTGAAGAACTGGCGCGATTCCAGTTCGTCGGCCAGCACCAGTTGCGCCGCCTCGGGGTAGAGCAGGCGGACGACGAAGAACCAGGGCAGGGCAAGCAGCGCCCACAGCAGCGTGTGCGTCAGCAGGAGTTTCCAGTGCCGCTGCAGGTCGCCGAAGCGCAGGCGGTCGGCAGCGAGCAGGCCGAGGCAGCCGCCGCCGAAAACCAGCGCGACGATGGGGCCCTTGGTCAGGAAGCCGGCGGCCAGCAGGAGCACTGCTGCGGTGCACCAGTAAAAACGGCGAAAATCCAGCCAGTTCAGGAAGCACCAGAAAGCGGCAGCCGACAATGCGGCTACCGGCACGTCGAGCATGAAACGCCGGCCTTCGGTCGCCAGACCGAGACAGCCGAGCATGACGGCGCCGGCGATCCAGCCGGTTGCCGCCTTGCCGGACAGGCGACGGGCGATGCCGGCGGTCGATACCACAAGCAGCGCGGCGAAGAGCACGGCGACAAGGCGGGCGCTGCTCAGCGAGATGCCAAAGAGTTCATAGCTCGTCCGGCCCAACCAGTAGAGCAGGGGCGGCTTGCGGATGCGCGGTGCGCCGTCGAGGAAGGGGACAAGCCAGTGGTCGCCCTCGATCATCTCCATGGGGGTGCGCAGGCCGAGAAAGAACTCGTCCTTGCCGGTCAGGCCGGTGGTTTCCCAGATGCCCGGGATCAACACGGCGAGCGCGAGCAGGAAGAGCAGCAGGCTCTGGCGGGCGGGAGTGAGGGAGGAGGGCATGGGGGCGGATTTTAACCCGCTTCGCGATAAATGCCGGGGGGCGATGGCGAGCAAAAATATCCGGACTAGGCCTGCCGGGATTTTTCAGTGCTTAAACCGCGTCAGTTCAGTAACTTGCCTTTGTGAATATTGATATCGTCATTTCCCATTAGGCGTTTGGATATATTGTTTGGTGAGTTTGAGTTGGCTAGAATTTTTGCCAGATTAGTGCCGCCCCCCTTAACTCACTATGAAGCCCAAAGATTGCCGCCGTAAATCTGATGAACGCCGTCAGTTAGATTCAGGTCCCCCCGCCGGATGGAAGGAGCGCCGTCGCGCTGTAGAGCGCCGATTGCCGGGGGTGGAAGAGGTCGAAATGAGCGAAAGCGAGTTTTTCGCCTTGCTGATGCGGAATCGGCAGATACTCCGCGACGCAGACGACGATCTCGCGCCGCAAGGCAGTCCCGCCTGATTCGGCGGGGTCAGTACCACTCCAGCAAGGACACGCCGACGCCGAAGTAGTTGGCGCGGTGGTTGTAGTCGATCATGCTCTCGCCGTAACCGGAAAACCATTGTAGGTGGCCGCGCAATTCGCCGGCGATGGGAAAGGCGTAGTCGACCTGTACCGCGCCATGGCTGTTGTGGCCGCTGCGCAAACTGTGGCGCAACAACACAGAAAGCTGATGTTCGCCCCAGCGTTTTACCAAATGCAGGTCGCCACGGCCCAGGTAATTGGAGATGTCCGGATTGTCGTCCTGGCCGCCAGGTTCCTGGATGCGCCACCATGGACGCAGGCTCAGCGTCCAGTCGTTGTATTCCAGATCGGTCGACAGCATCAGGCGGTTCCAGCTACGCGATAGCGGCAGCGAACGGCCATTCGACTGATGATTGATGCCCAGTTTGACCGTGCGTCCGCGCCAGCCGGCGAGGTCGTAATCGGTACGCCAGAGCATCATCAATTCGGGTTCGTGATTCGTTTCCCGGAAGGGGCGTGATATTCCTGAGGTGTAAACCTGCCAGCGCGAGGTTTGGGTATAGCCGAACCACAGATCGCCATTGTTGCCGAACAGGTCTTCGGCCAGCTTGGTTTTCAGGCTGATCTGCAGCTTGGCTTCATCTGACCGGATTCCCTGCGATTCGCTGACGGTATGGCCGGTGGCCGGGCTGTGCGGCGTTTGATTGACCGAACTGGCGTGGAAGTAAGGCAGCAGATAGACCGGCTTGTACTGGCGAATGCGCAGGATGTGGCCTCGTTGCTCCGGGTCGAGTTCCCAGGCTTGGCCCAAGAGCGAGGTGGTGGTCGCCAGCTCGGACGGCGGCGAGGTTTCGGCGGCACTTGCGGTCGCGGCCTTGTCTGTTGCTTTGCCTGGGTCGGCCGCCTCAGGGGCAGTCGCCTTGTCGTAGCAGCGCAGACGTTCGGCATCCTCGGCGATGCTGCGGCAGGTGGCCAGATCGCCAGCCGGTGCGCCATGCACCGAAGCACAGGTAACAAGGCTCGCAATGAGCAATCCGGAGCGGAGCATGGCAGTGCGAAGTTTCATGGATGGAATGCTAGGCGATTTTCGCTCGCCTACCGAAGCGGTGGGCTGGCGGCTTGCAGAGATTTACACCTGCAGCCGCCACCCTGAGGTTCAGCGTCCCTTGTATTCCGGTTTGCGCTTCTGCATGAAGGCATCGATGCCTTCGCCGGCGTCTTCGCTCATCATGTTGCAGGCCATCACCTCGGCCGCGTAGTCGTAGGCGTCGACCAGGCCCATTTCCAGCTGCTTGTAGAACATGCCCTTGCCCATGCGCACGGCGACGGCGCTCTTGGCCAGGATGCTGCCGGCCAGGCGCTCGATTTCGGCATCGAGCGCATCGAGCGGGACGACGCGATTGACCAGGCCCTTGGCCTTGGCTTCCATGGCGTCGATGAATTCGCCGGTGAGCAGCATTTCCAGAGCGGCCTTGCGTCCGAGATTGCGCGCCAGGCCGACCGCCGGGGTCGAGCAGAACAGCCCGACATTGATGCCGGAAACGGCGAATTTCGAGACATCCGCCGCCACCGCCAGATCGCACATCGACACCAGCTGGCAGCCGGCGGCCGTGGCGATGCCGTGAATGCGAGCGATGACCGGTTGCGGCATGCGCGTGATGGTCAGCATCAGTTCGCCGCACTGGCGGAACAGCGCCTGCATGTATTCCTTGCTGTGATTGGCCCGCATTTCCTTCAGGTCGTGGCCCGAGCAGAAGGCCTTGCCGGCGCCGGCGATGACGACGACGCGTACGGCTTCGTTGGCGGCTATGGCATCGAGTTCGGCCTGGAGCGCGCTCAGCAGGTCCTTCGACAGCGAGTTGAAGGCGTTCGGGCGGTTCAGGGTCAGCGTGGTCAGGCCGTCGGCGCGGTCCTCGCGCAATACAAGGGCTTCGGGGGTATCCATCGGGTGTCTCCGGTCATTGATTTATTTGAACTTGCTAATCTAGCCGAAGGTTGCACGAACGGCTACCGCCCGGCGCGGTAAAATCTCGCCGATGAATTCCCCGCGCTACGTCCACCTTCGCCTCCATTCCGAATACTCAGTGACCGACGGTATCGTCCGCATCGGCGACGCGGTCAAGCGCGCGGCCGGCGACGGCATGCCGGCGATGGCGCTGACCGATCTGGCCAACCTGTTCGGGCTGGTCAAGTTTTACACCGGGGCGCGTGGCAAGGGGGTGAAGCCGATTGCCGGGGCGGATGTTTGGATCGCCAATGCGGATGTACCGGATGCTCCTTATCGCCTGTTGCTGCTGGTGCGCAACCGCGAGGGGTATCGCCAGCTGTGCGAATTGCTGACCAAGGCCTATGTGATCGAAGGCCGGCGCGACCGGGCCGAGATCCGCCGCGAGTGGTTTGCCGAGGTTGGTTGCGACGGACTGATTGCGCTGTCCGGGGCGCATCTGGGCGATGTCGGCGAGGCGCTGCTGAACGGCAATTTCGACCTGGCCGGCGAGCGGGCCCAGGCCTGGGAGGCGATCTTCCCCGGTGCCTTCTATCTCGAAGTACAGCGTTACGGGCAGCCGCAACAGGAGGCGATGGTCCAGCAGACGGCCGATCTGGCCGGCGAAACCGGCATTCCGCTGGTGGCGACGCACCCGATCCAGTTCATGAACCGCGATGACTTCCAGGCGCACGAGGCGCGTGTCTGCATCGCCGAGGGCTATGTGCTGGGCGACCATCGGCGGCCGAAGATCTATACCGAGGAGCAGTACTTCAAGTCGCAGGACGAGATGGGCGAGCTGTTCGCCGACCTGCCGGAAGCGCTGGAAAACACGCTGGAAATCGCCAAGCGCTGCAATATCGAACTGACGCTGGGCAAGAACTTCCTGCCGCTCTTCCCGACACCGGACGGCATGTCGCTCGACGACTATCTGGTGCAGCAGGCCAAGGAAGGCCTGGAGGTCCGCCTGCAGGAGCTCTACCCGGACCCGGCGGTGCGCGCCCAGCGCCGGCCTGAGTACGACGAGCGCCTGGAGTTCGAGTGCAAGACCATCCTGCAGATGGGCTTCCCGGGTTACTTCCTGATCGTGGCGGACTTCATCAACTGGGGCAAGCAGAACGGCGTGCCGGTCGGCCCCGGCCGGGGTTCCGGCGCAGGTTCGCTGGTCGCCTACTCGTTGCGCATTACCGACCTCGATCCGCTGGCCTATGCCCTGCTGTTCGAGCGCTTCCTGAACCCCGAGCGGGTGTCGATGCCCGACTTCGATATCGACTTCTGTCAGGACAACCGCTGGCGCGTCATCGAATACGTGCGCCAGCGCTACGGCGCCGAAGCGGTGTCGCAGATCGCCACCTTCGGCACGATGTCGTCGAAGGCGGTCATCCGCGACGTCGGCCGCGTGTTCGGCCTGCCGTATTCGATGTGCGACCGCATTTCCAAGCTCATCCCGATTGTTCAGAACAAGCCGGTGTCGCTGTCGGAAGCGCTGGAGCAGGAGCCGGCGCTGAAGGAGATGATGGCCGACGAGCAGGATGGCGAAACGATCCGCGAATTGTTCGACCTGGCCGGTCGTCTCGAGGATTTGACCCGTAACGTCGGTATGCACGCCGGTGGTGTCTTGATCGCGCCGGGCAAGATCACCGATTTCTGCCCGATCTACCAGGCCACCGGCGCCGATGCTTCGCCAGTGTCGCAGTTCGACAAGGACGATGTCGAAAAGGCTGGCCTGGTGAAGTTCGACTTCCTCGGCCTGCGCAACCTGACGATTATCGAGCTGGCCGTCGAGTACATCCGCCGCATGACCGGCGAGAAGCTCGACCTGATGTCGCTCGGCTTCGACGACCCGGGTGCCTACCAGATCCTGAAGGACGCCAATACGACGGCGATCTTCCAGGTGGAATCGGAAGGCATGAAGAAGCTGCTGAAAAAGCTGGCGCCCGACCGTTTCGAAGACATCATCGCTGTGCTGGCGCTCTATCGTCCCGGCCCGCTCGGCTCGGGCATGGTGGACGACTTCATTCTGCGTAAGAAGGGCCAGCAGGCCATCGACTATTTCCACCCGGACCTGAAAGCCTGTCTTGAGCCGACCTACGGCGTCATCGTGTACCAGGAACAGGTGATGCAGATCTCGCAGATCATCGGCGGCTACACGCTGGGTGGCGCCGACATGCTGCGCCGGGCGATGGGCAAGAAGAAGCCCGAGGAAATGGCCAAGCACCGCGAGACCATCGCCGAGGGGGCCAAGAAGAACGGCTACGATCCGGCGCTGGCCGAGCAGTTGTTCGACCTGATGACCAAGTTCGCGGAATACGGCTTCAACAAGTCGCACACCGCCGCCTACGCCGTCGTTACCTACCACACGGCCTGGCTCAAGCGTTACCACTGTGCGGCTTTCATGGCGGCGACCCTGTCGTCCGACATGGACAACACCGACACGGTGAAGATCTTCTACGAAGACACCATCGCCAACAAGGTGAAGATGCTCGGGCCGGACGTGAATGCCTCGCAGTACCGCTTCGAGCCGGTCGACCGTGAGACCATTCGCTACGGCCTGGGGGCGATCAAGGGCACCGGCGAACAGGCCGTCAACGTGATCCTCAAGGCGCGCCAGGAAGGCGGCCCGTTCAAGGATCTGTTCGACTTCTGCCAGCGCTGCGACAAGCGCCAGGTCAACCGCCGTACCATCGAGGCGTTGATCCGTGCCGGCGCCTTCGACAGCCTCGATACCGATCGGCACAAGCTGCTCGCCTCGGTCGGCATCGCCATGGACTACGCCGAGCAGAAGGAACGCGATTCGCTGCAGACCAGCCTGTTCGATATCGCCGAAGTGGCCGAGGAGCACGCGCCGGAATACGTCAATGTGCGGCCGTGGGACGAAAAGACGCAGCTGATGGAAGAGAAGACGGCGCTCGGCTTCTTCTTTTCGGGGCACCCATACAACACCTGCAAGAAGGAGCTGTCGCGCTTCATCCGCCGGCCGCTCAATCGTCTCGAGCCGTCCAAGGAATTCACTTCGCTCGCCGGCATCGTGGTTGGCATCCGCACCCAGATGACGCGCCGCGGCAAGATGCTTTTCGTCCAGATCGACGACGGCACGGCCATGGTCGAGGTGTCGGTGTTCAACGAGTTGTTCGAGGCCGAGCGGCACAAGATCGTCACCGACGAGGTCCTGGTCATCGAGGGGAAAGTACGCTACGACGAATTTTCCGGTGGCAATGCCGTCGTCGCTGAGCGCCTGATGACCCTGGGCGAGGCGCGGGCCCGGTTCGCCAAGCATTTGCTGCTCAAGATGAACGGCAATTCCGATGCGCAGAAACTGAAATCGCTACTGGCGCCCTTCGCCCCTGGGCCGGCGCCGGTCATGATCCAGTATCGCAACGCCAGCGCCGAGTGCCAGTTGAAACTCGGCGACAGCTTGCGCGTGCGTCTCGACGACGCCTTGCTCGATGCGCTTGGCACCTGGCTGCAGCCCGATAACGTCGAGATCGTCTATCAATGATTCAGCTCATCGATCAGGCCCTGCTTGCCGAAGTCAGTGCCGAGGCCCAGGCGGCGCCGCGCCGACGCAAGAACCGCAATTTCCATCCGCGCGACGACTATCCCGGCCATCGCCTGCTCAACGCCATCGAGCCGGATTCCTACGTGATGCCGCACCGGCATCTCGACCCCGACAAGGACGAAACCATCCTCTGCCTGCGCGGCAAGCTGGGCATTCTCGTTTTTTCGTCCAATGGGGCAGTGCACCGCAGCAGTGTGCTGGCAGCGGGGGGCGAGACCCTGGGCGTCGATATTCCGCACGGCGTCTTCCATTCGGTCGTCGCCCTGGAAGCGGGCACCGTTTTCTTCGAGGCCAAGGCTGGTCCTTACCTCCCGCTTTCGCCAGAAGAAAAGGCGCCGTGGGCGCCCTTGGAAGGAGGCAGCGAGGCAGCCGACTATCTGGCTGCCTTGCGGGCCAATTTTTCTTAAAGCACCGATTCGCTCTTGAAGCCGATGCGCACGGCGCCCCAGTGGCGACCGTTGATGGTGATCGGCATCGACAGGTCGCTCAGGATTTCGCCGGTGTCGCGCACATAGGTCTGGAACAGCGAAGGCTTCTGGTTCTTGGCCAGCTTGATCCCGACCGGGTCGTTGAAGATGCGTTTGTGCCGGCACTTGCCGAGGTCCACCGCCGGGTCGCCGGTCGGTGGGTTGGAGAACTGGCTGTTGTGGGCCGGGGCATAGCCGTTGGTATCGACGCACAGCGAGTAACTGAGGCCAGGAACCTGGCGTAACAGGTCGTCGTACATGCGTGTCAGCTCGCCATCGCACTGGCTGTCGTAAGCGGTGGTGTAACGCTTCGGGTTGGAACCGGGGATTTCCTTGTAGGCCTGGTCGAACACATTGACCCCGCGCTCCGCCAGGCGTTGCAGCACGCCGGCGACATTGTCGCGGAAGGCGATACAGTGGTCGTGCAGGCTATCGAACTTGCTGTTGCCGGTACGGAAATCGGCCAGCGTGCATTGCAGGTCTTCGGTCGATTCGCGCAGGGTTTTGGCCGAATCGATGCACTGCTTCATGCGTCCGGAAATTTCCACCGAATGGTCACGGATCTCTTCGACCTCGTGATGGATGGACTCGTTGCTTTCGCGCAGATTGTGGATGGCGCCGGAAATGGTGCTGAGCTGCTCGGTCGTGCGCTTGAATTCGCTGACCATGGTGGTCAGGTCGGCGGCCGAGGTTTCGATGTACTCGTTGGCGCGCGTCACTTCGCCGACGATGGTTTGCGTCTTGGCCGAGGTATCGGAAACCAGATTGATCATCGACTGGGTGTTCTGACCGATGACCTGAGTTGCTGTTTTTACCTTTTCCGCCAGTTTGCGCACCTCGTCGGCGACCACCGCAAAACCCCGCCCTGCTTCGCCGGCACGGGCAGCCTCGATGGCTGCGTTGAGGGCAAGCAGGTTGGTCTGATCCGAGATGTCATTGATCAGGGAGACGATCTCGTTGATTTTCATTGAGCTGCTATGCAGTTCGGTCACCGTCGATGAGAAGTGCTCGATGTGTTCGTTGGTCGAACGCATGGTGCTGGCGACGGTTTCCATCTGCTCCAGTGAACGTTGCGCCAGATCGAGGTTGTTCTGGGTCGACGCCTGGATGGCATCGGCGTTCATGGCGACCTCGCCAACCGCCTGATTCACCCGGTTGCTCGATTCAAATACGTCGCTGGCCAGTTCCTCCTGGCGGCGAACGGCGGCGTCCGTCAGGAGCACCAGGTGGTTCATGCGTGCGGCGTCGGTGGCGATGCTGACGCTGCCTTGGCGGGCATGCGTGATCAGGTCGCGCACGCGCCCGAAAAAGCGATTGATATTGGCGGAAATGCGGCCTTCGATGTTGCCATTTGCACTGCCGATGTTGTGCGACAGATCGGCCTCGCCACTGGCGATGGCGGCCAGATCGCGGTCGAGCTTGTCGAGTGCCGCACTATTTCCAAACAGTCCCATGTATGTCTCCTGCTGTAGTTGTATTTGCCTCTGCGGTAGGGCTTGGCTGGGAAGCCCAAGAATCATACGCCGCTGGAAACAGGCTTGCCACTTTTGGTTATCGCCTTCTGGGACCCGCTTCGCTACTTACCTGCAAATAACAAATATAAAAATACTTGAAAAATATAATAATTGTGATAAAAATATACGAAAGTGAAGGAGAAAGGTATGTCAGCAAACCTGCAAATCCTGGTCGATAGCGTCAACGAGGGCTTGATGATCGTCAGTCCCGATGGGCTGGTGCGCCTGGCGAACCGGGCCGCCACGGCGCTGTTTCCTGTCACCGTGGGCAGACGTTTGCCGGCCGAGGAGGTCATGGTGCAGGTGGCTGCGGCTGCGCGTGGCTATGTCCGCTTGCCCCTAGAGTTCGAAATCGACGCACCGGCCAGGAGTGGGGTGCGCGATCGCTTGCATCTGAAGTTGATCGAGTCGCCCTTGGGTGGGGGCTATTTGCTGATTATCCGTAACGTCAGCGAAAGCGCGCGCTACGAGACCATCGTTGCCAATTTCGCCAACCTGATTGCGGCCGAAGTTGAGGCGCCGATGAAGACTTTCTCGCACAAACTTGGGCAACTGCTGGTTGATCTTGTGCCGGATGCAGAAAAGCGCGAGGCCATGGGCGAAGAGGCGAAGGCAATCTTGCGCCAAGGAGAAGAAATCGCCGGGCAGATTAAACAGCTGGCAACCTATGCTCAGGTTTTCTCCAAAGCTCCCTTGATCTCCACCGAACGCATTCCGGTGATGGATCTGGTTTCCGCTTTGCTCGTTCGCGTTCGGCCATTGCTCGAGGCGCGCGACATCAAGTTCCACATGTCTGGATTATCCGAAGAGCTGCCTGTGATCTATGGCAGCCGTGACTGGCTGGTCGAGGCACTCTACGGCTATATCGAGCACATGGTGCTCAACTGCCGAGTCCACTCCGATCTCGAGTTGTTGGCGCGCCCTTACGGCAATTACGTCAGCCTGCAGATTCGCAACCACGGTCGCGGTCTGCCCAAGCATACCGATTCGAGGAGTTTCCTGCCCTTCGGCCATCTGGGGGGCGATAAGGGAAAGGATGGGAAGCCTGGCCTCGGGATCGGCCTGGCTCTGTGCAAACAGATCGTCGAATTGCTCCACGGCAGCATGCGCCTGATTGACGAGGATGGCGACATCACAGCCTTCGTCATGGAAATGCCGGCCGGCGCACCGCCCAGCGCTGTCAATGGAAATCTGGATGCCGAGCAGGCACGCCGCTATGCGGAGGACCTGACCCGGCTGATGCAACGTCAACGTAAGGTTCAATCGTAGGAAGAGGTAAGGCCATGAGCGAAAGAAAAGTGATCCTGGTCGTCGAAGACCAGGCAGATATCCGAACCCTGATCCGCATGACGCTGGAACTCGGCGATTCCGAAATTCACGAAGCCGATAATGGCGAGGCTGGCTGGCACATGATCAAGGCCTTGCGTCCCGACCTCGTGCTACTCGATGTCATGATGCCGGGCAGCCTGGACGGCTATCAGGTTTGCCAGAAGATCAAGCAGGAGCCAAGCCTGCGCCATACGCCGGTCATCCTGTTGACCGCGCGTGGTCAGCGTTCCGATTTCGAAATGGGGCGTGCAGCCGGTGCCGATGCCTACCTGACCAAGCCTTTCAGCCCGCTCGAACTGATCGATACGGTCGATAGCCATCTGGCCAAACGTCAAGCGAACGCCGCCTGATCATGAGTCGCTACTACGTCCTTGCTTCCTTGCTCTTCGTCTGGCTGACGCTGGGTGAGTCGCAGGCTGACACCTCTTCGGTACGTGTCGGGCTGGATCTGGAGATTGGCGACGTGAGCAGTACTTCGGACGAAGCGATACGCCTTGGTGCCGAGCAGGCGATCGAGGAGATCAATCGGGCCGGTGGCGTGCTCAATGGACGCCCCCTGGAATTGGTGATTCGCGACAACCGTTCGGTGCCGGCGCGTGGTGTAGCCAATCTGCGCGAATTTGCCGAGATGCCAGAGCTGGTCGCCGTGATGACCGGGAAGTTCAGTCCCGTCGCACTCGAGCAGGTGCGTGCGCTACCCGAAACGCGCGTCGTCTTGCTCGACCCGTGGGCAGCGGCCGATGGCATCATAAATAACGGGCAAAACCCGAATTGGGCGTTTCGCCTCTCCTTGTCGGACAGCATGGCGGTGGCCGCTGTATTGCGCCAGGTCAAGCGAGACGGTTTCCGTCGCCTCGGCGTGCTCTTGCCGAATATCGCCTGGGGACGGAGCAATCACGATGCGCTCAAGGCACTGGCGCCGAAATACGGCATTACCCTGAGCGGCGCCGAATGGTACAACTGGGGCGGCGATGCCTCGTTGATGCAGAACTATGTGGCCTTGCGCCAAGCAGGGGCGCAAGTCGTCTTCCTTGTCGCCAACGAGCGGGAGGGGGCCTTTTTCGTGCGCGAACTGGCCAAGTTGCCGGTGGTCCAGCGCCTGCCGGTCATCAGCCACTGGGGCATAACCGGCGGCGATTTCCCAAAAATGTGTGGCGATGCGCTGAACAAGGTCGATTTGCGTGTCGTCCAGACCTACGCTTTCAGCCAGGCCCGCAACGAACGAGCCAAACGTCTGGCGGAGGCCGCCCGGCATCGCTTTTCGGTCGAGCAGCCGGACAGCATCCCTTCGCCGGTGGGCGTGGCCCACGCCTACGATTTGATCCATCTGCTTGGCCGAGCGATCAACCTGGCCGGCAGCACCGAACGCATGGCCATCCGTGCCGCGCTGGAAAACCTTCCCGCGCACGATGGCGTGGTCAAACGCTATCCCCAGCCGTTCACGGCGAAGCGGCATGAGGCCTTGAGCGAATCCGACCTGTTTTTTGCGCGCTATGGCGCCGATGGTCGTCTGAGCCCCAGCGGCAAACCTTGAGAGGTGTTTCATGCGGGCAGCGAAACAATCGATGACAAGTGTTCTGGGGCGCTTTCGCGCTTGGTACGAGGGAAGTCTGATCAACCGGGTCGCCCTCAAGGCGCAGTTGCTGATGAGCGGCATCTTGTTATGCATTGCCCTGATCATCTGGCCGCTGGTGTTCTCGCTTGTCCAGGAAGCGGTCAGCGAGCGACTGGGGGCGACAGCCACCTTGAGCGCTCAGCGCCTGCAATCTGAGATCGATCGCATACTGCAGGACACGGAGGGGCTGTCACGTCGTTCCCTGGTGGCCAACGCGCTGGCCGACTCGATCAGCGGCAATGCCTATCTGCGTCCCTTCCTGGTTGAGTTCCGTCAGGCGTTTCCCGACATGGAGGCCGTCTCGCTGGTTGATGGATTAGGCCAGGTCGTCGCCTCGTCCGATCCTCGGCCCAAGTTGCATTCAGCAACCTTGCGCCGCGCCATGGAGCACGACAGGGCTGTCTTCGAACTCGAAGTCGAGGCCGGCAAGGCTGTGTTGCATCTGGCTTACCCCGTCCCCTATCTGGCGACGGGCAGGACCGAGGGCGTGATTGTTTCCGATGTGAACCTGTCTGCGCTGGCCAAGCGATATGTCGATGTGCCTAGCTTAAGTGACAATCTGCCGCGCGCGCTCAATCTAAGCGATGCTGCCGGTCGCTCGATCTACCGTAGCGGAGGCTTCCTCGATGGCGAGGTGTTGCCGGTCGAGCGATCCGTCGCCGGTCGTCTGGCCGATTACGGCCTGCCTTTGGTGCTCACGGTCACTGCGGCGAAGAGTGCGGCCTACGAGCCCATGGTGCGAATCACCTTGGCGATCGTCTTGATCGCCCTGTTTGCGATGGCGGTCGTGATGGTCATGACCCGCAAGATCTCCCATACGATCATCGCTCCCTTGGGCGAGATGAGTCACCGGGCAATGGAAATCGCCGGAGCCGGACCTTCCGAATTGCGCGAGTTGCCGGTTAGCCGAACCGATGAGATCGGCTGGATGGGGACCGCCTTCAACGAAATGGTGTTTTCTCTGCGCAATGTCTACGCATCGCAAGAGAATGAAGTTCGGCGCCGGACAGAGGAGCTGGCCGAAGCTCGAGAGCGTCTGGCCGGCGTGCTGGCCAATATGGACGACGTCGTCTATTCCACCTCGCCGGACTTTCAGGTGCTCGAGTACATCAGTCCGGCGGCTACCAAGGTCTTCGGTTGTCCAATCGAACGTTTCGTTACCGATCGTGGGCTGCTTTATATGCTGATCCTGCAAGAGGACCGCAGGGTGCTCGTGCAGGCGCGCAGCAGCCTGGCCATGGCCAAGAATGCCGAGGTGCGTTATCGCATCCGTCGGGCCGATGGGGCGGTGCGCTGGGTACTCGATCGATTCCATCTGGTTCTCGACGATTCAGGCTTCCCTTTGCGCGTCAGCGGCATCCTCCGCGATGTGACGGCGATGGTCGAGGCCGAGGCATCCTTGCGTCTGCGCGAGCGAGCGCTGGCTTCCAGTTCCTGTGGCGTGGTGATCAGCGACATGCGCCAGCCTGGTCAGCCGATCCTCTACGTTAACCAGGCATTCGAAAACATCACCGGCTACAGTGCGGCCGAAGTCATGGGGCGCAACTGTTCCTTGTTGCAAGGGGAGGAGCACGAGGCTCAGGATGCTGTCGTTGAAATCCGCCAGGCCATCGCGACCGGTCGGAGTTGCAAGGTCGTGTTGCGCAACTACCGCAAGAACGGCGAGGCGTTCTGGAATGAGTTGCAGTTGTCGCCGCTGACTGATGAACAGGGTAGGGTGACCCACTACATAGGTATCCAGAATGACATCAGCCCGAACATCGCGGCGACCACGGCACTGGTCGAAAGCGAACAGCGCCTGGCCTTGACCATCGATGCTCTGCACGAGGGCGTATGGGATTGGAACGTAGCGCAGGATCGGCTGTTTACGAGTCCTTCGTGGTTTTCCATCCTCGGGCTCGATCCGGCGGTAGCAACAGGAGACTCCGGGCTGGCCAAGTTCATGCGTTTCCTGCCAGAGGATTGGCAGGAGCGCTTCAGGGAAGAACTTGATGCGCACATGCAAGGCCGGGACAACGAGTTTTTCCTCGAGCATCAGATGCTGCATGCCAATGGCCAGCGTATCTGGGTGGCCAACCACGCTCGAGTGGTCGAGCGAACCTTGGATGGACGTCCGTTGCGCATGGTCGGGACGATCGTCGATATATCGCAGCGTATCGACTCCTCCCAAAAAATCATCGGACTGATGCGTCAACTCGACGCAATCTTCACCTTGAGCCCGGACGGCTTCGCCTATTTCGACGTGGACGGTCGCCTATCCTTCGTCAATCCGGCGTTCGAACGCATGACCGGCGTCCAGTCGGGCATGGTCTCAGGCATGTCGCTGATCGAGTTCAGTCGCTGCCTGCAAGGTCGGGCCGACCCCTTGCTGGCTTTCCCGGCAAATGCCGGCGATGGCCTGCCTTTCGATCAGGAGGGGCAGCTGCTTTACTTATTGCAGCCGACACGACGTGTTCTGTTGGTCAGCCGACGCGCCAGCGGCGATGGTGGGGCTTCCGTCGTCTATCTGCGCGACGTCACGCGCGAGACTGAAGTCGATCGGATGAAGAGCGAGTTCCTGACCACGGCGGCCCACGAGTTGCGTACTCCGATGGCAAGCATCATGGGCTTTGCCGAACTGCTGATGATGCGCGAGTTCGGTCCGGAGCGGACGCGCGATATGCTAAGCACGATATATCGTCAAGCCAGGCGGCTGACCGACCTGATCAACGAATTGCTCGATCTGGCCCGGATTGAGGCCCGTCAGGGCAAGGATTTCAAGCTGGAGTGCCGGGCCGTGGTGCCGGTTGTGCAGGACGCGGTTGCCGCCTTGCACATCGACGGTGACCGTTCGCGCATGCGCTTGCATTTGCCCGAGGTTTCGCCGGAATTGAACATCGACCCGGCGAAACTGCAGCAGGCTGTGATCAACCTGCTGTCGAATGCCTACAAATACTCGCCAAACGGTGGAACGATCGATATCTCGGTTGTTAGCCGAGAGGGAGGCGGAAAGTCTGAGGTGGGGATCGTTGTCCGCGATCACGGTATCGGCATGACGCCGGAACAGACTGAACGCGTGTTCGAACGTTTCTTCCGGGCCGATCCCTCGGGAAATATCCCAGGGACCGGTCTTGGCATGTCCTTGGTCAAGGAGATCATGGACGCACACGGCGGGCGTGTCGAAGTGGGGAGTGTTTACGGTGATGGCACGACCGTTACCTTGTGGCTGCCCGTGCATACCGAACTCCAGGCCAATGAAGAGGTTGTCGAAACCAATAACGCTGCTGGGCATGGGGAGCTGACCCTCTGGCTACCGACGACAGAGCTTGAGAGCAGTCAGCAAATTCATTGATGGAGGAAAAAATGATCGAACAGGGCTTGAGCAGTCGGATGCAATGCGCTGGCGAGCTCGTTGAGCAGGAGGTTACGCTGGACGACTCGAGCTTGGTTGAGCTACCGGAAATCCCTTCGGTGCCTGATGTTCTCGAGCGTTTGCGCCAACTGGAGGCGGAGCGCAAGGCTGCGTTCAATCAAATGCACCGAATGGTTGCCGATTTGGGGAGCCTGATGAATTCGAAAGAGCGCCATCACGTTATGGATGGCGAAGGCAGGCTCGAGGGGCTATATCGTCTGGCCAGGGTCGCTGAGTTTCGAGCCGGTGGAACGGATGCCAAAATTCTGCGGATAGGGGTGATGGGGGCGATGCTCGCCAGCCAGTTGGGATACGACGAAGCTTACTGTGATGAACTGCAGTGGGCGCTGCCCATCATGGATCTGGGGGAAATCGCATTGCCGGATCGTTTGTGGGAAACGCCAGGCTGGACTGGCGAGCAGAGAAGCGCCATGCAGGCACATAGTGAGCTCGGTTATGAAATGCTCTCGGGCAGCAGTGTTCAGGAAATGCGTCTGGCTGCCGAAATTGCCCTGAATCATCACGAGCGCTTCGATGGTTTGGGTTACCCCCGGCGCTTGGCTGGAACGGCAATACCCATGGCCGGCAGAATCGCTGCAGTGGTCGATTGTTTTGACGCTTGTTCCTGTCCGCGTCCGTATCGTGGCGCGATGTCGCTACAGGTGGCCATGCAGGTTTTGCTGGATCAGCGTGGCAAGGCTTTCGACCCGATCGTGGTCGACACTTTCAGGAAGATCGAGAAGCAACTATTTGTGGTGCGCTGGCTATTGGATGACGAAAACTGCCATCCTGAACTGGAGATTTATCTCGGAAGGGCGCCAGAAGCCGGCTTCTGGCGCCGTTTCATCTGATTGCTCGGCCTACTCAGACCGGACGCTGACGAGCGGAGAGACGACCGAGAATGAATCCCTTCAGCTCGTGGAACGGAATGGGCTTGCCGAAAACGGTAATGTCGGAGGGCAAACCGCGTTCGGCGATTTCCTGGCGGTCGATGGCGCTGACCACGATGATGTCCATGCGGGCGAGGTCCGGATTCTGGCGCAACTGACGAATCATCTCGAAGCCATCCATGCCCGGCATCATCAGGTCGGCGATCATGATGTTCGGCACGCGCTGGCCGACTTGCAGCAGGCCGTCGAAGCCGTTACCGACGATGCGCAGCTTGAGCGGCAACTGCCAGCTCTCCATGGTCATCCGATAGAGCGTCTGCAGGGTGGGGTCATCCTCGGCGATCAGGATGTCGAGCGGAACGTTGCCATCTTGCGTGCTCGGCATCATGGCACGGCGACGGGCAAGCAGCGCGTCTACGGAGCTGACCGGGATACGGCGGTGGCCGCCCGCGGTCTTCCAGGCTTCGAGTGCGCCGCTTTCTACCATGTTTTGGACGGTGCCAAGCGAAACGCCCAAACGCAAAGCCGCTTGTCGGGTGCTGAGGTATTCGGTGTCTGCCATAGTCGTTGTCAAATTTGGAAATTGCAAATTCTCTAAATTCTATCCCTAAACGGGAATGAATTGCGATAGTGGACGCGAAAAAAAACCCCGATGTCTTAACAAAAACATCGGGGCTGCTTTGTGACATCCGCCACGGCGGATGAAAAAATCAGAGTTTTTTGGCGTTCTTGGCCAGGTAGGCGGCGACGCCTTCGGTCGAGGCGACCATGCCCGGCTTGCCCTTGTTCCAGCCGGCTGGGCAGACTTCGCCGTGTTCTTCGAAGAATTGCAGGGCGTCGACCATGCGCAGCATTTCGTCGATGTTGCGGCCCAGCGGCAGCATGTTGACGACCTGGTGCATGACCACACCGTTCTTGTCGATCAGGAAGGAACCGCGCAGCGCGACGCCGGCGGCTTCGAGTTCGACGTCGTAAGCGCGGCAGATTTCGTGCTTGACGTCAGCAACCAGCGGGTAGCCGACCTGGCCGATGCCGCCTTCCTTGACCGGGGTGTTTTTCCAGGCCAGGTGGGTGAATTGGGAGTCGATCGAGACACCGACGACCTCGACGCCGCGTTGCTTGAATTCTTCCAGGCGATGGTCGAAGGCGATCAGTTCGGACGGGCAGACGAAGGTGAAGTCGAGCGGATAGAAGAAGAGGACAACCGGCTTGCCCTTGAACTGGGAGAGCTTCAGTTCCTTGATTTCATTGTTGCCATAGACGGCGGTGGCGGTGAAATCCGGGGCTTGCTTGCCGACGAGAACGGCCATGGTGAACTCCTTGTAATGGATGGGTTGGGGAAACAATCAATGTAGCGGTGAGGCACGGTGCTGTCAAACAGCGCAGCGTCATTGGCAAAGGGCTAAGAATGGCTTGCCTACGAGGCCTTGCGCGCTGGCATAATCATGCGATCAATAACGAACCGGCATTAAGCCGGCGGAGGGGTTGGGGGTGCTCAAGCTACTCGTCTTCATGCCGGTACTGGGGGCCGGTGTGGTGGCGTTGCTGCCCGGTGGGCGGCCCTTGTGGCTATGGCGGACGGCCTTGGGCTTTGCCCTGGTCGCGTTGGGTCATGCTCTGTGGCTGACGGCGCATTTCGATCCGGCCGGGCCGGCCGTGCAACTGTTCGAAAGCCAGCCGTGGAACGCCCGCCTTGGCTCGCATTTTGCGCTCGGCATCGACGGTATCTCGCTGGCCATGGTTTTGCTGGCCGCCTTGCTCAGCTTGGTCGCCGTCCTCGTGTCGCGCCGCATGGTCGACGGGGCCAAGCTCTATTTCGTTCTTGTCCTGTTGCTCGAGTCGGCCATGTTTGGCGTGTTCACGGCACGCGACTGGTCGCTGTTCTACGTGTTCTGGGAAGCGACGCTGATTCCGTTGTTCTTCCTGATCGACCGCCTCGGTGGCCATAACCGCCAGCGGGCGGCGCTCAATTTCTTCCTGTATACCCTGGGCGGTTCGGTCTTCATGCTGGTGGCACTGCTCTTCCTGTACGACGCGGCGCCCGGCCACAGCTTTGCGATGAGCGACATGGCGGCCGGCGGGCGCGAGTTGCCGCTGAACATGCAGTTGCTGATCTTCGCCGGTTTTTTCATCGGCTTCGGCGTCAAGATGCCCGTTTTTCCGCTGCACGGCTGGCTGCCGCTGGCCCACGTCGAGGCGCCGAGCCCGGTCTCCATCCTGCTTTCCGGCATCCTGCTGAAGATGGGGGCCTATGGCCTGATCCGTGTCGTCGATACCCTGCCGGCTGCGCTGCTCGCGGTGCAACCGGCGCTGGCCGTGCTGGCGCTGGTCAGCCTGCTCTACGGCGCGGTGCTGGCCTGGCGCCAGCAGGATTTGAAGGCGATGGTCGCCTATTCGTCGATTTCGCACATGGGCCTGGTGCTGCTCGGTATCGCAACCTTGAACGTCGTCGGCCTGACCGGGGCCGTCGTGCAGATGGTGGCGCACGGCCTGAGCGCCGGCATCCTCTTCCTGGTGGTCGGTCTGCTTTACCAAAGGACGCACAGCCGTGATCTTGCCGATTACGGCTCGCTGCTCGGCGTGGCGCCGCGTTTTGCCTTTTTCGTCGCTTTCGGCCTGCTGGCGGCCATTGGGCTGCCCGGTTCGGCTGGCTTCATCGCCGAGTTGCATGTACTGGTCGGCGCTTGGGTGGTTTGGCAGGGCTGGGTGGTGCTGCTTGGTCTTGCCATGCTGATCGGCGCTGCCTATGGCCTGCGCGTCATCGGTCGCCTGTGCCAGAAGGGCGAAACGATGGTGCTGGCCGACATGACGCGGACCGAGACCGTGACGGCCGGGCTGCTGGCGGCAGCCATCCTGGCGCTCGGCGTGTGGCCGGCACCTTTGCTCGAACTGGTCGCCGGCAGCGTCGGCCAACTCGGTCGTTTGTTCGGGGGCTGAGGTGGACGAACGCGAACTGTCCCTGCGCGAACGCCTGGCCCACTGGGTCGAGCATCTGACCCATGTTTTGCCGGCGCAGGCGCCGATTCGCGATTTCGTCCATCACAATACCCTGCATGGCTTTCAGCATTTGCCGTTTGCCGACGCGCTGGCTGCTGCCCACGCTTTGACCGGGGCCGGCACCTACTGGCCGGAGCAGCGTTTTCGCGATTGTCTGGCACGGGGGCGAGTGAGCCGGGACGATCTGGCGGCCGCCCTCGCAGATTTCGGCCTTGCTGGTCTGGATGAGCCGGTGGCCGGCCTGGCGCGGCGCGACATCTTACTGGCCAGCCTGATCGTCGGCAACGAGCGGCCGGATGCCAGCCGACTCGCCTGGCTTCACGCCGAGGGTGGCTTGGCCGACGACCCGGTTTTTGCCCATTTTGCCCGGTGCACCGCAGCAGTCTCCGCCGGCAGCGAAAACGACTGGCGTTCGGCGGCCAGCCAACGCTGGGCGGCGCTTTGTGCCAAGGTCGGGCAGGCATGGACCTGGCGCAGCCTGCTGGAACACCTGAGTGGCGAGGATGTACTGGAAAAGGTGCGCTCCATCCTGCAGCGCCACCTCGCCGCCCACCTCGATCTCGGCCTGGCCGCCTGGCGCAATCCGCGCCGCAGCGCCGGCTTTTACGCTGCCTGGAAGGCGAGTGCCGGGCTGGATGTGCAGTGGGAACTCGACGAACTGCCGAATGTGCGCGACGAAATCCTGCATCTGCCGGGCGACCCGCTCGCCGTGCTCGCCGAGGAATTGCCGCGTCTGGTGCCGGAGACGTTGTGGCACGGCTATCTCGAACGCCTGGCGCTGGAGTTGCCGGGGTGGTCAGGCATGTTCCTGTGGCGTGAGCGCAATCCGGGGCGCGGCGATGGCACACCGGTGGCCATGGCCGACTACCTCGCGGTGCGCGTGCTGCTCGAAAGGTTGCTCTGCGACGATCTGGCGCGCCGCTTGACTGGCGCGCCCATGGACCTGAGCGAACTGCAGGCGCATTACGGCGAGCACCTGGCCGAATTCTTCGTGCGCGATGCCTGGCGGCAAGGTGGGCTGGCGGAGGCCGAAGCGCATCGCGCCGCCGGGCTGATCCACGGCGGCGAGAAAGCGGGTTTGGCTGTGTGGACGTCCTTGGCCGAGGGTATCGCCGGGCAGGCCACGGAGAGCGCGGCCCTGGCCGATGCCTGGCGTCTAGCGGCCTTGAGCCGCGAGTTGCCCTGGGGCGAGGCGGATACCGTGCGTCTTGAGCCGGCCACGGCAGTGCAGTTGCTGGCTTGCGCAGACAGCCTGAGTCCGTTGCAGCGCGGCCAGATCTGGCTGGAAGCCTACGAGCGCCATTACCGCGAGCAGATATTCTCGGCGCTGGTCGCCAATCGACGCCTGGCGTCACCGTCCTCGCCGTCGGCTCAGGTGGTAATGTGCATGGACGATCGCGAGGAGGGCACGCGCCGGCATCTGGAGGAAATCGCGCCGAGCGTGCACACCTACGGCGCGGCCGGTTTCTTCGGCGTGCCCATGTACTGGCAGGGCATCGACGATGCGAAGCGCACGGCGCTGTGCCCGGTGGTCGTGCAGCCGCGCCATCTGCTGCGCGAACGCGAGCTTGCCGGCGAGGAGAAGGCACGGGTCCGCCACGCCATCCGTCGCGAGCGCCGCCTGCGCTGGCGCGAGGCGCTGTATCAGAAGACGCGGCGCACGCTGTTCGGTGGTACCGCCTTCAGCATGCTTGCCGGCCTGCCGGCGCTGGGCGCCCTGGCGGCGGTCAGCCTCAATCCGGCCGTTTTCGGTGAAAGCTTGCAGCGCTGGCGCGAACGGCACGATGGTCGGGTCGATAGCGAAGTGGCGCTGACCGCGCTGGAGGCCAGCGAGGCCACACCGGAGTCGCCGCAACTCGGTTTCACCGATGCCGAGCAGATCGACCGCGTCGAGGGCTTCTTGCGCACCATCGGCCTGACGGCCGGTTTTGCGCCCTTGGTCCTGATGTTCGGTCACGGGTCGAGCAGCCGCAACAATCCCCATCTCTCGGCCTACGATTGCGGCGCTTGTTCCGGCCGGCACGGCGGGCCGAACGCGCGCGTCTTCGCAGCCATGGCCAATCGCGCCGAAGTGCGGGCCGGGCTGGCGGTACGCGGCATTGTCGTTCCCGAGAGCACCTGGTTCGTCGCCGCCGAGCACAACACTTGCGACGACGGCGTCGAGTGGTACGACCTCGATACCGTGCCGGACCGCTTCCAGGCCGCTTTGGACACGCTGGTCGGGCAAATCGCCGAAGCCTGCCGGGCGCATGCCGCCGAGCGCTGTCGCCGGTTGGCCTCGGCGCCGCCGCGGCTGTCGCCCTGGCAAGGGCGCCGCCATGTAACCGGCCGGGCGCACGATATTTCGCAGGCGCGGCCGGAACTCGGCCATGCCACCAATGCCGCCGCCTTCATCGGCCGGCGCTCGATGAGCCGAGGGCTTTTCCTCGACCGGCGCGTTTTCCTGATTTCCTACGATCCGACCGACGATATCGACGGCCAGATTGTCGAAAGCATCCTGCTGGCGGCCGGCCCGGTCGGCGCCGGCATCAGCCTCGAATATTATTTTTCGACGGTGGATAACGAGCGCTTCGGTTGCGGCTCCAAGATCACCCATAACCTGACCGGGCTGTTCGGCGTCATGGAAGGGGCGGATTCCGACCTGCGCACCGGCCTGCCGCTGCAGATGGTCGAAATTCACGAGCCGATGCGCCTGCTCGTCGTCGTCGAGCAGGAACCCGAGCTGCTGGATGTCATCGTGCAGCGCCAGCCGGCCTTGCGCGAACTGATCGACAACGGCTGGATCGTTTTTGCTTCTCAGAGCCCGTGCACCGCAGCAGTGCAGCTTTATCGTCCCGGCCGCGGTTGGCAGCCCTGGGCCGGTGACACGGTGCTGCCGCAGGTGGCGCGTTCGGTCGACTGGTTCGCCGGCGAGAGCGAGGCACTGCCGCCGGCACAATTGTTGGGAGGTGTCGCATGACTGCCCTGTTGGCCCGCCTGCCGGACTGGGTCTGGCTGGTGCCCGTCTTGCCGCTGCTGGCGGTGATCGCCAACGCCGCCCGTGTGCTGCTTGGCCGGGCTCAAGGCGATGCCGCCGAGCCGCTGACCGTGCGTCTGACCACGCTGGCCACCTTCGCCAGTTTCGTGCTCTTGCTCGCCATCGACGCCGTCGCGCTGTGGCGTGGCTGGCCGGGGCATCGCGTCGCCGCCGTCTGGTTCGGCACGGCCGAGTGGCAGGCAAGCTTCTCCTTCCTGCTCGATGCCGTGTCGCTGCCCGTTGCCACGGTGACGGCGCTGATCGGCTGGCTGGTGGCGCGTTTTTCGGCCAACTACCTGCATCGCGAGGCGGGCTTCCATCGCTTCTACATCGTGCTCGGCTTCTTCATCGCCGGTATCGAACTGGTGCTGCTGGCCGGCAACGGGCTGCTCTGCTTTGTCGGTTGGGAAATGTGCGGCGTCGCCTCCTTCCTGCTCATCGGCTATGCCTGGCAACGTCCGGTGGCGACCGGTAACGCCTTGTACGCCTTCGTCACCAACCGGGTCGGCGATGCCGGGCTACTGTTCTCGTTGGGCCTCAGCGTGGCCTGGGTCGGCAGTTTCGAATGGCCGGTGCTGGCCGGCGGGGCACACCTGTCGATGGTCGAGGCGCGCATCCTGGCGCTGGGTTTCGTCGCCGCCGCCCTGGTCAAGTCGGCGCAGGCGCCGTTCACCCCGTGGATCACGCGGGCACTCGAAGGTCCGACGCCATCCTCGGCCATTTTCTACGGTGCGGTGCTGATCCATGCCGGCGTTTACCTGATGCTGCGTCTCTACCCTTTGCTCAGCCAGGTGCCCGACATCATGGCCGGGCTGGTCGTCGTCGGCGTGCTGACCGCGCTTTACGCTTGGCTGTGCGGCCTGGTCCAGACCGACGTGAAGTCGGCGCTGATTCACGGCACGGTGACGCAGGTGGCTCTGATGTTCGTCGAGATCGGCCTGGGCTGGACCACGCTGGCGACCATCCACCTCTGCCTGCACGCCGGCTGGCGGGCCTGGCAGTTCCTGCTGGCACCGTCCTGGCTGATGCTGACGCGCGACCGTCCGGAGCCGCCGCCGGCCTGGCTGGTCAATAACCAATGGTTGTATACGGCGGCCCTGCAGCGTTTCTGGCTCGACCGCCTGGCAGTGATCTTGTTCGTCCAGCCGACCGAAGCCATTGCCCGCGACGTGCGCAGCTTCGAGCAGCATTTTGTCGATCCGCTGATCGGGCGGCCGGGCGAAGGGCAGGCGGTCGATGTGCATCGACCGCTGGTTCAAGCCGACGGTTTGCCCGGGCGCGCCTTGGCGCAGTTTGCCGACCTGCTGCAGCGCCTGGAAAACCGACTGCTGCTGCGCGGTCGTGGCGGCAGTGCCGAGCGCCTGATGCGGCGAGCCGGCAGTTATCTGCATACGCTGGAAAACCTGCTGGAACAGCCGCGTTACCTGATGATGGCGGTGATGGCAACATTCGTGGTGATTCTGTAATGGGTGGCTTGAGCGAAATCTTCTGGCAAACGCAGACGGGACTGCCGCTGCTGGCCATGCTGCAATTGTGGCCGCTGTTGGGCGCGGCCGTGGTTTTTGCCCTGCGCGAGCGGTCCACCGCAGTTGTCGTCGGCAAGATCGTCTCCGGCGGCGAATTGCTGCTGGCCATCTGGACGGTAACCCGCCTCGACCCGACCCTGGCCGCACTGCAATTGGCCGAGCGACTCTCGCCGCTGGCGTATCACGTGGCGGTCGATGGTCTGAGCATGGTTTTCGTGCTGGTCGCCGCCTTGCTCACCTTCCTGATGACGCTGTACGGCATGAGCCGCGGCATGATCTCGCCGGGCCGCCTGTTTTCGGTGTTGTTGATCGCCGAAGCCGGCTTGGTCGGCATGCTGGTCACGGTCAATATCGCCTGGTTCGCGTTCTATTCCGGGCTGGAGTTGTGGGCGGTGATCTACCTGCTGCGGCGCTGGGCGACCTCGCGCGCGGAAGTGCAGGCGCTGTCGCGCTTCGTCCAGTATCAGGGCTTCGGCTGGGCCTTGTTCGCGGCCGGCTGCGTCGTGCTCGGCTGGGGCCATGCCGATGCCACCGGCGGACGCTGGAGTTTCGACCTGTTCGACCTGGCCGGGGCGCTGCCGGTCGGCAAGTTCCAGACGGCGGCTTTCTACCTGTTGTTTTACGGCCTGGCCGTGCGCACGCCGCTTTTTCCGCTGCACGGCTGGTTGCCCAACATGGCGCAGCACGGCTTGATTGCCGTCGGGCCGGCGCTGATGGTGGGCGTCAAAGTCGGCATCTACGGCATGTTGCGCTTTGTGCTGCCGCTGACACCGGCGGCGGTGCAGACCTGGCAGCCCTACGTCGTCGGCTTCGCCATGGCCGGCGTCTTCTTTACCGCCGCGCTGGCTTTCCAGCAGACCAATCTGCGTCGGCTGCTCGCCTTCGCTGTGGTCAGCCACACCAGCCTGCTTGTCATCGGGCTGTTCAGCCTGCACGAGGCGGGCATTCAGGGAACGGTGCTGCTGGCCGCCAATTTCGGCTTGGCCGTGACCGGCATGTGGTTCATCGTCGGTTTCGTCTTCCGCCGGACCGGTACCACCGAGCTGGGGGAACTGTCCGGCCTGTTCGAGCGCATCCCTTTCCTGGCCATCGCCTTCCTCGTTTTCGGCCTGGCCATCGTCGGCATGCCGGGTACGCCGGGTTTCGACGCGGCTCACCTGATTCTCGAAGCGGCCATCGATCAGTTCGGCGCACTGTCCACGGTAGCGACCGCGCTCGGCAACGTCGCTGCGGCCGGTTTCCTGCTCTGGGCATTCCAGAAAGCTTTCCTGTCGCAGGCCAAGGAGGGAGGGCACGATGTCGATCGCACCCAGATCATGGAATATCTGGTCTGCGGTATTGCCCTGGCGGCCATGCTGGCTATCGGAATCTTTACCGAACCCTGGCTGCATCTGACCGAAGTGGCCAGCCGGGCCGCAGCCGCGAGGTTTGCGCCATGAGCGACATGCCCTGGCTCAGCTTGATCGTTTTCCTGCCCTTGGCGCTGGCGGCCTGTCTTTGGCTGCTGCCGGAAAGGTTCTGCCGGCAGCTCGCGGCGATCGGCATGCTCAGCGAACTGCTGCTGACGACCACGGTGCTCGTCGCCTACAACCCGGGCGGGGCGCGCTTTCAGTTGCTCGAACGGACGCCGTGGATCGCCAGCCTGAACGCGCACTACCTGCTGGCGGTGGACGGGCTGTCGGTGCTGTTTTTGCCGGCGACGGCGCTGCTCTTCCTCGGCACGCTGGTGGCCAGCTGGAACGCCATCTCAGATAGCCGACGTCTCCATCTGGCGCTGTTGCTCGCCCTCGAGTCGGCCATCATGGGGATCTTCTGCGCCCTCGATACGGCGTTGTTCTTCGTCTTCTGGGAGCTGACCCTGGTGCCGATCTACTTCCTGCTGGCACGGTGGGGAGCGACGGCCGATGCGCCGCGTGTCGCCGCGCGCTATTGCCTGCTGATGCTGGCGGGCGGGGTGCCGCTGCTCATTGCCTTCGCCTTGCTCGCGGCCGGCATGCCGGAGCCGACTTTCGACCTGACCGTCTTGCTCGCCGTGCCGTTGCCGCGCGACACCCAATTGGCGGTTTTCCTGCTGTGTCTGCTCGGCTTCGGGATCAAGGTGCCCTTGGTGCCGGTGCATACCTGGCTGCCGCAATTTGCCCTGGCCGCACCGGGTTCGCTGACCGCGCTGCTGGTCGGCTTGAAGCTGGGGGCCTATGGCCTGATCCGTTTTGCCATTCCGCTGGCGCCGGAGGTGGCGGCCGATTTGCACTGGCTGCTGGCGGGCCTGGGGACCGTGAGCCTGCTCTACGGCGCGGCAGCCATGCTGGCCCAGAGCAACCTGCGGGTCGGCATGGCCTACGCCAGCATTTGCCACGTCGGCTTGGCGCTGCTCGGACTGGCTTCGCTGACCGCGCAAGGCGTACAGGGCGCGGTGTCGCTGCTGCTCAGCTTCTCGGTGGCAACGGGCGGGGCGATGATTTTGCTCGAATTCCTGCGCCAGCGTACCGGTTCGACCGATCTGCAGGCGCTGGGCGGTGCGGCGAAGAGCATGCCGTTGCTGGCGACCGGCTTCCTGGTCTGCGGCCTAGCCGGGGTCGGCATGCCGGGGACCAGCAGCTTCCCCGGTGAATTCCTGCTCATCCTGTCGGCGCTCGAACAGCATACCGGCGCCGGAATGGCGGCCTTGTTCGCCTTGTCCATCGCCGCGGGCGCTTTCCTGCATCTGTACCGCAAGGCTTTTTTCGGGCCGGTACAACGGCAGGCAGTGGCCGATGCCGAGGATCTGCGCCCGCGCGAATGGGCGGTGTTGATTGCGTTGATCGCCATGATTGTCGCCATTGGCGTCTATCCCGAGCCGTGGTTCGATCTGGTGCGGCCGGCCGCCGAGGCCTGGGCGGCGGCGCTTGCCCGTTGAGTCGGCCTCAGTATTCCTCGTCGCCGCCCATTAGATTGGGCAGCAAGAGGTAGGCCCGTTGCAGGGCGTGGCTGAGATCGGGGCAGACATTGGCTTCGCCCAGATGCTCGATGAAGCCGGAGCGTTCCAGGAGCGATCCGGGCTGCGAGTTTAGGCCGCAGACGAGCAGCGTGCAGCCGCGCTTGGCCAGCTTGTCGCGCAGGTTTTCCAGGCCTTCGAGGCCTGTGGTGTCGAGCTGGATCAGGCGCGTCATGTCGAGGATGACGACTTCCGGGTGGCCAGCCGCCGGATCGAGCAATTCCTCGAGCTTGTTCACCGCGCCGAAGAACAGCGAGCCGAACAACTGCCAGGCGGTGACGCGCATCGTGCCGTCCGGGTAGAGGAAGCGCGGTTCGCTCGCCTCTTCGCGCAGCGGGCGGCGTTCGATGCGGGTCAGCTCCGACATGCGGTAGATGAAGAACAGGCTGGCCAGCACCATGCCGAGTTCCACTGCGATCGTCAGGTCGAACAGCACGGTGACGAAGAAGGTACTGAGCAGGATGATCCGGTAGTTCCAGCTGAAGCGCTTCAGTTCGCGGAATTCGTGCCATTCGCCCATGTTGATGGCGACGACCATGACAATGGCGGATAGCGTTGCCAGCGGCACATAGGAAGCGAGCGGGGCAGCGACCAGCACGATGGCGAGCAGCACGCCGGCGTGGATGATGCCGGCAAACGGCGTGCGTCCGCCGGTGCGGACGTTGGTGGTGGTGCGGGCAATGGCGCCGGTCGCAGCAAAGCCGCCGAACAGCGGGGCGGCAATGTTGGAGAGCCCTTGAGCGATCAGTTCCTGGTTGGGATCGTGGCGGTCGTCGATTTGTGCATCGGCGACGCGCGCTGACAGCAGCGATTCGATGGCGCCGAGCAGGGCGATGGTGATAGCTGGCGAGATCAGCTTGCCGAAATCGTGGATCGATAGCTCGGGCAGGCCGAAGGCCGGCAGTTCCTGGGGAATGCCGTGGAAGCGGCTACCGATGGTTTCGACCGGCAATTCGAGCAGCCAGGCGGCTAGGGTGCCGACGATCAACACGGCGAGCGGGCCGGGCGCACGACGCATCACGGCGACGTATTGCGCCAGCCGATTGTAGGAGAGCAGGAAAACGAAGCAGGCCGTGGCCAGCGCCAGGGTCGGCAGATCGACGGTATGGGCGTAGGCGGCCAGCGTTTTAATGCGATGGAAGAACTCGGCCGGCAGGTTGTCGATTTTCAGGCCGAAGAAATCCTTGATCTGGGCGAGGAAGATGACCACTGCGATACCGTTGGTAAAGCCGATGACGACGGTGACCGGAATGAAGCGGATCAATTGCCCCATGCGGGCGATGCCCATGGCCAGGAGCATGACCCCCGCCAGAATGGTGGCGCCCATCAGGTTGGCGAAGCCGTGGGCGGCGACGATGCCATAGACGATGGGGATGAAGGCCCCGGTCGGTCCGCCGATCTGCACGCGCGAACCGCCCAGTGCCGAAGTGAGCAGGCCGGCGACAATGGCTGTCCAGATGCCGGCCGTGGGTGAGCAACCGGAGGCGATGGCGAAGGCCATGGCCAAAGGCAGGGCGAGGACGCCGACGGTGATGCCAGCCGCCAGATCCTTGCCGAATTGGGCGCGGTTGTAGCCAGGAAGGCAATCGAGAAGCTTCGGGCGAAAAGCGATTTTCATGGCACGCGCTTGGCAAGGTAAGCGGTGCATTATATGAGCACATGATTAATCGTCAATGTTAATCATATGTTAATATGATTCGCTCAATATAATTATGAATAACGTTCGGAGAACCTATGGAAAATCGCACTGCACGCCTGACGCTGCTGATCGATCCACGCAAGAAAAAACTGTTCGAGGGAATCTGCTCTGAACACGATCTGACGCCGTCGCAGGTCGTCCGTCGGATGATCCGTCAGTACATCATCGACAACGCCGGTAGCCGCGAACTGCCGGATTGGCTGAAAGCGGTTCCGAAGGGCGAATGATCGGGCGGTTAGTTGTCCTTATCCGCTGACGGACGGCCGCTCTCCCCTCGGTTCGCCAGATAAGTATCGTATTTCGCTTGTAACTCAGGCGCTTGCTTGGCGATTTCGCCGAGGATGCGGGCGGCCGCCCAGAACATCACCGCGGTGCCGCCGGCGGCGCAGGCGACCGCTTCTGCGGTGGACGTCGGGAAATTGGCAAAAATCGCGCCTTTGCCCTGGGCGAACCAACTGGCCCCGATGCCGACACAGGACAAGCCGAACACATCGGCCAGGGCGAATGCCGCAATACGCAGCGTGAGGCGGGGGCGAGGTGGTCGCTGAGAAAGCATTTGGGTTGGCAGCTATGGATAAGTGATTCAGGTTGGTAAAGGCTAAAGTCGATATTCAATTCGATTGAAAAAAATGTCTGTCAAGCCTTGACTTGTGCACAGTGTTTTGTCTAGCCAAAGCAATGTGCTGAAGAAAACCATGTTGCTTTTGTTAGATTGTGTCTTGTGCTAAAAAGTCTAATAAAATCAGTTGGTTACAAACTCGCCCAACTTGCGGGCAGTGTAAGGAAAACCCTTGTGCGACGGTGACTTAGCATCGCCGCCCAGCTTTCATTCACAGAGTTATCCACAATTTCTGTGGATAGTTTCAAAAGACTGCTGGCCCGGCTAATCTTGGTCGCTAAAGTTAAAGTAAAACTTTAGCTTCGCCCCGTTTTTTGCTGCGTAGCAACATGGAAAATGGCTCGCCATGCAAGCCATTTTCCCATAGTGAATTTATTTGACACGCATGCCCGGCTGAGCGCCGCTGTCCGGCGAGAGCAGGAAGATACCTGGCGTCTTGCCTTCGGTGTCGGAGGCGGCCAGAACCATGCCTTCGGAGAGACCGAACTTCATCTTGCGCGGGGCCAGGTTGGCGACCATGACCGTCAGCCGGCCGACCAGTTGGGCCGGGTCGTAAGCTGCCTTGATGCCGGCGAAGACATTGCGCGTTTCGTTATTGCCGATATCGAGCGTCAGGCGGACCAGCTTGTCGGCACCTTCGACATGCTCGGCATTGGCGATGCGTGCGATGCGCAGATCGACCTTCATGAAATCGTCGATGCTGCAGAACGGCTCCCACGGGCTTTCCGCCTTCACTTCGTTCTGCTGGTGCTGGGCGTGACGCTGCTGTGAGGTTGCTTCGGCGGCGGGCGCGAGCGATTCCTTGTTGGCCTCGACCAGCTTTTCGATCTGCTTCGGATCGACACGGGTCATCAGGTGCTCGTAGGCGTTGATGGCATGACCGCCGGCCAGCAGGGCCTGCAGGTCGTTCCAGGCCAGTGGCGCAATATTGAGGAAATGTTCGACCTTCTCGGCGACCTTCGGCAGGATGGGCTTGAGCAGCACGGTGAGCAGGCGGAAGAGGTTGAGGGCGTTGCTGCACGCAGCGTGCAGTTCGACGTCCTTGCCTTCCTGCTTGGCCAGCTCCCAAGGTTTGACGCTGTCGACGTACTGGTTGGCGGCATCGGTCAGGGCCATGATTTCGCGGATGGCTTTGCCGAATTCGCGGGCTTCGTAGAGCTCGGCGACACGTGCGCCGGCCTCCTGAATGGCGCGGATGGCCGGCAGGTCGGCAGTAGCCGGAGCGAGCTGACCATTGAAGCGTTTGGCGATGAAGCCGGCCGAGCGGCTGGCGATATTGACGTACTTGCCGACCAGGTCTGAATTGACGCGGGCCGTGAAGTCTTCGAGGTTGAGATCGATGTCTTCCATGGTCGCCGACAGCTTGGCGGCGTAGTAGTAGCGCAGCCACTCGGGGTTCAGTCCGGTGTCCAGATAGCTCTGGGCGGTGATGAAGGTGCCGCGCGACTTGGACATTTTGGCGCCGTCGACCGTCAGGAACCCGTGCGCGAAGATCTTGGTCGGAGTACGGAAACCGGCGTGCTGCAATTCGGCCGGCCAGAACAGCGCGTGGAAATAGAGGATGTCCTTGCCGATGAAATGGTAGAGCTCCGTCTTGCTGTCGGGCTTGAAGTATTCGTCGAAATCTAGACCACGCTTGGCGCACAAGTTCTTGAAGGAGCCCATATAACCGATCGGGGCATCGAGCCAGACATAGAAGTACTTGCCCGGTGCGTCGGGAATCTCGAAACCGAAGTAGGGGGCGTCACGGGAGATGTCCCAGTCGGTCAGCTTGTTGTCGCCGGGGGCGCCCAGCCATTCCTGCATCTTGTTGGCCGCTTCGGCCTGCAGGACGCCGTTGTCCTTGTTGGTGTACTGGCGTAGAAAGGCTTCGCAACGCGGGTCGGAAAGCTTGAAGAAATAGTGTTCCGAGTTGCGCAGTTCCGGCTTGGCGCCGGAGATGGCCGAGTACGGGTTTTTCAGGTCGGTCGGGGCGTAGGCAGCACCGCAGGACTCGCAATTGTCGCCATACTGATCCTTGGCGCCACACTTGGGGCACTCGCCCTTGATAAAGCGATCGGGCAGGAAGAGTTGTTTGACCGGGTCGTAGTACTGCTCGATGGTGCGCACCTCGATCAGCCCGGCCTCGCGCAGACGACCGTAGATGGTGTTGGCGCACTCGCGCGTTTCCTCGGAGTGGGTGCTGTAATAATTGTCGAAGCCGACCAGGAAACCGGAGAAGTCGCGGAAATGCTCGCCGTGTACGCGTTCGATCAACTGTTCCGGCGTGATGCCTTCCTTTTCGGCGCGCAACATGATCGGCGTGCCGTGGGTGTCGTCAGCGCAGACGTACCAGCATTCGTTGCCGGACATTTTCTGGTAACGGACCCAGATATCGGTCTGGATGTACTCGACCAGGTGACCGAGGTGGATGGCGCCGTTGGCGTAGGGCAGGGCGGAGGTAACGAGGATCTTGCGCGACATGGCGTGCCTGAGGAGAAAGCAATAACGCAATTTTACCGCGCCACCGGGGTAATTCTTCTTGGTCTTGATAAAAACGCTTTGGTTGTTTGTTGCTTCAAATAGAAGATTGTGTTGACTTGGTAAAAATATCCCCTTGAGTTATTGCATGCCTGTGGAGAAGGCGGCAGAATTTTCCACAATTAGAGGGGGTTGTATGAATTTTGCCATTGTTGAAGACAATCGGGTTCAGGCCGAGGTCCTGAAGGCCTTGCTGAAAAGCGAGGGGCATGTCGTCGAGATTTTCGCAGAAGGTCAGGCATGTTTGGACGCCTTGAAGGAGCGCACTTTCGATTTCTTCGTCATAGATTGGTCTCTGCCGGATATTGGCGGTGACGAGGTATTGAAGCAGGTCCGTGCCGTCTGTGGCTGGGAAGTGCCCGTTGTGTTCTGCACCGCACGTACCGAAGAAGAGTCGGCGGCTGATATCCTGCGCCTCGGTGCCGATGACTACATCCCCAAGCCCGTACGCTACATGGAGTTCATGGCACGAATCCAGGCCTTGTTGCGGCGTCGTCAGGCAACGCGGCCGACCCTGCTACGCTTCGGCAATATCGAGGCCGATCTCGAAGGGCGTCGTATCCGGGTAAGTGGTGTCGAAGTGGATCTGACCCAGCGCGAATACGATCTGGCCATCGTGTTCCTTCGCAATGTCGGCAAAGTGTTGCCGCGAGAAGAGTTGTTGTCCAAAGTCTGGGATCGTGACACCGACGTCGATTCGCGTACGGTGGATACGCATGCCAGCCGTTTGCGCAAGAAACTCGGCTTGGGCGGTGAAAACGGCCTGATGCTTTCATCGGTTTACGGGCAGGGATACCGTCTCGATACCGTGCGCGCGGGCTAGCCGCCAGACCGCTTTGCGGTATACTGGACAAAAATTGTCGGGTATTCCCGTCGTCCAGTATCCACGGAGATTCCATGAGTCTGTCAGAACAGCAAGTCAAGGCCGCGCTCACCGCTGCGGTGGACCCCAATACCGGCAAGGATTTCGTCAGCGGCAAGGCGGTCAAGAACATCAAGATTGACGGCGACGATGTCGCTTTCGATGTCGAGTTGGGTTATCCGGCGAAAAGCCAGATCGATGCGATCCGTAAGCAGGTGATCGCGGCGGTGAAGGCCGTGCCGGGCGTCGGCAATATTTCGGCCAACGTTTACAGCAAGATCGTTGCGCATTCCGTACAGCTTGGCGTCAAGCTCTTACCTGGCGTCAAGAACATCATCGCTGTCGCGTCCGGCAAGGGCGGCGTCGGCAAATCGACGACGGCGGTCAATCTGGCGCTGGCCCTGGCTCAGGAAGGTGCCAAGGTCGGTATTCTCGATGCCGATATCTATGGGCCGTCGCAGCCACAGATGCTCGGCTTGGCTGGCCAGCAGCCCGAGTCCAAGGATGGCCAGAGCATGGAGCCGTTGGAGGCCTATGGCGTCAAGGCGATGTCCATCGGTTTCATGGTCGATGTCGAAACGCCGATGGTGTGGCGCGGCCCGATGGTGGCCCAGGCGCTCGACCAGATGCTCGGCCAGACCAATTGGGGCGATGTCGATTACCTGATTGTGGACATGCCGCCGGGTACCGGCGATATCCAGTTGTCGATGGCGCAGAAGGTGCCGGTGACCGGTGCGGTCATCGTCACGACGCCGCAGGACATCGCGCTGATCGACGCGCGCAAGGGCCTGAAGATGTTCGAGAAGGTGAACATCCCTATTCTCGGCATCGTGGAGAACATGAGTATCCATATCTGCTCCAAGTGTGGCCACGAAGAGCACATCTTCGGCGAGGGCGGTGGAACGCAGATGTGTGAGGATTACGGCGTCGAATTCCTGGGTAGCCTGCCGCTGGAAATGGCCATTCGCATGATGGCCGACGGTGGCAAACCGACCGTGGTCGGCGAGCCGGAATCGCGCACGGCCGAGATTTACCGCGCTATCGCACGCCGCATTGCGGTCAAGATTGCCGAGAAGGCGAAGGACATGTCGTCGAAGTTCCCCAACATCGTCGTACAACACACCTAATTTTTTGCACAAAATGAAGCTTAAAGGCGGGTAAAATCCCGCCTTTATTTTTGTCCACCGCAGCAGGGAAAAATGGCCATCAAATCAGACAAGTGGATACGCCGCATGGCGGAAGAGCACGGCATGATCGAACCCTTCGCGCCGGAACTCGTGCGTGAGGTCAATGGCCAGAAGATCGTCTCCTACGGCACTTCCAGCTACGGCTACGATATCCGCTGTGCCCGCGAGTTCAAGGTATTTACCAACATCAACTCGACCGTGGTCGATCCGAAGAATTTCGACCCGAAATCCTTCGTCGAGGTCGAGTCCGACGTCTGCATCATCCCGCCGAATTCCTTCGCGCTCGCCCGGACCATGGAATATTTCCGCATCCCGCGCTCGGTGCTGACCGTTTGCCTTGGCAAATCGACCTATGCCCGCTGCGGCATCATCGTGAATGTCACGCCTTTCGAACCAGAGTGGGAAGGCCACGTGACGTTGGAGTTCTCCAATACGACACCGTTGCCGGCCAAGATTTACGCCGGCGAAGGCTGTGCCCAGGTCCTCTTCTTCGAGTCCGACGAGATTTGCGAAACCTCGTACAAGGATCGTGGCGGCAAGTATCAGGGGCAGGAAGGCGTTACCCTGCCCAAGATCTGACGCCAGGCTGAAACGAAACCGTCTTATTCTGTGACCCGCTGCGGCGGGTCGCCGCTTTTTAAGGAACTGTCATGCGCTTTCACTTTCCGGTCATCATCATCGACGAGGACTTCCGCTCGGAAAACGCCTCCGGCCTGGGTATTCGCGCCCTGGCTGACGCTATCGAGAAAGAGGGCCTCGAAGTTCTCGGGGTGACCAGTTATGGTGACCTGACCTCGTTTGCGCAGCAGCAAAGCCGCGCCTCGGTGTTCATCCTGTCGGTCGATGACGAAGAATTGGCGCTGGAGCCAGAAGAGACGCTGGCCGAGTTACGTGCCTTCGTCGAGGAAATTCGCCACAAGAACGCGGAAATCCCCATCTTCCTGCACGGTGAAACGCGGACCAGCCGCCACATTCCGAATGACATCCTGCGCGAATTGCACGGCTTCATCCACATGCATGAGGACACGCCGGAATTCATCGCGCGCAACATCAAGCGCGAGGCCAACGCCTACCTCGATTCGCTGCCGCCGCCGTTCTTCCGGGCGCTGACGCATTACGCTGCCGACGGTTCCTATTCCTGGCACTGCCCGGGCCACTCGGGCGGCGTCGCCTTCCTGAAGTCGCCGGTTGGCCAGATGTTCCACCAGTTCTTCGGCGAGAACATGCTGCGCGCCGATGTCTGCAATGCGGTGGAAGAACTTGGCCAGCTGCTCGACCATACTGGTCCGGTCGCAGCCTCCGAGCGCAATGCGGCGCGCATCTTCAATTCGGATCACCTGTATTTCGTCACCAACGGCACCTCGACCTCGAACAAGATCGTCTGGCACTCGACCGTGGCGCCCGGCGATATCGTCGTGGTCGACCGCAACTGCCACAAGTCGGTGCTGCACTCGATCATGATGACTGGTGCAATTCCCGTCTTCTTGATGCCGACGCGCAATAACTTCGGCATCATCGGACCGATCCCGAAGAGCGAATTTGCCTGGGAGAGCATCCAGAAGAAGATTGCCGCCAACCCGTTCATTGCCGACAAGACGGCCAAGCCGCGTGTGCTGACCATCACCCAGTCGACCTACGACGGCGTGCTCTACAACGTCGAGGACATCAAGGAAGAACTGGATGGCAAGATCGATACGCTGCACTTCGACGAAGCCTGGCTGCCGCATGCAGCTTTTCATGACTTCTACGGCGATTACCACGCCATCGGCGCTGATCGTCCGCGTTGCAAGGAATCCATGGTCTTTGCCACGCAATCGACGCACAAGCTGCTGGCTGGCCTCAGCCAGGCCTCGCAAATCCTGGTGCAGGATGCCGAGAACCAGAAGCTCGACCGCGATATCTTCAACGAGGCCTACCTGATGCATACCTCGACCTCGCCGCAATACTCGATCATCGCGTCGTGCGACGTGGCGGCAGCGATGATGGAAGAGCCGGGGGGTACGGCATTGGTTGAAGAGTCGATTGCCGAAGCCCTCGATTTTCGTCGTGCCATGCGCAAGGTGGACGAGGAGTGGGGCGCCGACTGGTGGTTCAAGGTCTGGGGGCCGGACGATCTTTCCGAAGAGGGGATCGAAGAGCGCGAAGCCTGGATGCTGAAGCCGGGCGAACGTTGGCACGGTTTCGGCAAGCTGGCCGATGGCTTCAACATGCTCGACCCGATCAAGGCGACCATCATCACGCCGGGGCTGGACGTTGACGGTGAATTTGCTGAGCGCGGCATTCCGGCCGCCATCGTCACCAAGTACCTGGCCGAGCATGGCGTCATCGTCGAGAAGTGCGGCCTGTACAGCTTCTTCATCATGTTCACCATCGGCATCACCAAGGGCCGCTGGAACACGCTGGTGACGGCGCTGCAGCAGTTCAAGGACGATTACGACAAGAACCAGCCGCTGTGGAAGGTACTGCCGGAGTTCGTTCAGAAGAATCCGCGCTACGAGCGTGTCGGCCTGCGCGATCTGTGCAAGCAGATTCACAGTGTTTATAAGCAGAACGACGTGGCTCGCCTGACCACCGAGATGTATCTGTCCGACATGGTGCCGGCCATGCGTCCGGCCGACGCTTTCGCCAAGATGGCGCACCGCGAGATCGAGCGCGTGCCGGTGGATGCCTTGGAGGGCCGGGTTACCGCCGTATTGCTGACGCCTTATCCGCCGGGTATTCCGCTACTGATCCCCGGCGAGCGCTTCAACGCGACGATCTGCAATTACCTGAAGTTTGCCCGCGAGTTCAACGCCGCCTTCCCTGGGTTCGAAACCGACATCCACGGACTGGTCAAAGGCGAAGATGGACGCTATTACGTAGACTGTGTGAGATAAATTTCGGGGAGGGGCGTCATGGTGACTCTGCGGCGGCTGTTGCTGTTGTTGATGCTGTGTGCCCCTTTGTTGCTGCGGGCGGAAACGGCGGCGCGCATCGTCTTTGCGACACCGGAGGTTGTCATCATCAACAGCCTCGGTGTCGAGCGGGCGGCGCTGAAGGGGGCTAATGTCGATGCCGGCGAATCGATCGACACGCGCGCCGGGCGAGTGCAGTTGGCTTTCCTCGATGGGGCCAGCATGTCCTTGCTGCCCGGAACGCGTTTCCGCGTCGATGAGTTTCGCTATGCGGCGGTCAACAAAGTGACGCCGGGCGATGGTGTGGTCATGACCTTGGTCAAAGGTGCCTTGCGTACGGTGACGGGCTGGCTGGGCAAAGGTGACCGCCAGCAATATCGCCTGGGGAGTTCCGTTGCCACCATCGGCATACGGGGGACCGAGTATGGTGCCCGTCTCGATGCCGAAGGCTTGACCGTGAGCGTTTACGAGGGGGCGGTCGAGGTTTGCAGCGATGCTGGCTGTGCAACCATCGCCAAGGGCAAGACGTTGCGCGTCCGCGACCGCAAGGAATTTCCGCAGGTTCTCTCGGATGGCGGGCCACGTAGTGACTCACCGGCGGTCGTTCCTGAACTCCAATTGCAGACCCCTTATCAGGATGCGACGTCAGGCAGGCCGACTCCACCGCCGCCTCCAAGCGAACCCGGGGGCAGCCAGCGTTCTCCCAATAGCACCAATCCGCGCTAAAGTAGCGAAAAAATGGGGGATGTGATGTTCAGAGGGAAAATGAAGGCGCATGGCTCGCTCCTGTTCGCCTGCCTTTTGGCATTCGGCTCGCCGCTGCGGGCCGATGGGGCGACCGATGAGGCCGAGCGACTGCTGGCCGCCGGGAAATCGGCAAAAGCTTTTGCCTTGCTCGAGCCTCTCGAGAGCGAACGAGCAGGTGATGTCGCCTACGATCTGTTGTTGGGCCGGGCTTCATTAGGCGTCGGGCAGAATACTCGGGCGATCTTTGCGCTGGAGCGTGTACTGGCACTGGAGCCAAGTAATACCAAGGCGCGGGCTGAAATTGCCCGGGCCTATCTGCTGGTCGGTGAAGCGGACAACGCGCGCAAGGAACTGGCGACCATCGAGCAGCAAGGTGTGCCCAGTGATGTGTCGCAGAGCTTCGACCGTTATCTGGCCGCACTCAAGCGACTGGATGGAAACGAAAAGGCGACGCTTAATGCCTATGTCGAGTTGCTTGCCGGTTACGACAGCAACGTCAATCTCGGGCCGAATCGCGATAGCGTGTTGATTCCGGGCCAGAGTCCGGTGCCCATCGTGCTGTCGCGGGAAGGGCGGGCGCATGAGGATGGTTTCGCTCAACTGGGTGGAGGTGTCAGTACCCGCTTGCCGATCAATTCCAGCCTGGCGGTGTTGGCTGGCTTGTCCGGTGCGCAGCGTTTCAATTTCAGCGAAAGTGACTTCAATCTCGGCAATGTCGATGCAAACCTCGGCGCCGTATGGACCAGCGGCAAAAATGTTCTGACCGTGATGGGGCAATATGGGACGGTCAGTGTCGAACACGATCATTTCCGCTCGGCGGCGGGGCTGACCGGGCAGTGGCAATACAATTTCGATGCGCGTAACCAGGTGAGTGCCTACGTCCAATACACCGATCTACGCTACGACGATCAGAAAATTCGTGATGCTCAGCGCTGGTTGGGCGGTGGTGCTTATGCTCACTTGTGGCGGGATGGCGCGATGGTGTTTGCCAGCCTCTACGGAGTGTCGGAAAAGCCGAAACGAGAGGACGCGGATTATCTCGGATTCGATGGTGTTGGCGTACGTTTCGGTGGGCGTGTGAGTCTCAACGATAGCGCTACCGTGTTCGGCAATCTGGTTTATGAGCGACGTCGTTACGATGCCACCGACCCTGCCTATCAACTGGTTCGTAGCGATCGCCAGTATGGCGCCACGCTGGGCTTGGCCTATGGGCTTGCCCAAGGCTGGACGCTGACGCCGCAGGTGTCGTTGATGCGAAACGAGTCGAATGCCGTGTTGAGCGATTATCGGCGCAATGTTGTTTCCGTCGCCTTGCGGCGCGAATTCTGAGGGGGCGATGATGATGCTTCGAATGATTGGCTCGCTGCTCGTCCTCCTGACGGTTTCGGCTGTAGCGAATGCAGCCGGCAAGGTGGAATTTGTCGCAGGGGCAGTTTCTGCGACCTCGGCAGCTGGCAGCGAACGGAAGCTGACCAAGGGGGATGTGCTGGCCAACGGAGATTTGGTGCGTACCGGGCAGGATGGATTGGCGCAACTACGTTTCGAAGATGGCGGGCGCATCGCCTTGCAGCCGAAGTCCGAATTCCGGATCGACGAATATGCCTACCCTGCAACAACGAAGTCTCAGGAGCGCGGATTTTTCTCGCTGTTGAAAGGCGGCATGCGGACCATCACCGGCCAGGTTGGGCGTGATAATCGCGATGCCTACCGGGTGACGACTTCGGTGGCGACGATTGGCATTCGTGGGACCGAGTATCGAGTGGCTTATCTGGACAACAACAGCGTCGCCTTGTGGACGGCAGAGGGGGCTGTCGAGGTGTGTAACGACACGGGCTGCAGCTTGGTTGTCGCGGGAGAGGTGGCAGTAATTAGAGGTGGGCAGCCAATGGAACGCTTGGCATTTTCCAGCTTCAGCGCTTCTCAGGAGCTTGCAGGGTCTTTGCTGCCGGCCTTTGCGGTGGGCGAGGGGCGGCGCGGAGATGGTTATCTGGGTGGAATGCCGAAGTGCTATTACTACACCTATTACATTTACGCGCCACCGACCTTGATCTGTAATTGACCCGAATTGCCCTGTGCTACGGGTGGTTTCTATACCTTTCGGTAGCAGTTGAAGGAATAGGCTGTTCCCGTGGAAGAAACTCCGGGTTGTTCAGACACTGGCGTCCAAGCCTGTTTGGAGAATTCGGGAAACCAGGCATCCCCATCCGGCGTTAAATCGACCTCGGTCAATTCAAGGCGGTTGGCAACCGGGAGCGCCAAGGTATAGATTTCTGCCCCGCCGATGATGAACAGCTTAGGGGCGTCCTTGCACTGTGCAATTGCAGCCTCGAGCGAACCGGCAATTTCAGCCCCTGGGGCCTGGTAGTTCGCTTGCCGCGTAACGACGATGTTGCGACGTCCGGGCAGCGGGCGGAAGCGTGGCGGCAGAGACTCCCAGGTCTTGCGCCCCATCACCACGGTGTGGCCCTGGGTAAGCGCCTTGAAGTGCGCCATGTCTTCCGGAATGTTCCAGATCAACTGGTTGTCCTTGCCGATGACCCGGTTTTTGGCGACGGCTGCGATGATGATGATTTCGGGCATGGTCTTCTGCGGTATGGATTAAACGCCGCGGGCGGCTGCGATCAGGCCGCGGGTCGAGCTGTCGAACTGGCTGGCGTCGCCGCCGCTTTCGAGCAAAGGTGTTAGCTGGCTGGCCAGCTGTTTGCCGAGTTCAACTCCCCATTGGTCGAAGGCGTTGATGTTCCACAGGGCGCCCAGGCAGAAGGTCTTGTGTTCGAACAGGGCGATCAATTGACCCAAGGTGTAAGGCGTCAGGTTCGGTAGCAGTAGCGTGCTTGATGGCTGGTTACCCGGGAATATCTTGTAAGGCAGCAATTCCGACGGTGTGCCGGCGGCGATCGCTTCCTCGCGGGTTTGGCCGAAAGCGAGGGCGGCAGACTGGGCGAAACAGTTGGCCAGCAGGGAGTCGTGGTGTCGGGGGAGCGGGTAGTCGGACTCGCGCAGCACGATGAAATCGCAAGGGATGATGCGCCCGCCCTGATGGAAGAGTTGAAAGAAGGAGTGCTGGCCGTTGGTGCCGGCCTCGCCCCAGATGATCGGACTGGTCGAGATGCCAATTGGCTGGCCTTGGCGGTCGGTCTGCTTGCCGTTACTTTCCATTTCCAGTTGTTGCAGGTAGGCCGGTAACAGCTGGAAGGATTGGGCGTAGGGTAGTACGGCGGCGGTAGATGCACCGAGGAAGTCGGTATTCCACAGGCTCAGCAGGGCCAGGGTTAGCGGCAGATTTTCTTCTGCCGGCGATTCCAGAAAGTGGTTGTCCATTGCCTTGGCGCCGGCCAACAGGCGTTCGAAGTTATGCCAGCCGACCGCCAGTGCCAAGGAAAGGCCGATGGCCGACCAGAGCGAGAAACGACCGCCGACCCAGTCCCAGAATTCGAAGACATTGTCGGCGGGAATGCCGAAACGCCCGGTGAGGTCGAGGTCTGTCGACAAGGCGACGAAATGTCGGCCGACCGCTTTTTCGCTGCCAGCAGCGGCGAGCAGCCAGTCGCGGGCGGTGCGGGCGTTGGTCAGGGTTTCCAGGGTGCTGAAGGTCTTGCTGGCGACGATGAACAGCGTGCTGCGCGGGTTGAGGCGGCCAAGCAGCGGGGCGATGTCGGCGCCGTCAATGTTGGCGACGAAATGGACTTCGATGTCCGGCTGGTGATGGGCAATCAGGGCGCGTGTGGCCATGCGTGGGCCGAGATCCGAGCCGCCGATGCCGATATTGACGACGTGTGTGATGCGCTCTCCCGAGTAGCCGCGCCAGGCGCCGCTATGAATGGCCTCGCAGAAAAGGCGCATGCGTTCGAGAACGCGTTTGACCTCTGCAGGGGCTTGCTCGCCGGCGCGCAGATCCATGTGGCGGACGGCCCGGCCCTCGGTGTGATTGAGCAATTCGCCGGCCACCATGCGGTGTTTCCAGCCCTCGATATCGGCGACTTGGGCGAGTTCGCGCAGCAGGTGCATGGTCGTGGCATCGACCCGCTGCTTCGAATAGTCGAAGAGCAGTCCTTCCCACCGCAGCGAGAAGCGCTGGAAGCGTTCCGGGGCGGCGGCGAACAAGTCGCGCAGATGGTGGTCGCGCGTGGTGTCGGCATGGGCGGAAAGCGCTTGCCAGGCAGGGGTATCGACTATTCTCATGGCCGGAGGTCAGTTTGACGGATGAATGCTTGCGTGAGGCTGGGCGCGCGATTATCGCGCTATTTTTGCTTCGAACGCGCAGTTTAGCGGGGAAGCTGCCGATGGTCGATGCCGATAGGCTGTTAAGATGTTCGCCCAGTTTACTGCACGGATCATTGCCTTTTCATGAAAATCCATCTGTCTCTTCGGTGGCCGTTGGCCTTGGTATTGTGTTTGCCTATCCTTGCGGCCTGCGGTTTGCTCTCCACATGGCACTGGGAGCGCCCCGGTGCCGACGAAGCCGATTACAAGACCGATGAGATTCAGTGCAAGGGACGCGCCTATTCGGGAACGGACGGGGCGGTGACCAAGGAGGGGGTGCGCCGCATGCATGCCTGCATGGAGGCCAAGGGCTGGCGAAAAGTGCAGAACTGATGCCCGTCAGGCCACTGCTGCGGTGCACTGGCCAAAACGGGCAAAAACCGGGGCGGCTAGACAGCGACCGGCGCCGGGATGTGTGGGTGCGGGTCGTAGTTGTCGAGGCGGAAATCCTCGAAGCGGAAGGCGAAGATATCCTTGACCTCCGGGTTGATCCACATCGTCGGCAGTTGGCGCGGCTCGCGCGTCAGTTGTAGACGAGTCTGCTCGAAGTGGTTCGAGTACAGGTGGGCGTCGCCGAAGGTGTGCACGAATTCGCCCGGTTGATAGCCGCAAACCTGCGCCAGCATCAGGGTCAGCAAAGCGTAGGAGGCGATGTTGAAGGGCACGCCGAGGAAGATATCGGCCGAACGCTGGTAGAGCTGGCAGCTCAATTTGCCGTTCGCGACGTAGAACTGGAACAGGCAATGGCAGGGCGGTAGCGCCATGTTGTCCACATCGCCGGGATTCCAGGCAGAAACGATATGGCGGCGGGAGTCCGGATTGTGCTTGAGGCTATGGACCAGTTGCGCGATCTGGTCGACCAAGCGTCCATCGGGCGTTTCCCAGCGGCGCCACTGCTTGCCGTAAACCGGGCCGAGGTCGCCATTTTCATCGGCCCATTCGTCCCAGATGCGGACGCCGTTATCCTGCAGATACTTGATGTTGGTATCGCCCTGCAGAAACCACAGCAATTCGTGAATGATCGACTTCAGATGAAGTTTCTTAGTCGTCAGCGCCGGGAAGCCCTGGCTCAGGTCGAAGCGCATCTGCCAGCCGAACACGGAACGGGTACCGGTTCCGGTGCGGTCGGATTTGTCGTGCCCGTTGTCGAGAACGTGGCGCATCAGGTCGAGGTATTGCTGCATGATCAGTTTGGCGGCGATGGCAAAAGCAGGATTCTACGATCGAATCCAGCTTCGGGCACCTTCCCTTGCGGCATCTGGGTTTAAACTATTGCCGCCGGCAAAGAGGGGGAAAATAAGTGTTCGATAAAGTGGCAAAACTCGGTGGCTTGTTTGCTCAGGGAAGTCATGGGCATCCGCTGGCCGATCCGCGCGAATTGCGGCGCATCGTCGCCGAATTACCCAAGGACAACGCCTTCAAGGCGCTCGACGAAATCGCTGGATGGCTCGAGTCGTTGCTGGCCAGCGATGGCATTCCGGCCGACCGCGTCTACGAAGCGGCGCAGCAACTCGACGAAGCCGCGCAACCGTTGTTGAAGCGCCTGACCCGCGAATACCTGCATACGCCGCGCTTGCCGCGCAACGAAGAGAAGCGCCTATGGTCGATCAATTGCGGTTTCTGGACCCTGGCGGCGGCTGTCTATGAGCGCTGCTTGCCGGAAGCCGACGATAAGGGGCGCGCTCCAGAATCGGCCAAATGGCTATTGCCGGCGCTCAGTGCCCGACTCATTTCCGCCTATGGCGCTCGCTTGAAGTGGGAACAATTCCACTATGGCCCGTCACACAATGACGTTTGGCGCGGGCTTGGTCAGGCGTTGCTGTTGGCCGAGCAGGCGGGCGTGGCGGGTAAACCTGTGGCCATTCCCGGGGGCGGTGGTTCGACCTCGCCGCAGCAGGAATACGTCAAGGCCATGGTGTTCCAGGCGGCATCGATGGACAGTCTGCTGCCGCTCGAAATCGAGTTGGCAGAACGCCTGATCGCCCACTTCCTGAGTGGATTCATTTTTTCTGCCAACGGTGAGCACGATAGCGTCTATTGGGTGGATCTGGCCCAATCCCAACCGCCGCTGCGCATGGCGCGCATGCCGAACGTGGCTGTGCCGACGCAACGCTTCTTCAAGCCGGGCAACGCCCATGGCGCCATGCTGGAGCTGCTGGGCAGCCTCGAACGTGGCGGTGACGTGCCGGCGGAAATCAATCTTGGCGGGCAGTATTACGGCAAGACCCTGGTTCCGGTCCTGCGTCACCTGACCGCCTATCTGGCGCCGGTGCCGCCGCAGCGCCGGCACGACCGTCACCGCGTCAAACACCGCATGTCGGTGCTGAACGGCTTGATCAATGCCTTCGTCGTCTTCTCGAAGGAATTCGGCGGACGACCGGCCGGCTTGCAGATGGAAAGCTGGGTGGTGGACAACGTCAGCCGCGGCGGCTTCGGTGCGGTGCTCAGCGATATTCCGGCCGAGTGGCTGAAGATCGGGGCGCTCGTCGCCATGCAACCCGAGGGCGGCGACAACTGGTTGCTCGGCGTCGTTCGACGCTATCACCGGGAGTCGGACAAGGAGGCGCGGGTCGGCATCGAGGCCCTGGCCAGGCAGGCCTTCTCGGTCGAACTGAAACCGCGTACCGCGTCGAGCTATGCCGCGGTCGCCGGCATCCCTTCGCTCATTCTGCAGGATGGCAACGAGGCGGGCGAGGTGCGTGTCGTGCTGCCGCCGGCCAGCTTCGATTTACGCGAGAGTCTCGAATACCCGGCGGGTGACCGTCTGCAGCAATTGGTGCCGGTCGCCCTTGTCGAGCAGACGGCGGATTACGAGTTGGCCCGCTACCGCCTGGGCTGAGCGTTATTCCTTAGGACTTGGAGCGGATCGCCGATTTCGGGCGGAAGGCCTTGATCACCGACTCGTTGGTTTCGGCGTAGGGGCCGCCGATCAGATCGATGCAATAAGGCACGGCCGCGAAGATGCCGACATGGCTGACTTCGCCCGTGGCATTGCGCACGCCTTCCAGCGTTTCCTTGATCGACTTCGGTTGCCCTGGCAGGTTGATGATCAGCGCCTGCTTGCGGATCACCGCCACCTGGCGCGACAGGATGGCAGTCGGCACGAAATTCAGACTGATGCGTCGCATCTCTTCGCCAAAGCCGGGCATTTCCTTGTCGGCGACCGCCAGCGTGGCTTCCGGGGTGACGTCGCGTAAGGCCGGGCCGGTGCCGCCGGTCGTCAGCACCAGGTGGCAGCCCGCTTGGTCGACCAATTCGATCAGTGTCTGCTCGATGGTCGGCCGGTCGTCGGCGATCAGGCGGGTTTCGGCACGCCACGGGGTGATCAGGGCCCTGCCCAGCCACTCCTGCAGGGCAGGAATTCCCTTGTCTTCGTAGATGCCGGTCGATGCGCGGTCGCTGATCGAAACCAGGCCGACGATCAGTGTCTCACTCATCGCTCTCTTCCTCCGACGTGGTCGGCGCACTGCCTTCGGCCTCGAGTTCCTTCAATACCTGGAAGATGGCACGGTAGTTCTTGGGCGGCTTGTTCGCCTCCTGCTCCTTGAGCGCGTTACGACGCAGGGTGCGCAGGTGTTGCAAATCAGCTTGCGGCCAGGTGGCGGCGATTTCGCTGAGCACGGCTTCATCGGCCAGCAGGCGCTCGCGCAGTCGCTCGATGCGGTGCAGGCGGGCCGTTTCATGGGCCGATTCGCCACGTAGCATGGCCAGGCCGGCGCGGATCGGCGCGTCGTCGACGCCACGCATCAGCTTGCCGAGATATTGGATCTGGCGGCGACGGGCACCATGGGCGGTAATTTTCTGGCATTCACGCACGGCGGCCAGCAGGTCTTCCGGCAGGTTGATCCGCTTAAGTTGTCCGACCGAAAGCTCGACCAGCTCGGCGCCGAGGTCGCGCAATTCGTGCATGGCCTCTTTGCGCTTGGTCTTGGAGATGGGGGTGTCGTCGGTGAAATCTTCGTCTTGCATGAGCTGCTTCCGGTTGCGGGCTGGGCGGGCTGCTATGATAGCGATTTTCCCGATTCGACGCCGCTTCCATGCCTCAGACCGCCGCATTTTCCTACCCCTTCGCCACCCTGCAGCAACTGGCCGCCGATGTGCTCAAACATGCCCAGGCCAAGGGGGCGACGGCCTGTGAGGTCGATGTTTCCGAAGGCTTCGGACAAGCAGTGACGGTGCGCTGCGACGAGGTCGAAACCATCGAATTCAATCGCGACAAGGGGATAGGGATTACGGTCTATAGCGGCCAGCGCAAGGGCTACGCCAGTACCTCCGATTTTTCCGCGCAGGCACTACGCGATACTGTCGAGGCGGCGCTCAATATCGCCCGTTTCACTGCCGAGGACGATTGCGCCGGCCTGGCCGATGCCGAGCTGATGGCCAAGGAATGCCCGGAGTTGGACCTCTACCATCCGTGGTCCTTGTCGGTCGAAGACGCAATCGCCACGGCGCGTCGTTGCGAGCAGGCAGCCTACGCCGCCAGCCCGTTGATCAGCAATTCGGATGGAGCGACGGTATCGACCCAGCAGGCGCATTTCGTTTCGGCCAACAGCCTGGGTTTCATGGCCGGTTATCCGACTTCGCGGCATTACATTTCCTGCTCGATGATTGCCGGCGAACAGGATGCGATGCAGCGCGACGATTGGTATACGACCAACCGCAATGCCGCGTTGCTGGATGCCGCCGAGCAGGTCGGCCAGATTGCCGCCGAGCGTGCGGTGGCCCGCCTGGGGGCGCGCAAGATCAAGACCGGCGAGTTTCCGGTGCTGTTCGAGGCGCCGCTGGCGGCCGGGTTGCTCGGCAGCCTGGTGCATGCGGCGAGCGGTGGGGCGCTGTATCGCAAGGCTTCCTTCCTGCAGGGAGCGCTTGGCCAGCAGATCATGCCGAGCTTTGTGCAAATCTCCGAGCGCCCGCATATCAAGGGCGGGCTCGGTAGCTCCGCGTTCGACAGCGACGGCGTGGTGACGCGCGACCGCGAGGTGGTGACCGATGGCGTCTTGCAGGGCTATTTCCTTTCCGCCTACACGGCCCGCAAACTCGGCATGCAGACGACGGGCAATGCTGGCGGCAGCCACAACCTGATCATCCAGCCCGGCGATCTCGATTTCCAGGGCTTGCTCGCCCGCATGGGGCGCGGTCTATTGGTTACCGAACTGCTTGGTCACGGGATCAATTACGTGACCGGCGATTATTCGCGCGGGGCGGCTGGTTTCTGGGTCGAAAACGGCAAGATCGCGCACCCGGTCGAAGAGATCACCATTGCCGGCAACCTGAAGAACATGTTGGCCGGTATCACCGCCGTTGGGCGCGATGTCCACATTCGCGGAACCAAACAGACCGGATCGATTCTGATCGATCGCATGACCGTCGCTGCCGGCTGACGGGGTAAGGGTTTTCCGCAGGTCGCGAAAGCTCGGCCTTCGGTTATAGAATCAAGCGGTAGTAAATGTCTGACGTTCCCAAACATCTGGAGGAGACAATATGCAACGTCGTGATTTTCTGAAAAAAGCTTCCATCGGTGCCGCAGCGGGTGCCGCCACCACCTTGGCCGCACCGGCCATTGCCGCCGAACTGCCGAGCATCAAGTGGCGTCTGACCTCTTCCTTCCCGAAGAGCCTGGATACCATCTACGGCGGTGCCGATGTACTGGCCAACCGTCTGCGCGAGATGACCGGCGGCAAGTTCGATATCCGCGTCTTCCCAGGCGGTGAAATCGTTCCCGGCCTGCAGGCCCTGGATGCCGTGCAGCAAGGCACCGTCGAGTGCTGCCATACCTGCTCCTACTACTACGTCGGCAAGGACAAGACCTTCGGTTTCGGCACCGCCGTTCCGTTCGGCATGAATGCCCGCCAGATGAACGCCTGGATCTACTACGGCGGCGGCCAGAAGCTGCTCGACGAGTTCTACGCCAACTACAACGTCGTTTCCTTTGCCGGCGGCAACACCGGTACCCAGATGGGCGGTTGGTGGCGCAAGGAAGTGAAGACCGTTGCCGACCTGAAGGGCGTCAAGATGCGTATCGCCGGTCTGGGCGGCACCGTCTTCTCCGAACTGGGCGTGGTGCCGCAGCAGATCGCCGGTGGCGACATCTACCCGGCGCTGGAAAAGGGCACCATCGATGCCGCCGAATGGGTCGGTCCGTATGACGATGAAAAGCTCGGCTTCTACAAGGTTGCCAAGAACTACTACTACCCGGGTTTCTGGGAATCGGGCCCGACCATCCACTTCTTCGTCAACAAGAAGGAATGGGACAAGCTGCCGAAGGAATACCAGGCTGCCTTCCAGGCCGCCGCGTACGAAGCCAACGTCACCATGATGGCCGAATACGACCACAAGAACCCGGTCGCCCTGTCCAAGCTGCTGCAGAACGGCGTCAAGCTGCAGTCCTTCTCCGATGAAATCCTCGGCGCCGCCTACAAGGCTGCCCAGCAGATCTACGCCGACGAAGCTGGCAAGAACCCGGCCTTCAAGAAGATCTACACCGAGTGGGACAAGTACCGGAAGACGCAGAATGCCTGGTTCAGCCTGGCTGAAATGCGTATGGACCGCTTCCTGCAGTCGCACAAGTAACACTGCTGCGGTGCACAGCAAAAAACCCGCGAATTTCGCGGGTTTTTTATTGCCCAAAATTTGTCGGGTGCTTGCTGGCCGGAGTAGCACTGCAGTCGCAGTGCTTTTACTTCTCCAGCAAGCTGCGCAGCATCCACGCGTTCTTTTCGTGGATTTGCATACGCTGGGTCAGCAGGTCGGCCGTCGGCTCGTCACCGGCCTTGTCCACCAGCGGGAAGATGCTGCGGGCTGTCTTGGTCACGGCTTCCTGGCCGGCGACCAGTTGCTTGATCATCTCTTCGGCGCTGACTTTGCCTTCGCTTTCCTTGATCACCGTCAGCTTCGCAAACTCGCGATAGGTGCCGGGGGCGGCCACGCCGAGGGCGCGAATGCGTTCGGCAATCAGGTCCAGGGCATTCCACAGTTCGGTGTACTGATCCATGAACATCACGTGCAAGGTGTTGAACATTGGACCGGTCACGTTCCAGTGGAAGTTGTGCGTCTTCAGGTACAGCGTGAAAGAGTCGGCGAGAAGGTGAGAGAGGCCTTCGGCGATTTTTTCGCGGTCTTTTTTGGTAATGCCAATATCCATGCTGATGCTCCTTTCGTTCGCAAGAATCAATCGGTAGTCGTCATATCGACCATGTCGACATTATGGTTATCGCTGGCGATGAAGACCAATGATATGGCGTGATAGCGACAATAGTTCCTAACTATACGCCCAAAGAAAAAGGCGGGAATCTCCCCGCCTTTTTGCGTTGCACTTGCGTGCCCAAACTACTTGTTTTCGGACTGCAGATTCTTCAGCAGCTCGGCCGCCGAGTCTTCGGTCGGCGCGCCCTTGGCGGAATCCTCATCGCCCTGCATCAGGGTGTTCAGATCCACTTCGCCCTGTGCTTCGATGCGTGCCTTCTCGGCGGGGTCGCCATAGCTGACGATGTTCGGGAAGACGATGATGATGGCCACCATGATGATCTGGATACAGACGAAGGGGATGGCACCCCAATAGATGTCTGTCGTCTTGATCGAGGCCGGGGCCACCGAACGCAGATAGAACAGGGCGAAACCGAAGGGCGGGTGCATGAAGGAAGTCTGCATGTTGACTGCCAGCAGCACGCCGAACCAGATCAGGTCGATGCCCAGCTTGTCGGCCACCGGGGCCAGCAGCGGCACGATGATGAAGGAGAGCTCGAAGAAGTCCAGGAAGAAGGCGAGCAGGAAGACCAGGATGTTGACCACGATCAGGAAGCCCAGCTGGCCGCCCGGCAGGGAAAGCAACAGGTGTTCGACCCACAGGTCGCCGTTCACCGCCCGGAAGACCAAGCCGAATACGGTGGAGCCAACCAGGATGAAGACGACGAAGGAAGACAGCTTGCCGGTCGTTTCCATGGCTTGCTTGAGCAGTTTCCACGACAGGCGCTTGCGGACGATGGCCATGATCAGTGCGCCGGCTGCACCCATGGCGCCGCCTTCGGTCGGCGTGGCAATGCCGAGGAAGATGGTGCCGAGGACCAGGAAAATCAGCAGCAACGGCGGGACCAGGGTGGTCAGGACGCGGATTGCCAGTTTCAAGCCACGCAGGGTGCGGGCTTCCGGCGGCAGGGCGGGGGCGGCATTTGGCTTGATGATGGTGAGCAATGCAACGTAACCGACGTACAGTCCGGTCAGGACCAGGCCAGGCACCATGGCGCCTTCGTACATGTCGCCCACGGAGCGGCCCAACTGATCGGCCATGATGATCAGCACCAGTGACGGCGGGATGATCTGTGCCAGCGTGCCGGAAGCCGCGATAACACCGGAGGCGAGGCGTTTGTCGTAGCCGTAGCGCAGCATGATAGGCAACGAAATCAGACCCATCGAGATCACTGAGGCGGCAACCACGCCGGTCGTGGCCGCAAGCAGGGCGCCGACGAAGATCACGGCAAAGGCCAGGCCGCCGCGCATCGGGCCGAATAGCTGGCCGATGGTGTCGAGCAGGTCTTCGGCCATGCCCGATCGCTCAAGGATCAAGCCCATGAAGGTGAAGAAGGGAATGGCCAGCAGCGTATCGTTGGCCATGATGCCGAAGATCCGCTCCGGCAGCGCCTGGAACAGAGCCGGCTGCAGCAGGCCGAGCTCGATGCCGAGCAGGCCGAAGACGATACCGTTGGCGGCCAGGGCAAAAGCCACCGGGTAGCCGAACAGCAGGAAGAGAACCAGTGCGCCGAACATCAGCGGCGCCATGTTGGCAATGACCCATTCCATCTTATTTCTCCTTGGCCATTGCGGCGATTTCAGCGGCGAGCTCCTGCTCGGCGGACGGGCCGCCATCCTTGGCGTTCGGGTCGCCGATCAGGCCAGCGAGGAAGGCGATACGCTTGATCAGCTCCGAAATGCCCTGCAAGGCAAGCAGGGTAAAGCCGAGCGGAAGCAGGGCTTTGACTGGCCAGCGGATCAGGCCGCCAGCGTTGGAGGACATTTCGTTGATCTTGAAGGACTCGGCGACCAGAGGCAGGGAAAGCCACAGCACCAGAACCACCATCGGCAGCAGGAAGAAGAGGGTGCCGATGATGTCGATGATGGCCAGTCCGCGCGGAGAGAGCTTGCCGGAGAGGACGTCGATACGGACGTGCTCGTTCTTCTGCAGGGTGTATGCAGAGGCCAAAAGAAACACGGCGGCAAACAAGTACCACTGGATTTCCAGCATGCCGTTGGAACTGTCATTGAAGATAAAGCGGTAAGTAGCGTTGCCGGCGCTGATGACGGTCATCAGCAGTACCAGCCAGAACGCTCCTTTGCCGACTCGCTCGTTGAGCCAGTCGATCAGCTGCGAGAGCTTGAGCAGAAGGGTCACGAATTGTCCTCCTCGGGTTGATAGAATGCCCGGCTTCTGGATTGGCCGGAATTTCATGGAAAATCCCATTAGGCCGAATCTACAACGAAGGTAATGGACAGACCAATGGTGGAAATCCCTACACGCCAGCCGACTCGCATTTGCCTGGTACGGCACGGCGAGACCGAATGGAACGCCGAGCGCCGCATCCAGGGGCAGATCGACATCGGCCTTAACGAAACCGGCCAGCAACAGGCCGCGGCAGCCGGCCGGTGGTTGCGCGGGGCCGGCATTGTCGCGCTTTACAGCAGCGATTTGAAGCGGGCATGGACGACGGCGCTGGCCATCGGGCAGGCGCTTGGCCTGCAGCCCGTCGCCGCACCCGAGTTGCGCGAGCGCCGTTATGGCGTGTTCGAAGGGCTGACCTATGCCGAGGCGGAGCATAAATATCCAGACGGCTACGCCGCTTTCGAAGGCCGTAATGCCGACTATGCTTTTGAGAATGGTGAAAGCCTGAAGACGATGTTCGAGCGTGTGACCGGCAAGCTCAAGGAGATTGCTGCGGCGCATGCCGGGCAGAATGTCGTGGTCGTGCTGCACGGCGGTGTGCTCGATATCGTCAATCGCTTCGTCCGCGGCAATCCGCTGGAAATGCCGCGCGATTTCCTGATTCCGAACGCCGGTATCAACTGGATCAACGAGGTTGATGGTGCATGGCACATCGAGAGCTGGGCAGAAACCGGACACCTGGCGCCGGGCGCCCTGGATGAGCTGCCTTCGTGATAGAATCTTCCCCCTTTTCTTCAATGGCTTGAGGCATTCCCCATGTTTTCCGCGAAAGATACCCTGGCAAAAGTTGATCCTGAACTCTGGCAAGCCATTACGGCTGAAAACCAGCGTCAGGAAGAGCACATCGAACTGATCGCGTCCGAAAACTACGTCAGCAAGGCTGTCATGGAAGCCCAAGGCTCCCAGCTGACCAACAAGTACGCCGAAGGTTATCCGGGCAAGCGCTACTACGGTGGTTGCGAGCACGTCGATGTGGCCGAGCAGATCGCCATCGATCGCCTGAAGAAGCTGTTCGGCGCCGATGCCGCCAACGTCCAGCCGAATTCCGGCTCGCAAGCCAACCAGGCCGTGCTGATGGCCTTTGCCAAGCCGGGCGACACCATCATGGGCATGAGCTTGGCCGAAGGCGGTCACCTGACCCACGGCATGCCGCTCAACATGTCCGGCAAGTGGTTCAACGTTGTCGCCTACGGTCTGAACGAGAAGGAAGAGATCGACTACGACAAGATGGAAGCCTTGGCGCGCGAGCACAAGCCGAAGATCATCGTTGCCGGTGCCTCCGCCTACGCCCTGCGCATCGATTTCGAGCGCTTCGCCAAGATCGCCAAGGAAATCGGCGCCATCTTCTGGGTCGACATGGCTCACTACGCTGGCCTGATCGCCGCCGGTTTCTACCCGAACCCGGTGCCGCACGCCGACGTCGTCACCTCGACCACTCACAAGACCCTGCGCGGTCCGCGCGGCGGCGTCATCCTGATGAAGGCCGAGCACGAGAAGGCGATCAACTCCGCCATCTTCCCGGGCCTGCAAGGCGGTCCGCTGATGCACGTCATCGCTGCCAAGGCAGTGGCCTTCAAGGAAGCCGCTTCGCCGGAATTCAAGAACTACCAGGAGCAGGTGGTTAACAACGCCCGCGTCATGGCCAAGGTGCTGGGCGAAGAGCGCGGGCTGCGCATTGTTTCCGGTCGTACCGAGAGCCACGTTTTCCTGGTCGATCTGCGCGCCAAGAACATCACCGGCAAGGAAGCCGAGGCCGCGCTGGGCCGTGCCCACATCACCGTGAACAAGAACGGCATCCCGAACGATCCGCAGAAGCCGTTCGTCACTTCCGGCATCCGCATCGGTTCGCCGGCCATGACGACCCGCGGTTTCACCGAGCTCGAAGCCGAGCAGATCGCTCACCTCGTTGCCGACGTGCTCGATGCGCCGAATGACGAGAAGGTGGCCGAGCAGGTGCGTGCCAAGGTCTCGGCGCTGTGCGCCAAGTTCCCGGTCTACGGTGACTGATGCGTCCGGGCGGGCGTTGCCCGCCTGACGCTTTTGGAGTCCGGACATGAAATGCCCTTTCTGCGGCCATGATGAAACGGCGGTGGTCGATACCCGCCTTTCCGACGAAGGCGACATCGTTCGTCGCCGCAGGAAGTGCAATGTCTGCGACAAGCGCTTTACCACCTACGAGCGGGCGGAAATCCGCCTGCCGCAGGTGGTCAAAAAGAATGGTTCGCGGACCGAGTTCAGCCGCGACAAACTGCGCGCCAGCCTGGAGTTGGCACTGCGCAAGCGCCCGGTATCGACCGAACTGGTCGATGCGGCCATCAGCGAAATCGAAGAAAAGCTGCTCTCTTCCGGCGAGCGTGAAGTGTCGTCGCAGCAGGTAGGCGAGTTGGTGATGCGCGAGTTGAAGAAACTCGACAAGGTGGCCTACATCCGCTTCGCCTCGGTCTATCGCAATTTCGAAGACGTGGATGCCTTCTCCAAGGCCATCCGCGAAGTTTCCCCCGCCGCTTCTCCCAAGAAAAAATGAGCTTCACTGCCGTCGATCACGGCATGATGGCGCGCGCCCTGCAATTGGCCGAGCGTGGCCTGTGGACGACCTCGCCCAATCCGCGGGTCGGCTGCGTGTTGGTCCGCGCTGGCGAAATCGTTGGCGAAGGCTGGCACGAGCGGGCCGGCGAGCCGCATGCCGAGGTGCATGCTTTGCGCGAAGCCGGCGAGCGGGCGCGTGGTGCAACCGCCTATGTGACCCTGGAGCCGTGCAGTCACTACGGCCGTACGCCACCCTGTGCCGAAGGCTTGATCGCGGCCGGCGTAACGCGTGTGGTTGCGGCCATGCAGGACCCCAACCCGCTGGTCGCGGGCAAAGGGCTCGCCATGCTGCAGGCGGCCGGTATTGAAACCGCCTGTGGCTTGCTGGAAAACGAGGCGCGTGAGTTGAACATCGGTTTCGTCTCGCGCATGACGCGCGGCCGGCCGTGGCTGCGCCTGAAAGCGGCGGCGAGTCTGGATGGCAAGACGGCACTGAACAATGGCGTCAGCCAGTGGATCACCGGGCCGGATGCCCGGCGCGACGGTCATCGCTGGCGGGCGCGCGCTTGCGCCATCCTGACGGGGATCGGCACGGTGCGCGACGACAATCCGCAACTAAATGTGCGCGAGGTCGAAACGACGCGCCAGCCGTTGCGCGTGGTGGTCGATAGCAAGCTGGAGGTTGCCCCGGATGCGCGTATCTTCGATGGTGGCCCGGTTTTGCTCGCTGCTGCGGTGCACGTGCCGGAAAAGGCAAAAATGCTCGTCGAGCGTGGAGTTGAGGTGCTTGTGTTGCCGAATGCGGCGGGCAAGGTCGAGCTGAAGGATTTGTTGATCGAACTGGGCAAGCGCGGCATCAATGAAGTCCATGCCGAAGCCGGTTTCAAGCTGAACGGATCACTGCTGCGCGAAGGGCTGGTGGACGAATTGCTGCTTTACCTGGCGCCCTGCCTGATCGGCCACGAGGCGGCCGGCCTGTTCAACCTGCCCGAGTTGCTCAGCCTAGACGGCAAGCGTCAGCTGCTGGTGCGCGATCTTCGTCAGATCGGGCAAGATATCCGGGTTGTTGCCCGCTTGGCTTAGGGCCGCAAACAGCACATTCCCCATCCCTGCGGAAGCGTACGGTGCGCCATTCCATGGTCAGCGCATCGAGGAGCAGCAGGCGGCCGGTTAGCGACTCGCCAATACCGGCCAACAGCTTCAGCGCTTCGGCGGCCTGCATGGTGCCGACGATGCCGGTCAGCGGAGCGAAGACGCCCATGACGGCGCAACGTACTTCCTCAACATCCTCGCCTTCCGGAAACAGGCAGTGGTAGCACGGCGAATCGTCGCGGCGCAGGTCATAGACGCTGATTTGCCCATCGAAGCGGATGGCCGCGCCGGAAACCAGCGGCTTTTTGTGTTGCACGCAGGCACGGTTGATGGCGTGGCGGGTGGCGAAATTGTCGGTGCAATCGAGCACCACGTCGGCCGTGGCGACCAGATCGTGCAAGGCTTGCCCGGCCAGGCGCTCACGGAGCGGCACAATAGTGATTTCCGGGTTGATGGCGGCGAGCGCTTCACGACCGGACTCGGCCTTGCCCATGCCGACGCGGGCCTGCGTGTGCAGGATCTGGCGTTGCAGGTTGGTGAAATCGACGGTGTCGTCATCGACCAGCGTGATCTTGCCGACGCCGGCTGACGCCAGGTAGAGCGCCGCTGGCGACCCCAGTCCGCCGGCGCCGACGATCACGGCATGTCCGGCCAGGATGCGTTCCTGGCCTTCGATACCGAGGGCGTCAAGCAGGATGTGGCGGCTGTAGCGGAGGAGCTGCTCGTCGGTCACTTATATTCGCGCCACTCCGGCGGCGTATCGTCGTGGTCGCCGTGCGGATGGTGTTCCCAGGCATTGACGTAGGCTTCCTGCGACGAACGTTTCAGTCGTTTTTCCGGCGCGCCGACGTTATGCAGCTGGGTGTCCTCGACGTAGTAGATCAGCGCCCGGGTCAGCTTGGTGAACAGGGTGTTGTCGAGGTGGTAGCCCTTGTCGACCAGATGTTCGTCCAATTCGCGCAGGGTGTGCTGTTGCAGGTCATAGCCGACGGCCAGCGTGCGCTTCTCCAGCTTGGGCGCAACGTCGATCTCGCCCAAACGCTGCAGATCATCGGCCGCCTCGGGAACCTGGCCCGGCGGGAACTTGGAAAACAGGATTTCCCGGTTCTTCTTCAGATCTGCTTGGTTCGGCATGGTTGCCTCCCTGCGAAGATGGCTATTGGAGTTTATTCTGCATGATCTGCAAACCCTTGAGAAGATTCAGGGCCTGCTGGAATTGGTAGTCTGCCTTGCTGGCGTATTCGAGGCGCGCCGGCAATTCGTCGTCGGCTTCCTCATCCTTCTTGTTGTTCTTGTCCTTGCCCGGCTTGGTAGTGGGTTTGGCCTGCTGCTTGGAGTCAACCTTCGGCGTCTCCTTGTTGGCTTCCGGGTCGCGGTCGTTGTTCAGGTGACGGTCCAGGTCGGCCTCGCGCATGCGGGCACTGCTGTTACCGTTGGCTGATTCTTCGACGAGGATGTCAGGTGTGATGCCCTTGGCCTGGATCGAGCGGCCGAGCGGGGTGTAGTAGCGCGCCGTGGTCAGCTTGATCGCGGTATTGCCCGGCAGCGGCAGCACGGACTGTACTGAGCCCTTGCCGAAGGTCTGGGTGCCGACAATCAGAGCGCGTTTGTGATCCTGCAAGGCGCCGGCAACGATTTCCGAGGCCGAGGCGGAACCGCCGTTCACCAGCACCACCATCGGCACCTTCTTGGCTTCGATCGGCATGGCCTTCAGCGGGTCCTCCTTGGTGGCGCCGCCACGCAGGTAATCCTGTGGACGGGCCTTGAATTCCTGCTTGGCGTCCTCGGTGCGGCCGTCGGTCGACACGACCTTGACGTCCGGCGGCAGGAAGGCAGCGGAGACACCAATGGCGCCATTGAGCAGGCCGCCCGGATCGTTGCGCAGGTCGAGCACCAGTCCCTGCAGCTTGGAGCCGTCCTTGTACAGGTTGCCGACGTGCTTGGCCAGATCGGCCACGGTGTTTTCCTGGAACTGGGTGATGCGCACCCAGCCGTAGCCCGGTTCGATCAGCTTGGATTTGACGCTCTGCACCTTGATCACTTCGCGTACCAGCGTCACCTCGATCGGCTTGGCTTCACCCTTGCGCAGGATGGAGAGCTTGATCGGGGTCTTCGGCTTGCCGCGCATCTTCTTGACGGCTTCGGACAGGGTCAGGCCCTTGACCGGGGTTTCGTCGAGCTTGAAGATCAGGTCGCCTGCCTTGATGCCGGCGCGGTAGGCCGGGGTGTCCTCGATCGGCGAAACGACCTTGACCAGGCCATCTTCCATGCCGACTTCGATGCCCAGGCCGCCGAATTCGCCTTGCGTGCCGACCTGTAGGTCCTTGAAGGCGTCGCTGTCGAGGTAGGTCGAGTGCGGGTCGAGGTTGGACAGCATGCCGGAGATGGCATTGGTGATCATCTTCTTGTCTTCGACCGGCTCGACGTAGCCCTGCTTGATGGCGCTATAGACCTCGGCGAAAGTGCGCAATTCCTCGATGGGCAAACCGGGCTTGGTTTCCTTGTCGGCGAAGGCCGGGAAATTGAAGCTGATGAGTGCCCCGGCGACGAAGGCGCCGGCGGTCAGACTGATGGTTTTCGCTTTGCTCATTTCAGACTTGCCCATTTCATTGGGTCGATAGGTTGCCCCTGATGGCGGAGCTCGAAGTATAAACCTGAATCCGGATTGCCCCCGCTGTTGCCCACATGGGCAATGGCCTCGCCGCCTTTGACGCTTTGGCCAACCTGCTTGAGCAGGGATTCGTTGTTGCCGTAGATCGACAAGTAGGAGTCGCCATGGTCGACGATGAGCAGGTTGCCGAAGCCGCGCATCCAGTCCGCGAAGACGACCCGTCCATTGGCCACGGCCTTGACCTCGCTGCCGCCGCCGGCCTTGATGAAGAGACCGCGCCAAGTGCCGCCGCCATCGCGCGGCGAACCGAAGCGGCCGACGACCGTGCCGCGTACCGGCAGGCGCAGGTTGCCGCGTTGTCGAGCGAAGCTGCCATCGTTGGGGGCGGGTTCATAGCGATTTTCTGCTTCGACTGTCTTAGGGCGTGACGGTTCCGTGGTGGCGACACGCGGCGCTTCCTTGTCGCCGGGTTTTTCGGTCAGCTTTTCTTTCTGACGCGCCGCCGCTGCGCGCGCTTCGGCCTGGCGGGCGGCCTCAGCAGCTTTGGCGGCCTGTGCCGCTTGGGCGGCAAGTATCTTTGACAGCCGGTCGATCAGCTGGCTCATGCGTTTTTCGTTCTGCTGCAGGTTGCCGATTTCCTTGCGTTGCGAGGCGACCTTGTCGGAAATCTGGGCGTACAGCGTCTTGCGTTCTTCGCGCTGTTTCTGCAATTCGGTGTGGCGCTTTTGCTGTTCGGCTTCAACCTCGGCCAATTCGTTGCTGCGCTCCTTGGCGTCCTTGGCCAGCGCCTTCTTCTTGTCGAGCGTGGCGTTGATTTCGCCCATCAATTCGGCGCGAGTCAGCGCAATGGCCGACAAATAGTAGAGGTCGCGCGCCGTCTGGTTGGGATCGTCGCCGTTCAGGAGCAGGCGCAGGGCGTCAGGGGTGCCGCGCAGGTATTGCTTATAGAGCAGGCGCTCGAGTTGGGCCTGCTGCTGGTTGAGCGTGACACCGAGTTCCTGGGTTTGCTGGTCGAGCGATTTCAGGGTTTTTTGCAAGGATTCGCGCTGAGCGGAGAGTTCGTGCAGTTCGCGGTGCAGGCGCGAAATCTGACGCTCCGATTCGCGCAGGCGGTCGGCGGCATCGCCTTTTTGTTCCTCGCTGGCCGATAATTCCTTGCGCAGGCTGTCGATGCGAGTGCGCAATTCGCCGAGATCGGCCTGTTTTTCGGCGATTTCCGGGCTGGCTGCGGTGGACTGGCTTTTTTTCGCAGAACTCACTTCCTTGGCCGGCAGAGGGGCTGCCAGCAAGCTCAGGCAGGCGATGCCCAGGCCGAGCATCGTCGGGCGGCGGAAGCAATTCGGTCGGGCGCGCAAAAAAGAGGTCACGGATTGATTTTTATTAAGGTCTGGCAAACACCAGCCCTTATTTTATAATGGTCCATTCCGCCTAAATGAGGTTTTATCTTGGAAGCCCCGTCCTTCAATCTGATCGAGAAGCAAGAGCACATCGAAATGGCTGCTCGCGCGTTGAAATCCATCGCGCATCCGCTACGCCTGAAAATCCTCTGCGTCTTGGGCGATCAGGAAGCTTGCGTGCAGGAGATCGTCGATGCGGTCGGCACGTCGCAGAGCAATATTTCCCAACATCTGGCCATCCTGCGCGAAAAGGGCGTTCTTGTCACGCGCAAGGATGCCAACCGCGTTTTCTACCGCGTCGGCGATCAGCGTACGCTGCAACTCGTCGGCATGATGCGCGAAGTCTTTTGCGGTGTGGAGGCCTGACCCATGCCGATGGAGTTTCTGAACCAGAACATCCTGCTCATTTCCATCGTTATCGTCAGCGGCCTCGGCCTGATCTGGCCGATGTTTACCCGTGGGGCAGGCAATAGCGTCAATCCGGGCGAGGCCACTCTGTTGATCAACCGCGAGGATGCGCAGGTGATCGACGTGCGCGAGGCCGATGAATTTGCCGCCGGGCACTTGCCGGAGGCGAAGAATCTGCCCCTGAGCAAGCTGGCCGATCGTGCCGGCGAGATCGAGAAACTGAAGGACAAGGCGGTGATCGTCTGCTGCGCTTCGGGCATGCGTTCGAACAAGGCCTGCGGCGAATTGAAGAAGCTGGGCTTTGCCAAGCTGTACAACCTCGCTGGCGGCGTTGATGCCTGGGTGGGGGCGGGCTATCCGATCAAGAAGGGAACCCGCAACAAATGAGCGCCCACGTTCTGATGTATACGACGGCAGTCTGCCCGTACTGCATTCGTGCCAAGCAATTGCTGTCGGCGCGTGGTGTGACGCAGATCGAGGAAGTTCGTGTCGATCTCGATCCGGATCGCCGCGATGAAATGATGCAGAAAACTCAGCGGCGTACCGTACCGCAGATCTTTATCGGCGACACCCATGTCGGCGGTTGCGACGATCTGTATGCCCTCGATGCTGCCGGCGGCCTGAAGCCTCTGCTCGAAGGCGCCTGAACCCTACAACCTACTGAAAGAAACTCATGGAAAACAACGAACAGCAGCCCATCTTCGGCATTGAAAAACTCTACGTGAAGGACCTCTCGGTCGAAGTGCCGAACGCCCCGGAAATCTTCCTGGAGCAGGATGCGCCGCAAGTCGAAATTCAGCTGAACACGAGCGGCCGTGGTGTCGGCGAAGGCGTCGTCGAAGTCGTGCTGACCGTTACCGTTACCGCCCGTGTCGGCGAAAAGACCGTATTCCTGGTAGAAGTCGGCCAGGCAGGCATCTTCCGGATGATGAACATTCCGGAAGATCAGATGGAAGGCCTGGTCGCCGTGGCCTGCCCCAACATTCTTTTCCCGTATGCCCGTGAAGCCGTTTCCGATGCCGTCGTGCGCGCCGGTTTCCAGCCCATCGTGCTGCAGCCGGTCAATTTCGAGCAGATGTACCTGCAGCGCCTGCAGCAGGAACAGGGCGGCCCCACCGAAGTTCCCATCCAGTAAGGAATCGCCATGTGGCGTCGTGCCTTGATTGCTGTTGCCATGGGTGGCTGCGCGCTGAGTGCGCAGGCCATCGATTACCGTTCGGTCGCCGTGCCGGCGGCCATCCTGTTCGATGCGCCGTCGCAGGCCGGCAAGAAGCTCTATCTGATCAAAGCACAGACGCCGGTCGAGGTGGTGGTTCGCCTCGAAGGCTGGATCAAGGTGCGCGACGCCGAGGGCTCGCTGGCCTGGATCGAGGCGCGCAATCTCACTGAAAAACGCACATTGGTCGTGACCGCGCCGAAGGCAGAAATCCGCCAGGCGGACAAGCCGGAAGCGGCGGTCGTCGCCGAACTGGAAAAGTGGGTGGCGGTCGATTTTGTCGAGCCCGCTTCGCCCGGTTGGGCCAAGGTACGCCATCGCGACGGAGCCACCGGCTACATCCGCAGCACGCAAGTCTGGGGTCTATGAACATTACCTTGCTAGGAGCCGGCGCCTGGGGAACCGCGCTGGCCATTGCCTTTGCCGGCAGACATGCCGTCACCCTGTGGTCGCGCGAGGAAGATGTCGCCGCCGATCTGCTGGCGACGCGCGAGAATCACCGTTTCTTTCCAGGCTATCGACTGCCCGAGTCGGTCGCGGTCAGCACCGATTTCGCCGAAGCGGTCGCTGATGCCGAGTTGCTGGTCGTGGCGACGCCGATCGCCGGCCTGCGCCCGACCGTCGAGCGCCTGAAGCAAACCGGCAAGCGCGCGCCCATCCTGTGGGTGTGCAAAGGTTTCGAAGCCGGCAGCGGCAAGTTGCCGCATCAGGTGGTTGCCGAAGTGCTGGGGGAGGATGCTGTTTGTGGCGCCTTGTCCGGCCCCAGCTTCGCCGAGGAAGTGGCTGGCGGTCAGCCGACCGCCGTTTCGCTGGCAGCCAATGATCGGGTCTTCGCGCGTGAAGCCGCGCGTCAATTGCACACCAACCGCTTGCGCATCTACGCCAACGACGATCTGGTCGGGGTTGAGGTCGGCGGTGCGGTGAAGAATGTCCTGGCGATTGCCACCGGCGTCTGCGACGGTCTCGGCCTCGGCCTGAACTCGCGGGCGGCGCTGATGACGCGCGGGCTGGCCGAAATCGCCCGCCTGGGCATCGCGCTGGGTGCCAAGCGCGAGACTTTCCTCGGGCTGGCTGGCATGGGCGACCTGATTTTGACTTGTACCGGCGACCTGTCGCGCAACCGGCGCGTCGGTCTCGGTCTGGCGCAGAACAAATCGTTGCAGCAAATCCTCGACGAACTCGGTCATGTGGCCGAAGGCGTTTATACGGCGCGCGAAGTCGATGCGCTGGCCAGCAAGCTGGCTGTGGATATGCCGATTAGCGCAGCGGTTGCGGCGGTGCTCGATGGCCGCCTGAATGCCGGTGAAGCCGTCGAACGCCTGATGGCGCGCGATCCGAAGGAAGAATTGGCCTGATCCGGCGCGGCGGCGTCTTCCGCCGCTCGCGAGTTTGACCGAGGTGTCGCTTAAGTCACCGCTGCTGCGGTGCACTGGCCTTTTCGGCCTAATTTGCTCCCGGAAAACCGACCTGCCGCCAGGCTTCGAACACCGTCACGGCGGCGGCATTGGACAGGTTCAGGCTGCGCTGACCGGGCAGCATGGGCAGGCGCAGCCATTGTTCCGGCGGGAATTCGGCGCGGACTTCTGCCGGCAGGCCGGCGGTCTCGCAGCCGAAGACAAAGACGTCGTTTTCCTGAAAACTCACCTGATAGGGGCTGAGTGTGCCCTTGGTTGTCATGGCGAACATGCGTCGTCCGGCCATCGCCGCCTTGCACGCTGCCCAGTCGGCATGGCGGACGAGGCGGGCGTATTCGTGATAATCCAGCCCGGCACGGCGCAATTGCTTGTCGCTCAGATCGAATCCGAGCGGCTCGACCAGATGCAGTTCCGCCCCGGTATTGGCGCACATGCGGATGATGTTGCCGGTATTCGGCGGAATTTCGGGCTGGTAGAGGACGACGGCGAACACGATTTTCAAGGCGGCTGAGACAAGGCCGCAATTATCCTAGAAACCGTGGCGCAAGGCGCGGGCAATCACGGCAACTCCGACGCTTGTTGCCCCATGTAGTTTGAGCACGCGCGCGCATTCACTGGCCGTGGCGCCCGTGGTCAGTACGTCGTCGACAAGCAGGATGCGTTGGCCGGTGAAGTCGCTCAAACACTCGAAGGCGTTGCGTACGTTGGCATGGCGTTTTTTCAGCGGCAGGTCGGCCTGAGCGCCGGTCGGCCGGGTGCGACGCAGACTGCTGCGGTGCACGGGCAATTTGAGGCAATTTCCAAGATGACGGGCGATTTCGCCGGATTGATTGAAGCCGCGTTCGCGCAGCCGTTCAGGATGCAAAGGCAAGGGCACGATCAGGTCGTAGGCTCCGCTCGGAATCATTGGCGCGATGGTCTGTGCCGCCCAAGGCGCGACGGCCAGGCTGTGCCCGTATTTCAAGGCCTGGACGATGCGGTCGACCGGGAAATCGTAGACGTACGGCGCAAAGGTGGCGGCGAAATGCGGTGGTTCGTGCAGGCAGGCGCCGCAACGTTCGCCGTGCGTGGTCGGTTGGGCGCATTGTGGGCAGCATGCTGCTGGCAGGTGGGGCAGGTCGCCTGCGCAGGCTGGGCAGAGCAACGGTCCGCCGCTGTCGTCCCCGCAGAGCAGGCAGGAGGCTGGCAGCGAGGCATTCAGGCTGTCTTGCGACAGGGTTTTCAGCCAATGCGCCAGCGGGGAGGGTAAAATTGACATCCCGCAGGTCGTCCTAGATAATCCATAATTACGCCGAATTTCCATGTTTGTGAATTCGGCTTTGTTTTTAAAAGCTTTTATTGATGCAAGGGGTCCCCATGCAAGCCAGCAATCTCGCCGCCGTTCCGACCAACGTCTCTCCCGTGCCTGCCAAGCGCTGGACTGTCGAGGAGGTGCTGGCGCTCTACGAGATGCCGCTGATGGACCTGATCTGGCGCGCCCAGGGCGTGCATCGCGAACATTTCGATCCGAACGCCATTCAACGCTCGACGCTGCTCTCGGTCAAGACCGGCGGCTGCTCCGAAGATTGCAGCTATTGCTCGCAATCGGCCCGTTACGATACCGATCTCGAGCGCGAACGCCTGATGCCGATCGACGAAGTCGTCGCTGCCGCCAAGGTTGCCAAGGAGAAGGGGGCTTCCCGCTTCTGCATGGGCGCTGCCTGGCGTGGCCCGAAGGATAACGACCTGGACAAGGTGCTGGAGATGGTGCGCGAGGTCAAGGCGCTCGGCATGCAGACCTGCGTCACGCTCGGCATGCTCAAGGATGGCCAGGCAGAAAAGCTGAAAGAAGCCGGTCTCGACTACTACAACCACAACCTCGATACCGACAAGGAATTCTACGGTCAGGTGATCAAGACCCACACGCACGACGACCGCCTCGATACGCTTGATCAGGTACGCGATGCGGGTATCAATGTCTGCTCGGGCGGCATCATCGGCATGGGCGAATCGCGCAAGAACCGCGCCGCGCTGATCGTTCAGCTGGCCAATTTGCCGAAACCGCCGGAATCCGTGCCGATCAACAACCTCGTGCCGATCCCGGGTACGCCGATGGCCGCCAACGACCGCCTCGATCCGTTCGAGTTCGTGCGCACCATCGCCGCTGCCCGCATCGCCATGCCGACCTCTTGGGTTCGCCTGTCGGCCGGTCGCACCGAGATGTCCGACGAACTGCAGACCCTGTGCTTCCTGGCCGGCGCCAACTCGATGTTCTACGGCGACCGACTGCTGACCACCGGTAATCCGGATGTCGATCGCGACGACAAGCTTTTCGCCCGCCTCGGCGTCAAGGCCGTTTGAGCGCTCAGGACAATCTGAACGGATTCGTTGACCGGCAGCACGTCGGTCGGCGCTTTTCCCGCGCCGCGGCGCAATACGGCGAGGGCGATTTCTTCGCTCGCGAGGTCGATCGTCGCATGCAGGAGCGGCTCGATTACGTGCGTATGGAGCCGAAGCGCATCCTCGATCTCGGCTGCAGCCGTGGCGCGAGTCTGCCCGGTTTGGCAGCGCGTTTTCCCAGTGCCGAACTGATCGGCGTCGATCTCTCGCTCGACATGCTGCGCGCCGGGCGTGCGCCGCGCGCCGGCTGGCAACGCTGGCTGGGCCTCGGCAAGTCCGATGCGCAATACCTGGCGGGCGATGCGGCGAATTTGCCGCTCAAAGCGCAGTGCACCGCAGTCGTCTGGTCCAACCTGCTGCTGCATTGGCTGGATAACCCGCTGCCGGCGCTGGCCGAGGCGCATCGCGTGCTTGAGGTCGGCGGACTGCTGATGTTCTCCACGCTGGGGCCGGATACGCTGAAGGAGTTGCGCGCCGCCTTTGCCGACGGCTATGCCCACACGCAACGCTTCATCGACATGCACGATCTGGGCGACATGCTGGTCGAAACTGGCTTTGCCGATCCGGTGATGGACATGGAAGTGATCACCCTGACCTATGACGATTTCGACGCCATGCTGCACGAACTGCGCGCGGCTGGCTCGTCCTGCGCGATGAAGGCGCGTCGTCATGGGCTGACCGGAAAACGCAGCTGGGAAAGCGCACGCGCGGCCTATGAGACGATGCGCCGCGATGGCAAGCTGCCGGCCACCTTCGAAGTGGTCTATGGGCACGCCTGGAAGGCGGCGCCGAAGCAGACGGCCGATGGTCGCGCCATCATTCGCTTCGATCTGCCGCGCAAGAAATAATCAGTCCGGACGTTTCGGGAAGAATTTGAGCGGTTTGCCGGCCTGCACGGTCGGTACCGGTATGGCCTTGCGCCGCCGCTCACGCACGCGCCAGCCGAGCAGAAGCGCGACCGCCACCGAGTAAGCCAGCGGCCACAGCAGCGCCGTTGCCTTGACCAGCCAGAAATAATGCACGCAGGCCAGGATGGCGATCAGGTAAACGTTGCGATGCAGCTCCTGCCAGCGTCGTCCGCCGAGCCTGCGAATGGCCCATTGGTTCGAGGTGGCGGCCAGCGGGATGAGCAGTACGAAGGCGGCAAAGCCGACGGTGACGAAGGGGCGCTTGAGGATGTCGCGGGCGATGTCGTCGATTTCGAACAGGTGGTCAAAGCCGATAAACGACAGGAAATGCAGCGCTGCGTAGAAGAAGGTGAAGAGCCCGAGCATGCGGCGCAGGCGCAGCAGCCAGTGCCATTCGGTGAGGCCGCGCAGGGGCGAGACGCAGAGGGTGAGCAGCAGCAGGTTGAAGGTCCAGCTGCCGGTCCAGCGTTGGACGAACTCGACCGGGTTGGGACCGAAGTCGTCGGTCCACGCGGCCCACAAGAGGCGGATGAAGGGCAGCAGGCAGAGGGTAGAGACGGTCAGCTTGATGCCGGCCAGTTGGCGGGGTGTCGGATTGAAACTCATGGTCAGAAATTCTTGCGCAAATCCATACCGGCATAAAGCCCGGCGACCTGCTCAGCGTAGCCGTTGAAAGGCAGCGTCTTGCGCTTGAAGAATTCGCCGAGTCGGCGTTCGTGGCTCTGGCTCCAGCGCTTGTGGGGAACGTCGGGATTCACGTTGGAATAGAAGCCGTATTCGTCGGGCGCGGCCTTGGTCCAGACCGTTTCCGGTTGTTTCTCGACAAAGCGGATGCGGACGATGGATTTTGCCCCCTTGAAGCCGTATTTCCATGGCACGACAAGGCGGATCGGCGCGCCGTTCTGCTTCGGCATCACTTCGCCGTACATGCCGATGGCGAGCAGGGTTAGCGGGTGTTTGGCCTCATCCAGACGGATCGCCTCGACATAGGGCCAGTCGAGGAAGGGCACGCGAACGTAGGGCATCTGTTCGGGGTCGGCCAGGCTCCAGAACTCGACGAATTTGGCGTTGCCTGTGATGTCGATGCGCTTGAGCAATTCAGCGAAGGGAATGCCGATCCAGGGCACGACGGCGCTCCAGCCTTCAACGCAGCGCAGGCGATAAATGCGCTCTTCAAGTGGCGCCCACTTGAGCACGTCCTCGATGGCGAAGGTCTTTGCTGCCTTGACCTCGCCGTCGACGGTAATGGTCCACGGCCGCGTCCGCAGGCGATGTGCATGCTTGGCCGGGCTATCCTTGTCGGGGCCGAATTCGTAGAAATTGCCGTAGCCCGTAACCGACTCGTAGGGTGTGAGCTTTTCGTCGATGGAAAACGGGCTGGGTCGAACGTCGACGAGTTTTTCGCCGCGGCTGCTCGCTGCCAGAGTCAAATCGGTGGCTGCTGCGGTGCACAGGCCAAAAGAGGCAAAAACCAATTGTCGGCGGCGCCGGAAAGTTTCTTCCGGCGTGATTTCCGATGGTAAGGGCGTTGGGAAGAAAGGTGTCTTCATGGCTGAGAATCGATGCGAACTGTAGTGTCGGAACGGTACTCAGCCATTTGGTTCCCGGTGAGTCAGGCGGAGAGGGTGGCGCGCAACTCCTGGATGTCAGCCTCGGCCTCGGCAACAAATTCGGCGTAGCGCTCGCGATCGGCTTCGCGGGCGGCCAATTGCTCGGGGGTGACGTCGCTGGGTAGCCAGTCCTGATCGCCGCCGGCGAGCAGGTTGGCGAAGTAGAGCACGTCGCGAATGCTGCATGGCGTGCCGACGTCCGACAGGTGATCATGCTCGCTGATGGCCTTCGCTATTTCTTCGGGCAGGCCGAGCAGGTGCAGCAGGCCTTCGCCAATACTCTCGTGCCAGCCGCGTAGCAGTTCAAACAAGGCGGCTTCATCGGCGCGATATTCGGGGAATTCGGCTGCTCGGAAAAGCAGGTAGAAAACGCCGATGTCGTGCACCAGTCCGGCCAGCATGGCCTCGTCCGGATTGACACGGCCCAGGCGACGAGCCAGGACGCGGGCAATGGCGGCGACTTCGAGCGAATGCTCCCAGGCCTTGTGGCCGATATGCTCGAAGGCGAGGTGGCGCGATTTCAGCATCTGGTCCATGGCAACGGCCAGCGAAGTCGTGCGCACGACCTCGAAACCGAGGCGGCCAATGGCCGTACCCAGATCGGTGATCGGCCAGCCGGAGGGGTTGTACACCACCGAGTTGGCGATGCGTAGCAGCTTGCTCGAAATCAGCGGTTCGACACCCACTACCTGCACGACCTTGGCCAGATCGGCCAAGGGGTCGCGCAGCGTGTTGCGGATCAATACCGCAGCGTCGAGACAGGTCGGAAAGTTGACGTCGCCCGAGAGGTCGCGGGCGATCTGGTCGAGGATCTTGAAATGGATATGGTTGTTGTCTGCCGTCATGTCATCCCGAAATGTAACGTTCCAGTTCCGAAATCAGGAACTGTTGCGAACTGATCGTTTCCTTGACCAGGTCACCGATGGAAATCATGCTGAGTACGTTGCCGGTTTCGTCGAGTACCGGCAGGTGGCGGAAGTGCTTTTCGGTCATCAGCGCCATACATTCGTCGAGCGTCGTGCTGGGCGTGACGTAGGCGACGCGGTCGCTCATGATGTCGCGGACCAGGGTTTCCTTGGAGCTTTTGCCCTGCAGGATGATCTTGCGGGCATAGTCTCGTTCGGAAAAAATGCCAACCAGTTGTTCCCCGTCGAGTACCAGCAAGGCACCGACGTCGTGTTTCGCCATCACGTTGAGGGCATGAAAAACGGTATCGCCCGGTGCAACAACGGCCAGCGGGCGCTGTTTTTCAGCCAGCATCTGCTTCAGTGTTTTCATGGCTTGTCTCCTCGTTCTGTTGGGAAAAACTGCCCGTCCAGTCTATTCCGTGGGCCAGGAGATGCCAAGTGGGCAAAAAACAAAAAGGCAGCCGAAGCTGCCTTTTCTGTTGAATGCTGAGGCTTATTAACGCAGGCCGGCAGCGTATTCGGCGACGGCTTTGATCTCGACGTCGGACAGCTTGGCGGCGATCATGCGCATCATCTTTTCCGGGTCGTTGGCGCGCTCTTCGGTGCGGAACGCCTTCAACTGGGCTTCGGTGTATTCCGGGAACTGGCCAGCCAGACGCGGATACTGGGCCGGCAGACCGGCACCGGCCGGACCGTGGCAGCCGGCGCAGGCCGGGATGCCCTTCTTGAAATCGCCTTGACGCCACAGTTTCTGACCGAGAGCGATCTTGGTTTCGTCCTTGGCAGCAGCACCCTTCAGCTTCTGGCTGCCGAACCAGGCGGCAACGTTCTTCATGTCTTCGTCGGACAACGGAGCGGCCATGCCACCCATGATCGGGTTATTACGGGCTGCCGGCTTGCCATCGACTGCCTTGAAGTTCTTCAACTGCTTGTAGAGATATTCCGGAACTTGGCCAGCCAGATGCGGGTTGGCAGAAGCCGGGCTGTTGCCATCGGCGCCGTGACAGGCGACACAAACGGTTTCAGCGATGACCTTGCCCTTGGCCGGATCGGCCTTGGCGTGAGCTTCTTCGGAAGCGTGGGAAACGAAACTGGTGGCGAACAGGATTGCCAGTGCCGCGGTACGGATCATTTTTCGAACTCCTAATGCGCGTCTAGAGGCGCTTTGGCCGGAACGGAAGTTACAAACCTGTTATTCTATATCAGTTCCCCTGTTACTAGGCGGGTCTTCCGAGTTTTTTATGCCTCTGTTCCAACAGGCGGTCTTTCATACGACCGTCGCCCATCTGCGCGACCTGCCGCGCGATTCGGTCCGCGAAGTTGCCTTCGCCGGTCGTTCAAATGCGGGTAAATCGTCTGCAATCAATACCTTGGCCGGACGTGTCCGCCTCGCCTTCGTCAGTAAGACGCCGGGCCGGACGCAGCACCTGAACTATTTCACGCTGGCCGAGGGCAAGTACTTCGTTGACCTGCCGGGCTACGGCTTTGCCAAGGCGCCGGAGGAGATCCGGTCGCAATGGGAAGGCCTGATCGGTCCCTACCTGAGCAAGCGCGACCAGTTGGTCGGCCTGGTAGTCATCATGGATTCGCGTCGCCCGTTCACTGAGCTAGATCGACGCCTGATCGACTGGTTCCGCCCGACGGGCCGGCCGATCCACATCCTGCTGTCTAAGGCCGACAAGCTGAGCCGCCAGGAACAAGCCAAGATTTTGCGCGAAGTGAAGACGGAAATCGCCTCCTGGGGCGAGGGGCCGTACTCCACTCAGCTGTTTTCCAGTCTGAAGAAGACCGGTATCGAGGAGGCCGAGGCGGTGCTTGCCGTCTGGCTGGATATGGAAAAACCGGTCAAGGAAAACAAAGGGCCCCCGGATAAGGGGGGTCCGGGGGCCAAAATGCCTCAACAGGGTCAAGGCACCCGCTCAGGGAGGTGAAGCGGGAGATAGCGCGTGCCATCTGCGCGTTCTGACGCTGGTCAAAGTGAAAAGTTCCAAAACAGACCAAAATTTTTGAGATTTTTTTCGAGGTAGAAGCATGACTGTAAGTGGCGCCTTTCCCGGAACCCGCATGCGCCGTATGCGGCGCGACGATTTCTCCCGCCGCCTGATGCGCGAATCGGTGCTGACGGCCAACGATTTCATCTATCCGGTGTTCGTTCTTGAAGGCAGTGGAAAGGTCGAGGCCGTGAAATCGATGCCGGGCGTCGAGCGCCAGTCGCTGGACGTGTTACTGAAGACGGCCGAGCGTGCGGTCAAGCTGGGTATTCCGGCCTTGGCGCTGTTCCCGGTGATCGATGCGCCGCTGAAGTCGCTCGGTGCCGAGGAGGCCTACAACCCTGAGGGCCTGGTGCCGCGCGTGGTGCAGGCCTTGAAACGTGAATTCCCTGAACTGGGTGTCATCACCGATGTGGCACTCGATCCCTACACCAGCCACGGCCAGGACGGGCTGATCGACGACACGGGTTATGTGCTCAATGATGAGACGCTCGCCGTGCTGATCAAGCAGGCCCTCTGCCACGCGCAAGCAGGCGCTGACGTGGTGGCGCCGTCCGACATGATGGACGGCCGTATCGGCTGCATCCGTCAGGCGTTGGAGGGGGCGGGGCAGATCTATACCCGCATCCTGGCTTATTCGGCCAAGTACGCGTCCAGCTTCTATGGTCCGTTCCGCGATGCGGTCGGCTCGGCCGGCAACCTCGGCAAGGGCAACAAATACACCTACCAGATGGATCCGGCCAACAGTGACGAAGCGCTGCGCGAAGTGGCGCTCGATCTGGAAGAAGGCGCCGACATGGTCATGGTCAAACCGGGCATGCCGTATCTGGACATCGTGCGTCGCGTGAAGGACGAGTTCGGTGTGCCGACCTACGCCTATCAGGTGAGCGGTGAGTACGCCATGCTCAAGGCTGCCGCTCAGAACGGCTGGCTGAACGAGGAAGCCGTGGTGCTGGAAAGCCTGCTCGCCTTCAAGCGGGCCGGGGCCGATGGCATCCTGACCTATTTCGCGCTCGATGCGGCGGAGTACCTGAAGCGCTGATTTCGGCGTTCAGAAAGCAAAAGGCGGCTTGCGAGCCGCCTTTTTGTTTGGCCGGCAATCCCTCAGGCGCCAGGTGCGCCGGATTGCGACAGGCAGGCAAAGTAGAGCATCGGCCACTGTTGCGGCCACTGCGCCAGTGGTTCGCGGCTGAAGCCGCTACGGGCGTATTGCTCCCAGCGGCCGACGACATAGCAGCGCAGCAGGTTGGCCAGCGCACCGAAATCGGCGTCCGGCTTGAGGTTTTCCTGCGTTGCAGCAATGCGCAGCGCCTGCTTCAAGGCGGCCTCGATCTTGTCGAGCAGAGCGTTGATACGTGCCTGCAAGCGCTCGTTTTCATTGACCAGGGCATCGCCGATCAGCACGCGGGTCATGCCGCGGTTCTTCTGGGCGAAGCGCAGCAACAGGCCGAGAATCAATTCGACCTGCTTGAAGCCTTGGCTTTCCTCGGAAGTGATCTGGTTGATGACGCCGAACAGGCTCTGCTCGATGAATTCGATCAGCCCCTCGAACATCTGGGCTTTGCTGGCGAAGTGGCGGTAGAGCGCAGCTTCGGAACAGTCCAGCTTGGCGGCGAGCGCCGCCGTAGTGATCTTTTCGCCCTTCGGCGTTTCCAGCATTTCGGCCAGGGTCTGCAGAATTTGCAGACGCCGTTCGCCCGGTTTCGTAGCCATCAGGGACCCCCTCCCTATTTTGGTTTTTGCCCAAAAACTACAGTGCACCGCAGCGTTGCGGTATTTGTACGGCAGATTTTACCTTGACGTCGACATAAGGTGGGCGCCGTGAGCTAGTGCTCACCCAGACGGTCTTCATGCCCAGTTTTTTGGCGCTACGCAGGTTGGGCAGACTGTCTTCGACCATGATGCAGCGGCGTGGATCGAGTCGCTCCGCCTGCAGCAAGGCGCGGAATCCGGCCAGCATCGGTTTGGGCTGGAAGCGGACATTCTCGACGGCGTAGATGGCATTGAAGTAACGGCCCAGGCCGGTCAGGCTCAGGACGGCTTCGGTGTAGTGGCGCGGCGCATTGGAGAAAATGATCTTCCGCCCAGGGAGGCGCTTGAGCGCGTGCAAAAGCGGTTTTTCGAAGACCAGTTGGCGCGCCAGGTCGGGGAACTGATGGGTGGCCAGCAGAAAATGTCGAGGGTCGATGTCGTGATGGCGAATCAGGCCGAGCAGGGTGGCACCGTAGCGTTCCCAGTAGTCCTGGCGAATGCGCGTGGCCTCGTCAGCGTCGACGCCCAGGTGGCGCTCGATGTATTCGCGCATCGCCCGGTTGATGTGTGGAAAGATGTGCGGCGTGGCGTTGTGCAGTGTGTTGTCGAGGTCGAACAACCAGGTGCGGTTGGTGGATTGGCGCATGGGCCTTGGTAGATTTCAGGCGATAAAAAAGCCCGCCGAAGCGGGCTGTCGGTGTTAGCGCGACTTGATCATGGTACCGACGCCGTGGTCGGTCAGGATTTCGAGTAGCAGCGCATGTTCGACGCGGCCGTCGATGATGTGCACGCCCTTGACCCCGTTGCGCGCCGCATCGAGGGCCGAGCCAATCTTCGGCAACATGCCGCCGGACAGCGTGCCATCTTCGACCATTTCGTCGATTTCCTTGGGCGTGATGCCGGTCAGCAGGTTGCCGGCCTTGTCCAGTACGCCCGGGGTGTTGGTCAGCAGCACCAGCTTTTCGGCCTTGAGCACTTCCGCGATCTTGCCGGCGACCACGTCGGCGTTGATGTTGTAGGTTTCGCCGTTCGCACCCACACCGATCGGTGCGATGACCGGAATGAAGGCGCCGGTGTCGAGCAGGGCAATCAGCGACGGGTCGATCGAGGTGATGTCGCCGACTTGGCCGACGTCGATCAGGTCGCCCGGATTGTCCTTGTTTTCCAGCATCAGCTTCTTGGCGCGGATGAAATTGCCATCCTTGCCGGTCAGGCCGACGGCCTTGCCGCCATGCTGGTTGATCAGATTGACGATTTCCTTATTCACTTGGCCGCCGAGCACCATCTCGACCACTTCCATGGTCTCGGCATCCGTCACGCGCATGCCCTGGATGAATTCGCCCTTCTTGCCGACGCGGGTCAGCAGGTTTTCGATCTGCGGGCCGCCACCGTGTACGACGACGATGTTGAAGCCGACCAGCTTGAGCAGGACGACGTCGCGCGCAAAGCACTGCTTCAGGTGATCGTCGGTCATAGCGTTGCCGCCGTATTTGACGACGATGGTCTTGCCGTGGAAACGCTTGATATAGGGCAGGGCTTCGGCCAGAACGGCGGCCTTGATGCCGGGGGCGAGGTTTTCGAGGCTCATGGCGGGCTCCAATGGAAATCGCCGCGGATTGTACAAAGAAAAAGGCCGGAACGGGGTCCGGCCTTTGTGAGATTGGCTAGCGATTAGTCGATGGTCAGCCGTTTGGTCGGACTGGCGGCGCGTTTCGGCAGGGTGAGTTCGAGTACCCCTTCGTTGAATTTGGCACTCGCCTTGGCATCGTCGATTTCCTGTTCCAGTTGGAAAGAGCGGGAAACCTTGCCGAAATAGCGCTCGGAACGCAGGAGGCGCTCACCTTCCTTGATTTCTTTTTCCTGCTTGATTTCGCCACTGATCGAAACGGTATTGCCTTCGACCACGACGTGGATGTCTTCCTTTTTGACGCCCGGCAGTTCGGCGTGAACCAGGTAACTGTCCGCTTGCTCCTTGACGTCCATCTTGATCGATGGCGTTTGGGCCGGAGGGTTGTTGAACTCAACCGGACGAACGAAGAAGCCGCGGAACAGGTCGTCGAAAGGATCGATGCGAGTGATGTTTGCCATGATGGGTCTCCTCAACGGGTTGAATGTTGTAAGACCAATATAGGGCGGCTGCCGCCAGTTTCAAGCGTTACGTCGACAGGATGGGCAGCAGCCGGATCGCATCGCGGTTGGACCACGAAAAGCAGCGTTCTGCGGCCTCTTGCCAAGGCAGCCAGCACCAGTTGAGGTGTTCAGCCGGCGCAATCCTGATTTCGGGCTTGTTTGGCAGACGAAGCCCGAAAACGTGTTCAACGTTACGCGTAACGCCGGACGCGTAACGGTGTCGCCATTCTGGGAAGATGTCGTAGGTGTTGCGGATGGACCAGTCACTCAACTCGCCGGTGCGGATGCCGGTTTCTTCGGCTAACTCCCGCCAAGCCGTGGCCACGAGCGTCTCCTCGCCTTCGCGGCTACCGGTGACCGATTGCCAATAGCCGGGATGGCTGGCTCGTTCCAGTAACAACACGTCCAAGTCGGCGGTGTGGATGACGACCAGAACGGAAACCGGCTGCTTGGGCGGCCTCATAGATCAGGGAAACGCGCAATACCGCGGGCAGGCGTGTCGAGCAGAATCCACAGCGGCTGCTTTGTTTCTCGTCTGCCCTCGACGGCGGCGAGCAATACCTCCAGCAGCGTGGAAAAATCATCCGGATTCAGCTGACGTAAGTGAGCGCAGCCCTCGATGAAAAGGACGTGCCCGGGAGCGGGCTTCCAGTCCGGATCGAGCAGGCAGTCCACTAGCGCATCGAAATTGGCACCGTACCAATCTGGAAACTCAAAAGCCGTCCCGAGTTTCTCCAGTGCGTCTTGAAAGTCCTGCGCTTGGCCAAGCACTGCCGACAGTATGACGCAGTGCGCAGACTCAGCTTGCTGCCTGAGTGTTGCCGCGTGTCCGGCGGGTAAGTAGAAAACGCCGGCCTGTTCAATGTCCATTAATCGCAGTTTGCTCATTCGCGGATTCTCCGGAAAGTCCGGTAGTGGTCGTCGGTGTAATAGAACTCACCGCCCTCTCCGGCGACGATGCGGCGCGGGCCCCGGTCGTTGCGCCACGGAGACTTGACCGTGTATTCGCGGTAATAGCCACGGAAGCGTTGCGGCAGCCGTTTCTCAAAATTGCCGAAGACAATCCCGTCTCTGGTGTAGGGATAGGGACCGCCCGCCTTGATTAGCGCCAGGGTTTGCCGAGCTTCAGCGGGTAAATCCGCCTTGGCCACCCAGTCTGGCGAAGCTTCTGCCGATAACGGTGACGCCTGAAAAGAAAAAGCGCTTCCGATCGCCATCCAGCAGACGATCAGGAAGCGCAGCCAGTGGCGCATGGCGCTTAGTTTTCAGGCGTAGCTGCGACCTCGACCTGGGTTTCCACCTTCTGACGCAGGCGGATGTGCAGTTCGCGCAGCTGCTTCTCGTCGACGCCGGACGGCGCATCGGTCAGCAGACACTGAGCGCGCTGGGTCTTCGGGAAGGCAATAACGTCGCGGATCGACTCGGCACCGGTCATCATGGTGACGATACGATCGAGACCGAAGGCCAGGCCGCCGTGCGGCGGTGCGCCGTACTTGAGGGCATCGAGCAGGAAGCCGAACTTGGCCTGTTGCTCTTCAGGGCCGATGTTGAGCGCCGCAAAAACCTTTTCCTGAACGTCGGCGCGGTGGATACGGACGGAGCCGCCGCCCAGTTCCCAGCCGTTCAGCGCCAAGTCGTAGGCCTTAGCCAGGCACTTGCCTGGATCGGTGGCCAGGAATTCGAGATGCTCGTCCTTCGGGCTGGTGAAAGGGTGGTGGCAGGCGGTCCAGCGCTTGGATTCGTCGTCGTACTCGAACATCGGGAAGTCGATGACCCACAGCGGTGCCCACTTGGCGCCAGTGACGAAGCCTTTTTCGTGGCCGATCTTGATGCGCAACGCACCGAGGGCATCGCTGACGATCTTGGCCTTGTCGGCACCGAAGAAGATCAGATCGCCGGATTGCGCGCCGGTACGTTCGAGCACGGTACGCAACGAGGCCTCCGAAAGGTTCTTGACGATCGGCGACTGCAGGCCGGTTTCATTGGCCTGGGTGACGTCATTGACCTTGATGTAGGCCAGGCCCTTGGCGCCGTAGATGCCGACGAACTTGGTGTACTCGTCAATTTCACCGCGGGTCAGTGAGGCGCCGCCCGGAATGCGCATGGCAGCGATGCGGCCGCCTTCGCTGTTGGCGACATTGGCAAAGACCTTGAAAGCGACGTCCTTGAAGGCGTCGGCGACATCGACCAGCTCCAGGGTGACGCGCAGGTCCGGCTTGTCGGAGCCGAAACGACGCATCGCTTCGGCGTAAGTCATGCGCGGGAATTCCGGCAGTTCGACGTCGATGGCCTCCTTGAAGACGCGGCGGATCAATTTTTCCATCAGCGCGGTGATTTCGTCCTCGCTCATGAACGAAGTCTCGATATCGACCTGGGTAAATTCCGGCTGACGATCGGCGCGCAGGTCTTCGTCACGGAAGCACTTGGTGATCTGATAGTAGCGGTCAAAGCCGGCCACCATCAACAGCTGTTTAAACAGTTGCGGCGACTGCGGCAGGGCGAAGAACTGGCCCGGATGGACGCGCGACGGAACCAGGTAGTCACGGGCACCTTCCGGCGTGGATTTGGTCAGCATCGGCGTTTCGACGTCGATGAAGCCGTTGTCGTCCAGGAAGCGACGGAAGGCGCGGGCCGTCTTGTAGCGCAGCATCAGGTTGTTCTGCATCTGCGGGCGGCGCAGGTCGATGACGCGATGGGTCAGGCGAACGTTTTCCGAAAGGTTTTCTTCGTCCAGTTGGAACGGGGGGGTGACGGCCGGGTTCAGTACTTCGATTTCGTGGCACAGCACCTCGATTTCCCCGGAAGCGAGATTAGCGTTGGTCGTGCCGGCCGGACGCGGACGGACCTTGCCGGTGATTTTCAGACAGAACTCGTTGCGGACGGATTCGGCGATCTTGAAGGCATCGGCACGGTCAGGGTCACAAACGACCTGAGCCAGGCCTTCCCGGTCACGCAAATCGATGAAGATGACACCGCCGTGATCACGGCGACGATGGGCCCAGCCGCACAGGGTGACGATCTGCCCGTCGAGGGCGGCATTGAGTTGTCCGCAGTAATGGGTACGCATGAAACTTTCCGTTGGGGAATTTAGGTGTTGGTAATAACGCGATGGTTGGGTGGTGGAGCGACCACACCCATGGAGATGATGTACTTGAGCGCCTCGTCGACCGTCATGTCAAGTTCGACGACATCATTGGCCGGCATCATCAGAAAAAAACCCGAAGTCGGGTTGGGCGTCGTCGGGACGTAAACGCTCACATAATCACCGCTCAGGTGATTGACGATGTCCCCGCCTGGCTGGCCGGTGAGGAAGGCGATGGTCCAGCTGTCACGATGCGGGTAACGTACCAGCAGCGCTTGGCGGAAGGCATTACCGTTCGGCGAAAACAGCGTATCGGAAACCTGCTTGACGCTGTTGTAGACCGAATTGACGACCGGAATGCGGGCAAGAAATTTCTCCCACCAGCCGACCAGCTTCTGGCCAATAAAATTGGCGGCAAGAAGGCCGGTCAGCAGGATCATCGCCAACGTCAGCACGGCGCCGGCGCCGGGGATGGCAAAACCGAACAAATTCTGCGGATGAATGGCTTCCGGCAGAAGGCGCAAGGACTGGTCCAGGGTGCTGACGATAAGCGACAGCACCCAGCCGGTAATGACCAGCGGGACCCAGATCAGCAGGCCGGTAATGAAGTAGCGCTTGATTAATTGGCCACGCACGACGAGCAGCTACCTTCACCAGTTTGACAAGGCGGAGGAGCGCTCGGCTTGCTGCCACCCTTGAAATCGGTGGCGTACCAGCCGCTACCCTTCAATTGGAAGCCTGCGGCAGACAAAAGCTTGCCATAGGTCTCCTTGCCACATTCGGGGCAGGTCGTCAGTTGCGGATCGCTCATCTTTTGCAGATGTTCTTTCTGGAATCCGCAGGCGTCGCAGCGATATTCGTAAATCGGCATGGGGTCCTCCAAAACCTTGAATTATAACCAGGTGTGCCGATCAGGTATATCGTGGCGCTTGGCCGAAATTCAATAGATCAGCCCGAGGTAGCTCGCCGTAAGCGTTTTGCCCCAGAAAAGCGCGATGACTCCGGCAACCGCCAGGTAGGGGCCGAACGGAATCGGCACGTTGCGGCCGTGCTTGGCCAGAACGATCAACGCGATGCCAACCACCGCACCGACAACCGATGAGAGCAGGATAATAGCCGGAAGCATTTGCCAGCCCAGCCAAGCCCCCAAGGCAGCGAGGAGTTTGAAATCTCCGTAACCCATGCCTTCCTTGCCGGTGGCCAGCTTGAATAGCCAGAATACAGACCACAGCGACAAATACCCAGCCATTGCCCCAATGACCGCGGAGGGTAGGTCGGTGAAAGTGCCGAACAGATTGAAGAGCAACCCGAGCCAAAGTAGGGGAAGGGTTATCGAGTCCGGTAGCAGTTGAGTATCGATGTCGATCCCTGTCAGCGCGATCAATGCCCATATCAAGAGTAATGCTCCAAGGCAGGCTGGCGTTGGACCAAAATACCACGCTACGAATGCCGACAGCAGGCCAGTACACGTTTCGATGATCGGATAACGCAAGGAAATGGCTTGGCCGCAGCCGGAACATTTACCCTGGAGGATCAGGAAGTAACTGAAGAGGGGGATGTTTTCATGGGCACGAATTTGGTGTCCGCAATGAGGGCAGCGTGAGCCCGGTCGAGCTAATGTTAGCGGCTCAGCGGGGGGCGGGGGTGAAAGCTCCCCCCTTAGCTCGGCGCACTGATTAGCCCATTCAGCCTCCATCATTTTAGGTAAGCGATGGATAACAACATTGAGAAAGCTGCCGATACACAGCCCTAGCAGGCCTGAAGCTATTGTCAGGCCTATGACATTGTTAATCAGCATTTAAACGACTGAGCCAAGCTTGAAGATAGGTAGATACATCGCCACGACCATGCCACCGATCAATGTGCCAAGAATAACCATAATCATCGGTTCCATAAGGCTGGACAGTGCCTCTACTGAGTCGTCGACCTCTTGCTCAAAAAAGTCCGCAACCTTAGATAGCATTGAGTCTAGGGCGCCAGACTCTTCTCCAATAGCAACCATTTGTATGACCATGTTTGCGAAAAGGTTAGTGTTTTGCATGCTTATTGTTAGGCTTGTGCCAGTGGACACCTCACTCTGTATTTGCTTGGTTGCAGCTTTATAAACGATATTGCCCGCTGCTCCACCGACCGAGTCAAGCGACTCGACAAGTGGCACACCCGCTGCAAACATTGTTGCCAAAGTTCTTGTCCATCGTGCAATAACGGCTTTCCTAATTATTTCTCCGAACACAGGCAGTCTGAGAAGAAGGCGATCCATAATCATTTGCATTTTTTCCGAACGGCGCCAAGCTTCAAAGAATGCAAAAATACCTCCTCCTATAGCTCCAAAAATTGCCCACCAATAAGCAACAAAGAAGTCAGATATGGCAATGACCAAAAGCGTTGGTGCTGGCAAATCTGCACCAAAACTCTTAAATACGTCTTTGAAAGCTGGGATTACAAATATCATAATAACTGCGGTGATAATAAATGCTACAACAATTACCGCAATAGGGTAGAAGAGCGCCGATTTGATTTTACCTTTGATGGCAAGTATTTTTTCCTTGTAAGTGGCTAATCGGTCTAACAACGAATCGAGAATACCCGCTTGTTCGCCAGCGCCGACAAGGTTGCAAAAAAGATTGTCGAAATAGAGCGGATATTTTCGAAAGGCTTGAGAAAGAGAGCTACCCGTTTCGACATCAGCTTTTATATCTAATAGTAATTTTCCAACGGCGGGATTATTATGTCCTCTGCCAACAATGTCGAAAGCCTGTAATAAGGGGACGCCGGCTTTCATCATGGTGGCAAGTTGTCTTGTAAATAACGTAATATCCTTTTCTGTGACTTTTCCACCAGATTTAAACCGAATCTTTTTGATTTTTGTTTGGGTTATACCTTGCCGCCGAAGGTTGGTGTTAACCACTGCTTCCGACGGTGCCCGCATTTCACCGCGGACGGTTTTCCCTTCGCGGCTTCGACCTTCCCAAAGGAACGTGGATTCTTTTACGGTTAGCGTTCGACGATTATTAGTTGTGGCCATGCCGCTTCCTTACTTAGGAGTTGGTGGTGCTTAACACTTCTTCTAAGGAGGTTAATCCTTGCTTTACTTTTAACAATCCAGATTCGCGTAGATCCTTGACGCCTTCTCGTTTGGCTTGTTCTGCGAGATCAAGTGCGGTAGCTCCGCTCATGATTAGGCGTTGGGTGGCTTCGGAAATGGGCATGACCTGATAAATACCTACTCGACCTTTATAACCGGAGCCCTTGCAGCGGTCACAGCCGCCTGGCCCAAAAAGCGTCCAAGAGCCATCCAGGTCTTCCTCTTTAAATCCTGCGTCCAGCAGTGCCTGTTCGGGAACGGTAATCGGTTGTTTGCAAGTGCAGAGACGCCGGGCCAAACGTTGGGCCGTGATCAACAGGATGCTGGAGGCGATGTTGAAAGTGGGGACGCCCATATTCATCAGTCGAGTCAGCGTTTGTGGTGCATCGTTGGTGTGCAGGGTGGACATCACCAAGTGACCGGTCTGAGCTGCTTTGATCGCGATCTCGGCAGTTTCCAGGTCGCGGATTTCACCGACCATGATGATATCCGGATCCTGGCGCAGGAAGGACTTCAGTGCCGCAGCGAAGGTGAGGCCGACTTTGTCATCAACGTTGACCTGATTGATTCCGGCGAGGTTGATTTCCGCAGGATCTTCTGCCGTCGAAATGTTGACGCCCTCTTTGTTAAGGATATTCAGGCAAGTGTAGAGCGACACAGTTTTGCCGGAGCCTGTAGGCCCCGTCACCAAAACCATCCCGTAGGGGCGGCTGATGGCATCGAGCAAAGAGGCTTTTTGCTCTGGTTCGTACCCTAGGGCTTCGATGCCTAACGTGGCAGATGTCGGGTCCAGAATGCGCAATACGATCTTCTCTCCCTGCAGTGTCGGCAGGGTGCTGACCCGGAAGTCGATGGCTCGGGTCTTGGAAAGAACTAGCTTCATGCGTCCGTCTTGTGGGACACGCTTTTCCGCGATGTTCAAGCGGGAAATAACCTTGATGCGCGAAGCGATTTTTTCCTTGATGGCCAAGGGAGGTGTGGCGACTTCACGCAGCATGCCATCGACGCGGAAACGAATCCGGTAGTACTTTTCGTAGGGTTCGAAGTGGATGTCCGAGGCCCCGTCATTGATGGCATCAAGCAGTATTTTTTGAATGAATTTGACGACAGGGGCGTCGTCGATCTCTTGTCCTGCGGTGTCATCCGTTTTGCTGGCAGCCTCCTCATCGAGGAAATCCAGGTTGATGTCTTCGTTGGCGAGATTCTTCAGCGTGTCAGCAGCGGATTCCGAATATTTGGCGACCAACGGGGTCAGCTTCGGGTGTTCGACGACGATAGGGTCGACGGCAAGTCCGGTCTGGAAACGGATTTCGTCGAGTGCCCGCAGGTTGGTCGGGTCGGCGATGGCTACGGATAGCCTGTTGCCGCGCTTGTTTAGCGGGATGACCTTGTGCGTGGAGATCAGTTTACGGTCGATCGCGTCGGCCGGGATATGGGCTTCGTCGAAAGCGGCAAGGTCCAGTAGCGGATAACCGAAGGTGTCGGCAACGAAACGAGCAATATCAATTGCGCTGGCGCGCTTGCTCGTAATGATCTGTTCGATCAATGGAACCTTGGCGGCGGCAGCCTCCGTCAGCAGCTGTTCGGCCTCCGCCTCCTTGATCTTGCCGGCCTGAACGAGCGCTCTGGCCAGGCCGCTGAGCGGTGGGGATTGCGGGGTTGCTGCCATTGGTTGATCTTGTGAAATGCCGTTTAGATCGTTGGATGATGCAACGCAGGCGCCGGTTTGTAAAGCGGGAATCGTGGCGTCAGCTTGCCTCAGGCCTGTAAATACGGGCAGTTACGACACTGCGGTCTTCGGTCTGCAGTATTTCCACCGGTACGTCGCATACTTTGATGCTCATGCCTGACTCGGGAATGTCCTGGAAATGCTCGAGAATTAGACCGTTAAGAGTTTTTGGGCCATCGAGGGGAAAGTCGAGTCCGAGGGTTCGGTTGAGATCCCGGAGAGGGCGGCCGCCATCGACGATGACAGTATTGTCTTCACTCCAAACGAGGCGCTGTCCGAGAGTCGGCAGCGATGTCGTGAAGTCGCCAACGAATTCCTCGATGATGTCCTCCAGGGTGAGCAACCCCAGTATCTCGCCGTACTCGTCCACGACGAAGCCGATGCGCTGACGGTTTTCCTGAAAGAAGGCCAGTTGAGAGAAGGCGGGGGTGCCGGCGGGAATGTAATAGGGGGCCTGCAATTGTTCCAGCAGCGAGGTATGGTTCAACTCTTCGGCGGTGCCGAATGTTGGCAGCAGGCGCCGGACGGGCAGGATGCCCAGCAATTGATCAAGGGATTCGCGGCAAACCGGTAGTCTGCTGTGATGACTGGTGGACAATTGTTCCCTAACGCTTTCCCAGTCTTGGTCAATATCGAGTATCTCGATTGAGCCGCGGGGTGTCATCAAGTCTTCAACCGTGATCTGATTCAGATCGAACAGACTGGAGAGGATTGCTTGGTGTTTTTGCGGGATCAGGTGAGAGGATTCCAGCACTAGGCTACGCAGCTCTTCCGGAGAGAGTTGCGGTGTCGAGTCATTTCTCTCGGGCTGCAGGCGGAGCAGTTTCAGCAGCGCGCTTGAGAAGAGATTGACGAACCAGACGGCGGGGTAAAAGAGTTTCAGCAGAGGCGTGAGAAGATAGCCCAGAATCAGGGCCAATCGATCGCTATGTGTGGCGCCGATGACCTTGGGGGTGATTTCCGAAAAGACCAGAATGGCAAAGGTCACTAATAACGTGGCAATGCCCAAGGCCAGTTCGTCGTTACCGAACAACTGGATGCTGATGATGCTAACCAGCATCGCGGCAGCAGAGTTGATCAAATTGTTGCCGAGCAGGATGACGCCGAGCATCTTGTCGGTTTTATTCAGCAGCTCCAGGGATTTTTGCGCCCCTTTGTTGCCGGCTTGGGCGAGATGGCGCAGCCGGAAGCGATTCGAGGCCATCATGGCCGTTTCGCTCAAGGAGAAGAAGGCGGAGAGGGCTAAGAGAACTGCCAGGCAAGAGAACAGGACGGAAAGCGGAATGTTTTCCACTTCAGGTCAGCGTCCGAGCAGCACTTCGGCGACGAAGCGGCTACCGACGTAGGCCAGGATCAGCAGGGCGAAGCCGCTCAGGGTCCAGCGCAAGGCACGCTTGCCGCGCCAGCCCCAGGCGTGACGGCCGATCAAAAGCGTGGCGAAGATGCCCCAGGAGGCGAAGGCAAACAGGGTCTTGTGATCGAAGGCCAGCGGTTTGCCAAACAAGGTTTCGGAGAAGAAGACGCCACTACCGACTGCCAGAGTCAGCAGTGTGAAGCCGAGCAGCAGCATGCGGAAGAGTAGGGATTCCATAGCCAGCAGCGGCGGCAGGCTGGTCAGGCTGCGCTTGAGCAGGCGTTTGTGCAGGGCGTTTTCGGTGAAGCCCATGAAAATGGCGTGCAGCGCCGACAGCGTCAGCAGGCTGTAGGCCAGCATGGCAGCGAGGAAATGCAGCTTGAACCCGAGCGCGTTGGCGTGAGCGACGACATGCACGTTGGGGAAAAGTACCGGTGCTGCGGTGCACGCGGCCGCCAGGGGTAAAACCATGGGCTGCATGCCTTCCATGCGCGACATGAAGCTTTCCAGCCAATAGATCAGCACGGCCAGCCACATCATCAGCGACAGGGCGAAGCTGAACGAGAAACGCATGCCAGCTTCGGAGAACAGGGCATCCTGCAGGCCGAAGGCATGAATGAGCAGTGCGCCACCAATGGCTGTGCGTTCCCAGGTTTGCATGGGGCGGGCAACGCTCTGGGTGTCGCTTTCGCGCCAGCGGGTGTTCCAGAAATGGAAACCGAGCGCTGCATAAACGAGCGCCGCGAGAATGTGCGGCAGAAGCTGAATTACAATGTCGGCCATTCGCGAATTCTACTAGAAGCCTATCTGACATGCTCGACAACCTGACGACACGCCTTGCGCGTGTCATGAAGACGCTGAAAGGCGAAGCCCGCCTGACCGAATCGAATATCGCCGACGCCCTGCGCGAAGTGCGCATGGCGCTGCTCGAGGCCGACGTTGCACTGCCGGTGGTGAAGGATTTCATCGCTGCGGTAAAGGAAAAGGCCGTCGGCCAAGAGGTCATCGGCTCGCTGAATCCGGGTCAGGCGCTGATCGGTGTGGTGCACACCGAGCTGACCAAGATCATGGGCGATGCCCACGAAGGCATCAATTTCAATACCCAGCCGCCCGCCATTGTGCTCATGGCCGGTTTGCAGGGGGCTGGCAAGACCACCACGGTCGGCAAGCTTGCCAAGTTCCTGAAAGAAAACCATAAGAAGAAGGTGCTAGTCGTTTCCTGCGACGTTTATCGTCCTGCAGCGATCGAGCAGTTGAAATCGGTGGCCGGCCAGGCCGGCGTCGATTTCTTCCCGTCGAATGTCGGCGAGAAGCCGGAAGCGATTGCCGCTGCGGCCATCGATTGGGCCAAGCGTCACTACCACGACGTGCTGCTGGTCGATACGGCCGGTCGTCTGGCCATCGACGAAGAGATGATGGCCGAGATCAAGCGTCTGCACGCCGAGATCAAGCCGATCGAAACCCTGTTCGTCGTCGACGCCATGCTGGGCCAGGATGCGGTCAATACCGCCAAGGCCTTCAACGAAGCGCTGCCACTGACCGGTGTCGTGTTGACCAAGCTGGACGGCGATGCACGTGGCGGTGCAGCGTTGTCGGTGCGGCATATTACCGGCAAGCCAATCAAGTATGCCGGCGTTGGCGAAAAACTGAGCGGTCTGGAAGCCTTCCACCCCGAGCGGATGGCCTCGCGCATTCTTGGTATGGGCGACGTCCTGTCGCTGATTGAAGAGGCACGCAAGGGCATCGACGAGGAAAAGGCCGTTGCTTTCGCCAAGAAGCTGAAGTCCGGCAAGGGCTTCGATCTCAACGACTTCAAGGATCAGATGGCCCAGATGCGCAACATGGGTGGTTTGACTGCGCTGATGGACAAGATGCCGGCCCAGATCGCGCAGATGGCCGGGCAACTGCCGGCCGGGGCAGAGAACAAGATGGTTGGCCGCGTCGAAGGCATCATCAATTCGATGACGCCGGAAGAGCGCGCCAAGCCGGAGCTGATCAAGGCCAGCCGCAAGCGCCGCATTGCCGCCGGTGCTGGCGTTCAGGTGCAAGAAGTGAATCGTCTGCTCAACCAGTTCGAGCAGACCCAGAAGATGATGAAACAATTCTCCAAGGGCGGCATTGGCAAGCTCATGCGCGGCATGAAGGGCATGTTGCCGGGCATGCGTTGATTTTTGCCCGATTGCTGCGGTGCACCGCAGCAATCGGCTAAAAACCGTTTACTTGGCCGGCGCCTGCGCTAGGCGTGATGGTGCTTCGTAACCCCATTGGTTCTGCCAGGCTGCGCGCACCATGTTTGGATATTCCGGCTTGCCCAGGCTGCCGTTGTAGCGGCCCAGCGCTCGATAAAGGTCGCCCTTTTCGATATCTAGGTAGTGGCGCAGGATGGTGCAGCCGTAGCGCAGGTTGGTCCGCAGGTCGAACAGCGAATCCTCCGGACGGCCGATCAGTTTCACCCAGAAGGGCATGACCTGCATGTAGCCGCGCGCGCCCGCTGACGAAACGGCGTACTTGCGAAAACCTGACTCCACCTGCATCAGGCCGAGCACGAGTTGCGGATCGAGGCCGGCGCGCGTCGCTTCGTAATGCACGCTACGCAACAGGTCGATCCGGTATTCGCGGTTCGGAATCCGTTTTTCCAGTCGTGCCGACATGGCGCCTAGCCAGTCCGCTGCCTGCATCGGTGTCTTGAACGAGCTGACAGCCGGCCGGCTGTCAGAAACCGCCTTGTGCAGTGCAGCCTGCACGCTGGCCGCGAGCGGCTCGTATTTCTGCGCCCCGGCAAAAGCGGCGGTGACGCAGAAATACGTAAGTGCGGCGATCAGGCGGCGCACAGCTTCCCTTGCAGCAGGGTGACGATCTCGCTTTGGGCGACCATGGTCGCCTCGGCATCAGTGCGGCCCTTGTATTCGAACTGACCTTCCTTCAGGCCGCGTTCGCCGATCACCACGCGATGCGGGATGCCGATCAGCTCCATGTCGGCGAACATGACGCCCGGGCGCTCGTTGCGGTCGTCGAGTACGACGTCGATGCCGAGTTTCTTCAAGTCGGCGTAAAGCTGGTCAGCCGCGGTCTTGACGGCGTCGCTCTTGTGGTAGCCCATGGGCACGATACAGACCGCGAACGGTGCGATGGTGGCCGGCAGGATGATGCCTTTTTCGTCGTTGCCCTGTTCGATGGCGGCGCCAACGATACGCGAGACGCCGATGCCGTAGCAGCCCATCTCCATGATCTGGCTCTTGCCTTGCTCGTCGAGGAAGGCGCAGTTCAACGCCTTGGCGTACTTGGTACGTAACTGGAAGATGTGGCCAACCTCGATGCCGCGACAGATTTCGAGCTTGCCCTTGCCATCAGGCGACGGATCGCCGGCGACGGCATTGCGGATATCGAAAACTTCCGGTTCCGGCAGGTCGCGGCCAAAATTGACGCCGGTCAGGTGGAAGCCGGCCTCATTCGCGCCGCACACGAAGTCGCTCATGACGGCCACGGCACGGTCGGCGAAAATTGCCACTTTCTGCGTGTCCACCGCAGCAGGGCCGATGTAGCCCGGCTTGCAGCCCAAGGCTTCCTCCACCTCGGCTTCCGAGGCGAACCGGAAGGGCGAAATGGCGGCGATCTTGCCGGCCTTGATTTCGTTCAGCTCGTGATCGCCGCGCAGCAGCAGCAAGGCGAAGGTCTTGCTACCGTCTTCCTTCTCGCTGACCACGGCGATCGACTTGACGATGCGGTCGAGGCCAACGTTCAGACATTCAGCGACATCGGCACAGGCCATCTTGCCCGGCGTGGCGACCTTGGTCATGGCTTGGCTGGCTGCTGCACGCGGCGTAGCCGGTGCGAGTGCTTCGGCCAGTTCGACGTTGGCGGCGTAGTCGGAGTCCGGGCAGAAGGCGATGTCGTCCTCGCCGGAATCAGCCAGCACATGGAATTCATGCGAGCCGGTGCCGCCGATTGAGCCGGTATCGGCGGCCACGGCGCGGAACTTCAGGCCAAGGCGCGTAAAGATGCGGCTGTACGTCGCGTACATATTGCCGTATTCGCGCACCAGGTCTTCGAAAGAGGTGTGGAAGGAGTAGCCATCCTTCATCAGGAATTCGCGACCGCGCATGACGCCGAAACGCGGGCGAATCTCGTCGCGGAACTTGCTCTGGATCTGATAGAGATGGATCGGCAGCTGACGGTAGCTCTTCACGTCGCGACGCACAACGTCGGTGATGACTTCTTCGTGCGTCGGTCCGATGACGAAATCGCGCTGGTGGCGATCCTTGAAGCGCAGTAGTTCCGGGCCGTAGGCTGGGCCACGGCCGGATTCCTCCCAAAGCTCGAAGGGCTGAACTGCCGGCATCAGCAATTCCAATGCGCCGGCGTTGTTCATCTCCTCGCGCACGATGTTCTCCACCTTGCGCAGTACGCGCAGGCCGAGCGGCATCCACGTGTAGATACCGGCAGCCGAACGTTTGATATAGCCGGCACGCAGCATCATTTTCTGGCTGATGACTTCGGCGTCGGCCGGGGCTTCCTTGAGAGTGGTGAAGAAGAACTGCGAAGTGCGCATGGGATGCTCTTGAAAACGTTGCAAAAGGGAGATTTTACACGCAGAGCGTTTTTTGCATGGGCGCGGGCTTTGTGAAAGAATTGAGGCAACCAATTATTTTTAGCAGGATTTTTATGCTCGACCGTGAAGGCTATCGCCCGAACGTCGGCATCATCTTATGTAACGCAAAGAACGAGGTATTCTGGGGCAAGCGCATCCGTGAACATTCCTGGCAGTTCCCGCAAGGCGGCATCAAACGGGGCGAAACCCCGGAAGAGGCCATGTATCGGGAACTCTTTGAGGAGGTCGGTCTCCGGCCGGAACACGTGCGCATCCTCGGTCGAACCAAGGGCTGGTTACGTTATGACGTGCCGACACAATGGATCAAGCGCGAATGGCGAGGCTCCTACAAGGGGCAAAAGCAGATTTGGTATCTGCTGCGACTGGTAGGGCGCGATAGTGACATCTCTCTGCGTGCAACCAGCAAGCCGGAATTCGATGCTTGGCGTTGGAACGATTACTGGGTGCCGCTCGATGCTGTCATCGAGTTCAAGCGAGGCGTCTATGAGCAGGCCTTGAACGAGCTGGTGCGCTTTCTCGAACATGATCGGCGTAGCGCCAAGGCTCGCCGAGAGCGTGGTCAAGAAGTTCACGAGTCGTCTCAACCGGATCAGGAAAAGGCTTAGCGATGCGCTTTTGGATACTCGTACTCGGCGTGCTGCTTTCGCAGACAAGGGTTTTTGCCGCCGACGATTTCGATGATGAGTACGATGCCAAGTCTTGGCGGGAGGTTGAGGTCAGGTTGCCCGTGGCACCTAAGGCGGCGTCGCTACTTCCTTTCTACGTGAGCGCCGTGACGACCAATCGGTTTTTTGTCGATGGATCGAGTATTGAGGTTGGCGCTGACGGCGTGGTTCGTTATGTTCTGGTGGTGCTTTCCGGCGAAGGGGCGAAAAACGTTACCTTCGAAGGCATGCGTTGCGAGACACGAGAGCGCCGAATTTACGCAGCCGGTCGTTCGGATGGTTCCTGGGTGAAATTCAAGAACAATCAGTGGGATAAGATCCGGGACGCCGTTGGTAATCGACATCATGCGGCCCTGTTCCTTGAGTATTTCTGTCCCGGTGGGAACGTCGTGCGAGATACAACCGAGGCAATCAATTGGTTGAAGAAAGGGGGGTATGCCCCTAGCGGTGGTGTTTAATCCATGTTTATCGATAAGTTCATTGCCGAATTTGATCGTGCTCTTCGCACGGTTGCGGCGCCAGCGTGGACGGTGCGACCTGTTCCAGGGGCGGATCTGCCGGAGCGCGTATTCGACGAAACGCAGAAGCGGCATGCGGCCGGACTGATGCGGGTGAATCACTGCGGTGAAATTTGTGCGCAGGCCTTGTATCAAGGGCAGGCGCTGACTTCGCGGGATCCGGTTGTTCGTGATGGGTTACGCAAGGCGGCTGACGAAGAAACTGAGCACTTGGCGTGGACCGAGCAGAGAATCGGCGAATTGGGGGGGCGGAAGAGTCTTCTCAACCCCCTGTGGTATTTGGGCGCCTTCTCCATCGGAGTGACGGCAGGTCTGTTGGGGGATAAGTGGAATCTCGGGTTTCTTGCTGAAACTGAGCGCCAGGTCGAGGCTCACCTCGATGGGCATCTGACTTCTCTGCCGTCCGACGATGGGCGTTCCAGGGCGATTGTCGACCAAATGCGCTTGGATGAAATCGGCCACGCCGAGATGGCAGTGCGCTTCGGTGCTGCTGAATTGCCCGATCCGGTCAAGAAAGCGATGAAGGCAGCCGCTCGGGTCATGACCGGGGCTGCCTACTATATTTGACTATCGCTACCGTGCTTAAGCGACTTCGATTATTTCGAAGTCGTGGGTGATTTCCGCGCTCTTGCCGAGCATGATGGACGCCGAGCAGTACTTGTCCTTCGATAGCTCGATGGCGCGAGCCACGATTTCCGGCCGGAGTTGCTTCCCCTTGATGCGGTAGTGAAAATGGATCTTGGTGAAAACCTTTGGGTCGGTTTCGGCGCGCTCGGCTTTAAGCGAAACGTCACAGCCGGTGACAGCATGCCGGCCCTTTTTCAAGATCAAAACTACATCAAATGCGGTGCATCCGCCCGTGCCCGCAAGTATCATTTCCATCGGGCGTAGCCCCATATTTCTACCGCCTGCCTCAGGGGCGCCGTCCATTACCACGGCATGGCCGGAGCCAGTTTCGGCCACAAACGACATTCCGGCGTCTTCGCCAATCCAGCGTACGGTGCATTCCATAGATTCGATCTCCTATGTGGGGTGCGGATTGTAGCGGATGTTTGCCGCTGCTGCAGTGAGCGAAAGGCGGTCGGGTGGTGCGGTGCACAAATTTTGGTTTTGAAGCCTGCTCGTGCTGTCGGGGGCTGTGTGATTTATTACTGCGATATTGATTTACAAATATCACATAATTTCACTAATTAACAGATGGTTATATCGAATTATTTATCATTATGTATTGATCAATGTTAGATTTGTGCGGCGCACAAATATTTCTTGTCTCTAGTCGTTGATTGGTGCAGAATAGGAACTGTACGAACTGCGGTGACTGTCAGAGACAGTGTCTTCGGTTCAGATTTGTCTCCTCCACCCTCCTCCTTTGGTGTGGATTTAACGCGGCTCAGCGAGCCGCGTTTTTTTTGCTCTGCTTCCGGAAGTGTTGTGTGGGGATTGACATGGGGTGTGGGTCTCGTTTATGATCCAAAGCTTTCTCAATTTCTGCGCCAATTTTTCAGGACGGCACACACATGAAAACGTTTTCCGCCAAGCCACATGAGGTGAAGCGCGAGTGGTTTGTGGTAGACGCCACAGACAAAGTGCTCGGCCGCCTCGCTACCGAAATCGCTCGTCGCCTGCGCGGCAAGCACAAGGCTATCTATACTCCGCACGTTGATACCGGCGACTTCGTCGTTGTGACCAATGTCGATAAGATCACCGTGACCGGTAACAAGGCTGAAGATAAGAAATACTTCCGCCACTCTGGTTATCCTGGTGGTATCTACGAAACCAATTTCAAGAAGATGCAGCAGCGTTTTCCTGGTCGTGCCTTGGAAAAGGCCGTCAAGGGCATGCTGCCGAAGGGGCCGCTCGGTTACGCCATGCTGAAGAAGCTGAAGTGTTACGCTGGCGACCAGCATCCGCACGCCGCCCAGCAGCCCAAGGCTCTGGAAATCTAAGGGGTTATCATGGCTGAAAGTTACTTCTACGGTACCGGTCGTCGTAAAAGCGCGGTTGCTCGTGTTTTCATGAAGCGTGGTTCCGGTTCGATCGTCGTCAATGGCAAACCGGTTGACCAATTCTTTTCGCGCGAAACTGGTCGCATGATCGTGCGTCAGCCGCTTGAGCTGGTTGAGCAACTGAATGGTTTCGATATCAAGGTCAATGTTACCGGAGGTGGTGAGTCCGGTCAGGCTGGTGCCGTTCGTCACGGTATTACTCGCGCCTTGATTGAATACGATGCGTCGTTGAAATCCGTTCTCTCCAAGGCGGGCTTTGTTACTCGCGATGCTCGCGAAGTTGAGCGTAAGAAAGTTGGCTTCCATAAAGCGCGTCGTCGGAAGCAGTTCTCCAAGCGCTAGGGATGTCGTTGTTTCGAAAAAGCCGCCCATTGGGCGGCTTTTTTGTTTTTGTTGGTTCGAATAAGATTGTTTCTAGATTGTGTAGTATTTGTCTTGTTCGTAGCGGAGAGGGCAACAGATGCCAACCCCGGCAATTTCACTGAGATTAAAAAAGGTTCGCCGTAGATTTGGAATATCGGCTCCTAGATTGGTTATTCGTACTCATATTCCTTGGCAGGGGTATTTATTGGGCGGCGTTTTGTTGCTGCTCTTGATGGGGGCCTTGGGGGTGTTGCTTGTTCACTACTCCGGCGCCGGCATGGTTGGCCAGGAATTGCAGGGGTTGCGTGAGCAACTTTATGCTCAGAGTCGGGAAATCGAAGCGCTCCGCGCAAGCTCGGGGACGGTGCAAAGTGTTGCCAACATTGAGCGCGCATCTCAGCAAAAGGTCTTGGCGAGACTGCAGTTTCTTGAGCAGGAGAATGCGGCGCTTAAAGAAGATATGTTGCTCTTCGAGCGGCTGCTGCCGTCTGCTGGCGAAGAGTCTGTATTGAGGATTGAGAATTTCCGGGTGGTGCGGGATGCGCCTGCGGCCTTGAGGTATCGCTGCCTGCTGGTGTATCAAGGGGGTAGGCAGCTATCCGAGTTTCGTGGGTATCTTCAGTTTGTTATCGACTATAGTCTTGATGGAAAAGTGCAGCGAGTTGTATTGCCGGAGGGGCGTTATCCTAGTGCTGGATATAGTGTGGAGCTAAAGCGTTTCTTGCGTAGGGATGGGGTCTTGGATATACCTTCCGGTGCGATCGTTGGGAGGGTTGAGGTCCGATTGCTTCAGGGGGATGTAGTTAAGGCTAGGGCTGAAGTACAACTTTAAGGAGGCGTCATGTTCGGTAGCGCTGAGAAAAAACCGCAGGGTCGCATCGATAGCTTGATTGGTGCGGGGACGTCGATTGAAGGTGGTGTTCGCTTCTCGGGTGGTTTACGAATCGATGGCGAGGTAAAGGGGGCGGTTGAGGCTGTGGAGGGGGCTGATACGGTCTTGGTGTTAAGCGAGCATGCTCGTGTAGAGGGCGCTGTTCGTGTTCGTCATTTGGTGACGAATGGGACGGTGGTTGGTCCGGTTTTCGTCGCAGATTCTCTCGAAATGCAATCCAAGGCCAGGATAGTTGGCGATGTCGAGTATTCGGTGATCGAGATGCATCAGGGGGCGGTGATCGAAGGTCGTTTGGTGCACCAGCCGGAGAAGGCCGTTGAACTAAAATTGGCTGCATCCAACTAATGCGTTGACCGCCTGCTTGGTGACTTTCATAATTTGCGTCGGTTTTTATTGGAGTTAGTGGCATGAATGCAGTTGCAGAAATGGCTTTGCCGTTGGTTTTTACTGATAGCGCGGCAAACAAGGTTAGGGAATTGATCGAGGAAGAGGGTAATCCTGGTCTTAAGTTGCGTGTTTTTGTGACTGGTGGTGGTTGCTCTGGCTTCCAGTACGGCTTCACCTTCGATGAGGAGGTTGCTGAAGACGACACCACGATGGAAAAAAACGGCGTGATGCTTTTGATCGATCCGATGAGCTATCAATATCTCGTCGGGGCGGAGATAGATTACACCGAGGGCTTGGAAGGGTCGCAGTTTGTGATTCGCAACCCAAACGCAACGTCCACGTGCGGCTGTGGGTCGTCGTTCTCTGCTTGACCGTAGAGGGGGGCAAGGGGCGCCTGTGGCGCCCTTTTTGTTTGTATGGGGTTGGGGTGTTTTGGGATGTGTTTTAAAAAAGTGTGAGAAAGGGGTTGACGGGTTTTTTTAAGTCTGTAGAATGCGCGGCTCTCCTGATCTGACGGACGTTTCGGCGGGTTAGGCGAGCAAGCAGCAAGAAAAAATATTTTTCGAAACTGCTTGACGGAAGTGAGTAGTTGCTTCATAATCTCGCTTCTCTGCTGCTGACGAATCAAACGAAACGGCGCAGCGACTGATCTTTAAAAGTTTGGACAACCGATAGGTGTGGGTGTCTTGATGCGAAGCGATGCAAGTCGCAAAAAAGTATTAAGGCAAATACACCGAGTAATAGGTAGAGAAATCTACCGTCAGTGAATTTGCGAGTTTGTTGGATTGAACTGAAGAGTTTGATCCTGGCTCAGATTGAACGCTGGCGGCATGCCTTACACATGCAAGTCGAACGGCAGCACGGACTTCGGTCTGGTGGCGAGTGGCGAACGGGTGAGTAATGTATCGGAACGTACCTTTCAGTGGGGGATAACGTAGCGAAAGTTACGCTAATACCGCATATTCTGTGAGCAGGAAAGCAGGGGATCGTAAGACCTTGCGCTGATTGAGCGGCCGATATCAGATTAGCTAGTTGGTGGGGTAACGGCCTACCAAGGCTACGATCTGTAGCGGGTCTGAGAGGATGATCCGCCACACTGGGACTGAGACACGGCCCAGACTCCTACGGGAGGCAGCAGTGGGGAATTTTGGACAATGGGGGCAACCCTGATCCAGCCATGCCGCGTGAGTGAAGAAGGCCTTCGGGTTGTAAAGCTCTTTCGGCCGGGAAGAAATCGCATCAGCTAATACCTGGTGTGGATGACGGTACCGGAATAAGAAGCACCGGCTAACTACGTGCCAGCAGCCGCGGTAATACGTAGGGTGCGAGCGTTAATCGGAATTACTGGGCGTAAAGCGTGCGCAGGCGGTTTTTTAAGATAGGCGTGAAATCCCCGGGCTTAACCTGGGAACTGCGCTTATGACTGGAAGACTAGAGTACGGCAGAGGGGGGTGGAATTCCACGTGTAGCAGTGAAATGCGTAGAGATGTGGAGGAACACCGATGGCGAAGGCAGCCCCCTGGGCCGATACTGACGCTCATGCACGAAAGCGTGGGGAGCAAACAGGATTAGATACCCTGGTAGTCCACGCCCTAAACGATGTCAACTAGGTGTTGGGTGGGTAAAACCATTTAGTACCGTAGCTAACGCGTGAAGTTGACCGCCTGGGGAGTACGGCCGCAAGGTTAAAACTCAAAGGAATTGACGGGGACCCGCACAAGCGGTGGATGATGTGGATTAATTCGATGCAACGCGAAAAACCTTACCTACCCTTGACATGTTCAGAATCCTGAAGAGATTTGGGAGTGCCCGAAAGGGAACTGGAACACAGGTGCTGCATGGCTGTCGTCAGCTCGTGTCGTGAGATGTTGGGTTAAGTCCCGCAACGAGCGCAACCCTTGTCGTTAATTGCCATCATTTAGTTGGGCACTTTAACGAGACTGCCGGTGACAAACCGGAGGAAGGTGGGGATGACGTCAAGTCCTCATGGCCCTTATGGGTAGGGCTTCACACGTCATACAATGGTCGGTACAGAGGGTTGCCAAGCCGCGAGGTGGAGCCAATCCCAGAAAGCCGATCGTAGTCCGGATTGCAGGCTGCAACTCGCCTGCATGAAGTCGGAATCGCTAGTAATCGCGGATCAGCATGTCGCGGTGAATACGTTCCCGGGTCTTGTACACACCGCCCGTCACACCATGGGAGTGGGTTCCACCAGAAGTAGTTAGCCTAACCGCAAGGAGGGCGATTACCACGGTGGGGTTCATGACTGGGGTGAAGTCGTAACAAGGTAGCCGTATCGGAAGGTGCGGCTGGATCACCTCCTTTCTAGAGAAAGCATCCTGGCACCCACAACCTATCGGTTGTTCATCAGTAGCAAACAGACGGAGGGTCTGTAGCTCAGTCGGTTAGAGCACCGTCTTGATAAGGCGGGGGTCGTTGGTTCGATTCCAACCAGACCCACCAACGTCAAAAACGGGGGATTAGCTCAGCTGGGAGAGCACCTGCTTTGCAAGCAGGGGGTCGTCGGTTCGATCCCGTCATCCTCCACCAGAACCCTGAGATAAACGGATGTTTATCTCAGGCTTTTGAGAAATCAATTGCTACGCTCTTTAACAAAACGGAAGAAGGTTGTGTAACGCTGTGATGAGCAGCGCTACACGTTGTGATTGCATCTGATTGTCTATTACAGCTAGTAGATGATCAGCACAAAGTTTTTTGAGTTGCCTGTAACCGTCTCGCAAGAGACTTCAAGGTTATAGGATCAAGCGACTAAGTGCATGTGGTGGATGCCTTGGCGATCACAGGCGATGAAGGACGTGCAAGCCTGCGAAAAGCGCGGGGGAGTTGGCAACGAAACGTTGATCCCGCGATGTCCGAATGGGGAAACCCACCTCTTTGAGGTATCCCTTGCTGAATACATAGGCAAGGGAGGCGAACCCGGTGAACTGAAACATCTAAGTAGCCGGAGGAAAAGAAATCAACCGAGATTCCCTAAGTAGTGGCGAGCGAACGGGGAAAAGCCTGCTAGTGATAGCAGCTTTGTTAGCAGAACGGAATGGAAAGTCCGGCCGTAGTGGGTGATAGCCCCGTATGCGAAAACATCGCTGTGGTACTAAGTTAGCGAAAAGTAGGGCGGGGCACGTGAAACCTTGTCTGAACATGGGGGGACCATCCTCCAAGGCTAAATACTCGTGATCGACCGATAGTGAACCAGTACCGTGAGGGAAAGGCGAAAAGAACCCCGGGAGGGGAGTGAAATAGAACCTGAAACCGCATGCATACAAACAGTGGGAGCCTCCTTGTGGGGTGACTGCGTACCTTTTGTATAATGGGTCAGCGACTTACGTTGTGTTGCGAGCTTAACCGAATAGGGGAGGCGTAGCGAAAGCGAGTCTGATAAGGGCGTTTAGTAGCACGGCGTAGACCCGAAACCGGATGATCTATCCATGGCCAGGATGAAGGTGCCGTAACAGGTACTGGAGGTCCGAACCCACTAATGTTGAAAAATTAGGGGATGAGCTGTGGATAGGGGTGAAAGGCTAAACAAATCCGGAAATAGCTGGTTCTCCCCGAAAACTATTTAGGTAGTGCGTCTTATATCACTTCCGGGGGTAAAGCACTGTTATGGCTAGGGGGTCATCGCGACTTACCAAACCATGGCAAACTCTGAATACCGGAAAGTGCGAGTAAGGCAGACAGACAGTGGGTGCTAACGTCCATTGTCAAGAGGGAAACAACCCAGACCGCCAGCTAAGGTCCCCAAGACACAGTTAAGTGGGAAACGAGGTGGGAAGGCATAGACAGCTAGGAGGTTGGCTTAGAAGCAGCCACCCTTTAAAGAAAGCGTAATAGCTCACTAGTCGAGTCGTCCTGCGCGGAAGATGTAACGGGGCTCAAACTGTGCACCGAAGCTGCGGATATCGAAAGATATGGTAGGGGAGCGTTCTGTAGGTCTGTGAAGGTGTCTTGTAAAGGATGCTGGAGATATCAGAAGTGCGAATGCTGACATGAGTAGCGATAAAGCGGGTGAAAGGCCCGCTCGCCGAAAGCCCAAGGTTTCCTACGCAACGTTCATCGGCGTAGGGTGAGTCGGCCCCTAAGGCGAGGCTGAAAAGCGTAGTCGATGGGAAACAGGTCAATATTCCTGTACCGATTCTAGATGCGATGTGGGGACGGAGAAGGTTAGGTCAGCCATCTGTTGGAATAGGTGGTTTAAGCGTGTAGGAGTGTCCCTTAGGCAAATCCGGGGGAATTATCTGAGGCGTGATGACGAGGCACTACGGTGCTGAAGTGATTGATACCAAGCTTCCAGGAAAAGCCACTAAGCTTCAGTCTAGAATCGACCGTACCGCAAACCGACACAGGTGGGCAGGATGAAAATTCTAAGGCGCTTGAGAGAACTCAGGAGAAGGAACTCGGCAAATTGACACCGTAACTTCGGGAGAAGGTGTGCCCCGGTAGGTTGTAGAGCCTCGCGCTCGAAGGCCGATGGGGTTGCAGTGAAATGGTGGCTGCGACTGTTTAATAAAAACACAGCACTCTGCAAACACGAAAGTGGACGTATAGGGTGTGACGCCTGCCCGGTGCTGGAAGATTAAGTGATGGGGTGCAAGCTCTTGATCGAAGTCCCAGTAAACGGCGGCCGTAACTATAACGGTCCTAAGGTAGCGAAATTCCTTGTCGGGTAAGTTCCGACCTGCACGAATGGCGTAACGATGGCCACACTGTCTCCTCCTGAGACTCAGCGAAGTTGAAATGTTTGTGAAGATGCAATCTCCCCGCGGCAAGACGGAAAGACCCCATGAACCTTTACTGCAGCTTTGCATTGGACTTTGAACCGGTTTGTGTAGGATAGGTGGGAGACTGTGAAACCTGGACGCTAGTTCAGGTGGAGTCGTCCTTGAAATACCACCCTGATTTGTTTGAGGTTCTAACCTAGGCCAGTGAATCCTGGCCGGGGACCGTGCATGGTAGGCAGTTTGACTGGGGCGGTCTCCTCCCAAAAGGTAACGGAGGAGTACGAAGGTACGCTTAGGGCGGTCGGACATCGCCCATAAAGTGCAATGGCAAAAGCGTGCTTGACTGCGAGACCCACAAGTCGAGCAGGTGCGAAAGCAGGTCATAGTGATCCGGTGGTTCTGTATGGAAGGGCCATCGCTCAACGGATAAAAGGTACTCTGGGGATAACAGGCTGATACCGCCCAAGAGTTCATATCGACGGCGGTGTTTGGCACCTCGATGTCGGCTCATCTCATCCTGGGGCTGTAGCCGGTCCCAAGGGTATGGCTGTTCGCCATTTAAAGAGGTACGTGAGCTGGGTTTAAAACGTCGTGAGACAGTTTGGTCCCTATCTGCCGTGGGCGCTGGATATTTGAAGGGGGCTGCTCCTAGTACGAGAGGACCGGAGTGGACATTCCTCTGGTGTACCGGTTATGACGCCAGTCGTATCGCCGGGTAGCTATGAATGGAAGAGATAAACGCTGAAAGCATCTAAGCGTGAAACTCGCCTTAAGATGAGATATCCCGGAGTCTTGAACTCCCTAAAGGGTCGTCGAAGACCACGACGTTGATAGGTCAGGTGTGGAAGCGCAGTAATGCGTTAAGCTAACTGATACTAATTGCCCGTGCGGCTTGATCCTATAACCTTGAACAACAAGCAATTCAAAAAACACAATCACAACATACCTTCTTACACCGTTTTGCGTTTGGCGCTCTCAACAGCGACAAACACACAAGTTACGCTTGGCGGCAATAGCCTTCTGGACCCACCCCTTCCCATCCCGAACAGGACCGTGAAACAGATGAGCGCCAATGATAGTGAGCACCTCGCTCGCGAAAGTAGGTCACCGCCAGGCTCCCCATTCAAAAGCCCCCTTAGCACAACGCTACAGGGGGCTTTGTCGTTAACCTGCCCCGAAAAAGAAGAACAAAATAATTCGCCCAGCATTCAGGTTGCATCGGAGCTTGAGGTCAAGGTGTCGAACACCTTCCGCGAACCAAGCACGTGCAGTTGCTGGTGTCAGCAATTAGCGATTTGATTAATTGCGACGGCGGCAGCGGTCATGCCAAATACCGAGGTTACGCATACCGAGGACCCGAAGCCCGCACAGGCTAGTCCTGTCAGCGGGTTCGCCGGCAATTCGCACTGTGAGCCCCTGTCAGGGTAGCGCAACGGTTCGGTAGAAAAGACCGCAGGGATGCCAAATTTTCGTTTGGGTCCCTTGGGGAATCCATGTTCCTTGCGCAGACGAGAGCGCAGCTTTGCCAACAGGGGATCCTGTATTGCTTCACTGAGGTCCGCTACTTTGATTTGAGTCGGGTCGATCTGGCCGCCGGCTGCGCCGGCTACGACCAAAGGTAACCTATGGACTTTGCAGAATACAGCCATGGCTGCTTTGGGGCGTACTTGATCAATAGCGTCAATGACGACGCTGAAGTTTTCTTGTCCGAGGATACGCTCAGTATTTCCTTCCTCGACAAATTCCTCAATACGAGACACCTTGCAAGCGGGATTAATCGCTTGGATGCGCTCGGCCATCGCGTCTACCTTGGCTTTCCCATAGATATTGTCCAGGGCGTGAATCTGGCGATTCGTGTTTGACTCGGCGACCATGTCAAGGTCAACCAGAGTTATTGCACCAATTCCGGTTCTGGCCAGCGCTTCTGCGCTCCAGGAACCTACGCCACCGACGCCAACAATGCAGACGTGGGCATTTCGCAAGCGTTCTGCAGCTTCGGGGCCATAAAGCCGTGAGACGCCACTGAAGCGCCTGTCGTCTGCGTGGGTCATCAACTTTCTACCGTTCTGCGAATTACCTGATTGAATGGACCGATCCATTCTGGAGCGAACTGTTTATCACAGGCATTGATCTCCGCGATCGCCCGAAGCACTGAGCGGTTTTTACCCCGATGAATATGCTTGAGCATCACTGCTTCAAAGGCATCGACAATGGCGAGAATTTTGGCGCCTGCACAAATTTTCTCGTGCGACAAACCAAGAGGATAACCCGCACCGTCAGGCATTTCGTGGTGTTGGGCCACCATTTCTGCAGCCGCCTCCCAGCCAGGGATGCGTTGCAGTAGCCCGGCCGCAAAGCCTGGATGGTTGCGCAGCACGGCTTTATCGTCATCGTTGATCTTGCCGACCTTGAGCCAATTGGACTCAGGAAGGAACATCATGCCCACATCGTGCAAGTAGACAGCTGCCTCCAACTGAGTGGGATCGACCACGCTGTTTCCCATTTTGTTGGTTTCAAGTGCTAGCCGAAGAATCCGCATCGTCCTCCCCTTGAACAAAGGGGAGCGACTTTCGTATTGTAGGGCCAAGGAGCGAAAGAAATGGAGGTCTGTTGAGATGCTGGGTTCGCTGCCTTTGGGCGGCGAAATTTTTGCGGACCGGCTAGGCATATCGGTGATGACTGGAGGAAAGCCTGTCACGGCCTCAATAAGTGTGCAGCAACCGGGATCGATTTGATCGGCACTATCGCTGGCGACTCGTTCGAGTCCCTGTATCAAGGGCAATAACGAGAGATTGTCTATCGGTCGGCCAGTCAATAGCGCATCCGTGGCCAGTTCCAACCTGTCGACGGCGAGCAGAATGGATTCGGCCAGCAAATCGGAAAATGGAATTTCCCCTTTGCGGAAGCGGGACATCAGTGACTCGATAGGGTGAGCTATGGCGACGCCTAGTTCGAATTTGCAGAGCGCGGCATCGCCTTTGATGTTGTGAATCGCCCGGAATAAATCGGCGATGATCTCACGATCGGCGGGGCTTCTCTTTAGTCGGGCGACATCGCGTTCGACTTCCGGGGCGCGATCGCTCAGCGCCTCAGCGAATTCATCCAACGCCTCCCGATCATGCACTACCGGCATCATGATTGCCTGGATATCCATGCTTGAACCCTCTTCTGTCGTTATGTTTTGCGCAGTTTATCAAACCGCATGGCAATGCGAGCCTAGTTGCTGCGATAGCCTTGACGGAGAGAGGTCTGACACCTAAGATTCCGCGCTTCAACAGCGGGTTGGCAATCGTGACACTGGAAGAGCTCTATGGCCTGATTGGGCCGGATATGAAGGCCGTCGATGCGGTCATAAGGGACCGTCTTTACTCTGAGGTCGTACTGGTTCGTCAAGTTGCCGAATACATCATCAGCAGTGGCGGCAAGCGTATGCGCCCAGCCTTGGTGCTGCTTGCTGCCGGCGCGCTCAATTATCAAGGGAAGCGTCATCATGAGCTGGCTGCGGTTATCGAGTTCATTCATACCGCCACTTTGCTCCACGACGACGTCGTAGACGAATCAGCCCTGCGTCGGGGCAGAGATACGGCGAACGCCACATTCGGCAATGCCGCGAGTGTTCTGGTCGGTGATTTTTTGTACTCCCGTGCTTTCCAAATGATGGTGATGGTCGACAATATGCGGGTCATGCAGGTGTTGTCGGATGCCACAAACATCATTGCCGAAGGCGAGGTGCTGCAGTTGATGAATTGCCACGATGCCGATGTCGACGAGACACGCTACATGCAGGTGATCCACTACAAAACAGCAAAGCTCTTCGAAGCTGCTGCGCAGCTGGGGGCAATTTTGGGCGAGGCGTCGCCGGAGCTGGAAAAAGCAATGGCTTCCTACGGCATGCACTTGGGCACAGCTTTCCAGTTGGTGGATGATGTGCTCGATTATTCAGGGAAAGAGGCGGATACCGGCAAACATCTGGGAGATGACCTCGCCGAAGGCAAGCCGACCCTGCCGCTGATCTATGTCATGCAGCACGGCACTCCGGAGCAGGCCGCTTGCGTACGCAAAGCGATTGAGGAAGGCGGCCGTGACGACTTCCCCGCGGTGCTTGAGGCGATTCGTGCCAGTGGGGCGCTGATGCACGCGCGGGCGCGGGCGGAAAAAGAGGCTGCCTTGGCGAGAGAGGCAATTTCTGCGCTGGGGGATTCAAATTACAAAAAAGCTCTGCTACAATTGACGCTCTTTGCAGTTGAGAGGAATCACTAGCCCTCTCGGCAAGATCGGAGTGTAGCTCAGCCTGGTAGAGCACTGCGTTCGGGACGCAGGGGTCGCATGTTCGAATCATGTCACTCCGACCAAGAATCCACGTTTAAGGCCTTGATTATTCGAGGCCTTTTTCGTTTCTTGCGTTGCATTGGAGCATAAGTTTCTGGCTATGCTCCAATCGTGCTCCAATGAATCCGGGGTGTTGTGATCGGACCAAACAAATTGGTTGGTTAAACGCCCGAAAAAAAGCTGCTTAGTGCCTATACGGTAACTCTAACAACTGGAGTTACTCATGACGCGTCAGTCATCTCGTTGCAGCAATATTCAGAATCGCTCGCCCTGGCAAGTTGAGGTGCGTACCAAGCCCGAGTGCACTCAACGTTTTCCCTTCGGCCGCAAAGCTGATGCAGAGGCCTATCTAGAGCAGCTGACTAGGCAGGGCATCAAGGCGAAACTGACGCAACTGGAAACGTCTTTCCAGCTGCGGGTGCGTCGAAAGGGTGCGCGGGTTCAGTTCATTACCTTTGATACAGCAGAACAGGCCGAGCAGGCCCACCTCAAAATCGAGTCTGAACTGTCGGTCAGCATTATTCGTGATTACGCGAACGCCGCTCAAACGACGCTACGTGACCTAATGGAGCGCTATCGGGACGAAGTTGTCCCTAGCCACAAAGGGGCTGAAATCGAGAAGACCCGTATCAACCGCATTCTGCGTACCGAGGCTTTCGTCGATAAGAAACTGGCGGCCCTTTGTACTGAAGACCTGCAGGATTTCATTACCGACCGGCTGACCGAAGTGGCCCCGGCCACCGTCGACCGTGAGCTGGATGTGATTTCCCAAGTGATCCGCTATTCGGCGGACGTCTGGAAAATCGCAGCCGTTGAAAGTCCCTTTGTCGGCTTGCGTCGGCCCAAGTATTTCAATGAACGTGACCGGCGCCTAAAGGGCGACGAGGAGCAGCGCTTGCTCGACGCAGCGCGCGCCGATGAAAACCCCTATGTTCTGCCGGCGATTATTCTTGCGCTGGAAACGGCTGCCCGCCGCGGGGAGTTGCTGTCCATTCGGAAATGTGACGTCTTCCTTGACGAGCGCTATGCGTATCTGAGCGACACTAAAAACGGCCGGCCCCGCAAAGTGCCTCTGACAAAACGGGCGATGCAGGTGTGCGAAGCCCTGATGGCGGAATGCAGCGAAGATGACGAGCCATTGCTGAAGATAAGCGCAAACGCGCTGAAAATCGCCTTTTTCCGGCGAGTCATACCAGCTTCAGGCATCGACGACCTGCATTTCCACGACTTACGCCATGAGGCGATTAGTCGCCTGGCCGAGTCGGGTGAATTTCAGCTTATCGAGTTGCAGGCTATTTCGGGGCATCGCGATACGCGAATGTTGCTGCGCTATGCGCACCTTTGTTGCGGCAATTTGGCTGAGAAAATGGATGGTGTTGCGGTGGAGCGTACCAGCAAAGAATATTTCCACCACGGGCGCCGTCGCCGGGTCGATACGGTGACTTCTGTGCTTGGCGCACAACCCAGGCCGACGCCAGGCGTGCAACAACCGCCAGAACCATCCTTAGGCAAAGTTATTCCCTTGTTCGGTACTGGTTCAGCTCGCTCACGTGCTTGATGAAGGTGTGCCCGGTAATAGCGCCGGGCGCTTTCTTTGCGCCCTCGTTTCGCTAAACGGGGAAAGTTTATTCGGTTTCATCTCGCAGGATTGGGGCTCGGAGTGCACTCCATCCCGCCGGCCGGCGAAATTGTGCCCGGCTTCCCAGGCGAGCAATCACGTCGGATGTCCGGAACCAGTTGCGTTTCACCAGAGAGACCGTTTCGTCTTCAAAAACGTAGCCTCGCTTGAATGTCTGGGCTGACTCCGGCAGCAATGTGCCGATCTCCAGGCAGATGTCTTCAAGGTTGGTCAGAAGTGTTTTGAGTCTTTCCTCTGCGGTTGTCGAATTTTCCGTGGTGGCAGTCCTCAAAACCGTCTGCGAATTCGGCTTTATCCTGGATGCCAGGCGATAGGTGGCTTCATCGAGCTTCGCAAGCAGCTGTTGAGGCCCAGGGTGTTCGATAAGTTCGTTGTAGGCCTGCATCTCGGGAATGGCGGTGACGTTCTGAGTCGCCCAGTTCAATGCGTTCTCGAGTGCAATGAGATTTCGCCGGGCTAATTCCTCGGCTGCCCGCCGACGGGCAGGAATCAGCACTTCGGCCTCGATGCGCTCGATAAGCGCCGTGTAACGTTCAGGGCGCCCAGTCGTCGCAGTCCTGAGCAAGGACTCGAAGTCTGCCGGTAACTCGGTGGCTGAACAGGGGAACGAGGCAAGGTAATGCTGCGATGATGCTCCGCTCCCATCGGGCAGACGGACATATTTGTTCGAGTAGAGCATGACGCTCGTCCGGTTGATTTTGAGTGAGACAGAGGTTGGCGCTATCACAGGTGGTTTGTTGGGCATGGAAGATTCCTCGCTAGGTTGATCCTCTGTATAGCGATTCGCCTCAATGTTTTTGTTTCACCGGGCAAGTTTGCTGGATAGCGTTCTTCCTCTCGGGTGATCATGAAGGTGAGTCGCCCCTTCAGGAAAATTCTCACCCTGTTGATGGCGTTTAACCCGGGGACTCAACAAAGGTGAAAGCAGCGCCCGCTTTCGTTATATGCCAAGTTAAAGCGCCACCCGACCAAGTTATTCTCATAGTTCGTATGCTCTCCTGCAGAAAACCCGAACCAGTCTCCGTGGCGACTGCACGGGCCCGAGAAAACAAAGTGCGACACAGTCCGGACGCCGGTCTTGATGAAACGGCTGGCGAGACGACAAAGATGGGCATCACGTTGCCAGTGGCGCTAGGGCGAGAGAGGCTAGTTGTCGGTGAGGCGCAGTGACTCGCCATGACGAGTTTTCTGTACGTAGTAAATTTCCGGTAGTGCTCCGGTGTAACCTCGGTGGCGAGCTTCTTGGTAGAGCGTCCACGTTTGTTGGCGGACGCCATGGAAGCCGGGTTGTCGTGCAAGGCGAACCAGGCAATCTTGAAGTGCGCTTTCATTGCGTTGTCCGGTCAGGTGGGTGAGCGTCAGGTAGTGTTCGGTCATCTCGGGTTTGGGGCGGCGCCAGGTCCAACTCGTGCGCCCACGATTTGCGTAGCGGATTAACTCGTAGCCAAGCCAGTTCAGCCGGGGTTTGTCACAGACCAATGACAACCGTTCGCGCTCGAAGCCGGTGCCGGCCGTTACCAGCAGTAGCCAGTGCACCACCTCGGTTTCTGCTGGCCAATACATGACTAAGAGAGCATTGGCTTCCCCTCGCTGTTTTCTGACCAGGCGCTGCGCGGGCGTGGCACCAATAGCGTAGAGCGCATGAAATTTCCGGGCGAGCCGTTCAGCTTTTGCAGCAGTGACGGTGCCGGCGGTGTAGCGCTGGTACCCTCGCGGGACTAAATCCAGAACGCGAGACAGAGCGGTTGTTTTGTTACGCGAGACAGGTGTCGAGGTGGGCATTGATGCGGTTCCTATTTGAGGTTGATACCCCGTATAGGAACCGCATCAATGCAGTGTGATTTGATGTGGCAGAGCCACACATATTGATGTTCCACGCCAAAATTGTGGCGATCGCTATACCAGACTGGACACAAGCGAACAGACGACGAAGGTCGACTGCGAGCGCATGCCGCGGCGTTCTGCCCAAAGCGCCTGCCTAGCAGGGCTGGTGCTTCGGGCAGAACGCCAACTGCAAACACACTGCCGAAAGGCAAGCTGGATCGCCAATCCAGCAGGTTGAAGATCGCCAATCTTCAACCAAGCAAACGCTGAAGCCGCATGCCTCTAATAGGGCTGGTGCGGCTACGCTGGGCGCTCCGGGGTGCAACTCCCCGGTTCGACCCGATCGCACGTCCCGACCGATTGCCAGGTAACGACCAGTCGGCCACGGGCAACAGGACAAGGACGTTGGGCGACCATGAAACGGCGCACGAGAGGAAATGCTTGTGTGACCTGGTTGCAAGTGAAAGTCGGTGAAGTCTGACCCGGGGGGCATATCGGAAGAGTGCAACCTGTGCCGCACACGACGGCTGATGAGCATGTAGTGATACATGAGGGCTGCAAGGGGAAACCTGGCGCAGTCGATACTTAGGGAAACCTGGGATCTCTGGATAGCTCAAGCGTGTAACGGCACCCACGAGGGTGCTGTGCGGAGAAATACAAAGCCATCGGCATTGAGCCATGGTTCGTCGTCGATGACGTACGTAACGAGTACCTGAGCCGCTATGGAACATCGGGCCGGGGAAATCTACGGAAAGCCGGGAGGCTAGTTACGTGACTGAGACAATGGCGTTGTATTTCGCAGTAGCTGCAATCTAATTGGGGAGCCTCTCTCCTGACCATAACGGCTGGCATCGTGTGGAACGAGGGAGAGAGAGGGAGACTCGGTGAATAGGGTTTGACCAATCGGACGATACGACCGAAGTCCGTTGGGAACTGTGTACGCAGTGGCGAGGCTGGCACCTCGTCCCAAAAGCCGGGAGCGTTTGCGAAAGTGTGTTTCCCGCGAGGGAAAAAATCGGGCCTGGCAGCCCGTTTGTAGTGTTGGCCTCCGATCCTGCTTGGCGGCAGGGTGGGGGACAGCATCGTTTGGCGACGATGTGAGCGCAAAAAGGTGTCTGGTGCGGTGTGCCCAGGCTTTCATTAATTGTTGTTACTTTAAGGCCCCCGTTTTCGGACGGGGGCCTTCCCTGGCTTCCCTGATCAATCTGCAGAAAGACATCGGTTACTTATTTTCTGTTTCGTCCTGAAAAAAGCGTCGGCATCGCTATACCAGAGGGACATCCCGTCCCTTTTTTAACGAGGACATCATGAATCAAGAAAATACTGTGACGAACAAGGGGCAAGCACTGCTTGACCTACTGCAGTTTCAACGTCGGCGTGACAACCTGACTTTGGCGGAATTGGGCGAGCGTATCGGAATCGATGCGAGCTACCTTTCCGTAATGTTTAGCGGCAAGAAAAAATTCTTGGCGATTCATTCAAAAATCTACCGGCAAATAGCCGAATACCTAGGATTGCCCGTCGTAGTCTGCTATCTGCTGGGCGGATGGATGGAACCCCGTGATTTTTTTATGCGCCAAGGCGAGTATCCGTCGGCTGTAGAGAATGCTCTTGAGGCTATTTCACGGTCGCGTTCTGCACTGGATGCTGGAGTAACGCACCGCCAGTTGTCAGAGTTGAACGAGAGGGTAAAGCTGCTAGTGGTTCTTTTGTATGAACAAGCTGAAGGCGTAACACTCCTGCCCGAACGCTTCTCCGCCGAAGGTTTGCATGCTGTCAGCTCCATGTGGATGCCGTTCGAAGTTCGTCTCAACAAGGTCAAATAGGCGACCATTCAGGTTTTAGATGCGCCCTGCAGGGCGCATCTTTTTTGTCAATCTTGTTGTTGCTGGATCAAGAAAATTGACTGCGAGTCATATGGTTTGGTTACGCACTGGATCTCAGTAGATTGCGATGCACCTAAACTCTGATGGAGCAGCAATGAGGGAGAAGACCTATCTGGATACTGCTGATGGCATGGCAGGATATGCGAAGCGATATGGCGCTAAGTACGATAGCGAGCGATGTGCCTGGTTTGTTGACGGCGAGGTGCCAAACGAACTCCTCGGGCTGATCCCAAAGAAACGCAATCCATCGGTACATTTAGTCGCGCTTTCATGCCCACTCTGTGGCTCGCACATGGTCGAGCGGGTTCGAAAAAGTGACAAACAACCGTTTTGGGGATGTTCTCGTTTTCCGGCGTGTAAAGGGATTGTCGACTACGAGCGCTATTTGGAGTCTCAGGACGGTGAGGCTCCCAAAGCCGTTAAGGAGTTTCTGAGTACAAGTGTGGGGGACGCAAACGCGAATCCAAAATTACGTTCCACCTCCTCTTCGATGTCGCTCCAGCGAAGGATGGGGGTAAGACGAATCGTTGTTCTAGCGACGAAAGTTCTCGGTGGAGTCGCTCGTGCCGAAAGGTGGTTGTCTTCCCCGAAGGTGACCCTAAAGGGAAAATCTCCATTGGAGATCATGGGAGACGAAGAGGGGTGCTTTGCGGTTGAAAAGTTGCTGATATCGATTCAAGAGTAGTGGCTAGATCCGGCTTCGTGCCAGTATCAAGAGGCCGCACGTCGGCCAAAGGGGACTATCGCTCGTGCCTGGATCAACGACGTCTTGATACAAAATTCCAGACGCTCATGTACAAAGCCTACTTTACGCGTAAACGTTCTCTGCCTCCGATTCACTGAACAGAGCCCAGCCGCCTTTGGTTTTTACCGCTTTTAAACCTGCCGAAGCAGCGACAATCGACTCAATGCGAGCAATAGCCGCGGCTTTATGAGCCTGTTGCTCATAGCAATGTTCCTGGTTAGGGAACAGCTTCCAGAAATCAACGAGGGTTCGGCGCTTTCCTGCAACCCAGAGATAGCACTTGAAGCGGCCACCGTATCCGAAATTTGTGTGCCCGCATTTGGCAAACTCTCGGGCCAGCCAGCTCGATTTCGCTTGGATCTCGATCGTTCCATCTGGCCAAGGGAGAAATTTGATGGCACGGTGTTGGCCTGAAATCTCGAGCATTGCATAACCCCTTGCCTCGAAATCATCGATTTCGACCTCAGAAATCACGATTTCCTCTGTGTTCGTTGCATCCCATTCAATCACTTGGCCGTTTATAGAAACGGTCATAGTTCACCTCTTTTCGGAAGATTGTGCGTTGTTACGGGTGAGCATTTCCTGGCGGATGTGCAAATATGCTTCAGCAATCGATTCACCATCGAACTTGATTGAAGTTTGATGCTTGCGATTTACCTGGGCTGGCTGCGTGCCCTCAAATTTCACGTTATTCAGTGCAGCTTGTTTTTTTCGCCCCATGATTACTCCGCCACCAGAATTTCACGAAGCCGTGCCCAGCTTTCATCGGGCAGGACGCGCAGGATCTTGACCAATTTCTGGTCACCGCTACGCAGGACGCGAGTGCGAACCTCTGGTGCAATCTCCTCGGCATGCCTGACTTCGGCCTCATCGATGTCCATGCCACGCACGATGGCCCCTGTCCTAAGCGCCTCATCCAGGCTCAACGAAAAAGACGTAACCAAGGAACCGCCACAGGCGTGGCAATTTTTCGCAGTAACCGGGTTCAATGCCCCGCAATCCGGGCATCCACGCATCCGTGTCGCGGCTGCCGGAAATTCGTGTCCACACTGGCCACACTCGCGATCGCCCAATGCACATTCCGCGTTACAAGCCGGGCACTTCTTCGTGCGAAGCTCCCCTTCGCCCTTGCTACTAGCCGGCATTTCCTCTTCAACTCGCCGTGCGTAGCCCTCCAAAATTTCCATGCTAGGCATCACAACGTAGGCACGGGTGTCGTCATCGGGCCCTGCGGTCCTTACGACTCGCCCAATCGCCTGACGGAAGGCGAGCTCGGTAAGCGCGTGAGGAAGATAAACCAGTAGGCGCAGTCGCTTGATATCCACCCCTTCTGACACCATGGCGACAGAAACCAGCCAACGCTTGTCCGTATTCCTAAACGCCCGAATCTTGGCTTCGGGATTGGGCATCTGGCTGTGAACTAGCATTGGAGTTTCACCTTCCAGTGCTTCAATCAGCTTGACCATGTACTCCGCCATCTCGATGGTCGGTGCAATGACCAGGCCGCCTGCATTTGCCATGCGCAGACGAAGTTCCGTCAGCTTTTGTGAGGCGTATTCCAGCATGGTGGCTTGGTAGCCATCAGCCAATGGGGTTTTGCCATCTAGCCCGAATTGCGGTGTGCAGGCCAATCGATAGAAGTCGAGGGCGCGTTGAAGCCCAGGCACTCGGGAGAGTTCCTTCGACAGGCTCGCCTTCTGGCGGCTGGACACTTGTACTTGCTCGCCATGGTCCAGTTCGACAGTGAATCGTCCTTCATGACGATGAAAAGTCACAGGACGGCAGTAACCGAGATCGACCGCTTCACCGTAAGTAAGGGTATAGGTCCCTTCTTCAGGGTGATCGATTGCACCTGCATCATCAAACGCCATCCAAATCGACTCGGTGCCATCGGAGCGAATCGGCGTGCCCGTCAGTACGAGAACAAATTGGGCCTCAGCAAATGCGCTTTCCGCACTGTCGCCCCATGCAGCCTCAACTGCAGCATGGTGATGTTCGTCGCAGATCACCAATACCCGATTCGAACGGCAGACGGCCTGCATAGCATCTTGCAATCCTTGTACTGCAGCCCATGTTGAACAGACATCCAATTGCATGCCCGCGATATCACCATCGCGCCCGGTGACCTTGGCCATGTAGCGGGTGGTCACAACACGGAAATCGTCCGCCCATTGGTTAACTACCTCTGCTCGAGGAGCGATGACCACCACACGGTCAATTTCGCCCATATCGATCAGTTGTTTGGCGATAACAGACGCACCAATGGTTTTGCCGGCGCCAGGAGCGGCGTTGATCAGGAAATGACGATCCTGACGAGCCACAGTCAGCCAGTTAATGGCTTTCTCCAGTGCTTCTTGTTGCCACGGTCTGAGTTTCAACATATCACTACCCTTTTTCAGATTGCAGTCCCGGCACAGGGCCTGCCCATTGTTCGTTACCGTCCTGCCGCCTCTTGAGAAAGGAACCACATGGTCGGCATGGAATTCCTTGGTGAGACGTACTCCGCACTTCATGCAGCGGCCTCCTGAGATCCAGGCCAAAACTCGTCGTTGCCGTGCGCTAAAAAGTCGTCTCATTGCTTCATTTGCTTACCCAGTACTCGGTCAGCTGAATTTCCCGAATCGGAAGATTTTTCGGAGGCGTCAGCTGAGCGTGTTGATTCACCCTGGCCAGTGCTTTTGCATAAGCCACTTGCTTTGATTGGATAATCCAGCCCTGCTTACGCATCTCTGCGACGACATCTGGCAGGTTCGATACGCCATACAAGACCATTGCTTCGAGGCGGGTAATCGGCTCACCACCGGCCAAGTGCTCCTTGGCTGCGGTGGCCATGCCAAAACGCAGTGCGCTCATGTCTTCTCCTTCTATGGGTAGAGTTGATTTACGTGGCGACCGCCACATCCGTAAGTGCTTTCCCAACCAATCTCGGGCCATTCCCGGGAAAGCGTGCGCCAGCAATTTCCGCGCATTGCTGAATCAACTGGCGTTGATTCGTAGGTGACCCGTCCTTCGTTCAGGTCGTAATGGAGACCGTCTTCATCGATCGCAAATAGCTCAACCAAAGAGGCTGCGCAGGTCAGCATGTCGGCCTGGCTGGCGACATCGCCGACGAACTGTTTGAGTTCGTTGTAGATGGCGACAACCTTTTTCGATTTCTGCATTGCTTGGCCTCGTTTTGAGTGAGTTGCGATGACCAATACTTCGCAGTTGGCATGCCAGGCGTACAAAAAAGATAAAAACCTGATAAAACAATGAGATGGTGATTAATTGCGCTTGACTGGAATGGTCAAAAATTAAAAATATTTTTATACTTTGTAAATATTTTTATTTTGGTGGCGACTTATGGCCAATGAGCGCTGGCTGGTGTCCTGGATTGGCAGGACCGATCTGCGAAGTGCTGAGAAGAATGGTGCGGACGGGCTTGGCCCCATCGCATCTGCCTTCACTTCGCCCAAAGATTTTGACCGCATCTATTTGCTGACCAATTTTGGTTACGAAGAGAGCTTCCGCTATTGCGAGTGGCTGGAAAAAACCACCGGGTGCGTAGAGACCGATTTGTTTGAGGTCGGACTCAGAAGTCCGATCGATTACGCGGACATCTACGAAAACGTTACAGCCGAACTGAAGCGCGCATGCCTGCCGCGCGACGGAGTGGAACTCACGTTTCACCTAAGCGCCGGCACTCCGGCAATGGCCGCAATCTGGATCATTCTCGCCAAGACGCGTTTTCCGGCGAAGCTGATCCAGACCTCAAAAGAACACGGTCTTGAATCGGTAGACTTCTTCTTCGATCTGGCCAACGAGTTTCTGCCAGAGTTCTTGCAGCGATCGGGGGACCGTATTTCTCGCCTCAGTGCGGCACATGAGGCTGTTCCAGGCTTCGAGGCGGTAGTGCACAGAAGTGCGGTCATGGCGGAGCAAATCGCGCTCGCACGGAAAATGGCGGCATTCCCGGTCCCAGTCTTGATTCTCGGTGAGACAGGCACCGGCAAGGAGGTGTTTGCTGAGGCGATTCACAAAGCCAGCGATCGTGCAGGCAAGCAGTTTCTGCCGGTGAACTGCGGCGCAATTCCGAAAGATTTGGCGAATTCCGAATTGTTTGGCCACAAGAAGGGTGCGTTCACTGGGGCTACTGACAATCGCTTGGGACTCTTCCGAGAAGCAGAGGGAGGAACAATCTTTCTTGATGAGATCGGGGATTTGCCGCTGGATTCCCAAGTTCGATTACTGCGCGCGCTTCAAGAGCAGGAAATCACCCCCGTCGGCGAATCCAGACCAGTGAAGACAAACGTACGCATCATTGCCGCAACGCATCGAAATCTTCAAAAAGATGTGGCCACCGGGCTATTTCGTGAGGATCTTTTCCATCGCTTGGCCGTGGGGGTGTTGAACCTCCCGGCACTTCGTAATCGTGATGGTGACATTGAGTTGCTCGTAGATCATTTCCTCGCCAAGGTAAATGCCGATTCCGCAGGCATGCCGGAAGCGCAACATAAAGAAATTTCCGTTGGCGCAAAAAAACTTCTCTTTTCTTATGCTTGGCCGGGCAACATTCGAGAGCTATACCACACGATTTTGCGGGCTGTAATTTGGTCGGATGGCCCCGTCATCGAGGAGGCTGATATCGAAAGAGCGTTGCTTCCGACAGAAGGAAAAACAGAGGGGATTCTGGACCGTCCGATCGGACACGGCTTCGAGCTGCAAGCCTTGCTGGATGAGGTTTCCAAGCACTACATCAGTAAGGCATTGGAGGCTTCTTCGGGCAAGAAAAAACAGGCGGCCGATATGCTTGGTTTTGATAACTACCAGACGCTCAGGAATTGGATGATTCGCTATGGGATGGCAGGCTGATGAACACAATTAACACCAACCTGGCATGGCGATTGCCAATAGGGGAGCATCCGTCACCAATGAGCAAAAATTCAACACACCATGAATGCCCAGTTCCTCCCCGCAACGAAAGAAGCGACCGCCCTGGTCGAAGGGGGGATCGTGCAATCTAAGAATTTTGAATTCCTGCGGAACACGCGCCCCGACTTGGCTGCATTGGGGGGATTTGCTGAGCACTACGCTTTCAATGACCCGGCTAGCGCGCTGTCAAAACTTAGACTTTTCGCTGAACGAGTGGTCGAGCTGGTCTACTCGACTTTCTCCCTGCCGAAACCTTACCAGCCCAATCTTAATGATTTGCTCAACGAGGACTCCTTCAGGTCGCGGGTTCCCTCCGTTGTCGTAACAAAGCTGCATGCACTGAGGATGCACGGCAATAAAGCAGTTCATGCCAATCAGGGATCAACACTGACCGCCTTGGCCATGGCGAGAGAGGCCTTCGACATCGGTTGTTGGGTGTATTTGACGTTCGATACGGGGCAAGCCGGCTCTATTGCAGCATTTGAGCAACCTTCTCCTCCTTCAGATGCAAAGAAGCTCGAACGGGACCGTCAGCGACTGCTATCCCAAATCGCTGCGCAAGAACAGCAAATGCAACAATTGCTCGCAGAGCTCGCGAATGCGAAAGCTCAAGCCCAAGCGGTTGCACTAACCGACGCCGAGCAATCAATACTCATTGCCTCGGGCCATTCTGCCTGTGACCAACTCCAATTTGATGAGGAAACAACTCGCAAGCGCCTCATTGATGCAATGCTGGTGGCGGCCGGATGGAACGTGGGGAAAGCAGGGGCCTCAACAGATGAAGTTGGCCAAGAGGTAAAAATTTCTCAGCCGCACAATAAAGCCGGTGTCGGTTTTGCTGATTACGTGCTTTGGGATGATAACGAAAGGCCTTTGGCCGTCATTGAGGTAAAGCGCACATCGAAAGATGCAGAGGCAGGGCGAACGCAAGCAAAGCTCTATGCCGACGGGCTGGAACAGGACAAAAAACATCGCCCGGTTATCTTCTATACAAACGGCTTTGATATTTTCCTTTGGGACGACTCTCAGAAACAAACACCGCGCCGACTATTTGGTTTTTATTCGAAAGCAAGCCTTCAGTACCTCCATTTCCAGCGATCTGAAAAGTTGGCACTTGATTCGGTGTCACCCAAGCCGGAAATCGCAGGGCGCATGTACCAGCTAGAGACCATCAAACGGATATGCGACCGCTTCAGTCAGGGATACCGTAAATCGTTAGTCGTTTTAGCCACAGGGACAGGCAAAACCCGTGTCGCTGTCTCGCTTTGCGATGTGCTATCTCGTGCACGATGGGCTAAACGAATCCTTTTCCTATGCGATCGCCGCGAATTGCGTAAGCAAGCCGATGATGTATTCAAAGAATACCTGCCTGGCGAGCCACGTATTCACATCAACGCCAATACGGCAGGGGACGTCACCAACCGAATCTATCTCGCCACCTATCCGGCAATGATGCAGTCCTATGAAATGTTCGACGTCGGATACTTCGACCTCATCATTGCCGACGAGTCGCACCGTAGCATCTACAACCGCTATCGCGATCTGTTTCTCTATTTCGATGCACTCCAGGTCGGTCTGACTGCAACGCCGGTAAAGTTCATTGCGCGGAATACCTTCAAGCTATTTTCCTGTGAAGATGGCGACCCAACGTCCTATTTTGGGTATCAGGAGGCGATTACCCATACCCCGCGCTATCTCGTGCCCTTTGAGGTTTACACCCATACGACTGAGTTCTTGCGGCGTGGTATCAAGTACAACCAGCTTTCACCAGAGCAACGCGAGCAGTTGGAAAACGACGAGCCGGACGCTCAATCGATTGCCTACGACGATACCGAAGTCGACCGGGCCGTGTTCAACAAGGACACCAATCGCGCCATCCTGCGCAACCTAATGGAAAACGGTATCAAAGATGCCAGCGGCGCCCATCCAGGCAAGAGCATCATATTTGCCCGCAATCACAACCATGCTGTACTGATGCAGGAACTATTCGACGAGATGTATCCGCAATATGGCGGTGATTTTTGTCGCGTCATCGACAACTACGACACGCGTGCCGAGCAACTGATCGACGACTTCAAGGACCCAAAGCATGTGCTGACCATCGCCATCTCAGTCGACATGCTCGATACCGGCATTGATGTTCCCGAGGTCGTTAATCTAGTGTTTGCCAAGCCGGTCAAATCCTACGTCAAATTCTGGCAGATGATCGGGCGCGGAACCCGCCTTTGCCCCAATCTCTTCGGGCCCGGGCAGGATAAGGAGAAGTTCTCCATTTTCGATCACTGGGGCAATTTCGCCTATTTCGAGGAAAGCTACCGCGAGGCCAATCCATCGACCAGCAAGTCGCTTCTGCAAAAACTGTTTGAGGCGCGCTTGCAATTGGCCGATACCGCGATCGCTGCAGCTAATTCCAGTGCATACGACCTGGCCATCAAGCTCATGCAGGCCGATATAGCTGCGTTGCCCGAGACCACCATTGCCGTGCGAGAAAAATGGCGTGAAGTTCGTGAAGTCCAGCGCCCAGACGTATTGCAGGCGCTCAGTGCATCAACGCGTTCATCTCTGCTGAAAGACGTTGCACCGCTGATGCAGTGGCGAGATACACGCAACTGGGAAGCTGCTTACCAGCTAGATCTCCTCGTTTCGCGCATGCAGGTTGAGCTATTGAAAAAATCGGCCGTGTTCAATGATTTGCGGGATGACTTGATGGCACTGGTTGCCCAGCTACCGATCAACGTCAACGCAGTACGCGAAAGACTTACAGCAATTGAGAAAGTTCGCAGTGGTGATTTCTGGAAAGCCATAGTCAACCAAACTGATGTTTCCGGCCTTGAAACGGTGCGAGAGGAACTCCGTGGCATCATGAAGCATCGTGTTATCGGGCCGACTGGTGGCGGCAAGCCGCGAGTCCTAGATATCACCGAAGACGCGTCGAAGATCGAGTTTGCGCGTCATATTCCGAAGCTTGAAGGCACCGAACTGGTCGCTTACCGGCAGCGCGTGGAGCAGGTACTGGCGGCGCTGTTCGACGCCAACCCAACTCTGCGCAAGATTCGGCGCGGTGAAGCCGTTAGCGAGTCCGATCTTGGTTCGCTGGTCAGTCTCGTCCTGACTCATCACCCTGACGTCAATCTGGCCTGGCTGACCGAGTTTTACCCCGATACAGCGGGAGATCTCGCCACTGCCATCCGCACCATTGTGGGTATGGAGCCGGAAATTGTGGCCGAACGATTTGCTGAATTCTTTGCCCGTCATCCGCAAATGGACGCAAAGCAGCAGCGCTTCATGGCATTGCTGCAAAACCACATTGCCAAGTTTGGCGTTGTGACACTCGATAAGCTCTACGAATCGCCCTTCACTCAAGTAAGCGAAGAAGGCCCTGATGGTATTTTCGATAACGCCGCAGTCGAAGATCTGATTGTCGTGATCGATGCTTTTCGCCCTGAGAGCGGGCAATCCATCAATCAATAAAAAGAACGGGACAAGACATGGACAGTCAATTCATCTCAATCATCGCTACTGGCATCGGTTTAGTAATCGGTTTTGCCGTCGCTTGGTTAATAACCAAGGGAAAAGAGGCGGCGGCAAAGGAGCAGGGGCGAACTGAGCTTTCTGTCGAACTTGCGACAGCAATCGAGCGGGCCCGCGCACTCGAAGCGGAACGAGGACAACTCATCCAGGCTCACGACAGCCTGAAGTCCGAATCAGCCAGATTGAGAGACGCGCTCGATGTAGCCCGCGATGAGCGTGCTCAACTTACCGAACGCGCATCTCGTGTGCCAACACTTGAGGCGCAAATTACTGGCACTCTTGAGCAGTTACAGTCGGCGCAGAGGGAAATTCGAGGCCTTGCGACCAGCGAAGCAGAAAAGACCCAGTCTCTTCAGTCTACGACTGCTCGCCTTACTGAGGTCGACCAACTGCTTTCGGACACACAAGCCCAACTGGCATCGGCGTCCACACAATTGCAAAACGCTAATGAGCGTAAGGCCACGCTCGAGGCTGAAGCCATCCGTATCCCTATTCTGGAAAAGAAGCTTGCTGACACGGAAATGGCGATGCAGGAAGCACAACAACACGTGGCCAATTTGCGCGAGAACGCCGGCAAGCTCAGTGCTGAGCTTCGATCAGAGCGCGACATTGTGGCGGCCCTACGTAGCGATTGGCTCACTGAAAAGGGGCTGCGCGAACAAGCAGAAGCTCAGGTAGGTCGCCTGACCAGTGATCAGGCCGAATTGACAACGCGGCTTGAAGCAGAACGTAGCCAAGCCGAAGAAAAGCTCGCTCTTCTTTTGGACGCAAAAGAGGCGCTTTCCAACCAGTTCAAGTCCCTCGCCAACGATATTTTGGAAGAGAAAGCCAAGCGCTTCACCGAGCAAAATCAAACGAATATTGGCCAGATACTGGAGCCTCTTAAAACGAAACTGCAGGAATTCCAAGGCAAGGTGGAAGAAGTCTACGTTCAGGAGGGCAAAGACCGCACAGCCCTCGCGGAGCAGGTTCGCCAACTAATGGATCTCAATCAATCGTTGAGCCAGGATGCAAAGAACCTGACTCGTGCCCTAAAGGGATCCAGCAAGGCGCAGGGTAACTGGGGTGAGCTTGTGTTAGAGCGGGTACTCGAAGCCTCCGGTCTCCGTAAGGGCGAGGAGTACGACGTCCAGGAAAGTCATACTCGCGAGGATGGCTCCCGCGCGCAACCTGACGTCGTTGTCCATCTGCCAGAAGATCGCCACCTTGTCGTTGACGCCAAGGTCTCTCTGACGGCGTACGAAGACTTCGCTTCGGCCGAAACGGAAGAAGATCGCCAAAGCGCCATCAAACGCCATCTTGACTCCATTCGCGCCCACATTAAGGGCTTGTCAGACAAGAACTACCAGGCGCTTTATGGGCTGAAGTCGCTCGATTTCGTTCTGATGTTTGTCCCCATTGAGCCTGCCTTCATGCTGGGAGTCACGCATGACCGTGAGTTGTTCATGGATGCCTGGCAGAAAAATGTCCTGTTGGTCAGCCCCTCTACGCTGCTGTTTGTTGTGCGCACCGTTGCCCATCTTTGGCGGCAAGAAGCACAGAATCGTAATGCCCAAGATATCGCGAAACGCGGTGCGGAGCTCTACGACAAGCTGGTTGGCTTCGTCGAGGACCTTGAATCCCTCGGCAATCGTCTGCACCAAGCACAGAAAGAATACGACGCGGCCCATTCAAAGCTGACTGGCGGGCGCGGTAATGTCATTCGTCAGGCCGAAATGCTCAAGCAGTTGGGGGTAAAACCGACCAAGGCTCTGCCAACTGCGCTAGTGGAAGCTGCAACTGACGAGTCACCTGCTTTACTTCAGGTTTAAGCATTAACCAAACTCGGAATCCAAATTTTATGAATCAGTATCAAGCGATCGATGAAGCGATGCGAAGCTGCCGCAAGTGCGCCACACTTTTCGCTGAATATCCGGTTGATCCACGCGTTAACAATACTTGTGTAGAACCGCGTCCGATTGTAACGGGGCTTATTCCCAAGCCAGTGATGTTGATAGGACAGGCGCCGGGACTCACCGAGTATGAGACCGGTAAGCCGTTCCAAGGCGACGCGGGGAAAGGCATTCGGGGGATTTTTGACGAACTCGGATTGTCGCGTGCCAGATTTGACGAGCTCGTGTATTCGTCTGCCGTAATCAAGTGTTTTCCGGGCAGCAAGCCAAAATTACGAGCAGGCAAGGTTCGCGAGGATGTATTGCCCTCCGCGGAGATGATTCGTAACTGCCAGTCGTTCTTTAAAGGGCAAATCCAGTTGGCCGATCCGCAGATCATCGTGACCTTGGGGGGATTGCCGCTCAAAGCTTTCCTCAAGCTTACTGGCCGTAAGTCGAGTGATGCTCGGCTGGAGAACTTTGTTGGGAAGAAGGAAATTTGGAACGGCCGCACCGTCATTTTCTTTCCCCACACGTCTGGCGCTTCGCGTTGGCTGAACGAACCTCAGAACCGTCTTATGCTTCAACAAGCCAAGGCTCTGCTTCGCTCCGAAATGATCGAGCGTGGTATTACTACCCCTTAAGGAATCTGCTGTGATTACCAACCAACTCAAGAACGACATCGATAAGCTCTGGCTTGAATTTCACACTGGCGGCATTACCAATCCGCTCACTGTCATCGAACAGATTTCTTTTCTGATGTTCGCTCGCTTGCTCGACATCGAGGAAACTCGTTACGAGAAGCTTGCCGGACGTACGGGAAAATCCCCGCACAAAAACTTCGGCCCAGACCAGCAAAAACTGCGCTGGAAATACTGGAGCGAATACGGTGGTGAGGAAATGCTTCGCCATGTGCGCGATCAAGTCTTTCCCCATCTGCGCGATCTCGGTGGGAACAATACGACCTTCGGCGAGTACATGAAGGACGCCACCTGCCTGATCCCAAAGGCAAGCTTGATCAACTCAGCAGTCATCCAGATTGGCTTGCTGCCGCTAGGCAATAGCGACATCAAGGGCGATCTCTACGAATATATGCTGAGCAAGCTCAGCACTGCGGGCATCAACGGCCAGTTCCGTACTCCACGCCACATCATCAAGCTCATGGTCGAAATCCTCGATCCCAACCCCTCTGAAGTTGTGGGTGACCCGGCATGTGGCACGGCAGGCTTCTTGGTCGGCACCATGGAATATCTGCGCCGAAAGTATTCCTCGCCGGAACTGGTAGAAACATTTGAGGATGGCAGCAAGGGCTATCCCGGTGACCTGCTGGAACCCTACCGCGAGCATATCCAGAACGACCTTTTCCACGGCTTCGACTTTGACGTGACCATGCTACGCATCGCTGCCATGAACCTAATGCTGCATGGTGTCGAGAATCCGGACATCCATTATCAGGACACACTTTCCAAGAATTTCCCGGAAAAATTCCGTCAGCAGGCAGAGGCGGGCTTTGATGTCATCCTGGCCAATCCGCCATTCAAGGGCAGCCTGGACGAAGAGGATGTCCATCCTTCCCTGCTGAAGAAGGTCAAGACCAAGAAGACCGAATTGCTGTTTGTTGCACTTATCCTGCGCATGCTCAAGAACGGCGGCCGCTCGGCCACCATCGTCCCGGATGGCGTATTGTTTGGCTCCAGCAAGGCGCACGTCGCGTTGCGTCAGCATCTGATCGACGAGAATCAGCTTGAGGCAGTTATTTCATTGCCCTCCGGAGTGTTCAAACCCTACGCGGGCGTCTCCACCGCCATTCTGATATTCACCAAGGGCGGGCAGACCAACGATGTCATGTTCTACGACGTGCAAGCTGTTGGCCGTTCGCTCGATGACAAGCAGCAGGAAATTTCTGACGACGATTTGCCGGATGTGCTGGAAAAGTTCCAGCAGCGCCGTCTCGCCAGTGCCGACTTTTCGGATCGGGCAGCCAAGGCATTCACCGTTCCGGTGTCTGATATTCGTGCGAACAAATACGACCTGTCTGTTAACCGTTACAAGGAAGCAGTGCTAGAGGCAATGAAGTTCGATCCACCGAATGAGATTCTCAAAAGAATGAAGAAGCTGGAAACCGAGATTCAGGCCGATATCAATGCACTGGAGAAAATGCTTTGAATCGAGTTCGCTTAGGTGACCTATGCCAAATCCGTAGCGGCGGAACTCCATCACGTGAGGTGCCAGATTATTACGGAGGAGAAATTCCGTGGGCCAAGATTGACGACCTCAATGTCCAATCCGGGGTTGTAAACAAGACGGCAGAGGGCATTACGCCAAAAGGATTAAATGCAATTCGTGGGCGTCTTTTTCCTGCTGGAACCCTGCTGTTCGCCATGTACGGTTCTGTTGGAAAAATAGCTTGGGCCGGTTGCGAAATGTCCACCAATCAGGCCATTTTAGGTATTGAGGTTGAGGACACTGAGATTCTGGATCGAGGCTACTTGTTTCGGTGGCTGCAATCACAGCGGCCACGGTTTGAATCTGAAGCCAGTGGAGTAACGCAGAAGAATTTATCAGCTGGGTACATACGCGACCAAAATATCCCATTACTTCCAATCGATGTACAGCGCCGCATCGCCGCTATACTCGACAAGGCCGATGCCATTCATAAAAAGCGTCGCGAATCCCTGGCGCTTGCCAATGAGTCAGTCCGATCCAGCTTTCTTCAACTACTAGGCAACTCATTAGGCGAGCGCGTTTCCGTTCAAGAATTGCTTCCTGCAACTTCCAACGCAATCCGAACAGGTCCATTCGGAAGTCAGCTTCTGCATTCTGAGTTCACCGAAAAAGGTATTCCTGTACTCGGCATCGACAACGTGGTCACGAACCGCTTTCGATGGGCAGAGCGTCGCTATGTTTCACACGAAAAGTACAAGGAATTGCGTCGGTATCGGGTATTCCCGGGAGACGTAATGGTTACGATCATGGGTACCACCGGGCGTGTTTGTATCGCCCCTGAAAACTTGCCTGAATGTATTAGCACCAAGCACCTTTGCACAATCACACTCGATCGTCAGCGGCTACTCCCCGAATACCTATGGGCCAGCCTACTTTGGGATCCGGTCGTTCGTGCCCAGGCGACACGCGAGGGTAAGGGTGCGATTATGGAGGGCTGGAACATGGGCCTTGTGCGCGGTTTAATGATTAAGGTGCCTCCACTTTCTCAACAGGAGCACTTTTCCGCATTTGTCCGTAATGCCGAAGGCCTTCGCACCAAGCTCCAGGCTGCAGATGTGGAATCAAATCAGCTATTCGGTACCCTTGCGCAACGAGCATTTAGTGGGCAACTATAAGAGTAACTTCCATGACAATGACCATTAAATCGATCAGGGAAGTTTTCTCCGCGCAGCGCTACACGCGCACACGTGACACAGTAAAGCTCGACGAATACCAAGCTCCGACAACTGGGCAGTTCCTTTACATGTACAAGGAACGCGACTTTTCGTCGTCAGTTCAGGTCGTGATCCATCCAGCACTGAAACTTGAGCCTTACCTTGCATTGCCTGGCATCATCTGCCCCAAACCCGATCAATTCCGCCATGGCAGCAATATGCGCGAATTTCCGAAGCGGAAGAATAGGGGCGAGAGCGAAGTCCCGTATGGCCGAGCACTGGAAGTCAATTCACTGGAGGCGTTAGCTCGCTTTCTTCAAATCTTTGACACCCCGGCTGGCGGCGAACGCGAAGGCACAGAACTGCCGTCTCGACTCACAGCCATCGAGCTGGAAAACTTTAAGGGCGTTGGCAAGCGTGTGCGCATTGACCTCGCACCGATCACGCTACTCTTCGGCGCCAACAGTGCTGGCAAGAGCACCATTCTCCAAGCCCTGCAATACGTTCGCGAGGTACTGGAGCGTCGAAATGCCAACCCAGATCGTACGCTCTACGGTGGCGATTTCGTCGATCTGGGCGGTTTCCACAACCTGGTCCACCAGCATGACGAAGGCAAGACAATTGCCATCAAGCTTGAGCTTCAACTGAACCGGGCTGACCTGCCCGAATTGGTTCCGGAAGCCTTTGACGATTGGCAGAACGTCGATGCCGAGGTGTGGGATCTCTACGAGTTGCTGCAGGAAACCCGAAATCGCACCGAATCCGTTAGTGTCGAGCTGAAGATTGGCTGGAGCTCGATTCGACAGGCGGCTATCGTTCGAGGCTACGAGGTGGGAGTCAACGGTGCCATGTTGGCCAAGATTGAGAGCCAGGCAGACGGTAAGGATTCCTCAATTCAGATCAATCCGAGAAATCCCGTCTTTACTCGCTACCGCAATCAGGAGGAAATCGACAGCGCAAAGCAGTTACTTGCAGATTTAGATGGCCTTGCAGATACGCCTGCACCGAACGACAGCGTCACTGAATCTGACGACGAAGATGACGAGGCCTATTCGATCTGGCCGCAAATCACCGGCACTCTGTCCGATGCCGACGTCGAACGCCCTGGCCAAGGATTTCGTCAGTGGTTGAACAATGTTGACGGAGCTCTGCCGGCACTCGCTCCGTTACTGTACGTTCCATCCGGAGATGCCAAGGGTGCCACAGCTGTCTACTTGGCACGAGAGCTGACAGCCTTCCTGACCACGGTGATCGTTGGCCCCGGTGTGTTGATTCGGGACCAGCTACGCAAACTGCGCTACCTTGGTCCGATTCGCAATGTGCCCAAGCGTGACTTCGAGGCAGCACTAACTCCTGACGAAGCCCGCTGGGCCGACGGTACAGCCGCCTGGGAGGCCCTGCTCAACGGCAATGAATCGCTGGTTGATGAGGTCAGCCGATGGATGGCCGACGAAGATAAGTTGGCAACGGGTTACGAAGTTGCTCGTCGTAAATTCAAGGAAATCGATGTTGGAACGCTCAACTGGCTGATGCGCGCTGCTGACCCCGATGCGTCAGTCAGGCCCGAGCCCCAATTATTGCGACAGGTTGAGGCGGCAGCGGAAAAACAGCGTATTGAGCTGCTGGATCCTGACAGTGGTAACCCCTTCCAACCCCGCGATGTCGGCATCGGTATTTCTCAGGTATTACCGGTTGTGGTTGCGGCGCTGGAACCATCCGCAGCTTTGGTGGCTATTGAACAGCCTGAATTACATATCCACCCGGCGGTGCAGGTGGGGCTGGGTGACCTTTTCGTTAAAGGTGCCAAGGAGCATGGAATCAATTTCCTTGTTGAGACGCACAGCGAACATCTGATCTTGCGCTTGCTGAGACGAATTCGCGAAAACACAGAGAATGAAGTGCCGCCAGGTGCTATCGGCATCGTGCCGGCAGACGTTGCCGTGATTTATGTTCAATCGACAGAATCTGGCGTTGAGCTGGTCCCGCTTCCGATCGACGACACCGGCGAGTTTACGACCCGCTGGCCCAAAGGGTTCTTCGACGAGCGCGCAGAGGAACTGTTCTGATGATCAAGGAATTCGCGCTTGAGCCGGATGTACTGGCGACTTCATTTCGCGACTTTAGCTACTTCATCGAGAAGTTTGGGGTGGCGCAGGGGCGGGTAATTTCACGCTTTCCGAAAGACTGGAAGAAAATGGTCTATCAAGCCGCGCAGGCCAACTTGCGCGGCACGCGAGAGCTCAGCCGGATCGAAATTAGGCTCAAGGAGATTAAAGACGATGTATTGCTTGAGTCCCGACGCCCTGGTGGTGACGGAGCTCAACCTTGGCAAAGCAGAGCCCTTGCCGAGCACGCTAGCCTACCGTTTTCTGGAATCATTGCCCTTGATAACCCAACAGCACATCCTGATGTAATGATCTCCGTAGATTTGGATGGTGCCGATCCACGGTTTCAGGCGTTTGGCCAACGGCATATCAATCGTACGTCAAACGAGATAGTCGATTGCGTGGGCTTACTATTGGATCGAGCTAAGACCGTAAAGCTGATTGATCCCCATTTCAATCCAACCAGAGCGCGCTGGCGGCGAATGCTCGGTCTTGTCTTGGCTCGATTGAAGAACAACGGCCAGGCAGGCGTCACATTGGAAATCCACCGTTCTGACGATGGCACTTTACCTGCCAACATGCAGAGTTACTTTGACTCGACGATCCCCAATATTCGACCTGCAGGCGTCTCAGTTCAGGTATTCCTGCATCCATTGGCCGCAATGCACAATCGTTTCATCCTCACTAATGTGGGAGGCGCCTCTTACCACACTGGTTTGGATGATAATGAAGATGGCAACTCCACTCCCACAGACTTAGTCTCGTTGCTGAGTGCAGATACATTTTCGACGGAATGGGCAACCCACTCTGGTCATGCAGCTTTTCGGATTTATTTATAATTTGGCACTGCATCAGTGTGAACGGCCGGTTAATCAAGCATTTCAGACTGACTCGGGCCAAAAACTGTATGACTTCTATGGCCGATATCCCGTCTCATGTCAGCGTCAAAAGGCGGCACCTCAGCCTTTGCTGTTACATCGAAGGGCGCGATTTTTATCTGATTTCGATTGTTTCGAGGGACTGATGGGGTTTGATCAAGCGGGCCCGCGCTCTGGGGGGGGCAATGCGCTCTCGCTTACTTCTGTAGGTGTGGATTGTTCAATGTGATTAGGAGCAATTACCCCGCGATTCAATGGCTCCCCCCGTTTGGTCATCCGGTCAAATGAAAACACGTGCTCCCGTGGGTGTTCTTCACAACGCCCGACGATTCGTCGAGGAAAGTCCGGTTCACCTCGATCAAGTTTAATCATCCACCCACAGACCGGGCAGATCGATGTGTAGCGCTGTACGAGAATCGTACTGTCTTCATCGGGGTTCCTGGATCGATTGATTTCTACCGTCGCGCCAAACTCTTTGATGGCCAGCATCCAGTCCGGTGCAATCAAAATCCGGTCTTCAAACAGCCTGAAGATATCCCGAAAATGCCAGTAGGCACCGATGGGCATCCCAATCGCCATTGAGATCACCACTAGTTCCTGGCCTGACAGGGGGGGCTTGCTGTACCAGAGGAGCACCCATAGTAATAAGTCGAAGAGGGTAAAAGCGAGCAGAAACACTAGCTGCCACGTGACATAGCTGTACCGCTTGAATGGTGTCCAGCGAAGTCCTGTGCTGAAGAAAAGCTTTCCGGGCCAGGAGAGCTTGAGTGACAGGTCACGTTTGTATCGAATCGACTGCTTGGGTAGCTCTTCTTCAACGCCTGTTTGTTCGTTGCTGGAGGCCGGAGCTGGCGTTATCTCAATGCGGTAGTACGCCGGTTTGCCGTGATCCTTTTCGAGTCTCGGGTAGATGGTGAGACCTGCACGGCGACACTCTTCGATCAATGTGGGCTCGATTTCGGGATAGTGGCGTTCCTCTATCTCATTCCAGATCGGACTGAGCCAGCCGGATGGTTGCTGCTTCGGGTTGCCGCCAAGGTCGAGATAGATAGCCTTGGTCGAAATCCGTGGCACACCATTTCCCTCGTCGAGGGATTGCATCGTCTGAGAGGCCAGATAGGTGATAACTTTTCCTGCCCAGGACTGCTTTCTATCGAGTGGGATTGCCCCAATCAGGATCGCACAAAGCCTCCGGTAGTCATCCAGGCTTATATCTTCCGTGGCTTGGTTAACCGACTGATCTAAAACAACTTCATCCAGCATTAACTAATCCTCAAATGACTTGATCTGACTATTGCGCAGGTTTGGCACGGCCTAGTTTGGTTCCGGTTTTCCAAGGAGATCGAGCAAATGAAGGCAGATGCAAAACCTAAACATGGTATTCCATTTGGATGGCATGTTCCTACTCAACGGATGATGACGGCGAGAGAAGTTGCAAACGGAAGGGGGTGTGAATGCGTATGTATCTCCTGTGGCGCTAGGTTGAAGTCCCGGCAGGGGGATATCCGGATCTGGCACTTCGCCCATGATGAAGAGACGGAATGCCAGCATGCACCGGAGGCTGCCATCCATCGTATGGCCAAGCAGTTGATTGTTGAGCGGGGGGGCTTGTTCGTTCCGGGACTGGAACGCTCTCGTGAGATACATGGGAAGCGTCGAGTCTGGAGTGAGACGATTTCGGTAACCGTCCAGGCCGAGGGTTTCCAGAACCTTCAAGATTGCGTTGAAGAGAAGAGCGTAATCGGGGCAGAAAGTAATGGTGCATATCGCCGTCCCGATGTATTGGCAACACTGGATGGTTGCTCTCTGGCTATTGAGGTCAGAAACACCCATGCAGTTGATTTCGAGAAGCAGCAATGGCTTGAACGGATCGGTCACTCCGTTCTGGAAATATCCGTAGCGGATCTTACTCTGCTACCCCCGGATGAAATTGTGGATGCGCTTGCAGTCCGGTTATTCGAATCCGCTGATTTTTCTGAGTGGCTGGTACATGCCAAGGAAAAAGAAGCACAGGAGGTACTGGATTGCCTAGAGGGGCAGGTTCGTGCGGCACATAAAAGCGAGGAAGATGCACTAATTGCCCGATTTGAGGCAGATGAAGCGGAAGGAAAGCGAAAGGATGAAGCCAGAAAGCGGTTTCGGGATATTGAGGATTTCAAGATTGGGCTAGGTCGATGCACAATCCGCCTAGGTCGCAATGATCAGCGCGTCTCTCTCAAAGCCTATGGTTATGCGCCAGACGATGTATTTGATGGGCTAAAGCAGCTCGCAAGAAAACACAATGGGCAGTTTAACGGGCGTGGTCGTTGTTGGGAGTTCTATCGATATTCGGGAACTGAATCGTTTTTCAAACAACTAGGTGTCGAGTTGCAGCAGGTTTGTATTGAGCGGTTCTGTGCTGTGCCACCGAGTGATGCCCCGTCCCTAAATGAAAGAAGGCTACCTGAAGCTGTCGTGGAACAGCCCTCTCTTGTCCATTTTCAGGATGAGACTTTGCAAGAGGTTTTCGATGAGCGTGCGGCTATTTTTGAGTTTGAGGCGCTCTTGCTGAGGCCCAAAGCGGAGGCTAAGGCACTGGCATTCGTTTCGGAGCGTTTGCATAGGAGCAGGGAATGAATGCCATCAGGGTTTTAGTGGCAGCTAGTCAGCGCAGTGCACTCGATTTCGGCCAAAGACCATAGGGAGCGTGTCAGGAAGTTTACCGTGCCCGGTCACGCCATATTTTGAAGGCTCCCATTGCTTGGGTAGTGGCCAGTGTGGCTCGTCTTTTTCGATACAGCAAAATTTCGTACGAACGATATTGCGCCCTTTTCTCTACCGCGGTGAGGATACTGCCAAGCGGCTGCGTACGAATGCTTCGAAAGGTGCGGGGGGACGTCGGGCGCGCGCGAAATTCTCAGCATGCTCGATCACAAGACCAAGGTGCCTGCTGCAGAACACAGTTTTCTTCGTGTCGTGGCTGACTTCTTCGAGTCGCTGAGTGGGCTGTTCGAGGTGGCACAACGTGGTGCCAGGAGAGCTAAAGCTCAACGGGAAGCTGAGTCTAAGGTTCGACGGGAGCTTGATATAGAGAATACCGTTCGAACGATATTTGGCGAGCCCATTGATCCGGAAAAGGTGTGGGCAATTTCGTCTGCTTTGTTGGTGTGTTCTTCTCTTGAGTATCGGGCGGCTGAAGCCAGCCGGCTGGGCGTAGATAGTGTGTTTTTCTCCATGGATCGTGCTAGCGAACTGCAAGCAGCACTTAAAGGCAACAACATCCCTCGTGCTGCAGCGTTAGTTGCGGAGACGCGTTTATCGCTTGAAGAGCAGGGGAAGCGGACAATATATCGAGGGAAGACTTATTACGACCTTGGATGGCGTGATATCGAGTATTTTCGTTCGAACGAAAATACTCCAATCCCCAAAGCAGAGGGTGTCAGCAACCCATAGGGTGGCATTGCCGAATTTCGTGGTCCTTAGGGGGTAAAGGAGGCTCTCGGCCTGCCTCGCCTTGCTGGCGGTTGTTCGATGGCGTGGCTAGGTTGGATACCAAACAGCCTGTCTTCCCAAGCGCGGAAGGTCTCGGGGTGCCAGTAGACTCGTCTTCCGAGCGCAATTGGCTTGGGCAGAGTGCCATCTGCAATAAATGCGTCAATTGTCCTTTTTGAAACGGACAGTAGTGCTGCTGCATCCTCTTTGGTAATCAGTTTATGGGCTAGGTTACGGTCCATTATGGGTCTCTCCAAAGATCAGTATAGAGACCCTGATGGCATTAAATTTCAAATATATGTGCCGATGCCTATATCATTTTATATGACGATTCTGTGCTCCAATCGTGCTCCAATGCTCCAAAAAATCGTGCGTTTTGTTGCATGCTGTTGCGCGTTGGTGCACAATAGGTGTCTGATTTTACGTGGTTTTTATTTCGGTGCCGTATGGCAAAAAGTGGCCAAAACGGGTTCGGGACGCAGGGGTCGCATGTTCGAATCATGTCACTCCGACCAAAAACGATTAAGCTTACGGTTTTCCGTAAGCTTTTTTTGTTTGTGGCTCAGCGACCATGGTGACTTCCTGAGGCGACGATGAAATACCTGTTGCTGTTCGCACTGCTCGGAATGGTTTGGTTCCTCATCGCCAAACGTAGGCCCGTTTCTTCCGAACGCAATTCTCCCTCAGCAAAGGCTGAGGAAAAGATGCTCACTTGCGCGTTCTGCTCTGTGCACTTTCCAGAGAGTGATGGGGTCACTGGGAGTGATACCAAAGCTTATTGTTGCGAAGAGCACCGGCAACGGGCACAAAGCAACGGGGCGCAATGACCGACTGGTTGTCATCGACCTGGGAGGCCAATTGGCGCTCCTTTCAGTATTTCAACCTGTATCGCCTGGTTTTGGCCATCCTTTTCTGGTTGGCCGTATTATTCCCTCATGAGTGGACCGCCCGCCTGAATCTTCTACCGAATGTTTTCACATTCGGATTGAACACTGCCTACATGCTGGCGGTTGTTTCGGGCTTGCTCTTTTCCCTGCATTGGCAGCATCGATTCAATGCCCAGCTGACCCTGCAGGTCTGTGTCGATGTAACCATGGTCGCCGCCCTGCTCTATCTGACGGGCGGTGTAAAGAGCGGGGTCAGTATCCTGTTGTTGGTTTCGCTGGCAGCGGCCAGTTTGGTTGGGCGCGGCCGTTTGGTGCTGTTTTATGCGGCACTGGCGACGGTTGCGATGCTGTTGGTTCAGACGGTTGGGATACTGAACGGCATCTTTGAGGAATCCTCGATCGTTCAGGCAGGTTTGATCTCAGCGGGTTTTTTTGCGACGGCGATCTTGGCTCGTTTGCTCGGGCAGCGTGTGATGATCAACGAGGATCTGGCTCGTCGGCGGGGAGAGGCGCTGGAGAACCAGATACGAATCAGTCAGCAGGTGGTCGAGCGCATGCAGGATGGTGTCTTGATCGTCGCTACCGATGGTACGGTATTGCGTAGCAATCCGGTGGCTCAGGAAATGCTCGGTGACCTTGGGCAAACGGCAGCGAGATTCGAGGCTTTCGGCGAGGCCTTGGCGAGTTGGCAAACGGTCCGGCGCGAGGACCCGTGTCCGATACGAGCGCAGGATGGTCGAGAGTTGGAGGCCCGTTTCGTTCCGACGACAAGCAGTGATGGCGAAATCCTGGTGTTTCTCGAGGATATCGGTCGGGTCAAGGAACAGGCGCAGCAATTGAAACTCGCTTCGCTGGGGCGTTTGACGGCGAGTATCGCGCACGAAATCCGCAATCCCTTGTCCGCGATCAGTCATGCCGGGGAACTGCTGCGCGAAGAGCGCCGGGGTGATATGCAGGATCGCCTGCTGCGCATCCTTAACGACAATATTCTTCGCCTGGACCGTATCGTTCAGGATGTCCTGCAGCTGGGCCGCCAAAATCGCGCCCTGCCCGAGCGCGTGGCGCTCGATGAGTTTTGCGCTGGCTTCGTTGAGCATTTCAATGCCGGTGAGGGGCTGGCAGACGATGTCGTGACGCTCATCGTGCCGGCCGGTTTGAGCCTTTGTTTCGATCGTGCCCATTTGAATCAGGTGTTGTGGAATCTTCTGGGAAACGCTGTCCGACATTCTTCCCGCGGCCCTTCGGCGGTACGCTTGGAATGCCGTGCGGCGCAATCCGAGGGGAGGGTAGAATTGCATGTCATGGACGATGGCCCGGGGATTGCCGAAAGCGTTCGCGAACAGATATTCGAGCCCTTTTTCACAACGCATCACCAAGGGACGGGCCTGGGTTTGTATATCGCGCGGGAGCTGTGTCATGCCAACGGCGCTAGTCTGGAGTTGGCTGCTTCGGAGAGTGGAGCGCATTTCGTCGTAGCGGGGAGAAACGATACGTGTCACTAGTCAGAACCGAACGCCGGCCACGCGGCGAAATGAATCGCGTACTGGTCGTCGATGATGAAGCGGATATCCGGGAGCTGATCGACTTGACCTTAGCCCGCATGGGCTTGGCGGCGGAGTGCGTCGGTTCGGTCGGGGAGGCGTTGGCAGCGCTGGGCGAAGGAGCTTTCCAGCTATGCTTGACCGACATGCGTCTGCCGGATGGCGAAGGCTTGGAGATCGTGCGCCACATCACCGAGCATTATCCGCAGACGCCGGTGGCCGTCATTACCGCCTACGGCAGTGCCGAAAATGCCGTAGCCGCGCTCAAGGCAGGCGCATTCGACTATCTGGCCAAGCCGGTCGGTCTCGATCAGTTGCGGGCTCTGGTCAAATCAGCGCTGCGCTTGCCGGAAGGCGGGCAGGAAAACGATCCGCTACAGTCGCTGATTGGCGATTCGCCGAGCATGCAGCAGGTGCGGGCAATGATCGAGAAACTCGCCCGTAGTCAGGCGCCGATCTATATTTCCGGCGAGTCGGGGAGCGGCAAGGAGTTGGCAGCGCGTTTGGTCCATAGCCGCAGTTCGCGCAGTGCCGGCCCCTTTGTGCCGGTGAACTGTGGCGCTATCCCAGAAAACCTGATGGAGAGCGAATTCTTCGGCTATCGCAAGGGGGCTTTTACCGGTGCCGACAGCGATCGCGATGGTTTTTTCCAGGCCGCCAACGGTGGTACCTTGTTCCTCGACGAAGTCGCCGACCTGCCGCTGGCCATGCAGGTCAAGCTGTTGCGCGCCATTCAGGAAAAGCGTGTGCGCAAGGTGGGGAGCGTCACCGAGGAGCCGGTGGACGTGCGCATCATTTGCGCTACCCATCGCAATCTGCGCGAATGCGTAGACAAAGGCAGCTTCCGCCAGGATCTCTACTATCGCTTGAACGTGATCGAGTTACGCATGCCGCCACTGCGTGAGCGTCTGGAGGATATTGCACCGTTGGTCGAGGCGATACTTCGCCGTCTGGGCGGAGAGCATCATCCGGTGCTGACCTCGGATGCCATGCGGGCCTTGGAGCAGTATCCCTTCCCGGGGAATGTGCGTGAACTCGAGAATATCCTCGAGCGCGCCTTGGCCCTCTGCTCGGGTGAAAGCGTCGAAACTGACGATCTGCACCTCGAACCGGAGGAGTGCTCGGCTGCCGACGGCGACGGCGAGGGGCGTGGTAGCGAGACGCTGGACGACTATCTCAATCGACTTGAGCGTCAGGCGATTCTCGAAGCCTTGCAGAAGACGGATGGCAACCGCACGGCCGCGGCGCGCCTGCTCGGTGTGACCTTCCGGTCCATGCGCTATCGTCTCGAACGGCTCGGCATCGAATGATGCCCTGGAGCGAGGGCGGCTGGCTGGATGGGGTGAGTTGGCTCGCCTCGCCAAACCATGGTGAGCGGCCGACGGGCGCCGAAGTGTCTCTGGTAGTCATCCATAACATCAGCCTGCCGCCGGACGAGTTTGGCGGCGATTGGGTCGAGGATTTTTTCCTGAATCGCCTCGATGCTGCGGTGCACCCCTATTTTTCGACAATTTCCGGGCTGCAGGTATCGGCACATTTTTACGTGCGGCGCGACGGTCGCATTGTCCAGTTCGTTTCCTGCGACCGCCGCGCCTGGCACGCCGGACAGTCGATCTGGCGTGGCCGGGAAAACTGCAACGACTATTCGGTGGGTATCGAACTGGAGGGCTCGGATTTTCAGCCTTATGCGCCGGCCCAATATGAGGCCTTGTGGGCTCTGCTCGACGCCCTGCGTCAACGCTATCCGATCGCCGCGATCGCCGGCCACTGCCATGTCGCGCCGGGGCGGAAGACCGACCCCGGTCCGCACTTCGACTGGGCCGCGCTCAGGGCGCGCTATGGCGAACTGGATTTACCGACCGAGGTAACGGGCTAGGCGGGCAACGGCTTCGGTGAGTCGTTCGACCGAGGTCGTGTAGGCAAAGCGGATGTGTTTCTCCGGCTGGTTGGCGCCGAAGTCCAGTCCGGGGGTTGCCGCAACGCCGGCCTCCTCCAGCAGGTCGCGAGCAAATGCGAAGCTGTCGGTGCATAGTGCCGAGCAATCGCAATACAGGTAGAAAGCACCTTCCGGGCGTGCGGTGATCTTGAAGCCAAGCGCTTCCAGTGCAGGGGCAAGCATGTCGCGACGACGGCGGAATTCGGCGCGACGCTCTTCGAGCAAGGTGATGGTGTCGGGTTCGAAGGCGGCGAGCGCCGCATACTGGGCGGGTGTTGACGGGCACAGTACGAGGTTCTGCGCCAGCTTTTCGACATCGCGCACGAAGGCTTCCGGCACGACCATCCAGCCGAGACGCCAGCCGGTCATCTGGAAATATTTCGAGAAACTGTTGATGACCCAGATGTCGTCGCCGGCGGCGCAAGCCGTGGGTGCATCGGTTTCGTAGGTTAGTCCGTGGTAGATCTCGTCGACCAGGAAATGGCCGCCGAGGCTACGGCAGGTGTCGGCCAGTGCAGAGATTTCATCCAGTGAGAGCAGGGTGCCGGTCGGGTTGGCCGGCGAGGCGACGAGCAGGCCCGAGGTGCGTACGTTCCAGACGTGCCGTACCTGCGCCGGTGTCGGCTGGAAATTGCTCTCCGGGCCGACAGGAATGGCGCGCGGAACGCCTTCGTAGGTGCGCAGGATGTGGCGATTGCACGGATACCCTGGGTCGGCCAACAGCCATTCGCTGCCCGGATCGGCCAGGCAGGCAAAAGCGAGGTTGAGCGCACCGGAAGCGCCGTTGGTGACGACGATGCGCGATGCCGGTACGGCCACGCCGTACCGTTCGCCGTAGAAGCAGGCAATCGCCTCACGCAGCTCAGGCAGACCGAGCGCCTGGGTGTAGAGCGTTTTTCCGCTTTTTATCGCGTGCACCGCAGCATCGGCGATTTGTGGCGGCGTCGGGAAATCCGGCTCGCCCACTTCCATGTGGATGATGTCCCGGCCCTCGGCTTCGAGTTGGCGGGCGCGGGTGAGCAGTTCGACGACGTGGAAGGGCGCGATGTCGTCGAGTCGGGTGGCGGAGTGCAGCGTCATGGTGTGCCTCAAAGAAAAACGGCTACCCGCAGGTAGCCGTTCATTATCGCTTAGGCGCGAATGCCTGGGATCAGGCAGCGTCCTTGAACAGCGACATTTCGAACAGCTCGCGCTTCAGGTTGAATTCCTTCGGCAGCTTGTCGCCCATCTTGTCGAACCACTCCTTGTGGCCGGCCAGTTCGGCCTTCCAGGCGTCGGCATCGATGGTGGTCAGGGCTTCGAACTCTTCCTTCTTGATGTCGAGGCCGTTCCAGTCGATGTCTTCGAACTTCGGCATCCAGCCCAGCGCGGTTTCCTTAGCGGCGACGGTACCCTTGCAGCGCTGAACGATCCACTTCAGGACGCGCATGTTGTCGCCGAAGCCCGGCCACATGAAGTTGCCGTCGGCATCCATGCGGAACCAGTTCACGCAGAAGATCTTCGGGGTGGCATCGACGGTCTTGCCCATCTTCAGCCAGTGGTTGAAATAGTCGCCCATGTGGTAGCCGCAGAAGGGCAGCATGGCGAACGGGTCGCGACGGACCACGCCTTGCTGGCCGAAGGCGGCAGCAGTGGTTTCGGAACCCAGGGTAGCGGCCATGTAGACGCCGTAGTTCCAGTTGAAGGCTTGGTAGACCAGCGGCACGGTAGTGGCGCGACGGCCGCCGAAGATGAAGGCGGAAATCGGCACGCCGGCGGGGTCTTCCCAGGCAGCGTCAACGGACGGGCACTGGTTGGCCGGGGCGGTGAAGCGCGAGTTGGCGTGAGCTGCCTTGCGGCCGGCCTTGCCGTCTTCCGGCGTCCAGTCCTTGCCTTGCCAATCGATCAGGTGAGCCGGGGCTTCCTTGGTCAGACCTTCCCACCACACGTCGCCATCGTCGGTCAGCGCGACGTTGGTGAAGATGATGTTTTCCTTCAGGGTGGCCAGGGCGTTGTAGTTGGTCTTCTCGGAGGTGCCCGGGGCAACGCCGAAGAAGCCGGCTTCCGGGTTGATCGCGTAGAAGCGGGTGACGCCGTCCTTGTCGACGCGCGGCTTGATCCAGGCGATGTCGTCGCCGATGGTGGTGATCTTCCAGCCGTCGAGGGTCTTCGGCGGAATCAGCATGGCGAAGTTGGTCTTGCCGCAAGCCGACGGGAAGGCAGCAGCAACGTAGGACTTTTCACCTTCCGGCGATTCGACGCCGAGGATGAGCATGTGTTCGGCCAGCCAACCCTGATCGCGAGCCATGGTCGAGGCGATACGCAGGGCGAAGCACTTCTTGCCGAGCAGGGCGTTGCCGCCGTAGCCGGAACCGTAGGACCAGATCTCGCGAGTTTCCGGATAGTGCACGATGTACTTGACGGTCGGGTTGCACGGCCAGGCCACATCCTTCTGGCCGGCTTCCAGCGGGGCGCCGACGGTGTGAACGCAGGGCACGAATTCGCCATCGGTGCCGAGCACGTCGAACACCTTGGCACCCATGCGGGTCATGGTGCGCATGTTGACCACGACGTAGGCGGAGTCGGAAATCTCGACGCCGATGTGGGCGATTGGCGAACCGAGCGGGCCCATCGAGAACGGGATGACGTACATGGTGCGGCCCTTCATGCAGCCCTTGAATAGGCCGGCGAGGGTTTCGCGCATCTTCTTCGGGTCTTCCCAGTTGTTGGTCGGACCGGCGTCTTCCTTGTTTTCAGAGCAGATATAGGTGCGGTCTTCAACGCGCGCCACGTCGGACGGATCGGAGAAGGCCAGGTAGGAATTCGGGCGCTTCTGTTCGTTGAGCTTGATCAGGGTGCCGGCCTGGACCATTTCGGCACACAGGCGGTCGTATTCTTCTTGCGAGCCATCAGCCCAGTAGATGCGGTCAGGCTGGGTCAGTTCGGCGATCTCGGCGACCCATTTTTTCAGGCCTTCGTGCTTGACGTAATCGGGCGCATTCAGCGGTGCGGTCATGGCGGTGTGTCTCTCTCTAAGTTACTGAAATAGCTACGTTTCACGCCAGTCGCCGGGAGCTGCCACCAAGACTGCGAGCGGCTGAGAGGCCGTCGGCTGGGAAGCCCGTAATTATGCATCAAATTAGGGTAAACATCTACTTGACTTTGCAGGCCTACGTGTTTTCCGATAGCACGAAATTTAGGCGTTCACATGCTATTATCTTCCGCGATCCGAAACTGAATTTCACGATATAAAACGGAGGCAAACATGGATTCCAGGCAATTGCGCGAGTCCGCGCTTTTCTATCACCGCAATCCGAAACCAGGCAAAATCGCGGTCACCCCCATCAAGCAGCTGACCAACCAGTACGACCTGTCGCTGGCCTACTCGCCGGGCGTCGCCTACGCCTGTGAGGAAATCGTCGCTGATCCTGGCGAAGCCAGTACCCTGACCTCGCGTGCGAATCTGGTCGGCGTCATCACCAACGGTACCGCCGTCCTCGGCCTGGGGCCGATCGGCCCGCTTGCCGCCAAGCCGGTAATGGAAGGTAAGGGCGTCCTGTTCAAGAAGTTCGCCAACATTGATGTGTTCGACCTCGAAATCGACGAGCGCGATCCGGACAAGCTGATCGACACCATCGCCTCGCTGGAACCGACCTTCGGCGGTATCAACCTGGAAGACATCAAGGCGCCGGAGTGCTTCTACATCGAGAAGAAGCTGCGCGAGCGCATGAAGATTCCGGTCTTCCACGACGACCAGCACGGTACGGCCATCGTCGTCGGCGCGGCCATCCTCAACGGGCTGCACCTGATCGGCAAGGATCTGACCAAGGTCAAGATCGTCACTTCCGGCGCCGGGGCTGCCGCACTCGCCTGTCTCGACTTGCTGGTGATGCTTGGCGCGCCGGTCGAGAATATCTGGGTCACCGATATCAAGGGGGTGGTCTACGAAGGTCGCGTCGAGGAAATGGACGAGATCAAGGCGCGTTATGCCAAGAAGACCGATGCCCGTACCCTGGGCGAAGTCATCGAAGGGGCTGATGTTTTCCTCGGCCTCTCCGCGGGTGGTGTCCTGAAGCCGGAAATGGTGGCCAAGATGGCCGCCCGGCCGGTAATCATGGCACTGGCCAATCCGACCCCGGAAATTCTGCCGGAGCGCGTCAAGGAAGTGCGCGACGACGCAATCATCTGCACCGGCCGTTCGGACTACCCGAATCAGGTCAACAACGTGCTGTGCTTCCCCTTCATCTTCCGCGGTGCGCTTGATGTCGGTGCGACGACCATTACCGAAGAAATGAAGATGGCGGCCGTCAAGGCCATCGCCGAACTGGCACGCGCCGAGCAATCGGATGTGGTCGCTTCGGCCTATGGAGAGAAGGTCTCCGGCTTCGGCCCGGAATACCTGATTCCTAAGCCTTTCGACCCGCGCCTGATCGTCAAGATTGCGCCGGCAGTCGCCAAGGCTGGTATGGATTCCGGTGTGGCGACCCGTCCGATCCAGGACTGGGATGCCTATCTGCAGAGCCTGAATGAATTCGTCTACCACTCCGGCATGATCATGAAGCCGGTCTTCTCGCAAGCGAAACTGGTGCCCAAGCGCATCGTTTTCGCCGAGGGCGAGGACGAGCGCGTGCTGCGTGCCGTGCAAGTCGTGCGTGACGAAGGTATCGCCTGGCCGATCCTAATTGGCCGCCACGCCGAGATCAAACGGCGCATCGAGGCTTCCGGCCTGCGCTTGCGCGAAGGCGAGGATTACGAAGTCGTCCACTCCGATAACAGCCCGTTCTTCGACGAGCATTACGAAGAATTCTGGACGACCTACCACCGCATCATGGAACGCAAGGGCGTGTCGCCCGACTATGCACGCCGCGAGGTACGCCGCCGTAACACCCTCTATGGCGCGCTGATGGTCAAGCTCGGTTACGCCGATGGCCTGATCTGCGGCACCTTCGGTCGCCACGAAACGCACCGCGAGTATGTGCAGAACGTGATTGGCACCCGCCAGGGACTGGATCGTTATTACGCGATGAACCTGCTGCTGCTGCCGGGGCGCACCGTCTTCATCGGTGATACCTACGTCAATTACGACCCGACCGCCGAGCAGTTGGCCGACATGACCCTGCTCGCTTGCGAGGAAATTCGTAACTTTGGTATCACGCCGAAGGTGGCACTGCTGTCGCACTCGACTTTCGGCACCGAAAATACCCCGACGGCCGAGAAAATGCGCGAGGTACTGGCAACCCTGAATCAACGGGCGCCGGAGCTCGAAGTCGAGGGGGAAATGCACGGCGATGCTGCGCTTGATGAGCATATCCGCCTGAAGGCCTTCCCGAATTCGCGTCTGAAAGGTCAGGCCAATCTGTTGGTGATGCCGACGCTCGATGCAGCGAACATCTCGTTCAACCTGCTGAAGGTGGCGGCCGGCGACAATTTGACGGTCGGTCCAATCCTCTTGGGGGCCGCTAAACCGGTCAACATCCTGACACCGACGGCAACGGTTCGCCGGATCGTCAACATGGTGGCACTGACGGTGGTCGATGCTGACTAATTTTTGGCTTTAAGTTTTTGTTGTATCTATCTATTTTTATTGAAATCTCCATCTCTCCTGCTAAACTTGGCTACAATGCGTCGATGCTGGCAGGAGAGATGTGAATGAAGCAGAAAATCAAGACGGTTCTACTGGTCGGGGCGCTGGTCGGCGCCAGTCTGCAGGCGCCTGTACTTGCCGCCCAGAGTAAAAAGGAACCGGTGCATTCCGCCAAGAAAGCGCCGGCCTCCGGCAAATCCACGGTGCGTGCGGCTGCGGGCAAGCAGAACGTCGCTAAATCAGCGAAATCGACCAAATCCGATTCACGCGTTGCCGCCAAACCGGCGGTTTCCAAGATGGCTGCTGCCGAAAGTGCGCGCAAGCCGATCCGTCGTGTTTCGACCAATTTTGACGACGATGCGGGTCGTCTGGCGCTCTATTCCGCCTCGGCCTTGGTGATCGACCAGGCCACTGGGCATGCCATCGTTGAAAAGCAACCGAATGCAGTGACGCCAATTGCCTCGATTTCCAAGCTGATGACGGCGATGGTCGTGCTCGATGCCAAGCTGGATTTGCAGGAAGTGATTTCCATCGGCGATGAGGACGTAGATACGCTGAAGGGCACGCGTTCCCGGCTACCGGTGGGGACGACCATGACGCGCGAGACGGCCATGCTGCTGGCCCTGATGTCTTCCGAAAACCGCGCAGCGCATGCCTTGGGCCGCCACTATCCGGGCGGGATGCCGGCCTTCGTGCAGGCAATGAACAAGAAGGCGCAGGCGCTGGGCATGTACAACTCGCGCTTTGAGGAGCCGACCGGCCTGTCGAGCAACAACGTGTCGACGGCGCACGATCTGGCACGCATGGTGACGGCGGCAGCGCGTTACCCGGAAATCCGCCAATATTCAACGACGGCTGAGGCCAAGGTCGAACTGAATGGCCGTATCCGCGACTTCCACAACACCAATGCGCTGGTGCGCAGCGACAACTGGGAAATCGGCGTCTCCAAGACCGGTTACATTTCCGAAGCGGGGCGCTGTCTGGTCATGCAGGCGCGTGTGGCGGATCGGCCGGTGGTGATCGTGCTGCTCGACTCGAACGGCAAGATGACCCGCGTCGGTGACGCCAACCGTATCAAGCGCTGGATGGAAAGTGCCGGACTGGTGCAGGAGCGTCGTCCGGCCTGATCGGCAAGTTACTCGAACAAAAAAGGCCGCTGCAAGCGGCCTTTTTTATTGCTGTGCCTTCAGGTTATTTGCGCGGCCCCGTGTAACCGAGGGCGTGCGACACTTCGTCCGCCGTCTGGCGCACCTGGCGGGCCCACTCCGGATCATGGCGATCGGCCGGAGCGGAGACGGAAAGCGCGGCGACGATATGACCTTCATCGTCGTAGATTGGCGCAGCGACGCACTTGAGGCCGAGCTCGGCTTCTTCATCGTCGTAGGCGATGCCGTGGCGGCGTACCTTGTCGAGTTCTTTTTCCAGGGTTTCCAGCGTGGTCAGCGAATGCGGGGTCTTGCCCGGCAGGCCCGTACGCTTAGCGTATTCGCGCACTTTCTGCTGACCTTCGGCGGCGAGGAAGAGCTTGCCGAGGGAGGTCAGGTGCAGCGGGGCGCGGCCGCCAACGAGGTAAACAACGCGGACCAGCGAGCGGCCCGACGAGGTGCGTTCGAGATAGACGATTTCGTCGTCGTGGCGGGCGCCGAGGTTGATCGCTTCGCCGATCTTCTCGTGCAGTTCCTGCATGAAGGGCAGGGCGACCTCGCGCAGGTTGATGCGCGATTTGACGATGTTGCCCAGTTCGAGCAGGCGGATGCCGAGGCGATAAGTGCCGGCGTCTTGACGTTCGACAAAGCGTGCGGCGCTCATGGCTGCCAGAATGCGGTGCGCGGTCGACGGATGCAGTTCGGTGGCGCTGGCCAGTTGTTTCAGGCTGGCCGGATCCGGCGACGCGGCAAGCGCATCGAGCAGCGACATCATGCGTTCGATGACCTGAATGGATCCGGGATTCTTGGCGGACCCGGTGGCGGTCGCACTGGCGGCTTCTGACAACTGGATTCCTTTATTGGTGCTGTTTGAGTAGCATTGGCTACTTTTTTATGTTCTTGTGCGGCGCAATATTAGCATGCGCGTAGCTCTCTACGTTACCTGTCTCGTCGATCTGATGCGTCCATCGGTCGGCTTTGCTTCCCTTCGTCTGCTCGAAGCCGCCGGCTGCGAGGTCGTCGTGCCGCCGGGCCAGACCTGCTGCGGCCAGCCGGCCTGGAGTGCCGGCGAGCGCACTGCTGCGGTGCACCTGGCAAAAAAGGCGATTTCTGAGCTGGAAGGCTACGACTACGTGGTCGTGCCGTCAGGTTCGTGCACCGACCAGATTCGCAATGTTTATCCGCGACTCTTCGCCGATGATGCGGCCTGGGGGGGGCGCGCCAAGGCCTTGGCCGCGCGGACTTACGAGCTGACGACTTTCCTGGCTGAGGTGGCCAAGTTGGAACAGGCACCCGGCCATTTCGAGGGTTCGGTCACCTATCACGACTCCTGCAAGGGCTTGCGCGCCCTAGGAATCAAGCGTCAGCCGCGCGAACTGATGATGAAAGTCAGCGGGCTGGAGCTGAAGGAAATGGCCGAATGCGAAGCCTGTTGCGGTTTCGGTGGCGCTTTTTCGGTCAAGTTCGGCGAGGTGTCGACGCAGATCGTCGATCGCAAGTGCGACTCCATCGCCGAACAGAAGGCGGATGCGGTGGTTGGCGGCGATCTCGGTTGCCTGATGAATATCGAAGGCCGCTTGCGCCGGCGCGGCGACGAAACGACGCGCGTGCTGCATATCGCCGAAGTGCTGGCTGGAGGCTCCTGATGCGTTCGCAGGCCATGTTCTTCCAGGCGCGCGCCGCCGAAAAAGTGCGTAATCCGGTGCTGCAACGCGCCTTGCAGAAAGCCAAGCCGCTTTTTGTCGGCAAGCGGGCCAAGGGCATCGCGGCGCTGGCCGAAGATGGATTGGCTTTCGAGCAGATGCGCGACGCTACCGAGGCGATCCGCAACCGCACGCTGCAGGACCTTGACGTCTGGCTCGCCCTGTTCGAAGAAAAGGCCAGGGCAACCGGAGCAGAGGTGCTGTGGGCGCGCGATGGCGAGGAGGTTGCCCGTCTGGTCGTCGATATTGCCCAGCGTAACGGTGTCCACAAAGCGACCAAGTCGAAATCGATGCTGTCCGAGGAGGCCGGGCTGAACGAGGCGCTGGCCGAAGCCGGCATTCGTCCGGTGGAAACCGATCTTGGCGAATACATCGTTCAGCTGGCTGGTGAAGCGCCATCGCACATCATCGCGCCGGCCGTGCACAAGACCATTCAGGAAATCGAGGCGCTGTTCGCCAAGGAGCACAAGCGGCCGGTGCAGCAGCGCACGTCGGACGATATTCCGGACATGACGCGTGAGGCGCGCGAGGTACTGCGCCAGCATTTTCTCAGTGCCGAAATGGGCATCACCGGCGCCAACTTCCTGATCGCCGAGACCGGCACGGCTGCTCTGGTGACCAACGAAGGCAACGGCCGCATGGTGACGAGCCTGCCACGCGTGCATGTGGTCGTCACCGGCATCGAGAAGATCGTGCCGACGCTGGAGGACTTCGCCACGCTGATGCGCCTGTTGCCGCGCTCGGCCACCGGCCAGACCATCTCGAACTACGTCTCGCTGCTCACCGGCACGCGGCGCGAGGGCGATGGCGAGGGGCCGGAGAAGACGATCTTCATCCTGGTCGATAATGGCCGGGCCAATCTGCTCGGCTCGGACTATCAGGACATGCTGCGCTGCATCCGTTGCGGCGCCTGCATGAACCATTGCCCGGTCTATTTTTCGCTCGGCGGCCACGCCTATGGCTGGGTTTATCCGGGGCCGATGGGTTCGGTCCTGACGCCGCTCTACACCGGCATCGAGAATGCGCTCGATCTGCCGCATGCCAGCACCGGTTGCAACCAGTGCGGCAGCGTTTGCCCGGTGCGCATTCCCTTGCCAACCCTGATGCACCATTTGCGCGAGGAGCAGGTCGAGCGCGGCCTGCGCCCGTGGTCAGAGCGGCTGGCGTTCAAGGCCTGGGCCTGGCTGGCCGGCAAGCCAGTGCTGTACCGCGCCTTCAGCCGCTTTGCCCGGCGCTACCTGAACTGGCTGGCCGGCGATGAAGGGCGCATCCGCATCCTCGGCATGGCCCCGGGGTGGACCAGCGGGCGCGACTTGCCGGCGCCGGCGACCAAGACATTTCACGAACTATATGCAGCAGCAAGGAGAGATTGAACATGGAATTTTCCGCTGAAGGCCCGATGGCCATCCCGATGTGGGTTAACGGCCACGCCTTTTTGTCGGTCGGCGATGCCTTCTACGACGTGGTCAATCCGGTCACCGGCGAGGCCCTGCGCCGCGTGCCGCTGTGCGGCGCGAGCGAGGCCGAGGAAGCGGTCGCCGCCGCCCGCGCGGCGCAGCCGGAATGGGCGGCCATGGGCCTGGCGGCACGTCAGGTCTGCCTGGGTAAGCTGGCCGACGGGGTGGATCGCTACATCGGCCATTTCGCCAAGCTGCTGACGCAGGATCTCGGGCTGACCGAGGAAGCGGCGACGGCCGATGTGCAGGCCGCCGTCGACGCCTTGCGCGGCATGGCCGTGGGCGAAACCGGGGTGGCTGGCCTGGTGATCGATGCCGACCGGCCGCTGGTGCGCGCCGCCAAGGCCTTGGTGCCGGCCTTGCTCGCCGGCGGTACGGTGGTCGTCAAGCCGAGCCCGAAAGCGCCGTCGGCGGTGTTCGCGCTGTGCGAATTGACCTCGCGCGTCGAATGGCCGGCGGGGGTGGTTAACCTGCTGCAAGGCGACACCGCTGCCGTCACTGGCCTGTGTGGTGCGCCGGTTGATCGCATCGTTTATGCCGGCCAGCCGGAACTGGGCAAGCAGGTGAAGATGCTGGCCGAAGCCAGCGGCAAGACCTTCGCCGAGGCGGCGTTCTGATGCGCATCGTCCAGCTCGAAGGCGAGTCCATCATCGCCGATATGCGGCGACCGGGCTTCGTTCACGACTGGGTCGAGTACCCGAAGACCGCGTCGGCCGATGTGGTCGAACGACTGCGCGGAGCGAGCGTGGCGATTACCAACAAGGTGCCGATCGACGCTGCTGCGGTGCACAGCCTCCCAGAGCTAAAAATGATCGCGGTGTCGGCCACCGGCACCAATAACGTCGACCTCGCCGCCTGCCGCGAGCGCGGTATCGTCGTCTCCAACATCCGCGGCTATGCCGAGCGCACCGTGCCCGAGCACGTCATGGCGCTCTTGCTGGCCCTGTCGCGCAACCTGGTGGCCTGGCGCGAGAGCCTGCTGGCCGGGCGCTGGCAGCAGTCGGAGCAGTTCTGCCTGTTCGATCATCCGATTCGCGACCTGCATGACTCGACCCTGGCCATCGTCGGCAGCGGCAGCCTGGGCAATGGCGTGGCGCGATTGGCCGAAGCCTTCGGCATGCGTGTCTGGCGGGCCGAGCGCAAGGGGGCGGCGACGGTTCGTCCCGGCTACGTCGCTTTCGAGCGGGGGCTGGCCGAAGCCGATGCGATCAGCCTGCATTGCCCGCTCAATGACGAAACGCGTGGCCTGTTCGGTGAAGCCGAGCTGCGTGCGATGAAACCGACGGCGCTGCTGATCAACACGGCGCGCGGCGGCATTGTTGATGAAGCGGCGCTGATCCGGGCGCTCAAGGAAGGCTGGATCGGCGGTGCCGGTTTCGACGTGATTACCGCCGAGCCGCCGCCAGCCGGGCACGCTATGGTCGATCCGGCCTTGCTGGCGCTGCCCAATTTCCTGCTCACTCCGCACGTCGCCTGGTCCAGCCGCCCGGCCATGCAGGCCCTGGCCGATCAGTTGATCGACAACATCGAGGCTTGGGCAGCGGGCGAGCCGAGGAATCGCGTCGCATGAGCGCGCGGGACGAAATCCTCGAGCGCGTCCGGCGCGGCGTCGGCAAGGGTGACTTTGCCGGACGACGCGCTGCCGCTGAGCGTTACATGGCGGAGCGCAAGCTTGGGCCGCAACCGACGATGAACGGCGATCTGGTCAGCCGCTTTCGGGAGAAAGCCGAAAGCCTGGCGAGCACGGTCGCAACTGTTGCCGATCTGGTTTCGGCGGCGGGCGAGGCCGCGCGTTACCTGAAGGAAAATGCACTGCCAAACGCGGCCGTGATCGCGCCAGAGCTGGCTGATATCGCCTGGGCCGAGGCCGGTCTGACGGTAGCGGCGCGTAGCGCGGTCGATGCCGACGCTGTTGGCATCACGGGCTGCTTCTGTGCCGTTGCCGAGACTGGTACGCTGATGCTGCTGTCGGGGGCGGCCACGCCAGCCACGGTGAGCCTGCTGCCGGAAACGCATATCGCCCTGGTGCCGACGGATCGCATCGTCGCCACGATGGAAGAGGCTTTCGCACTATTGCGTGCCGAGCGCGGCGAATTGCCGCGTGCCGTCAATTTCATTTCCGGGCCGTCGCGTACCGGCGACATCGAACAGACTATCGTGCTTGGCGCACACGGGCCGTGCCGGGTGCATTTGATTTTGGTGGGCGACAAGACAACAATGAGTGCGCGTGATCTTTGGCGAGCACTGACAGAGGCAAGCCCCGATAGGTGTTCACGACTATTCCCTCTGGTCGGTGTACCGGTTGGCTCTGCAGATTATTTGATCAATCGACTTCGCGTACTGCTGAGAAATGCAGGGATAGCAGACGGAAGATGCGGCTATGTCGGAAATCCGTATGAAAAGCTAGTCGAGGATTATGTGATGGTGCTCGCTGCAGCGGAAAAAATCGCACTTCTTCATGCCACGGTTGTTTGAACCAGGTGAATAAGTAGCGCTCAGTTCATGGGTATTCTGCAAGTGTGCCCTCTTCGCACCGGCGATATGCCCGATATTCATTTAAAACCCCGCCTTGGCGGGGTTTGTCTTTTAGGCGGTTGCCGAGGCCTTGCGCAGCAGGCCGTACAACTCGTCTTTCAGCGCCAGTTTCTCTTTCTTCAGGGCTTCGATCTCGTGATGGGTGGCATGTTCGATATGCGCTTCCAGATTCTTGATCTTCTGGTCCAGATCGTTGTGCTTGTCGAAGACGTTGAGGAAATGGCGGTCGGAGGTTTTCAGTTGAGAGATCAGGTCGCGGTATTCTGGAAACATAGGCGAAGTCGTCAAGGTTGATTAAGAACGCTTCCACGCTAGCACCGATTTTTTTGCCGCGTATTGTCCTGAGTCAACAATCGGCGCGTTCGCTTGTCCGGGCTTACAATGGCGCACCGACGCGCTTGCGCCGCATATGAACCTTTGGAGAACAGCATGACCATCCGCTTTGCCGTGCGCGGCGACCATATCCAGCTCGACCAGTTGCTCAAGGCCACTGGCTTGTGCGAATCGGGCGGGGCGGCGCATGCGGCCATCGCCGAAGGTCGGGTCAAGGTCGATGCTGCGGTGGACACGCGCAAACGGGCAAAATTGCGGCCCGGCCAGGTAGTGAGCTTCGAGGGCGAAACGGTGGAGCTCGTTGTCGAGGACTAATCCCGACTGCGGCTCAACACTTCGGCGGCGATGATTTCGACCTGCGTCGTTTCTTCGTTGCTATCAAAGGTGCTGCGTTCGCCGAAATAGATCAGGAACTGCGATTCGGTGAGTTCCTCTTCGGCCAAGGTCGGTAGGCGTCTTTCCGTGCGTCGCCGCCGTTCGCGCCAGCCGCTCGGCGGCCCGAAGTCACTATGCCGGCGATCGTTGGTGCACCGGCGATTTTCCTTGTTTTGCATGACGCCCTCCCATTCTTGTCTGGCTCAGGAGTGTCTCGACCATGCAGCTTTCGACCGGCCGGGAAAAGGCCGGTTCCGCGAATCTCAGCAAATCTTCACGACGATGTCGTGCAGGGTGTTGGCGCAGTTGGCCATGCGGTCGGCGGCGTTCGACAGGTGGCGATAGATTTCGCGGCGCTTGAACATGTGGATGTAGTCGTCGCCCTGGAAGAGTTCGGCGATGGCTCGGCGGTAGCATTTTTCGACACGGCGCTCGGCCTTGCGGGCGGTGTCCGCTTCGACAGCCGCTTCGACCGGGGTCTTGGCCAGGCGGGTGAAGCCGGCAACCAGCGCATCGGTGCCCAGCTTGATGTGCATGGCCATCTCCAGGCAGTGCTTGTCCGGTGCCAGTTGCAATACCTGCATTTCGCTGACCGTGGTCTTGCAGTAATTGACCACTTCGTCGAGATCGATGATGGCGCGGTAGAGGTCTTCGCGGTCGATCGGTGTCGAGAAGGCCTCGTTCAGGGTGTGCAGGTTGCGCACCTTGATGCGGTCGGCTTCGTGCTCGTCCTGGCGGATCTGGTCGCCGGTGCGGGATTCGCCGGTTTCCATGTATTCAACGAGCAGCCCGGTGGTGTGGGCGACATGCTGGCATTGCTCGGTCAGCATGGTGAAGAAATCCGGCATCTTGGGAAAGACGCGCTCGAATAGACGGCGGAAGATGGATGGGGAGACGTTGTCTTCGCTCATGGCTTGGCTCCGAGGAAGAGATTGAGCAGTGCATAGGCCTGGATGGCGACCAGGGCGGCCCCCGGGATGGTGATGACCCAGGTGACGGCAATATCTTTCGCTTTCGCCCAGCGCACGGCGCGGGGGCGTTCCGATGCGCCGATGCCCATGATTGAGGTGGCGACGACGTGGGTGGTCGATACCGGTGCGCCCCCCGCCGATGCAGCCATGATCACGACCGCCGAGGTGAGCTGCGAGCCGAGAGCATGGATCGGACGGACGCGGTAGATGGCGAAGCCGAGGGTGCGTACGATGCGCCAGCCGCCCGACATGATGCCCAGGGTGATGGCCGAGGCGCAGGCCAGCATGACCCAGAACGGTACTTCGAATTTCGGGATGAAACCGCCAAGCAGCAAGACCAGGGTCAGGATGCCCATGCTTTTCTGGGCATCGTTGGCGCCGTGCGAGAAGGCGAGGCCGGCGGCAGTGATGAATTGCGCCATGCGTAGCCGCGCATTGGCTGCCGGGTTGGCGGCGAGCATGGCGGCATTGAGCAGACGATGGATGATGAATCCGGCCCAGAAGCCGATCAGCGGCGAGAGCAGCAGCGCTACCAGTACCTTGACGATCCCGGTCAGGTGGCCGCTGGCAAGTTCGCTGAAGCCCCAGACGACATGTTCGCTGCCGACCGAGACGACGACGGCGCCGATCAGGCCGCCGACCAGCGCATGCGAGGACGACGAGGGAATGCCGAAATACCAGGTGCCCAGATTCCAGACAATGGCGCCAACCAGGCCACAAAGCAGGATGGATAGCGAGAATAGGGGGGCGACACCATCGAGCGCGACGAATTTGCCGATGGTGTTCGCCACTGCGGTTCCGCCAAGCAGCGGGCCGAGGAATTCGAAGAAGCCGACGATAAGCACCGCCTGGGCGGGCGTCATGGCGCGCGAGGCGATCACCGTGGCGACGATGTTGGCGGCGTCGTGAAAACCGTTGGTGTAGTCGAACACCAACACGATGATCACGGTTGCCAGCGCCAGCAGAAACAGCGCATCCATGCCCCTTGGCTCCTCTGTTCTAGTTTTGGACCAGTATAGCGCCCTCGCCGGAGCGACTGCTGCGGTGCACTTGGCAAAAGTGGCAAAAACCGGCCGCTGTTGTCGTCTTGGCAACAACAGACGCATTGTTTGGATAGGTTGCGAGTTCGGCAAATTCTTGACATCGGAGTAAGCTACAAAAATTCCAATAAAGCCGAACGCCATCCGGAAGCGCCACTGACCGGAAATTGCGGTGAAGCGATAAATGCTTGAATTAATTAACACGCCACCGGCGGAAAGCCTGCTCTACGTCGGGGAGTACAACGCCTTCCTCGTTGCCGTTTCGCTGGCGGTGGCCATCTTCTCGTGCTTTGCCGCCCTGCGGGTGTCCGATCTGGTGGCAGAGTTGCCCGCCGGCATGGCGCGTCGCAAGTGGCTGACCGCCGGCGGCATGACCATGGGCGTCGGCATCTGGACCATGCACTTCGTCGGCATGCTGGCCTTCAAGCTGCCCTGTGCCGTCAATTATTCGCCGTGGCTGACGGCGGCTTCCGTCGTGCCCGGCATTCTCGCCTGCATCCTTGCCTTGCGTCTGGTTGCCCGTAGCCACACCGGACTGCGCGCGATGCTGCTCGGCGGACTATTGATCGGCCTCGGTATCGGCACCATGCACTACAGTGGCATGGCCGCCATGCGGCTCGATGGGGTGGTCCGTTACGACCGTACTCTCTTCCTGTTGTCGGTGGTTGTCGCCGTGCTGCTGGCGGTCCTGGCCTTGTGGGCCAAGCTGCGCTTGCTGCCGCGTTTGGTCGATAAACGCTGGCAAAACGTGCTGGCTGCGCTCATCCTGGGCGGGGCGATTTCCGGCATGCACTACACGGCGATGGCTGCCGCGTATTTCATCCGCGACAACGAATCCAGCGGGGTGCCGTCCGCGCTGACGCCAACCTTGCTCGCCGCGACGCTGGCCCTGACCACCTTGTCCATGGTCATCGTCACCATGGCCGCCGTGCTTGCCCGACGGGCCGATTTTCAGATCGATGCCCAGCGGCTGAGGCCGCTCGCGGTACTGATCGTCATCTGGCTGCTTGTCGCCGCCTTTGCCGCCAAGTATTACAACGATGCCACGGCGCGCAAACTGGTGGAGGCAGACGACGCAATGGCCAGCCGGGAAATGGACTATGTCGCCTTCAATGTGCGGGAAAGCCTCGATACGCTGCACGCGGTTCCCTTGGCGCTGTCGCAGGAAAGCTCGGTGCGCCAGGCTCTGCGGCTGGCGGCAGAGAGTGTCCGGCGCGACACCGAGGATGTCGTCGCACTACGCCATCAACTCGAGAACCAGGCGTCCTTGCAGCCGGTTAATGACTTTCTCAAGGTGCAGGCGGCCGCTTTCGTCATCGACGTGGTTTGGTTGATCGACCGTAATGGCGTGGGGATCGCCGCCAGCAATGCCGGAACGGAAGGTAGCTTCGTCGGGGCCAATTATGGCGAGCGCAGTTATTTCCGCAGCGCCCTGGCCGGGCAGCCCGGCAAGCAATACGCGGTCGGCAAGGTGTCGGGTATTCCGGGGCTGTATTTTTCGCAGCCGGTCCGTGACGGGGGGCGGGTGATCGGCGCCGTCGTCGCCAAGATCAATGTCAGCGAACTGAACAAGCGCCTGGTCGGCGCCGGGGTGCTGATGGGAGATGCTAATGGCGTGGTGATCCTGGCGCCGCGTCCGGAGCAGCTCTGGCGCACCCTGCCAGGAGCGGCGGCCGAGCACTTGAGTGATATCGAACGGGAGCAACTCTATCGCCAGGCGCGGCTCGATCCGTTGCCGTTGCGGCCATGGGGCGAGCGGATGTTCCCGCAACTGCGCTATCTGGGCGGTACGGCCGTGCCGGTGCTGGTCAAACAGCGCGATTTTTCCGAGGTGGGTATCAGCCTGCTGCTGCCGCATCCGCTCTCGGGCTGGGGGCAGCTGGAAGAGAGTCGTAGCTGGCTGTTCATCCTGCTTGCGGTGGCCGGGGGCTTCCTGATCCTCAGCGTCTATGGCGGCTGGTATTACATCAACGCCATGCGCGACGCCAACCAGGCCTTGGCCGGATCACTGCGCCAGCTCGAGGTCAGCGAAAAGCGTTTTCGCCTGCTGCTCGACGCGATGGCCGAGGGAATTTACGGCACCGACGAGAAGGGGCGCTGCATTTTCGTCAATCGCGCCTGCCTGGAAATGCTCGGCTATGCGCAGGCCGACGACATGCTCGGTCAACTGGTGCACGACCAGATACACCATAGCCATACCGACGGTTCGCCTTACCCCTTTGACGATTGCCCGGCCTACTCCTCCCGCCTCAGCGAGCAAGGTGTGCATGTCGACCACGAGGTGTTCTGGAAGAAGGATGGCTCGGCGATTCCAGTCGAATACTGGGGCCGCCCAGTGTTCGACAATGGCGTGATGGTCGGTACCGTGGTCGCCTGGTTCGATATCAGCGAGCAGCGTGCGGCCGAGGACCGCCTGCGCAAGTTGTCGCAGGCGGTCGAGCAGAGCCCGAATGCCATCCTGATCACCGATACCGGCGGTCGCATCGAATACGTCAACGAGGCCTTCTGCCGGATCAGCGGTTACACGGTCGATGAATTGCTTGGGCAGAATCCGCGCCTGCTGCAGTCCGGCTTTACCCCGCCGGAAGTCTACGAGGCCATGTGGGCGGCACTGACCCAGGGGCGCTCGTGGAACGGCGAATTGATCAACCGCCGCAAGAACGGCGAGGTGTTCATCGAATACCAGAGTTTCTCGCCCATCCGCCAGGCCGATGGCCGGGTTACGCATTACCTGGCGATCAAGGAAGACATCACCGAGAAGAAGCGGACCGCCGAAGAACTGGCGCGCTACCGTTCGCATTTGGAAGAGCTGGTCGCCGAGCGCACGCGCGAAATCGAGTTGCTGAACGCGCAACTGGCCGAGCGGGCGGTCGAGGCCGAGAGTGCCAACCAGGCGAAGAGCAGTTTCCTGGCCAACATGAGCCACGAGATCCGCACGCCGCTCAACGCCATTACCGGCATGGTGCACCTGCTCAAGCGCGATACGCTGAGCGACAAGCAGCGCGAGCGCCTGGGCAAGATCGAGACGGCTGGCCAGCACCTGCTGGCCTTGATCAACGATATTCTCGACCTGTCCAAGATTGAGGCCGGCAAGCTGATGCTGGAGAGCGTGCCGGTGCATGTCGGGGCGCTGGTCGCTGATGTCGCCTCCATCGCTTCCGAACGGGCGCAGGCCAAGAGCCTGCAGATCAACGTCAGCACCGAAGGCCTGCCGCGCAACCTGCTCGGCGATCCGACCCGCCTGCGCCAGGGGCTGCTCAATTACGTGACCAATGCCATCAAGTTCACCGAGGTTGGTGGCGTCACCCTGCGCGTCCGTCTGTTCGAGGATCGTGGCGACCGGGTCGTGTTGCGCTTCGAGGTGCAGGATAGCGGGCCGGGGATTCCCGAGGCAGTGCAGGCTCGCCTGTTCGGCGCCTTCGAGCAGGCCGATAACTCGACGACGCGCGAACACGGCGGTACCGGTTTGGGACTCAACATCACCCGTCGCCTGGCCCAGCTGATGGGCGGTGATGCCGGCGTCAGCAGCCGCCTGGGCGAAGGCAGCCTGTTCTGGTTCACCGCCTGCCTGAGCAAGGCCGATGCCGTGCAGGCCGAGGGGGGCGCGGCGCGCGCCGAAGGCGGGGCTGACGAGCGGCACCGGGGGGCGCGCATCCTGTTGGTCGAGGATGAACCGATCAATGGTGAAATTGCCGTGGAGATACTTCAGGAGGCTGGCTTCGTCGTCGATGTCGCCGAGGATGGCGTCGAGGCCGTGCTCAAGGCCGGCGAGACCAGCTACGGCGTGATCCTGATGGACATGCAGATGCCGCGCATGGATGGTGTCGAGGCGACGCAGCGCATCCGGCGCAGCCAGCGCGGGGCGCGGGTGCCCATTGTCGCAATGACGGCGAATGCCTTCGCCGAAGATCGCAGCCGCTGTTTCGATGCCGGCATGGACGATTTCCTGACCAAGCCGATCAACCCGGACATGATGCTGGCGACGGTACGCAAATGGCTGTCGCAGGCGCGTTGAACCAACTGGCGCCGGGCATTTAATTCTCTTTTTCCGTTTTGTAGACGAAAAAAAGGCGGGAGCATGGCCCCCGCCCAAGCGGAGTCTACCCTGTTGGCGTTCAGGGCAGGAGGAAAGACGCTTTCTCGTGGACCTTGATGTCCGGATTGTCCATGGCCGTAATCGTGAAGAAGATGCGGTTGGAGCCAGCCTTGCCGGATTCGGGCGGCACGCGGACGACGGTGTTGTAGGACTGCAGCGCAGCCGCCGGCACCTCGACCTCGCCGCTGCCTTCGATTTCTGCCCCTTCGAGGCCGTCCACCGCAACCTTGTAGCGGTGGGAGCGTTCCTCGGTATTCATGATCTGCAGCATGTAGACATTCTCGATCCGGCCGTCTTCGGCTTCACGGGCGAGCACCGAGCGGTCGCGGATGATGTCCACCTTGAGCGGAATGCGATGCGTCAGCGCCCAGCCGGCGATGATCATGATGACCGCCAGGATGGCGGTATAGAGCAGGATACGCGGGCGAACGATGTGGCCGAGGATTTCCTTGCGCGACAGGTGCTTCTCCATCGCGTTCTCGGTCGAGTAGCGCACGAGGCCGCGCGGCAGCCCCACCTTGTCCATGACCTGGTCGCAGATATCGACACAGGCGGCGCAGCCGATGCACTCGTATTGCAGACCGTTGCGGATGTCGATGCCGGTCGGGCAGACGGTGACGCACTGGCCGCAATCGACGCAGTCGCCCAGCTGGCTGGTGTCGGCGCCTTTCTTGCGAATGCCGCGCGGCTCGCCGCGTTCCGGGTCGTAGGTGATGATCAGCGTATCCGGGTCGAACATCACGCTCTGGAAGCGGGCATAGGGACACATGTACTTGCACACCTGCTCGCGCATGAAGCCGGCCATCAGGATGGTGAAGCCGCCGTAGAAGAAGATCCAGAAGGTTTCCCAGGGGCCGAGGTTGTTGTTGCGCACGTTTTCGATCAACTCGGAGACCGGGGTGAAGTAGCCGACCAGCGTGAAACCGGTCCACAGCCCGAGAATGCCCCAGAGCAGGAACTTGGTCGCCTTGATGCGGAACTTGCGCGCATCCATCGGCGCCTTGTCGAGCTTCAGGCGGGCGTTGCGGTCACCTTCGACCCAGTTCTCGATCCACATGAACAATTGCGTGTAGACCGTCTGCGGACAGGCATAGCCGCAGAACAAACGACCGGCCACCGCCGTGACGAGGAAGAGCGCATAGGCCGAGATGATGAGCAGGGCGGAGAGATAGATCACGTCCTGCGGCCAGAAGACCAGGCCGAAGATATAGAACTTGCGCTCGACCAGATGGAAAAGCAGGGCCTGGCGGTCGTTCCATTGCAGCCACAAGCCGCCGTAGAAGATGGCCTGGGTCAGGATGACCAGCGCAATCCGCCAGTTGTCGAAATATCCGCGCACGCCCTTGGCGTAGATTTTCTTGCGCTTCTCGTAGAAAGAGACTTTGGCAGGATTTTCCTGCGACGTAGTGGCGTCGGGCTGGCTCATCGGTCCTCTGGCAGTGGATGAAGAAGGGTTGGAAACCGGGGTGCTGGTCCGGCGGGTATCGACGTCGCCAAAGCAGGCCTGCGGGGCGAACTTAAGGGGGAGGCGTCGCCGACGACACCTTCGGGGCCAGCACCAGTTCGGTACGACATTGAGGAAAGCGCCTGGGCTGGAGAGGTGGCTCCCCGGTTTCCGGCTTAGTTATTAACAAGATGCATGCCTGCTCCTGGGGGTGTATTTAAATTCATTTAAATCAGTTGCTTATGTTTTTGCGGTGAAAATCTGGGGGCGTGCCAGGTTACTTTGTGTCAATATTGGCAACCGCTAATGTCGTTACTGACAATATCGCCATGACCGCACATTTCCTGAATGAGTTGCTCTCCTTTCTCGACGGTTTGCCCGAGCCGCGCATCGTGATGGATGCCGACTACCGGATCATCGGGGCCAACGCGGCCTATATCCGCGATTTCGGCGGCAAGGATGACCTGGCGGGACGAACCTGCTACGAGGTTTCCCATCATTTCGATGTGCCTTGCGACCAGGCTGGCGAATCCTGTCCGCTGAAACTGAGTCTGGAGTCAGGCGTGCCGCAACGGGTGCTGCACCTGCACCATACGCCGCGCGGCGAAGAGCACGTCTCGGTCGAAACGACGCCAATTCGCGACGAAAGCGGTGAAATCGTCTGTTTCGTCGAAACCATGCGCGTCGTGCGCCAAGCCAGCGGCCGGGCGGCAGCCCAGGGCCTGGTCGGGCGCTCGCCGGCTTTTATGGGAATGCTGGAAAAGATCCTGCGCGTCGCCAACTCGAATGCGGCGGTCGTCCTGCTCGGCGAAACCGGCACCGGTAAGGAGCTGGTTGCCCGTGCCATCCACGAAGCCAGTGCTCGGGAGGAGGGGCCGTTCGTCGCGGTGGACTGCGCCGGCATGACGGAAACCCTGTTCGAGAGCGAGCTGTTCGGCTACGAAAAGGGCGCCTTTACCGGTGCCACACATCGCAAGCAGGGGCTGGTCGAAGCGGCGGCCGGCGGCACGCTCTTTCTCGACGAAATCGGCGAATTGCCGATGGCCTTGCAGGTCAAGCTGCTGCGCCTGCTGGAAACCGGCACCTACCGCCGGGTCGGCGGCCTCGACTGGCTGCCGGCGGATTTTCGTCTGGTCACTGCCACCCATCGCGACCTGCGGGCCATGGTGCAGGCCGAAACCTTCCGCCGCGACCTCTATTTCCGCATCAACACATTCCCCATCCACACCCCGGCACTGCATGAGCGGGCCGGCGATATCCCGTTGCTGGCGCAGTCGCTGTTGGAGCGGGTCGATCGCAAGCAGGGGCGGCGCTTTACCCCGGCGGCGCTGGAGTGGCTGTCGGGCCGGCGCTACAGCGGCAATATCCGCGAACTGCGCAACCTGATCGAACGTGCCTCTCTGCTGGCCGATGGCGAGCGTATCGACGTCGTGCATCTGCAGGAAATGGCCGACGACATTCCGCTAGCGACCGTCCAGCGAGAGAGCGGATTTGGCGTTGCCGAGGTGGTGCCGCTCGAAGATCTGGAGAAGCGTTACATCGCCTGGGCCAAGGAAAAGCATGGGCGCGATCTGCCGGAGTTGGCCAAGCGCCTGGGAGTCAGTCAGCGCACCTTGTACCGCAAGCTGCAAGGACTGGCCGGCAACTGACGCCGAGGTTCAGGCGGGATCGACCGGCGTCGGCTGACCCGTCCAGTGCGCAAGGCGCTCGAACAACTGGGCGGCCTTGATCGGCTTCGAGATGTAATCGTCCATACCGGCTTCCAGACACTGCTCGCGGTCGGAGTCCATGGCGTTCGCCGTCATCGCGATGATCGGCACGCGCGGGCGGGTTTCGGCGTTTTCTTTGGTGCGGATGATGCGCGTGGCGCTGAGACCGTCCAGTTCGGGCATCTGCATGTCCATCAGCACGGCATCGAAGGCATTCAGGTCGAGCAGCTGGATTGCCTCGCGGCCGTTCGTCGCCTGCGTCACCCGGTAGCCGCGTCGTTCGAGCATGACGCAAGCCAGCTTGCGATTGACCGGGTTGTCGTCTACCAGCAGGACATTCAGGCCATTGCCAAGGCTTCCGTTTTGCGGCGAGGCATTTGCGGCGTTGCTCGTGGTCTCGGCGGAGGCATTGGGATGCGTGTCGGCCGCAGGGTTCGGCAGCGAGAAATGGAAGGTGCTGCCCTGGCCGGGCTGACTTTCGACCCAGAGCCTGCCGCCTTGCAGTTCGACCAGCTTGCGCGTGATCGACAGGCCCAGTCCGGTGCCGCCGAACTGGCGGGTCGTCGAGCTATCGGCCTGGGTGAAGGCATCGAAGATGTGATCCAGCCGTTCGGGCGGAATGCCGATGCCGGTATCGCGCACGAAAAAGTGCAGCATGGCCTCGCCGGCTTCACTGCGCAGCGGCGCGATGCCGAAGGTGATGCTGCCGGTGGTCGTGAACTTGATGGCGTTGCCGACCAAATTGACGATGATCTGGCGCAGGCGGATGGGGTCGCACAGGAAATTGCCGGGCGCGTCACCGGCAATCTCGCGCTTGAGTTCGAGCTGCTTGGCTTCGGCGAGGATGGCCATCGGCTGCAGGGCATCGCCGACCACTGTTGCCAGATCGCAGGGGATCTTCTCGATGGTCAGCATGCCGGCCTCGATCTTCGAGAAATCCAGGATGTCGTTGATGATGGTGAGCAGCGATTCGGCCGAGGTTTTGACGATGCCGATGAATTCGCGTTGTTCGGCGTTCAGTTCGGAGTCGAGGACGAGGTCGGTCATGCCCAGGATGCCGTTCATCGGCGTGCGAATCTCGTGGCTCATGTTGGCCAGGAATTCGCTCTTGGCCAGGTTGGCGGCTTCGGCGGCTTCCTTGGCTTGTTCCAGTTCGAGTCGGCTGGCTTCGCGTTCGGCCACCAGGCGGGCGATGACTTTGGCCAGGCCGTCGAGGTCGGCTTCCTTGTCCGGTTGGGCCAGACTGCTGACGTGCAGCAGACTGGCAGCGACGTCCTGCAGCGAGCGGATGGCCCGTTCGCGTGCTTCGAGCTCGCTGCGCAGGCTTTCGGCGTTACGCCGCAATACCTCGAAGGCGGGGCGGAATTCGAGAGGAATGTCCTCGGTGTCGGCCGCTGCCGAGGCATTGGCTGTTCGTGACGATGCCGGGTCGTAGGCGCGCACGCGGTCCAGCGTACCGAGCCAGCGCTTGAGCGGAAACCACATGATGAGCAGGCCGCCGAGGAGACTGACGACGGCGAGGGCGAAGGCCGTGCGCACCAGTTGCCAGAGACCGCCGCTGATGGCGTCGAGCGAGAACTCCAGGCGCAGCACGCCGTAATCCTTCCCGCCTGCGGAGATGGCGCGGTTGGCATCGAACAGCTGCCCGGCGACCTGGGCTCGCAACCATTCAGGAGCAGGCGTGCGCGGTATTGAGCGGTGTTCGCTCTTGATCACGGCGCCTTGCAGGTCGATGAAGGCGGCGGAGTCGAATTGCGAGCGCAGGATGGCCTTGTCCAGGGTGCGCTGGATGGTGTCGTAGTCGCCGATGACGGCGCTGTCGGTCACGGTCTGGGCGACCACTTCGACCAGCATGCTGGCCGAATCCTGGGCTTCTTCGATAGCGGCCTTGGCCTGGTATTCGTAGAAAAGGAAGAGGCTGCTGCCGACGAACAGGAGCAGGGTCGCCGAATACAGCGCATAGACCCGAGTAATCAGGGCCCTGGGCAGCAGGTAGGCGAGCAGCTTCATCGGCGACGGTCAGCGGACGGCGGCCGGGGCGTTCTGGTAGAAGCGGCGGTAGGGCTCGTAATCGGCAGCGTTGGCGGGCAGGAAGTAAGCCTTGGGGTCGAGCCCGACTTCTTCCGAGGCGCGTAGCAGGATGGCTTTGCCGACGGGGTCCCGATGCATGCCGATGAAGGCCGAGGCGACGGCCTTGACGTCCTTTTCCGGAACCTTGCTGGAAGCCATCAGGGCGAGGTCGTGGTAGCCCTCCGAGGTCCACAGGACGCGGAACTTCTTGCCCTCGCGGATGGTGTAACCGTCGATCAGGGCGGAGTTGCTACCTACGGCCTTGGCCTTGCCGGCGAAGAGCTGGGCGAAGGCCGCGTTCTGGTTGCCGGCAAAGACGACCTTGACGTCGACATTGCGGTTGAGTAGCTGGGCATAGGTGATCCGATAGCCGATGAAGGCTTCCGGTCCGGCAAAGACGACCTCCTGCCCCTTCAGTTCCTCCAGCTTGGTGATCGGCGAGTCGGCCGGTACGGCGATCTGACCGTAGAGCGGCGGGGTCCAGCGGCGTCCGAAGACTTTCCAGCCGAGTTTGTCGCGTTCCGGGCTGAACAAGTGGTTGGAGAAGACGAATTCGACTTCCTGGGCCAATACGTAGGCGGTAGTGTCGGCGGAGGTGCGGCCGATCTTCAGTTCGAGCGGTACGCCGCTCTTGTCGCTGACGTAGCGGATGATGGGGTTCCAGTAGGCCGCGGTTTTGGCAATGTCCCATTGATTGACCGGCGAAAAGCGGTAGGCCTTCGTTTGGGCGTGGCTGATGCCGGAAACGGCGAGGAGCAGGGCGAGGAGTATGCGAGAGAACATGGAACCCCCGAAAGAAAAGAGTCAATCAATATACCAAATTTGCGAGAGCTAAATGCGATTTGACCTGCTAATGTGAATACAAGTTGCTCGCCGGAAAAGGCGAGTGTTCTGCGAAAGGAGTTGGCGATGTGGCAACGATCGATTCGATGCGTTTTCGTGCTCTTGGCGGCCGCCCTATTGGCTGCGACATCGGCCTTGGCGGCCAACGGCGAGGCGGTGAAGCAGAGCGGCGATATCTCCTACGTTTCGGGCGGTGTCGGTGACGAGTCGCTGGAGCGGGTCGGGGCGTTGGAGATGGGCTTCAACGTCAAGCTGGTCTTCGCCCTGCAGAACGGCGAGTACCTCAGCGACGTCAAGGTCGTGATCGCCGACGCCGTCGGCAAACCCTTGCTGGAGGCGGTGGCCGAAGGGCCGGTCTTCCTCGCCAAGCTTCCGGCCGGGCGCTATGAGGTGCGCGCCACCGTCGGCGACGTGACGCGCATGCAGCGCCTGCGGGTCGGCGCCAAGGAGGGCTTGAAGACCGTCCAGTTCCGCTGGCCGCTGGCGCCATGAGGCCTTAAGCGGCCGGGACGCCGGTTTCCGGTTTTTGCCTGTTTGGGCCAGTGCACCGCAGCAGTGCCCCCGTTGAGGTCGGGCATCAGGCGGTGAAGCTCTCCGGCATCTGCACGGCGACGATTTCGCCGCGTGCGGTGGCGATGCCATCGGCGTAGACCGTGGCTTCGACGATCACCTTGCGGCCCTTGATTTCCTTGACGCGGCCGCGGATTTCCAGGGTTGGGCCGAGCGGTGTCGGCTTCAAATAATCGACGTGCAGCGAGCCGGTCACGAAGCGGAAGGCCGGTAGGCTATCCATGGCCCGGTTTTCGGCGCGGTACATGGCGGCCGCGGCCGTGCCCGTGCCATGGCAGTCGATCAGCGAGGCGAGCAGCCCGCCATAGACGAAACCCGGGATGGCCGTATGTTCGGGGCGCGGCGTGAAGCGGGTGACCGTCTCGTCGCCCTCCCAATAGGTCTTGATCTGATGCCCCTGCTCGTTGAGGCGGCCGCAGCCGTAGCAATGAGCGACGTTTTCCGGGTAGTAGTCCTGAAAGGCCAGCATGTCTTCTCCAAGAGGTTTGCTTTTGTGCCGGCTATGCTAAGGCGGCGGATGGCCCGACGCCATGCTGTGGGCGGACAGGTGCAATGCAATTTCCGCCAAGAAAAAAAGGCCGGCGAGGCCGGCCTTGGCGGGAACAGGTGTCGCTTTCAGGCAGAAACCGACAGCAGGCTGCTCAGCGAAGAATTGGTGTTGTTGTCGTTGAAGCTGCTATAGGCATGCATCAGTTGCATGATCTGCTTCATCAGTTGGGCATCGGAGTTCGCTGCGCTGCTGGTCGAAGCGGTGGCTGTTCCGTCGGTAGTGCCGCTGGTTTGCTCCTGGTAGGCCTGGGCTTCGGCGAAGCTCACCTTGCCGTCGCCATCGGTGTCGGCGGCTTCGAAGTTGCTGACGATGCTGGAAATGAGGGTGGCGCGCTGACTGTCGCTGCTGCCGATTTCCTCCAGTTGGCTCTTCAGTTCGGACAGGGTGAAGCCCTTGTCTTCGCCCTTCGGCGGTGGCGGCATGTGGGCAGGCTTGTTCGAGCTGGCCGAGGTCTCGTCGGTGCTGCCGGAATTGCCGTTGACGGCCTGAGCTTCGGCGAAACTCACCTTGCCGTCGCCGTTGGTATCGGCCTTGTCGAAATTGTTCACGACGTTGGAGATGAAGCTCGAACGTTCTGAGTCGCTGTCGCCGATCTCAGCGAGCTGGCTTTGCAGTTCGTCCTTGGTGAAGCCTTCGTCGTCCTGCGGTGGAGGCGGCGGGGGCATGCCCCCCATGCCGGCCCCTTGGGCTCCCTGGAAGCCGCCCATACGCATGGAGTTGAACTGGCCATTCAGTTCTTCCTGCAGTTTGGTGAGGGTGCTGGAAAATTCGCTTTCGCTGACCTTGCCGTCGCCATCGCTGTCGAGTGCGCTGAATAGTTGATCGACCGACGTGCTGTCGCCGCTCGAATCGATCTGGCTGAAAGCGGAGACCAGATCGCTTTTTTCCAGATAGCCTTGCTTCTTGGTGTCGAGTTTTGAGAACAGCTGGCTGATCGACGATGCCGAGTTGATGCTGCTGAGCATGATGAATCCCCTCGTGGAAAAGATAGGAAATAAAACTCCGGAAACGCCTCCGGATTTGTCCTGCTTGAGCAACTTATCGGCCTGAATGGCCGAAAATTGGCGGCGTTTTGGGTAAATCAGAGTAAAAACTCGTTAAGGGCGAGGGGCATTTCGGCCAAAAACCGGAGTCATTCGGTTTGTTTGGCCATTTGCTGGAGAGTCGTGGCGCGTTGCGGCAGATTTTGCCGATCCGGCCCAGATGGCATCGTTCCGGGCTTTCTTCGCGTCGGCAGGAAGAAATTGCCGTAAAACTCTGTAAAGACGCCACTTTTTGTCTGGTTCGTGGCAGGTGGCTTCGGTAACATCGCTGCCGGATAGCCAAATATTTCGAGCGATGAGCCAGATACTGATCGTCGACGACGACGTCGAACTCTCCTGCATGCTGCGGGATTACCTGAACCAGGACGGTTTTGCCGTGACCGCCGTGCATGATGGCGAGAGCGGCGTGGCCGAAGCGCTGGCCGGTAGCTACGCCCTGGTCGTGCTCGACGTGATGATGCCCGGGATGAGCGGCATCGAGGTTTTGCGTCGCATCCGGGCAGCGAGCGATGTGCCGGTTTTAATGTTGACGGCCAAGGGCGATGACATGGATCGCATTCTCGGCCTGGAACTCGGGGCCGACGACTATGTGCCCAAGCCCTGCCTGCCGCGCGAACTGGCGGCCCGCCTGCGGGCTATCCTGCGCCGCACCAGAAACGGCAGCGAAGCCGCCGGGCCGATGGTGATCGGCGCGCTGGCGGTCTACCCGGAACAGCGTCGTGTCGAATGGGGAGGTCAGGCCGTCGAACTGACCAGCACGGAGTTCAACCTCGTCGAAGTGCTGGCCCGCAATGCCGGTCGGCCGGTGAGCAAGGGCGACCTGTCGGAGCAGGCTCTGGGGCGGCCGTTGACGCGATTCGATCGCAGCGTCGATGTGCATTTGTCGAGCATCCGGCACAAGCTGGGCACGCTGGCCGATGGCCGCTCATGTATCCAGACGGTCTATCGGCAGGGCTACCAGTTGATCCGGGAATAACCGGTGGGCCGCCTTTTCTGGAAATTCCTGCTGTTCATCTGGCTCGGGCAGCTGGTCGGCGTTGGCGTCACCGGAACCTTGTTCTGGTTGGAGCGCGAGGGAACGCTGCCGCATCTGGCGATCGATAGTCGTTCACCGCCGGAGTTCGCAAAACACCACGGCGATGAGCGACCGCCTCCGCCGCCTGAGATGGCGCCTTTCGGCCCGCCCAAACCGGAAGACGACATGCGGAGGCCGCCTCGGCCGCCAGGCCCGCCGGGTCCGGGGCGGGGTATTCCGCTGATTCCTCTACTCAGCGGTTTCCTGGTGAGTCTCTTGTGCGCGGCTGGGCTGGCCTGGTATTTCGCCAAGCCGATACGGCAGTTACGCAACGGCTTGCGCTCGGTTGCCGAAGGCGATCTGGGGGTGCGGGTGGCCAAGGCCATGGGCGGCCGCCGCGACGAGTTGGCCGATCTGGGGAACGATTTTGACGGCATGACCGAGCGTCTCCAGGCCTCGGTGGCCGGGCAGAAGCGCTTGCTGCACGACGTTTCGCACGAGATGCGTTCGCCGCTGGCGCGACTGCAGGCCGCCATCGGCCTGGCCCGGCAACAGCCGGAACGTCTGGAGGACTGCCTGCAGCGGATCGAGCGCGAGGGGGAGCGGATGAATGGGCTGGTCGGCGAACTGTTGACCCTGGCCCGCCTGGAGGCGGGCGTCGCCGGGCGGATCGAGGCGGTCGATATGGCCGAATTGCTCGAAGCGATCGCCGAGGACGCCGTGTTCGAGGGCGAGGGACGGCAGGTAGCACTGGATTACCGGCCGGGGGAGATGGCGGTTCTGTCGGCCAATCCGGAATTGCTGCACCGGGCCATCGAGAATGTCGTGCGTAACGCCTTGCGTCATGCGCCCGCGGGGACGCGCGTCACCCTGGCGGCCGGTTGCGAGGCCGACGGCGGTTTCCATATGCGCATCGCCGACGAGGGCTGCGGCGTGCCAGTGGCGGCCTTGGATAGCATCTTCCAGCCCTTCTATCGCGGCCAGGGGCAGGCGACGGGCGACGGTTACGGCTTGGGGCTGGCGATTGCGCGGCGGGTGATCGAGTCGCTAGGCGGATCTATCGCCGCCGAGAATCGTCCGAGCGGCGGTTTGCTGGTGCACATGCGCATCCCCCTGGCGAGCACCGCATGAACGTGCCACTCTGGTTTTTGCCGGAAACGGCAGGTGCACCGCAGCTTCAGGCAGTCGCCTCGACCGGGGCGACGAAGACGTAACCCTGCGAGCGCAGGGTCTTGATGAAATGGCTGCCATCGGCCTGGCGCCCCAGGATCCGCCGCAACTGGCTGACGTGTACGTCGATGATGCGATCGTAGGGGATGTATTCGCGTTTCAGTACGCGCGACAGGTGTTCGCGCGACAGCGGTTCGAACGGTTTGTCGAGAAAGGCGCCGAGCAAGGCGAAACCGGAAATGCCCAGCGTCGTCGCTTCGTTGCTGCCGAGACGACTCAGTTCGCGCGAGGCCGTATCCAGTATCCAGTCGCCGAAATGCAGGCGACGGTCGCCGCGCGATTGCGCGGTATGGCGAATCTGGCTGCGCCGTAGCAGGCTACGTGTGCGCGCCAGCAGTTCGCGCATGTTGCAGGGCTTGGGCAGGTAGTCGTCGGCGCCGATTTCGATGCCGATGATGCGCTCGATCTCGTCGGAACGGGTCGAGTGGATGATGACCGGTACTTCCGATTGCTGGCGCAATTGGCGCAACAGCTCGAGGCCGTCGGCATCGGGCAACCCGAGGTCTAGGATGATCACGTCCGGATTGTTGCCGAGTTGGCGCCACATGCTGGCACCGTCCGAAGCAAACAGGCAGTCGATTCCTGCCGTTGCCAATGTGGAACTCAGCGTGTGGCGAGTTCCCGGATCATCTTCGACGATTAGCGCAGTTTGGCGCATGAAGTAAGCCAATGCCCATTAAATATAACGATTGTAATACACGGATTTTGTATAGGGTTGATTTACCTTTTTCGTAAACTTCGGCATTGTTGTATGCGCGACAATACTTATATTGTTTTTGGCGAATTTATATTATGGCGATACCGCGCGTACTGGATGGCTTCGACGTTGCCGCTGCGGTCGCGCGCATGCTCGACGACGAGAATTTATGGTGGCAGTCCTTTGGACTGTTCATTGAGCACTACGCCGACTGGCTCCAGGAGTGGGAAATCAGCCGGGCGAATCTGGTCGATGAGCGAAAGAAAGTGCATTCGCTGCGCAGTGCCGCGGCCAATATCGGCGCCGTGCGCCTCGCCGCGGCTGCCGAGGCCTTGGAGGACGCCTTGGCCGGCCAGTCTTGTCCGGCGGCCGTCACCGAGGGCTTGCGTCTGGCGTTGCGCGAGGCATTCCGGCGGACCTGGCGTGTTGCCGAAGCCGCCTGGCTCGAGGTACAGACCGGCAACTGAGCGCTGCTTCGGCCCAAAGCTCGGCTGCGCGGCCTTCGTGGCTGTGGCAGAATCCCGTCATGAATCGTCGTCGGCCAACGATGGCCGACAGGGAGGGGAATCATGGGGATTTTGCATCGCGTGCGCTTGGCCGTGGCGGCCGTGTCGCTGTCGTTCGTTACCTCGATCGTCGCAGCGCAGGAGGTCAGGCCGCTGGTCAAGGGGCAGACGTTATATCTGCCGATCTATTCGCACATGCTGTACGGCAATCTGGGCAAGGCGGGCAAGGCCTCCTATGTGCTGTTGTCGGCCCTGGTCAGCATTCGCAATACCGATGCCAAGCGTCCTTTGCGGGTTCTGTCGGCGCGTTATTTCGATACTCACGGCAAGCTGCTCGGCGAGCGTGTGCCGACCCCGGTGCTGATTCCGCCGCTCGGTACGCTCGAGTTGTTCGTCGAGCTGAATGATGCTTCCGGCGGATCAGGCGCCAATTTCATCATCAAATGGGATGCCGAGCAGACGATCAATCCGCCCCTGGTGGAGTCCTTGCACGCCAATATGGATGGCGGCAAGGCCGTCATCTTCATGACCCAGTCGGTGCCGGTCACCGACTAATTCGGGGGCGACCTTGGCCAACGGTATCAATTCCAGCCAGATCAGCTACATCTTCCGGCTGCTCTATATCGCGCTCGGCATGTTGGTCGCCGTGCATGTCTTTGGCACTGTCGGCTACATGTTGCTCACCGAGCACAAATATTCGTGGTTCGACTGCTTCTACATGACCTTCATCACCGTTGCCACCATCGGCTACGGTGAAATCATCGACATGTCGAGCAATCAGCCGGCCCGTATCCTGACGGTCATCATCGGCATCCTCGGCGCGGGCAACCTGTCGATGCTCTTTTCGGTGGTGACTGTCGCCCTGCTCGAAACCGACCTCAATGGAACCCTGCGGAGAAAACGCATGGAAAAAGCAATCAAGAAACTGAAGGGGCATTACATTCTGTGCGGTTTCGGCCGTGTCGGCCGTAACATCGCCCACGAACTGGAGGCGACCAATCGCCATTACGTTGGAGTGGATGAGGATCTGCACCGGCTTGAGGAATACAAGGAGCGGAATCCAGGCTTTCTCTACCTGCATGGCGATGCCAGTGACGACGACGTCTTGCTGCTGGCCGACCTCGACGATGCCAAAGGCCTCTTCGCCGTGACTGGCGACGACTCGCGCAACCTGATGATCGTATTGACCGCCAAGCAGTTGAAGCCGGATTTGCGGGTGGTGGCGCGTTGCACCGAGCAGCGCAATATCGAAAAGATGAAGAAGGCCGGCGCCGATGCCATCGTCTCGCCGGACTTTACCGGCGGCATGCGCATCGCCTCGGCGATGATTCGACCGCACGTCGTTTCCTTCCTCGACGAGATGCTGAAGTCGGAGAAGAACCTGCGTGTCGAGGAAGTTCCGGTGCCGGCGGCTTTCATTCCCAAGCCGCTGGGCAACCTGAAACTGCGTAGCGCCCATTACGTTCTGCTCGCCGTACGCGAACGCAACGGCAACTGGCAATTCAATCCGGACAAGGATTACCTGTTGAAGCCGGGTTTTACGCTGATCGCCATGGCCAGTCCGGTTGGGCGGCTGGAATTGGAAACACTGCTGATCGATACGGCCAGCTAATCTGCAAGCCCGGCGTTGTCTCAGGTTAGACTGACGGCGGAAAGTAGTTTGTCCATCAATAAAAACAGGAGGAAAACATGAAGAAAATCGTTGTTGCCGCAATCGCCGCCTTGGCTGTGACGGGAGTTGTCCAGGCTTCGGAAGATCTGGCCAAGAGCAAGAATTGCATGACTTGCCACGCTGTCGACAAGAAGATTGTCGGGCCGAGCTACAAGGATATCGTCGCTAAGCGTGCTGGCGAAAAGGGCGTGGAAGCTGCGCTGGCGGGCAAGATCAAGAACGGCAGCAAAAACGAATGGGGTCAGGTGCCGATGCCGCCGAACAACGTGACCGATGCCGAGGCGGCGACCTTGGCCAAGTGGGTTCTTTCCCTCAAGTAATCCCTGATGTTTTCGGCGCCTGCGGGCGCCGAACTCTTTAGGCCGCTACACATCGTGGGCGGCCGCTTCGTCATTTCATCTCCGCGAGGAGGAAGCCGACCATGACTCCGCTGAGCGAAGACCTCAAACGCCGCCGTTGGCTGATTCTCGGCGTCGTTGCCGTCGCCTACGTGCTGTCCTTCTTCCAGCGCTTCGCGCCGGCGGGTATTGCGCAGGATCTGGCGGCGGCCTTCCAGACCTCGGCGGCGTCGCTCGGCGTGCTGGCGGCAACCTATTTCTATGTCTACACGGTGATGCAGATTCCGACGGGCATCCTGGCCGACACGCTGGGGCCGCGCCGAATTCTCGCGCTGGGCGGCATCGTCGGCGGGGCGGGCAGTTTTCTCTTCGGCTTTGCGCCGTCGCTCGATCTGGCGCTTGTCGGACGCACCTTGATCGGGCTCGGCGTGTCGGTCACCTTCATTGCCATGCTCAAACTGGTGGCGGTGTGGTTTGAGGAAAACCGCTTCGCCACCATCGTCGGCATCTGCATGCTGGTCGGCAACCTCGGCTCGGTGTTGGCCGGCGCGCCGCTCTCGGCCCTGGCCCAGGCGACCGGCTGGCGCGGGGTTTTTATCGGCGTCGGCGCCCTGTCGCTGACGCTCGGCGTGCTGTGCTGGCTGATCGTATGCGACAGTCCGGCCGCGCTGGCTGCGGGGCATAAACCGCGTTTCGATCGCACGGCGGTATTCAATAGCCTGCTCGCCGTGCTGAAAAACCGCTCGACCTGGCCGACGGTGCTGGTCAATACCGGTATGTCGGGCGCCTTCTTCACCTTCGCCGGCCTGTGGGCGACGCCTTATCTGATGCAGGTGCACGGCATGCCGCGCCAGGTGGCGGCCAGTCATCTGTCGCTGTGGTTCGGCGGCTTCGCCGTCGGTTGTCTGCTGGTCGGTAGCCTGTCCGATCGTCTGGGGCGACGCAAGCCGGTGTTGGTTGCCGCCTCGCATTTCTATGTCTTGCTGTGGCTGATCTGGCTGTCTGGCGTGACCATGCCGCTGCCTCTGTCCTATGCCCTGTTCGGTCTGATGGGACTGACCACGGCCGGTTTCAGCCTGAGCTGGGCCTGCGCCAAGGAAGTCAATCCGCCGCTGCTTTCCGGTATGTCGACCAGCGTCGCCAATATGGGCGGCTTCCTGGCCGGGGCCTTGCTGCAGCCCTTGTTCGGCTGGGTCATGGATCTGGGCTGGCAGGGCGAGATGGTGGCCGGGGTGCGCGTCTACGACGTGGCGACCTGGCGCCACGGCGTGCTGGTCGTCACCCTGTGTGCTGCGCTCGGGGCGCTGGCCAGTTGGTGGATCAAGGAAACGCGCTGCCGCAACATCTGGCAGGCCAGCTGAATTGCCCCTCGGGAAAACGCAATAAAATCAATTGCTGTGCCGATGGTCGGCTTGCCTGATTTATATAAATTAGCGTATGCTTATATTCATGAACGCACATACTCTTCGCTCCCTGGTTTTTGCCCTTTTTGGGGCGTGCACCGCAGCAGTGGCCGCCGAGCCGTTGCCGGTGGTCGTGGTCAAGCCGCATGCGGTCGATCTCACCTTCCCGGCCGAGGCGCTGGTCGAGGCGGTGCAGCAGGCGACGGTCGGCGCCCAGGTGGCCGGCCGCGTACTGGAAACGCGGGTCGATGCCGGACAGTCGGTGAGGAAAGGCGAGGTGCTGATGCGCATCGATGCCCGCGAAGCCGAAGAAGCCGCGCGTGCCGCCGATGCGGTCTACGCCAACGCCAAGCTGAATTACGAACGTAACAAGAGCCTGAAGGAACAGAAATTCGTCAGCCAGGCGGCCGTGGACAAGGCCAAGGCCGATTTCGATGCGGCCGCTGCCAACCGTTCGGCTGCCGGCGCGAGCCAGAGCCACGCCACCATCGTTGCGCCGATCGACGGCATCGTCGCCCGCCGTCTGGCCGAGGTTGGCGACATGGCGACGCCGGGTAAGCCCTTGTTTACCATTTACCAGCCGGGCGGTTTGCGTGTGACCGCCAGCGTGCCGCAATACCGTCTGCCGCAGATGCGTGGCGTCAAAGCAGCTAGCGTCGAATTCCCGGAGTTGCGCAAGTGGGTCAAGGCGACCTCGGTGAACCTGCTGCCGACGGCCGATGCCTCGACGCACGTGTCGCAGGTGCGTGTCGGCTTGCCCGATCTGCCGGAAGCGACGCCGGGCATGTACGCCCGCGTGCATTTCGTCGTCGGTCAGGCCGAGAAGCTGACCGTGCCGGCTGCTGCCGTGTTGCGTCGCGGCGAAGTCGCCTCGGTTTATGTGCAAACGGCTGACAATCGTCTGAGCCTGCGCCAACTGCGTCTGGGCGATGCCGTCGGTGAAGGCGAGCTCGAAGTGCTGGCCGGCCTGGTCAGCGGCGACAAGGTGGTGACCGATCCGGTCAAGGCCGGCATTCAACTCAAGGCGGGCAAGTAAGCGATGAGCCGCCAAGAGGGAACGCTGGGCATCTCTGGCCGCATCGCCGCGGCCTTTCAGAATTCGCGGATGACGCCCTTGCTGGCGCTGGTCGCCTTTCTGATGGGCGTCTTCGCCACGCTGGTGACGCCGCGCGAGGAAGAGCCGCAGATCGACGTGACCATGGCCGACGTGCTGGTCGCTTTTCCCGGCGCTTCGGCCAAGGATGTGGAAAACCTCGTGGCGCGGCCGGGCGAGCAGGTGCTGTCGCGCATGCATGGCGTCGAGCATGTCTATTCCATGTCGCGCCCCGGCATGGCGGTGATCACCGTGCAGTTCGACGTCGGCGTCAAATACAACGATGCCGTGCTGCGCCTGCACGACACGGTGATGTCGCACCGCGACTGGCTGCCGCCCAACCTCGGCGTGATGGACCCGGTCATCAAGCCGCGCGGCATCGACGATGTGCCCATCGTCTCGCTGACCTTCTGGACCAAGGACCCGGAACGTTCGGCCTACGACCTGCAGCAGGTGGCACGCGCCGTCGAGATCGAACTGAAGCGCATCAAGGGCACGCGCGATGTGTCCACGCTGGGCGGCCCGGATCACGCCATCCGCGTGCTGATCGACCCCGAGCGCATGAATGCCTACGGCGTGACGCCGCAGGAAATCGCCAATGCCTTGAAGGTGTCGAATTCGCTGCAATCTTCCGGTAGCCTGACCGCCGGCAATCGTGAAATCCTGGTGCAAACGGGTACTTACCTCGAATCGGCCGGCGATGTGAAGGGCCTGGTGGTCGCTGTGCGCGATCGCAAGCCGGTCTTCCTGGCCGACGTCGCCAAGGTGGAAGATGGCCCGGATCAGCCCAAACGCTACGCCTGGATGGGCGGCAAGGAGGGCGAATTCCCGGCGGTGACGCTGCAGCTCTCCAAGCAGCCGGGCGTTAACGCGGCCGACATCGCCACTGCTGCGGTGCACCGCATCGAAAGCCTGAAAAACACCGTGATCCCGGAGGGCGTCGAAGTCACCGTGACGCGCAACTACGGCGAAACGGCGACCGAAAAGGCGCAGAAGCTGATCGGCAAGCTGATCTTTGCCACCGCCTTCGTCGTCGCGCTGGTCTTCTTCGCGCTCGGTCGCCGCGAAGCGCTCATCGTCGGCGTCGCCGTCACGCTGACCCTGGCCGCCACGCTGTTCGCCTCCTGGGCCTGGGGCTTCACGCTCAATCGCGTGTCGCTGTTCGCGCTGATCTTCTCCATCGGTATCCTGGTCGATGACGCCATCGTGGTGGTCGAGAATATCCACCGCTGGCAGGGGCTGCATCCGGAGAAGGGACTGTTTGAAATCATTCCCGGGGCGGTCGATGAAGTGGGTGGCCCGACCATTCTGGCGACGCTCACCGTCATTGCCGCCTTGTTGCCGATGGCCTTCGTCACGGGCCTGATGGGGCCGTACATGAGCCCGATTCCGATCAATTCGTCGATGGGCATGGCGATTTCGCTGGCGGTCGCTTTCGTTGTCACGCCGTGGCTGGCGGCGCGGCTGATGAAATCGCACGGCGGGGCGCATGGCGAGCATCAGCCGTCGAAGCTGGACGCCAAACTCGACACCACCTTCCGCAAGCTGCTGACGCCCTTCCTTGATCCGCTGACTGGCGGCGCAGCCCGCGTCAAGCTGGCCATTGCCGTGGTCGTGCTGATCCTCGGCTCGGTGTCGCTCGCCTACTTTCAGCTCGTCGTGCTCAAGATGCTGCCCTTCGACAACAAGAGCGAATTCCAGGTCGTGCTCGACATGCCGGTCGGTACGCCGGTCGAGGACACGGCGCGCGTGCTGCACGAAATCGGCGCCGAGCTGGCGCAAGTGCCGGAGGTGGTGAATTACCAGGCCTATGCCGGGACGGCCAGCCCGATCAATTTCAACGGCCTGGTTCGCCAGTATTACTTGCGTGCCGCGCCGGAAAAGGGTGACATCCAGGTCAATCTGGCCGACAAGCATCACCGTGCGAAGCAGAGCCACGAGATCGCCGTTTCGGTGCGCGATCGCATCGAAGCCATCGGCAAGGCCAACGGCGGCGTCGCCAAGGTGGTCGAAGTGCCGCCCGGCCCGCCGGTCATGTCGCCCATCGTTGCTGAAATCTATGGCCCGGATATGGCCGGCCAGATGGCGGTGGGCAAGCAGGTGCGCGCCGCCTTCGAGCAGACGAAGGACCTGGTTGCGGTGGACGATTACATTGAGGCCGATTCGCGCAAATTCGTGCTGCACGTCTTGCAGAGCAAGGCGGCGCAGCTCGGCGTGGCGCAGAGCGACATCGTCGAGGCGGTGGGCATCGGCCTGTCCGGGCTGGACGTGACGCCGGCACGCAATACCGAATCGAAGTTCGAGATACCGGTGCGCATCAGCCTGCCGGCCGAGAAACAATCTTCGCTCGACGCCTTGCTGAAGCTGCGCGTTCGTTCGCGTGATGGGCAACTGGTGCCGGTGTCGGAACTGGTCGAAGTGCGCGAAGCGCCCCGTGAGAAGGCGATTTACCACAAGGATCTGCTGCCGGTGGTGTATGTGGTCGGCGACATGGGCGGCAAGCTCGATTCGCCGCTCTACGGCATGTTCGACGTGCGCAGCAAGATCAACGGCATGGCCTTGAAGGAAGGCGGTACGCTGGGCGAATGGTTCATCCGCCAGCCGTCCGACCCTTACGCCGGCTACAGCCTGAAATGGGACGGCGAATGGCAGGTGACCTACGAAACCTTCCGCGACATGGGCCTGGCCTACGCCGTCGGCCTGATCCTGATCTATCTGCTGGTCGTGGCCCACTTCGGTAGCTACTTGGTGCCATTGATCATCATGGCCCCGATCCCGCTGACCATCATTGGCGTCATGCCCGGCCATGCCTTGTTCGGCTCGCAATTCACCGCCACCTCGATGATCGGCATGATTGCGCTGGCCGGCATCATCGTGCGCAACTCGATTCTGCTGGTCGATTTCATCAAGCAACAGGTCGCCGCCGGCATGAACTTCCACGACGCGGTGATCCAGTCCGCCGCCGTACGCGCCAAGCCCATCGCGCTGACCGCGCTGGCCGCCATGCTCGGCGCGCTGTTCATCCTCGACGACCCCATCTTCAACGGTCTGGCGCTCAGCCTGATCTTCGGCATCCTGGTGTCGACCCTGCTCACGCTGGTCGTCATCCCGGTGCTGTACTTCTCCGCTTTCAGAAAGGAACATCAATGACCATCGAACGCATCATCCGCATCATGGCCGGCTTCTTCGTCCTGCTCTCGCTTTCCCTCGGCTGGCACGGCAGTCCGATCTTTGTTTCGGAATGGTTCCTGGCTTTCACCGCCTTCGTCGGCTTCAATCTGCTGCAAAGCGGTTTCACCGGCTTCTGCCCACCGGAAAAGCTGCTGGCCAAGCTCGGCGTCAAGCGTAGCAACGGCGGTTCTTGCTGCGGCTAAACCAAAAGCCATAGGTGATTTGCCTGCTTTGTTAAAAGTGCAAATTAACCCCATGTAATAAAAGCAAATTTTTTGCCCGGGGTGACGGATTTTTGCTGAAACATTGCCTGGCGTCAGTTACACTCCTGCCCATAATTCAACTATGGTTAGCAGGATTCCCAATGCATAACTCGGCGCTGGAAGGCCGAAAACCTTTATTGCTCGCAGTGGTCGTCGCCGGCTTGTTCTGGGGGCTGGCCGCGCTTGAGATCTGGTCGCGCAGTTCGTCCTCCGGGGCCGGCGCCTCCGATCTGTTCGGTGCTTCGGGCGGCACCGGCGTGTCGGCGTGGCTAATGCTGCTTGTCGTTGTCGGTCTACTCGTACCCTTGCTGGTTTTTGCCGGCTACGCACACCTGTGGCGCATCATCCGCCAGAACGCGGTGCAGATTGAACTGCAACGCCGCATCATCGAGCAGACCTCCGAAGCGATGATGGTGGTCGACAGCGAACGGCGCATCCTCGCCGTCAATCCCGCTTTCGAGCGCATTACCGGTTATGCGGCCGAGGATGTCATCGGTCAGTTGCCTAATCTTCTTGCGTCGCCGACGCATGGCTTCGAGGCCTACGATGCCGGCTGGCATGCTGCCGCAGTGAATGGAACCTGGGTTGGCGAGCTGTGGGGGCGGCGCAAAACCGGCGAACTCTTCCCGAAATCATGCCGCATCCGGGCCGTCGACTATCCCGCTGAGAACACCTCCCACTTCGTGGCAGTGTTCACCGATATCGCAGGGCAGAAGGCACAGGAAGCGCGCATCGAGTTTCTCGTCCAGCACGATCCCTTGACCGGCCTGCCCAATCGCTTGGCCCTCGAGGATCACCTCGATGCGGCCATCGCCCTGGCCGGCGGTACCGCCGAGCGCCTGGCGCTGATGATCATCGACCTCGACGATTTCAAGACCATCAACGACTCCCTTGGGCATCATGCCGGCGACCGCCTGTTGGCTCTGGTCGCCGAGCGTATTCAGGCGCTATTGCCGGAACAGGCGCATCTGTTCCGCCTGGGCGGCGACGAGTTCGCCGTCGTCCTCGAGCCGGCACGTAGCGGCGAGGAGGTTTTGGCCTTGGTACGCCAGGTATCCGCGGCCATCGCCGAGCCGTGCGAAATTGCCGAGCGTTGCCTGCATGTCTCGCCATCGCTTGGCATCAGCTGCTTCCCGAACGACGGCGCCGATGCTCAGACCCTGATTCGCAATGCCGATACGGCGATGTATGCCGCCAAGGCCGCAGGGCGCAACGGTTATCAGTTCTTCGCCGATCGCATGGGCGCCGAAGTCAATCAGCGCCTGCGGCTGGAGAGCGAGTTGTGGCAGGCACTGGCCGGCAACCAGCTGGTGCTGCATTACCAACCGCAGTTCAATCTACTGACCGGCAAGATGCTCGGTGTCGAGGCGCTGATCCGTTGGCAGCACCCGCAGCGCGGATTGGTCGGCCCGACCGAGTTCGTTTCGGTGGCCGAAGAGTGCGGGCTGATCTTGCCGCTCGGCCAATGGGTACTACGCAACGCTTGCCGCCAAGCCAAGATCTGGCTAGACGAGGGGCGGGATATCGGCGAAATCGCGGTGAATATCTCGCCGCAGCAGTTCCGCCAGCCGGACTTTGCCCAGACCGTGCGTGCAGCCCTAGACGAAACGGGCTTACCGGCACAGCGTCTTGAACTGGAAATCACCGAGAGCACCGTGATGCACGGGGTCGACGAAGCGGTTGCCATGTTCTACGAGCTGAAGGCGATGGGAGTTCGCCTGGCGATCGACGATTTCGGTACCGGCTATTCCTCGCTCTCTTACCTGCGTCAGTTCCCGATCAATCGACTGAAGATCGATCGCGCTTTCGTGGCCGATATCGAGAAGGATCCGGATGCGGCGGCACTGGTTTCATCCATCGTGGCGCTCGGTCGTTCGCTGGGCCTCGAACTGGTGGCCGAAGGCATCGAGAACGAGGCACAGGCAGACTATCTGCGCATACTCGAATGCGATCGCGGCCAGGGATTCCTGTTCCGCCGTCCGGTGAGCGCAGAGCTGGTATTCCCGCCCCAGGATTGACGGCATTCCGCACACTCAGCCAAGCCGCCGGGACTTCACAATCCACTGATAAGATTATGCGATTCGCCATCAGGAGTTACGCATGAAAATTGGTTTTCTCGGTCTGGGCATCATGGGGCGTCCTATGGCCCTCAATCTGCTCAAAGGTGGCCATCAGGTAACGGTCTGGGCCCGCCGTGCCGAATCGATGCAGCCGCTGTTGGCAGCAGGGGCTCAAGGTGCCGACAGCCCGGCCGATGTGGCGCGCCAGGTCGAGGTGCTCATCTCCATGGTGGCCGACGCGCCCGATGTGCGCGAAGTGATGCTCGGTGCCCAAGGTGCTGTGCGCGGGGCAAGCCAAGGGCTGGTTGCGGTGGATATGAGTACCATTGCCCCAGCGGCGGCCAAGCAGATCGGCGAGGAGTTGGCTGCGGCTGGTGTCGCCTTCATCGATGCGCCGGTATCGGGCGGTGAGGTCGGGGCCATTGCCGGTACGCTGTCGATCATGGCGGGCGGCACTTCGGAGGCTTTCGCCAAGGCCTTGCCGGCCTTCGAGTGCATGGGCAAGAACATCGTGCATGTGGGGGCTTCCGGGGCCGGCCAAGTGACCAAGGCTGCCAACCAGATCGTCACCGGCATGGGCGTGTTGGCCGTGGCCGAGGCGCTCGCCTTCGCCAGCAAGAACGGCGTTGATGGTGCCAAGGTGCGCGAAGCCCTGCTCGGCGGCTTTGCCTACTCCAAGATTCTGGAAAACCATGGTCAACGCATGCTCGACCGCAATTTCAAGCCCGGTTTCAAAAGCTGGATGCATGAAAAGGATCTGAATATCGTGATGCAGACGGCGCATGAACTCGGCCTCTGCCTGCCCGGTTCGGCGGCGACGGCGCAAATGTTCAACGCCATGGTCGGCTCGGGGTTGGGCGAGGAAGATTCCATCGCCGTGCTCAAGTTGCTGGAAAAGTTGTCGGGGCAGGCATGAAGGTCGGTTTCATCGGCCTGGGCGTGATGGGGCGCCCGATGGCGCAGCATTTGCGCAAGGCCGGGCACGAGTTGTTCGTCTGGGCACGTCGCCCGGACAGTGTGACCGGACTCGATGCGGTCGTTTGTGCGACGCCGGCAGAGTTGGGGCGTCAGTGCGAAGTCGTGTTCACCATCATTACGTCGAGTGCGGACGTCGAGGGCGTCGCGCTCGGTAAGGATGGTCTGATCGAGGGGATGGCGGCGGGTTCTGTGCTGGTCGATTGCTCGACCATCGCGCCGGACGCGGCGCGCCACATCGCCACTCGGTTGGGAGAAAAAGGCATCCACATGCTCGATGCGCCGGTGTCCGGCGGAGGGCAGGGGGCGATCGATGCGACGCTGGCCATCATGGTCGGCGGCCAAGCCGAGGTGCTGGAAAAAGTACGTCCATTGCTCGATTGTCTGGGCAAACGCATCGTCCATATCGGCCCGAATGGGGCCGGCCAGGTGGCCAAGGCCTGCAATCAGATGATCATGGTGGCGGCGATTCAGGCGGCCGCGGAAGCGATGCGTCTGGCAAAAGCTGCCGGAGTCGATTGTGCCAAGGTAAAATCTGCGCTTTCCGGTGGTTCAGCCGGCTCAAGAGTGCTCGATGTAATGGGCGAACGCATGGTGCAGCGAGACTTTTCCGCCGGCATCGAAGCGCGTTTGCATCATAAGGATTATGGCCTGGTGCTCGCAGCGGCGCGGCAGAGCGGTGTTCCGTTGCCGTTGACGGCTGTGGTGGACCAACAATTGAATGCCCTGATGGCTCAGGGGTGGGGGCGCGACGATACGTCCTCGCTGTTACGTGTGCTTGAACTGTTATGACCCAGAATTACCAGATGACTGATGCGGAAATCGATGAGCGCTTCCGCGTCAGCGGTGCCAAGCCAGTGGCTTTTTTGTTGGCGGGCTATGCCAAGACACGTGAAGCTTTCTCGGTGCACTTCAACCATGGCGAGGACATGTTCCTGACGACACTGCTCGAAGTGCAGGCGGATAAAGGACGTCTGGTGTTCGATTGCAGCGGCAGTGCGGAAAGTAACCGTCGTATCGTCCTGAGCGACAAGGTGACGTTTGGCGGTCATCCGGGTGGGGTGCCCGTGCACTTCTCAACCGGAAAGGCTGCGGAAACGACTTTCGAGGGGGGGAAGGCTTTTGCCGTCGCTTTGCCGGAATTCATCATCCGTCTGCAGCGGCGCGAGCATTTTCGTATCGAAACGCCTCGGGTCAATCCGCTTGTGCTTTTCGCCCGCGCGCCGAATGGGGTGTTGCTCAAGTTGCAGGTGCACGATATTTCCGTGGGCGGTATTGGTGTCGATGCGCCGGAGTTGCCGGAGGGCGTCGATCTCGGCGTCACGATGCCCAACTGTCATTTCACCTTGCCGGGTGATCCCAAGGACCTGTTCTTCAGCGCCACCGTTCGCAACTATCACGAATATGAAAGCCGGACCGGGCAGAGGATGGTTCGCATCGGTCTGCAGTTCAACGACCTATCGAATGGCGACGAAAACCGCATCCAGCGCTACATCGCCAAGGTCGAGCGCGAGCGGCACGAACTGATTTAAACGCTCAGCGGCATTCGTCGCACAGGTGGATTTCGCTCGTTACATGCACGATTTCTTCGTGGATGGCGAGCGCCTGGCGAATCTGCAAGGGCGTCAGTTCGGCGTCGTGCGTCAGTAGCGACAGGGCGCAGGCGTAGGCGCCGTTGCCGACGCGCCAGACGTGCAAATCGGTCAGTTGCGTCTGGCCGGCCGCTGGTAGCCCGGCAATGACTTCTCGGATTTCCTCGACTACCGGGTGGTCCATCTCGCGGTCGAGCAATACGCGGCCGGTCTGCAAAATCAGGTTCTTCGCCCACAGGCCGACCAGCGCGGCACCGACCAAGCCCATCGCCGGGTCCAGCCAATCCCAGCCCCACAACCAGCCGCCGGCCAGCGCCAGGATGGCCAGCACCGAGGTCAGCGCGTCGGTGATGACGTGGATGTAGGCCGCTTTCAGATTGAGGTCGTGATGATGCTCATGGCTGTGACCATGCTCGTGGTGGTGATGACCATGGTCGTGTCCATGATCGTGGGCATTGCCGAGGATCAGCGCGCAGCCAAGGTTGACCAGCAGGCCGAGCACGGCGACCAGCATGGCTTCGCCGTAGTGGATGGTTTGCGGCGACCACAGGCGCTCAATGGAGCCGAAGGCCATGGCGCCGGCCACGCCGAGCAGGAAGATGGCACTGGTGTAACCGGCGAGTACCTCGATTTTCCAGGTGCCGAAGGCAAAGCTCGGGTCACGTGCATATTTGCGCGCCGCACTGTAGGCGAAGGCGGAGAGGCCGATGGCCAGGGCGTGCGAGCTCATGTGCCAGCCGTCGGCCAGCACCGCCATCGAGTTGAACCACCAGCCGGCGACGATTTCGACTGCCATGGTGACGACGGTGATCCACATGACCAGCCGCGTGCCGCGCTCGGCAGAGGCGTTGCCTGTGCCGTATTCGTGCTTGTGCGCCCAGCGCGTCAGGTCGTGCGTCGTGCTCATTGCTGCCCGTAGCCTTTGAATTTTTCGAGGACTTCGGCCATTTCGACCGCGTTCAACAAGACCGGTTCGCCAAGCTGGCAGGCACGCCAGTATTGCTCGCACAGCTCTTCCAGTTCGACGGCCAGCGCCAAGGCTTCGGCCAGGTCGCGCCCGGCGACGAGCAGGCCGTGGTTGGCCAGCAGGCAGCCCTTGCGCTCGGCCATGGCGGCCATTGCTGCGGTGGACAGTGCTTCCGAGCCAAAAATGGCGTAGTCGGCGCAACGAACGGTGTCGCCGCCGAAGCGGGCGATCATGTAATGAAAGGGCGGAATGTCGCGGCGCAGGCAGGCCAGGCTGACGGCGAAGGGCGAATGTGCGTGCAGTACGGCGCCGACTTCCGGCCGGCTGGCATAGAGGTCGCGGTGAAAGCGCCACTCCGATGAGGGCTTGCGGGCGCCGACGTGCGAACCGTCGAGCGCCATGTGTGGAATGTCGTCCGCCGTCAGCGCCTCGTAGGCCATGCCGGTCGGCGTGATCAGGAAACCGTCGCCGTCGCGCACGCTGACGTTGCCCGAGGTGCCCTTGTTCAGCCCGGCCGGCTGCATGGCGCGGGCGGTGGCAATCAGTTCGGCGCGCCGGTCAGCCATGGGCTTCTTCCGGGTAGAGCCCGAGTAGCCCCTCGCGGCTGGCGGCGCAGACGCCGCGTTCTGTGATGATGGCCTTGACCAGCCAGTTCGGCGTCACGTCGAAAGCCGGGTTGGCGACATCCTCACCGGCCGGCAACTGGCGCAGCGCCGACGGCTGGGCGTGCTGGTCGAGGCCGTGCACGAGGCGGAACTCGTCGCCATCGCGTTCCTCGATCGGAATGTCGGCGCCCTCGGCGCAGGCGAAGTCGATGGTCGAGCGCGGCGCAGCGACGAAAAAGGGAATGCCGTTGTCGGCGCAGGCCAGCGCCTTCAGGTAGGTGCCGATCTTGTTGGCGACATCGCCGTTGGCAGCAATGCGGTCGGCCCCGACGATCACCGCGTCGACCTTACCACTGCGCATCAACAGGCCGGCCGCGTTATCGGCGATCAGTGTGTGCGGCACGCCGTGGTGTTCCAGTTCCCAAGCGGTGAGCAGGCCCTGGTTGCGCGGCCGGGTTTCGGAGACCCAGACATGCACCGGAATGCCGGCATCGTGCGCGGCGTAGATTGGCGACAGCGCGGTGCCGTGGTCGACGGTGGCCAGCCAGCCGGCGTTGCAGTGGGTCATCACGTTCAGCGTCTGGCCGTCGGCGACGATCAGGTGCTTCCAGGCATCCAGCCCGTGCTGGCCGATGGCGGCGTTCTGCGCCACGTCTTCCTCGGCGATGGCCTCGGCCTCGCGCCAGGCGGCAGCGCAGCGCGCCTCGGCCGGTAGCGGTCGCAGCACCTTTTCCATGCGGGCTAGCGCCCAGTGCAGATTGACCGCCGTCGGCCGCGTAGCGCCAAGAACGGCGACCGCTTCGGCCAGGCGGGTGTCGGAGGCCTCGAAATCGAGGGCGATGGCCAGACCGTAGGCCGCCGTGGCGCCGATCAGCGGCGCGCCGCGTACCAGCATGGCGCGGATGGCGTGCGCCGCCTCTTCCAGCGTGGCGACGCGAACCCAGTGCAGCGCGTGCGGCAGGCGGGTCTGGTCGATGATGTCGATGGCGCGCTGATCGGGATGAGCGCGCAGGGTGCGAGTGGGAATGCCGTCGATGTTCATGGCCCGGAGTTTACCGGGAGAACGACCGGCCGGGGGCGCTTGCCGGCAGCAAGGGGTATTCCCGGCTTGTTTGTCGCGCTGCTTTGCCCCATGATTTTTAATTCTTTATTGCCAGTGCACCGCAGCAGCCTATGGAAACCAGCGTTCGCATCGATTCCCGCTTCCCGAACATGGGGACGACCATCTTCACGGTCATGTCCCGCCTCGCCGCCGAGTGCGGCGCGGTCAACCTGTCGCAGGGCTTTCCCGATTTCCAGGCCGAGCCGGCCTTGTTCGACGCCATGCATCGCTACATGCTGGCCGGGCGCAACCAGTATGCGCCGATGACCGGTCTGCCCGAATTGCGCCAGGCCGTCGTCGACAAGGTCGCGGCGCTCTACGGGCCGCGCTTCGATGTCGAATCCGAAGTCACCGTCACCGCCGGCGCCACCCAGGCCATCTTCACCGCCATTGCCGCCTTCGTTCGGCCGGGCGACGAGGTGTTGGTCTTCGAGCCGGTCTACGACTCCTACGTGCCGGCCATTGAAACGGTTGGCGGCAAGGCGGTCTATGCCCAGCTGCAATTCCCTGACTACAAGCCGGATTGGGCGCAGGTGGCACGGCTGATCAGCCCGAAGACGCGGATGATCATCGTCAATTCGCCGCACAATCCGACCGGCAGCCTGCTCACCCGCGCCGATCTCGACAGGTTGGCCGAGTTGGTGCGCGGTACCGACATCGTGATCCTGTCCGACGAGGTGTACGAACACATCCTGTTCGACGGCGAGCAACACGCCAGCCTGTGCGGCCACCCGGAACTCGCGGCACGCAGCCTGGTGCTCTCCAGCTTCGGCAAGACCTACCACATCACCGGCTGGAAGATCGGCTACATCGTCGGCCCGGCCGCGCTGATGGCCGAGTTCCGCAAGGTGCACCAGTTCAACGTGTTCACCGTGCACGCCCCGTCGCAACTGGCGCTGGCCGACTACATGCAGGACGCCTCGCGTCACCTCGGGCTGGCTGCCTTCTACCAGGAAAAGCGCGATGCCTTCCGTCGCCTGCTGGCTGACACGCCCTTCGAACTGCTGCCCTGTCGCGGCACCTATTTCCAGCTCGCCCGCTACGACGCCATCTCGGACCTGCCGGATACCGAATTCGCCCAATGGATGACGCGCGAAGTCGGCGTCGCCGTGATCCCGGTGTCGGTGTTCTATGCCGACGGGCGCGACGACAAGGTGGTGCGCTTTTGCTTCGCCAAGAAGGAGGAAACCCTGCAGGCAGCGGCCGAGCGCTTGCGCAAGGCTTTTGTGAAGCTTGGTTAAAGTATGAATAATGACTTGACGCTGTAATCCAGCGGCACGAATAATCGGCCCATCAATAACTCTCCAACGAGGAAAAACCATGAGCATGCTGCAGGAATTCAAGGAATTTGCCGTCAAGGGCAACGCGATGGACCTGGCGGTCGGTGTCATCATCGGCGGCGCCTTCGGCAAGATCGTCGACTCCATCGTCGGCGACCTGATCATGCCGCTGGTCAGCCGCGTCGTTGGCAAGCTCGACTTCTCCAACCTCTTCGTCGTGCTCGGCGACAACCCGAACAACCTGACCACGCTGGCCGATCTCAAGAAAGCCGGCATCGCCGTCTTCGCCTACGGCTCCTTCCTGACCATCCTGGTCAACTTCATCATCCTGGCCTTCATCATCTTCATGATGGTCAAGCAGATGAACCGCCTGCGCAAAACCGAAGAAGCCCCGGCTCCGGCCGAACCGCCGCCGACCCCGGAAGACATCACGCTGCTGCGCGAGATTCGCGATTCGCTGAAGAAATAAGGGGTTCAAACGCCCATGAAAAAGCCGCCCGTGGGCGGCTTTTTTGTTGCTTTGGTTTTTGCCGATTTTGGCTAGTGCACCGCAGCAGTGAGTCTTTATGAGTTGAAAACCGCCTCCCAGAGCCCGTGCACCGCAGCAATGTGCTGTTCCACCTCTTCGCGTGGCACCGGAGCTTTCGGGTTGGCTGACAGGCGTTTGGCGTGTTGCAGCCGGCGGTATTCGCGATAGGCGTTGCCGGCGGCTTTGGCCTGGGTCGGGTCGATCAGGCCGAGTTCGCCGGCGATGCGCAGCAGGGCGATGTTGCCGAGGTTGCCGGTCAGCTCCGCGTGCTGGTGGGCGTAGCCGAGGATCAGGTATTGCACGATGAATTCGACGTCGATGATGCCGCCCGGGTCGTGCTTGAGGCCGAAGTGCTCGGCGCTCTTCTGGGCGTGGGCGTCGTACATCTTCTGGCGCATGGCGACGACTTCTTCCTTGAGTTTGGCGAGGTCGCGCGGCAGGCGCAGGATTTCGGTGCGGATTTCTTCGAAGCGTTTGCCGACGGCCGGGTCGCCGGCGCAGAAGCGGGCGCGGGTCAGGGCCTGGTGTTCCCAGGTCCAGGCGTTGTTCAGCTGGTACTCGCGGAAGCCGTCGACGGTGACGGCGAGCAGGCCGGAGTCGCCGTTCGGGCGCAGGCGCAGGTCGGTTTCGAACAGGATGCCGGCCGGGGTCTGGCTGGATAGCCAGGTGCCGAGGCGCTGGCCGAGGCGGGTGTAGTTTTCCTGAGCGTCCTGGTCGTCGTCTTCGTAGAGGTAGACGAGGTCGAGGTCGGAGGCATAACCGAGTTCCTTGCCGCCCATCTTGCCGTAGCCGATGACGGCGAACTTGGGATCGTCGCGGTGGCGGTTCTTGATCTTGGACCAGACCAGCGGCAGGGTTTCCTGGACGATGGTGTCGGCCAGCTCGGTCAGGTGGTCGGACAGGTGTTCGATGGTTTGCAGGCCGGCCAGGTCCTGGGCGAGCAGGCGGAAAACCTGGGCGTGGTGCATCTCGCGCAGGATGTCCATTTCGCGCTCGGTGTCGCCGGCGTGCTGTTCGAGATTGAGGCGCAGGTTTTGGCGGAAGCCGGCCCAGTCGGTGGCGATCTCGTAGAGGCGCGGGTCGAGCAGTTCGTCGAGGAGTAGCGGGTGGCGGTTCAGGTAGGCCGAGGCCCAGCTCGAGGCGCAGATCATGTCGGCAACCCGCCTCAGGGCCATCGGGTATTGCTGCAGCAGGGCGAGGTAGGAGCCGCGGCGGGCGATGCCTTCTAGGAATTCGAGACCGCGGGCGAGCGTGATGTCGGGATCGTGCGTGGCGCCGGCGGCTTCGACCAGGCGTGGGGCGACGGCGTCGAGCCGGCTGCGGTTGCTCGAGGGGAGTTGCAGGTAGCGGGCGGAGGCGCGCAGATCGGCCAGGCGGGCGATGGCGTCCTTGGGATGACGGAAGCCGAGGTTACCGAAGGCTTCGATGGCGGTATCTTCATCGAGCTGGCCGAGCCACAGGCCGGTCAGCGGGTGCTCACCGGCCTCAGGGTCGGAGAAGACGGCTTCGAAGTGGTGGCTGACCTTGCTGCGGTGCACGTCGAGAACGGCCAACATTTCCGCCCAGGTGGCGAAACCCATGCTAGTGGCGATCACGGCGCGCTCGGCCTCGCCCTCGGGCAGCATATGGGTCTGCGCATCGGCGACGTATTGCAGGCGGTGTTCGAGGCGGCGCAGGAAGACGTAGGCCTCGCGCAGCTCGACTTCGGTTTCGGCCGGGAGCAACTGGCGGTCAACGAGCAGCTTGAGGACCGACAGCGTCGGGCGAATCTGCAGCGCCGGATCGCGGCCGCCGCGGATGAGCTGGAAGACCTGGGCGATGAATTCGATTTCGCGGATGCCGCCGGGGCCGAGCTTGACGTGGTCGGCCATGTCCTTGCGCGCGACTTCGCGGCGAATCTGCGCATGCAGGTCGCGCATGGCGTTGATGGCGCCGAAATCGAGGTATTTGCGGAAGACGAAGGGACGGGCGATGCGCTGCATGGCGGCAACCCATTCCGGTTGCAGGCTGTCGCCAGCATTCATGGTGCGGCCCTTGATCCAGGCGTAGCGCTCCCACTCGCGGCCCTGCGTGATGAAATAGTTTTCCAGCGAGTCGAGCGAGCAGACCAGCGGGCCGGAGTCGCCATTCGGACGCAGGCGCATGTCGACGCGGAAGACCTGGCCGTCGCCGGTGATGTCGCCGAGCGCCTGGATGACCTTCTTGCCGAGGCGGTTGAAGAAATCGAAGTTCTCGATCGATTTCGGCCCGGCGGTGTCGCCTTCTTCGGGATAGACGAAGATGTAATCGACGTCGGAGGAAACGTTCAGCTCGCGGCCGCCCAGTTTGCCCATGCCGATCACCAGCAGGCGCGTCGGCCGGCCGGCCTTGTCGAGTGGCTCGCCGTAGGTGGCGGCGAGCTGCCGGTGGTAGTACTCAAGGGCGAAATTGGTGGTGACGTCGGCGAGCAGGGTCATGCTCTCGACCACTTCGGCCAGCGGCGCCAGGCCGCACAGGTCGCGCAGCGTGATGTGCGCCATGGCGCGCTGGCGCAGGCGACGCAGCGCCGATTTGACCGCGTCGTCGTCGGCGAATTGGCGATTGAGGGGGGCGCGTAGCAGGTCTTCGGAAAGCGGCTGCTGCCAGGTGGCGGCCAGCTCGGCAATCAATTCGGGGCGCGCCTGCAGCAGATTGGCGATATAACGGCTGTGGGCCAAAGCGCCCTGCCAGCGGGGATCTAGGGTGGTGTCCATGATGTACGGGCGGCGAAACCGCCGAAAAGGATAAAATGCCGTTTTTGTTCAATATTCGATTGTAGTGATCTACGACCTTTCCTGGCAAAGACGGTTGGCGAAGTGACCGGCCCCGACCGCTTTTCTGCCGACAATACGCAACAACAGGTGCGTTCCGCCCTTTACCACCGCATGCACTGGCTGTGGCCGGTGCTGGCACGTCCCGGCGTCGGGCGTTTGCTGCGCCTGCTCGGCTGGGCGGCCTTCGTCGGCTGGCTGTTGTTCGTCGCGCTGATCCTGGCGCTGCGCTTCGCTGTGCTGCCCAAGGTGGCCGATTACAAGGACGAGATCGAGGCGGCGGCGACCAAGGCGGTCGGCCAGCAGATCCGGATCGACCGTATCGATGCACGCTGGCGTGGCTTGAACCCCGACCTGGTGCTCGACGGCGTCAGCGTCGCCGACAAGCATGGATTGCCGGCCTTCGCGCTGACCCGCGTCGAAGCCGTGTTGTCGTGGGATACGCTGTGGCGCTTGCGCCCGACCCTTGGCCTGCTGGCCATCGACGGGCCGGTATTGCAGGTGAGGCGTGACGTCAACGGCAAGATTTCCGTCGCCGGCATGGAAACCGAGGGCGAGAGCGACCCGGCTTTTGCCGAGTGGGTGCTGGAGCAGAAGAAGATTCGCATCCGCGACGCCACCATCGTCTGGGACGACCGGCAGCGCAATGCGCCGCCGCTGGTGCTCGAAGATCTGCAGTTCGGCCTCGACAACTGGGGCAGCCGCCATCGCTTCGGCCTTTCCGCGGCGCCACCGGCCGAGCTGGCGGCGCGTATCGACCTGCGTGGCGAAGTACGCGGCGATATCGGCCAGGCGCTGGACAGCCTGTCCGGCAAGATTTTCGTCGAGCTGGATTACGCCGACCTGGCCGGCTGGCGCGCCTGGGTGGATTATCCGGTGCATCTGCCGCAAGGCCGTGGCGCGGTGCGCGTCTGGGGCGACCTTGACGACGGCGAGGGCAAGGTGACGGCCGACGTGGCGCTCGAGGAGCTACGCATCCGTTTCGGCCGCAAGCTGCCGGAACTCGATCTGGCCAGCCTGCGTGGCCGTGTCGAAGGGCGCTACAAGGCCAACGAATGGGCCGTGCTCGGCAAGAAGGTCGAATTGCAGACGCGTGACGGTTTGCGCGTGGCGCCGAGCGATTTCCAGCTGGAGTGGCGGGAAAATCCGAAGACTGCTGCGGTGCACGGCAATGCTAGGGCAAATTTCGTAGACCTCGGTGCCCTGGCCAAGCTGGCGGCCTATTTGCCGCTCGACGACAACAGCCGTCAGCTGCTCGACAAATACCGGCCGCAGGGGCGCATTTCCGAATTACGCACGAGCTGGACGCAGCAGGGCGAGGTGTTGAGCCGCTACAGCCTGGCCGCGGGGTTCAGCGAACTCGGCGTCGAGGCCGATGGCTACTTCCCCGGCGCCGGCGGTTTGTCAGGCAATATCGACGTCAATGAGAAGGCGGGCGATCTGGTGCTCGATTCGGCCGTGTCGCACCTGTCCTTGCCGGCGGTTTTCCCCGAGCCGGACATCGGCTTCGAGCGCTTGAAGGCCAAGGTGAGCTGGAAGAACGACAAGGGCGCGACCGACGTCAAACTGGAAAAGCTCGATTTCAGCGGCAAGGATGCGACCGGTTCGGCGCGCGGCAGCTACCGTTTCACCGGCGACGGTCCGGGTGAAATCGATCTGGTGGCGACCATCGACAAGGCCGATGGTACGGCCGTGTGGCGTTACATGCCGCGCGTGGTCAATGTCGACGCACGCAACTGGCTGAAGCGCGGCATCGTTGCCGGCAAGGCCTCCGAGGGCCGGCTGGTCCTGAAGGGTAACCTGAAGGACTTTCCCTTCCGCGATCCGGCGACCGGCAAGTTCCTGGTCACGGCCAAGGCGAACAGCGCCAAGATCGACTACGCACCCGGCTGGCCGGCCATCGACGGTATCGACGCCGATATGAGTTTCGGTATCGGCATGAAGATTTCCGCACGCAAGGGGGCGATCTTCGGCGCCAACCTTTCCGGGGTGACGGTGGAGATTCCGGATTTCGAGTCGAACGAGGAAATGCTGCTGGTGCGCGGTCTCGCTCAGGGGCCAACCGGCGAGTTCCTGCGTTTCGTCAGCCAGAGCCCGGTGGCTCAAGCCATCGACCGTTTCACCGACGACATGAAGGCGAGCGGCAACGGACGCCTCGATCTCGAACTCGACATTCCACTGCGCCATGCACTGGATACCAAGGTGCGCGGCACTTACCATTTCCAGAACAACCAGCTGCAACCGCTGGCCGGTTTGCCGCCGATCACGCAGGTGAACGGCCGCTTGGCGATTACCGAAAAGAGCGTCGATGCGCCCGATCTGACCGGGCGTGCCTTCGGTGGGCCCGTCAAGGTGCTGGTCCGCAGCGTCGGCGACAAGGTGGCGGTGCAGGCTTCCGGCACGGCGCAAATGGCGGAAGTGAGCAAGCACTTTGGCTGGCCGCTGATCAATCACCTGGCCGGCAGTTCGACCTGGAAGGCGGACGTAGCGGTGCGCAAGCGCAATGCCGACGTGGTGGTGGAGTCGAACCTGCTCGGCGTCAGTTCGCCCTTGCCCGATCCGCTGAACAAGTCCGCGACGACGCCGCTGGCCTTGCGCATCGAACGTACGCAACCGGACGCACAGCGCGAGCAGTACCGTATTACGCTGGGCAAGGTGGCGCAGGGGCTGGTCATTCGCCGCGGCGAGAATTGGGAGCGTGGCGTGTTCGCCGTCGGCGATGCCGAACCGCGCCTACCGGAAAAGGGGCTGGCTATCCGCGTGTGGACGCCGCGCATCGACGCCGATGCCTGGCGTAATTTCCTGCCCGAGAACGGCAATGGCAACGGTAGTGATGCCGCTGGCGGTGGCCTCGATCTGGCCTTGGTTTCTCTGCGCACGCCACAATTGCACCTGCTTGGCCGCGACTATAGCCAGGTCGAGGTTGGTCTGCGGCCGCGCGACGGGGGCTGGCAAATTGCCCTGAATACCAGGGAAGCAGCGGGTGACATCTTCTGGCGTGGTACCGGTGACGGCTGGGTCGAAGGCAACCTGAGGCGTCTTTATGTGCGGCCGGCGAGTGAAACCACAGGTGGTAATGGTTCGTCGTCGCTGGTCAATTCGCTACCCGGCATGAACCTGAGCGTGGATGACCTGCGTGTCGGTGACAAGGCGCTCGGCAAGCTGGAACTGAAGGCCCGCAACGACAAGGGCGCCTGGCAGCTTGATCGCCTGAACCTGGCCAATCCGGACGGCTCGCTGACCGGCAAGGGGACGTGGGTCAATACCGGGCGTCACCGGACCCGTCTCGATTTCGAGCTGAATGCCCACGATATCGGCAAGCTGCTGGACCGTCTCGGTTACGCCAATGCGGTGCGCCGCGGTACGGCGACGCTGAAGGGCGATCTGCAATGGTTCGGACCGTTGACCGGCATCGATTACCCCTCGCTGAGCGGCCAGATGACCGTTGAGGCGGCCAAGGGGCAGTTCAACAAGCTGGAGCCGGGCGTCGGCAAATTGCTTGGGCTGATTTCGCTGCAGTCCCTGCCGCGTCGCCTGACCCTGGATTTTCGCGATATTTTCAGTGAGGGTCTGGCTTTCGACAGTATCGACGGCAAGCTGCTGATACGCAGCGGCGTCATGCGCACGGTCGACCCGCTGCGTATTTATGGTCCGGCGGCGCAGATCGAAATTCAGGGCGAAACCAATCTGGAGCGCGAGACGCAGGACCTCAATGTTGTGGTTCGTCCGGAACTCGGCGGCCTGGCGGCGGTCGGTGTCGGAGCGGTGATGCTCAACCCGGTGGCAGGCGCTGCTGCGCTGGTGGCCAATACGGTGTTGCAGAAACCGCTGAACCGGTTGTTCAGCTACCGCTATCATGTGACCGGCACCTGGGGCGATCCGCAGATCGACAAAACGGGCAAGGATGAGAAGGCCGAGCCAGCGGAGCAGGCTGTTCCGGAGGCGGTGGTCGAAGAGGAAAAGAAGGAATGAGCAAGCAGAATTGCCGCATTGCCGCGATCCAGATGGTGTCTGGCCCGCGCGTGGACGAGAACCTGGAAACGGCCGGTCGGCTGATCGAGGATGCTGTCGATCAAGGGGCGCAACTGGTCGTTTTGCCCGAGTACTTTCCCATCATCGGCGCGGCCGATGCCGACCGCGTGCGCGCCCGTGAGCCCTATGGCAACGGCCCGGTGCAGGACTGGCTGGCCGCCACGGCGGCGCGCCACGAAGTGTGGATCGTCGCCGGCTCGATTCCGCTCTCGGCCTCGCAGCCGCACCTGATGCGCAACAGCTGCCTCGTCTTCAATCACGGCGGTGATTGCGTCGCGCGTTACGACAAGATTCACCTCTTCGGTTTCAAGAAGGGCGCAGAGTCGTACAACGAGTCGGCTTTCATCGAGCCTGGCGACACGCCGGTCGCCGTTGATACGCCTTATGGTCGCATTGCCCTGTCGATTTGCTACGACCTGCGCTTTCCCGAGCTCTATCGTTCGCTCGGGCCGGTCGATCTGATCCTGATGCCGGCCGCTTTCACCGACACCACCGGTCGGGCGCACTGGGAAATCCTGCTGCGCGCCCGCGCCATCGAGAACCAATGCTACCTGCTGGCGGTCGGACAGGGCGGTACGCATGAAAACGGTCGCCAGACGCACGGCAACAGCATGATCGTCGATCCATGGGGCGAAGTCCTGGATCGCAAGATGAAGGGTCCGGGCGTCGTCATTGCCGATCTCGACCACCAACGCATCGCAGAAATTCGCGAGAGCCTGCCGGCGCTCGCTCACCGCAAACTTTGAGGAAGTCCGCATGACCCAAGCCAATCTCCTGGCACAAGCCGAATCTCTGCTGCTGACGCCGTTCTCGCTCGGCGAGTCGGACCTGTCGCGCACCTTCGGCCAGATCCTGACACACCAGGTCGATTACGCCGATCTCTACTTCCAGTACTCGCGCTCCGAGGCGTGGAGCCTGGACGAAGGCATCGTCAAATCGGGCAGCTTCAACATCGACCAGGGCGTCGGTGTGCGGGCGATTTCCGGCGAAAAGACAGCCTTTGCCTATTCCGACGATATCAGCGCGGCGGCGCTCACCGATGCCGCCCAGGCCGTGCGCGCCATTGCCGCCGCCGGGCAGACCGGCATTTTGCCCACTTTGCGCCCGTACACCGCAGCAACACCGCTCTACCTGCCGAACGATCCGCTGGCCTCGCTGCCGGCCGAGGCCAAGGTCAAATTGCTGGAGCGTCTGGAGGGTTTTGCCCGCGCCATCGATCCGCGCGTCGTACAGGTCATGGCCTCGCTGGCCGGCGAGTACGAGGTGATCCTCGTTGCCGGCTCTGACGGTCGTCTGGCGGCCGATGTACGCCCGCTGGTGCGCTGCTCCATCTCGGTCATCGTCGAGGAGAACGGCAAGCGCGAACAAGGGGCCTCGGGTGGCGGCGGTCGTTTCGATTTCGGCTATTTCGACGACGAAGTGTTGCAGCGTTACGCCAAGGAGGCCGTGCATCAGGCCACGGTCAATCTGCATGCCGAACCGGCGCCCGCCGGTGAGATGACAGTGGTGTTGGGTGCCGGTTGGCCCGGCATTCTGCTGCACGAGGCGGTCGGTCATGGGCTGGAAGGCGATTTCAACCGCAAGGGCAGCTCGACCTTCTCAGGTCGCGTCGGCCAGCGCGTCGCCGCCAAGGGCGTCACCGTGATCGACGACGGCACCATCGCCGACCGCCGCGGCTCGCTGACCATTGACGATGAGGGCAACCCGACCCAGCGTACCGTGCTGATCGAGGACGGCATTCTCAAGGGTTACATGCAGGACAGCCTGAATGCCCGCCTGATGGGTGTCGCCCCGACCGGCAACGGCCGCCGCGAATCCTTCGCCCACCTGCCGCTGCCGCGCATGACCAATACCATGATGCTGGCCGGCGAGCACGATCCGCAGGAGATCATTGGCTCGGTCAAGAAAGGCATCTACGCGGCCAATTTCGGCGGCGGCCAGGTCGACATCACCAGCGGCAAATTCGTGTTCTCGATGAGCGAGGCCTATCTGATCGAAGACGGCAAGGTGACGCGCCCGATCAAGGGGGCGACGCTGATCGGCAACGGGCCGGAGGCCATGACGCGTGTTTCGATGATCGGTAACGACCTTAAACTCGACCCCGGCGTCGGCACTTGTGGCAAGGATGGCCAGAGCGTGCCGGTCGGCGTCGGTCAGCCAACGCTGCGCATCGATGGACTGATCGTCGGCGGTACGGCATAATGTCTAGACATTATGACGGAGGTGGGCATGCGTCTACTAAGCCTGTTGGCGGGTCTGTTGGTTTGTTCCTCGGCGATTGCGCAACCTGATCTTCAGGAGCGATTAAAGGCTGTACAGGGCGACCCGGCGGCGCTGAAGGCGGCGGTAGAGGCAGGCAAGAAAGCTTCTTTCTTCTGTGCCAACTGTCACGGTGAGGACGGCGTTAGCAAAATGGCTGAGGTGCCGAACCTGGCGGGGCAGAATGCTGCGTACCTGCTCGAGCAGATACGCAAGTTCGGCGCAGGAGAGCGCAAGGATCAGTTCATGCAAGGTCTGATCAAGGTCCTCAAGGACGAGGAACGCTTGCAGATCGCGGCGTATTACGCAAGCATACCGGTGCCTCCGGGCAAGGCTGATCCGGCCCAAGTGGCCCGCGGCAAGGAACTTTTCACCAAGCTTTGCGTCCGTTGTCATGGTGACCAGGCGCGCGGCAACGAGGCCATCGCGCGCCTTGCGGGGCAACGTTCGTCCTATCTGCAGACTTCTATCGTCCGTTATCGCGACAACACCGGCGTGCGCAACAATCAGCTGATGACCATCGCGACTGCCGGATTGAAAAACGAAGACGTTGCGGCTATCGCCAACTATCTGACGCAGCTGCCTTAACTAGGTAGTACGTACAGTCCAGAAACATTGTTGATACATATCATGGTTTCCCGACAAGGGAAGCCCGTATGTTGTCGCCTTGACAAATGAATTTCCGGAGGCCTCATGAAGTCCCTACTGGGCTTTTTGTTCCCGCTCGTTCTCGTTTTTACTGGCGCTGATGCTTGGGCGCAAATCAAGGATATCAATTCGGCCATCAATAAGGCCGGTCGCGAACGCATGCTGTCGCAGCGCATGGCCAAGGCCTATTTCCAGATCGGTCAGCAGGTCGATGTCGAGCGTAGTCAGAAGGTTCTCGACGCCTCGGTTGCCTTGTTCGACCGGCAGCTCGTCGAATTGAAGAACTATGCGCCGACGCCCGAGATCAAGGAAACCTACCTGAAGTTGGAAAAGGCCTGGCTGGGCTACAAGGACTTGCTGATCGGCGCCTCTGCAACTCCCGATAACGGTCGCAAAGTGCTGGCTATCTCCGAAGAGGTGTTGGCCTTGGCCCAGCAGGGTACGGTCCAGCTTGAAAAACACTCCGGAACGACGGCGGGGCATCTGGTTAATATCTCCGGTCGCCAGCGCATGTTGTCCCAGCGCATGGCCAAGTTCTACCAGGCGACCGCCTGGGGTATCCAGGACGACAAGAGTGCTACTGGATTGGAAAAGGCGCGTAAGGATTTCAACGATGCGCTGCAAGAGCTGGTTGCTTCGCCAAGCAATACGCCGCAGATCAAGGACAGCCTGGATCTGGTCAAGCAGCAGTGGTTCTTCTTCGAGAATGCGCTGGCTCAGAGAAGCGGTGCCGACAAGCGGCCGCAACTGGCGGTAGCGACGACCAGTGAGCGGATACTTGAGGAAATGGAAAGCGTCGTCGGCCAGTACGAGAAACTGACCAAGTAATTGTGTTCAGAACAGACTGAGCTGTGGGCTGGCGTTTGGGGCCGGTGGCGCCAGGAAGCTGCCGGTCTCGAGTACCGGCCACGCCTCGTCAAGGCCAAGGCGCCGGCAGGCCAGGGCAAAGCGTTGGCGGATCAGGTCGGCGTAATGGCCGATGCCTTTCATCCGGCTACCGAAATTGGCATCGTTGATGCGCTGGCCGCGTAGGTCGTAGAGCACCGACATGACGCGGGCGGCTTTTTCCGGGGCATGGCGATCCAGCCAGTCTGTGAACAGACCGGCGACTTCATGCGGCAGGCGCAGTAGCGTATAGCTCGCTGTCGTTGCCCCGTGCTCATGCGCGGCAGCGAGCAATTTCTCCAGTTCGTGGTCGTTGAGTCCAGGAATCAGCGGCGAGACGAAGGCCGCGACCGGAACGCCCGCTGCGGCCAGCGTGCGCATCGCGCGCAGGCGGGCATGCGGGGCGCTGGCCCGCGGTTCGAGTTGGCGCGCCAGTTCGCCGTTCAGCGTGGTCAGCGAAATGGCGACGTGGGCCAGCCGCTGTGCGGCAAGCGCCTGCCAGAGATCGGCGTCGCGCTCGATCAGCGCCGATTTGGTGACGACGGTGACCGGATGCTTCAGTTCCAGGAGAAGCTCGAGAACGCTGCGGGTCAGACGTTCGCTGCGCTCGAACGGTTGGTAGGCGTCGGTCGCGGTGCCCAGCGCGATCGGCGAGCAGCGATAGCCGGGCTTGCTCAGGGCTTCGCGTAGCAGGCGAACGGCATCCGGCTTGGCAAAGATTTTTGTTTCGAAATCGAGTCCGGGCGATAGCCCGAGCCAGGCGTGCGTCGGGCGGGCGTAGCAATAAACGCAACCATGTTCGCAGCCGCGATAGGGATTCAGCGATTGCTCGAAGGGCAGGTCGGGGGAGTCGTTGTGGCTGAGGATGCTCTTTGAGCTGTCGATCAGCAGATGGGTCTGTGGTTTGCCCGGCGTCATCGGCTGCCAGCCGTCGTCGACCGGCTCGCGCAACTCCGTGCTGTAGCGGTGCGGCACATTCTCCACCGTGCCGCGCCCCTTGATGGTCGGCAACGTCATATTTGACGGTGGATCGGTGTCGAAGTTGTCCATATTCATCCGGTAGAATGCCGGGTTTTCAGCAAATTTTGAATAGGTCCGTCATGACGCCGCAAACGAAACCGAATACCGACGACGTTCGCATCCGGGAAATCAAGGAACTGGTTCCCCCCGCCCATGTTTTCCGCGAGTATCCGGTGTCGAATCGCGCCGCCCAGACCACCTATACCGCCCGCCAGGCCATTCACCGCGTGCTGCACGGTGCGGACGACCGCTTGCTGGTCGTGATCGGCCCATGCTCGATCCACGACTACGAAGCGGCGATGGAGTACGCCAAGAAGCTGGCCAAGGAGGCTGAGAAGTACGCCGAAGACCTGATCGTCGTCATGCGCGTCTATTTCGAGAAGCCGCGAACGACGGTTGGCTGGAAGGGGCTGATCAACGATCCGCGTCTGGACAACACTTTCCGCATCAACGAAGGCTTGCGTCTGGCCCGTCGCATCCTGCTCGAGATCAACGAGATGGATCTGCCATGCGCCACCGAGTTCCTCGACACTATCACGCCCCAATACACGGCTGATTTGATCGCCTGGGGCGCCATCGGTGCGCGTACGACCGAGTCGCAGGTGCATCGCGAGTTGGCTTCCGGCCTGTCCTGCCCGGTCGGCTTCAAGAACGGTACCGACGGTAATATGCGCATCGCAGTGGACGCCATCCGTGCCGCCAATTCGCCGCACCACTTCCTGTCGGTGACCAAGAACGGCCATACCGCCATCGTGTCGACCATGGGCAACGAAGACTGCCACGTCATCCTGCGCGGCGGCAAGGAGCCGAATTACGATGCGGCGAGCATCGAGGCGGCCAGCAAGGAAATCGCCCAGGCCGGCCTGGCGGCTCGCCTGATGGTCGATTTCTCGCACGGCAACAGTCGCAAGCAGTACAAGCTACAGATGGAAGTCTGCGACAGCGTGGCCGCGCAGATCGCTGCCGGCGAGGAGCGCATCGTCGGCGTCATGGTCGAGTCTCACCTGGTCGAAGGTCGTCAGGATCTGTCGCCGGAAAAGGAACTGACCTACGGTCAGAGCATCACCGATGCCTGCATCAACTGGGATGACAGCCTGAAGGTGTTGGACAAATTGGCTGAGGCGGTACGTGCCCGCCGCGTGGCCGAAGCAGCCGAGTAATCTGCCGAATGCCGCTCAGGCCATGTTGGCCAGGGCGGCAGCCAGCATGTGATTGTCGTCCTGTTCGGCCATGGCGCCGCTGCCTTGGCTTTGGATTTCGACCACGTAACCCATGCCGCGCAGGACTTCGGCCCAGTGTTCGGCGTTCGGGCGTGAGTCGTGCCAAGGGCCGTACTCCTTGACCGGCCGCGAACTGCCTTGATCACGATATTGGGTGACTACGCGATACACGCCTGCTTCTCCTCGATGCGGGAATTATCGCGCCCAGTGATCAAAGGCGACAAGAGGCCGGCAGTCCGCCGGCAGTCACGCCGCATTTTTTCCTTTTTGCCACAGGACGTCGCCGCGGCCGCCAGCACGGTTGAGCAGACGGCCGAGAATGAACAGCAGGTCGGATAGCCGGTTGACGTAGCGGCGCGCGGCGTCGGACAGCGGCTCGGCATTGTTCAGACGCACCATGCTGCGTTCGGCGCGGCGGCAGACCGTGCGGCACAGATGGGCGACCGCTGCCGGGCGGGTGCCGCCGGGCAGGATGAATTCCTTCAACATCGGCAGATCGGCGTTGAATTCGTCGGCCAGCTCTTCCAGGCGGGCGACTTGCGCATCTTTCATGATGGCCATGCCGGGCAGGCAGAGTTCGCCGCCGAGGTCGAACAGGGCGTGCTGGATGTCGAGCAGGGCGGCACGCACGCGGTCCGGAAGTTCTTCGCAGAGCAGCAGGCCGATGCTGGAATTGAGCTCGTCGACTTCGCCGATGGCGTCGATGCGCAGGCTGTCCTTGGCGGTCCGGCTGCCGTCGCCCAAACCCGTGGTGCCGGCGTCGCCGGTGCGGGTGACGATTTTGGACAGGCGGTTGCCCTTGCGTTCGGTCTCGGTGTTGTTTTGGTTGTCGCTCACGATGCTCTCTCCTGAAGGTCGGCAGATTATACTTTTCGTCCGCCCTAAAGACTGTCGTCGCCATGCCAAAGTTCGCAGCCAATCTCAGTTTTCTTTTCTCGGACGTACCTTTCACCGAGCGCTTTGCCAAGGCGGCACAGGCCGGATTCCAGGGCGTCGAGTACCTTTTCCCTTATGAGTGGCCGGCGCATGACATCGCCGAATGGCTACGCGACAACGATCTGGAGCAGGTGCTGTTCAATTTGCCGCCGGGCGACTGGGCAGCCGGCGAGCGCGGGCTGGCCTGTTTGCCGCACCGCCAGGGAGAATTTGCCGAGAGTGTCGAGCAGGCGCTGAACTACGCCATGGTGCTTGACTGCGAGCGCGTGCATTGCATGGCCGGGCTGCGTCCGGCTGGCTATGAGGAAGCCGAAATCGAAGCGACCTACATCGCCAACGTGCAATATGCCGCCGACCGTCTGGCGACGGTGGGGGCGACGGTCATGATCGAACCGATCAACAGCCGCATCGACATGCCGGGCTACTGGCTCGACGACGTGGCCAAGGGTTTTCGCCTGTTGGAGGCTGTGCACCGCAGCAATGTGAAATTGCAGCTCGATCTCTATCATGCGCAGATCATCCAGGGCGATCTGGCGCGCACCATCGAGGCCCATCTGGGGAATATCGGCCATGTGCAGATCGCCGATAACCCGGGGCGACACGAGCCGGGTACCGGCGAAATTCATTACCCCTATTTGTTCGAACTGCTCGACCGCCTGGGCTATGCCGGCTGGGTCGGCTGCGAATACAAGCCGCTGACGACAACCGAAGCCAGCCTGGGCTGGATGCGCAAGTGAGCGCTCGAACGATTTTGCGCCGGCTGTTCGATGCGGCAATCGCGGCGGCCGATCCGGCGCTTTGTGTGCCGCCGGCTTTGGCCGAATTGACCCCGCCCGGACCCGGCGGGCGATTGATCGTCATCGGCGCCGGCAAGGCCTCGGCGGCCATGGCGCGAGTCGTTGAGGATGCCTGGGCCGGGCCGCTCGAAGGGCTGGTCGTCACTCGCTACGGCCACGGCGTGCCGTGCGATCGCATCGAAATTGTCGAGGCGGCGCACCCAGTGCCGGACGCCGCCGGCGAGCAGGCGGCGGCGCGCATTCTGGCGATGGTTTCCAAGCTGTCGCCGGCTGATCGTGTCTTGGCCCTGATCTCCGGTGGCGGTTCGGCATTGCTCGCGGCACCGGCCGCCGGCGTGAGCTTGGCAGAGAAGCGGGCGCTCACCTCCGCGCTGCTCAAATGCGGCGCCAGCATCGGAGAGATCAACTGCGTGCGCAAGCATCTGTCAGCCATCAAGGGCGGTCGGCTGGCGGCTGCCGCCTGGCCGGCTCCGGTGCTGACCCTGGCGATTTCGGATGTGCCGGGCGACGACCCGGCGGTGATCGCTTCCGGCCCAACCGTGCCCGATCCGACGACCTGCGCCGAGGCGCTGCGTCTGCTCGACTTCTATGGCATCGCCGTGACGGAATCCATTCGTGCTCGCTTGGCCTCCGGCGAACTGGAAACGCCCAAGCCCGGCGAGCCGCGGCTGGCCGCTTCGAGCTATCGCCTGATTGCCAGCCCACGCCAGATGCTGGAGGCCGCTGCCGTCGAAGCACGGCGCCTGGGCATCGAACCATTGATCCTGGGGGATGCGCTGGAGGGTGAGGCGCGCGAAGTGGGCAAAGTGCTGGCCGGCATGGCCCGCTCCTGCGGTGCACATGGCTTTCCGGCCAAAAAACCATGCGTCCTACTGTCGGGCGGCGAGACAACGGTGACCGTACGCGGTCAGGGGGGCGGTGGGCGCAATACGGAATTGCTGCTCGGCGCAGCCATGGCCCTCGGTGGCGCGCCTGGCATCCATGCGCTGGCGGCGGACACCGATGGGATCGATGGCTCGGAAGACAATGCCGGCGCCTTCATCGGCCCAGAAACTCTATCGAGAGCCCGGCAGCTGGGTCTCGATGCGGCCGCCTATCTGGTCAAAAACGATGCCTTTGGCTTCTTTGCCGGGCTCGATGATCTCCTCGTCACCGGGCCGACGCGGACAAACGTGAACGACTTTCGCGCCTTCCTCGTCGGCGTAGAATGAGCCCATGCTAGAAAAAGACAAAGATTTCCACACGGAGCGAGACACTCTGATTCGTCGCCTGCAAGGCATCCTGCCTCGGCATTGCCTGTTGCATGACGACGAGGATCTGCGCCCCTACGAGTGCGATGGCCTGACGGCCTATCGCGAGATGCCGATGGCCGTTTGCCTGCCGGAGAACGAGGGGCAGGTGATCGACGTGTTGCGCACCTGTCACCAACTCGGCGTGCCGGTCGTCGCCCGTGGCGCGGGGACGGGCCTGTCGGGTGGCGCGCGGCCGCATGCGCAGGGCGTCGTGCTGTCGCTGGCGCGCTTCAACAAGATTCTGCGCGTCGATCCGCTGGCGCGGCTGGCCATGGTTCAGCCCGGCGTGCGCAATCTGGCGGTGTCCGAAGCCGCCGCCCCGCACGGCCTCTATTACGCGCCCGATCCCTCGTCGCAAATCGCCTGCACGCTGGGCGGCAACGTGGCCGAGAATTCGGGCGGCGTGCATTGCCTGAAATATGGCCTCACCGTGCATAACGTGCTGCGCGTTCGCGTCATCAGCATCGAGGGCGAAGTCTTCGAGATCGGTGGCGAAGGGCCGGATGCGCCGGGCTACGATCTGTTGGCCTTGTTCATCGGTTCGGAAGGCATGCTTGGCGTGGTCACCGAAGTGACGGTCAAGCTGGTGCCCAAGCCCGAGCTGGCGCAGGTGGTGATGGCTTCGTTCGACGATGTCGCCAAGGCTGGCGACGCCGTGGCGGCGATCATCGCGGCGGGCATCATCCCGGCCGGACTGGAGATGATGGACAAGCCGGCGACTGCCGCGGTCGAACCGTTTGTCAAAGCCGGCTACGACCTGAAGGCCGAGGCCATCCTGCTCTGCGAATCGGACGGCACGCCGGAAGAAGTGGCCGAGGAAATCGCCCGCGTGCGCGAGGTGCTGATGGCGGCTGGGGCGCGCGATATCCGCGTGTCCCAATCCGAAGCCGAGCGCCTGCGTTTTTGGGCGGGGCGCAAGGCCGCTTTCCCGGCGGTCGGGCGCATTACGCCGGACTATTACTGCATGGACGGTACCATCCCGCGCAAGCGGCTGGCCGAAATGCTTTCGTCCATCGCCGAGATGGAAAAGAAATATGGTTTGCGCTGCGCCAACGTATTTCATGCCGGCGACGGCAACCTGCATCCGCTGATCATGTACGACATGTCCAAACCCGGCGACTGGGAAAAAGCCGAAGCCTTCGGCGCGGAGATTCTGGAGCTGTCGGTGGCGCTGGGTGGCTCGATTACCGGCGAACACGGTGTCGGCATCGAGAAGATCAACCAGATGTGCGTGCAATACGCCACGCCCGAGCTGGCGGCCTTCCACCGCATCAAGGCGGCCTTTGACGACGAGGGCCTGCTCAACCCCGGGAAGGCTGTGCCCAGCCTGCACCGCTGCGCCGAATACGGACGCATGCATGTGCATCATGGCGAGATCAAATTCCCGGAACTGGAGCGCTTCTGATGCAGCTTGACGACATCGTCGCCGCCGTCCGGGCAGCACACGACCGGCACACCCCGCTGCGCGTGCGCGGCGGCGGCAGCAAGGATTTCTACGGCGGCCTGCTGGCCGGCGAGGTGCTGGACGTTTCGGCGCATCGCGGCATCGTCGCCTACGAACCGACCGAGCTGTACCTGACCGCGCGCTGCGGTACGCCGCTGGCCGAGATCGAAGCGGCGCTGGCCGAGAAGAAGCAGATGCTGGCCTGCGAGCCGCCGCAATTCGGCGGCCAGGCGACGGTCGGCGGCTGCGTCGCGGCCGGTTTGTCCGGCCCGCGTCGGCAGCAGGCCGGGGCGGTGCGCGATTTCGTGCTCGGGGCCAAGTTGGTTGATGGCAGCGGGCAGGTGTTGAACTTTGGCGGGCAGGTCATGAAGAACGTGGCCGGCTACGATGTTTCGCGCCTGCTGGCGGGTAGCCTCGGCACGCTCGGTGTGCTGGCCGAAGTGACCCTCAAGGTGCTGCCGCAACCAGTCGCTGAGACGACGCTGGTCTTCGAGTGCGACGCTGCCGAAGCGATCCGCCGGCTCAACGCCTGGGGCGGCCAGCCCTTGCCGATTTCGGCCTCGTTCTGGCTCGACGGCCAGCTCTGGCTGCGCCTCTCCGGCGCGCAGGCGGCAGTCGATGCCGCGTGCCGAAAGCTGGGCGGCACTTCTGCGGTGCACGGCCAAAAACACTGGATTTCCGTGCGCGAGCAAACGCACGCGGCCTATGCCGGCAAAGTGCTGTGGCGTGTCGCTGTGCCCTCGACTGCTGCTGATCTCGGCCTCGACGATCTGCGCGCCATCGAGTGGGGCGGCAGCCTACGCTGGTATGGTGGGGAGCAGGCCGAGATTCGCGAGCGTGCGACGCGCTCCGGCGGCCACGCCACCCTCTATCGCGCACCAGAATCGCTGCGTTGCCGCGAGGACGCCTTCGCGCCGTTGTCGCCGGCATTGCTGGCGCTGCATCGCCGCCTGAAAAAAGCCTTCGATCCGCGCGGCATCCTCAACCCCGGTCGTCTCTACGCGGAGTTCTGATGGATACCAAACTCGCCGATTTCATCCGGGAGAGTCGCGCTGGCCAGGTTGCCGAGGACATCCTGCGCAAGTGCGTGCACTGTGGTTTCTGCACCGCCACCTGCCCGACCTACCAATTGCTGGGTGACGAGCTGGACGGTCCGCGCGGTCGCATCTACCTGATTAAGCAGATGCTCGAAGGCCAGCCGGTCACCGAAAAGACGCGCACGCACCTCGACCGTTGCCTGACCTGCCGTTCCTGCGAAACGACTTGCCCATCGGGCGTCAAATACAGCCATCTGCTGGACATTGGGCGCGAGGTGGTCGAGCGCAAGCTGCAACGCCCGCTGAAGGAGGCATTGCCCCGTCAGTTGTTGAAGGCCGTGTTGCCCAATACCGCGCTGTTCAGTGCGGCGGTCGGCGTTGGACGCGCCTTGCGTCCGCTCTTGCCGTCGGCTTTGGCCGACAAGCTGCCGCCGGCCCAACCGGCAGCCAAGGCCTGGCCGGCGAAAGGCAAGCACGCCCGCCGCATGCTAGCGCTGGCCGGTTGCGTGCAGCCGGCGCTAGCACCGAATATCAACGCAGCGACGGCGCACGTGCTGGATCATTTGGGCATCGAGTTGTTCGAGGCGGACAAGGCTGGCTGTTGCGGCGCGGTGCGCTTCCATCTGAACGATCCGGAGCCGGCCAAGGACGACATGCGGCGCAATATCGACGCGTGGTGGCCGCATATCGAGGCCGGTGTCGAGGCGATTGTCGTCACCGCCTCCGGCTGCGGCGTGCAGGTGCGCGACTATGGGCATATTCTGGCCGATGATGCGGTGTACAGTGAAAAAGCGGCAAAAATCAGCGAGCTTTGCCGCGATCCGGCCGAAGTGCTGTTGGCCGAGAAGGCCGCGCTAATTTCGGCCCTCGCACAACGCGTTGCGTCGCGCGGCAAGTTGGCCTTCCATTCGCCCTGCACGCTGCAGCATGGCTTGAAGGTGCGCGGCGTGGTCGAGGAATTGCTGACGGCGGCAGGCTACGAGCTGACGCCGGTGGCCGACAGCCATTTGTGCTGCGGTTCGGCCGGTACTTATTCCGTGCTGCAGACGGAAATCGCCGGCAAGTTGCGGGATAATAAGCTGGCCGCGCTGCATGCCGGCCTCCCGGCCGTGATTGCCACGGCCAACATCGGTTGCCTGACCCATTTGCAGTCCGGTAGCGAAACGCCGGTCAGGCACTGGATAGAGTTGATAGACGAGATACTTTCGTGATTCAGGGAAATTCGATTTACGAGATCACCCGCAGCCTGGGTGAAGAGGATGCCGCGCGCGTGCGCCGCTTGCTCGAAGGCGGGGTGAAGATTCCGCCGCAGCCGCAGGTGCTCGAGGAACTGCGCAAACACATGGCACGCAAGGAGATGGACGTTCGCCGGCTGGCGCGGGTGATCGAGCAGGATCCGGGCGTGACGGCACTGCTGTTCAAAGTGGTGGCCAGCCCCGCTTATCGGCAGCACCAGCCAATCGACTCGGTCGAACAGATTCTGCACGCGGTTGGCGTCCAGCAGACCTTTAACCTGGTTCAGGCCATCGCCATGACCCAGGCCGGTGATTTGAAGAAGAACAAGCAGGTTTACGAGGCTTTCTGGTCGCGCTCGCAGCGTATCGCGCAGTTGGCCATGCTGGTCGCCGACGAACGTGTCACGGTATGCAATATCTTCCCGGATCAGGCCTACCTGGCAGGCATCTTCCATGATTGTGGGGTGCCTTTGCTGATGCAGCGCTTCCCGGTTTATTGCGCGGCAATGGGCCTGGGCGAACCGGGGCGCTGGGTGGATCTGGCCGAGGAAGACCGCAAGTTCAACGCCGATCATTGCGTGGTCGGCTATCTGGTGGCGCGCCACTGGCATTTGCCGGAGTTCATCTGCGATGCCATCCGCTTTCACCATGCCTTGGCTGAATTACCCGACCACAAGGCACGCAGCATGGTGGCGATCCTGCAACTGGCTTTCGAAATCCATTATCAGGATCTGCATGCGCCGAATCCGGAGTGGGACGGCGTGCGCGAGCACGTTTTCGAGGAGTTGGGCCTGAGCACAGATACCCTGCCTGAGTTCGTCGATATCGTGAAGGAGCGCTTTCACGAGGCCGGCTATTGATCAGTCAATTGTAATGACAATGTTAAACGCGCCCCCGGCCTTTCGTGATAGTCTTCCCGCTGGAAAGGAGAGGGGATGCCGATAGCAATCGACGCATGCGCGGCGCAGCACCAAGGGGATCGCAAGGAACAGCAGGATCGTGTCGCCATACTGGCGCACCCGCGCCGACGTGGCGTGGCACTGGCGGTGGTGGCTGACGGCATGGGCGGACATACCGGTGGGGCGCTGGCCGCAGAGCAGGTGATCCACACCGCCAAGACCAATCTCGAGCATTTTTCGCCGGATGACGAAGTGCCGCGCTGCATGCTGGAAAACAGCATGCGTGAGGCGCACACGATGATCAAGGCATCGCGCTTCATCAACGAAAAAGATCCGCATAGCACGGCCGTCATGTTGTTGCTGCAGCCGAAGACGATTACCTGGGCGCATTGCGGCGACAGCCGTCTCTATCATTTCCGCGGCAAGCAGCTGGTGCAACGGACGGTCGATCATTCCTACGTCGAACATCTGCTGGCCACCGGGCGTATCACGCTCGAGCAGGCTGCCACTCACCCGAACCGCAATGTGCTGCTGACCTCGCTGGGCGGGCAGGACGAGCCGAAATTCGACTTTGCCGAAGTCGGCGAGTTGCTTGGCGGCGATGCCTTCGTCCTCTGCTCCGACGGTCTGTGGGCCTATTTCGACGATGTCGAACTGGCGACGCTGGTGGCCGACAACTCGGCGCGCCAGGCCTGCGAAATCCTGATCGAAAAGGCGCGTCAGCGTGCCGGCGGCAATGGCGACAACGTTTCCATCGCCGTCATCAAGCTGGTCGACGTGCCGGAAACCAAGCCGAAACCACCGGCCGGTTTCGTGCCGCGCACTCCGGGTACAGCGAATTGACATGAAAACGGCGCCTGCAGGCGCCGTTTTTGTTTGAGCAGATCAGCCCTTGCGGCCCAAGCCGCCGAGCAGCGCGGCGACCACCCGCTTCGGTTTGTGCGGGTCCGGCTTGGCCGGTGCCGTCGGCGAATCCGGCACTTCACCCATGGGTTCGAGCTTTTCCTCATAGGGCTTGCTGAAGTCGAAACCGTCGGCAGCGATCATCGGATTGCGGCGCTGGCCGCGTCGATCGGTGCGCTCCGGCTTGTGGGCAAGCGGTGCCTTGGGCGGAGGGGCTGTACGCTTTTTCTTGTTGCCCGGAGGATATTCGTATTCCGGCTCCGCTTCGAAGCCAGCCACTTCAACCTGCTCGATCGGCCGCTTGATCAGCTTCTCGATATCGACCAGATAGCAGACCTCATGGGCGCTGACCAGCGAAATGGCATTACCCATCTTGCCGGCGCGGCCGGTACGGCCGATCCGGTGCACGTAATCCTCGGGCGTGTGCGGCAACTCATAGTTGATGACGTAAGGCAGGTCATCCACGTCCAGGCCGCGAGCGGCGACGTCGGTGGCGATCAGGGCGTGTGTTTCGCCAGCCTTGAAGGCATCAAGCGCCTTGATGCGGTCGAGCTGGCTCTTGTCGCCGTGGATGGCATCGGCCTTGATGCCAGCGCGCTGCAGTTCGCGGGTCAGGCGCGAACAGCCCTGCTTGGTCCGCATGAACACGATGCACTGGCGAATTTCGCCCGATTTCAGCAACTTGGTCAGCAAGCCACGTTTGCCGTATTCGGAAACCGGGTGCACGCGGTGGGTAATCGTTTCTGAAACCTGATTACGTCGCGCCACTTCGACCAACACCGGCGAGGTCAACATGGTATCGGCCAGCTTCTTGATTTCTTCCGAGAAGGTGGCCGAGAACAGCAGGCTTTGTCGTTGCTGCGGCAGCATGTTGAGGATGCGCGTGACGTCCGGGATGAAGCCCATGTCGAGCATGCGGTCGGCTTCGTCGAGGACCAGTGCCTGGACCGAGTTGAAGCTGACGCTCTTGTTCTCGACGTGGTCGAGCAGGCGACCTGGCGTGGCGACGAGAATTTCGACGCCCTTCTTCAGCTCTGCGATTTGCGGCTTGATATCGACGCCGCCGAAGGCGCACATGGCGCGTAGCGGGGTGTGCTTGCTGTAGGCCTTGACCGACTCGAACACCTGCAGGGCCAGTTCGCGGGTCGGCGCGAGGATCAGGGCGCGCACCGGATGCTTGGCCGGCGACGGGCTGCTGCTGGCGAAGGGCAGGATGCGCTGCAGGATGGGCAGCGTGAAGGCGGCGGTTTTTCCGGTCCCGGTTTGCGCCCCGCCCATGATGTCCTTGCCGCCGATGACGAGCGGGATGGCCTTGGCCTGAATCGGCGTCGGCTTGGTGTAGCCCATCTCGGTGACGGCGCGCAGAATCTCGGGCGCCAGGCCCAGATCGGCGAAGGTGATTTCAGGGGCGACTTCCGCCGCGGGAGTGGCAGCCGTTTCGGCGCCTAAGGTATTGATTTCAGACATGGGGCGGCATTATACGCCGCTGTATCGGTCGCTGTCCGGTTTGTCGGTTCCCGTTACAGCTTTTCCACTAGGGCCTCCAGTTGCTGGCGGCTAAAAGGCTTGATCAACAGGTCGTCAAAACCGGCGGCGAGGATGCGGTCGCGTTCCTCCGGGAAGGCATGGGCGGTATAGGCGACGATGAACATCTGTTCTCCATCGGGAGCGGCACGTAAACGAACACAAGTCTCTTCACCGGTGAGTCCCGGCATGCTGATGTCGAGCAGGACAAAACGGAATCGCTTGAGCGCTACCTCTTCCAGAGCACGTTCGCCACAATCGACTTCACTGACCGACCAGCCGAGTTTTTTGAGTATCGTGGCTGCCAGAAGGCGGTTGGTTGCGTTGTCGTCTACGACGAGAGCAAGGTGATCAGCCATTGTTGGCTTTCAGTGGCAGGAACACCGTGAAGGTGGAGCCTTCGCCGACAGTCGAGGTCAGAGTAATTCTGCCGCCCATGCCTTCAATCAACTGCTTGGCAAGAGCAAGGCCCAGGCCTGTCCCTCCGTGCTCGCGAGTCAGGAAATTCTCCAGTTGCTTGAATTTTTCAAAAACCAAAACCTGAGATTCCTGCGGAATCCCCGGCCCGGTATCTCGGACTGAAACGGAAATCTCGTCATTTTCGTCTTTGGCCAGCAGCACCGTAATGCTGCCGCGCTCCGTAAATTTGACGGCATTGCTGAGCAGGTTGTGCAGCACTTGCTTCAGGCGACCTGGGTCCGCCTGGATGCTTTGCGGCAGGTCGGGGGCAGATTCGACGATGAGCGGCAAGCCCTTTTTCGATGCAGTCTGACGATGTGCGGCCACGCATTCATCAACCAGTTCCTGTAGCGCGGTGTCGACAATGCTGAAGATCATTTCTCCAGCTTCAATTTTGGCAAGGTCGAGGATTTCGCTGACGAGTTGCAGGAGATGCTCACCGCTTTGGTAGATTACCGAGGCATATTGCTGATGCTCAGGATTTTCCAGGTCCATCCGCAGCAAGTCTGCGAAGCCGAGAATGCCATTGAGCGGTGTACGGAGTTCGTGTGACATCGTGGCGAGGAAAGCCGTTTTTTGCCGGTTGGCCTCTTCTGCCTTTTCTTTGGCGTCTTCCAGTCGCTTGAACGATTCTTCAACCGAATCAGCCATGCGGTTGAATGAACTGGCGAGTTCGCCCATTTCATCCGACGAACTGGCATCGAGGCGACGTTGCAGATCGCCACCCTGGAAAGCATGAATGCCGTCGATCATCGAAGTGATACGGGTTGTCAGCAGGTTGGCCATCCACACGGCAATACCGATCACGACAATGATCATGATCAGCGTGGACCCCCATAGGCCTGCCGCAGTAGTGGTCAGGCTGCGCTCGATGTTACGCAAGAGTTGGCTGCGTTCGGTTTTTAGCTGGTCGTCCTTCTCACCAACCAGGGTATTGATCTTGACTGCGGTGTCGCTGGCCGCCTTGTGGAAGTCGTCGACGTTGGCCCCGATGGTGACGAATCCAAATCCCTGTGGGGACTTGGCATATTGCCCCGTGTAATAGGGAATGGCGGCAGCGGTGGTCAGTTTCCAGAGGCCCGAGAAGAAGATCACGAAGGAGCCGGAGCCCCCGTGTTCGGTGAGCGCGTTCCAGCCATCGCATTGCGGCGAGAAGTTCAGGTAACGGCAATCGAGTCCGACGGTACCGGCTTTGGTGAGTGCCTTCGCAGGTTTGCGTTTCAAATTCGGGTCGCGGAAAGGGGGGATTTCGGCGAGAAATTCATCGGAAGGCTTGCCACTTTTTTGCCATTCAGCGTAAAGCTCTTCGTCCATCCAGGGCGTGGCAGGACGTCCGGTGCTCGGATCGTAGCCGACGATCATGTAGTCGCGGGGGTGGGATATCGAACGACTCTTGTTATCCCAGAGGAAGGCGTAATTCCCCTTGATGGGGTCGGCAATCGGCGTGTATCGCTGCTCCGTTGGCATCAGGCGATCGGAAAATTGGCGAATGTGGTCGTGATCCAGCGCCAGTGTTACGTATCCGGCTATTTGTCCGTTTTTGATTACCGGCATTCCCCAGCGCACGATGCCGCGGAAGCGCTTGCCGACGGGGTTTTCGGTGCCTGCATAGGCAGATTCTTCCGGTTTGAACGGTTTGCCGGCCTTTTCCATTGTTGCTGGCAGGTAGGCCCCGATCACATGCGTCGGGACGTAAGCGCCAATGACATTGGAGACATATATCTCGCCAGGCTTCAGCTTCTTCAACTCGGCAAAATAGGTTTCCGCTCCGATAAAGGTATTGCTGCGGTGCACTACATTTTTTAGGGTTTTTTCAGTCAGGTCGTTCGTGGTGACTTTGACTTTCTCCTGGCCATCCAGGCCGATGTAGGTCATTTCGACGAACAACGGGCGCATTTCCTTTTCGCCGAGATATTCGGGAGCACGGACATGGAAGTCACGCGCGTTATCGGGGAGGATCGCACGCGTGACCTTGGCCTCAAGTGTTACTGGTTTGGCGGCCACCCAGGATTTGCCGTCTTCCGCAAGCTGCCACTTGCCGTGCTGATAAAGGGGACGCTTACGGTCAGAGAGGAAGGCCCTGAAACTGGCTTCGCTCGGGTCGATGCCGGCGGCCCGGCGGATGTCGGCATCGCGATCGTAGAGAAATGAGGCGATTTCCTTGGCCGTGTCGGTCGTCAGTGCTTCGATTGCCTCGCGCGAACGTAGGTCTAACGCGCGGATCGAGTCGTCGACCATGGTCTTGCCCATGCTCTTGATCGTTCCGAGCATGGTGTCGGCCATGCCGGCGGCTTCGTGGGATACATCCTCGCCCAACTGGCTGGCTGCGTGCCAGGCAAACCAGGCGAGCAGGACCAAGGGGACCACCTTGATCAGCACGAAGATGGCAATCAGCTTGCTGCGAATGCCATGAAATATCGCCGGGAACTGCATAGGCCTCCTCTTGGGCTTGAGTCAGTGCGGCGGTAGCGGCGCTAGTGTTTCTCGCTGGCCTTTTCTACACTTTTGCTGCCGCTTTCGCCTTCCTTGTCGCTGCCGTTTGCTTTGCCTTCAGCTTCCCCTTCCGTTGCGGCGGCCTTTTTCTTCTTTTTGCCTAGGCTTGGCGGTTCCGGGGGCGGAAGCTGCGGCGGAACTGTTTCGATTTCGTTCTCCCGCATGTATGAATCCATCTCCCGCCATCCCGCGTAGATGCCTGCTTTGGGCAGCCAGCTGTAGATGGAGTAGCAATCCTCGATCGCTCTCCCCGAGTGTCGGCAGGCGCTACCCACCGCCTTTGCTTCGGGTTCGAGGCGCGCTTCCTTCTTGGCCGGGTCTTCCATTCCGAGCTTTTGGCTGACTTGGTCGCAGCCGGTTAGGGTCAGGAGGGCCAGAACGATAAAAAGTCGCTGGATCATGATCGCAATTCTCGCATATTCGGAAGATTTGTGGGGGTCTGCTCGCAATACAGCGGGGAGTATAATCGTTCGCTTTGCGTAACCACTTGGAGTATTTATGTCCCAGTGCATTCGACCGCTGCTTGCCGTTTCGGCCGTGGCTTTCGCCTGTTCTGCGTTTGCTGCCAAACCGGCCAAACCCCCCAAGGCTGCGGCCGCTCCCGCGCCAGCTGTTTCCACGGAATTCGAACTTGCCCATAACCTTGGTCCGGCCTACGAGGAACGCCTGCAGGCAGTCGTCGATCGCTTCAACAAGGAAAGCGGCAACAACCTGAAACTGAAGCGTCTGGAAAAGGGTGACAAACCGGTCGGCCTCAACCTGATGACGCGCTATGACATGAGCGAAGTGCTGACGCAGCCGAAGGCCTTCCTGCCTCTGCACGAGGTGATGGCCAAGAATGGTCAGCCGATCAATGGCGCCGATTTCTCCGCCGACCTGAAGGCCGGGGTGGTCGATGCCAAGGGGCGTGTCGTCGCCTTGCCCCTGGTCTATTCGACGCCGGTGCTTTTCTACAACAAGAACGCCTTCCGCAAGGCCAAGCTTGACCCGGAGCAACCGCCCAAGACCTGGTTCGAGATGCAGGGCGTGCTCGACAAATTGCAGGATGCCGGTTACACCTGCCCCTACACCACGTCGTGGCCGGTCTGGGTGCATGTCGACAACGTCAGCGCCATTTCCGGCGTGCCGGCCGTATCGGACAAGAGCGTACTGACCTTCAACGGGCTGCCGCAGGTCAAGCATGTGGCAATGATGACCACCTGGGTCAAGGCCAACTACTTCAAACTTTTCGGTAGACGCGACGAGGCCAGTCAGCATTTCCGCAACGGCGAGTGCGCGATGATCACCACCGATTCCCGCGAGCACGTCGATTTCGCTGACGCCAAGGGCGTCGAGCTGGGCGTCGCTCCGCTGCCTTACCATGACGATGTCTATGGTGGCCGCCAGTCCTCGCTGGCTGACGGGGCTTCCGTATGGATCGGCGCCGGCCGTCCGGCGGCGGAATACAAGCAGATCGCCAAATTCGTTTCCTTCCTGCTGTCGCCGGAAATGCAAATTGAGGTGGTGCGTGTCTATGGCGGCCTGCCACTGACGCCGGCGGCCCGTGCCGCTGCACGCAGCAAGCTGTTGCAGAATGGCGATCGGACCCTCGAAGTTGCCTACGCGTCGCTCAAGGGCAAGGGTGCATCCCAGGTACCCCACGTATCCGACATTGACGCGGTACGCATCATCACCAACGAAGAACTGGACGTCGTCTGGGCTGACAAGAAGCCGCCCAAGGCCGGTCTGGATGTAGCAGTGAATCGCGGTAACGCCATCCTCGGCGCACATCCGCAGTTGAAGAAGGTGCAGCCCTTCTGATGCCCCTGCCGCTGCCGCGCTGGATTGCCCATCGCGGCGGCGGAGCGCTGGCGCCGGAGAATACGCTGGCCGGTATCCGGCTGGCGGCGCGTCTCGGGTTCACTGCCGTCGAATTCGACGTCATGTTGTCGCAGGATGGCACGCCCGTCCTGATTCACGACGAAACACTGGAGCGGACGACCAGCGTCTGCGGCCGGGTGGCCGATACCCCCGATGCCGTTCTGTTCTCGCTGGATGCCGGCGGTGGCGAACATATTCCAAGTCTGGCCGAAGCGGCCGCGCTGTGTCGGCAGTACGGGTTGTTGGCCAATGTCGAAATCAAGCCGGCCACCGGTTACGAGGTGCTGACCGGCGAGGTCGTCGCTCGCGAAGTGGCTGTGCTTTGGCGCGATGCGCCGACGCCGCCCTTGCTGTCCTCATTTTCGCATGAAGCCCTCGAGGTTGCGCGCCAAGTCGCCCCCGCCTTGCCGCGCGGTTTGCTCTACGAAAAAGTGCCCGATGACTGGCAGACGACCTTCCAGCGTCTCGGTGCGTATTCGTTGCATTGCCGAGCGGACAGGCTGAGCAATGAAGTCTTGGCCCTAGCTCGGGAAGGTCAAGTTCCCGTCCTGGCCTACACGGTCAACGATTCACTGGCGGCCCAATTGCTGTTTGGGCGTGGTGTCGCGTCGCTGTTCACCGACCGGCTCGATCTCTTCGCGCCGGAAACAAGTCTTTACAAAAGCTTGCATTTGGGCGGCTGATTTTTCATGCCATTTGCCTTGTAATGGCGGCCAGGCAATTCGCCACGAACAGGAGAAAATCATGAAGAAGCATCTGCAAGCCATCGCCGTAGTGTCCCTTCTTTTGCCGGCTGCCGTTTTTGCCCAGGCCAATACCCCGCGCGTCGATCAGCGTCAGGCCAATCAGGAGCAGCGTATCGATCAGGGCGTGGCCTCCGGCGCCCTCACCCAGCGCGAAGCGAACCGCATGGAGCGTGGTCAGCAGCATGTCGAGAACATGGAAAACCGCGCCAAAGCCGATGGCGTGGTCACCCGTCGCGAGCGTGCCCGGTTGCACCAGGCGCAGGAAGTCGAAAGTCGCCGTATCTACGCCCAGAAGCATGACCGGCAGCACGACTATAACCACAACGGCCTGGTCGATCGTCCGCGTCGTCGTTAAGCCAGATTCAAGTACATGAGCCCGCCAAGCAGGCGGGCTTTGTCTTTTTGCCTGGGCGATTTTTGTATGCCCTGCTACACGCAGCTTTCATTTAAAATCACGGGTTTCGTATATTCAAAGCCGCCAAGGCCATCAGCTGATGAAAAGCTCCGAAATCCGCCAGAAATTCCTCGACTTCTTCGCCGCCAAGGGCCACCAGATCGTGGCTTCTTCGTCGCTGGTGCCGCACGACGACCCGACGCTGTTGTTTACCAACGCCGGCATGAACCAGTTCAAGGACGTCTTCCTCGGGTTCGACAAGCGTCCCTATAGCCGTGCCACCACTTCGCAGAAGTGCGTGCGCGCCGGCGGCAAGCATAACGACCTGGAAAACGTCGGCTACACCGCGCGTCACCATACTTTCTTCGAAATGCTGGGCAACTTCAGCTTCGGCGACTATTTCAAGCGCGATGCGATCAAGTACGCCTGGGAACTGCTGACCGAGGTCTACGGCCTGCCCAAGGAAAAGCTGATGGTCACGGTCTATGCCGAGGACGACGAGGCCTACGACATCTGGCACAAGGAGGTCGGCGTGCCGGCCGAGAAGATCGTGCGTATCGGCGACAACAAGGGCGCGCGCTACGCTTCCGACAACTTCTGGATGATGGGCGATACAGGCCCCTGCGGCCCCTGTACCGAAATCTTCTATGACCACGGCGAAAAGCACTGGGGCGGCCCCCCGGGATCGCCGGAAGAAGACGGCGACCGTTTCATCGAAATTTGGAACAACGTCTTCATGCAGTTCAACCGCGACGAAGCCGGGGTCATGCATCCGCTGCCCAAGCCTTCCGTCGACACGGGCATGGGCCTGGAGCGCATCTCCGCCGTACTGCAGGGCGTGCATGCCAACTACGAAATCGATCTGTTCCAGGCGTTGATCGCCGCCGCGGCGCGCGAGACCAGCGATGTCGACATGAACAGCCCGTCGCTTAAAGTGCTGGCCGACCACATCCGCGCCTGCTCCTTCCTGATCGCCGACGGCGTCATTCCGGGCAATGAAGGCCGCGGCTACGTGCTGCGCCGCATCATCCGCCGCGCCATCCGCCACGGCTACAAGCTGGGCGCACGCGCTGCGTTCTTCCACAAAATGGTGCCGGATCTGGTCGAGCAGATGGGCGAAGCCTATCCCGAACTCAAGGAAAACCAGGCCAAGGTCGTCGCCACGTTGAAGCAGGAAGAAGACCGCTTCTTCGCGACGATCGAGAACGGCATGGAAATCCTCGAAGGCGAACTCGCCGCGATGGTCGCCAAGGGCGTTACCGTGTTCAACGGCGAAACCGCCTTCAAACTGCACGATACCTACGGCTTCCCGCTCGACCTCACCGCCGATATCTGCCGCGAGCGTAATGTCACCGTCGACGGTGCGGCCTTCGACGCTGCCATGGCCCGCCAGAAAGAGCAGGCGCGTGCCGCCGGCAAGTTCAAGATGGCGACCAACCTCGAATACGTTGGCGCCGAAACCACCTTCCACGGCTATGAGTCGCTCGAAGCCAAGGGCACGGTGCTGGCGCTGTACAAGGACGGTGCTGCGGTGCACGAGCTGAATGAGGGCGATTTGGGCGTCGTCGTGCTCGACAACACCCCGTTCTACGCCGAATCCGGTGGCCAGGTCGGCGACCGTGGCGAATTGAAGGGCGTCGGCGGCATCTTCGCCGTGGAAGATACCCTGAAGATTCAGGCTGCCGTCTTCGGGCACCATGGCGTGCTGAAGACCGGCAAGCTTGTCGTCGGCCAGGAAGTCGCCGCCAAGGTGGATGTTGCGTCGCGTAGCGCCACGGCGCGCAACCACTCGGTCACCCACCTGATGCACAAGGCGCTGCGCCAGGTGCTCGGCGGCCACGTCCAGCAAAAGGGCTCACTGGTCGATCCCGACAAGACCCGTTTCGACTTCGTGCATACCCAGCCGATGACGGCCGAAGAAATCCGCGAGGTCGAGGAAATCGTTAATGCCGAAATCCTCGCCAACGCCGCGACCGACAGCCGCGTGATGGGTATCGAAGATGCTCAGAAGTCCGGCGCCATGATGCTCTTCGGCGAGAAGTACGGCGACGAGGTGCGCGTCGTAGCCATCGGCTCCTCCAAGGAACTCTGCGGCGGCACGCACGTCAGCCGCACCGGCGACATTGGCCTGTTCAAGATCGTTTCCGAAGCCGGTGTTGCTGCCGGCGTGCGCCGTGTCGAGGCGATTACCGGCACCAATGCATTGTCCTACGTGCAGGCGCAGGAAAACCGCGTCAATGGCATCTCGGCCTTGTTGAAGACGACGCCGGACGATATCGCCGAACGCGTCGTTGGCATCATGGACAACGTTCGCGCGCTGGAGAAGGAGCTGGCCCGTCTGAAGTCCAAGCTGGCCGCGTCGCAGGGGGACGATCTGGTCAGCCAGGCGGTCGAGGTCAAGGGCGCGAAAGTGCTTGCCGCAACCCTCGAAGGCGCTGACGTGACTGCGCTGCGCGAAACCATGGACAAGTTGAAGGACAAGCTGAAGTCGGCGGCCATCGTGCTGTCGTCGTCGGCTGATGGCAAGGTGACGTTGATTGCCGGGGTGACGGCCGATCTGACCGGCAAGGTCAAGGCCGGCGAGCTGGTCAACATGGTCGCCCAGCAAGTCGGCGGCAAGGGCGGCGGTCGTCCCGACATGGCCCAAGCCGGCGGTACGCAACCGGAAAACCTGCCGGCGGCCTTGGCCTCGGTCAAATCCTGGGTGGAAGGAAAGCTGTGAAAATCACTCTGTTGATTGCTGCCGGCCTGTTGGCCGGCGTCTGCCAGGCGGCGGAACTGGATCGTACGCCGCTGGAGGCGACCACGGTCGAAGGCCAGAAGGTTCGCCTTTTTCCGAATGGCCGCTGGGAATATGTCGATTCCGCCAAGGCGGAAGAGGCCAAGAAGGTGGCCGCCGAGTATCCGGAGAACAAGACCCGCCCGGTCGATGCGCAGGGCGGGGCGTTTGGCATTGGTCGCCTGATCATGCCCGGCGACAAGGACTACAACCGGGGCTCGTTGAACCCGAAGATGCGCTGATTTCGCTAGCGCCTGTCGCGGTAGGTTCACTAGGGGTATCTATTAATTACATATTGGGAGCTATCGATAACATAACCATATAACCGGAATGGTTAATTGTTGACGTATGTCAAAATGAGTAGTTAATTCGGGGGTAGCATTCGCTTTTTTCGAAACAAAAAAGGGAGTGTTTCTATGCAAAAGAAAGTGATTGCCGCTCTGCTCGCCGCAACTGGCCTGATTTCTGCAGCTGGTGTTCAGGCTGCTGACGAAGGATCATTCATGGTTCGTGCGCGTGCGGTCAGCATTTCTTGGGATAACAAGAACAACGATGGCCTCCAAAATGCAGGGGTAGGCGAAGTTTCCGCCAAGGATCTCTGGATTCCCGAAGTCGACTTCAGCTATTTCTTCACCAAGAATTTAGCGCTTGAACTGGTACTGACTTATCCGCAGCAGGTGGATATTCATACTGCCTCCTTGGGTAAAATTGGTCACGTCGAAGCGTTGCCGCCGTCTTTGGTTGCCCAGTACCATTTCACCGATCTAGGTATGTTCAAGCCCTACGTCGGTCTGGGTGTGAACTACACAATGTTCACGAAAAATAGCTTTAACACAGGTCTTGGCAAGGTTTCCGTTGACCGCGATTCACTTGGCTTTGTCGCACAAGTTGGTGCCGATTTTGCACTGAATAAGAATTGGTCAGTCAACGTGGACGTTAAGTACATCACGATGGAAACTGATGTTCGTCTGGGTGGATCTAAGATTGGCTCGCTCGACCTGAACCCGATTACCGCCGGTATTGGTGTCGGTTATCGTTTCTAAGTCAGCTGGTTGTTGTGAGTAAGATAAAGCGCCCATAGGGCGCTTTATTTTTCCTGTGATGCTTACGACTGCCTCCGTCATTTAGGGCTGAGGGCAGGGCTATACCGGACAAGAAGATGCGCTGATTAGCGCAGGGGTTGCCGTTCGGGAGCGCCGGCGGCGTCTTCCCGAACCCACTCGCCTTCAATGATGGCCGAATCGGCCGAGTGAGCCGCCTGCTGCGGTGCACCGGCCATTTCGGCCATTTTTTGCATCTCGCGGCGCAGGCTGCGTGTCTTCCACCACAACCAGCCAGCGAACAGCGTACCGACGACGGCAACCACGGCCAGGGCGACCAGCGAGAACATGGCGCCGAGGACGAGCAGGGCGATGCTCAGCATAATGCCGAGCAAGCGGCCGAGGAAGCTGGAGGGCGGGGCGGATAACTGGGAGGCTTGGCGTTCGTTCATGTCTCGTTTGGCGTTGGCATCAGGTTTCGATTGTCGGACGCCGGCTCGGTGCCGACTGTGGCTTTCCTGTTCCGTTTTGTAAGCGAATGTAGAGCTGGGTCAGCCTTCTTGTTCGCGCGAGATGTCGTTGGCCCATTGTAGCGCCTCGGTCTGTGCCCGATTGACGGCTTTGGGGCCGAGATTCGGCAGCGCGGCAAGCACCTCGCGCAGGCCCGCCAGATCGCCGTCCTCGCAGCTTTCGGTCAGGCGGAGCAGGGCGCCGAGCTCGCCGGAGCGGTCGCACAGCGCCTGATGGACTGGTGTGGCGAGTCCGAGCGGGGCGACGATTTCCTGAATCGGCAGACCGATCAATGCCGGTATCAACGACATGATGCCGACCATGAAGGCCTGGTCGGTGAAGACTCCGTCGTTCGCGCGTGCTTCGGCGGCCAGCAGTTCCATCAGGCGGCCGCGCGTGGCGGCCAGCAGCAGCAGGGGATTCGCCGTGCCCTGACGTTCGTTGGCCGAGTAGAGCAGCAGCTGTAACCAGCGTTGCAACTGGCGCCGGCCGAGTACGGTGATCGCGTGGTTGAGCGAGGTGATCTTCTCGGCACAGCCGCAACCGACCGAGTTGGTCATGCGCAGCAGGTTGATGGTCAGCCCCGGCTCGGGCTTCAGGGCCTCTTCCAGCTCGGCGTTCTCGGCGTCGCGCATCAGCAGGCTCATCAGCTTCATCAGCGACAGCTGCCCATGATCGAGCTTGCGCCCGGCGATGATGGTCGGCTTGGCAAAGTAGTAGCCCTGGAACAGGGTGAAGCCCAGCTTCAGGCACTGTTCCATCTGTTCGCGCGAATCGACCTTCTCGGCCAACAACTGCTTGCCCGTGGGCTTGAGCTTGATGGCGAGTTGCATCAACTCGACGCGGCTGAGCGGCTGGATATCGACCTTGACAATCTCGACCAGGGCGAGCAATTCGGCGAATTCAGGCGCCAGCTGTACCACGTCGTCGAGCGCCAGCGTGTAGCCGGCGGCCTTCAGCTCGCGGCAACGTTCGATCACGGCCGCGGTCGGTGGCACCGTTTCGAGAATTTCGAGGACCACGGCGTGACGCGGTAGAAGTTCCAGCACGTCGCTGAACAGGAAGTCTTCGTCAACGTTGATGAAACCGCGGCAGCCGCCGAGCGCCGCCTCGATGCCCAGCTCGCTGAAGGCGTTGGCGATGACCGTGGCGGTCGCCCTGACACCGTCGGTCACCTCGGCTGCGTTGCGGCTGCCGTTGCGGAACAGCAGCTCGTAAGCGACGAGCCGCTGGTCGCGGTCAAGGATGGGTTGGCGACCGAGATAAAGCTGGTCGGCTCCGCTGTCGCTCATGTTCGACTTAGAAGGGCAACTGGACGCCCGGCCAGACCGCCGTGAGGGCCTGGCGGAAGGCGGCCTGGATGCGTTCCAGTGCAGCGGCGTTGTCGGCTTCGAAACGCAGCACGACGACCGGCGTGGTGTTCGACGGGCGAGCCAGACCGAAGCCGTCCGGATATTCGACGCGCACGCCGTCGATGGTGATCACTTCGCTGGCGCCGTCGAATTGGCCTTCGGCTTTCAGCTTGTCGATCAGGGCGAAGGGTTCGCCTTCGGCCATCTTGATGTTCAGTTCCGGGGTCGACGGCGAGTTCGGCAGGGCTTTCAGCGGTGCATTGGCATCGGCCGAGCGGGCGAGGATTTCGAGCAGGCGGGCGCCGGTGTACAGGCCGTCGTCGAAGCCGTACCAGCGTTCCTTGAAGAAGGTGTGGCCGGACATCTCGCCGGCCAGCGGCGCGCCGGTTTCCTTGAGCTTGGCCTTGACCAGGGCATGGCCGGTATTCCACATCAGCGGCTCGCCGCCGTGCTGGCGAATCCACGGCGCCAGCAGGCGGGTGCATTTGACGTCGTAGATCACCTGACCGCCCGGTACGCGCGACAGGACGTCGGCGGCGAACAGCATCAATTGGCGATCCGGGAAGACGATTTCGCCATCCTTTGTGACGACGCCCAGGCGATCGCCATCGCCGTCGAAGGCGATGCCCAACTCGGCGTCGGTTTCCTGCAGCGCCTTGATGACGTCTTTCAGGTTTTCAGGCTTGGACGGGTCGGGGTGATGGTTCGGGAAATTGCCGTCGACCTCGCAATAGAGCGGGATGATGTCGCAACCCAGGCGCTTGAACAGTTCCGGCGCGACCGCACCGGCCACGCCGTTGCCGCAGTCCATGACGATTTTCAGTGGGCGGGCCAGCTTGATGTCGGAAACGATGCGCTCGATGTAAGCAGCGCGCACGTCGGCGCTGCGCTTGTTGCCCTGGCCATGTTTCAGGTTGCCGGCCTCGATGCGCTGCTTCAGCTGCTGGATGGCGTCGAGGGCCAGTGTTGTGCCGCCGATGACCATTTTCAGGCCGTTGTAGTCCGGCGGGTTATGGCTGCCGGTGACCGAGACGCAGGAGTTGCAGCCCAGCTCGTAGGCCGCGAAATAGGTGACCGGGGTTGGCACGCAGCCGATATCGATGGCGTCGCAGCCGGCAGCGCAGATGCCGTCCATCAGGGCGCCGGCCAGCTCCGGGCCGGACAGGCGGCCGTCGCGGCCGACGGCGATGGCGGTCTGGCCTTGTTCGACGGCCAGCGAGCCGAGGGCGTGGCCGATGCGGCGCACGACGTCGGCGGTCAGCGACTTGTTGACGATGCCCCGGATGTCGTAGGCCTTGAAGATTTCAGCGGGCAGAGTGCTCATGGTTTGTTCTTCTGCGTTTCGTAAAGGAAAAAGTGTAGGAGTCTTTGCGGCAACCAGTCCAGCGTGCCCGGAAAGGGGCCGCTGACGAAGCCGACATGGCCACCGGCGGCGGGTTGTTCCAGGCGGACCCAGGAGCTGACTTCGTGCCCCTTTGGCAGATAGGAGGCCGGCAGGAAGGGATCGTTGCGTGGGTTGATGGCCAAGGCAGGGATGCGGATGTCGGCCAGGAAGGGCTTGGCCGAACTGCGCTGCCAATAGTCGTCGGCCCCAGCGAAGCCATGGATGGGACCGGTCACCGCATCGTCGAACTGCCACAGATTGTTCGCCGCGCGCATGCGCTGGGCGTCGAACAGGCCAGGGTGGTGGCGCAGGCGGGCAGCGGAAATGCGTTTCAGTGTGCCGAGGAAGTGTTGCGTATAGATGCGATTGAAGCCGCGCGCCAGATGATGGCCGCAAGCCGCCAGGTCGAGCGGGGCGCAGATGCCGGCAATACCGGTGACGATCTCGCTGGCGCGCTCACCTTGTTCGCCGCCCCATTTCAGCAACGCGTTGCCGCCAAGCGAGACGCCGGCCGCGTGTAGTTGCCGCTCGCCGTTCTGGGCGTGGAGTCGGCGCAAGATCCAATCGATTTCCGCCGAGTCGCCCGAGTGGTAGGCGCGTGGGCGGCGGTTCAGTTCGCCGGAGCAGCCGCGGAAGTGCGGCAGGGCAAGGCGCCAGCCGGCACGTTGGCAGGCTTGCGCCGTCGAGATGGCGTAGTGGCTGCGCGAGCTGCCTTCCAGGCCGTGAAATAGCACAAGCAAGGGGGCATCGGCCGGACCGTCGAGGAAATCGACGTCGATGAAATCGCCGTCCGGCGTCTCCCAGCGTTCGCGCCGCAAGCGCGGGCCGCGCGGCTTGATCAGCAGCGGCCACAGGGTCTGGGCGTGGCCACCCGGTAGCCAGCCCGGTGCGGCGTAGGCGGGCGGTGTCGGCATCAGTGGATGGTGTGCGGGATGGCTTCGGCCATTGCCTGGTGTTCGTCGTCGGCCGCCGAAGCGTGGCGTACGACCAGGCGCCAGCCTTGCGGGCCACGCATGTAGACGTGGGTGACGTGCAGCGGCCCTTGCGGATTGGGATCGTCGCCGACGAACAGGGTTTCGGTCAGGTGGTGTACGGCGACCACCGAACTTTGCCAGTGAGCGACCGGCTCGGCCTGGATGCGCAGGCGGGCGTTCTGGAAAATGCTGAGCCAGCTCTCGCGGATCGGAATTTCGCCGGTCAAACGAACGCCGGTCGGGTGGACGCAGAGGATTTCCTCGTCCTCGGCCCAAGCCAGCATCAGCAGGTCGGCATCGCAATGGGCGACGGCGTCGTAGAAGGCTTGTTCGGCAGCTTCCGGCGTGGCGTAGGCGGCTGACTGGCTCATGCGGCGATCCATTTCTCGCTGGCAGCGAAAACCTGCTCGGGCAACAGTTTATTCAGGCAGTCGAGATGGCCGAGCGGACATTCGCGCTTGAAGCAGGGGCTGCAATCGAGTTTCAGGCTCAGAATGTCGGCATGGTCCGACAGCGGCGGCGTGAAGCCCGGTGAAGATGAGCCGTAGAGGGCGATGATGGGGCGGTCGAGCGCTGCCGCGACGTGCATCAGGCCGGAATCGTTGCAGACCACCAGGTCGGCCAGGGCCAGCAGGTCGACGGCTTGGCCGAGCGAGGTAGTGCCGCACAGATTGTGCGTGAGGCCGGGCGCCAGGCGGCCGATTTCCTCGGCGACGGCATGATCCTTGGGCGAGCCGAAAAGCCAGACGGCAAAGCCGCTTGCAGCAAAACGCTTGGCCAGATCGGCGAAGTGCGCTGCCGGCCAACGCTTGGCCGGCCCGTATTCGGCACCGGGGCAGAAAGCGACCATCTTGTCCGGACGCGGCAGAGTGAGCTCAGCCAGCGTCTTGGCCTGCATTGCTGCGGTGGACACGATTTTTGGGTAAAAAACCGGGCGCGGCAGCGGTGTGCCGGGGGCTTCGGCCAGTTGGGCGAAGCGCTCGACCATGAGCGGCAGGGCCTGCTTGTCGAGATGGTGGCGCTGGTTGATCAGGCCGTAGCGGGATTCGCCGGTGAAGCCGATGCGCCGGGGGATGCCGGCGAAGAACGGCACCAAGGCCGACTTGATCGAGTTGGGCAGCACATAGACGGCATCGTAGCCTCGTGCGGCGAGTTCGCGTCCCTGACGCCAGCGGCCTTTCAGGTCGAACTGGCCGTGGCCGAAGGGATTGTCGATGACCTCGGCGATTTCGCTCATCCGGGTCAATACCGGGGCGACCCAGCGCGGCGCCGTGGCGTCGAGCGTCAGGCCGGGGTGCTTGGCATGCAGGCGCGCGAACAGCGGCTGCGCCATGATGGTGTCGCCGATCCAGGACGGTGCGACGATCAGGGCTTTTTTCATGCCGATTCGACACACAACAAAGCGGCGGGCCGGAACGAAATCGCCGGACCCGCCGTTCTGTGCGGTGTCAGCTTAGTGATGGCCCTTGGGGGCTTCGCCCTTGAAGACGTACTTGGTGCTGCAGTACGGGCAGACGACTTCGCCGGTCTTCAGCACGTCGAGGAAGACGCGCGGATGCTGATTCCACAGCGCCGAATTCGGCGTCGGGCAATGCAGCGGCAGGTCGTCGGCGCTGACTTCGACGGTTTGCTTGTCGGACATCGTTTTCTCCCTGAGTTCCGTTTAGACGAGGGCCAGCCAGTCGGCGTGCGCAGCCGAGCGGCCATAGACCACATCGAAATACTTTTCCTGCAGCGCCTTGGTGATCGGGCCGCGGTGGCCGGGGCCGATCTGGCGGTTGTCGAGTTCGCGGATCGGCGTCACTTCGGCGGCAGTGCCGGTGAAGAAGGCTTCGTCGGCGCAATAGACTTCGTCGCGGGTGATGCGCTTCTCGATGACTTCGATACCCAGCTCGCCGGCCAGTTGCATGACGGTGGCGCGGGTGATGCCTTCGAGGCAGGCGGTCAGGTCCGGCGTGTACAGCTTGCCGTTCTTGACGATGAACAGGTTCTCGCCGGCGCCTTCGCAAGCGTAGCCTTCCGGATCGAGCAGCAGGGCTTCGTCATAGCCGTCGGCAGTCGCCTCGTTGTTGGCGAGGATGGAGTTCATGTAGTTGCCGGAGGCCTTGGCGCGCACCATGGTGATGTTCACATGGTGGCGGGTGTAGGACGAGGTCTTGATGCGGATGCCGCGCTGCATGCCTTCCTCGCCGAGGTAAGCGCCCCACGGCCAGGCGGCGATGATGACGTGCACCTTGGCACCTTTCGGCGAAACGCCCATCTTTTCCGAGCCGTAGAAGGCGAGCGGACGCAGGTAGCCGGATTCGAGCTTGTTGGCGCGGATGACTTCCTTCTGCGCTTCGTTCAGTTCCTCTTGCGAGTAGGGCATCTGCATCTGGAAGATGTGCGCCGAACGGAACAGGCGCTCGGTGTGCTCCTTCAAACGGAAAATCGCGGTACCGCGTTCGGTCTTGTAGGCGCGGACACCCTCGAAGACGCCCATGCCGTAGTGCAGCGAGTGCGTGAGGACGTGGGTGGTGGCTTCACGCCAGGGCACCAGTTTGCCGTCTTGCCAAATAAAGCCGTCGCGATCCGACATGGACATGTTCGATTCTCCGTGTTGCGCGTGTCAAAGCCGGTAATTCTAGCCGAAAACAGCGGGTAAAATAACGGTTTTGCCGTTGCGTGACCCTGATGATCTGGAAACCCAATGTGACCGTTGCCGCCGTTGTCGAACGTGACGGCAAGTTCCTGCTGGTCGAGGAAGAAACCGAGGCCGGCCTGGCCTTCAACCAGCCGGCCGGGCATCTCGAGGAAGGCGAGGCGCTGATCGACGCCGTCGTGCGCGAGGCGCTGGAAGAAACCGCCTACCATTTCAAGCCGACCCATCTGGTCGGCATCTACAACTGGAAGCATCCGAGCAAGGACGTGACCTACCTGCGCTTCGCCTTCGCCGGCGAGTTGCGCGGCTACGTGGCCGGGCGCCCCTTGGACGACGGTATCGTCGGCGCACGCTGGCTGACGCTGGACGAGGTCAAGGCGACGCAGGAGCGTCATCGCAGCCCGCTGATCCTGCGCTGCATCGAGGATCTGGTTGCCGGCAAGCGCTATCCGCTCGATCTGCTGGTGCATTACACCTGATGTTGCGCGCGCTGTTCGTTGTCTTGTTCGCTTTGGCTTCGGCCGTGCAAGCCGACGAGCGGGTGCGCATCTGTCACGGTTACGGTTGTCTGACCGAAGCGGATGTCCGTTTCAGCGAAGGGCAGCTCGGCGAAGTGCGGCGCATGCTGCTTGCTGCGGTGGACGCGGCCGAAGAGCGAAAAATCATCGGCGAGGCGATCGGCCGTTTGTATCGCTGGGCCGGTGAGCAGTCGGATATCCATAACGACCGTGCCGGCAATTACGATGATGGCTATGTCTCCGGGCGGATGGATTGCATCGATCATTCGACCTCGACGACGCGCCTGTTACGCGTGCTCGAGGCGCGTGGCTATCTGCGCTGGCATCGGGTGCTCGAGCCGGAGGTGCGCAGCGCGGCGCTGATTTTTTACACGCATTATTCGGCCTTGATTGAAGAAAAGACCGAGGGCGAAGCGGCGCGCTTCGTCGTCGATAGCTGGTTTGTGAATAACGGCGAGGCGGCGGTGATCCTGCCGCTCGACGCATGGAAGAAAGGGGCTGGGCCCGATGTCTAAGAAAACGGTGGTGGTCGGCTTGTCCGGCGGCGTGGATTCCTCGGTGGCGGCGCTGTTGCTGAAGCAGCAAGGCTGGAACGTGGTCGGCCTGTTCATGAAGAACTGGGAAGACGACGACACCGAAGACTACTGCTCGTCGCGCCAGGATCTGATCGACGTGATGAGTGTTGCCGACAAGATCGGCATCGACGTCGAGGTGGTCAATTTCGCGGCCGAATACCGCGAGCGCGTGTTCGCCGAATTCCTGCGCGAATACCAGGCTGGGCGCACGCCGAATCCGGATATCTTGTGCAACTCGGAAATCAAGTTCAAGGCCTTCCTCGATCACGCCATGAAGCTGGGGGCCGACAAGATCGCCACCGGGCACTACGCCGGCGTGCGCGAGTTCGACGGCGCATTCCAGTTGCTCAAGGCGGAAGATGGCACCAAGGACCAGAGCTACTTCCTCTATCGCCTGAACCAGGCGCAGTTGTCGAAAACCCTGTTCCCGCTGGCCAATATCTACAAGCGCGAAGTGCGCAAGATTGCCGAGGCCGAGGGGCTGCATGTCGCGGCCAAGAAGGACTCGACCGGCATCTGCTTCATCGGCGAGCGTCCGTTCAAGGATTTCCTGTCGCGCTACCTGCCGCCCAAGAAGGGCGAAATTCGTCGCCTCGACGACGGCAAGGTGCTCGGCGAACACGACGGCCTGATGTATCACACGCTGGGGCAGCGCAAGGGCTTGCACATCGGCGGGTTGAAGGAGAAAGGCCAGCCCGGCGGCGGCGATCACGATGCCTGGTTCGTGGCCGGTAAGGACATGGAAAAGAACGTGCTTTACGTTGTCCAGGGGCACGACCACCCGGCGCTGCTCAAGAGCGATCTGGTTGCCGAGCAGCTGAGCTGGGTTTCGGGTAATGCGCCGCATACGCACTGGGTCTACACGGCCAAGCCGCGCTACCGGACGGCCGACCAGCCCTGCGAAGTCGAGCGCGTTGACGGCGAAACTTGCGAAATCCGTTTCGCCGAGCCGCAGTGGGCGCTTACCCCGGGGCAATCGGTCGTGCTTTACGAGAGCCGGGTCTGCCTGGGCGGTGGCGTTATCCGATAGGGCCGCCCAGGGCTCGGCTGGCGCCAAGCCAGCGGCGCAAGCATTCTCCGGCGCGCGCCCACAGCGCAAGGCTGTGCGGGGCGATCAGAACGATCTCCGAAGGGCCTCGGGCATCCAGCCGAATCCAGCCGCCGACCTCGATGCGGAAGGGGGTTTCCGGCTGAAGCGATCGTTTCAGGGCGACATAGTGATCGGCAATCCACTGCGGGCTGTCGGTCAATTCGACGCTGCCTTCGATGAGCAGGACGAGGGTGCCGGCTTCGACCAGATAGTCGCGCGACTCGGCTGAGCACAGACTGATTTGTAGGCTGGGTGCGGCAGGCATGGCTGATTTCTCCTCTTAAGCGACAGGGAAATCGTAGGTGCGGCCGGGTTTTCGCGTCAGGCACAGGCCTCAGGTGATCATGCCGAAACAGATCATATTCTTGCCATCTGTTATGGTCCGGATTGCGCCAAACTATATCTGTTGCGCTTGGTCGTTTCGGGGGAAGATTGCGGCATGGAAATGGAGCATCTCTACCGTCGTCTGGCAACGCATTACCGTTCGGTGATCGAAGCGGGCGCCTTGGCGCGCGGTGCACGTTTCCCATCCGTGCGTAGTTTGATGCAGCAACATGACGTCAGTTTGTCGACGGCCTTGCAGGTTTGTCGATGGCTGGAGCAAGAGGGCTGGTTGGAAGCGCGTCCGCGTTCCGGCTTTTTCGTAAGCCAACCGGCGCAACAATTGCCGGCTATCGCTGAACCGTCAGCCGATGTTCAGCCCGATCCGGCGCAATACGTCGGTATCCATGTCAAGGTGTCGGAGTTCATCGCCCGTGGCCGTCAGGCGTCCATCAAGGTGGCCTTCTCAAGCGCACGCGCTGCGCCTGAGCTGTACCCGAGCGAGGCGCTGCGCCAGGCCGGTGCGCGTGTCCTGAAGCGTTATCCCGATATCCTGGTTACGCCGGGGGCGGCCAATGGTCAGCCGGAGTTCCGCCAGGTGCTGGCCAGGCGGGCGGTCGACAGCGGCATGCGTTTGGCTCCGGAGGAAATCGTCGTCACGCAGGGCTGTATCGAGGCTCTCCATCTGGCGTTGCGTGCGGTGACCGTGCCGGGTGACGTGGTAGCGGTGGAAACGCCGACTTTCTACGGCTTGCTGCAGATTCTCGAAGGCCTGGGCTTGCGTGCCCTGGAAATTCCGACCAGTCCGCAACATGGATTGTCATTGCCGGCTTTCGAGTTGGCATTGCGTACCCAGGAGTCCTTGAAGGCCGTGGTGGTCGTGCCGCATCTGCAAAATCCGCTCGGTGCCATCATGCCGGATGCGCACAAGGCGCAACTGGTGGCGATGTGCGAAACGCATGGCGTAGCGCTGATCGAGGACGATACCTATACACCGCTCGTCGAACGCAACCCGGCGCCGAGGGCGATCAAGTCCTGGGACTCGACAGGCAACGTCATTCACTGTGCGTCGTTGCACAAGGTGTTGGCACCGGGGATGCGGCTCGGCTGGATCAGTGCCGGGCGCTGGCAGGCACGGGTGGAGATGCTCAAGTATGCGCAGAGTCGGAACAATGAGGCCCTGGCGCAGTTGGTGGCTGCCGATTTCATGGCGTCGCCTGCCTACGAAAGGCACCTCAACCGCTTGCGCCAGCATTTGCGTCGGCAGCGGGAGCATATGGCGGCGTCCATCTTTCGAGCCTTTCCCGCCGGGACGCGGATGAATTCGCCGCAAGGCGGCCTGTCCCTGTGGGTCGAGTTGCCGGCAGGTATGTCTTCGCGAGAACTTTTCGAAGCGGCACTCGGCGAGGGAATATTGATCGCGCCGGGCCTGATCTATTCGAACTCGGATCGTTACGAAGGCTTCATTCGCCTCAATTGCGGGATGCCGGTCACGGCCGAGGTGGAAGCCGCATTGCAGTGTTTGGGACGATTGTGCGGCAATCTGCCGAGGCGCAGTCCGCGCTAGCGCGTTAAGGAAAAACAGGCGCTTAAGGCGCCTGTTTCGGTCGTGCGGAACTGCTACTACTTCAGTCGTGCGGCACGGTGTCGGCGAACGACGGGCGCTGCATCAGCTTGGTGAACAACTTTTCCAGGTTCGGGTGGCTTTCCTGCCAATTGATGTCGGCGAAGCGGAAGGCCAGGTAGCCGAGAGCCGTGCCGACAGCAATGTCGGCCATCGAGAAATGCGTACCCATGCAGAAAGGCTTTTCGCCCAGCTCTTCGGCCATGAACTCCAGGCTGCGCATGATCTTGCCGCGCTGGCGCTCGATCCATTCGTTGCTCTTCTGGCCCTTCGGGCGCTTGGCTTCGAGGAAGGCGGTGGCGGCAGCGTCGCAGATACCGTCGGCCAGGGCCTCCCAGCGCTTCACTTCGGTACGTTCGCGATTCGGCGCGGGGAAGAGCTTGTTATTCGGGGTGACGTTATCGATGTATTCGACGATGACGCGGGAGTCGAACAGCGGGGTTTCGTCGTCCAGGACCAGCACCGGAATCTTGCCCAGCGGATTGATGGACGGCACCTTGCTGTCTTCCAGCCAGGGGGAGTCGATCACGAAGTCGTATTCGATCTTCTTTTCGGCCAGTACGACGCGTACCTTACGGGCGAACGGACTGGTGTAGGAGCCGATCAGCTTCATTACTTACTCTCGGATTGGGGAGAAACGATTATAACGTATGGTCGGGGCTGGACGGGGCAGGTAAAATTACAAAATTATTCATGAGGAAGACTTTATGGAATTCAACCCGCTGACCGCCCTGTCGCCGCTGGATGGCCGCTATGCCGGCAAAGTCGATGCGTTGCGCGAGCATTTTTCCGAATTTGGCCTGATCCGCGCTCGCCTGAAGGTCGAGATCGAGTGGCTGAAGGCGCTGGCCGCCGAACCGCATTTCACGGAAATTGCCGCTTTTTCGCCGTCCACCGTAGCAGAGCTTGATGCGCTGGTTGCCGGTTTCGGTCCTGAACAAGCTGCCGAGGTGAAGGCTATCGAAGCCACCACCAATCATGACGTCAAGGCGCTGGAATACTGGATCAAGGACAAGACCAAGGCCAATGCCGAAGTGGTCAAGGTCAGCGAATTCATCCACTTCGCCTGCACCTCAGAAGACATCAACAACCTGTCGCATGCGCTGATGTGCAAGGGCGCTCGCGAACAGGCCATGCTGCCGACGCTGGACAAGGTCATCGCCAAGCTGACCGAAATGGCCCACACCTACGCCGACGTGCCGATGATGAGCCGCACGCACGGCCAGCCGGCCACCCCGTCGACCATGGGCAAGGAAATGGCCAACGTCGCCTATCGCCTGCAGCGCGCCCGCGCCCGCATCGCCGCCGTCGAGCTGCTCGGCAAGATCAATGGCGCAGTCGGTAACTACAACGCCCACCTCGCGGCCTACCCGGGCTACGACTGGGAAGGCTTCGCCAAGCGCTTCGTCGAGTCGCTCGGCCTGACCTTCAACCCCTACACCATCCAGATCGAGCCGCATGACGCACTGGCCGAGCTGTTCGACGCCTTCGCTCGCGCCAACAGCATCCTGGTCGACCTCGACCGCGACGTCTGGGGCTACATCTCCCTGGGTTTCTTCAAGCAGAAGGTCAAGGCTGGCGAAATCGGCTCCTCGACCATGCCGCACAAGGTCAATCCGATCGACTTCGAAAACTCCGAGGGCAACCTCGGCCTGGCCAACGCCGTCCTCAAGCATCTCGCTGAAAAGCTGCCGATCTCGCGCTGGCAGCGCGACCTGACCGACTCCACCGTGCTCCGCAACATGGGCGTCGGCCTTGGCTACACGCTGCTTGGCTACGACTCGCTGTTGAAGGGCCTGGGCAAACTGGAAATCAATGCCGACCTGATGAAGGCCGATCTCGACGCCAACTGGGAACTGCTGGCCGAGCCGATCCAGACAGTCATGCGCCGCTACGCTGTGCCGAACGCCTACGAAAAGCTCAAGGAGCTGACCCGCGGCACCCGCGTTTCGCGCGAAGGCATGCAGGCTTTCGTCGCCACGCTGGAAATTCCGGAAGCCGCCAAGGCCGAACTGCTCAAGCTGACGCCGTGGGATTACACCGGCAAGGCGGCCGAACTGGCGAAGCGCATCTGATGATCTGCGACAAGTGCGGGCGCGAGGCGCCGGATGATGCGATCTACTGTCCGCACTGCGTGACCGACCGCAAGGTCTCGCAGTTGCAGGTGATCAACGGCGGCTTGAAGGGCGGGGCCATCGGCCTCGCGCTCGGCCTTCTCCTGGTCACCGTGCTGCTCGGCTATTACGATCTGGAACGTGGCATCAAGGCCATTGTGCTGACGGTGCCCATCGCCACCTTTACTACCGGGCTGATCATCGGCCTGGTCAAGGCTAAAACCGACTGGAAATAGAACAAGAATGTCTTTTGCAGAAAACCTGAAGAAACTCCCCGGCATTTCGCACCTCGCTGCACTGAATCTTCTCGACGCCGATGGTAATGTCGTTGCCACCATTGAGAACAAGGCGGGTAGCCAGGGTTCTCTGGCTGTCTATAACCATTTGGCTCAGACCTATGGTTCGATCAATGCCGAGGCTGCCAAAAAGGGCATGGAAATCTTCGCCGAGCATACCGAAGACGAGCGTGCCAACCCGGGCAAGCACCCGAACATCGCCCGTCTGCTGCAAATCGAAGCCGGTGCCCCGGCCTTGCGCGTCAAGCACGTCTTCGCAGTTTGAGAGCGCTGTTGCAGGCTGTTACAAAACAGGCGGCAGCGGTCGCTTTGACTGAAATACGCAGTCGGTATAATCGGCCTGCTTCAGTAGCGGGGACTGATGTGGTCGTCGCCTCGTTCATTCAGCTAACAACGGAGAAGAAAACCATGAAAACCAAGTTTCTAGTTGCTGCATTGTCCCTCGTCATGGCCGGCGGTGCGTTCGCTCAGGTCAAGCCGGAGGATGCCATCAAGTATCGCCAGTCCGGCTATGCCTTCATGGCTTGGAATATGGGGCGTATCAAGATGAACGTCGAGGGCGGCCAGTACAACAAGGACGAGGTCATCAAGGCGGCCAATGCCATCCAGGCCGTGGCCAATTCCGGCATGGGTTCGCTTTACCTGCCGGGGACCGATAAGGGTAAGGGCTGGGAAGAGTCCCGTGCCAAGGCCAATATCTGGACCGAACAGGAGAAGCTGGGCAAGGCTGCGATGGCTTTCAACAAGGAGGCCAATGAACTGGCCAAGGTTGCGCAGACCGGCGATGCGGCCGCTGTCGGTGCTCAACTGGGCAAGGTCGGCGGCACCTGCAAGGGCTGCCACGACGATTTCAAGGCCAAGCGCTAAGCGGTTTGGAGTGAAGACCATGGAACAGGCGCCTGCGGGCGCCTGTTTTGTTTGATCATTGAAGGAAATGACGATGAGCGATATCCGCATCCGGGTTTGGGATCTGCCGACCCGAATTTTTCACTGGGCCCTGGTGCTTGCTGTTGTAGCGGCCATCATTAGCGGCCAATTGGGCGGCAATCTGATCGAGGTGCATGGCAAGATCGGCTTGGGTATCGTTGGGCTTGTCGTCTTTCGTCTGGTCTGGGGCTTCGTCGGCTCGACCTATGCGCGCTTCGTGCAGTTCGTGCCGACACCGGCTCGCATCCGGGCCTACCTGAAAGGGGACTGGCGCGGCGAGGGGCATAATCCCTTGGGGGCGCTGTCGGTGCTTGGCCTGCTGGCCTTGCTGCTGTGCCAGTTGCTCACCGGCTTGGTGGCCAATGACGACATCGCTTTCCGTGGCCCCTTGTTCGATCTGGTGGGCGAGGCGCTGAGCAACCGGCTGACCGGACTGCACCATAAGGTCGGCGATCTGCTGATCGGCCTGATCGTGCTGCATGTGGCCGCCATCGTTTTCTACGTACGTTTCCGCAAGCAGAATCTGGTCAAGCCGATGCTGACTGGCTGGAAGGAGGATGGCGATGGAGTTTCCGCCAAAGGCGGCGGCATCGTTGCCGTAGTCGTCGCGGTGTTGCTGGCCGGCCTGGCGATTTACGCTGCAAGCGGTGCCTGGATGCCCCCACCGCCGCCACCACCTGCGGTCAGCACACCGAATTGGTGAGTGAGGTCAACGGAACGGAGAGCCCATGCGTTTGTCTTAGTGTATGGGTTTTTCTGCACGAGGTGTCATCATGTTGACCGGCGATCTGCTGGTGCTGATCGGAGGAAGCGCGGTGCTTCCCTATGTGGCGGAGGCCGTCTGGACGTGGGCCAGGAAAAAGCGCAAGCAGCGTTGAAGCCGGCCGCACATTAAGGCCTAAACCGGGCAACAAAAAAGCCGCCAACAGGCGGCTTTTTCTTTGTGCGGGAATTGTCCGCTCAGACGCACGCGCCGTCTTCGGTGACGCCTTCGTCCTGCTTCTTAACCTTCGGGATGAACTGTTCGCGCGATACGCCCAGCCACATGACCAGCGGGCTGGCGACCAGTACCGAGGAGTAGATGCCGAAGCAGATGCCGATGGTCAGGGCCATGGCGAAGTAGTGCAGGGTTTCGCCGCCGAAGATCAGCATGGACAGGACCATCAGCTGGGTACAGCCGTGGGTGATGATGGTCCGGCTGATCGTGCTGGTGATGGCGTGGTCGAGTACCTGCGGCGTGCTCAGGCCGCGCACCTTCTTGAAGGTTTCGCGGACGCGGTCGAAGACGACGACCGATTCGTTCACCGAATAGCCGAGCACGGCGAGCACCGCGGCCAGCACCGATAGCGAGAATTCCCACTGAAAGGCAGCGAAGAAGCCGAGGATGATGATCACGTCGTGCAGGTTGGCAATGATGGCGGAAACCGAGAAGCGCCATTCGAAGCGGAAGGCGAGGTAGATCACGATGCCGATGATGACCAGCAGCAGCGCCATCGCGCCGTTCTCGGCCAGTTCCTTACCGACCTGCGGGCCGACGAACTCGACGCGGCGCAGGCTAGCGCCCGGCGCTTCGGCTTCGAGGGCCTTCATCACCGTTTCGCCGAGCTGGTTGGTGTTCTGGTCACCCTTCAGCGGCAGGCGGATCATCACGTCCTGAGACGAACCGAAGTTCTGCACTGAGTAGTCCGAGAAACCAGATTTGCCCAGGGCGCCGCGAATCTTCTCGAGGTCGGCTGCCTGTTCGTAGTGGGTCTCGATCAGCGTGCCGCCGGTGAATTCCACCGACAGGTGCAGCCCCTTGGTGAGCAGGAAGAAGACCGCCAGGATGAAGGTGACGAGCGAAATGATGTTGAACTTCAGCGCATGGCGCATGAAGGGGATGTCTTTGTGGATACGGAAAAATTCCATGGCCGTTTTTCCTTATTTTTGCTCGTGCACCGCAGCAGTGCCCGGTTTCCAGACCTGGCCGATGGCCAGCGAGGTCAGTTTCTTGCGGCGGCCGTAGATCAGGTTGACCAGGGCGCGCGAAACGACGACCGATGAGAAGATGGAGGTCAGGATGCCGAGACAGTGCACCACCGCGAAACCGCGCACCGGGCCGGAGCCGAAGATGAGCAGGGCGAGGCCGGCGATCAGTGTGGTGATGTTGGAGTCGAGAATGGTGCCGAAGGCGCGCTCGTAACCTTCCGAAATGGCGGCTTGCGGCGAGACGCCATTGCGCAGTTCTTCACGCACCCGCTCGTTGATCAGCACGTTGGCGTCGATGGCCATGCCCAAGGTCAGCGCGATGGCCGCGATGCCGGGTAGGGTCAGCGTGGCCTGCAGCAGCGAAAGGATGGCGACCAGGAAGAGCAGGTTGGAGCCGAGTGCCAGCACCGAGACGAAACCGAACATCTGGTAATAGACGATCATGAACAGCGCGATCGCGGCAAAGCCCCACATCGTGGAGTGGAAGCCCTTCTTGATATTGTCGGCACCGAGCGACGGGCCGATGGTGCGTTCCTCGATGATGTCCATCGGCGCGGCCAGCGAGCCGGCACGTAGCAGCAGCGCGGTGTCGTTGGCTTCCATGGTGGTCATGCGGCCGGAAATCTGGACGCGACCGCCACCGATTTCGGTACGGATGACCGGGGCGGTAACGACTTCGCCCTTGCCCTTCTCGATGAGCAGGATGGCCATGCGCTTGCCGACGTTTTCGCGGGTGATGTCCTTGAAAATACGGGCCCCGGCGGAGTCCAAAGTCAGATGGACGGCCGGTTCCTGCGTCTGGCTGTCGAAGCCCGGCTGGGCGTCGGTCAGGCGGTCGCCGGTCAGCACGACCTGCTTCTTGACCAGCAGGGGCTGGCCGCCGCGTTCGTTATAGACTTCGGTGCCCATCGGTACGTTACCCGACATGGCAGATTCCAGCGCGCCCGGCGAGTCGTCGACCATGCGGATTTCCAGGGTCGCCGTGCGGCCCAGAATGTCCTTGGCCTTGGCGGTGTCCTGCACGCCCGGCAATTGGACGACGATACGGTCGGCGCCCTGCTGCTGGATCACCGGTTCGGCCACGCCGAGTTCGTTGATCCGGTTGTGCAGGGTGGTGATGTTCTGCTTCAGGGCGAATTCGCCGATCTTCTTTTGCGCTTCCGGCTTCAGCGTGGCGACCAGTTTGAAGTCGGCGCCATCGGTGGTTTCGTTCAGCGCGAGATCGGGCTGGTTGTCGGAAAGGGCGTTACGGGCTTTGTCGCGGGTTTCGGCATCGCGGAACTTGATGACCAGACGCTCGCCTTCGCGCGAGATGCCGGAATGGCGGATGTTCTTGTCGCGCATCAGCGTGCGCAGGTCGGCCGAGGTGGAATCGAGGCGCTTGGTCAGCGCGCCCTTCATGTCGACTTGCAGCAGGAAGTGCACGCCACCGCGCAGGTCGAGGCCGAGGTACATCGGCAGGGCATGCAGGCTGGTCAGCCATTGCGGCGAGGCGGAGAGCAGGTTCAGAGCAACGACGTATTGCGGGTCGTTGCTGTCCGGGTTGAAGGTTTTTTCCAGAATATCCTTGGCCTTCAACTGGGTATCGGTGTCCTTCAGGCGGGTCTTGACGCCGTTCAGGTCGAGCTGAATGCCATCATGGACGATGCTGGCGGCCTTCAGGGTTTCCTCGACGCGGGCCAGGGTCTTGTCGTCGACCTTGAGCGTGGCCTTGGCGCTGGAAACCTGCACGGCCGGCGATTCGCCAAAGAAATTGGGCAGGGTATAGACGAAGCCCAGCACCAGTGCGATGGCAACGGTGATGTACTTCCAGAGGGGGTAACGATTCATGGTGGCTCGAAAGCGAAAAAGGCGGCCTGGGCGGCCGCCTTTTGGGTGATTACAGCGATTTCAGCGTGCCCTTGGGCAGAACCAGGCCGATGGCCGGCTTTTGCACGACGACTTCGGTGCCGGCAGCAATTTCAACGGTGACGTAGGCGTCGTTGATCTTGACGACCTTGCCGACGATGCCGCCCTGGGTGACGACTTCGTCGCCCTTGGCCAGGGCTTCGAGCAGCGCCTTGTGTTCCTTGGCCTTCTTCATCTGCGGACGGATCATCAACAGCCACATGACGGCGAAGATGACGATCATCGGCAGGAACTGCATCAGGCCACCGGTCGGGTCGGCTGCACCGGCGGTTTGGGCGTGGGCGAGACTGATCATGCGTAATACTCCAGAGTGCTATAGATCGAAACGTCGGATTCTATCACCGGCCTTCGGCCGAACGGTCGTGCGCGAAGTTCTGCGCCCATTGCGCCAGCGTGCCGGCCTCGATGGCGGCCCGCATTTCGGCCATGATGGTCTGATAGAAATGCAGATTGTGGATGGTGTTGAGCATGCTGCCGAGGATTTCGCCGGCACGGAACAAATGGTGCAGGTAGGCGCGGCTGAAGTTTCGGCAGGTGTAGCAGGAGCAGGAAGGATCGAGCGGGCCGGTATCGGCCTTGTGCTTGGCGTTCTTGATCTTGATGTCACCGAAACGGGTGAACAGGTGGCCGTTGCGCGCATTGCGGGTCGGCATCACGCAGTCGAACATGTCGATGCCGGCGCGCACGGCGTGCACGAGGTCTTCCGGCGTGCCGACGCCCATCAAGTAGCGCGGCTTGTGCGTCGGCAGCTTGGGCGCGGTATGGGCGAGGATGCGCTCCATGTCCTCCTTCGGTTCGCCGACCGACAAGCCGCCAATGGCCATGCCGTCGAAGCCGATGTCGTCGAGGCCGGCCAGCGACTCGTCGCGCAGGTCTTCGTACATGCCGCCCTGCACGATGCCGAATAGGGCGTTGTTGTTCTCCAGCCGGTTGTGCTCGGCGCGCGAGCGCTGCGCCCAGCGCATCGACAGGCGCATCGACTTGGCCGCCTGGTCGTGCGTCGCCGGGTAGGGCGTGCATTCGTCGAAAATCATCACGATGTCCGAGTTCAGTACATGCTGGATCTGCATCGATATTTCCGGCGACAGGAAGAGTTTGGCCCCGTCGATCGGCGAACTGAACTTGACGCCTTCCTCGGTGATTTTGCGTAGCGCGCCGAGCGAAAAGACCTGGAAGCCACCCGAGTCGGTCAGGATGGGCTTCTGCCAGCCCATGAAGTTGTGCAGGCCTTGGTGCGCCGTGATGACATCCAGCCCAGGCCGCAGCCACAGGTGGAAGGTGTTACCCAGGCAGATTTGCGCGCCGATGTCGTTCAGTGCCTGCGGCGTCATCGCCTTGACCGTGCCGTAGGTGCCCACTGGCATGAAGACGGGGGTCTGGACAACGCCGTGGTTCAGCGTCAGCGTGCCGCGGCGGGCAGCGCCGTCGGTGGTGAGAAGTTCGAAATGCATTGTTGAGGCTTTTTGTAACAGCTATTTGCTTGGATGGAGCGAGATTGTATAGTTTGCGGCATCCAAACCGTTGTTTTTCGTGCCGATGCGCGTCGTGCTTCGTCTCCTGCTGGTGGTCATGCTGATGACTGTCTTCTCGCCGAAATTCGGCTGGGAGTCGGTCGGCATGGTCGTGAACCATGCCCAGGCGGCAGAAGCGATGGCACCTGATATGGCCGCCATGGAAGAGCATGGTGATTGCCACGAACACGTCGCAGTGAGCAGCGAAGCTGACCACGCCGATCACCATTGCTGCCCCGGTCACGTCCTCGGCCACCTGCTGGGCGGTGTCGGCGGCACCCTCCGCGTACCCCTGCTCGACCCGCATGGCCCCGTGCCCAGCGGCGATGCCAGCCGCTTCTCCTCCCGCGTGCCGGACGGCCTCGAACGTCCGCCCAGAGCCGCCGCCTGAGTTCGGCGGCTGCCTTCTTTTCCTGTTGATTTTCAGGCGGTCCTGAGGACCGCAGCGGCATGCCGCCGGTTGTCCATTCATTGCAACCGGAGGATTTTTCATGCGAAGCATTCATGGCATCGCATCCCTAGTCATCATTGGCCTGCTCGGCACTTTGTCGGGCACGACGGCGGCGTCGCCCTTGGCCGATGCGTTTACCCAGGCCTGGCAGCGCCAGCCGGCGGTGGCCGGTCTGGTCGAGCGCGAGCGTGCTGCAGCATCGCGCATCGCCGCAGCCGATGCCTGGACCGCGCAGCCACCCAGTGTCGAACTGGGCTGGCGGGGTGACCGTTTCAATCGCAACCAGGGGGCCGGCGAGCAGGATTATGGTCTCGTACTGCCGCTCTGGCTGCCCGGCGAGCGGCGCGGCAGCCAGGCCTTGGCGGCGGCCGAGCAGGAGGCGCTGGCCGGGCAGACGGCTGCGCTTCGCCTGCAGGTGGCGCAGGCCGTGCGCGACGCCTGGTGGGCCTGGCAGCTGGCTCGCAACGAACGCGAGCTGATGGTGGCCCGACTCGATGCTGCTCGCCGCTTGCGTGACGATGTGGCGCGCCGTTTCGCCGCTGGCGATTTGTCGCGGGCCGATCTGAATCAGGCAGAAGGAGCGCTGGCCCAGGGGCAGTTCGCCGAGGCAGAAGCGCAGGCGGCGGAGGCCATGGCCCGGCTGCGGCTCGAGACGCTGACCGGGCAGCCGGCCGCAGCCGGCAATGTCGAAGCCGAGCAGCTACCGCAGGAGGCACCGGGGATGCATCCGGTGCTGCGCGAACTGTCGGGCCGGGGCGAGGTGGCTCGGCGCAATGTCGATCTGGCGCGCGCCCAGGGCCGGGCCAATCCCGAACTGGCCATCGCCACGCGGCGCGAACGGGCAACGGGTGACGAGGCGATGGCGCAGACCTGGGCGGTCGGCGTGCGCATCCCGCTTTCCGCCGGCCCCCGCCAGGATGCCCGCATCGCCATGGCCAATGCCGAGGCCGTCGAGGCCGGTTTGGCCTACGAGCGCGAACGGGAGCGGCTGGATGGGGAGGCGGCGGCCTGGGCGCTGCAGGTGCAGGCCGGGCGGTCGCAACTGGCGGCTGCCGAGCAGCGGGCACGGGTAGCCGGGGATAACCGGCGTTTCTACGACAAATCCTTCCGCCTCGGCGAGACCGATCTGCCGACCCGCCTGCGCATCGAGGCGGAGGCGCAGGAGGCCGAGCGGGCGCTCGGGCGGGCACGTATTGCGCTGGCGCGGATGATTTCCCAATGGCGGCAAAGCCTGGGTTTGTTACCGGAGTGATGATGAAGAATTTCAATTTTGGGCTTTTTTTCCGGTTGACCGTCGGACCAGCAGTTGTTTCCATGGTCGTCGGATTTCTGCTCGCTGCCGCAGGGCCAGCATGGGCGGCCGAGGGGCCGGCGCCGCAACCGGTCGCCGTGGCCGAGAGCGAGCTGTTCGAGGTCGTGGCGCGTCTGGGTGAGGACGGGCTGGTTCTCCATGTCGATCGTCCGGATAGCAATGCACCGGTGCTCGCTGCCGAGCTTGAGCTGGAGCATGGCGGCAAGGCGGTCAAGGCCGTTTTCCGGCCGGCGCAGGGGGATTACCTCGTCGCCGACCGCGCCTGGTTGCAAGCCTTCGGCCAGCCCGGAAGCTACCCGCTGGCGATGACCGTGATCGCCGGCGAAGACAGCGATTTGCTGAGCGCTGACCTGCGGGTCGTGGATACTGCCGAGGGCCCCGGGGCGGCAGCGATGGATCGGCGCTGGGGCCTTGCCCTGGCGCTGCTGGCGGCCATCGCGGCGGGATTCTGGTGGCGACGTCGCAAAGGAGCGCAGGCATGAAAGCGATCTGGATCCTGTTGAGTGGGATGCTCGCGGCCCAAGCGCTGCCGGCGCATGAAGGTCACGACCACGGCGACGAGGCGAAGGCGGCCGTGGTGAATGGCAACGCGCCGCAGCGCCTGCCGGATGGCACGCTCTTTGTCCCCAAATCGGCGCAGCGTGGCATGGGCGTGCTGACGCTGAAAGTGCAGGCGGAGACGCTGCCAAAAACCCTGGAACTGCCCGGCCGGGTGATCATGGACCCGCACCTCGGTGGGCGTGTGCAGGCGATGATTCCCGGGCGCATTGAGCCGGCGGGGGCGCATGGCTTGCCGGCAGCGGGCAGTCGGGTGAAGAAGGGCGACATCCTGGCCTGGGTGGTGCCGGCCTCCGGCGCCATAGAGCGTTCCAACCAGGCGGCGCTGCTCGCCGAGCTGAAGGCCGGCCTGGGCCTGGCCGAGCGGCGCCTGGCCCGCCTGCAGGAGCTGGCGGACACGGTGCCGAAAAAGGACATCGACGCTGCCGAGAGCGAAGTGGCCAGCCTGAAGGGGCGCATGGCGGCGGTCGGCGGTGGCCTGTCCGGGCGCGAGGCGCTGGTGGCGCCGGTAGGCGGCGTGCTGGCGGCGAGCAACGCGGTGGTCGGCCAGGTGGTCGAGCCGAAGGAGCTGATTTTCGAGGTCATCGATCCGGACAGTCTGCACATCGAGGCGACCGCCTTCGACAGCGTGCCGCTCGGCGACGTGGCAGCGGCGACGGTGGCGGTGAGTGGCCGTTCGGTGCCGCTGGCCTTCGTCGGCGCGCCGCGCCGTCTGCGCGAACAGGCCTTGCCGCTGATCTTCGAGAATCACGCGGCTGGCGCCGGGCTGGCCCTGCCGCTCGGGCAACCGGTCAAGGTCCAGGTGCAGTTGAAGACAACGGTGGCCGGCATGCCGCTGCCGGCGACGGCATTGGCGCGCAATACGGCCAACCAGGTCATCGTCTGGGTGAAGACGGCGCCCGAGCGCTTTGCCGCCCGCGCGATCCGCAGCGAGCCGCTGGACGGCGTACGGGTGCTGGTCACCGGCGGGCTGGAACCGGGCGACCGCGTGGTCGTCCAGGGTGCCAGCCTGATAGCACAGATTCGTTAGGAGCCAACGATGTTTCAGTGGCTTGTCGAAAAAAGCCTGGGCAGCCGGCTCTTCGTGTTGGTCGTGGCGGTGGCGTTGATGATCTGGGGCGCGGTGCAGGCGACGCGTCTGCCGGTGGACGTATTTCCCGATCTCAACAAGCCGACGGTGACGGTGATGACCGAGGCCGGCGGCATGGCGCCCGAGGAGGTCGAGCAGTTGATCAGCTTCCCGCTCGAGACGGCGATGAGCGGCTTGCCGGGCATCGCCACCGTGCGTTCGATTTCCAGCGCAGGCCTGTCCTTCGTTTACCTTACCTTCGACTGGAGCGTTGATGTCTATCGCGCCCGGCAGATGGTCACCGAGCGGCTGGCGGCGATGGAGTCCGCGTTGCCGCCGGGCAGCATCCCGCGCATGGGGCCGGTGTCGTCGATCATGGGCGAGATCATGCTGGTCGCCATTCCCATCCACGGGGCGGGCGCCGACCCCAAGGCGGCGCGCGAATACGCCGATTGGGTGCTGCGACCGCGCCTGATGGCGATTGCCGGCGTCTCTCAGGTCATCCCGATCGGCGGCGAGGTCCGACAATTCCAGGTGCAGCCGGACACGCGGCGCATGATGGAACTGGGCATCGGTCTCGATCAGATCGAGGCGGCGGTGCGCGGCTTTGCCGCCAACACCTCGGGCGGCTTCCTCGAACTCAACGGGCGCGAATACCTGATCCGCCACCTTGGGCGCAGCGCGCGGCTGGACGACCTGAAAAACCTGGCGATCACCGCACGCAACGGTCAGCCGATCCTGTTGCGTCAGGTTGCCGATGTCGGTTTCGCCGCCGCGATCAAGCGCGGTGACGGCGGCTTCGACGACGGCCGCGAGGGCGGCCCGGCGGTGATCCTCAGCATCCAGAAGCAGCCGACGGCCGATACGGTCGATCTCACCCGGCGCATCGAGGCGGCGCTCGCCGACCTGAAGGGCAGCGTACCGGCCGGCCTGAGCGCGCCGCAGGTGATCTTCCGCCAGGCCGATTTCATCGAGGCCTCGCTCGGCAACTTGCAGCTCAAGCTGCTGATGGCCGCCTGCTTCGTCGCCGGCGTGCTGTTCTTCTTCCTCGGCAACCTGCGCACCATGCTGATCTCGCTGACGGCGATCCCGCTCTCCATCCTGATGGCGATCCTGGTCTTCAAGTGGTTCGGGCTGTCGATCAACACCATGACGCTGGGGGGGCTGGCCATCGCCATCGGCGAACTGGTGGACGACGCGGTCGTCGATGTCGAGAACATCCTGCGTCGCCTGCGGGAAAAGGCAGCCAGCGGCCATCCCTACTCGGTGCGCGAGACAGTGATCGCCGCCTCGCTCGAGGTGCGTACCGCCATCGTCTATGCGACGCTGATCATTGCGCTGGTCTTCGTGCCGCTCTTCGCCCTGCCTGGTATCGAGGGGCGGTTGTTCGTGCCGCTCGGCATTGCCTACATCGTCGCCATCCTCGCCTCGCTGGCGGTATCGGTGCTGGTGACGCCGGTGCTGTCGAGCTACCTGCTGCCGGCGCTGGTACGTCACGACCACGGCGAAACACGCCTCGTTGTCTGGCTCAAGGCGCATTACCGGCTGGCCCTGGAACGCGTGCTGGCGGCGCCCCGTCTGCCCGTCGCGGCGGCCGGCATTGCCGTTGTGCTGGCGACGCTGGCCGTACCTTTCTTCCCGACCACCTTTCTGCCGCCGTTCAACGAAGGCTCGATCACCCTCGGTCTGCGCCTCAACCCGGGTGCCACGCTATCCGAGTCGATCCGCGTCGCGACGGCGGCGGAACAGGCGCTGCGCGGCCTGCCCGAGATCGAACACATGGGCCGGCGCACCGGCCGGGCCGAACTCGACGAGCATGCCGAAGGCGTGCATGTCACCGAGTTCGAGATCAAGCTCAAGCCGGAAGGGCGGGCCAAGGAGGTCGTCTATGCCGACATCCGCCAGCGCTTGAGGGACCTGCCGGCCAGCCTCAGTCTCGGCCAGCCGATAGCGCACCGCATCGACCACATGCTGTCCGGCGTGCGGGCGCAGATCGCCATCAAGATCTTCGGTGAGGACCTCGACACGTTGCGCGCCCAGGCCGGCCTGCTGCGCGAACGGCTGGCGCGGATTCCCGGTCTCGCGGATCTCGAGATTGAGAAGCAGGTGCTGGCGCCGCAGATCAAGGTGCGCGTCGATTTCGATGCGGCGGCGCGCTACGGGCTGTCGACGGCGCAACTGACGCGCACGCTGCAGACCCTGGTCGATGGCGAGAAGGTGACGCAGATTGTCGAGGGCAACCGCCGCTTCGACCTTGTCGTCCGCCTGCCGGAGCAGGCCCGCTCGCTCGAGGGACTGGCCAGCCTGCTGGTCGAGACGCCGGCCGGGCGCGTGCCACTCGCCAAATTGGCGAGCATCGAGGATGCCGACGGGCCGAACCAGATCACCCGCGACGATGGCCGCCGGCGCATCGTCATCTCGGCCAATGCCCAGGGCAGGGCCTTGTCCGAGGTGGTGGCCGACCTGCGTGCGGCAGTGGCCGAGTTCCCGTTGCCCGAGGGCTACTTCATCACCCTGGGTGGTCAGTTCCAGGCGCAGGAGGAGGCGGCCCGGCTGATCGCGGTGCTCGCGCTGGGCTCGACGGCGCTGATCTTCATGGTGCTTTACAGCCGCTACCGTTCTGCGCTGCTGGCCGCGTTGATCATGGCCAACGTGCCGCTGGCGCTGGTCGGCAGCGTCATCGGCCTGTGGCTGTCCGGCCAGCCGCTGTCGGTCGCGGCACTGATCGGCTTTATCACGCTGGCCGGCATCGCCACGCGTAACGGCATCCTCAAGATCAGCCACTACCTGAACCTGATGCGCTTCGAGGGCGAGGCTTTCGGCGTACCGATGATCCTGCGCGGCTCGCTGGAGCGCCTGACGCCGGTGCTGATGACCGCGCTGGTCGCGGCCTTCGCGCTGGCGCCACTGCTCTTCGAGGCCGAACAGCCGGGCACCGAGATCCTGCATCCGGTGGCCGTGGTGATTTTTTCCGGGCTGGTCAGTTCGACCCTGCTCGATACCTTCGTAACCCCCGCCCTGTTCTGGTTGTTCGGCCGCAAGCCGGCTGAACGCCTGGTCCAGCAGGCTTCCCGTGAAGCCTTTTAACCACAAGGAGATTTTCAAAATGAGCCAAAAATTCCGGTTGACCGTCGCCGCCGGCCTGATGGCGCTCAATGTCGCCTCGATGCCCGCCCACGCCCATGCCGAGCATGGCAAGCCGCAGTTCGGCGGTGTCGTCGCCGAGGCGGGCGAAGCGCAGTTCGAGATTGTCGGCCAGGGCAACAAGGTCGTCGTGCATGCCACCAGCCACGGCGCGCCGTTCGACACGGCCGGCGCCAAGGGCAAGCTGACCGTGCTGGCAGGTAGTGCCAAGAGCGAGGTGGTGCTGATGCCGGTGGCGCCGAACCGCCTGGAAGGCACCGGTAGCCTGCCCGGCGGCGCCAAGCTGCTGATCTTCGTCGAATGGCCGGGCCGCAAGCCGTTGCAGGCACGCGCCGTGGCGCCTTGATGCTGTTTTTGTGAAAGGAAAGATGATGAAGTCACCGCTGCCGGCACGCCGTCGCCTGTTGCTCTCCCTGTTTGCCATTGCCGCCGTTCCCGCCTGGGCGGCCCCGGCCAAACCACGCGTCGATGTCTGGAAGAGTCCGTACTGCGGCTGTTGCAAGGACTGGATCGCCCATCTCGAAAGCGAGGGCTTCGCCGTGCAGGCCCATGAGGTCGGCGACCTCGACGGCGCCCGGCGCAAGCTGGGAATGCCCGAACGCTATGCCTCCTGCCACACCGCCCGCGTCGGGGATTACCTGCTCGAAGGCCATGTCCCGGCGGCCGACATCCGCCGCCTGCTGGCCGAGAAACCGCAAGCCATCGGTCTGGCCGTACCGGGCATGCCGGTCGGGTCGCCGGGGATGGACGGGCCGGCCTATGGCGGCCGGCGCGATCCCTACGAGGTGCTGCTGGTGCGCCGCGACGGCAAGGCCGCGGTCTTTGCCAGCTATCGTTAGTCGGCCTCGCTGGCGCGTTCGAGGAGCATCGCGTCGCCGTAGCTGAAGAAGCGGTAGCGCTCGGCCACGGCATGGGCGTAGGCAGCGCGAATGGTGTCGTAGCCGGCGAAGGCCGAGACCAGCATCATCAGGGTCGACTTGGGCAGGTGGAAGTTGGTGATCAGCCGGTCGACCACCTGGAAACAGTAGCCGGGGGTGATGAAGATATCGGTCTCGGCACCGCCCACGCGTACCGTGCCGTCTGGATTGCCGGCCGATTCGAGGGCGCGCAGGCTGGTCGTGCCGACGGCGATGACCCGTCCGCCGGCCGCACGGGTGGCGGTCACGGCCTCGGCGGTGGCGACGGGAATCTCGAAGCGCTCGCTGTGCATCTTGTGGTCGGCGATCTTGTCCACGCGTACCGGCTGGTAGGTGCCGGCACCGACGTGCAGGGTCAGGAAGGCCGTGTTGATCCCTTGCGCGCGCAAGGTGTCGAGCATGCCTTCGTCGAAGTGCAGGCCGGCGGTCGGTGCGGCGACCGCGCCGGGTTCGCGGGCATAGACGGTCTGGTAGCGTGTTTCGTCGGCGCCTTCGGCCGGATGTTCGATGTAGGGCGGCAGCGGCAGCTTGCCGTATTGCTCGGCCAGATCCCACAGATTGTCACTGCTACGGTGCACGAGCTTCAGAGCGAAAAATTCACCACTCGCTCCAGCGCGGCCGGTGACCATTACCTCGAAGGCATCGGCCAACTTCAGCGTCGTGCCCGGCTTGGGCGACTTGCTGGCGCGAATCTGTGCCACGGCATGCGTCGCATCGACGATGCGCTCCAGCATGACCTCGACCTGGCCGCCCGTGGCCTTGACGCCAAAAAAGCGTGCCTTGATGACGCGCGTATCGTTGAAGACGAGCAGGTCGCCGGCCTTGAGCAAGCCAGGCAGGTCGGCGAAGCGGCGATCGGTCAGGGTCGCTCCGGCAACGTGCAGGAGGCGGCTACCCGTGCGTTCCGGAGCCGGATGCTGGGCGATCAGTTCGGGGGGGAGAGGGAAGTCGAAGTCGTCGACGGTCAGCGACGTCATGTTGCGCAACACCAATGCAAAAACGGCTCTCCGGTTAGGAGAGCCGCTTGAATTTTGGTGCCCCGGGCCAGACTCGAACTGGCACGCCTTTCGGCGGCGGATTTTGAATCCGCTGCGTCTACCGATTCCGCCACCGGGGCAGGTAGAGGCGGGATTATGCTCGAATCCCGCCAAACAGACAAGCTAGTTGCCGCAAGGGAAGGCTTTTCCCAGCGCACCGGCGACCAGGGTGGCCGTGCTCGCCGTACTGTTCGGCGGAACGCGCTCGACGTGGATGGCCACGGCGCGAACCAGGCGGCGGGTCAGGTCCGGGTCTTTCGGCAGGCAGAAGGCGTTGAGGCCGACACCGACCTTGCCGGCCAGATAGTCGCTGACCGAATAACCGTCGGCGAAGCCCGCGACATAAGAGATGCAGCGGGCACTCTTGATCGATTGGTAAGGATCGCCGGATTTCTTCTCGGCGAAATATTCCTCGGCGGCCTGGCAGTCTTCCTTCAATTCGCTGCCGGTGTAGGCATGGGCGTACGCGGAGGCGAGCAGGGCGAAGAACAGGATCAGTTTTTTCATGCTTTCTCGAACCAGCTAAGTTGTTCGTGCAGTTTGACGACGCTGCCGACAATGATCAAGGCTGGCGGTTTGATGCCGCTGTCGGCCACGCGTTGTGGCAAGTTGCCAAGGGTGCCGAGAACCGTTTGCTGGTCGGCTTGCGTACCGTTGCGTACGACGGCGGCCGGTGTCAGCGAGGGCAGACCATGATTGATCATCTGGCGGCAGATTTCCTGGACGCCGCCGATGCCCATGTAGAAAACAACCGTCTGTTTCGGGCGGGCCAAGGCGGGCCAGTCGAGATTGACCGTGCCGTCCTTAAGATGGCCTGTGACGAAGGTGACGGCTTGTGAGTGATCGCGATGGGTCAGCGGAAAGCCAGAGTACGCCGCGCAGCCGGCCGCGGCGGTGACGCCGGGAACGACTTCGAACGGGATGCCGGAGGCGACCAGGGTTTCAAGTTCTTCGCCGCCGCGCCCGAAGATGAAGGGGTCGCCACCCTTCAGGCGGACCACCGACAAACCCTCGTTGGCCAGCTTGACCAGCAGCAGGTTGATCGAGCCCTGCGGCATGGTGTGCTTGGATGATTCCTTGCCGGCGTAGATGCGGCGGCAATCGGGGCGCGCCAAATCCATGATGCCGTCGCCAACCAGATGGTCATAGACGATGGCGTCGGCCTGGCTGATTAAACGGGCCGCCTTGACGGTGAGGAGTTCGGGGTCGCCGGGGCCGGCGCCCACCAGCCAGACCTTGCCCGGCTGCAGTGCTTTTTCGCTATTCATGCTTTCTCTCTGCCTTTGGGCGGCCATCCTAATGCTGGAGTTGCCGCCTGCCAATAGTTATCGCGTGCTGAGGTAATAAATTAGTTATTTAGTACTAGTCGATTAGTTCGTTTTGTATATAACCATCTGAATATTATGGTTTTTTGATGGATAAAAGATTGATGGGTATCAAGGATGGGGGAACCGGAGAGGTTCAACCTTGCGGCATCGCGTCGAGGGGATCAGGACGCGACTTATTTCGTTCTAGGAGAGGAAAGATGAAGAAAAGCGTAGTGGGGATGCTTGCCTTGACCGCCATGGCCGCCGCCATGGGTACGGCTTTCGCACAGGAAGTCGCCAAGGGGCCTGAAATGACTGCGGCGGAAAAGGAAACCGCCAAGAAGATCTACTTCGAGCGTTGTGCCGGCTGCCACGGCGTGTTGCGCAAGGGGGCCACCGGCAAGAATTTGGAGCCGCACTGGACCAAGAAGGACAAGGACGGCAACGTGACTGAGGGCGGCATGCTCAAGCTCGGTCAGCAGCGTCTGGAAAAGATCATCGGCTACGGCACCGATGGTGGCATGGTCAACTTCGATGACATCCTGACCAAGGAAGAAATCAGCCTGATGGCCAAGTACATCCAGAACACGCCGGATGTGCCGCCGGAGTACAGCCTGAAGGAGACCATGGACTCCTGGAAGCTCATCGTGCCGGTCAAGGATCGTCCGACCAAGCAGATGAACAACTTCAACCTGAAGAACATGATGTCCGTCACCCTGCGCGATACGGGTGAAGTGGCGCTGATCGACGGCGATACCAAGGAAATCCGCTCCATCGTCAAGACCGGCTACGCCGTGCATATTTCTCGTCTGTCCGCTTCCGGCCGCTATGTTTACGTGATTGGCCGCGATGGTCGTCTGTCGCTGATCGACTTGTGGATGGAAAAGCCGGCCGTTGTGGCCGAAGTCAAGGTCGGTTTCGATGCCCGTTCGGTCGATACCTCCAAGTTCAAGGGTTACGAAGACAAGTACGCCGTGGCCGGTTCCTACTGGCCGCCGCAGTATGTGATTACCGAAGGCGATACCCTGAAGCCGCTGAAGGTCGTTTCCACCCGCGGCATGACGGTCGATGGCGAATACCATCCGGAACCGCGCGTTGCTTCCATCGTCGCTTCCTTCAAGAAGCCGGAGTGGGTGATCAACATCAAGGAAACCGGCCAGATCCTGCTGGTCGATTACTCCGATATCGAAAACCTGAAGACCACCACCATCGCTTCCGCCAAGTTCCTGCATGACGGTGGTTGGGATGCTTCCAAGCGCTACTTCCTGGTTGCCGCCAATGCATCGAACAAGATCGCCGCGGTCGATACCAAGACCGGCAAGCTGGCAGCCCTGGTCGACACCGCCAAGATCCCGCACCCGGGTCGTGGTGCCAACTTCATCCACAGCAAGTTTGGTCCGGTATGGACGACTGGCCACCTCGGTGCTGACGTGATCACGCTGATTTCGACGCCGTCTGACGACAAGAAGAACGCCAAGTTCAAGGAATACAACTGGAAGGTCGTTCAGGAGATCAAGCACATCGGTGCGGGTAACCTGTTCGTCAAGACCCATCCGAAGTCCAAGAACCTGTGGGCGGATGCGCCGATGAACCCGGACACCGAAATCGCCAACTCCGTCGCCGTTTATGACGTGAATAGCGACTTCTCGAAGCCTAAGGCTGTGCTGAACGTCGCCAAGGATTCCGGCCTGCCGGTGACCAAGGCAGTGAAGCGCGCCGTCCATCCGGAATATTCGGCTGACGGTAAGGAAGTCTGGATTTCGCTGTGGGGTGGCAAGACCGACCAGTCCGCCATCGTGGTTTATGACGACGCGACGCTGAAGGTCAAGAAGGTGATCACCGATCCGAAGATGATCACGCCGACCGGCAAGTTCAACGTCTTCAATACCCAGCACGACATCTATTGATATCGGTTGTCGATTCTTTGATTTGACACAATGCTACGGGGGCGCAAGCCCCCGTAGCATATGGTGCAGCGATAGTTGCCGGGGCTTGTCGGCGCTATCGGATCGAACGACTGTTTTGTGGAGATTGCCACGATGAAAAAGAGTTTTGTATCTGCAGCAGTGGTCGGCGCGTTTTTGGCCGCGGGCAGCCAGGCTGCGTTTGCCGCGCCTGACTGGGCCAAGGTGCCGAAGGCCAATATCAACGTATTCCACCCCGGTGCGGCGCCGATCGAATGGCTGCAGGGCAAGGGGGAGCACAGCGGTGCCAGTGGCCTGAAGAAAGGCGAAACCTGTGCCGGCTGCCACGTCGAAGACGGCAAGCTGTCGCTTGACCTGAAGCGCCTGGCCAGCAAGGAAATGGAACCGAAGGGCGCGCCCAAGACCATGAACTATCCGGTGACGGTGCAAGCGGCCTACGATGCCAACAACCTCTACGTTCGCCTGACCTTCAAGGCGCCGAGCGGCGGCTTCGATCACTCCGACAAGGAGAACGAAGTGAAGGCCACGATCATGTTCCCGAACGACAAGGTGCCGCTGGGTGAGCAAGCCGGTTGCTGGGCTGCCTGTCACCAGGACGCCAAGGGCATGCCGAATGGCAAGGACAAGACCAAGTACCTCTCGGCCGGCGCGATGGACCTGATGCAGTGGAAGAGCAGCGGCAAGTCGGCGGACGGTTTCGTCGCTGACAAGCGCAGCATGGAAGGTGGCAAGGCCGGTGCGACGGCTGAAGGCGCCAAGGCCGGCGATACCTATACCGTGACCTTCACCCGCAAGCTGGCCGGCAATGCCGTGCTGGCGCCGGGTAAAGCCGTTCCGTTCGGCATCGCCATCCATGCCGACAATTCCGCGGGCCGTTTCCACCATGTCTCTTTCGGTCAGACCATCGGTCTGGGTACCGATGGCGACGTGAAGGCCGCCAAGCAGTAAACCCGAAGGCTATCCGGAATGTTCGCGCACACCGGATGGTCTTGTCTGAGACGAGCGTTCGCTTTGGCGGCGCTCGTTTCTTTTTCAGCCTTCGCCGGACAAACGGTGGAGGTGGCTATTGCCAGTTATCGTTTCGAGCCGGCGGAGATTCGCGTCAAGGCCGGCGATACCGTGCGCTGGATCAATCGCGAAAAGCGGACCAGCCATTCGGTCGTTTTTCCGGAAGAGGGTGGCCGCGAGTCGGAGCGCATGTTCCCGGACGAAAGCTGGGAGCGCAGCTTTGCCGTGCCCGGGCGTTATCCTTATAGCTGTGGGCCGCATCCGGAAATGAAGGGGATCGTCGTTGTCGAGTAGGCTGGTTTTTGCCCTTTTTGGCCTGTGCACCGCAGCAGCGGCTTTGGCGGAGCCGAATGTCGCCCGCCAGCGGGAATTGGTGCGCATGGTGCGCCAGGATTGCGGTTCCTGTCATGGCATGACGCTGCAGGGCGGGCTGGGTCCAGCCTTGTTGCCGGCCAACCTGAAAGACAAGCCGGCCGAAGGATTGGCCGCAACCATTTATTACGGCCGGCCCGGTACGCCGATGCCGCCGTGGAAGCAATTCCTATCCGAGGCGGAAGCTGCCTGGATTGTTGATAAGTTGATGAGCGAGTTTCCGCGATGAGAGTTTTGCGCCTGTTGCTGTCCTGCGTTGTCGCCGCCTGGCTGGTCGGTTGCGCTACTACCGCGCCTCCTGTGCTGCGCGGCACCGGCGATCTCGGCCTGATCATCGAGCGGGCCAGTGGCCGCGTGGCGCTGGTCAATACGACGACCCGCCAGCCCTATGCCCGTATCGACGGCCTGGGCGACTTGTCGCATGCGTCTGCCGTCTATTCGCGCGATGGGCGCTACGCCTACATCTTCGGGCGCGATGGCGGCTTGTCCAAGATCGACCTGCTCGAGGCCAAGCTGGTCAAGCGCATCGTCCAGTCGGGCAACGCCATCGGCGGTTCGATCTCGCAGGATGGCCGCATTGTCGTCGCCCAGAATTACACGCCGGGCGGTATCAAGGCCTTCGATGCCGAGACGCTGGAACTGCTCTCCGAAGTGCCGGCCGAGTACGCGCCGGGCAAGTTCTCCAAGGTCGTCGGCCTGGCCGACAGCCCGGGTAACAAGTTTGCCTATGCCTTGTTCGAAGGCGGCGAAATCTGGGTCAGCGATTTCAGCAATCCGCGCCAGCCGAAAACGCAGCGCTTCCCGGCCGGCAGCCAACCCTACGACGGCCTGGTGACGCCGGACGGACGCCATTTCCTGGCCGGCCTGTTCGGCGAGGATGGTGTCGCTTTGCTCGATCTGTGGCAGCCTGAAAAAGGCGCGCGCAAGATTCTCGAAAACTACGGTCGCGGCCAGGAAAAGCTGCCGGTCTTCAAGATGCCGCACCTGCGTGGCTGGTCGGTGGCGCAGGGCAAGGCCTATCTGCCGGCGATCGGGCGGCACGAGGTGCTGGTCGTCGACGTGGCAACCTGGAAGGAAGTCGGGCGCATTCCCGTGCGCGGCCAACCGGTGTTCGTGATGGCGCGGCCGGATGGGCGCCAGGTCTGGGTCAATTTTTCTTTTCCCGATTACGGCAAGGTCGATGTGATCGACACGCTGTCGGGTAAGGTGGCGCAGCAACTGGAGCCAGGCAAGGGCATCCTGCACATGGAATTCACGCCGCGTGGCGAGCAGGTCTGGCTCTCGGCACGTGACGACAACAAGGTCGTGATCTACGATACGGCAAGCTTCACCAAACTGAGCGAAATCCCGGCCGAGAATCCTTCCGGCATTTTCTTCACCTCGCGCGCCGCGCGCATCGGTTTCTGATGGACGACACTCTCGACTTTCGCCTGCTCAACGAGTTCCAGCGCGATTTTCCGCTCTGTCCGGCGCCTTTCGCCGAACTGGCGGCGCGTCTTGGCGTTGGCGAAAAGGTCGTGCTCGGCCGTCTGGAAGCCTTGCGCCGGGCCGGCAAGATTTCTCGGGTCGGAGCCGTCTTCGCGCCCAAACGTATTGGCGCCTCGACCTTGGCCGCCATGGCGGTACCGCCAAGGCGGCTCGCCGCTGTAGCGGAAACGGTCAATCGTTTTCCCGAAGTGAACCACAACTACGAGCGCGAGCATCGCTACAACCTGTGGTTCGTCGTCACGGCCGCCAGCGAGGGGCGTCTGCAGGCCACCCTCGGCGCCATCGAAAAGGCAGCCGGCGTGCCGCTGCTGGCCTTGCCGCTACTCGAGGAATTTCATATCGACCTCGGCTTCCCGCTGGACGGAAAGGGGAAGGTCGCCCCGGCGACGGCCAAGGTCGTGCAGCCAGCAGCACCGATCGACGAGGCCGAGCGCCGTCTGGTCGGCGTCCTGCAGGAGGGGCTGCCGCTGTTCATCCGGCCCTTTGCCATGATCGCCGAGCGCATCGGCGCGGCCGAGAGCGATGTGCTGGGGCGTATCAGGAGTTGGTTGGAAGAGGGAGCGATCAAGCGCTTCGGCGTCGTCGTCCGCCATCATGAACTGGGTTACACGGCCAACGCCATGCTGGTCCAGGACATTCCCGACGAGCTGGTCGGTACGGTTGGTCGGGCGCTGGCCGAAGAGGGCGCAGTGACCCTGTGCTACCGCCGGCCCCGTATCTTGCCCGATTGGCCCTACAACCTCTTCTGCATGATCCATGGCCGCGAGCGCTCCGAAGTTGAAGCGACCATCGCCGCTTTGCGCCAACGCCACGGTCTGCAGAATCATGCGCACGACGTGCTGTTTTCGCTGACTCGTTTCAAGCAGAACGGGGCGCGTTATGCGTGAGTTGGATAGTATCGACCGCTCTATCGTCGATACGCTGCAAGGCGGCTTTCCTTTGTGCGAGCGGCCCTATGCCGTCGCTGCCGAACGCCTGGGTATCGGTGAGGAGGAGTTGCTGCAGCGACTGGAAAAACTGCTTGCCGACAAGGTGCTGACCCGTTTCGGGCCGATGGTCCAGATCGAGCGCATGGGCGGGGCCTTCGTCCTCGCCGCCCTGGCCGTTCCCGAAGAGCGTTATGAAGCCGTGGCGGCGCAGGTTAACGCCTTGCCGCAGGTGGCGCACAACTATCGGCGCGAGCACAAGCTGAACATGTGGTTCGTGCTGGCGACTGAAACGCCTGCGGGTATTCCAGACGCCATCGCCCAAATCGAGGCGGCGACCGGTCTGAAGGTTCATGCCTTCCCCAAGGAGCGCGAGTATTTCGTGGAAATGAAGCTGGAGACGCGTCGATGATCGACGAACTCGATCGGGCGCTGATTGTCGCCACGCAGGGTGGCTTGCCACTGGTGGCGCGGCCTTATCATCACGTGGCCCAGCAACTGGGGATCAGTGCCGAAGAGGTGATGCATCGCCTGAAGATGCTGCTCGACAATGAAGTGATCCGCCGTATCGGCGCGGTGCCCAATCATTACGCCATCGGCTGGACGGCCAACGGTATGACGGTATGGGATGTCGACGATGCCGAGATCGATCTCCTGGGCGAAAGGGTCGGCGCCTTGCCTTTCGTCACCCACTGCTATCGCCGTCCGCGTGCCCTGCCGGATTGGCCGTACAACCTTTTCGCCATGGTGCATGGCGCATCGCGTGAGGAATGTGCGGAAAAGGCCGGGCAGATTCGTCAGGTTCTCGGTGGTGCCTGCCGGGCCAGCGACATTCTTTATTCGACGCGGATTCTGAAGAAAAGCGGTCTGCGCATCTGAGGCCCTTGCCTGAATGAAAAAGAGACTCCGCCAGGAGTCTCTTTTCGTATGTGCCGGCTGAGCCTCAGAATTCTTCCCATTCGTCGTCCAGCGAAGCGGGAAGGGCTTTCTTCGGTTTGGGGGCGGAGCGTGACGAAGGCTGCGCGGCCGGCCGCTTGGCTACAGATGGCGCGCTCGCCTGCGGAGCGTGCCGACCGTCGGCCAGGCGGAAGCGGGATACCGTTGTCACCAGGGCTGTGGCCTGTTCATCCAGACTCTCTGCAGCGGCCGCAGCTTCTTCGACCAAGGCAGCATTCTGCTGCGTCACTTCGTCCATCTGCGATACCGCCAGGCTGACCTGCTCGATGCCGGAGGCCTGCTCGCGGCTGGCATCGGAAATCTCGCCAACGATGGCGGCGACCCGCTTGATCGAACTGACCACTTCCTCCATGGTCTTGCCGGCCTGGTCCACCTGCTGGGTTCCGTTACGTACCTTGTCCGACGAATCGGAGATCAGGGTCTTGATCTCCTTGGCAGCACTGGCGCTACGCTGGGCCAGGTTGCGCACTTCCGTGGCGACCACGGCGAAGCCGCGCCCTTGCTCGCCGGCGCGGGCGGCTTCGACGGCCGCGTTGAGTGCCAGGATGTTGGTCTGGAAGGCGATACCGTCAATGACGCTGATGATGTCGGAGATGCGGTTCGAGGACTGTTGGATCGCCGACATCGTATGCACCACATCGGTCACTACCTGACCGCCCTTTTCGGCGACCTCCTGGGCATTGCTCGCCAACTCGTTGGCGCGGATGGCATTTTCGCTGTTGCGTTTGACGGTGGCGGTCAATTCCTCCATTGTCGAAGCGGTCTCCTCGACACTCGATGCCTGTTCTTCCGTGCGGGATGAGAGGTCGGTGTTGCCTTGCGAAATTTCACGTGCGGCGACGTTGACGGCATCGGCGCTGGTGCGAATCTGTGAAATGACTTCAGCCATGTTGTCGAGAAGCGAATTGATGCCTTCGCACAGCTCGAGGATCTGGCCATCCTTGTCGGCGGTGGCGATACGCGCCATCAGGTTGCCGCCCTGGGCTTCGCCAACCACAGACTGGGTCTGCTCGACCGCTTCCTTGAGTGCCTGGCTGGCTTTGATCTGAGCCGTGATATCGGTAGCAAATTTGACAACCTTGAAGGGACGGCCGTTGGCATCCATGATCGGGTTGTAGGTGGCCTGAATCCAGATCTCGCGTCCGCCTTTGCCGATACGCTTGTACTGTCCGGCATCGAATTCGCCACGCCCGAGCTTTTCCCAGAAAGCCCGATATTCGGCTGAAGCCCGGTATTCCGGATCGACGAAAAGACTGTGGTGCTGCCCCTTGATCTCGCTCTGGCTGTAGCCGAGGGCGTTGCAGAAGTTGTCGTTGGTTTCGAGGATGCGACCGTCCAGTGAAAATTGAATGACAGCCTGGGCTTTATTGATCGCCTCGATCTGACCATTGACGTCGGCTTGTCGCTCGATTTCCGCCGTGATGTCGGAGGCGAACTTGACGACCTTGAACGGCTTGCCCTGTTCGTCGAATACCGGGTTATAGGTAGCCTGGATCCAGATTTCTCGGCTGCCTTTGGCGATACGCTTGTAGCGACCGGCATCGAATTGGCCGCTACCAAGTTTTTGCCAGAAAGCCCGATATTGCGGGCTGGCAACTTCTGCGGGAGCGACGAACATGCTGTGATGCTGTCCCTCGATTTCGCTCAGGCTGTAGCCCAGCAAATTCAGGAAGTTATCGTTGGCAGTCAGAACCTTGCCATCCAGCGTGAATTCGATAACGCCTTGCGATTTCTTGATTGCGGCGACCTGGCCGCGTAGGTCCTGCAGTTCTTCCTTGCTGATGGTGGCCTGGCTGGCATCGGTTCCTGAACCGAACAGCATTGAAAACATGGGGTAGCTCCTTGTGCGAAATCTACGGCTTCGGCCGTTTGGAATCTTTTGCTGCGAAAAGTTTCATTCGTCCGCCGATAATCAGGCGGATACCGTGTTGATCAAGGCCATTTCCTCGGCAGACATCAATTTTTCGATGTCGGTGACGATGATCATCCGCTCCTCCAGGCTGGCCATCCCTCGGATATAGCGGGTATCGAAACTGGATGAAAATTGCGGTGCCGGGCGGATTTGCTGGCGATTGAAGGCGACGACGTCGGAAACGCCGTCGACGACGATCCCCAGTTGGCGATCAAGCACGTTCAGGATGATCAGGACGGTAAAGGTGTTGTATTCGGCCGGATGGCTGAATTTGATGCGCAGGTCGATGATCGGGACGATGACGCCGCGCAAGTTGATGACCCCCTTGATGAACTCCGGGGAATTCGCCAGGCGGGTAACGGCGTCGTAGCCACGGATTTCCTGAACGCGCAGGATGTCGATGGCGTACTCTTCCCCTCCCAGCCGGAAGACGAGGAATTCCGCTTCCGTGCTCAACGAGTCTTGATCGATAACGCCTGTGCCTTGAGACAGTTCCATCGTTTGCATAAGCGATAGCAATTCGCCGACTAGTTGTCGAAAGTTGCCAATATATCAAAAAAGAAAAAAAGGGAAAGCTCGCTTTCGCGTTGCTTTCCCTTTCCTTGGAGAGGCTGAAAATTACTTGGCTTCTTCGATGCAGCGGGCAATATGGGCCAAGGCCTCCTCGACCTGATCGATCAGGATCAGGCACAGGTCACCTGGTTGCAGGCGACTGAGTGCCAGGTCGATGGCCTTGAATTCGCCGGTGATTTCGTCGATGCGCTTGGTCCGCTTGGCATCCTTCAGGCCGTCCCGCAGCAGGCCGATCACTTCGCCGTCTTCGCGGCCGCGCTGGCAGGCATCCTGGTAGAGGATGGCATCGTCGAAAGCCTCGCCGAGGATTTCGGTCTGCTGGCGGATGTCTTCGTCGCGACGGTCGCCGGCACCGCTGATCACCACAGAGCGGCGAACGCCCGGCATGCCATCGACCGCCTGGACCAGTGCCTGCATGGCATCCGGATTATGGCCATAGTCGGCGATCAGGGTGGCGCCCTTGTAGTCGAAGACGTTGAAGCGGCCCGGGGCGGTCGAGGCGTCGCTGACGAATCCGGCCAGCGCCTTCTCGATAATCGCCCAATCCATGCCCAGCGCCCAGCCGGTGGCCGTAGCAGCCATGGCATTCTCGACCTGAAAGCCGATGGAGCCGTTGCGGGTCAGCGGAATGCTCGTGTAGGCGATGCGATGAATCTTGCGCCCTTCCTGGCAGACGATGGCGTCGCTTTCGGCATAGACCACGCGTTTGCCCTGGGCTTTGTGCGTGGCGAGTACCGGGTTCGCTTTGTCGCGGGCGAAGAAGATGACGCTACCCGGACAGTGCGCGGCCATGCGGGCGACCTGCGGATCGGCGGCATTGAGCACGGCAGAACCCCGTGGCGAGACGTTCTCGACGATGACGCGCTTGACCACGGCCAGTTCGTCGACGGTCGTGATGTAGTTGAGGCCGAGGTGATCGCCGATACCGATGTTGGTTACCACGGCCACGTCGCACATGTCGAAGCCCAGGCCTTCGCGCAGCACGCCGCCGCGGGCGGTTTCGAACACTGCGGCGTCGACGTCCGGATGCATCAGCACGTTGCGGGCACTGCGCGGGCCAGAGCAGTCACCATTGTCGATCTGTACGCCCTGGATATATACGCCGTCGGTACTGGTCATGCCGACGCGCTGGCCGTTGCTTTCGAAAATGCGGCCGATCAAGCGGCTGGTCGTCGTCTTGCCGTTGGTGCCGGCGATGGCGACGACCGGAATGCGGGCGTTGTCGCCATTCGGGAACATCATGTCGACGATGGCCTTGCCGACGTCGCGTCCCTTGCCGAAGGAAGGGTCGAGGTGCATGCGCAGGCCAGGCGCGGCGTTGACTTCGACGATGCCGCCACCTTGCTCTTCCAGCGGCTTCAGGATCGTGTCGCAGACGACGTCGATGCCGGCGATGTCCAAACCGACGGTTTGGGCAGCCGTGACGGCAGCGGCCGCCAGATCGGGATGTACGTCGTCCGTGACATCGGTGGCGGTGCCACCGGTCGACAGATTGGCATTATTGCGTAAAACGACACGTGCACCGCGGGCGGGCACCGAATCGGCGTTGTAACCTTGCTCGGCCAGACGGGCGATGGCGATGTCGTCGAAACGGATCTTCGTCAGCGAAGTGGCGTGGCCGTCGGAGCGGCGAGGGTCGCTGTTCACGATATCGACCAATTCGCGCACGGTGTGTTTGCCGTCGCCGATCACCAGGGGCGGGTCGCGGCGGGCAGCGGCGATCAGCTTGTCGCCGATGACTAGGACGCGCCAATCATGGCCGGGCAGGTATTTCTCGACCATGATGTCGTCGAAGAAGGAGACGGCGACTTGGTAGGCCTTGCGCACCTGTTCCTCGCTGGTTAGGTTGACCGAGATGCCTTTGCCCTGGTTGCCGTCCTGTGGCTTGACGACGACCGGCAGGCCGATTTCCTGCGCAGCTTTCCAGGCATCGTCTTCATCGTCCACCGGGCGGCCGATGGGCACCGCGACGCCGGCGGCGTGTAGCAGCTTCTTGGTCAGTTCCTTGTCCTGCGCGATGGATTCGGCGATGGCGCTGGTGAAACTGGTTTCTGCAGCCTGGATACGCTTCTGTTTGCTGCCCCAGCCGAACTGGACCAGGCTGCCCTGAGTCAGGCGGCGGAAGGGGATGCCACGGGCGACGGCGGCCGAGACGATGGAGCCGGTCGATGGGCCGAGGCGGATGTCCTCATCGAGATCGCGCAGTTCCTTCAGCGTACCGTCGAGGTCGAACGGTGTGTCGTTCAAGGCGGCCAGGCACAACTGTTCGGCGCGTTCGAAGGCCAGGCGGCCGACGTCTTCTTCGGAATATTCGACGACGACTTGATAGACGCCGTTGTCGACGGTCTGCGTCGTCCGGCTGAAGGTGACCGGGCAGCCGGCCTGGGCTTGCAGGCCGAGAGCACAGAATTCCAGGGCATGAGCGACCGATACCGTGTCGAGGTGATCGGATGGAATCAGGTCGCCAAGTTCTGGGAAGCGCTCGCGCAGGCGGGCTTCGAAACCGGGCAGGTCGGCGATGGCGACTTCGGCGCCCTCGCAGGTGACGATAGCCTGGATGGCGGTGTGGCGGCTCCACAGGTTGGGGCCGCGCAGGGCACGAATGCGGGAAACGTCCATGACGCGATGTTCCTAATTATTTCTGTAGCGCCGCACCGAGCGGCTTCTTGGCCATGATGGGAAGCAGGGCTTCCGGATCGGGCAGATCGAGACCAAAGGTCTTGACGCCGGTGGCGATGACGTCCTGGGTCAGCCCCAGTGCCCAGCCGGTGGCGACAGCCGCCAGCACGTTGGCAATATCCTCGGGCTTCTTGGCCTTGCCGATCGCTGGCACGTCGCCGAGACGGCAGACGCGGATTTCGTCGGCACCGGTGCGCAGGATGATGCGACCGTCGGCCACCGTCACACCACGCTTGCCGCCGGCAAAATGCTCGGCCAGCTTGAGGCAGGACGGATCGGCGGTGAAGAAGATGACTTCGCCGTCGCACAGTTCGGCCATCTCGGCGGCCAAGGCGTCGGCGGCGTTGATGACGGCGTAGCCGGAGGGCAGAACGACATCGACTTGCGTCCGGTAGATCGAGCGGTGTGTGGTGTAGTACTCGCCGCCCGTCGGCTGGACGTCCCAGCGCGACAGGTCTTCGCCGGCCGGATCGATGTTGGTGATGACGCCGACCGAGCAGCGGTCGTAGGCCAGGCCTTCGCCGAGGATCACTTCGGCACCGTTCTCGATGACGGCCGCCTCGACGGCGCGGTTGAGCAAGAGGCGATGGCCGGCGGCCCAGTTGGCGGCATTGGTCTTTTGGACCTGGCGGCGGTTCAGGTAAAGACCGTCGCTGCAGGCCAGGCCGGTGTAGGCGCCGGACAGGAAGAGCATGTGCGCGACTATTTTGGCCACGGCGGTTTTGCCGTGGGTGCCGGTGACGCCGACGAGCGGCACGCGGCCGTTCTTGTTGGCGGCGAACAGGTTGTCCACGATGGCCTGGCCGACTGGGCGCGGTTTGCCGACGCCGGGCTTGATGTGCATGAGCAGGCTGGGGCCAGCGTTGACCTCGACGATGGCGCCGCCCTGAGCGGCCAGCGGTTGTGAGATGTCCTTGCACACCAGGTCGATGCCGGCGATGTCGAGGCCGACCACGCGGGCGGCCAACGAAGCAATGGCGGCGGTTTCGGGATGAACCTCGTCGGTGCAATCGAAAGCGTGGTTGGCATTGCGCTGGATCAGCACTTCGCGGCCCGCTTCCGGCACGGCATCGCCGGTCAGCCCCTGGCGTTCCAGTTCGATCTTGGCCGCCGTATCGATCTTGATGATCGACAGCGGGTGCAGTTCGGTATTGCCGCGGCGCGGATCGGTGTTGATCTGGGTATCGATCAATTGCAGGACGGTTTGCTTGCCGTCGCCGGTGACGGTGATCAGGTCGCTGCGGTTGGCAGCAATCAGCTTGCCGCCGATGACCAGAAGGCGATGTTCGATGCCGGGAATGGAGCGTTCGACGATGACGCTGGAGCCTTCCTCGACGGCGATGGCGTAGGCCTTCTTGACGTCCTCGGCATTGGTCAGGTCGATGAAGACGCCGCGGCCGTGGTTGCCGTCGGAGGGTTTGACGACCACCGGGTAACCGATGTCTTCGGCGGCCTCGACGGCATCATCGGCATTTTCGACTTCGCGGCCTTCCGGTACTGGCACACCGACCGAGGAAATCAGGGTCTTGGTCAGGTCCTTGTCGCGCGAGATGGTCTCGGCGATGGCGCTGGTGCTGTCGGTTTCGGCCGTCCAGATGCGGCGCATGGCGGCGCCGTAGCCCAGCTGGACGAGGTTGCCGTCGTCGAGCAGGCGGATGTGGGGAATCTTGCGCGCTTCGGCGGCATTGACGATGGCGGCGGTCGATGGGCCGAGGTATTTGCGGTCGACCTTGCGACGCAGCGGCTTGATCGCTTCGCCGATGTCGAACGGATCGTCATGGATGGCGGCGAGCAACAGTTCGCGGCCAATTTCCAGCGCCAAGCGAGTGCATTCCTCGTGGAAGTTGCTGACCACCAGCTTGTAGACGCCGCGCGTCGTCGTTTCGCGTGTCCGGCCGAAACCGTCCGGCAGACCGGCCAGGGTCATCAGTTCGAGAACGATGTGCTCCATGATGTGGCCGGCCCAGGTGCCTTCTTTCAGACGACGCAGAAAACCACCGCGTTCGTCGTAGTTGCACCGGTGTTCGATCAAGCCGGGGAGCCAGGCTTCAAGCCGCTCATACAGGCCGGGAATCTTGTCGGAAGGGAGGTCTTCCAGTTCGCCGATGTCGATCCAGGTTTCGATGCATGGCGGGTAGGTCCAGATGCTCGGACCCTTCAGGGAGATGGAGTCCTTGAAAACGATGTCTTGTCTTTTCATGCTCTCTGCTTTTGCCCCGGCGGGGCGGCGGTGATCAAGAGGTTATTTCAGCATTATTAACGTTTTCACGCCGTTTGCGGCTGACCGCTGTGCAAAATTGTCACAAAACGGAACGTGCCGTTACAGCCGCCGCTTACAGGAAGCGGTCAAGCAGCTTGCGGCTCTGCCGATCGAGTTGCGTCAGGTCGCGCACCAGGAACTGAATGCCGTTGGTGTCGGCGATCAGCAAGCGGGTTTGCGACAGGCGGCGGATGTCTTCCTCGCCCTTCAGGATCAATTCGGTCTGGCCGCGATTCGTATCGACCTGCCAGGTGCTCGGGCAGGCGAAACTGGAGACGCTGGCGATACGGCTGATCTCGGGAACGAATTCGCGGCTGGCCAGGTCGGCTTCGATCAGGTCGCGAATTTCGTCCGGCAGGTCGGCCAAGCGATCGACCCAGCCCACTTCGTGGCCCTCGAAATTGATCAGCGAGAGGCCTTCGTCTGGCCCGGCAATCGGAAAGGCGCGCACCGGAGTCACGCCGACGTGCTGCTCGCCATTGGCGGCAGTCAGCACCAGGCGACCGTAGCTGTCGCGTTGCAGTTTGAAATCGACTTTGGACATGGCGGTCACTCGGCGTGGGCTTTGGGCAGTTCAGGGGCGCGCGGCAAACTGTCTTCGGTATCGACGTTGCGGGCCTGTGCCATGTAGAGCTTGTAATAATGGCCTTCGGCATCCATCAACTGGTCGTGGTTGCCGATTTCGACAATGCGGCCGCGATCCATGACCACCAGGCGGTCGGCCTTGCGCAGCGTGGACAGGCGGTGGGCGATGGCGATGGTGGTGCGGCCCTTGACCAGATTGTCGAGCGCTTTCTGGATTTCCTTCTCGGTTTCCGTGTCCACCGCAGAAGTCGCCTCGTCGAGGATCAGGATGCGCGGATCGATCAACAGGGCGCGGGCAATCGAGATGCGCTGGCGTTCGCCGCCGGAAAGACCCTGGCCGCGCTCGCCGACCAACGAATCGTAGCCGTGCGGCAGGCGCAGGATGAATTCGTGGGCGTGGGCGGCGCGGGCGGCGGCGATGATTTCCTGACGCGTCGCGTTCGGCTTGCCGTAGGCGATGTTGTCGGCGATGGTGCCGAAGAAGAGGAAAGGCTCCTGCAGCACCAGGCCGATGTGCTGGCGGAATTCGGCGACCGGGACCGAGCGGACATCGACGCCGTCGATGAAGACGGCGCCTTCGGTCACGTCGTAGAAGCGGCAGATCAGGTTGACCAGCGTCGATTTGCCGGAGCCGGAGTGACCGACCAGGCCGATCATCTCGCCCGGCTTGATGACCAGGTCGACATCCTTGGTCACGGCGCGCGTGCCGTAGCGGAAGCTGGCTTTCTTCAGCTCGATTTCGCCGGTGACCTTGGCGAGATGCACCGGGTTGGTCGGCTCAGGTACGCTGGAAACGTGGTCGAGAATGTCGAAGATACGCTTCGTCGAGGAGGCTGCACGCTGCGTTGCCGAAACAATGCGGCTCATCGAGTCCAGGCGGGTGTAGAAGCGGCCGATGTAGGCGAGGAAGGCGGTGAGCACACCGACCGAGGAGTCGCCGCGGGCGATCTGCCAGATGCCGAAAACCCAGACGACGAGCAGGCCGACTTCGGTCAGCAGCGTGACGGTAGGCGTGAACAGTGACCAGGTCTTGTTCAGCTTGTCGTTCATCGCCAGGTTGTGCTCGTTGGCGGCCCGGAAGCGGTCGCCTTCGCGCTTCTCCTGGGCAAAGGCTTTGACCACGCGGATACCGGGGATGGTGTCGGCCAGCACGTTGGTCACTTCCGCCCAGACGCGGTCGATCTTCTCGAAGCCGGTGCGCAGCTTTTCGCGCACGAAATGGATCAGCCAGCCGATGATGGGCAGCGGAATCAATGTAACCAGCGCCAGCCACGGGTTGATCGAGAAGAGGATGACTGCCGTCATGGCGATCATCAGCACGTCGGTGGCGAAATTGAGCAGGTCGAGGGACAGGAAGATGTTGATGCGGTCGGTTTCGTTGCCGATGCGCGCCATCAGGTCGCCGGTGCGTTTGCCGCCGAAATACTCAAGCGACAGGCCGAGCAGGTGATCGTAGGTCTGAGTGCGCAGGTCGCGGCCGATGCGTTCGGAAACGAGCGCCAGGATGTAGGTGCGGATCCAGCCCAGCACCCAGGCCAAGGCTGCGGCGCCGAGCAGGCCGCCGAGATACATGGCGACCAGCGACCAGTCGATGGGCTTGCCGTTCTGGAACGGAATCAGCACGTTGTCCATCAGCGGCATGGTCAGGTAGGGCGGAACCAGGGTTGCTGCGGTGGACGCCAGCGTCAGGCCAAATCCCAAGAGCAATTGGCCCTTGTAAGGCTTGGCGAAACGCCACAGGCGGAACAGTGTCCAGGTGGACGGGGAGACGGTCGATTCGCGATTGCAGATCGGACATTCATCCTCGCCGGGCGGAATCGGCGCCTTGCACTTCGGGCAGACATCCTCTTCCGGACGGGCGACCGGCTGGCCGCTGACCAGGCTGTCGCGGTGCAGATCGAATTCGGCGATGACGCGCAGCGCGGCCAGGTTGCGCCCCAGCGTATAGCGCCAGCAGCCGATGCGGCCTTGCTGGTCGAGCAATTCGAGGGTGCCGACGCCGGCGTGGTCGTGATGGCTCAGCGTCAGGTCGGCGCTGAGCGGCCAAATCGCCCAGTCGGCTTCTCCCGGTGCCTTGGCGAGCAGGCGGTGGTCAGTCGCGACGACGATGCCGCGGGCGAATTGCAGGCGGGCGTCGAGGTCGATTTCGAGACAGGCCTGCACCGCCTCGCCCTGTGCTAGCTGCGATTCGATTTCCGCAGCCCAGGCGGCGGGGAGTACCGGCTCCTGGCCGGCGACATTCGGGAGTTCGGAGGACATCGTTCAAGTATACAGCAGGGTTCTTAGCCTATCTAACGGGGCGATCGGGCGGCGGTTGACTCACGTCAAGGAGATTGCCCGGGGGCTGCCGTTGAATACGCCCATTCCGCCTGTAAGGACATTCATGTTTCGTATCTCGCAATATATGCAGGAAATCGCCGCGCCGACACCGCTCGGGCCAAAGCGCAATCCGCCGGGGCCGGTAGTGATCTGGAACTTGATCCGGCGCTGCAACCTGACCTGCAAGCACTGCTATTCGATTTCTGCCGACACCAACTTTCCTGGCGAGCTGACGACCGAGCAGATTTATACGGTGATGGACGATCTCAAGGCCTTCCGGGTGCCGGTGCTGATCCTCTCCGGCGGTGAGCCGCTGCTGCGGCCGGACATCTACGACATCGCCAAGCGGGCCAAGGCGCAGGGTTTCTACGTCGGCCTGTCGTCGAATGGCACGCTGATCGATGAGGGCAATATCGATCGTATCGCCGAATGCGATTTCAACTATGTAGGTGTCTCGCTCGATGGTCTGGGGGCGACGCACGACAAGTTCCGTCGTCTTGAAGGGGCCTTCGAGAAGTCCTTGCACGGTATCCGGCTGTGTCGCGATCTCGGCCTCAAGATCGGCGTGCGCTTCACGATGACGCAGGACAATGCGCACGACCTGCCGGGCCTGCTCAAGCTTGTCGAGGATGAAGGGATCGATCGTTTCTATTTCTCGCACCTCAACTATGCCGGTCGTGGCAACAAGAACCGCAAGGACGATGCGCAGCACAAGCTGACCCGCTGGGCCATGGACCTGCTCTTCGATACCTGCTGGGATTATCAGCAGCGCGGGCTGAACAAGGAATTCACCACCGGTAACAACGATGCCGACGGCGTCTATTTCCTGCATTGGGTGCGCCAGCATTTTCCCGAGCGGGCCGCGCATGTCGAAGCCAAGCTGCGCCAATGGGGCGGCAACTCCTCCGGCATCAATGTGGCCAATATCGACAACCTGGGCAATGTCCATCCGGACACCATGTGGTGGCATCACACGTTGGGCAACGTCAAGGAGCGGCTGTTCTCGCAGATCTGGCCGGATGTTTCCGATCCGCTGATGGCCGGCTTGAAGCGTTATCCGCGCGCTGTCGAAGGGCGTTGCGCCACGTGCGCCTATCTCGATTTGTGTAACGGCAACACGCGGGTGCGCGCCCAGCAACTGACCGGCAATCCGTGGGCGGAAGACCCCGGTTGCTACCTTACCGACGAAGAGATTGCAGCATGAAGCTTGAAAATATCGGCAAGATTCTGATCCCGGCCGGGATGGCTGTTTGTACACTATTGGCCATGGCCGATCTGGCGCAGGCTGCGGATGCACCGGCGGCCTATCGCGAACATTGTGCTGCCTGTCATGGCGAGAGCCGCTTGGGCGGCATCGGCCCGGCCTTGCTGCCGGAAAACCTTGGGCGTTTGCGCAAGGGCGAAGCCGAAAAGGTCGTGCGCGAAGGTCGTCCGGCAACTCAGATGCCGGCGTTTGGCGAAAAGCTGAGCGGCGACGAGATCAAATCGCTGGTCGATTTTGCTTATACCGCGATCAAACCGATGCCGGTTTGGGGCGAGGCCGAGATCAAAGCCTCCCGCATCGTCCATGAAAAACAGCCGCTACCCGCCAAGCCGGTGTTCAAGGCCGATCCGCTGAACCTTTTCGTTGTCGTCGAGAGCGGCGATCATCATGTTTCGGTTCTCGATGGCGACAAGCTGGAGCCGATCCACCGCTTTCAGTCGCGTTTCGCTCTGCATGGCGGACCGAAATTTACGCCGGATGGGCGCTACGTCTTCTTTGCCTCGCGCGATGGTTGGGTGACCAAGTACGACCTGTGGAACCTGAAGGTCGTTGCCGAGGTACGGGCCGGTATCAATACCCGCAACGCCGCGGTCTCCGGCGACGGCAAATATGTGGCGGTAGCCAATTATCTGCCGCACAGCCTGGTCATTCTCGATGCCGACCTCAATTTCGTGAAATCGCTGGCGGTGGCGGACAAGGAGGGCAAGCTCAGTTCCCGCGTGTCCGCTGTCTATGACGCTTCGCCGCGGCAGAGTTTCGTGGCGGCCTTGAAGGACGTCAAGGAGGTCTGGGAAGTGTCTTACAACCCCAAGGCACCGGAAATCCCCGCTGGCATCATCCACGACTTCAAATACCGCGAAGGCGCGTTCATGCCGGGCTTCCTGAGCCCGCAGCGTACGCAGGTTGACGATTACCTCGACGATTTCTATTTCACCCAGGGCTACGATGAGGTGATGGGGGCGTCGCGCAACGATGCCAAGTCGGTGGTCAGCGGACAGGTGGTTAACCTCGACGCGCGCAAGAAGGTGGCTGATCTGCAGTTACCCGGCATGCCGCATCTGGGTTCCGGTATCAGCTGGAAGTGGAAGGATGCCAACGGCCAGGAGCGGACGGTGATGGCGACGCCGAATCTGAATGAGGACGTGATCAGCATCATCGACATGCAGAGCTGGCAGACCATCAAGCAGATCAAGACGCGCGGCCCCGGCTTCTTCATGCGCAGCCATGAGAACAGCCGCTATGCGTGGACCGATTCGATGATGAGTCCGGCCTTCAAGGACACCATGCAGATCATCGACAAAGCCAAGTTGGAGATCGTTGCCGAACTGAAGCCGGAGCCGGGCAAGACCTTTGCCCATGTGGAATTCACGCGTGACGGTAAGTACGTACTGGCCAGCCTGTGGGAGATGGACGGGGCGCTGATCATTTACGACGCCGAGACGCTGAAGGAAGTGAAGCGCCTGCCGATGAAGAAGCCGGTGGGTAAATACAACGTCTGGAACAAGATCACCAAGTCCGAAGGCACCAGCCATTGAGCGGCGATGTCGTCGCTTTTGTCAGGATTGGCTGACAAAAGTGACGCCAGGCGTGATGGGTGCTTTTTTGAGAATCTTAAGTTATTGATTTGTATGGTGTTGTTCTGCGGCATTAAATAGGCACGTATCTGGCTAAGAAGGTGCCAGGAAACCGCCGGGCTTGGCCTCGGGCGGCGATCCTTTCCTCCTAGGGGATCGTCGCTTTGCCGGATTCAACGTGCAGGACCGTCAGCCTGTCACGAATAGCACGCCAGTTCGGCGGCTTTCCACTTCTCCTCGTGTTCCAGGGGCGCGCTTATCCTGATGTCAAATCTGGCATTGTGGGACGGAATGGTCTGTCAGATTTGGCGTGGGGGGCCATCCAGCTTGGTATCTCCCTTGGCTCGACGATTGTTTTCCCGATCATGACCGCTGCCCGGAAAGCCGCTTGCCCAAGCCATTTGGTCCGCATGACCGGGCGCTGCCGAGGTGCCGTGGCGCCAACGGGCATATGTCTTGCAATTCCCCCAAGGCTTTAGTGGTTTTATTTCCTATCACGTCTGTTAAGGAGACAACTCATGGCATGGGATCTCTTGTTCACCTCGGATATCGGCCTGCTGAGCCTGTTCACGATCGCCTTCATTCTGGTCATGGCGATCTATATCGTGCGCTACGCATCCAAGCACATCAAGGATGAGGAGCAGGGCAAGGGTTTGCCGGGAGGCACGCAGGGTTCGCACTGAGTCGCGCGCGGCGGTTCTGTCGCACCGCTGCAAGGGAGTCGCCGCACGGCCGGAATTTTCCGGCCGTTTTCTTTGGTCGGGCTGGCTTGATTTTTGCCCATTTTGGCCCGTGCACCGCAGCAGTCTGACGGCGCGGGCGAAATCGGGGAGAATTCGCTTTTTCTTCCGGTGTCGTCCTCGTGTCGCGTCTCGTCGTATTCAACAAGCCTTACGGCGTTCTCAGCCAGTTCACGCCGGAGGGCAAGTGGCGGGCGCTGAACGAATTCATTCCGATCAAGGACGTCTATGTTGCCGGGCGGCTCGATGCCGATAGCGAAGGCTTGTTGCTGTTGACTGACGATGGGCATCTGCAGGCACGTATTGCCGATCCCAAGCACAAGCTGGAAAAGACTTACTGGGCGCAGGTCGAGGGTGTCCCCGACGAGGCCGCGCTGGATCGCTTGCGTGCCGGCATCGCCTTGTCCGATTTCACCGCCAAACCGGCCAAGGTGAAGTTGATCGAAGAGCCGAGTGGGCTGTGGCAACGCGATCCGCCCATCCGTTACCGCGCCGCCATTCCGACCCGTTGGCTGGAAATCCGCATCGCCGAAGGCAAGAACCGCCAGGTCAGGCGAATGACGGCAGCCATCGGTTATCCTACGCTCCGCCTGATTCGTGCCGCCATCGGCAAGCTGGGCCTGCAGGGGCTGGCACTCGGGCAATGGCAGGAAATCAACGGCAGCATGGCTGCCTTGCAAGGAAAGTTTGAATGAAGAATCTTCTCGTCGCAGCGCTCTGCGCGCTGGCCATCGGTCCGGCCGCAGCCCAACCCAGCATGCCGGTCATGGAGTTGACCGCCGGTTTTCATCGCATCGAGGCCGAGGTGGCAGCGACCGACCAGAATCGCCAGATCGGCCTGATGAACCGCCGCGTCATGCCGCCGCAGCGCGGCATGCTGTTCGTCTTCACCCATGACAACACGCACTGCATGTGGATGCGCAACACCTTCATTCCGCTGTCGGTCGCCTTCATGGATGGCGAAGGGACGATCATCAATATCGAAGACATGCAGCCGCAGACCGAGAACAATCACTGCGCCCGTCGTCCGGCCCGCTACGCGCTGGAGATGAATCTGGGCTGGTTCGCCCAGCGCGGCATCAAGGCCGGCACGAAGTTGAACGGTATCGAGCGCGCACCGCGTCCGCAGTAATGGGATTTTCCAAATGGCGTGCGCGCCTGCCGCGTGCTGCCTGTGCCGAAGTCCTGCGCTCCTGGCTGACCGAGCCGGGGTCGCTGACGGCCCGCTGTCAGCGCGTCAGCAGCAAATTTCGCGTGCGCGTGTTGCGCCAGGGCATGGCGCGCCCCTTGGGCGACGAGTCGGCGCGTGACGTATTCGTGCCAGTACGCGAGGTGGTGCTCGAATGCGATGGCGTGCCAGTGATTTTTGCCCATACGACCCTGTGCACCGCAGCAGGCGGCCGCTTGAAGCGCTGGCTGGCCCGCCTGGGGGCGCGCTCGCTCGGTTCGCTGTTGTTCAGCCATCCGGGATTCAAGCGCGGGCGGTTGGAGTTCCAGCGTCTTGATGCACGTCACCCCTTGTATCGGCGCGCACTCGGCGGGAAAAGCGAGACACCCTATCTGTGGGCGCGGCGCTCTCGCCACGCCTTCGGCGAAGAGTCGGTGCTGGTCACCGAGGTCTTCCTACCGGGAATCGCCCAGCTGAAATGAAAAAACCCGCCGTCGGCGGGTTTTTCTTTGGCCAGACCGGAAAGATCAGGCGAAGTTGGCTTCGACGAAGGACCAGTTGACCAGGTTGTTCAGGAAGGTCTCGACGAACTTCGGGCGCAGGTTGCGGTAGTCGATGTAGTAGGCGTGTTCCCAGACGTCGACGCAGAGCAGGGCCTTGTCGCCGGTGGTCAGCGGGGTGCCGGCGGCGCCCATGTTGACGATGTCGACCGAACCGTCGGCCTTCTTGACCAGCCAAGTCCAGCCGGAACCGAAGTTACCAACGGCGGAGGTCTGGAAGGCGGTCTTGAAGGCGTCGAAGGAACCCCACTTGGCGTCGATGGCAGCCGCCAGAGCGCCGGTCGGAGCGCCGCCGCCGTTCGGCTTCATGCAGTTCCAGAAGAAGGTGTGGTTCCAGACCTGGGCAGCGTTGTTGTAGATGCCACCGGCCGGAGCCTTCTTGACGATGGCTTCGAGGTCCAGGTTTTCGTACTCGGTGCCCTTGATCAGGTTGTTCAGGTTAACCACGTAGGCATTGTGGTGCTTGCTGTAGTGGTAGTCGAAGGTCTCAGCCGACATGTGCGGGGCCAGAGCGTCCTTGGCGTACGGCAGGGCGGGCAGTTGGTGTTCCATTTGTATTTCTCCGTTGTTGATTTGGGGGTTGAAAGGAAAATTCTAGTCAGCTTCGCGCGAAGGGACAACCTGATCGACTGTCACCTCGGCACCGCCATGGGCAAAACTCAGTTTCAGTGCCGTACCCGCAGCCAGCGTGGCAGCGTCGCGCACGGCGCGGCCATCGATGCCAACGGCAATGGCATAGCCGCGCGACAGCACCGCATGCGGATCGAGTTGGCTCAGACCGCGGGCGAGGCTGTTTAGTTTCGTCGAACGCATGTACCGCTGCTGTTTTTCCGCTTGTTGCAGGCGCGAGCCGAGCTGCTGCAGGCGTTCAAGGCGTTGCGGCGGCTGCGGGCGGGCGCGTTCCAGGCGCTTGCCGAGGGCGGTCAGGCGAAGGGCGCTGACTTCCGCTTGTTTGCCGAGGGCACGGTGCAGACGATCGCCCAGGGCACGTGTCTCCTGGCTGCGCTGGCGCAGGCGCTCGGCAGGGTGGATCAGGCGGGTAGCCAGCCAATCCAGGCGTTGCTGCTGGTTGTCGAGACGCCGTTGCAGGCCGCGGGCGAGATGGCGTTGCAGTTCGGTGAGGCGGGCCAGCCAGGCGTCGCGATCGGGGCTGACCAATTCGGCGGCGGCGGTCGGCGTCGGGGCACGCAGGTCGGCGGCGAAATCAACGATAGTGAAGTCGGTTTCGTGGCCGACGCCGGAAACCACTGGAATGGTGCTGGCGCGGATGGCGCGGGCGACGACTTCCTCGTTGAAGGCCCACAAATCCTCGATGCTGCCGCCGCCGCGACACAGGATGATGACTTCGCAGTCACTGGCAGCGGCCTGGGCGAGGGCGCTGGCGATGCTGTCCGGGGAATTCTCGCCCTGAACCAGGGTCGGAAACAGCGAAATGCGCAGGTGCGGGGCGCGTCGGTGCAGCGTAGTCAGTACGTCGCGCAGGGCAGCGGCCTGCGGACTGGTGACGATGGCCAGACGGCGCGGAAAGGCCGGCAGGGGGCGCTTGGCTTCCGGAGCGAACAGGCCTTCGGCCTCCAGCTTGGCCTTCAGGCGCAGGAAGCGCTCGAATAGGTCGCCCTGGCCGGCGCGGCGGATGGCTTCGACATTGAGCTGGAATTCGCCGCGCGGCTCGTAGAAGGAAACGAGCGCGCGGGCTTCGATCTTCTGGCCGTTCTCCAGGCGCCAGCCCAGCGTCTGGGCGCGGCTGCGCCACATCACGCAACGTACCTGGGCATTGGCATCCTTGAGCGAGAAATACACATGGCCGGAAGCGGCGTAAGTCAGGTTGGATATCTCGCCGCCGACCCACATCAGGGGAAAGGCGGCCTCAAGGCAGTCGCGAACCAGGCGGTTCAGGCTGCTGACGCTGAGAATGGCGTTGTCGCTAGGTGTCGGTGGGGTTGGCATGCGGCAATTGTACCCGGCCGGCTTTGAGTCGATATTCTGTATTTGTGAAAAACGCTAAGTAATTGATTTTTCGTCGCTTAAAACTCGCTGCCTCGTTTTTTGGCGGAGCAGGCAAAAGCCTTGTGGCAAAGGGGTTTAGGTCGACTGATGACATTTCATTAACAGACTTATCCACAGATTTTGGGGATAAGCGGCCAGACCCGCGGCATTTCGTCACTTGCCCCGGGGGCTAGGGCAGGGCAGAATTGCAGGCTAATTTTTCATGTCATCTCAAGGATCCGACACGTGTTTGCAATCGTTCAGGCTGCCGGCTGGCCAATTTGGCCGCTTCTGCTGGCTTCGATCATTTCCGTTGCCCTGATCATCGAGCGTCTGGTCGCCCTGCGCCGGTCCAAGGTGGTTCCGTCCGGCTTGCTGCAGCGCGCCGTCGGCGAATTCAAGCGCGGTGCCGACAACAGCAAGCTGCTCGATGATCTGGAGCGGCATTCCCCGCTGGGTCGCGTGCTGGCCGCCGGCCTGCGCAACGTCGGCAACTCCCGTGAAATCATGAAGGAAGCCATCGAGGAAGCGGGCGGTGCCGTTGCCCACGACCTGAACCGCTACCTGACCACGCTCGGCACCATCGCTTCGATCAGCCCGCTGATGGGCCTGTTCGGTACCGTGGTCGGCATGATCGAAATCTTCGGTTCGCAGGCGCCGAGCGGCAGCAACCCGCAGCAACTGGCGCACGGCATTTCCATTGCCCTGTACAACACCGGCTTCGGCCTGGTCATCGCCATTCCGAGCATGATCTTCTGGCGCCACTTCCGCGCCCTGGTCGACGGTTTCGTCGTCGAGATGGAGCAGCAGGCCGTCCGTCTGGTCGAGTACATGCACGGTGATCGGAAGTAAGCCATGAATTTTCAGCGCGGGCGTGGCCGGGAAGAGCCGGAAATCAACCTCATCCCGATGATCGACGTGTTGCTGGTCATCATCATCTTCCTGATGCTGACCACGACCTATTCCAAGTTCTCCGGCCTGGAGATCAATCTGCCGACCGCCGATGCGACCAAGCAGGCTGAGCAGCCGAACGAGATCGACGTGGCGGTGACGGCGACCGGGCAAATCCTGGTCAACAAGTCGCCGCTGGCGGCCGCCGACGTCAATGGCATCGCCGAGGCCTTGCGGCGTGCCGCCGGTAGCCGTCAGGACCCGGTGATCATCATCAACGCCGATGCCAAGGCGACGCACCAGAGCGTGGTCGACGTCATGCAGGCGGCGCAGACGGCGGGTTATCCGCACATCTCCTTCGCGACCCAGGCGCCTCGCTGATGCTGGCAGGTTGGCTGCAGCGCCAATGGTTCGAGCAACGCCGGCTGACGCCGGCGTTGTGGCTTCTGGCGCCGCTATTGTTGCCGCTCAATGGCCTGTTCGTGCTCGGCGCGGCCTATAAGCGTCGCTCGACCCAGGCCGTTCGCTTGCCGGTGCCGGTTATCGTCATCGGCAACATCACAGTCGGTGGCGCTGGCAAGACGCCGCTGACTATCGCGCTAGCCTTGGCACTGCGTGAGCGCGGCTATCGGCCGGGTATCGTCAGCCGGGGCTATGGCGGGTCCAATTCGACACCCCGTGCCGTGGCGGTCGATGCCGATCCGGCCGAAGTCGGCGACGAGCCGCTGTTGCTGGCGCGCCATACCGGGGGGGCGGTGTGGGTTGGTCGTGACCGGGCGGCGGCCGGGCTGGCCCTGCTGGCGGCGCATCCGGAAGTCGACGTGCTGCTTTGCGATGACGGCCTGCAGCACTATCGGCTGGCGCGCGACGTCGAGCTGGCGGTGTTCGACCGGCGTGGCGCGGGCAACGGCTGGCGCCTGCCGCTTGGCCCCTTGCGCGAGCCGCTGGCCCGTTTGGCCGAAGTCGATGCCGTGGTCAGCAACGGGCCGGTTGCGCCCGGTTTGGCGGCGCCGGCGCCGTTGTTCGAAATGCATTTGCGCCCCGGTGAATTCCATTCGCTGGTCGATGCTGCGGTGCACTGCCCAAAAGAGGCATTTTTCGGTAAGCGCTTGCATGCCGTCGCCGGAATCGGCGATCCGCAGCGTTTTTTCAACACCTTGCGCGGCTTGGGCTTGAGCTTCGAGGCGCATCCTTTCCCCGATCATCATGCCTATTCGGCGGCCGATCTCGATTTTGGTCCGGGTGCCGTGCTGCTGATGACCGAGAAGGATGCGGTAAAATGTGCTGCTTTAACGGCAGCCGAAATCTGGGTGTTGCCGGTTGTGGCCGAGCTTCCGCCGGCCCTCATCGATCTGATTCAGGAGAAACTCCGTGGACGCCAGGCTGCTTGATATCCTCGTCTGCCCGATTTGCAAGGGCAATCTCGAATACCGCAAGACAGAAAAGGAACTGGTCTGCAAGCCGTGCAAACTGGCTTTCCCGATCCGTGACGACATTCCGGTCATGCTCGAGGACGAGGCGCGCCAGCTGAAGGCGGACGAGCAGTAATGTCCGCTTTGGCGTTCAAGGTCGTCATCCCGGCGCGTTATGCGTCGACCCGTTTGCCGGCCAAGCCTCTGCTCGATCTGGGTGGCAAACCCATGGTCGTGCGCGTGGCCGAGCGGGCGCGTTTGTCCGGCGCCGAGGAAATCTGGGTGGCGACCGATCATCCAGAAGTGCGCGCTGCCGCCGAGGCGCATGAAGTCGCTGCGCTGATGACGCGCAGCGATCATCCGACCGGTACCGACCGCCTGGCCGAGGTCGTCGCCCAGCGCGGCTGGGATGGCGAAACCATCGTGGTCAATGTGCAGGGCGACGAGCCGCTGATCGAGCCGGAGGTGATTCTGCAGACGGCGCGCCAGTTGGCGGTCAGCGGTGCCGATATCGCCACGGTCGCGCATCCGATTGCCGACGCCGCCGATTTCTTCAATCCGAACGTGGTCAAGGTGGTTTGCCGGGCCGATGGCGATGCCGCCTACTTCTCGCGCGCGCCGATTCCGTATGCCCGCGATCACTTCGCGCGCGAAAATGGTGGCGAGACCTTGCCGGCCGGTTTGCCGGCCTACCGACATGTCGGTCTTTACGCCTACCGGGCGAGCTTCCTGAAGGCCTACGCCGGCCTGTCGGTGGCGCCGACCGAACAATTCGAATCACTGGAGCAACTCCGTGCGCTCTGGCATGGCTACCGCATCAGCGTGGCCCTGATTGATGCCGCGCCGGCACAGGGTGTCGATACGCCCGAAGATGCCGAGCGGATGCGCAAACTGTTTGACCGAGCCTGAAATAGCGAGTAATTTTCCGCTCTTAGAGAACGGCCGCAGCGAACGCCGATAACAAGAATTTTTGACTCAATAAATCCGAGGGACTATTCATGAAGTTGATTCTGTTGGGCGCACCCGGCGCCGGTAAGGGCACCCAGGCCAAGTACATCTGCGAAAAATTCGGTATTCCGCAGATTTCTACCGGCGACATGCTGCGCGCCCAAGTCAAGGCTGGCACCCCGCTCGGCCTCGAAGCCAAGAAGCACATGGACGCGGGTGGCCTGGTGCCGGACGCCGTCATCATCGGCATGGTCAAGGACCGCCTGACCCAGGACGACTGCAAGAACGGTTACCTGTTCGACGGCTTTCCGCGCACCATTCCGCAAGCCCAGGCCATGAAGGACGCCGGCGTGCCGCTCGAGTTCGTACTCGAAATCGACGTACCGGACAGCGACATCATCGAGCGCATGGCCGGTCGCCGCGCTCACCTGCCGTCGGGCCGTACCTATCACGTCAAGTTCAACCCGCCGAAGGTCGAGGGTAAGGACGACGTGACCGGCGAAGACCTGGTTCAGCGTGACGACGACAAGGAAGAGACCGTCAAGAAGCGTCTGGAAATCTATCATTCGCAGACCAAGCCGCTGGTCGATTTCTACAGCAAGTGGGCTGCCGAAGGCGATGCCAAGGCACCGAAGGTGCGCAAGATCGCCGGTGTCGGCTCGGTCGACGCCATCACCGCGAGCGTTTTCGCAGCACTGAAGTAACAGGAGCAAAGATGGCGGCAAAGAATGCCTTCTACGCACAGTCAGGGGGCGTAACCGCCGTCATCAACGCCACGGCGTGCGGCCTGATCCAGGAAGCACGCCGCCATCCCGACAAGATCGGGAAAGTCTTTGCCGGGCGCGACGGGATCATTGGTGCACTGACCGAAGACCTGATCGATACCAGCCTGGAATCCGATGCCGATATCGCCCGCCTGCGCCATACGCCGGGCGGCGCTTTCGGCTCCTGCCGCTACAAACTGAAGAGCCTGGAACAGCACCGTGCCCAGTACGAGCGCCTGATCGAGGTGTTCAAGGCGCACGACATTGGCTACTTCTTCTACAACGGCGGCAATGATTCGATGGACACCGCCTGGAAGGTGTCGCAGATTGCCGAAAAGATGGGCTATCCGGTGGTCTGTGTCGGCGTGCCCAAAACGGTTGATAACGATCTGCCGCTGACCGATTGCTGTCCGGGTTTCGGCTCGGTCGCCAAATATGTCGCCACCTCCATCCGCGAGGCCGGTTACGACGTGGCTTCGATGGCGCGCACCTCGACCAAGATTTTCGTGCTCGAAGTGATGGGCCGCCACGCCGGCTGGATTACCGCCGCTTGCGGTCTGGCCAGCGAGCAGACCGGCGAGCCGCCGCACATCCTGCTCTTCCCTGAGGTCCCGTTCGATCCCGAGCGTTTCCTGGCACGTGTGGACGAGTGCGTGCGCCTGTACGGCTACTGCACGGTCGCTGTCTCCGAAGGCTTGTCCGATGCCGACGGCAAGCTGATTGCCGAGTCCGGGGCCAAGGATGCCTTCGGGCATTCGCAACTGGGCGGTGTCGGGCAGGTGATCGCCCAACTGATCAAGGATAAATTGGGCCACAAATATCACTGGGCGCTGGCCGATTACCTGCAGCGTTCGGCGCGCCATCTGGCGTCGCGTACCGATGTCGAGCAGGCCCATGCACTGGGCGTTGCTGCGGTGCACTTGGCTTTAAAGGGAAAAAACGCGGTCATGGCGACTGTCAAGCGACTGGCCGATGCGCCGTACCGCTGGCAGATCGGTGAAGCGCCGCTGGCCGAAGTGGCCAATGTCGAGCGCAAGATGCCGCCCGAGTTTATTTCGGCCGATGGCTTCCATATCACGGAGGCCTGCCGGACCTATCTGCAGCCGCTGATCGAAGGTGAGGAGCCGCCGCCGTATCGTGGCGGGCTGCCGGATTATGTCCGCTTGAAGAATATTTCGGTGCCTAAGAAGCTGGAGGCATTCGAAGTCTGATTTTTTTGTCCGTCACAGAGGGGGAGTCATGAGTACAGCGTTGTTACTGGCGCTAGGTTGCGCCGTGTTGGCAGTCCTGTATGGCTGGATATCCAGTCAGCAGATCCTCGCGTTACCCGCCGGCAACGAGCGGATGCAGCAGATCGCCAAGGCGGTCCAGGAGGGCGCTGCAGCCTACCTCAGCCGACAGTACAAGACGATTGCCATCGTCGGCGTGGTGCTCTTCCTGGTGATTGGCGTGGTGCCCAAGCTCGGTTGGCTCACTGCCTTCGGCTTCATGATCGGTGCGGTACTCTCGGGGGCTGCCGGTTTCATCGGCATGAACGTCTCGGTACGTGCCAACGTGCGTACCGCTGAAGCGGCGCGTGGTGGCATCGCGCCGGCACTGGCCGTGGCCTTCAAGGGCGGTGCCATCACCGGCATGCTGGTGGTCGGCCTGGGCCTGCTCGGTGTGGCCGGCTACTACGCCTTCCTAAGGGCGACGGGTGGCAATGCCGATCTGCACCATGTGATCGAACCGCTGGTCGGCCTGGCCTTCGGTTCCTCGCTGATTTCCATCTTCGCCCGTCTCGGCGGCGGTATCTTTACCAAGGGGGCTGACGTCGGTGCAGATTTGGTGGGCAAGGTCGAAGCCGGTATTCCCGAGGACGATCCCCGCAATCCGGCGGTGATTGCCGATAACGTTGGCGACAACGTGGGCGACTGCGCAGGTATGGCGGCCGACCTGTTCGAAACCTATGCCGTGACGGTGGTCGCGACCATGGTACTGGCGGCGCTGACCATCAAGACCTTCCCGGGGTTGGGCGAGAATCTGGTGCTCTATCCGCTGGCTCTGGGTGGTGTTTCCATCATCGCTTCCATTGTCGGCTGCATGTTCGTCAAGGCGACCGAAGGCGGCAAGATCATGTCGGCGCTCTATCGCGGCCTGATCGTGGCCGGCGTCCTGGCGCTGATTGCCTACTACCCGATCACGTCCTGGCTGATCGGTGCCGGCGATGCTGCGGCCAAGATTACGACCGCCTCGATGTTCGGTTGCTCGGTCGTTGGTTTGGTGCTGACCGCCGCACTGGTCTGGATCACCGAGTACTACACCGGTACCGACTATGCCCCGGTCAAGCATGTCGCATCTTCGTGCCAGACCGGTCACGCGACCAACATCATTGCCGGTATCGGCGTGTCGATGAAGGCCTGCGCCTTGCCAGTGCTCTCCGTCTGCGTTGCGATCTACGCGGCTCATGCGATGGGTGGCCTGTTCGGGATCGCGATTGCGGCAACTTCCATGCTGTCGATGGCCGGTATTGTCGTGGCTCTCGATGCCTATGGGCCGATCACCGACAACGCCGGTGGTATCGCTGAGATGGCGGAATTGCCGAAGGAAGTGCGTAACGTCACTGATCCGCTGGATGCCGTGGGCAACACGACCAAGGCAGTGACCAAGGGCTATGCCATCGGTTCTGCCGGCCTGGCCGCACTCGTGCTGTTCGCCGATTACACGCATGGTCTTGAAGCGGCCGGTTTGGCCAACATCAGCTTCGATCTGTCCAATCACATGGTCATCATCGGCCTCTTCATCGGCGGCCTGATTCCTTACCTGTTCGGTGCCATGGCCATGGAGGCTGTCGGTCGTTCAGCCGGGGCGGTGGTGTTGGAGGTTCGTCGCCAGTTCAAGGAAATCCCCGGCATCATGGAAGGTACGGCAACGCCGGATTATTCCCGTGCCGTCGATATGCTGACGGTTGCCGCGATCAAGGAAATGATGATCCCGTCCATCCTCCCGGTGGCCGTACCGATCGTCGTCGGTTTGATCCTGGGGCCGCAGGCGCTGGGCGGCTTGTTGGTCGGTACCATCGTTACCGGGCTGTTCGTCGCTATCTCCATGACCACCGGCGGTGGTGCCTGGGACAACGCCAAGAAGTACATTGAAGATGGGCACTTCGGCGGCAAGGGTTCGGAAGCCCACAAGGCGGCCGTGACCGGCGACACCGTTGGCGATCCGTACAAGGATACGGCGGGTCCGGCGGTCAACCCGCTGATCAAGATCATCAATCTGGTTGCTTTGTTGATTGTTCCACTGATGGCCTAACCGGAAAATTGATGAGCCCCGCCACTGAGCGGGGCTCATTTTTTGTACTTTTCCGTATGCTGATGTTGTAGCATTGTTATGGCGTAGTAGCACTTGAGTACAGCAAGGATCAGACAAGAACAAATGAGCAACGAATCGCTTACCCAAACAGCAAGTCTCGAATCACATTCCCCTTCTGGTAGCGAAACTTGGCGGAGACATGATCCGCTGCTTTCCTGCTTGATCGAAATTTCTCGCATGCACGGCCGGGGGATGACTCCGGAAGGGTTTCTGGCTGGCTTGCCGTTGCAGGACGGTCGCCTATCGCCTTCTGTCTTTCGTCGAGCTGCCGCGCGTGCAGGGTTGGCCTCGCGTATTTCCAAGCGACAGGTCGGGGCGGTCCGGGATGAATTGCTGCCAGCCATTCTGATTCTGCAGAACAACGATGCTTGTGTGCTGTTGGGGTGGAACGAAGACCGTACCAAAGCGCGAGTTCTGTTTGCCGAGGCTGGGCAAGCGGCTACCGAAGTCGATCTGGCTGAGTTGGAACGCTCCTATGCCGGTTATACGATTTTCTGTCGGCCGCGTTTTCGTTTCGATGCGCGGGCTCCCGAGATCAGGGATGTGGTCAATCGCCATTGGTTCTTCGGCGCGCTACTCGACAATTTCAAACTTTATCGGGATGTGCTGGCCGCTGCCTTCCTGGTTAACGTTTTTGCCATCGTTATTCCCTTCTACACGCTGAATATCTACGATCGCGTCGTTCCGAACAGCGCCTTCGAGACCTTGTGGACGCTGTCGATCGGTGTCGTACTGGTGGTGGTGGCTGACTTTGCCTTGCGCATGATGCGCGGCTATGTCCTGGATATGGCGAGCAAGCGGGTCGATGTCGAATTGTCGGCCTTGATCATGGAGCGCGTACTCGGCATGCAGATGGTCAACCGCCCAGCTTCCGCTGGTTCGTTCGCTGCCAACTTGCGGGCCTTTGAGTCTGTGCGGGATTTCATTACTTCCACGACCGTTACCGCCTTCATTGACTTGCCCTTCGCGATCATCTTCATCATCCTCATTCTCTGGTTGGGCTGGCCGATGGCAATTCCATTGGCATTGGGGATTGTCGGGTTGGTTCTGTATGCCTTGATGCTGCAACCCAAGATGCAGGATTTGACCGAACAAACCTACCGTGCAACGGCAACCCGCAATTCGACGCTGATCGAGAGTCTGGTGGGTCTGGAAACGATCAAGGCGCAATGTGCAGAAGGTGTGATGCAGCGCAAGTGGGAACAGTCGGTGGGCTTCCTCGCGCGTATCGGGGCTGATTTACGCTACTTGTCGATGTCTGTCACCAATAGCGCCAGCTCGGTGCAACAACTGGTCACGGTCGGGATGGTGATCATCGGGGTTTACCTGATTTCCGAGAAGCTGATGTCTCAGGGGGCGTTGATCGCCTGCATCATGCTTTCATCGCGTGCATTGGCGCCTTTCTCGCAGATTGCAGGCCTGCTGACTCAATATCAGAATGCGGCGATGGCTTTGACCTCTCTCGACAAGGTCGTCGATCAACCGGTTGAGCGTCCGCAGACTGCCTCCTTTGTTCGTCGCGAACGGGTTGCAGGTGAAATCGAATTTGATCATGTCACGTTTTCATATCCAGGGGCTGATTCTGTAGAAGTCCTGCGTGAAGTCAGCTTCCGCATCAAGCCCGGGGAGCGTGTCGGCATCATCGGTAAGGTTGGTTCCGGTAAGTCGACCATCAACCGCCTGATTCTCGGGCTGTATCAGCCAACCTCCGGTAGTATCAAAATCGATGGGGTCGATATCCGCCAGCTTGACCCTGCTGAGTTGCGCAAGGCAATCGGTTACGTGCCGCAGGATGTCACGCTCTTCTACGGAACTCTGCGTGAAAACATCACTGTAGGCATGCCTTACGTCGAGGACCACGCAATTCTTCAGGCGGCAGAGTTGGCTGGTCTTCAGGATCTGGTTGGCGGTCATCCCAAAGGATTTGACTTGCCGATCGGTGAGCGAGGCGAATCCCTGTCAGGTGGTCAGCGGCAATCGGTGGCGATCGCGCGGGCCATGGTTCATGAGCCGGTGATGCTGTTGCTTGATGAACCTAGCAGCTCGATGGATTTTTCGACCGAAGATAATTTGAAGAAAAGGCTCGCTCAATACACCCAAGGGCGTACGATGGTTCTCGTGACGCATCGCAACTCTTTGCTCGATTTGGTTGATAGGCTCATTGTGATCGACCGTGGTGCCATCGTTTGCGATGGGCCGAAGAAGCAGGTGGTCGAAGCCTTGAGCAGTGGCAAAGTTGGGCGGGGTTAAGCATCATGACCGAAAAACTCCAAAGTGAAAGTACCGAACTGGCACCGGTGGATAAGCACCAACGGGTCAAACGTTTTGTTCAAGCGCTGCAACTGAACGAACTCAATCCTTTTGCGCGCTCCACGGAGGAAGTGGATCCGTTTGCCGTGCACCGTCTGGAAGACGAAGTGCTGGCCAGAGACTTCGTCATCGATGCGGATGCTGCGGTGATTTCGCAAGACCCTCTTCGGGCCCGCAAGGCTATCGGGGCGGTTGGCTTGGCGGTGGTGGTTTTCCTGCTGTGGGCCAGCATTGCGCAAGTGGATCAGATCACCAAGGGGGAGGGAAAGGTGATTCCTTCCCGGCAACTGCAGGTGGTGCAAAGCCTTGATGGTGGCATTGTTAGCGATATCCTGGTCAAGGAGGGGGAGCAGGTTCGCGAAGGACAGGTTCTGGTCAAAATCGACGCAACGCGATTTATGTCCAGTTTCAAGGAAAGTCGGGCCACCTATCTGTCGCTGTTGGCTAAGGCTGCGCGCTTACGCGCAGTTGCTGAAGGGGTGGATTTCGTTCCACCGCCCGAGGTCGTTAAGGAAGATCCAAAACTGGTCGAACAAGAACGACTGCTTTATATGAACCGAAAGGCGGAGCTTGACGCTCAAGTCGGTATTGCTCGGGAACAACTATCCCAGCGTACTCACGAATTGGGGGAGGCCAGGGCTCGTTACGAGTCAGCCCAGCAAGGCTATGAGCTGACGTCGCGCGAACTTACCCTGACAAGACCGTTGATTCAGTCTGGAGCAGTGTCCGATGTCGAACTCTTACGGTTGCAGCGCGATGTGTCGCGATACGCCGGTGAGCGTGGACAGGCATCGTCACAGATCACCCGCCTGCAGGCTGCAATTAACGAGTCGCAACGCAAAATCCAGGAAGTCGAACTGGAATTTAAGAATCAAGCTCGCAACGAACTTTCTGAAACCCAAGCCAAGATCAATAGTCTGGGTGAGGGGAGCGTAGCACTTTCTGACAAGGTGAAGCAGGCTGATATCCGCTCGCCAGTCAACGGAACGATCAAGCGTATCCTGTACAACACGGTCGGTGGGGTCGTGCAGCCCGGCAAGGATATCGTTGAAGTCGTGCCTCTGGAGGACGCCTTGTTGCTTGAAGCACGTGTTCAGCCGCGCGATATTGCATTCCTGCGCCCAGGCCAAAAGGCCAACGTCAAATTGACGGCATACGATTTCACTATTTACGGTGGTTTGGATGCAACGCTGGAACATATCAGTGCGGACTCTGTGCTGGATGAAAAAGGCAACGCCTTCTATGTTGTAAGAGTGCGAACGCAGCGTCCAAACTTTGGAGAGAACCTGCCGATCATCCCCGGTATGACTGCCGAGGTTGATATCATGACAGGTAAGAAATCAGTGCTCAGTTATCTGCTCAAGCCGGTCTTGAGGGCGAAGCAGTATGCGTTGACTGAGCGCTAGGAGAGAGCAAGAGGGAGGCATGGACAAGAATCTATTCGTGACCAGTAGCCGGGTACCTCCGAGCCGCTGGAGAGAAGCTTTTCCAGATGCGGACATTGTTCCCATCCTGCCAGCGGATGTTTCTGCTGGTACCGTTGCTTGGCTACACAACTTCACTCCGGCTCAGCTTCCTGGTGGTGTCCGACCGGCAGGGGTAAGGTTCGTCGTCATGTATGACAAACCGAATGATGAGGAGGGGTTGCAAGCCTTGTCACAGGGGGCCGCGGGATATTGCAATGCGCATGCGACCCCTGAACTCTTGCATGCCATCGAATCGGTCATCAGAAATCAAGGTTTGTGGGTTGGCGAGTCCTTGCTCAATCGCATGATCGGGGGGATCAGTTCGCGCTCGCCAATGGCTGGGCGCCATGGAGAGCATCCCTTGCTCGAAACCTTGTCGGATCGAGAGCGGGCCGTAGCGTTATGCGTGGCACATGGCGATAGCAACAAGGAAATCGCTCGTCAGCTCAATTTGGCTGAGCGTACGATCAAGGCACATTTGACCAGCATTTTCGAAAAACTAGGCGTGCGTGATCGCCTGCAATTAGCACTTGTGCTGAGCAATCCTAACGAATAGCACGACTCGTTTCTAAGCTTGAAAACCGGGATAGGGGGCGCTCTTCCCGGTTTTTATTTGTGCAATGCAATAACGTGAAATAGTTCTCAGCTTGCCCTAAAGGGCATACCAAAATGCCCTTCTGGGCAGTGGACTCTCCATACCAGAGGAATACAGTGACACCTGTAATCATCCATTCATTGGTAGGGAGACATCATGGCAACGAACAACTCAGCAGTCGGCGTCGTCACCGCAACGAAGGGCGAAGTTTTCGCGCGTGGAGAAGACGGTAAGATGCGTCGCCTGAACGTAGGCGATCAGGTTTTTGAACATGACGTTATCGTCACTGCCAATGGCAGTGCAGCGGATATTTCCATGTTCAACGCTCCCCCGTTGAGCGTGAATGAACAGCAGACGATTTCTGTTGATGCACAAGTTACCGCTGTCGCGCCTGATGCTACAGCCGGTTCAGTCGCTCCGCTCGGGGCAAGCGAGGCTGCCAAGGTTATCCAAACCGTGGCTACCGGTAGCGGCTTGGATGTTAACGCACTGCTTGAAGAGGATGCGGCGGCGGCGGGTTTGACTGGTGGTGATGGTGCTGATGGCGGTCACACTTTCGTCGATCTGATGCGTATTGTCGAAAACGTTCCGGGTGCGGGGTATGACTTCCCAACTTATGGTCCTGGAACGGCACCGACTCTGCAAGGGCAGATTCTGGTTTCCAACGGTTTGCCGACGGCAGGTGACATTACCATCGCAGTCGATGAAGATGATCTTTCTTGTCGCAAATGGGGTGAATCTGACCTGCTTTGGCGTGACGAATTTGCTGCAGCACTCGGCTGGCCAGCTTTCCCTCATGTCCGTGGGAATAGCGACGTTGTAGATGATAGTGATGATCTGCCTGATCCGTCGTCGACCGTGATGACCGGAAACCTGAATTTTTCCTATGGCCCCGATGGCATGGGAGGGATTGTTTTCAACATGCCTACCGCAGCTCTTACATCGGGTGGTGAACAGGTTCACTACTGGGTGTCCGCTGATGGTCAAACCGTCGTCGCTTATATTGGTGAGGCTTACCAAGAGGGGCCCTCGATTGCGGCCTTCAGTGAAGGTGCTGAAAGTTGGGGCGTCACGGTGATTTTCACGGCGCAAATTACTGATGCGGCGACCGGGGCTTTCGCATTTGTTCTGTATGGCCCGCTGGATCATTCGGTCAGTGGTACAGAGGATAACCTGGTCATTCCGTTGAGCTTCAAGGTGACTGACCTGAGTGGGGATTCGGTGGATGGCACGCTAACGGTCAATGTCGATGACGATGTCCCTGTTTTGCGTCAGAACTACCGTGAAGAAGGTGAGCAACAGGAAGAAGGTGTTGTCGTTTCTGATACTGTCACTGTAGAAGACGAAAAGATCTGGCCTGGTAATGACGAGCATGATGGTGGCAAGCAATGGGTTTGGGGCTCAATCGTTGATGATGTGAATTGGGGTGCCGACGGTTTTGGCAAGGCAACGGGATTTACTGTTGATGGCCAGCCTTTTGATATCGGTACCACTGTTTATTGGAGTCAGGATGGCACCTTCCTTGGTGCGTCCTCCGATATCGGTGATGGGGCGAAACTTTATTCACCTGTTCCCGAAGGTGCTGCAGCCAAACTCGTGGTATTTGAAAATGGTAGCTATGTATTTACGCTACTTGACAACATGCTGCTCGGCAAAGGGGTTCAAGGAGAACAGGTCGATTTCTTGGATCGAGTGACGGTAACCGGTGAAGACAGGGATGGCGACCCGATCGGTGTTGTGGTTGATTTGCAGGTGCAGGACGATAAGCCCTCCTGCTTCGCAATGCCAGATTTGGTTATTGTTGAAGACGAGAAAATGCCTGGTGGTAATGACGAAGGCGGATGGTTCGCGAATTATCCGAAGGAAGTTACCGCAACGATCGTCAATAATGTTTCGTGGGGTGCGGACCAGTTTGGAGGGACCGTTGGCTTCGTAATCGATGGCCAGACGTTTGAACCCGGTACAACCGTGTATTGGGATCAATCGGGACACTTCCTCGGTACGATGGCCGATGATGCTGATCAAGTCTCGATGCTGTCGCGTGGTGGTGACCACCATGGTGGGGATCACGGTCCCCACATTGCAGCTTCCTTGATCGTGAATGCTGATGGTACGTACACCTTCACGCTCCTTGACAACATGCTCATGGGACAAGGTGTTCAAGGTGAACAGTATGATCTTCTTGATACCGTCAAGATCATTGGACAGGATGGCGATGGTGATCGGGCAGATGTCGGCGTGATTCTGAAGGTTCAGGACGACGTCCCGGGTTGTATGGAAGCCGAACGTGTTGCCATCGTTGAAGACGAGCAATTTAGCCCGGCGACTGATGAATCCGATAACTTCCCATTCCCCGATTACACGAATGTGGTGACTGGAGATGTCAGCAACAACGGTAACTGGGGTGCGGACGGTTTCGACAAGATCACGACGATCAAGGTTGGCGACAATCCTGCAGTGAATGTTGGTCACGATGTGACGGTCTATTGGAGCCAGACCGGTGCCTATCTGGGCACCAATTCGCACGGTGCTGCAGCCAGTCTGCGAGTGGAAGCCGATGGCGACTACACCTATCGCTTGCTGGACAACATGCTAATCAGCGGCAACGGTGAGCAGACAGATGTTTTGGCGAATGTTGTGTTCACCGGCCAAGATAAGGACGGTGATAAGGCAACGATCAATCTGACGCTGGACGTCAAGGACGACGTCCCGGGTTGTATGGAAGCCGAACGTGTTGCCATCGTTGAGGACGAGCAATTTAGCCCGGCGACTGATGAATTCGATAACTTCCCATTCCCCGATTACACGAATGTGGTGACTGGAGATGTCAGCAACAACGGTAACTGGGGTGCGGACGGTTTCGACAAGATCACGACGATCAAGGTTGGCGACAATCCTGCAGTGAATGTTGGTCACGATGTGACGGTCTATTGGAGCCAGACCGGTGCCTATCTGGGCACCAATTCGCACGGTGCTGCAGCCAGTCTGCGAGTGGAAGCCGATGGCGACTACACCTATCGCTTGCTGGACAACATGCTAATCAGCGGCAACAGTGAGCAGACAGATGTTTTGGCGAATGTTGTGTTCACCGGCCAAGATAAGGACGGTGATAAGGCAACGATCAATCTGACGCTGGATGTCAAGGACGACGTCCCGGGTTGTATGGAAGCCGAACGTGTTGCCATCGTTGAGGACGAGCAATTTAGTCCGGCGACTGATGAATCCGATAACTTCCCATTCCCCGATTACACGAATGTGGTGACTGGAGATGTCAGCAACAACGGTAACTGGGGTGCGGACGGTTTCGACAAGATCACGACGATCAAGGTTGGCGACAATCCTGCAGTGAGCGTCGGTAATGGTGTGACTGTCTATTGGTCTGCTAATGGCACGTACTTGGGCACGTCCTCGAGTAATGCTGCCGCCAGTCTGCACGTTGAAGCCGATGGTGACTATACCTATCGTTTGCTGGATAACATGTTGCTAAGCGGCAATGGTGAGCAGACTAATGTTTTGGCGAATGTTGTGTTCACCGGCCAAGATAAGGACGGTGATAAGGCAACGATCAATCTGACGCTCGATGTCATGGACGATGTGCCAGTTGCGCGTGATGATTCCGTTACTCAGGCCGTGGAGAACCAGTCGGTTACGTTCAGTGTATTTGGTAATGACCTCTTCGGCGCCGATGGAGTCGATACGGATAATTCCCCGGTCTCAGCAGTAACCTTTACCCAGCCGACTCAGGGAACTGTGACCTACAATGCAGTCACTGGGCTATTTACTTACACGCCTGTTCCGGGTGCTGGTAGCACCTCGACGAAAGATAGTTTTACCTACACCATCAAAGATGGTGATGGTGATACCTCTACGGCAACGGTATCGGTGACCTTGAAGCCTGATTCGACGCCAACTGTGCGGGTTACGGATGGCGTGGTCGACGAACAGGGCTTGCCGACTGGGACAGGTGAGTTGGCTGATGGGAATGGAGCCAATAATTCCGATACATCTGAAACCACGACGGGTAACTTTACCATCGCAACCGGTGGCGACACGCTCTCCAAGCTTGAAGTACAAGCGGCGAACGGTACATGGGTCGATGTCACCAGTGGTGGGACGGTTTCTGGTGCGAACGGAACGCTGACTGTGAATGTTTCGGGCGGTAACTACACTTGGAGTTACACGCTAACCAAGAATCTGACGACACATAACGATACGACCACCGGCGACGGTGATGGCATCAGTGGTACGGCCGATCAGAAGCCTGGTGAGGCGTTTGCTGTTCGTGTAACGGATAGCGATAACGATGTCTCGCCAACGACTACTCTAGACATCACCGTTAACGATGATGCTCCAGTCGTTGATGTTTCGAGCGCCGTGACCTATACGCTACATGTTACCAACTATGGCGAAACGGAAGCAGGATTCCACAACAGCTTTGGTTACTACATCAAGGCGGCTGATGGGACTCCGACGACTGGTGTGGTGGTTTGGGACGATGTCAAAGACTTTGAAAACGGCAGCATTGATATCACCGGTTACACCCCTGATCAGGTTGGGTTCTTCATCATCCCCGATGGTGACAATTTCAACCCTGGCTTGGTTGCTGGCACGGCAGTGACATTTGCGATGGTCAACGGGGAGTGGCAAGCCTTCGCAGGTTCTACTCCTCTGGTAGGAGATGGTGCCAACGTATTGTTCGATGTCCAGGGTCTGAATGCCGATGGGTTTGCCCACGTTCAGGATAACCCGAAGCCAGGCAATCTGAATTGGGAAGATATCGCTGGCGGTGGTGATAAGGACTGGGATGACGTCAATATCGGCGTGACCTGGACTTCTAACCTGCCGGTTCTGACCACGCAGGATGCGCAAACCATTGGCGCTGCATCGGATACAGCTTTTGCCTCGTTTGCATCAATGTTTAGCGTCAACGCGCTTGTCGGGGCTGATGGCCTGGGTAGTGCGGCAACCAGCTATAAGCTTTCGGTGACCAACGCGGATGCCGGACTGACCAGCGATGGCAAAGCCATTACCTTGGCTATGGTAGGTAACGATGTTGTTGGTAGCACGACAGATGGTGAAATCTTCCGAATCAGTGTTGACAGTGCTGGCAAGGTGACTTTGACGCAAGCGCGTGAAGTGGATCACCTGCCAGAGGATATCGATGCGAACAACGACAACGCCATGTTGCGCCTGGCCGATGGCAAGGTCGCGTTGACAGCAACGGCAACCGTTACTGATGCCGACGGCGATGTGGCGAGCGATTCGCAGAAATTGGATATCAGTTCTGCATTCCGCTTTGAAGATGATCTGCCATCAGCCAGCAACATTACCAAGTCGCTGGACGAAGACGGTAGTATCGACATCAATCTGGTGACTCAGGGAAGTGTTTCTTATGGAGCGGATGGCGCAGGTAGCATTACATTGGCCAGCAATCCGCTGCATGGCACCGTGACGCTAACCAACGGCGTTGCAACCTACAAACCTAACGCCGAATATAGCGGTAGTGACAGCTTTACCTATACCGTGATCGATGGGGACGGCGATACGGTTACCAAGACGGTTAATTTGACTGTCAATTCGGTAAACGATCCTCCTGTTGCCAAGGCTGATACAAATTGGGGCTTGGAAGACGCTGCCAGTGCCGTGACAGGTAATGTTCTGCAGACCTTGGTCCATGATGGCGCGCCGGATGCTGTGGCTCGAGGAGATGTCGCGGATACCGATATTGACAGCACATTGACGGTAACCGGCTTCACGGGCGGTAATGCATACGGCACGCTGACGCTGAATCCGAATGGTAGTTACAGCTATGCATTGAATAGTGGTCTTGCTTCGGTTCAGGCACTCGACGTTGGTGAAAAGCTGACCGAGACCTACACCTATACGGTGACGGATGGTACGACTCCCAAGACTGCAACGCTGACCATCACGATCTTCGGTCAAAACGATGCGCCGGTTGCTAATGCCGACACGAACTGGGTGGTTGAAGACGCTGCCAGCGCAATCACTGGTAATGTTCTGGAGAGCCATGCTCATAACGGAGCGCCGGATGCAGTGGCACGCGGTGACGTTGCGGACACGGACGTTGATGTCGAAACGCTGATGGTGACTGGCTTCACGGGTGGCAACGCCTACGGCACGCTGACGTTGAACGCCAACGGTAGCTACAGCTACGCATTGAACAACAGCAGTGCGGCAGTTCAGGCTCTCAATGATGGCGATAAGCTGACTGAAACTTATACCTATACGGTTTCTGATGGCACTGCTACCAAGACTGCTACTTTGACTATCACGATCTTCGGTGCGAATGATCCTGTGCTGGTGGTGGGTGAAAACGTTAATGACAACAGCAATCAAACTGTTGATCACCGCGTTGATACTTCGCCCTCAGCACCTGATGGCAGTATCGACGGTTCCTCGTCGCATGACGTTCTGGTAGGTGATGTGGGGGGCAATAACCAGTTGGCTGGGCAGAAAGCGAATATTGCATTCGTCCTCGATATCTCTGGCAGCATGATAGAGAACAAGATCAGCTTTACCGATTCCAAGGGGGTTGAGCAAAGTATCACCCGTTTGGCTGCACTTAAGCAGGCGGTAATTGATGCCCTGAACGATCTGTATGCTTCCGGTGGTAATGATGTACGGGTGCATATTGATGCCTTCGCAACCAAGGCAGGTGCTTCCGGAACATTCAACCTAACTACTGGTGGATTGGATAGCCCGACTCAGTTGCAGGCCGCTATCGATTTTGTAAACGCGCTCCAGGTGCCAAGCAAAGATTCAGACCAATACACGAACTATGAGGCTGGTTTAGTTGCTGCCAATAACTGGATTGATTCAAGTGCGGCGAATGCTCCAATCCTCAATGCTGATGTCAATAAGGTGATCTTTGTATCCGATGGCGCCCCCAATCGTGCTCTTGATCCAAGTGGTAATGTTGTCGAGGTATCTGCGGATGAAGCAATCCAGCATGTCTTGGGCACCTATCCTGGATCTTGGTGGTGGGGTACTCCGGCGGATACGGTCAGTGAGGTTAGCCTCATTGAAACTAATGGTGCTGGCCCCGATCAGGCGTTTACCATCGAAAGTATCGGTATTAGCGTAGGCTCCGGTGCGCTTGGGAATCTGAGTCAGGTTGAAGGTTCGGGTGGTTCTGCGACCAATGTGGATAGCGCAAACGAGTTGTCTGACGTCATCGGCACTTTGACTGGCGGAGGCACGACTCCAGTTGCTGTCGGCAATGATGTGATCAACGGTGGTGGCGGCAATGATGTGATCTTCGGTGACAGCATCCATGCGGACAATGCGGATGGTGGTTGGGCGAAGTTCGTTGCCAATCATGCCGGCTGGACTACCGATCAACTTCGTGCCGAGTTGTATGCCAATCACGCGACATATGGCCAAGAGGGTTCTGTGGGTGGCAACGACACGATTGATGGCGGTGCAGGCAACGACATCATCTATGCTCAGAAGGGTGACGATACGATTACCGGTGGTACGGGCAGCGATACGATGTCCGGCGGTACTGGTGCTGACACCTTCAAGTTCGTCCTTGGCGATGCCAGTGTTGCGGGAACGGTCGATCACATCACCGATTTCAGCAAGGCTCAAGGCGATATCCTTGACCTGAAGGATTTGCTGGTTGGTGAGGATGGACAAAATCCGGGGTACAACATGGGCAGCTTCATGTCGTTCGTTCAGAATGGTGCCAATACCGAACTGACGATCTCCGATACCAACGGAACGACAGCAGGTGGAAACAGCCAGACCATCGTTTTCGACAATACCAATCTGTTTACTCAGTTCAGTGCAGGCAACTCTCAGGATCTGATCCAGAAAATGGTAGCTGCTGGTAACCTGAAGCTCGATAACGGTTAATATCTAACACCGCTGCTTCAGTAGAGGGCACCTTCGGGTGCCCTTTTTTTATTCAGCATTCGTCTCAAACACTATCCATGTGGACAACTGCTGCGGTGCACAGGAAAAATCCACCAAATATCAGTCGCTCCCGATTCTGGATTGCTTGCAGATATAGACTTGACGCCTGAACTGGGGGGGCGAGAAGCACCTGTCTTGCTCCGTAAGCCAGCCACTGGGTCGCCAAACTTTGTCCGAGGAGGTGAAGGGGCTAACACTCAAAAGCAACAAAGCCCGCCGTCTGACGACGGCGGGCTTTGATTAAATTGCCAGCGGGCACTAAACGATCAGCTGATCATCCGGCCCTTTCTCAGAATACTCGCTTACTGGGCCGGCTTGACCTTGGTCGGTGCCTTCTTCGCCTTGGCGGCCGGCTTGGCGGGTTCTGCGGCCGGTGCTGCGTTCTGCGTACGGTACAGGTCTTCCTTGGCCTGGGCGCGCTTGAAGATGGCTTCCTTGTCGACGGCTACGACATCGATGGTGTCAGCCGGGCAGGAGGTGGCCATGTCCTCGTCCGGGGTGGTCGAGGGGCTGGGCGGGTCCATTTCCAGGTTCTTCAACTGCAGGGTATTCAGCAGGTTGCCGGCTGCAGCCTGGTACTTGGCCTTGGCGATGGCCAGATCCTGTTCGCCATTCAGATAGTTGCGACGAGCGGTGTAGTACTCGTTTTCGGTATCCAGAACGTCGAGTAGGGTGCGCTGACCGATGTCGAACTGGCGACGGAAGGCTTCGCGAGCCTTGTCGGTACTCAGCATGTGCTGGTCCAGATACTTCATCTGTTCGGTCAGGCGGAGCTGGTCGTTGAAGGCCATGGCGGAATTCTGACGAACTTCGCGGCAGACTTTTTCACGCAGGTCCTTGGCGCTGTTCTTCTCCTCGGAAGCCTTGCGCTGCTTGGAAACGTCCTGGAAGCCACGGAACAGGTTCCAGGTGGCGGTCAGGCCGTAGGTGGTGTAGTTGGTGCTCGAGCGCGGGTTGCCGGCAATCGGTGCAGTCGACGGGTCGCCGTAGCCACCAGCATTCTTGTCATGACCTTGCTCGATATAGCCATCGATACGCGGGTAGTAGCCAGCCTTCTGGACTTCGACGTTACGGATGGCAGACAATATGTTCTCGTAGGAAGCCTTTAGGGCCGGCGACTTTTCAAAGCTACGGTTGATAGCGCCAACGCGGTCGGTCGGGAAGTCCTGGTTGAGCAGGGCGGCCGGCGGAGCTTCCATTTCTGCCGGCGGCAGGCTGCCGACGATGCGTTGGTAGCGTGCAGTGACGTCGTGCAGGTTGGAGGTTTCGGTCAGCAGATTGGATTCAGCCAGAGCCAGACGGCCAGCTGCGGTTTCCAGGTCAACCTTGCGACCGACGCCGGTATTTGCGCGTTCCTTGATCTTTTCGTAGATCACGCGGTGGGTTGCGTAGTTTTCTTCAGCGAAGGCAACCAGCTGACGGAAGCGATAGACATCGATGTAAGCCTTGGCAGCTTCCAGCGCGGTGGTCTCGGAGAGGTCGAGCATTTCATAGAAGCGAACCAAGGAAGCGTGTTCCAAACGCTTGGAGTCGTTCCAGGTCGCGAAGCCTTCGAAGAAGTTCTGGCGCAGGGTGGCGCGGGTATTCTGGAAGTTGTAACGGCGCTCGCCCGTCGGGTTGGTATAAAGCGGCGATTCGCGGTGCTCGTAACCTGTGCCAAACAGAACGTCGAAGGTCGGCAGGTAGCGACCCAGCGTCACATTGCGTTCTTGGACGCTAGCCTGGAACTGGTGGTATTTGCCGAGAACATCCGGGTTAGTCTTGATGGCCTGAGCGGCGGCCTCTTCGAGACGGCCAGCGGCAGCTTGGCTGGAGCCGGCAAAGGCGGCGGCTAGAAGCAGACCGATTAGCGGACGCTTGAAGTTGGGTGTCATATATGGCCTCGTGAAATATAAAATGTGACAACAGACTATTCTGGGTTGATTGTAGTTAAACTAGCTACGTGATGTCCACAATTTAAATTGCATGGAAGCTTGTTAATTCGAGTGCTGTACCGTTTTTTCCACACCTTGTTGACGTTGATCATCCTGGGGGTTGGGGCCGGGCTGACGTGGGTAGGTATTGCCGTTGATGTTTTCCCTGTAGACAAAGTATTGCAAGCGGCGCAACAGAGGTACGGGGCGAGCGCCGCACAAGCGGTACGCGACTGGAACAACGTATTGGGTTTGTTTCGCGGTGGTTCGGAGATGCAGCGTTTGAAGGACGTCAACGAATTCTTCAATCGCCGGATCAAGTTTGTGGATGACCAGAAGAACTGGGGCGAGAACGACTACTGGGCGACCCCGATCGAGTCCTTGGTGCGTGGTGCCGGCGATTGCGAGGACTACGCCATCGCCAAGTATTTCACCCTGAAGTTTGTTGGTGTCCCGGTGACCAAGCTGCGGATCACCTATGTACGAGCGATTATCGGTGGTGCAGGCAGCAATATCAGTCAGGCACATATGGTGCTGACCTATTACCCAACGCCAGATGCCGAGCCGCTGGTGCTGGACAATCTGGTCGGCGAGATTCGGCCGGCATCGCGGCGTGCGGATTTGCAACCGATCTTCAGTTTCAACTCGGAAGGCGTTTACGGCGCGGGTGGTGTGCCGCAGCCCGGCGGTGGCAGCCGGATTTCCAAGTGGAACGATCTGATCGAGAAGATGAAGGCAGAAGGAATTGAATAAGGCGAGGTGTCTATGTCTCTGATGCGTCAATTATGGCTGGCCGTCGTTTTCACGACCCTGGCGGCATTCACCGGCAGCCTGGCGATTAGCGTCTGGTCGGCGCGCGGTTATCTGGTTCAGCAACTGGAACGGAAGAACCTCGACAATGCTTCGTCGCTCGCCCTGGCGATGACGCAGCAGGAAAAGGATCCGGTGACCATCGACCTGCAGGTGTCGGCGCTGTTCGATACCGGCTTCTATCAGGAAATCTCGGTCACCGATCCGCACGGCAAGGTGATTTCCGAGCGTGTCCAGCAGACGGTCGAGTCGAATGTGCCGGGATGGTTTGTCAGTATGTTGCCGATACCGTCAAAACCCGGGATGGCTCAGGTCAGTGATGGCTGGAAGCAGTATGCGACCGTGAAAGTGGTCAGCCACAATCAGTTTGCCTATCGGGCATTGTGGGAGCAGGTCGGCAAGTTGATGCTGTGGTTCGTGCTGGGCGGTGGTGTGGCCGGCGCGGTCGGCATGCTCGGCTTGCGCATGATCGGGCGTTCGCTCGGCCATGTGGTCGAACAGGCCGGAGCCATCGGCGAACGGCGCTTCATCACCATTCCGGAGCCCCGCACACCGGAGTTGCGCATGTTGGCCAAGGCGATGAATGCGATGGTCGAGCGCGTACGCCAGATGTTTGCCGAGGAGGCCAAGCGTCTGGAGGAATTGCAGCATCGGATCAATTACGATGCCCTGACCGGGCTGCCCAATCGGGGCTATTTCGTGGCGCACTTCCAGGAGGAGCTGGAAAGCGCCGAAGCGGCGCAGACCGGCGTACTGGCCGTCATGCGCTTGCCGAATCTCGACGAGGTGAACGAGGTGCTGGGTCGTGTCGGTACCAACAACCTGTTGAAGGACGTGGGGCAGTTGTTCCGCGAGCAGGCCGGCAAGGAGCCGAATGCGACGGCGGCCCGCCTGAAAGCCGGTGAAATCGCCTTGCTGCTACCGGGGGCGAGCGATGCGAAAGCGGTGGCGCAGGAGCTTGTTGCCCTGTTCGAAACGCAACTGGTCGAGAAGTGGTCGGCCCTACCCGATCTCTATCACCTTGGTGTGGTGCGTTACGAGCGTGGTGAGCAATGGGGAGAGATTCTCTCCAAGCTTGACCATGCACTGGCGCTGGCCGAGGGCGAGGGGGGCAATGCCTGGCATGCCATCGAGGGCGAGGCTTTGCGTCGCGTCATTCCGGGTGAGCAGTGGCGTTCGCTGCTGACGCAGGCCATTGATGGCGGCAAGCTGCGCCTGGTCTTCTACCCGGTGGTCAAGCAGATGGGCGGCGCAGTGCACCAGGAAGGCATGATCCGACTGCAGGACGAGCCCGATACGCCGTCGCTGACTGCCGCCGACTTCATGCCGATTGCTGCTCACCTGCATCTGACGGCACCGATCGATCTGGCAGTGATCCGCTTGGCCATCGATCATCTGCGGGCGGTCAAGGACGACGTGGCGGTGAACCTGTCGGCCGAGACCCTGAGCAACTGGAATTTCCGCAACGAATTGTCGGCCTTGCTGCGCGGTTACCCGGACCTTTGCCATCGCTTGTGGTTCGAGGTGCCGGAATATGGCGCCTTCAAGCATTTCGAAGCCTTCAAGGACCTTTGCCGCGTCTTGAAGGATCTTGGCTGCCATGTCGGCGTCGAGTATTTTGGCCAGCGGATGGCCGAGAGCGAGAAGCTGACCGAACTGGGCCTGGATTACGTGAAGATCCACCCCAGCCTGGTCCAGGGTATTGCCGAGAACGAGGGCAATCAGGAATTCGTCAAACGTTTCTGCGGCGTGGCGCACACAGTGGGCATCATCGTTATTGCCGTCGGGGTGCGCACGGAGGAAGACCTGGCCAAGCTCAAGGATCTGGGCGTCGATGGCGCGACCGGGCCGGTGGTGCAGGCATAGCGCCGCTGCTGCGGTGCACAGCAAAAAAGGGCGAAAAATCGCCCTTTTTTATTTTGTCGAAAAGGCTTGATCAGCCTTCGTGCTTGCGCAGCTTGTCGACGCTCGGAATGTGAATCTTGCGCCCTTCGACGACGATCAGGCCGAGTTCGGTCAGTTCGTGCAGGATGCGCGAGAAGTGTTCCTGAGTCAGGTTCAGGCGCGAGGCGATGACGCCCTTGTTGGTCGGCAGGGTGACCACGACGTTGACGCCGTTTTCCTCGTCTTCCGGCAACTGTTGCAGCAGGTAGCCGATGATGCGTTGCTTGCCGGAGTGCAGTGAATAGGATTCGACGTCGTTCATCAGCTGGTGCAGACGCATCGACATGCCGGCCAGCATCTTGCGCGAGAACTTCGGGTCGCGATCAAGTTCGTCGTAGACCGCGTTCTTCGATACGTGCAGCAACAGCGAGTCGTTCAGGGCCTGGGCAAAGACGATGTAGGGCTTGTCCATGAACATGATGGCCTCGCCGAAACTCTGCCCCTGGCGAATGATCTCGACCACCTTTTCGCTGCCCTGCGGCGACGTGAAGGCCAGCTTGATCTGACCGTAAACCAGCAGATGGAAGCCATTGCACGGGTCACCCTTGTGAAACAGGATTTCTCCCTTGTTGGCGTGGATTTCGCGCGTACCGCGGGCGATGCGCGCAATTTCCTCGGGGGCCAATCCGTTGAACAGCGGGATGTGGGTCAGCAGTGCTTCGATATTGATCGGGTGGTTGCCGTGCATGACTAGGAAATATTGGAGTGATTGGACGGCCAATAGTGGCACCGGCCTAGTCCATTGGCAATACTTCTTTCGGAGTGTTTACTGCCGGGTCAGTTGTGCGTAGAGCAAAGGCAGACGCCGGGGTAGTTCCTCGGGTTTGCGGATGACGCAGAAACCGGCCGGTCCGAACAGATAGGGCAGGTAGGCGCCGGCCTCGCGGTCGATGGTGACGCAGAACGGGGTCAGCCCCATGCGGCGGGCTTCGAAGACGGCCATCCGGGTGTCCTCGATGCCGTAGCGCGAATCGTAGAGGTCGAGATCGTTCGGCTTGCCGTCGGTGATGATTAACAACAGCTTTCGCGCCGAGGCCTGTTCGTTCAGGATGCCGGCGGCTTGTCGGATGGCGGCCCCCATGCGGGTGTAGAAGCCGGGTTTGATGGCGAGGATGCGGCCACGAGCCTTGGCATCGTAGCGTTCGCCAAAGTCCTTGAGCAAATGGAAGCGCACGTTCTGCCGGCGCAGCGAGGAAAAACCGTAGATGCCGAAGCGGTCGCCGGTGGCTGTTAGCGCCTCGGAGAAGAGCAGCAGCGAATCGCGGATGACGTCGACGATACGGTGGCTATCGGAAATCGGCGCATCGGTGGACATCGACAGGTCGGCCAGTAGCAGACAGGCGAGGTCGCGTTCGCAGCGGGCCTGGGCAAGGTAGCCGCCGGTTTCCGGGGTGTGGCCGCTGGCGCGATCGGCCTGGTTGCGCACGCAGGAGTCGATGTCGAGTTCCGGACCGTCCGGTTGGGCCTTGAGCCAGCGGCGTTGCGGTGCCAGGGCGGCGAACTGGCCGCGCAGCTTCTTGGCGGTGGCGGCGAGCTCCTGCGGCAGGGCGGCCTGGCCGGCGTCGCGGGCGATCATCGGCTGGATCAGGCAGTGCGCCGGCTGCATGACGGCTTTGCGGTAATCCCATTCGGGCAGCTGGATGCCGGGGCCGATCGGTGTGTCGTCCTCGGCGGCCGAGGGCAGGTCGAGGTCGAACTTGACTCGCGACTTTGCAGTCTGGCCATCGCGCGTCAGCGACAGGCGCTCCAGGTCGCGCGCCGTGTTTTTTGCATCCGGGTTCTCGTCTTCGTCGTAAGCGCGATTGACCCGCACGTATTCCGCCCAGGTCGGCAGACTTTCGGCGCGGAACATGATCAACATCGGGTTCTTGTTGTCGGGCGTCTCGACCTGTTCGGCCTTGTGCGCTTCCGGCGCCGTTTCCGGCTGGCCGCTGCCTTCGGGCGGCAATTCGTCTTCCGGATCTGCGATCTGGCTGGGGGCGCTTTCTTCGGCGGCGATCAGCCAGAGCAACACCGGCTGAGGCGGTTTCGAGCTGCGCGAATTGAGCGGTGGCAGGCCCTTGACCGAACCTGGCTGGCGCAAGGCCTGGCGCAGAGTGCTTTCCTGGGCGGCTTCGTCTGGCTGCATCTTCTCGGGCGGAATGCGGCGGGCGAGGTGGGCATCGACCAGGCGTTCGTAACGCGGACGCAGGCCAGGATAACGTTCGAGCGCCGCCTGGGCAGCGGCCTGGTTGCGCTTGAACCAGGCTTGACGTGGGGCGACATCGCAGGCGGCCAGAGCGGCCAGCCAGAGGTAAAGGTCGCGATTGAGCGATGCCTCGGGAAAGACGGCGATTTCCGGCGGTAGGCGCAGGGTTTCGTTGTCACGCCGGGCCTGCGCGACGCGTTCGCCACTGCCGGCGATACGCTGCAGCCAGCGGCGGCGTGCACCGTGTTGCTCGGAGGTGGCAGCCGCCACCTTGAGGCCGGGGTCGCCGCCAAAGGCACGGAACAGGATCCCGGCCGTTTTCTCGACTTCGGACAGTTTGACGGAAGCGTCGGGAAAATGGTCGCCGGCGGCCTTGGTGACCCAGTTGTGCCAGAGTTTGCCGATCAGTTCTTCCATGCTTGTTCCTGTTTAGCGGCGAGCGCCGGCGTCTTCGTCGGTTTGCGACAGGGCCGAGAAGCGGGCTTCGTTGCGTTTGGCTTCGTCGTTGCTGACCCAGCGCAGCAACTGGCCTTGCGGGTTGTCACGATTGACCGTGGCGCACGCCGAGACGCACTGGGCGCATTGCGTACAGGCGAACATCCAGCGTTTGACGTTGCGTGGCTTCAGGCGCATCGGGCAGACGGCGTCGCAGGCCGAGCCGTTCCCGTTCAGGCAATCGGCGCAATCGGTCAGGCGCTCGCGCTCGAAGCCGACGACCATGGCCTTCTTGTTGGCAATCCAGGCGAAGCTCTGGAAGAGGCCGATGGCGCAGGCGTAGCGGCAGAAGAGGTGGCGGGCGAAGAGGAATTCGAGGGTCAGTACCGTGGTGGCGGCGAGCAGGAAGATGATTTCGCCACGCAATAGCGAGCCGGTGAGCAGGCCCGAGTAAACCTGCATCGGTGGCATCAGGTAGGTCAGGCCGACCACGGCCCAGACGAAGGCGAAAGCGAGCGCGGCGGGGACGACGGCGAACCAGTAGCGCTTGTCGCGCGGCGCCGGTGAACCATCCGGCTCCCACGGCGGCGTCTGCTTCTTGTCCCACACCGAGTGCTTGCCGGTGGCGAAGAGCATCAGGCGGTTGATCGTTTCGACCACCGAAAAATGCGGGCACAGCCAGCCGCAGTAGAGGCGGCCCCATTTCCAGGCGACCAGGATGATCAGGCCGAGGAGGCCCAGGATCGGCACGAACATGAAGAGCAGGATGTTGATCGCGGCTTCGGTAGCGCTGCCGGTGCCGGCCAGCAAACCGTCGATGCCGAGGTGCCAGGGGCGGGTCAGGAACCAGGCGTGGTTGGCGACCAGGTCGTAGCGGAACAGGTCGAAGATCGGCGTCAGCGTGAATAGCGCGAAAAAGCCGATCTGCGCCCAGACGCGTTGGCGTTGCAACAATGCTTTGCTCACTTGGTTTTTGCCTGTTTTGGCAGGTGCACCGCAGCAGGGCCGATCAGCGGGTAGCGCCAGACCTGGCCGGACATCGCCTTGATCAGCGCGAACATGCCGAGCAGAACGAGGGTCGAGTGGATGCAGGTGAAGTACAGAATCAGCGCCACCCAGCTCCATTCCGAATGAACGCCGAGCGTGGCGACGATCAGGCTGATCGCGCCGACGATGAGCAGGCCGCCCCAGAAACTGACGTAGGTGGCTTGTTTGAGGTGCTGGACGGCGAGCGGCGGCGCGCTGTCGCGATGCTTGAGCCACAACGCGGCAAGGATCAGGAAGCCGAGGCCGGGAATGACCAGCAGGTTGAGCAGGAAAAGCGCTTCGGCCGCGATGGCCAAGCCCTGGCCGGCGTGTTCTTCCGGGATGCCGAAGTCGTCTTCGCTGCTCATGGCGGTTGCTTTAGCGGCCGAAGGTGGCGTTGACGATTTCCATCAGCGCTTCGACCGTTTCCTCGTCGTCGGTCAGGCTCTCGACCATGGCGGCGCGGCAGGCGGCGCTGACGTCCATGCCGGCCTTGATCAGCGAGGCGGCGTAGACCAGCAGGCGGGTGCTGACCACTTCTTCGAGGTCGCGATCCTTCAAGGCGCGGAAGGCCTTGGCGATGCCGACCAGGCGCTTGGCCAGATCGGCGTCGCAGCCGGTTTCGCCGAGCAGGATGGAGGTCTCGCGTTCGGCGCTGGGGAAGTCGAAGCGCAAAGAAACGAAGCGCTGGCGGGTGGACGGCTTCAGGCCCTTGAGCAGGTTCTGGTAGCCGGGGTTGTACGAGACGACCAGCATGAAGTTGGGCGGCGCTTCGAGCAATTCGCCGGTACGGTCGATCGGCAGCAGGCGGCGGTCGTCGGCTAGCGGGTGCAGCACGACCGTGGTGTCCTTGCGCGCCTCGACCACTTCGTCGAGGTAGCAGATGCCGCCTTCGCGCACGGCGCGGGTCAGCGGGCCGTCGCACCAGTAGGTGCCCTTGTCCGAAATCAGGTGGCGGCCGACCAGGTCGGCGGCGGTCAAATCATCGTGGCAGGCAACGGTGTAGAGCGGCAGGCCGAGGCGGGCCGCCATGTGGGCGACGAAGCGTGTCTTGCCACAGCCGGTCGGGCCCTTGATGAGCAGCGGCAGGCGCTCGCGATAAGCATGCTCGAACAGCGAGATTTCGTTGCCGGATGGTTCATAGAAAGGCAAATCGTTCATTTGAGCGAGATCCAGTAAGCAAGAAGAATGAGGCTGCCGACGACGATCATCCAGCCTTCGAGCAGGATGCGCCAGAGGCGCGGGGCTTCGCGCAGCTCCATGAAATCGAGGATGACCAGGCGGCCTTTGACGAAGGCGATGAGCAGCATGGCGACGATGGCCGAGGTGCCGGCGGCGCCGACTTCACCGAGATACCAGGTAACGCCGGTGGCGACGAGGAGGGCGAGCCAGGCGCGGTTGGCCGGGTTTTTCAGGAATTTCATCATCAGCGCATCACATAGACCAGCGGGAAGAGCACGATCCACAACAGATCGACCATGTGCCAGTAGGCGGCGCCGCTCTCCAGTCCGTTCGAATGGTGGCTGCCGTAGACGCCCTGGCGCGACTGGAACCACAGGATGGCCAGGATGACCATGCCGAGCAGTACGTGCATGAAGTGGAAGAAGGTCAGCGAGATGTAGAACATGTAGAAGGTGTTGGTCGACAGCGAAATGCCGGCGCCGAACTTGGCGGCGTATTCGAACACCTTGACGACCAGAAAGCCGGCACCGCACAGGAAGCCGAGCAGGATGTTGCGCGAGATGGCGCGCTGGTCGTCGCGATGGGCGGCCTGGACGGCAAGCACGACGAACCATGAGCCGGTGACCAGCAGGAGGGTATTGATCGCCCCGGCGTTGCGGTCCAGCGTCTGCTGGTAGAGGTTGAACATCTCGACGTTCTTGGCCCGGGCGAACGCGTAGGAGCCGAAGAACACGGCGAAAGCCAGCATCTCGGCCAGGATGAAGAACCAGATGGCCAGGTCGCCGGGCAGGCGGCGGGCGGGCGGTTGCGGAGTCAGAACGGCGGTTTCGGCAGACATGGCGGCATCTTAGCGATTGCCCCTGCCGTGCAACTTGATATGGCCTAAATAAGCGGAGCCTGATTGCTGCGGTCGATGCGTTCGAGTTGTTCCGGGAAGTGCTCGGGCGGTACCGGGCGCGAGAAGAAGTAGCCCTGACCGTAGCGGCAGCCCATCTGGCGCAGCATTTCCAGTTGCTGGGCGGTTTCGACGCCTTCGGCAACGACGCTCAGCTTCAGACTGTCGGCCATCATGCTGACTGCCTCGACCATCACGCGGTCGTTCGAGTCTTCGCTCAGGTCGCGGATGAAGGCCTTGTCGATCTTGATGGTGTCGACCTTGAAACGCTTCAGGTAGGAGAGCGATGAGTAACCGGTGCCGAAATCGTCGAGATAGACGCGGCAGCCCTGGGCGCGCAGTGCGGCCAGCCACTCCTCGACCGCCGGGCCGTCGCCGACCAGGGTGCTTTCGGTGATTTCCAGGCCGATCCGGTTGTTGCTCAGGCCGTGCCCCTGCAGTGTGTCGTTTACGATCTGGGCCGACAGGCTTTCCGGTATCTGGCGTGCCGACACATTGATGGTCAGGTCGAGGTCCAGCCCCTGACGATCCCAAACGACCAGTTGCCGGCAGGCAGTTTCCAGGCACCACAAGCCGATATCCTTGATCAGGCCGGTTTCCTCGGCGAGCGGGATGAAACTGTCGGGCGGCACCAGGCCGTGCAGCGGGTGCTGCCAGCGGATCAGGCATTCCGCGCCGCTGACCCGCAGGCTGCGCAGGTCGACGATGGGCTGGTAGAACAAGCGCAATTCACCGCGCTCGGCCGCGCCGCGCAATTCGTTGGCCAGCTGGTGCCGAAGTTCGACGGCCTGCACCATGGACGGATCGAATACCCGCCAGGTCCGCCCACCGGCATGCTGGGCCTGGGCTAGCGCCAGTTCGGCGTTGCGTAGCAGGGTCGGCAGGTTGTCGCCGTCGTTCGGGAAGGTGGCGACCCCGATGCTGATGCTCAGGCAGGTTTCCTGTTCGTTCACCAGGAAAGGTTCGGCGATCTTCTGGATCAGGCGCTTGGCGACCTTTTCGATGGCTGATGGAGTGTTGATGCCCGGCAACACCACGGCAAAATCGTCACCGCCAAGGCGGGTGACGAAATCGTTGGCCTTCAGGCTGGTCAAGAAGCGGGCGGCGATTCCACTCAGTACCTTGTCGCCAGCCGGGAAGCCCATGGCGTCGTTGATCTCGCGGAAGCCGTCGAGGTCGGCGATGAGCAGCACGAAGGGAATCTCTGGCCGCTGACGAATCTGCTCCTGCCAATGCTGTTCGAAGCCGAGGCGGTTGGGCAGGCCAGTGAGGGTGTCGGTGATGGCCAGGCGCTGGGCACGCACCTCGGCGTTGCGGCGGACGGTCACGTCGCTGACGATGCCCTGGACCAAGCCGGCACCGACCGGGGTCAGGGCGATATTGAGCCAGCGGTTGCCATGCTCGGGGTGTGTCAGATCGAAGTCGTCCGCCGTGGTGATGTTGCGCTCGATACAGTCGGCGATCAGGTGAGCGACGGCGGAGTTTTCGGCCCAGGGCAAGTCGAGCAGCGAAAATATGGTGCAGGTGTCGCGCTCTGGTTGGGGAAGGCCCGTGAGACGGGACAGTGAAGTGTTGTAAGACTCGATCCTGCCCTTGCGATTGGCGACAAAAATGCCCGACTCGGCATTCTCGAAAATGCCTCGGTATTTGCGTTCGTCGATCTCCTGCTGGCGGCGCAGGCTTTGTTCAGTATGGATGGTATCGACCAGACGGGCGGTCAGGCCATTGATGTCTGCGGTCAGCTGGCCGATCAGGTTGTGTTCGTGATGGCGCGGCGGAGGGAGCTTTTCCCCGGATTCAGCATCCAGCGTGTGCATCCGTCTGGACAGGTCGCTGATCGGCCGGATGACCTGGCGGAAGGCGGTCAGGGTCAGGGCGATGGCGACGGCAGCAATCAGTACGCCGATCTGCGAGGCCATGTGGATCTTGGAGGTGGCGACGTGTGCGTCGATGGCGGCGACATCGGGGTAAAGCAGGATATCGCCAACGACGAGATTGCTGTCGAAGGGCGAGACGATCTGGCGTTGCAGCGGGGCGCCGGCTTTCCGGTAAGGATCGGGCACATTGCCGCTGCGGTCCAGGTTGATCAGGTCGCCTTTTTCCGAGCGAATCAATACGGCGCTGATTTCCGCAGTCTTCAGGAGACCGCGGGCGACTTCGGTGGCCAGCTGCTCGTCGCCAACGAAACAGGCGATCTTGACGGTGCTCTCGACGGTGTCGATCAGTTCCCCCAGGCGCTTGTAGGCAGCCTCTTCGGCCCGCTGGGCAACGAGAACCGAGAGCGACATGACGAGCAGGCCGCCAACCACGATGGTGATCGCCACGATGCTGGCGACGGTACGAAACAGCAGGCTGCGTTGCCAGAGACTGATCATCGTGGGCAGGGGGTAAGAAAGTCGACTGAGCGCGACGGCAGGCCAAGGACTGCGATCGGGAGGCTCAGGCTTGCAGCCTCTGCCGGCACGGCGTGAGGAGTATTCATCAATAATGAAGGCTGCTTATGACTATTTGATGATTCTGCCAGCGGAAGCCAAGGTAAAGCCACAAGAATTGTGAAGATTTGTGAGGCATAAAAAAGGCGCGGGGCCGAAGCGCCGCGCCTGAAGTGCTACTTGGAGGAATTGCTCGTTACGCTGCTTCCTTCTCGTCACCGCCAACGAAGAAGCTGGCGATGTAGACCACGAGGCCGATCAGGAAGACGACGCCGGACCATTCACGCATCCAGTAGAAGAGTGCGATCTTGTCCTGGGCCACCATGAAGGGCAGCGGCGCGTCGGAGGCGCGCTGCAGCCAGACCTGCAGGATGCCTGCGGCGGTCAGGAACAGCGTGATGAACACGATGGCGACGGTCATCAGCCAGAACGACCACATTTCCAGCACTTGCGACTTGTTGCTGTTGGCAGCACGGCCGCGCAGGATCGGCATGGCGTAGGAGATCATCATCAGGTTCAGCATCGCGTAGGCACCGTAGAAGGCCATGTGACCGTGAGCGGCGGTGATCTGCGTCCCGTGGGTGTAGTAGTTCACCGGAGCCAGGGTATGCAGGAAGCCCCACACGCCAGCGCCGAGGAAGGCCATCACACCGGTACCCAGGGCCCACAGCACGGCAGCCTTGTTCGGATGCTCGCGGCGGCGACGGTTGACCATGTTGAAGGCGAAGACGGTCATCGCGAAGAACGGGATCGGTTCCAGAGCGGAGAAGATGGAACCCCACCACTGCCAGTATTCCGGCGTACCGATCCAGTAGTAGTGGTGACCGGTACCAATGATGCCGGTAACCAGGGTCAGAGTGACGATGACGTACAGCCACTTCTCGATCACTTCACGGTCGACACCGGTGGTCTTGATCAGCACGAAGGCCAGGAATGCGCCGAGGATCAGTTCCCATACGCCTTCCACCCACAGGTGCACCGTCCACCACCAGAAGAACTTGTCGAGAACGACGTTCGCCGGGTTGTAGAAGGAGAACAGGAAGAAGACAGCGAGACCCCACAGACCCAGCAGCAGCACGATCGAGATCGAGGTCTTCTTGCCCTTCAGCACGGTCAGCGTGATGTTGAACAGGAAGGCCAGGGCGACCACGACGATGCCCAGCTTGGTCGGCAGCGGCTGTTCCAGGAACTCGCGGCCCATCGTCTCGATGATGTTGTTACCGGTCAGTTCGGCCAGCGTCGCATACGGCACGGCCAGATAGCCGACGATGGTCAGCGCACCGGCGACCAGGAAGATCCAGAACATCGCCAGCGCCAGTTTCGGACTGAACAGTTCGGTCTCGGATTCTTCCGGGATCATGTAGTAGGCGCCGCCCATGAAGCCGAAGAGCAGCCACACGATCAGCAGGTTGGTGTGGACCATGCGGGCCACGTTGAACGGAATCGCCGGGAACAGGAAGTCGCCGATCACATACTGCAGGCCGAGAATCAGGCCGAACAGGATCTGACCGACGAACAGGCCGATCGCCGCGATGAAGTAGGGTTTGGCAACAGCTTGGGATTTGTATTGCATGACTCGGTTCTCCTCTCGATCAGCCCTGGCTGTTAGGCGGCCAGTTTGCATCGTTGATCGAATTGACGTGCTTCAGGAAGGCCACGATGGCGTTCAGTTGCTCGTCGGTGAAGTTGAACTGCGGCATGCTGCGGCGGCCCGGGACGCCATCCTTCGGACGAGCCTGGATGAACGCCTTGGTACCTTCCTCGCCGTAACGGACAACGACGTTGCCCAGTTCCGGAGCGAAGTAGGCGCCTTCACCCATCAGGGTGTGGCAACCGATACAGTTATTAACTTCCCAAAGCTTCTTGCCCTCGGCAACCTGCGGCGTGATGTTTTGCCGCATGTCGCGCTTGGGTAGTTGCGAATGGGTGTCGAATGACAGCGCAAGGAACAACAGGAAGAAGAAAACCGTCCCCCCGTAGAAAATGTTCCGCGCCATCGATTTGGTGAACGCGCCACTCATTGTCTTTCCCCCTTTCGGAAATTGTTTGGCGGGGCGATGGTATTTCCGAGTGGTGCGCTGGGGCTTTGATGCCTGCTAAAAATCTATCAAGAATGCAAACGAATATTTGCCAAAGGCCGGATTGGCGAGGAAAAGCGGGCAGTGCTGCGGTGCACGGGCCCGATCCGGCAAAAACCGTTTTCTCGGTGTCGCCTTGCTCGGGGTAAGTGCCTACTCCCTCGGAGATTACTCGGCCGGGATGTGTCTGGTTGTGACGTTCGCGATGAGTTTCCCATCCTGACCGTGGATGGCCGTGTACCCCACGTTTGTTCCTTCGACCTTCATCGGGGGCGAATATTGAGGCAGGGCCTGTCGACTGGGGGATGGGGGCGGCAGTTCAGCGTTCCGCTCAATACCTCACCCCCGCCGGCGGCGTGAAACTGTCCAGCGTATGCAGGTAGGCGCTACGCGCATAGGCGGCCGGGTCCGGGTGATTGCGCTGGCTCATCGAGCCTTTGAGTTGGGCGACCGACTCGTATTCGTGGGTTTCGAGCCATTGCGTCAGGTCGGCGAGCGTCTGCTGGATGACGCCGGGGCCTTGTTGCAGGATGGCGCTGGCCATGTGGGTGACGTCGGCACCGGCGAGCAGCATCTTGGCGACGTCGCGGGCGTTGTGCACGCCGCCTGAGGCGGCCAGCGTCAGCGGCGTTTGCCCGCGCAGCAGGGCGATCCAGCGCATGGCGAGCAGGCCGTCGGCGGAGCTGGAGAGCTGAACGCGGTCGACGACTTGCAGCGTTTCGAGATCGATGTCCGGCTGGAAGAAGCGGTTGAATAGCGAAACGCCCGCCGCGCCAGCGGCTTCCGCCTGGCGTACGAAATGCGGCAGCGAGGAGAAGAAGGGCGAGAGCTTGAGGGCGATGGGAATGTTCACCACCGCGCGCAGTTCGCAAAGCAGGGCGATGTAGCGATCCTCGACGCTGGCGCCGGATTCGTCGGCGCTGCCCGGCAGGTGCCAGGCGTTGAGTTCGAGCGCGTCGGCGCCGGCGGCTTCGAGTTCGCAGCCGAGCTCGACCCAGCCGGAAAGCGAGCTACCGTTCAGGCTGGCGATGACCGGGATGTTGAGCCGCGCTTTCAGATACTGGATCTGCGCCAGGTAGCGGTCGAGCTTGCTCCGGTAGTCGTGCGTGCTCGGCAGGTGGCCGGCGGCTTCGCCGAAGGGTTCCGGGTGGATCAGGAAGCGGTCGATCATGCGCTCGTCGTTGCGCACGTCTTCCTCGAACAGCGAGTGCATGACGATGGCCGCGGCGCCGGCATCTTCCAGATGCAGCGGCGCATCGCCGTCGCGCGTCAGCGGCGTCGAGGAGGGAACGATGGGGTTCTTCAGCGGCAGGCCGAGATAGGTCGTCGACAGGTCAGGCATCTTTCTTCTCCTCATCGGCGGAGGCGGGTTCCGCGCCCGGCACGGCCAGGGCGGCAAGTTCGGTGTATTCCTGATGGCGTTCGCGGGCAGCGGTTTCGGCATCGCGCATGAAGCGCGCGGCGGCATCCGGGCGCATCTGCTCGAGCACGGTGAAACGGGCTTCGTGCTGGGCGAATTCGCGGAAGGGAATGCTCGGCGCGGCACTATCGACCGACAGCGGGTTCTTGCCTTGCTCGCGCAGGCGTGGGTCGTAGCGCAGCAGCGGCCAGTGGCCCGATTTCACCGCCAGATCCTGCTGGCGCAGGTTGTTCGAGAGATCGACGCCATGCGCGATGCACGGGCTGTAGGCGATGATGATCGAGACGCCGGGGTAGCTCTCGGCATCGAGGAAGGCCTTCAGCGTATGCACGTCCTTGGCCCCGTAGGCCACCTGGGCGACGAAGACGTTTTCGTAATCCATGGCGATGCGCGCCAGATCCTTCTTGCGGTTCGGTTTGCCGCCGGCGGCGAACTTGGCGACCGCACCGAGCGGCGTTGCCTTGGAGTTCTGCCCGCCGGTGTTGGAATAGACCTCGGTGTCGAGGACGAGGATATTCACGTCCTGGCCGGAAGCCAGCACATGGTCGAGGCCGCCGAAGCCGATGTCGTAGGCCCAGCCATCGCCGCCGATGATCCACACGCTGCGCCGGATCAAGTACTCTGCCACGGCGGCGAGCCGCTCGGCGGCCGGCGTGGCGAGGGCGGCGAGTGCCGTTTTCAGTTCGGCCACCCGCTCGCGTTGCTCGTGAATGCCGGCTTCGCTGTGCTGGTCGCCCTCCAGCAGGCCGGCAACCAGCGCCGGGTCGAGTTGGCTGGCCAGCGCTTGCAACTCGATGCGGGCGGCGTCCGCCAGTTTGTCGGTGGCCAGACGCATGCCAAGTCCGAATTCGGCGTTGTCCTCGAACAGCGAATTGCTCCACGCTGGGCCGCGCCCATCGGCGTCCTGGCTGTACGGCGTGGTCGGCAGGTTGCCGCCGTAGATCGAGGAACAGCCGGTAGCGTTGGCGACCAGCATGCGGTCGCCGAACAGCTGCGTGGCGAGGCGGATGTAGGGCGTTTCGCCGCAGCCGACGCAGGCCCCGGAGAATTCAAAGTAAGGCTGCAACTGCATCGCGCCGGGCAGCGCGGTGCGCTTGACCTCGGGGCGCGGCAAGGCCGGCAGGGTCAGGAAATAGGCCCAGTTGGCGGCTTCGGCCTCACGCAGTGGCGCCTGCTCGACCATGTTGATGGCCTTGTGCGAGATGTTCGACTTGTCGCGGATCGGGCAGGCTTCGACGCACAGCGTGCAGCCGGTGCAATCCTCGGGTGCAACCTGGTAGGCCATGCGGCTGCCGGCCGGGTAATCCTTGCTGCGCGCCGCCATGTGCTTGAAAGTGGGCGGCGCATCGGCCACCGCTTCGGCCGGGAAGGTCTTGGCGCGAATGGCCGAGTGCGGGCAGACGAAAACGCACTTGCCGCATTGCGTGCACAGCTTGTCGTCGAGTTCGGGAATTTGCAGCGCCAGGTTGCGCTTTTCGTATTGCGCCGTGCCGGTTGGCCAGGTGCCGTCGACCGGGAAGAGCGACACCGGCAGGCGGTCGCCGTGGCCGGCGATCAGCGGCAGGGTGACGCGGTGGATGAAGTCGTCGGCCGGAGCGCTCGGTGCGGCTTCCGTGGCAATGTCGGTGGCCGTCGGAATGGCGACGGCGTGCAGGCTGGCCAGCGTCTGGTCGATGGCGCGGAAATTCAGCTCGGCGATGCGCCGGCCCTTGCGACCGTAGGTCTTTTCGACGGCGTGCTTGATCGCGGCGATGGCCTGATCCTGCGGCAGGATGCCCGAGATGGCGAAGAAGCAGGTCTGCATCACGGTGTTGATGCGCCGGCCCATGTTGGCGGCCTGCGCCACCTGGTAGGCGTCGATCACGTAGAGCTTGATGCGCTTGGCGACAATCTGGCGCTGGACGCGGGCCGGCAGAGTCGCCCAGACGGCGTCGGCAGCAATGTTGCTGTTGAGCAGCAGCACGGCTTCGGGGGCTGCGTGCGCCAGCAGGTCGTGCGTATCGAGGAAGTGCGGCTGGTGGCAGGCGACGAAACGCGAGTCGCCGTCGCCGGTCAGGTAGGCCGAGCGGATCGGCTGCGGGCCGAAACGCAGGTGCGAAACGGTCATCGCGCCCGATTTTTTCGAGTCATAGACGAAGTAGCCCTGGGCGTAGAGCTCGGTTTCGTCGCCGATAATCTTGATCGAATTCTTGTTGGCCGACACCGTGCCATCGGAGCCGAGGCCGTAGAAGACGGCAGCGAAGTTGGCGCGGGTGGCGGCGGTGCGGAAGGCGGCGTCGTAGGCGAGCGACAGATGCGTGACATCGTCCGCTATGCCGACCGTGAAGCGCTTTTGCGGCATTGCTGCGGTGCACTGAGCAAAAACGGCAAAAACCATGGCCGGGGTGAATTCCTTGGAGCCGAGGCCGTAACGCCCGCCGATCACGCGCGGCATGGCGGCGAAGCGCGGTGTCGGGCTGGCGGCGTCTTCGGCGACGGCGACCAGCACATCCTTGAACAGCGGCTCGCCATCGGCCCCGGGTTCCTTGGTGCGGTCGAGCACGGCCAGCGTGCGCACGCTGCCCGGCAGGGCGGCGAGCAGGTCGGCGGGCGACCAGGGGCGGAACAGGCGAACCTTGAGCAGGCCGACCTTCTCGCCGGCGTCGACCAGATCGGCAACGGTTTCTTCTGTCGTCTCGGCACCCGAACCCATCATCACAATGACGCGCTCAGCATCCGGCGCGCCGACGTAATCGAACAGCTTGTACTGGCGGCCGGTCAGGGCGGCAAAGCGATCCATGGTCGCCTGCACGATGCCGGGGAAGGCGTCGAACCACGGGTTCTGCGCCTCGCGGCACTGGAAGAAAGTGTCGGGATTCTGCGCCGTGCCGCGCAGCACCGGGTGTTCCGGCGACAGGGCGCGGCGGCGCTGGGCATCGATCAGCGGTTGATCGAGCAAGGCGTGCAGCGTTTCGTCGGGTAGCGCAGTGATCTTGGCGACTTCGTGCGAGGTGCGGAAGCCGTCGAAGAAATGCAGCACCGGAATGCGCCCAGCCAGCGTGGCGGCGGAGGCGATGGCCGCCATGTCCTGCGCTTCCTGCACCGAATTGGAGGCGAGCAGGGCAAAGCCGGTGGTGCGCGTGGCCATCACGTCGGAGTGGTCGCCGAAAATGGACAGCGCGTGCGCAGCGACGGCGCGGGCGGCGACATGGAAGACCGTCGGCGTCAGTTCACCGGCGATCTTGTACATGTTGGGGATCATCAGCAGCAGGCCCTGCGACGCCGTGAAGGTCGTCGCCAGCGCACCGGCCTGCAGCGCGCCATGGACGGTGCCGGCGGCGCCGCCTTCGGATTGCAACTCGACGACGGTCGGGACGGTACCCCACAGGTTCTTGCGGCCCTGGGCGGCCCATTCGTCGGACAACTCGCCCATGCTGGAGGAGGGGGTGATCGGGTAAATGGCGATCACTTCGGAAACGCGGAAGGCCACGTTGGCGACGGCTTCGTTGCCGTCGATGGTGAGCATGCTGTTCATGCGAAACCCCTGAGACGTATACCGGCTCTTTGCCCGGCTTGTGCGGCGCTGCGGGTGCTGCATCGCAACAATTGCATCATACGCCCGAATTTTGCCGCTGGCATGGCCGCGTATCCCGCATCGTGGAAGGGTTTTCCACGCAGTAACGCGGCGCGCAAGGCGGTATACTTTGCCTTCCTCAAGTTGAAAGCATTTCATGGCCGCTTCCGCCGACAACGCCAGCATGGCGCTCTTCTGTGATTTCGAGAACATCGCCCTCGGCGTGCGCGATGCCCAGTACGAAAAATTCGACATCCGCCCGGTGCTCGAGCGCCTGCTCGCCAAGGGCAGCATCGTCGTCAAGAAGGCCTATTGCGACTGGGAGCGCTACAAGGGCTTCAAGGCCGCCATGCACGAGGCCAATTTCGAGCTGATCGAAATTCCCCATGTGCGCCAGTCGGGCAAGAATTCGGCCGACATCCGCATGGTCGTCGATGCGCTGGACCTCTGCTACACCAAGTCGCACGTCGATACGTTCGTGATCATCTCCGGCGATTCCGACTTCTCGCCGCTGGTCTCCAAGCTGCGCGAAAACGCCAAGAAAGTGATCGGCGTCGGCGTCAAGCAAAGCTGCTCCGATCTGCTGATCACCAACTGTGACGAATTCATCTACTACGACGACCTAGTACGCGACCGCGAAGCCAGTCGCGGCCCGCGCCGCGAGCGCGAGAAACGTTCGCCGGAAGAAGAAGCCAAGCGTCGCGAGAAGCTCGAAGAGCGCAAGACCAAGGCGGTCGATCTGGCAGCAGCCACCTTGCTGGACATGATGGCCGACCGCGGCGAAAGCGAACGCATCTGGGCCTCGGTGCTCAAGGAAGTGATCAAGCGGCGCAATCCGGGCTTCAACGAAACCTATTACGGCTTCCGCAGCTTCGGCAACCTGCTTGAAGAAGCGGCCAGCCGCGGCCTGCTCACCGTCGGTCGCGACGACAAGTCAGGTACCTATGTGACGCGCGCCAGCGGCCGCCCAGTGGAGCCTGTTGTCGAGATCGCCGGCGAATCTGCCGGTGATGAGGTGACTACTGCGGTGCACGTGCCGGAAACGGCAAAAACCGAAGCCGAGCCGGTGACTGAGGCGCCGGCAGGCGAAAAGGCCGACAAGTCGGAGAAGGGTAACGGTCGCCGTCGCGGCGGTCGCCGTTCGCGCAAGGATGGCCGCGAGCGCGAAGCGATGCCAGCTGGTGAGATGGTCGAGGCGCCGGTTGCGGTCGAACCTGTCGCCGAGCCGGTCAAGGTGGCAGAAAAGGCAGCGGAGATGGCTCCGACAGAAGCGGCTCCGGCCAGCGAAAGCAAGCCGAAGCGCGGCGGTCGTCGTCCGCGCAAAACCGCCGAGGCCGCTTCGGCCGGCGAAGCCCAAGCAGCGGTCGAGCCGACGGTCGCGCCTGCTGCGGCCAGCGAGACTGCCGAGAAAAAGCCGGCTCGCCGTGCGCCGCGCACGCGCAAGTCGAAGGCGGCGAGCGAGTAAATTCTCTCGGGTTCGGGGCGTCGGCGGCTGCCCGCCGCTGACGGAGAGGGCAAAGCGGCCGGCCTGGTGCCGGCCGTTTGATCAAATCACCTGCAGCAACTTGGTACGCAAGGCTTCCGCCTCGCGCTTGCCTTCGCGCGACATCACCATGGCGTGGAACCACTCGTCGTACAGGGCACGCAGTCCGGCGTGGCCTTCGGCTTCGCCGAGCCGGTCGATCAGTGAACTGGCGCCCAGCGAACCGACGAAGGTGTTCAGCGTATTGATCATGAAATTGCGCGCCTGCTGCAGTTGCAGCGGGTCGGGTGTGGCCGGCAGTTCACGGAAGGCGGTGATCGACGGCAGCGGCGCCGCAGGCGCCGGGGCCGCCTTGCCCTTGGCATCGGTCAGGCCGACGACCTCGATGTAGCCATCCTCCTCCAGTTGGCCGAGCGTGTTCTGCAGGTCGTCCGATTGCAGCATGCCGCGCAACTCATCGACCGTACGCTTGCCATCGACGAAGATCAGCACCCGTCGAACGCGCGGCGACAGCCCGCCCGATTTCGCGGTCATTTCCTCCTGACCCTTGGCGGTTTTGGCGAATACAACACCCATGGTTTGTCTCCAACTTAATTATGTTTAGTGCAGGGTATTGTATAAAAAGAAAAACCCGCCAACAGGCGGGTTTTCCATTAGCGTGAAATATTTCCCGCTTAGGCGGCGGCTTGCACCGGAATCTTGTGGCCCTTGCGGACGATGCGGTTTTGCGAATCGACGTAGATCAGGCTGGGCTCGTGCTTGGCCAGTTCGACTTCGTTGTAGACCGCGAAGGTGGCGATGATCAGGATGTCGCCGGGGGCGGCGCGGCGGGCGGCGGAGCCGTTCACCGAAATGACGCCCGATCCACGTTCGGCACGAATTGCGTAGGTGGTGAAACGTTCGCCATTGTTGACGTTCCAGATATCGATCTGCTCGTATTCCTTGATGTCGGCAGCGTCGAGCAGATCCTCGTCGATGGCGCAGGAACCTTCGTAATGCAGGTCGGCGTGAGTCGTGGTCACGCGGTGCAGCTTGGATTTCAACATTGTTCTCTGCATGGTTTCACTCATCCAGAAAGTTGGGGGAAGCGCATTGTAACGGCAATAGTCTTGCTGTCAACGGGGATAATTATGGATATTTTTGCGCGGCTAAATTTCAATATTATCAATCAGCCGGGTCGCTCCCAGTCGGCTCGCCGCAAGCACCACCAGTGGGGCATCTACGCCTTTCGGGATAGCAAGGTCGGACTGTTGTCGCACTGCAACATAATCGGTTTTCCAACCCGCGGCAGCCAATTGATCGACGGCATTTTTCTCCAGCGCAGCGAAGTCGGTATTGCCGCCGCGGATGGCATCGCGAATTTCATTGAGCAGACGAAACAGGCGCGGCGCTTCGGCGCGCTCGGCCTCGCTGAGGTAGCCGTTGCGTGAGGAGAGGGCCAGGCCATCCTCGGCACGTACGGTTTCGCCGCCGATGATGTCGATCGGGAGCGCCAATTGGCGGGTCATGTTGCGGATGACCATCAGCTGCTGGTAGTCCTTCTTGCCGAATACTGCGGCATCAGGTTGCACGCAGTTGAACAGCTTGGTGACGACGGTGGCGACGCCGCGGAAGTGGCCGGGGCGGAATTCGCCGTCGAGCACATTCTGGATGCCCGGCGGCTCGATGAAGTATTCCTGCGGCTCGGGGTAGAGATTGGTTTCGGTCGGTGCGAACAGCACATCGACGCCGGCGGCGGCGAGCTTGTCGCAGTCAGCCTGGAAGGTGCGCGGGTATTTGTCGAAATCCTCGTTCGGGCCGAACTGCAGGCGGTTGACGAAGATCGAGGCGACCACGGTGTCGCCGTGGGCGCGTGCCTGTTCCATCAGGCTGATGTGGCCGGCGTGCAGGTTGCCCATGGTCGGCACGAAAACGATGCGGCCACGGCTCTTCAAGGCCGTGCGCAGGTCGGCGATGGCGGAATGGATTTGCATGGTCGGGGTCTCTTGCGGCGAAAGGCCGGGTCTGACGCCCGGCTATTCAGGATCAGGCCGAATACGTGTGTTCCGGACCCGGATAGCTGCCGTCCTTGACGGCGGCGACGGCACGGCAGGCGGCGTCGTGAATGGACGATACACCTTCCATGAAATTCTTGACGAACTTGGCCTTCTTGCCCGGCGGGATGTCGAAGGCGTCGTGCAGCACCATGACCTGGCCGGAGCAATCCTTGCCGGCGCCGATACCGATGGTGATGATCTTCAGTTGCGCCGTGACTTCGGCGGCGAGTACGGCGGGAATGGCTTCCAGCACGATCATGGTCGCGCCGGCATCCTGCAGAGCCTGTGCATCGTCCTTCAGGCGCTGCGCGGCGGCATCGCCCTTGCCCTGCACTTTGTAACCGCCCAGTACATGCACCGACTGCGGCGTCAGGCCGACGTGGCCGCACACCGGGATGCCACGGCTGACCAGAAAGCGTACGGTGGCCGCCATTTCGGCACCGCCTTCGAGCTTGACCATCTGCGCGCCGGCCGCCATCAAGGTCACGGCGTTGCGGAAAGCCTGCTCCGGTGATTCCTGATAGCTGCCGAACGGCATGTCGGCAATGATGAAGGGGCGATCCGAGCCACGCTTCACGCAAGCGGTGTGATAGGCGATGTCGGCCACGGTGACCGGCAGGGTCGTGTCATGGCCCTGGATGACGTTGCCCAGCGAATCGCCAATCAGCAGTGACTCGACACCGGCGCCGTCGAGCAGACGGGCGAAGCTGGCGTCGTAGCAGGTGAACATGACGACCTTCTCGCCGGCGGTGTAGAGCTTGGCGAGATCGGCTTGGGTCAGGCGACGAGTGATGGTTTGAGCGGACATCAGGTACGAAATACGAAATATACGGCGCCTAGGATACACAGAGCCGCCCACAAGTAGTCAAGCTTTAGTGGTTGGTTCATGTAAAAGACGACGAAGGGCACGAAGACGGTCAGGGTGATGACCTCTTGCAGGATCTTCAATTGGGCCAGCGACATCTCGGTGTTGCCGATGCGGTTGGCCGGCACCTGGAGCAGGTATTCGAACAGCGCGATGCCCCAGGAAATCAAGGCAGCGATCCACCAGGGCTTGTCGTTCTGGTGCTTGAGGTGCGAATACCAGGCGAAGGTCATGAAGACGTTCGAGGCGGTCAGCAGCAATATGGTCTGCCAGATGACCGGGATGTCCTTCAGGAAGTTCATAGCCGGACGATGCCCTGATTGGCCACGGCCGGCAGCCAGGCGGCAAGGGTGCCGCGGCCGGGCAGCGGGAAGTCAGGGGAAGGAACGACGTCGGCCAGCGGGTAGAGCACGAAGGCGCGCAGGTGCAGGCGCGGGTGCGGCAGGGTCAGGCGCGGCGTATCGAGCACAAGATCGTCGTAGAGCAGCACGTCGAGGTCGAGCGTACGCGGGCCGTTGCGTAACTCGCGGACGCGGCCGAATTGCTGTTCGATGCCGAGAAGGGCGTCGAGCAGGGCTTCCGGGCTCAGCGCGGTTTCCACGCGAGCGGCGGCGTTGATGAACTCCGGTTGCTCGGTGATGCCGACCGGCGCCGTGCGGTAGAGCGCCGAGGTGGCGGCCAGCGTGGTCTGCGGCAAAGCGCTCAGGGCGGCGAAAGCGGCGTTAACGGTGGCGACCGGGTCGCCGAGGTTGGCGCCCAGGGCGATATAGGCAGTGCTCATGGCAGGTCCGGGTTTATTCGCTGGCGGAAGGGCCGGCGGCCGGCTTTTTCTTGCGGCGGCGACGTTTCTTCTTGTCGCCCGGCTGTTCGGGCAGCAGCATTTCGCCGCGCTTGTCGCCTTCGACATTCTGGAAGCGCGTCCACCAGTCGGCGATTTCCATGTCGATTTCGCCAGCCTGGGCGCGCAGCACCAGAAAGTCGTAGGCGGCGCGGAAGCGCGGCTGCTCGAGCAGCGCATAGGGGCGTTTGCCGGCGCGCTGTTCGAAGCGCGGCTGCAGGGCCCACAATTCCTTGATGTCGCCGGTGATGCGGCGGGTGATGGCGAGCTTTTCGCCCTGCACGTCGAGCACGTGATCCATCGCCTGGTAGAGGGCGGGAATCTTCAACTGGCCTTCGGCGAGCAGTTTTTCCCAATGCGCCAGCACTTCATGCCAGAGCAGGGTGGCGAACAGGAAGCTGGGCGAGGTGCCCTTGCCGCGACGCACGCGGTCGTCGGTGTTGGCCAGCGCCAGCATGACGAACTTCTCGCCCATCGGTTGTTCGAGGATGACGTCGAGCAGCGGCAGCAGGCCATGGTGCAGGCCTTCGTCGCGCAGTTGGGTCAGGCATTTGACCGAGAAGCCCGAGGTCAGCAGCTTCAACATTTCGTCGAACAGGCGGGCTGGCGGCACGTTTTCCAGCAGATCGGCCATGTCGCGAATTGGCTTGCGGGCTTCCGGATCGATCTGCAGGCCGAGCTTGGCGGCCAGGCGTACGGCGCGCAGCATGCGCACCGGATCTTCGCGGTAGCGGGCGCGCGGCTCGCCGATCATGCGCAGGGTCTTGGCCTTGAGGTCGCCGACGCCGTGGTGGTAGTCGAGTACCGCCTCGGTGGCCGGGTCGTAATACAGGGCGTTGGCCGTGAAGTCGCGGCGGGCGGCATCTTCGGCCTGGGTGCCGAAGACGTTGTCGTGCAGCACGCGGCCGTGTTCGTCTTTTTTCGTGTTGGCATCGAGTGCACCGCGGAAGGTGGTCACTTCGATAGTTTCCTGCCCCATCATCACGTGCACGATCTGGAAGCGGCGGCCGATGATGCGCGAGCGGCGGAAGCAGTGGCGTACCTGCTCCGGCGTGGCGTCGGTGGCGACGTCGAAATCCTTCGGCTCGGCGCCGATCAGCAGGTCGCGCACGGCGCCGCCGACCACATAGGCCTTGTAGCCATGCTGTTGCAGCGTCTCGCAGGTGCGGCGGCTGCCGCTGCTGATGCGGTCGCGCGTGATGCCGTGGCTGGAGACGGGAATGACGGCGGGTTCGTGGCGGTTGGCGGCGGGTTTCTTGCCGCTGAAGACGCGGGAAATGAGCTTGCGGATCACTGGACTCTGATCGTGGCGCGCGTATTGCGCTGCAGAAAAACGCGGATTCTACCGCAAACTGATGATTTTCCAGCCCATTTCTGAGGCATGGGCGCGCAGCTTGTCGTCGGGGTCGACGGCGACCGGCATATTGACCTTCTGCATCAGCGGCAGGTCGTTGTGCGAATCGCTGTAGAAATAGCTGTTCTCGAAGCTGCCCCACCACAGGCCGAGTTCCTGCAGCCAGTTCTCGACGCGGACGATCTTGCCGCCCTGGAAGGACGGCGTGCCGGTCGGCTGGCCGGAAAATCGGCCGTTTTGCACGTCCACCGCAGGAATGGTGCCGATCAGGTGCTGGATGCCGAATTCACGGGCGATCGGGCTGGTCACGAAGCTGTTGGTCGCGGTGACGATGGCGCACAGGTCGCCGGCGGCCAGGTGTTCGAGTACCAGCGTGCGCGCCTTGACCGCCATGATCGGGCGGATGTGATGCTCCATGTATTCGGCGTGCCAGGCGTCGAGCTCCTCGCGGCTATGGCGCGCCAGCGGGGCGAGCTGGAAGTTCAGGAATTCGTAGATATCGAGCGTGCCGGCCTTGTAGTGCTCGTAGAACTCGATGTTCTTGGCTTCCTGGATTTCGCGGTCGACGACGCCCTTGGAAATGAGGAATTGCGCCCACTCGAAATCGGAGTCGCCGGCGAGGAGGGTATTGTCGAGGTCAAATAAAGCGAGATTCATGTTGTTTTTCGGTTGGTGGGTTAGCGCGGTCGGCGCAGTTCGTTGAGCAGGTCTAGCTGGACTTCCTGGATTTCGATCATCCGTTCCCACTGGTGCGACAGCAGGTGGTCCATCTTTTCGTGCAGGTGGCGGATTTCCAGTTCGGCCTTGAGGTTGACCTGGTAATCGTTGCGGGCGCGCAGGCGATCCTTCGCCTCCTGGCGGTTCTGGCTCATCATGATGATCGGCGCCTGGATGGCGGCCAGGCAGGAGAGCAGCAGGTTGAGCAGGATGTAGGGGAAGGGATCGACCGGCCGCCAGTACAGCACCAGCGAGTTCATCGCGATCCAGGCCACGATGAAAACGGCGAAGCAGATCAGGAAGACCCAGCTACCACCGAAATCGGCGATGCGGTCGGCCAGCTTCTCGCCGAAGCTCCAGGTTTCCTCGTAGTCGCTGTCCACATCAGCCGCCAGCGTTTCATGCGTCTGCAGGCTGCGTACGACTTCCTGTTCCAGTTCCGACAACTCGCCCTTTTCGGCGACGAGCAGGGCGTGGACGTACTGGGCGCGGTAATGGGCGAGATCGTTGCGGCAAATCTGGCTGGCCTCGGACCAATCCGGATGGTCGCGGCGAATCTCCGCGGCGACGGTGTCGCGTACCAGGGCGCCGGACACCAGTTCGTGGGCCGGAAAATTCTTGCCGCAGACTGCGCAGGCACCGCCGCCGTTCGTCTTGCTATGCCGCATGCGAGCTCCGCGCCGCAGCGGGGCGGTGACAGGAAATCGACGAAGGGAAATGCGGCTTTGGCATGGGGCGGCGGGAAGAAGTGCATCCGGCAAGCGGTGTTTGCCCAGCATTATAGCGGCAGCATCACGCAGGAATCATGACACAGCCGGCACGGACGAAAGCATTTTTGCCCCAAATGGGCAGTGCACCGCAGCAGTGAGTTTTTTTGCCTGAAAACGGCTCAGTCGGTCTGCAACATCTCGCGCAGCAACGGCAGCGTCACCGGGCGCTTCTGTTCCAGCGTGTATTGATCGAGCGCCACCACCAGCATGGCCAGCGTGCGCATGTCGCGCGACACATGGCGCAAGAGGTAAGCGATCACTTCTGGCGAAAGCTTCAGAGCGCGCTCCTTGGCCAGCCCGGCCACGGCAGCTGCCTTCTCCTCGTCGCTCAACGCTTGCAGGCGATAGATCAGCCCCGAGCCGAGGCGTGTGCGCAAATCCTCGCGCAGCGCCAGATGTGCCGGCGGCTGCGGCGCGGCCGTCAGCAAGCGGCCGCCATCGGCCTTGATCTGGTTGAACAGCGCAAACAGCGCCACCTGCCCATCGGCATCCAGCGCATCGACGTTATCCACCGCCAGCGGCTCGGTCGCCGTTACCCCGGACAGCGCCGGATTGAGCGTGGCATCGACATAAACGAAGCCGCTCGCCTGCAGCAAATGCGATTTGCCGCAACCCGCCTCGCCATGCAGGCAAAACGCCGTTGCTTCCAGCTGCCCGGCCAACCACCCGGTCAACGCCGCCACCGCCTCGCCATTGCCGCCGGCAACGAAGTTGTCCAGCGTGGGCGGGCTATCGGGCAGGAGGTCGAGAATGAGCTGGCGCATGGCGGTTCGGGGTGGGAGGGGGCGGATTTTAGCAGAGGGTGACGGTAGTGGCTGCTGCCAGCCAGAAGCTGAGATCCAATAGAATGCCCCAATCTGACCAGTTAATGGCTTACCAAGCGGAAAACTCTTATGGAAATTCGTAGGTTTAGGCTTGGAGATGAGAAGGAATTGTTACGTGTGCACATCTCAGCAATTCATATCCTCTCATCCAGAGACTACACACCTGAACAAATTGAAGCGTGGGCACCTGCCGACCTTGATGCAGATCTGTGGGTCAATCGAGTTCGGGAAATCCGCCCCTTTGTCGCCGAAATTGGTAACGACATCGTCGGCTATGCGGATGTACAACAGGATGGGTATATCGACCAGTTCTTTGTGTCAGGCACCCATGCGCGTCAAGGAATTGGCACTCGGTTGATGGCTCGTATCCATGACGAGGCAATGTCTCTGGGCTTGACCGAACTAACGTCTGATGTGAGCAAGACAGCCGAGCCGTTTTTTGCTCTCCACGGATTCCAAGTAGTCGAGCGAAGATTCCCAATCAGGCGTGGCGTGACGCTTCAAAACGCGTTTATGCGTAAAGTTCTTACACATGCAGACAGAGTGGCACCGTTGTAGCTAGTCAGTGGGGAAGCTGATGAGCCAAGTCAGTCGAAGGAGTGCTTCGGGGTGTTTTTCCTCCTAACGTAAAAGCCCCCGGTCTGCTGTCGCAGCCGGGGGCTTTTACGTTGCCTCAAGCGAGGCGACAGGTGCTTACTGCCAGCTCACCAAACCGTAGTTCTTCTTGCCGCGGCGAAGGATGGTGAAACGGCCGTAGAGGCGTTCTTCGCCGGCGATCTGGTGGTCGAGGGCTTCGGCCTTGGCGCCGTTGATGGTGACGCTGCCGCTCTGGATGAAGGTGCGGGCTTCGGACTTGGACTTGGCCAGGCCAGCGGCGACGAGGGCGTCGATCAGGCTGCCGTTGGTGGCTTCGAGCGCGACGCCGGGCATGCCGTCCTGGGCGAGCTGTTCGAGGTCGTTTTCGGTCAGGTCGGCCAGTTGACCGGAGAAGAGGCTTTCGGTGATGCGGCGGGCGGCCATCAGGGCGACTTCGCCGTGCACCAGTCGGGTGGCTTCTTCAGCCAGGATGCGCTGGGCTTCCGGCTTGCCGCCGTTGGCCTTGTCGGCGGCTTCGATCTCGGCGATGCGGGCGACCGGCAGGAAGGTGAAGAACTTGAGGAACTTGTAGACGTCGGCGTCCGCCGTGTTCAGCCAGAACTGGTAGAAGGCGTAGGGCGAGGTCTTCTTCGGGTCGAGCCAGACGGCGCCGGACTCGGTCTTGCCGAACTTGGTGCCGTCGGCCTTGGTGATCAGCGGCACGGTCATGCCGTAAACCTGGGAGTGGTGCAGGCGACGGGTGAGGTCGGTCCCGGCGACGATGTTGCCCCACTGGTCGGAGCCGCCGACCTGCAGCACGCACTTGTGGCGCTTGTAGAGCTCGGCGAAGTCGTAGCCCTGCAGCAGGCTGTAGGAGAACTCGGTGTAGGAGATGCCCTGGTCTTCGCGGACCAGGCGCTGCTGCACCGATTCCTTCTTGATCATGGCGTTGACCGAGAAGTGCTTGCCGATGTCGCGCAGGAATTCGAGGCAGTTCATGCCACCGAACCAGTCGTAGTTGTTGGCCATCAGCGCGGCGTTTTCGCCTTCGAAGCTGAGGAAGGGCTCGACCTGGCCGCGAATCTTGCCGACCCAGCTGGCGATCACGTCCGGCGTGTTGAGCTTGCGTTCCGTGGCCTTGAAGCTGGGGTCGCCAATCATGCCGGTGGCGCCGCCGACCAGGGCGATGGGCTTGTGGCCGGCCTGCTGGAAGCGCTTGAGGATCAACACCGGCACCAGGTGGCCGAGGTGCAGGCTGTCGGCCGTCGGATCGAAGCCGCAATACAACGTGACCTTCTCCTCGGACAGCATCTTGTCGAGCGTTTCCGCATCGGTCAGCTGGGCGATCAGGCCGCGATCCTGCAGGTCCTGAAGGAGGGGGTTCTGGTACATGGCTTTCTCCACTAACGGGCGCAAGCGATAAATGGCGCCGGCAAAAATCGAACGCGCGATTTTAGCAGAGCCTGCTGCGGTGCACAGGCGAAAAGGGGCAATTTTCAGCGCGTTTCGGGCGGGGAAAAGCGTTGCCGGGGGCTGCGGCAACGCTGTGCGATACAAAAATCAGTTGCCGAGAACGCTCTTCAGGCCAGTGTAGATCGAGACGGCGGTGGTGCCGAGGGCGACCAGGGCGCTGCCCAGATCGTTGACGCGGCTGATCGAGGTGGTCAGTGCCTTGCTCTTGTCCTTGAGCAGCGGGGCGACGTTGCGGGCGACATCGGCGCGGTTGGCCGCCCATTGCTGCAGCCACAGGCCGGTCGTGAAGCTGAGACCGATGCTGGCGGCAAACTCGATGAATTCGCGGGTTTCCGCCATGTTCTGCGGCAGGATGGGCGATTGGTCGAGCCAGCCGGTGACGCCGCTCATGCCGAAGACGGCGACGAGGGCCATGGCAAAGGCAGCCAGCAGTTTCCAGGAAAAGCTGAAGGCGGCGGCACGTCCGAAAATCAGGCCGAAGGGCAGCGGAATGGCGATGGCGAGCAGGCGCAGGTAGAGCACCTTGGCGTCGTAGACGAACAGGATCAGCCAATGCACCAACAGGAGTAGGAGCAGGGGCGTCAGGCAGGCGGCGATGACCGGCTTCCAGGCCGTTTCGCGCGGCGTGGGAGCGATTGCTGCGGCCGGCTCTTCGGCGAGCGGGGCGGTCTCGGCGCCATTCGCGCGCAGGCCGGCGACTTCGCCTTCCAGCTCGACGACGCGTTTTTGCAGCTGCCGGACGAGAAAGAGCTCGCGCCGACAGGTCGGGCAGACCAGCGCGTCGGCGTGCGTTTCAGCGAAACAGTAAGGGCAGCTCGCCATCCTATTTGACGACATTCAGGCGGATGACGGTATTGGTGACGCGGCCCTCAGAGTCTTGCACGGAAATCTGGATGTCGTGCTCGCCCGGCGGGACCTCGGCACCATCGAGGGCAATGCCCTTTTCACTGAGGCCGGGCTTGACGCGGGGCAGCAGGTCGACCGGGGTTGCCTTCAGGTAGGTGACCTTGGCGCTGGCGGTGTCAATGGTGGCGCCGCCGCGCGGTTCGAAGACGACCTTCAGGTTGAACGGGGAGGTGACGGTGGCGGCCGGCTCCGGCGACACCATTTTCACGCCGGGGCCTCGTGCAATGCCGCGTGTGGCAAGGGCGCCGGCGCCGGCGGGCAGCTTGGCCTCATCGTTCTTGATCAGGGTGACGGCCCAGGACGGCGTGGCGAGCAGGGCGGACAGCATGAAAAAGAGGGATGCGCGCTTCATCGGGTACGACTCCTTTCAATCTCCCACGAGCACGAAGGGTGCCCAGAATAGTGGGTGAGCATAACTGAAAATGGGTTTGCCGGTCTTGCCGTCGAGCTTGCCGGGGCCGTCGATCATCGTGGCCATGGCCTGGCGCAGTGCTTCGGGCTTGCCGATGCCGGAATTGCCGGCCTGCCGGCGGAATAGTTCAGTCATCAGCGCCCGCGAGGCTTCGGTTTCGACCGGCCAGTTGGACACCAGCAGGGCGCGCGCGCCAGCATAGAAGAAAGCGCGACCGAGCCCGGAAACGGCTTCGCTGCCGGCGCCTTCGCCGGAGGCCGTATTGCAGGCGGAGAGCACCACCCAGTCGGCGTTGAGCTTGAGCGACAGGATTTCCTCCTGGGTCAGCAGGCCGTCGCCGCCGGCCCCCGACACCTGCGGGGCGGAGAGCGCCAGGGCGGGCTGGCTCAGGCCGTCAAGTTCGCCAGGCACCAGGCCGTGGGTAGCGAACATGACCACCTTACGCTTGCTCAAGTCAGCCTCCATCACCGATTTTTCGTTGGCGGCCTGGCGCAGGAAGATATCGCGCTCGGGGTCGGCCCCCAGCGTGCGGGCGATGTCGCGGATTTCGTCGGCCGTGTCGGGCAGGCGCGGCAGCAGCGAGAGTTCGGCCGAATCGACCGACTCGGTGTGCGGCACGTTGCGCAGCTTCAGCGGCACGCCGCGCATGGCGACCTGAGTGACTGGCTGGCGCGCGGCTTCCTTGGCCTGATCCTCACTGAATAGCGGGTCGCCAAAGCCGATGAAAGCTTGTCGGCCGGGGTCGCCCGCCGGCAGGCGGCGCAGGCTGGCCAGTGCTGTGATTGAAGGCAACTGGGCGACGGCAGCCTTGCGCATCAGCCAGGGCACCTCGCGGTATCCGGCGAAGGTGAGGCCAGCCTTGGCCGGCAATTCGGCCGGGGCGGTGACCAGCAGGCTGAGCGGCAGCTGGCCGAGTTCGACATGGGGAACCACGAGCAAGGTTTGAGCATTCGCCGCGATGTCTTCGACCGGGGCGAACAGCTTGCGGTACAACTGGTGGGCGAGGCCGACATCGAAGGGGGGAATCTGGGCGATGGTGGCGACTTCCGGGTTCAGGGCCTTGCGCAAGCGGGCGACCTCGGCGGCGATCTGGGCACGATCGCTGCCCACCGGCGCAAACCGGCTCTGGCCGTTGCCGCTGATGGCCCACACGTAGCCGCCGTTGCGTCCGAAATACCAGGCAACCAGCACCTCGCCAGGCTGCAGCAGGCTTCGCGCCGAACTCATGCTGACCGGTGGCGGATCGACCAATTGGGCGTAATCGGGAAAGCGCTTGGCGATGGTGCTTTTCAATTGAGCGCGTTCGTTTTGCAGGGCGGTGATTTCCGCCCGGATCTTGCCCTGGATGACCGGCAGTTGCTGCTCCGGCGGTGCAGCGAGCAGGCTGCTCAGGATGTCGCTCAGCGAACTGGCGCGACGTTGCGCATCCTGCTCCTTACGAGCCAGTTCGGCCAGATCGGGGTCGCGAATGGTGGCGCGGGCGGCGCTGCGGGTCAGGGCGCGCTGCACCGAGCTGCCGCGGGCGAAGTCGGCCATCACGAAGGCTTCGTTGGCAGCATCGAAATCGGCGCGCAGTTGCCCTTGCGCCTGCATTTCGGCCAGCAGGCCGAGGTAGCGTTCGATGACGATGACCAGGCGTTCCTGGCGCCGGGTCGAGGCGGTTTCGGCATCGCTTTCGGTGCGTACGCGCTCGATCAGGATGGGAATGGCCTTGCGGAAGCTCTTGAAGGCGCGCTCGTATTGCTTGAGGTCGGCCAGTGCCATGGCGTGAAAGGCTTCCACCTCAGCCGTGCGCAGTGCGTTCTCGCCTTGCGTCTTGCTCGAAGTTTCGAGCATTTGCCCAGCCATGCGCTCGGCTTTGGTGGCCTGTCCGGTTCTGATCAGGGCGAGCACGACATCGAGATCGCCGCCCCGCAGGCGTCTCGTTTGTTCGGCGTTATTGGCGGTGAGCGCCACGATCTTGTCGTAGATGGCCAGGGCAGCCTGATCGTTGCCCAAGGCCACCTGGGCAGCCAGATTGGCGCGATGGGCGGCGAGAACAGGGATCGAGTCGGGAGCGGCGCCGCTGCGCAGGGTGACTTCGAGCGAAGCTTCGGCCAGCTTGGCAGATTCCAGATAGCGTCCTTGCTCGGCCAGAATCTTCGCCAACAGGTTGAGGCCGCGCGCCACATCAGGCGAGGCGTTGCCGGTGCGCTTCAAGGTCTTTTCCAGCGTGGCGCGGGCCGTCGCCTCGGCATCGACCAGGCGGCCCTGGGCGAGCAGCGTCTGGGCAATGGAACGCTGGATCGCTTCGGCCTGCCCGGCCATCACATCCACATTGGGCCGGTCGCCGGCCGGAACGCGACTGCTCGGCAGTTTGGCGATGACCTTGTCGGTTTCGCGGGCAGCCTCGCGGTAGGCCGTCTCCGCTTCGTTCATCTTGCCGGCCAGACGTAGGAAATCCCCGCGGGCCCGGGCGTAATTGGCCAGCCAGGAATGCGACCAGTTGGCCCAGCCCTTGGTGTTGCGCAGCGAGTTCATGGTCGTTTCGAGCTCGCGCAGATTGGCCTGCGCCATCTCGAAATCGCCGACCTGGGAGGCGATGCTGACGATCTGGTGATAGGCGCCGGTCAACTGCCCGCGCCCCGACGACTGTATGTGGGGAATCGCCTGCTGGACGTAGGCGAGGGCCGATTGGTAATTGCCGCCGGCCAACTCGGCGCCGGCCAGATTTCTGAGAGCGCGGGCATACTCGGCCGTGCCGGCGGTGCCGTTATCGGTGGCGCTCCGCAGGTCGGCGATCTGCTGCTGCACGCGTCCCAGTTGGCCGGCGGTCAGCCCGCGTTGCCAATAGAAGTCGAACAGCGTCTTGCGGTCGGCGTCGGCCGGGGGCGCTGCGTCGGCGATGGCGGTCAGCCGCGCGACCAGGTCGTCGTGCTGCCGGTAGTCGGACAGCATGCGGGTGATGTCCTTGATCGAGCGGGGCGGCACCTTGATGCTCTGTTCCAGTGTTTCGCCTTGCGGAGGCGAGATGGCATCGGCAGCCAGCGAAGCTTGCGCGGTGCCAAGGGCCAGGCAGAGCGCAGCCAGATGGCGATATCGGGAGCAGCGTGACGGCATGTCGAGATTCCCCTCGTTTTTTGGACGAAGGTATTCGATTGCCGGGAGCATGACAAGCATCGGTTCCCGCAATTTTTCAGAAGCTTGCCGGTTGACGGAAGTTTTTTGGCACTGCTGCGGTGCACGGGCCAAAAAGGCTAATTTCTCACTGGGCAATCGTTGCCATCGGGCGGACGCCGAGGCAGCGGCTGAACAGGGCGGTGCGTTCGACGATGATGGCGTCCAGGGGAGCGAGGTCGAGGAAGGTTTTGTCATCGGTGGCGCAGCGCCCCATGTCGCCGCCGCTCAACGGAATAACGTAATCGACGATGGCGCTGCCATGCCGGTAAGTCATCGGATGCACCGCCGTTTCGATGCGCTCGGGGGGCAGAAGCGTATCGACGATCAGGGCGGTGAGCACGATGCCGGCGAGCATCAAGGCGTCGACCAGGCGCCGGTGCCAGCCATAGGGGGCGAAGGGGCGGGAGGGTTCAGCCATGGTGCGGCAGCGAGGCAAGCTTGGGTGATGGTTTGGTGGCCGATTCGGTGCGCGTGCTTTGCCAGGCGGCCAGCCGGCTTTGGCTTTCGGCCAATCTGGCGGGCGTGACATCACGTCTTTCCAAAGCCTGTGCCGCGCCGTAGAGGGCGCGATAGACCTGCCGCGGGTCGTAGGTGACGAGTACGAAATCGACGCCGGCCGCCAGCGCTTCGCCGGCCACCTGGCCGATGCCGAGCCGATAGACGGCGCCCATGTTGAGGTCGTCGGTCAGCAGCAGACCATCGTAGCCCCATTGCTCGCGTAGCAGCTCGATGACCGCCGGCGAATGTGAGGCGGCGTGTTGCCGGTCGAGGGCGGTGAGGGTGACGTGGCCGAGCATGATGGCGCTGCCTTCGCGCTGGCCGAGTTGGCGGAAGGGCTGCCAGTCGGCGGTGAGTTGAGCCGGCGTCTGGTCGAGCGTGGCCGGATGCAGGTGGGTGTCGGCCCGCACGCGGCCGAGGCCGGGGAAGTGCTTGAGTGTGCCGCGTACGCCTTGCGCGGCGAGGCCGTCGAGATAGGCGGCGGCGATGGTCTCGACCTGCGCCGGGTTGCTGGCGATGGCGCGGGCGGGGATGTTGCTGAGCTTGTCTTCGCTCGTCTGTCCAGCTGGCTTCAGATCGACCACCGGGCCGAAGTTGAGCGTGATACCGAGCATGGCCAAACCCAGGCCCTGGCGTTCGCCGTAGGTGCGGGCGGCGCTGCTCGGGTTGGGGGCTTCACTCAGATTGGCGAGCGGCGGCAGTGGTTCCAGCAAGGGCGACAGGTGCGAGACTGGCCCGCCTTCCTGATCGGCGGCGACGATCAGCGGCGGGAGTTCGGCGCGCTGGCGGATGGCCTGCAACTCGGCGATTTCGGCCGCCACCTCTTCAAAGCTGCGGCCGCGTACGTTGCGCTTGCCAATGTAGATGCCGCCGATCAGGCCCTTGGCGGCCAGTTCGCGCACCTCATCGAAATCGTCATAGCCGACGATGAAGTGCTGCCCGACGGCCTGCATGTTCGGCCCGGCAGCGAGCACGGCCTCGCGTTGCAGGCGGTATTCGACGCCCCGTTCTAGCGTGAGCAGTAGCACGGCAATGAAAAGCAGTCGCGCCAGCCAGCTGAGTTGCCGCCAGCGCAGCAGGGCGATGATCGGCAGGCCGACCAGCAAGGGCGTTTCCAGATAGCGCAGGCCGTAGAACAGCGGGTGATGGAGGTGCCAGGCGAGCGGCAACAGCAGTGCAGGGATGACGGTGCTGGCGAACGTGGCGGCGAGGTTGGCGACCTTGAGGCGCGGCAGGCTGAGACGCAACGTCCCAGGCAGGGGGAGGGAAAGTGTGGGCATAGGTTTTGTCCGGTATCGGCGTCGCTGGCGGATAGGTGTTCCTTCCGCCAGCGAGCGTTGCGCGTTTACTCAGCGTCTTCCGTCAGACGTTGGCCGAGCCCGTACCAATTGACGCGGCGGGTGGCGAGCATGACGGAGGCCAGGGCGAGGAAGAGCAGCACGCTGCCCATCAGCAGGGCGTTGTCCTCGGAGAGCAGCACGCCGTAGAGCACGCCATAGAGGCCGGTCAGCCCGGCGCCGAAGGCCGCGCCCTGGCGCCAGCCGCCGAGCGCGCCGGCCAGGTAGTAGGCGATCAGCGCGATACAGGCCGCCGCCGCCAGGCCGTAGGAGGCGAAGAAGGGCAGGTGTTCGGAGAAGGCGATTAGCAGCAGGAAGAAGATGGCCAGTGCCAGCCCGACCAGCAGGTATTGCATCGGGTGGATGGGCGTGCGGCGCAGGATTTCGGTGAGGAAGAAGCCGGCGAAGGTCAGCACGATGAACAGCACGCCGTACTTCACGGCGCGTTCGGCCTGCAGATAGACATTCACCGGGTCGATGAAGTCGATGCTCAACTGCTCGCCGCTATTGGGGTTCTGCGCCGCCTCGAAATTACGGGCGAGGTGCGAGACTTCCCATTGCGCGTCGAAGCCGGTGCTGCTGACCGAGCGCGTCTGCGGCAGGAAGCGGCCACCGAAATTCGGGTGCGGCCAGTCGGATTTCAGATGGATGCGGTTGGCCTCGCCGACCGGCGCGATGGCCAGCCGGGTGGTGCCGGTCAGTTGCAGCGGAAAGCTGAAATCGAAGCGGGCCGGCAAGGCGGGGTCGAGCGTGCCGAGTTCGACGGTCAGGCGACGCAGGCTGCCTTCGCCGCCTTCCTTCGGCGAGGCGAAGCGGAAGGCCTTGCCGTTGACGGTGATCTTCGGATCGTTGCTGATGCCGCGCGAATCGCTGACGCCGAGCACCAGCCGCAGGCGGGCATCGACGATGCTCTTGCCAGTCAGTTCACTCAGCGGCTTGAGGTCGAAATAGCCGCTGCCATTGGCCGTCAGCCGGAACAGCCGCGCTCGATAGATGCCGCGCTGGCGGGTTTCGACGCCGGTTTCGCCATCGAGCGCGAATTCGGCCGGCGGCAGCGTCAGGACGCGTTCGACCAGTTGCCGGCGCGGCTTGACGTCGTCCTTCTCCGACGTGCTTTCTTCAAAAAAACGGTAGTGCACCGCAAGCGTCGGCCCAGCTAGCGTCTGCGGCCCCGCCGCGCTCTGCGCGATGCTTGCCTGCACCTCCTGCTGCCGGTGGCTGCGTTCGCGGATCTGTCCTTCGACCATGCCCAGCGGCACCAGCAGCAAAATCGCCATGATGCCGATGGCGAGCAGTTTGTAGAGCAGTTTCTTGTCCATGTTCGGCTCCCGTGTTGAAAACGATGGGCCGAGTATGGAAAGGTCAGGTGAGGCCTTGTTGAAGCGAAGCCGGGCTTGTGTGAAGCGGGGGTGAAGTCAGGGGCCGGCAAACAGGGTGGAAAGCTTGAAGGCGCTATCCCATTGGCCTACCATATGAGTATTCGGCCACGGCAAGCGGCCGGGAAGTCAATCCTAGAGGCTCACTTGGTATGTTGGAGATTGTAGCAATCCGATAACTCACGCTTTTTCCGCTCGGCGGAAGGTGGGTTATCGCTATGCAAAAAGAGGGTAACGACCCCCAAGGGTTCGTTGCCGGTTCTGCATTTTGATTGCTAGAGATTGACCAACATGAACATTTCCAAGCCTGAGCAGAGGACACTGCATGTCCTCGCCAAAGGTGGCCGCATTGTGCACAGACGCGACGACGCCGGCCGCATTTCAACCGTCGATTGCTATACCCGCGAAGGTTTCGTCTTGGCGGACTGCACGCTTCTCGTCTTCCAGCGGCTGCGCGGCAAACGCCTGATCAGCTCGAAAGACGGCCAGCCTTATCTGATCAACAAGGCTGGGCTGAGAGCGGTTCGGGCACAGCTCGATAATCAGTAAACTCCGTCCGCAGCGGCCTTCGGTTGCTGCGGTTTTACCGAAATTTGGGTTAGCTCAGTCTGCCCCCAATTATTCCTTGATCGATGAAAGGGGTGGCCTCATTGCCACCACAAAGCACCAACACCGGCTAGCAGAATGCCTAGTAGCGCTAGGACTCGGACAGTTGTTCCGTACGCAACTTCATGAAGCATCGAGCCTCGAAATGTTGGCCTAACTGGGCTTAGCTGTAACAGGCCCGCCCAAGCAGCAAAACCACCTCCAATCCACGTGATCACCTTTCCATAGTCGGGTTCCAAAGCCGGATGTACCTTCCCGGCACTGGCGGCAATAGCTAAGGCGAAGGCCAGTAACGCGATAGCAACCATCAATGTGGTTAACAGCGTACGTCGAAGCTTTACAAGGTCGGCCCTGGCTAGAGCTTCCGTCTCTTGCTGCCAGGTTGGTTGAGGGAATGCGCCAGCCTTGTATGCCTCAGCAATCTGCCCGGATTGCAGTTCAGTTGCCAAATTATGTGGAATAGCTAAGGCAATGTGATGCTTGGTGCTAAGCACTGAAAGCATCGCACAAATTGCCGAGGCGCGTTTAGGATTAGGCGCTGCGTTGCTCATGTGGCCTAACAGCTAAGTTCACAAGGATTTGCGCACATTTTGTTCGCTAGCTTAATTGCGAAAACGAGACGGATGACCAAGTATCTATCCGTATTGCATTTTTCTCAAGGTCGTGGCCAGCGATTGGGATGCGATAGAAAGACCACAAATTTACTGCGCAAAGCGGCATGGCAGCCTCAACCAAGCCATCCCACCCCCCTCAACATGATTCTCAAACCCCGCCTCACCCCCATGCAGCCGCGCCACTTCGCGCACGAAGGCCAGCCCCAAGCCCGTGCTTTTTCGTCCGGTGGCCGGGCGGGGGAGGGAGTAGAAGCGGTCGAAGAGTTGGGGTAGGGCGTAGTCGGGGGCGCCCTGGCCGTGGTCGCGGACGGTGAAGGTGGCCTGGCCGGGGTCGGTGAGGGCGAGGCTGAGCTCGAGCTCGCCGCCTTGGGGCGAGAATTCGATGGCGTTGTCGAGCAGGTTGAGCAGGGCTTGTTGCAGCAGGAAGGCGTCGCCGTGGGTGGTGGCGTCGGGCGGCAGGTCGAGCTTTAGCGTCAGGCCGCGGGCGGCGAGGGCTTGCTGGCGCAGGTTGGCCACGGTTTTTGCCATTTCGGGCAGGTGCACCGCAGCCGTGGCTTCCGGCGATTGCAATTGCTCGACGCGGGCGAGCATCAGCATGCGTTCGATGATCGCCTGCAGGCGTTGCGATTGTTCGCCGATGCTGGCGACGAAGCGCTGGCGGTCGTCGGCCGGTAGCTCGTCTTCGAGTAGTTCGGCGGCGCCGACGATGGCGGTGAGCGGGCTTTTCATTTCGTGCGCGAGGTTTTGCACGTAGCGTTCGACGTATTGTTTGCCTTCGAGCTTTTCGCGCATCTGGGCCAGGGCGCGGGCGAGTTCGGAGAACTGGGTGCCGCCGCCGGTGGGCGGTTCGGCCTTGCCGCCGGCGGCGACGGTGCGGGCGTAGGCGTGCAGCCGGTGGATGGTCCAGGTCAGCCAGCCGGTGAACAGCAGGCCGATGGCGGCGGTGGCGGCGAGCAGGATGAGGCCGGATCGCTTGACGCGCTGGGCGGCGCGGTCGACGTAGGGGGCGACCGAGGACATGGGCTTGGCCAGCGACAGCACGCCGATCAGCTCGCCCTGCCAGAAGATGGGGGCGGCGACGTGCATGACGGTGCTGCTTGGGTCGTAGGGGTCGTCGCGCGTCTGGCGGGCGCCGTATTCACCGCGCAGGACGCGGGCGATATCGCGCCATTGCGAGAAATCCTCGCCCAGCGCGGCGCTGCGCGAGTCATAGACGACGATGCCCTGAGCGTTGGTGACATAGACCCGGAAATCGACGCTTTCCTTATGCACGCCGGAGATGTCGGCCTGCGGGCTGCGCCGGATGGCGGCGCGCACCGAGTCGGCGAAGGCGCCCTGGCCGATGCGGCCGCGCGAGAGGTCGAGGGCGGCCATTTCGGCCAGCACGTGGGCGGAATCGACCAGCGTTTCTTCGGTGGCCTGGCGGATGCCCGGCTCGGTTTCGTGCGTGAAGGTGTTGAGGACGAACCAGGCGGCCAGGCCGACGATCAGGAAGTAGCCGAAGAGCAGACGGACGGAGATGTTCACCGCGGCCTCAGGCGCCGGCCACGCTATAGCCGAGGCCGCGATGGGTGACGATGACTTCGTCGTCGCGCACCGCGCGCAGCTTGCCGCGCAGGGTCTTGATGTGGGTGTCGACGGTGCGTTCGAGGCTTTCGCCGCCGTCCTGCCAGACGCTTTCCATGATCTGCTGGCGGCTCAGGATGCGGCCCGGCCGTTCGAGCAGCAGGGCCAGCAGCAGGTATTCGTAGCGGGTCAGGGCCAGCCATTCGCCGTGGTAGGCGATGCGCAGCGCTTCGCGGTCGACGTTGAAAATTGCCGATTTTGGCCGGTGCACCGCAGCAGGCTCACGGTCGAGGCGGCGCAGGATGGCGCGGATGCGCGAGACGACTTCGCGCGGGCTGAACGGCTTGGCGACGTAGTCGTCGCCGCCGAGTTCGAGGCCGACGATGCGGTCGATCTCGTCCGAGCGGGCGGTCAGGAAGAGCACTGGTATGTTGGAGTTGCGGCGCAGCGCGCGGCAGACGTCGAAGCCGTTGAGGTCGGGCAGGCCGACATCGAGCACGACGAGATCGTGATCGCCGGCTTCGAGCCGGGCCAGCGCCTCGCGCCCGAGCAGGCAGTGATCGACGGCGAAACCCTCGGCGCGCAGCGCGTAGGCCAAGGTGTCGGCAATGGCGGGTTCGTCGTCGACGATCAGGATGTTCATGGCGCGATGATAATTCATCCCAATGCCATCGGAAGCGGTCGGAACGCCGCAGCGGACCGGACGGTTAGGGAGGAACGCCGGTTTCGGGTAAAATTGCCTTTTTATTCAATGCGGCGCCTGCCGCGTCAGCCTCAGAAGCGACCATGACCCAGAATACTTCCCTCTCCTACCGTGATGCCGGCGTCGATATCGATGCGGGCGATGCTCTCGTCGATCGCATCAAGCCGCTCGCCAAGAAAACCCTGCGCGACGGCGTGCTGGGCGGCATCGGCGGCTTCGGCGCGCTGTTCGAAGTGCCCAAGCGCTACAAGGAGCCGGTGCTGGTGTCCGGGACTGACGGCGTCGGCACCAAGCTGAAGCTGGCCTTCGAGTTGAACCGCCACGACACGGTCGGCCAGGATCTGGTCGCCATGAGCGTGAACGACATTCTGGTGCTGGGCGCCGAGTCGCTGTTCTTCCTCGACTATTTCGCCTGCGGCAAGCTCGATGTGGATACCGCTGCGGCGGTCGTCGGCGGCATCGCCAAGGGCTGCGAACTGGCCGGCTGCGCGCTGATCGGTGGCGAAACCGCTGAAATGCCGGGCATGTACCCGGCCGGCGAATACGATCTGGCCGGCTTTGCCGTCGGCGTGGTCGAAAAGTCCAAGGCCATCGACGGCAAGAGCATTGCCGCTGGCGACGTGGTGCTCGGCCTGGCTTCCTCGGGCGCCCACTCCAACGGCTACTCGCTGGTGCGCAAGATCATCGAGCGTTCCAAGCCGGACATGAACGCCCCATTCGACGGCGACCGTTCGCTGGCCGACGTGGTCATGGCCCCGACCCGCATCTACGTCAAGCAGGTGCTGGCCACCATGGAAAAGGTCACGATCAAGGGCATGGCCCACATCACCGGCGGCGGCCTGCTGGAAAACGTGCCGCGTGTGCTGCCGGAAAACACCGTCGCTGAGATCGAAAAGGCCGCCTGGCCGCGTCCGAAGCTGTTCGACTGGATGCAGAAGGAAGGCAATGTCGACGAGAAGGAAATGCACCGCACCTTCAACTGCGGTATCGGCCTGGTCGTCATCGTGGCTGCCGCCGATGCCGACGCTGCCATGGCCGAACTGAAGGCGCAGGGCGAAACCGTCTATCGCCTCGGCAAGATTCGCGCTCGCCAGGGCGACGAGGCGCAAACCATCGTCGTTTGACACGATGAAATGGGCTGCAGCAATTCTCGCTGGCAGCCTCCTCTGGCTGACCGCACCGCTCGTTCCCGAGGCCGGTGCGGCGACCAGAAAGCCGGCCGTTGCCGGCAAGACGGCACACGCCGTCGCCCGTAAAGCTCCCGCCAAGAAGAAAGCGCCTGCTGCCGAAGCGAGCAGCGAGGTGTTTGTTGCCGAAGTCGACGATGCCGAGGATTTCGGCCTGCGCGGCCACGCCAGTTTCTATGGCCATGGTTTCCAGGGGCGCAAGACCTCGACCGGCGAGCGCTTCAATGTGCGCGACTTCACCGCCGCGAGCAACCACTTCCCGCTGGGCTCCTGGGTTGCCGTGCGCCGTCTCGACAGCGATCGCTGCGCCATCGTCAAGGTCAATGACCGCATGCACACCAAGCACCGCAAGCGCATCATCGACGTCTCGCGCGGGGTGGCGGAATACCTCGGCATGCTGCGTGCGGGCGTCGTCCTGGTGCGCGTGGCTGCCTTGAAGAAAGCGGTGGGCGAGAAGGATCTCGCAGCCTGCCATGCCGCATTCGAAGCGGACAATGAGTGCGACTCCTGCGGTGCACTGCCCAAAATCCCGGAATTTGGCAGCCGTATCGAATAGCGGCTTTATGCTGATGGCTTAGTTAGTTCGCCTGAGTGTCTTGCGAGCCGGCGGCAAACCGATAACAATGCGTCACGCGTAAAGAATCTGGAGATGTCGATGGAGGGTGGGTTGCGGGTTTTTGTCGTCGATGACGATTCAATAATGCTGGATATCCTCATGGCCTCGCTCGAAGGCGTCGGGCCGGTCGAGGTGTTCACCAGCGGCGCAGCCTGTCTGCAACGAGTCGGCGATTGCAAGCCGGATCTCTTCGTGCTCGACGTTTCCATGCCGGAAATGGATGGCTATACCTTGTGTCGTCATCTGAAAGACGATTGGGAAACACAGGACATCCCGGTCATCTTCATGTCGGCCAGCGACGATGGCCATACCCGCCTGGCCTGCTACGAGGCGGGGGGCGACGATTTCATCCAGAAACCCTTCGAGGCGGCCGAGTTGCTCAGCAAGGTCAAGGTCGTTGGCCGGACCCTGGAAGAAAAGGCTGCCCTGCGCGAACAGGCCGGCTATGCCCAGCGCACGGCCATGTCGGCCATGGTCAGCATGGGTGAGCTGGGCGTCGTGCTGCAGTTCCTGAGCCGATCCTTCGCCTGCCAGGATGCCGAAGAGCTGGCCGCCGCGATCCTGGAAGCGATGCAGAGCTACGACCTCGATACGGCGGTGCAGTTGCGCGTCTTGGGCGAACCGCTTTCCCTGAGCCGTAACGGGCGCAATCTGCCCTTCGAGGTGTCGGTGCTGAACCATGTCAGCCAGAGCGACCGCATCTTCCAATTCAAGTCGCGCTGCGCCTTCAATTACGGCCACGTCACGTTGCTGGTCAATAACATGCCGCTGGACGATGCCGAGCGGGCCGGGCGCATTCGCGACAACGTCGCCTTGCTGGCCGAAGGGGCGGATGCGCGGGTCAAGGCCATCGAGACCGATTTGATCGCGCAACGCCGCCGTTCCGGTATCGAATCAGCCTTGCCGACGCTCTACACCACGCTGGATGCCGTGCAGACCAACTACCGCCGCAACTGCTTCGAGCTGACGCAGGTGATGATCGATTTCCAGGAAGCGCTGACCAAGGCCTTCGTCCACCTCGGGCTGACCGAGTCGCAGGAAGAGGAGGTGACCAACCTGGCCAATCAGTTCATGGCCCGCGTGGTCGGCACGCAGGATGCCAGCCTGCACATCGTCGGCGACCTCGAGCGGCTGGCCGATAACCTGAAGGAACTACTCAGGCATTGAGGAAGGCGTCGGCCCGCTCGGCGATGCGCTGGGGCAGGGCCGGGTCGAGGCAGTCGAAGTTCTCGTCGGCCGGAAAACCGTTGCCCAGCCAGGTGATCTGGCGTTTGGCCAGTTGGCGGGTGGCGTAAATGCCGCGGTCGCGCATCTCCGGTTTGCCGTAAAGGCCTTCCTGGTATTCCCAAGCCTGGCGGTAGCCGACGCAGCGCATCGACGGCAGGCCGAGGTTGAGATCGTATTTCTGGCGCAGCATGCGTACTTCCTCGTCCAATCCGGCTAGCAGCATCTCGTCGAAACGACGTTCGATGCGTTTGTGCAGCACCGTCCGGTCGGAGGGCAGCAGGCCGATGGACAGGAAGTCGTAGGGCGGCTTCTGGCTTTCGCTCTCGGCGAGCAATTCGGACATCGGGCGGCCGCTCAGGCGGCAGATTTCCAGCGCCCGTTGGATGCGCTGGCTGTCGGTCGGGTGTAGCCGTGCTGCGGTGGACGGGTCCAATTCGGCCAATTTCGCGTGCATGGCCGGCCAGCCAAAGCGGGCAGCTGCGGCGTCGATCTCGGCGCGCAGGCCGGCGTCGGCCTGCGGCAGATCGGCCAGGCCCTGCATCAGGCTGCGGAAGTAGAGGATGGTGCCGCCGACCAGCAAAGGCACTTTGCCGGCCGCGGTGATTTCGGCCATGGCGGCGAGCGCGTCGTCGCGGAAGCGGGCGGCCGAATAGGATTCTTCCGGCGTGATGATGTCGATCAGCCGGTGCGGGTATTGTGCCAGCATCGCCTTGTCCGGCTTGGCCGTGCCGGCATCCATGTCGACGAAGACCTGGGCCGAGTCGACGCTGATCAGTTCGACCGGAAAACGGTCGGCCAGCGCCATGGCGGCGGCGGTCTTGCCCGAAGCGGTCGGGCCCATGATCAGGATGGCAGGCGGCAGGTGGGTGTCTTTCATGGCGGCGAATGCTACCACGCAGCGTGTCGCGCTTCGGCCTATAATCGAAACGAATACAGGGAGCCAACATGTCACTCGTACCCTGCCGTGCCTGCGGGCACCAAGTCGATACTTCCGCCCTGGCCTGCCCGGGCTGCGGTGCCACCAATCCGGGGCGCAAGATGAGCAAGCAGCAGTCGGATTTGATCGTGCTGCTGATCCAGTTGATCCTCGGCTTTGCCCTGCTGGCCGGGGGGCTGACCGTGGCCTGGAATGTGGTCGGCCCCATGCTCAAGACCCAATTGACCAAGCCGCCCAACTAGACTGCCGAGAGGTCAAACCATGCGTTCCGACCTGCCATCCTTCACCCGCCGCCGCCTGGTCTTTGCTCTGGCTTTGGCGCCCGTGGTCGGGGTGGCCGGGGAGGTGGGCGCACCGAGGCTGACAGCCCGCCACGCCTTCGTCGGCAATTACGAACAGACCCTGCTGGCGCTCGATGCCGAAACGCCAGTGCAGATCGCCTCGATCACCAAGCTGATCACCGCCTGGGTCATCCTGAGTGCCGGTTTGCCGCTGGATGAGCGCGTGCGCATCAGCGAAGAAGACATGGTGGCTTCGGAATTCACCCGTTCCAACCTGGCGCTTGGTTCATCCTGGCGGCGCGACCAGTTGCTCGAATGGCTGCTCGTCACTTCGGACAACCGGGCGGCTGCCGCGCTGGCCCGCAGCTATCCCGGTGGCTGGCCGGAATTCCGCTACGACATGCGCATGCTGATGACGCAGATGCAGCTGTTCAGCTTCGATTTCGGTGATTCCTCTGGCCTGTCGACCATCAACCGGGCCTGTGCCCGCGACCTCGGCGTGTTGCTGGTCACGCTGGCGCAGCTACCGGAATTCAGACGTCTGACCCATCTGTTGACCGTGGGCGGGCGGCCCAACATCAACCGTTTCGCCCACGACCGCTCGGTCGCCATGTTGACCGGCAAGACCGGCTTTACCTCGGCCGCCGGCTATTGCCTGGCGATGGCCGAACAGTTCGGCTCCGAGGTCATGGCCATGGTGGTGCTCAAGGCCGCCGGCAAGGATGCAAGGGCGCAGGACATGAACAAGCTGCGCCAGTACGCCCGCGAGCGGCTGGTTTCCTGAACTCAGGGAACGATTGCCAGGAACAGGAAGGCGGCGAACAGAACGAGATGCACGGCGCCCTGCAGTACCGTGGCACGGCCGCCGGCCAGTGTCATGGTGCTGATGACCAGGGTGAGCGCAAGCAGGACCAGTTCCTTCGGCGGCAGACCGAGGATCAATTGCAGGTCGAGCCAGAGGGCGACGACGGCGACGCAGGGAATGGTCAGGCCGATGGTGGCTAGCGCCGAGCCGAGGGCCAGATTCAGGCTGATCTGCATGCGGTTGCGCAGCGCGGCGCGCAGGGCTGCCCAGGTTTCCGGCAACAGGACGAGTAGCGCGATGGCGATGCCGACCACCGAGGGCGGGGCCGAGGCCGCTTCCACGGCGCTTTGTATGGCCGGGGCCAGTTGCTTGGCCAGGCCGACGACGGCGACGAGCGAGACGACCAGCAGGCAGAGGCTGAGCAGTGCGCCGGCATTGCCTACCGCCGAGGCATGTTCCTCGCCCGTTTCGCTTTCGGCCGGCAGGAAGAATTCGCGGTGGCGCACCGTTTGCACGAAGACGAAAACGGCATAGAGGACGAGGGACATCAGGCCGGCGAAGGCGAGCTGCGAGGCGGAATAGGTGGGGCCGGAGGTGCTGGTGGTGAATTCGGGCAGGACCAGTGTCAGCGTGGTCAGCGCGGTGAGTACCGACAAGGCCGAACCGGTGCCCTCGACGCGGAAGGCGATGATGCGGTGACGGATGGCGCCGGCCAGCAGACACAGGCCGACGACGCCGTTGCAGATGATCATCACCGTGGCGAAGACGGTGTCGCGGGCGAGCGCCCCGGCCTGCTCGCCGCTGGACAGCATGATGGAGACGATCAGCGAGACCTCGATGATCGTGACGGCCAGCGCCAGCACCAGGGTGCCGAGCGGTTCGCCGATGCGATGGGCGACGACTTCGGCGTGAAAGACGGCGACCAGCACGGCAGCGATCAGGCAGACGGCAATCAGCAGCAAGACCGGCCAGCCGCTACCGCCCGCAAAGAGCAGGGGCAGGCCGGCGGCGGGAGGCAGGAGCAGGCTCCACCAGGGGAGGCCGAGAATCTTGGCGTGGCTCATAAGTCGCGTGTTCGGTTTTTCTGGGTAGATCGGCATTATGCCGAGGGGTTCCCGTTCAGCGGCGGTTCAGGAAATCCTGCAGCTTGAGCAACAACAGCGTCAGCAAGGTTCCGGCGATGGGCAGCAACAGGCAGAAGGCTGTCAGGCCGACCAGGGCGCCGAACATCGAGGGCGATTCGGCGCCGATCTCCAGGAAGTAGTTGTAGGCCTTGCTAAAGGCCCAGCCGGCGCCCTGAAAGGAGAGCCAGAAGCCGCCGATGGTGCCGGCGATGGCGCTGCCCAGGTCGCGCAGGGTGATCGGCTTCTTGCGCTCGCGTGTGAAGCGCAGCAGGTTGTGCAGCAGCCAGGCGGCAAAGGCGAGGACGGCGAGCAGGGTGGCGAAGAGCAGGGCGGGTAGTTGCCAGCTGGCGTGCGCCGGTAGTGCGGTTGCCGGCTCGCTCGGGGTGGCGGCTACTGCCGGGTGTTCCTCGTGGGCCAGGCGTTCCGGTCGGTCCGGGCGTTCGCTCGGGCGCTCGCGCGGAATGGCGGCGCTGCAGTCTTCCTTGCCGGGTGGGCGAAGTGTGGTCGCTTCGGCCGGGCAGGGGCCGTCGTGCGGGAACTGCGTTTCGCCGATCTGGCACAGCGCGGCGTTGCGTAGCCGGCAATCCTGGGCGCCGGTGGTCGGGCTTTCGCCCTCGGCCGCAGCGTTCAGGCTGAGGAGCAACAGGAGGGGCAGGAGCCAGCGGCGCATCATTGACCTCGCAGGAAGAGCTTGTCGAGCTGGTCCATGGAGAGCTCGGTCCAGGTCGGGCGGCCGTGGTTGCACTGGCCGGCGCGCTCGGTTTCTTCCATCTGGCGGAGCAGGGCGTTCATTTCCGGCACGGTCAGCTGGCGGCGGGCACGCACGGCGCCGTGGCAGGCCATGGTGGCGAGCAGTTCGTTGCGCCGCGCCGTGGCGAGCTGGGTGATGCCATGTTCGCGCAGTTCGGCGATCAGCGATTTGGCCAGCGCCGCCGGGTCGCCCGATTGCAGCAGGGCCGGCACGGCGCGTACGGCGAGCTGGTTCGGGCCCATCGGGGCGATGGCGAAACCGAGGTCGGCCAGGGCTTCGGCATGTTCCTCGACCGCCGCGACATCGAGTGCATCGGCCGAGAAGACGGCCGGGATCAGCAGGTTCTGCGTGGCGATCTGGCGCTGGTCGAAGGCGGTTTTCAGCTTTTCGTAGAGGATGCGCTCGTGCGCGGCGTGCATGTCGACGAGGATCAGGCCGCGGGCGTTCTGGGCCAGGATGTAGATGCCGTGCAGTTGGGCCAACGCGTAGCCGAGCGGCGGGCCGTCGCGCTCGGGGCGTTCTTCGGTGACGACATTGCCAACGGGGGCGAATTGCGGCGCGGCTTCGCGCGCATACGAACTGTTGGTCGGAATACTCTGCGCGGCGCGGGCGAAGGCGAGGTAGGCGGCGGCCGCCGGTTCGGCGACGCCGAGGCTGGCTTGGCGCGGTTCGGGGCGGTAGGGCGTGAAGTTGGGGGCGCTGCCCGGCGTGAAATTTGCCGATTTTTGCCCGTGCACCGCAGCAGTGTCCCGTTCGACCAGGGTTGGGGCCGTGTCGGCTTGTACCGGGGCGGCCAGCGTGCGCTGGATGGCGTGGAAGACGAATTGATGCACGGCACGCGAATCGCGGAAGCGCACTTCGGTCTTGGCCGGATGCACATTGACGTCGACCAGCGCCGGGTCGATAGCCAGGAAGAGGCAGACGGCCGGCTGGCGGCTGCCGTGCAGCACGTCGCGGTAGGCTTCGCGCAGGGCGTGGCCGATCACCTTGTCGCGCACGAAGCGGCCATTGACGAAGACGTACTGGCCATCCTTGGCGTCGGTGGCGCGGGTCGGGTCGATGGCGAAACCGGCCAGGGTGAGGGGGCCGGCAGCGGCCTCAACGGCGCGGGCCGCACCGAGGAAGTCGTCGCCCAGGATGTCGGCGATGCGTCGTGCCGGGTCGGCCGGGGCGAGTTGGAACAGACTGCGGCCGTTGTGTGTCAGGCTGACCGCCACGTCCGGCCGGGTCAGCGCCAGGCGGCGGACTGCATCGGCGCAGTGAGCGAATTCGGTGCTGTCGGACTTGAGGAACTTACGGCGGGCCGGGGTGTTGTAGTAGAGGTCGCGCATCTCGACCACGGTGCCGGCCATCAGCGCCGCCGGCTCGGGCTGTGCGTCGGGCTCGCCACGCAGCTTCCAGGCATGCGCCGCGCCGCGTTCGCGGCTGGTCAGGCTCAGGCGGGCGACGGAGGCGACGGAGGCCAGCGCTTCGCCGCGAAAACCGAGGGTGGCAACCGATTCGAGATCGTCGAGGGTGGAAATCTTGGAGGTGGCATGGCGGGTGAGGGCCAGCGCCAGTTCATCCTTGGCGATGCCACAGCCGTCGTCGGTGATGCGGATCAGCTTGATGCCACCTTCTTCCAGATGCACCTGGATGGCTTTCGAGCCGGCATCGAGGCTGTTTTCGAGCAGTTCCTTGAGGACGGAGGCGGGGCGTTCGACGACTTCGCCAGCGGCAATCTGGCTGATCAGCAGGTCGGGGAGGCGGGCAATATGCGGCATGCCCGAATTATCCCAGATTGGCCGCCGGGATGACCGGTTGCTTGTCAGTCAGTACATCTGGTGCCCGGGAAATTCTGAACATTGCGGACGGAGGCAGAGTGAATGTCATCTGCGTCGACCGGCGGGCGGCGCCCTAATTTTTGCTTCAATTAAAGGCTGCGCTCAAGCAGGTGTTCGCGGTAGGCCATGTCGTTCTGCAGGATGTGCTTGAGCCACCAGCCCAGAACGAAGCGATGCACGGCGGATTTGTCCGGCTGGCTGACGCAGGCGGTGAAGAGAAAATTGGCGAGGTCAGACTCGTAGCTGCCATGGTCGTCGCAATGCGCCGTCAGGTCAGGGTAGCCGGTGTCGGCCAGCAGTTTTTCCTCACTGGCGAAATGGGTACGGGCGTAAACCGCCAATTCGTTCAGGATGTCGTGAAAAGCCGTATCGCTGTCGAGATCGGTGGAGGCGGCGCAATCGGCCAAGTCGTTGCATAAAGCAAGCAAATGCCTATGTTGGCGATCCATCTCCGGGTCGCCGACGCTGTAACGGTCTTCCCAACTAATATGCCTAGCCATATTTGTAATTATAGGCCCGGACCGAAGGCCGCGGCACGGTATTTTGCCGAGAATAAACAAGGCATTCCGGCAACGGGGATGGCCTGGGCATCAGGTAAAATGCCGGTGTTTTTCGTTCTCGTCCGGCCTTCATGGAATTCCTCGCCCAATTCATCGACATCATCCTGCATCTCGACAAGCATCTGGCCATTCTGGTGCAGCAATACGGGCTGTGGATCTACGGCATCCTGTTCTTCATCATCTTCGCCGAGACGGGATTCGTCATCTTTCCCTTCCTGCCTGGCGATTCGCTGCTTTTCGTGGCCGGGGCGCTGGCCGCCATCGGCGAGGGCGGGATGGATCTGTCGACCCTGTGCGGCGTGTTGCTGGCGGCAGCAGTACTCGGCAACATGGTCAATTACCAGATCGGCCGCTTCATCGGGCCGAAGGTCTTCCACTGGGAGAATTCGCGCTTCTTCAACAAGGCGGCGCTGGAAAAGACGCATGCCTTCTATGAAAAGCACGGCGGCAAGACCCTGGTCATTTCGCGCTTCCTGCCACTGTTTCGCACCTTCGCGCCCTTCGTGGCCGGCATCGGCGCCATGTCCTACGCCAAGTTCGCGCTGTTCAACCTGATCGGCGCGGCGGCCTGGGTGCTTTCCCTGTGCCTGGCTGGCTTCTGGCTGGGCAATATGCCCTGGGTCAAGGCCAATCTGTCGCTGCTGATCATCGGCATCATCGTCGTGTCGCTGATTCCGGTGGCGATCGGTTACATCAAGCACCGAGTCGCCGCCTGATGCGCTGGCTGGCCATCCTCTTCGCCCTGGTGATGATGGCCTGCTCGACCAAGCTGGGCAAGGACGGGCATACCGATACCACGGTGCACCCGAAATATCTGGTCAAAAGCGAGATTGACCGCATTGCCGACACCAACCGTGAAGAGGTGGTCAATGGCCTGCTGCTGATCGCCGACAAGCTGTACAAGCGCAACCCGAAGGAGTGGAAGAAGGGCGGGGCGGCCAGCCGCGAGGCGGCGGTGGACAAGCTGAAGCAGCGTGTCTATCGCAACTGGCCGGAGCTTTCCGGCATGCGCGAGGGCCAGGCGGCGGCGCTGGCCTTTACCGAGGCCTATTCGGGCGATCGCGTGGCGGCGCTGGTTTTTGGGCTATTGACCATGGTCGATGCCGCTTTTGAACACAAGGAGGAGTTCTACATTCTCGACAGCCTGGACGAGCGCAAGCTCTACAACACGGCACGTAATATGGAGGTGGCGATCTGGAAGCTCGGCCACGACCGCGATGCGGCCGGCGAGCTTTTCCTGCTGTCGAATGAACTCGATCCGAACAACCGTAATCTTTCCTTCGAACGCGAATTCGGCCGCATCATGGGCCTGCTCGACTTCATGGCCAAGGTGGTCGCCGACCGCAATGGCCGAGGCCTTTCCCGGCTGACCCATTCGGTGGTCAGCACGATCTTTTTACCGGTGAGTTTTTTGAAATGAAGAATATCGTCATCCTGATTTCCGGCCGCGGCAGCAACATGGAGGCGCTGATCGCCGCCCGCGACGCCGGCAATCTGCCCGTCAACATCGCCGCCGTGATCAGCAACCGGCCGGATGCCAAGGGCCTGGAGACGGCGGCAAAGGCCGGTATCGTCACCCATTACATCGACCACAAGGGCTTTGCCGGGCGCGAAGCCTTCGATGCCGCGCTGGCCGAATGCATCGACATGTTCTCGCCCGATCTGGTCGTGCTGGCCGGTTTCATGCGCATCCTGACCGAGGGCTTCGTGCGCCATTACGAAGGCCGTCTGCTTAACATCCACCCTTCTCTACTGCCCTCTTTCCCCGGGCTGCACACGCACCAGCGGGCGCTGGAAGAGGGCGTGCGCATCCATGGCTGCACCGTGCACTTCGTGACGGCCGAACTGGATCACGGCCCGGTCGTCATCCAGGCGGCCATCCCGGTGCTCGACGGCGATACCGAGGAGAGCCTGGCGGCGCGCATCCTGCGCCAGGAGCACAAGGTTTATCCGCAGGCCGTGCGCTGGTTCGCCGAAGACAAGCTGTCGCTGGTCGACGGCAAGGTTCGTCTCGCCGCCGATCTGCGCGACGACACCGTGCTGATCGCGCCGGAATTGCGTTAACTCCTCGACATGCCGATCGCGCTGTTGGTCGCTTTGGCCGGTTCCCTGGTCATCCACGCCGCAGCGCTGTTCGGCACCGACTTCGCACCGTTCAGTGATGAGTCGGAGCCGCCGCCCTTGCAGGCCGAGTTGACCGTTCCCGCTGCGCCGGCAGCGCCGCCCAAGCCGGCGCTAAAACGTCCGAAGCCGCCAGCCAAGGTGGCGGGCAAAGCTTTGGCGGAGCCGGCCACCGGCCAGGCCGTTGCGCCAGCCGAAGCGCTTGCCGAGCCGAGCGCTGCGGAAAATGCCCAAATTGCCCCGTCCACCGCAGCAGTCCCTGTGCAGCCCGCCGCCAAGCCGGTGTTGGCGGCGAGCGGAGCGATCCGTTACGTCATCCGCAAGGAGTCGCTCGGCCTGACCATCGGCCGTGCCGAGCATCGCTGGGAATTCAACGAGGACGGCAGCTATACGCTGACCGGCGTCACCGAGACCACCGGCCTGGCCGGGCTGATCAAGCCACTACGCCACGAGGTGATCAGCCGCGGCCGCATGGTGGCGGGCGGCCTGCAGCCGGATACTTTTCGCACCCTGAAGAACGGCAAGGACACCACGGAAAATGCCGATTTCGACTGGTCCACCGCAGAGGTGCGCCTGGCCCGTGACGGCAGTGTGCGCAGCATCGCGCCGGGGACGCAGGATTTGCTGTCGCTCAATTACCAGTTGGCTTTCTTTGCCCGTCCGGAAAACGGCAGCTCGGTCGGCGTCGTCACCGGCAAGAAATATGAGCGCTACGATCTCGACTCGCTCGGCGAGGAGGAAATCGACACGCCAGCTGGTCGTTTCCGCACGCTGCACCTGCGCGCCATGACCGATAACATCACCGAAATCTGGATTGCGCTCGATCGGCAGCGCCTGCCGGTTAAAATTCGCTTTACCGATAAAAAAGGCGACCGCTTCGAGCAAGTTGCCACTGAAATAGGTTCGCCCTGAAAGTCCACCGATGAAAGCCAGATTCACACCCGCCCTGTTTGCCCATGCCGAAGCCGTGCTCGGTCAGTTGCTGCGTTTCGAGCACCCGGCCGATGCCGTCGTTTCGCGCTATTTCCGCGAGCATCGCCAGCTCGGCCATGCCGACCGGGCCTTCGTGGCGGAGACGGTGTTCGCCGTGCTGCGCCGCCGGCGTAGCCTGGAAGCGCGTTGCGGCGAACCGGTGACGCTGCGCCGCCTGCTGCTGGCCGCCCTGGCCATCGCCCGCGGCTGGAGCCAGCGCGAGCTTGCGCCGGTGCTGAAGGGTAACGAGGAAGAGTGGCTGGCCGGCGTCAAGGCTAGCCGTGAAGAGGAATTGCCGCCGGCCGTGCGCTGCGACGTGCCGGACTGGCTGTACGTCCGACTCGAAGCGCAATACGGCGGCGACGAAAGCTTGCTGCTGGCGCGCGCCATGAACCAGTCCGCACCGCTCGATCTGCGCGTCAATACGCTGAAGAGCGAGCGCGACGGCGTGCTGAAACAACTGGCTGCCGACGGCATCGCGGCCGATCCGGCGCCGCTGTCGCCGATCGGCATCCGCCTGCGCGACAAGCCGGCGCTGGCCAAGCATCCGCTTTTCCTTGACGGTGCCTTCGAGGTGCAGGACGAGGGCAGCCAGTTGCTTGGCTATCTGGTCGAGCCGAAGCGCGGCGAGATGGTGGTCGATTTCTGTGCCGGGGCCGGCGGCAAGACGCTGCTGCTCGGCGCCATGATGAAGAACACCGGCCGTCTCTATGCCTTCGACGTTTCCGACAAGCGACTGACCAACCTGAAGCCACGTCTGGCGCGCTCCGGCCTGTCCAATGTGCATCCGGGCCGCATCGAGCACGAGCGCGACATGAAGGTGAAGCGCCTGGCCGGCAAGGCCGACCGCGTGCTGGTCGATGCGCCGTGTTCCGGCCTCGGCACCTTGCGCCGCAATCCGGACTTGAAATGGCGCCAGGACGAGAAGTCGGTGGCCGAATTGAACGCCAAGCAGGCTTCCATCCTCGAAGCGGCAGCGACGCTGGTCAAGCTGGGCGGCCGCCTGGTCTATGCGACGTGCAGCCTGTTGCGCGAGGAAAACGAAGCCATCGTCGAGGCTTTCCTGGCCAAACATGAAGGTTTTGTGCTGGTCCCGGCCAGCGGCGTGCTGGCCCGCCACGGCATCGCGCTGGAGGGCGACATGCTGCGCCTGCTGCCGCACCGCCACAACACCGACGGCTTCTTCGCCGCCGTGCTGGAGAGAAAGGCATGAGCAAGCAGAAAGATCCGGCCCTGCAACTGATCACCGATCTGTGGTCGGATGTCAGCGATCCCAATTTCATCTGGCAGGTGCTGGCGTTGCTGGCCTGCCTGGGCATCGCCTACCTCTTCGCCGGCTGGTGGCAGAAGCGCCATCGCGACGGCACGGGACGGTTGAGCGAGGCGAGCACGCGGCTGGCTTTTCCATTGACCGGCATGTTGCTGGTTGCCGCGACGCGCCTGGCGCTGAAACCCTTCATCCACGTCAATCTGCTCAAGGTGGCGATGCCGCTGCTGGGCTCGATGGCGCTGGTGCGCGGCGTCGTCTTCGTGCTGCGCCAGGCTTTCCCGCGCGCCACCTGGTTGACTGCCTGGGAGCGCATCATCGCCGCCGTGGTGTGGAGCTGGCTGGCGCTCTACATCACCGATCTGGCGCCGTATGTGATCGAGGCACTGGAACAGGTCGAGTTTTCCATTGGCACCCAGCATGTCGATTTGTGGATGATCCTGCGCGGCGTTGTCACCGTCTTCCTGACCGTCGTTTTGGCTTTGTGGATCGCCGGCGTCATCGAGGCACGCCTGATGCGTGTCGAGTCGATCGACGGCAATCTTCGCATCGTCGGCATCAGGGTGACCAAGGCGGTGCTGACCGTGCTGGCCATCCTGATCAGCCTGTCGCTGGTCGGCATCGACATGACGGCGCTGTCGGTATTCACCGGCGCGCTGGGCGTCGGTCTCGGCTTCGGTTTGCAGAAGATCGCCAGCAACTACGTCTCCGGCTTCATCATCCTGCTCGACCGCTCGATCCGCATCGGCAACATCGTGCAGGTGGGGGCGGAAACCGGCGAGGTGACGCAGATCACGACGCGCTACACGGTGTTGAAGCACCCGGGCGGCACCGAATACATCGTGCCGAACGAGACGCTGATCGGCAGCACGGTGCAGAACCAGACCTATTCCGACCGCAAGATGCGCCTGGCCACCACCATCGGCGTTGCCTACGACACCGATCTCGACCTGGCTTGCCGGGTGATGACCGAAGTGGCCGTCGCCCAGCCGCGTGTGCTGCCCGAGCCGCCGCCCAAGGTCTTCCTGACGCAGTTCGCCGACAGCAGCATCAATCTGGAACTGGGTTTCTGGATCGACGATCCGGAAGGCGGCAAGGGCAATGTGATTTCCGATATCAATTTTGCGCTGTGGCGCGCGTTCCGCGAGAACGGCATCGAGATTCCCTTCCCGCAGCGCGAAGTTCGCATCCTGAATGAAGCCACCGCCGGCTGATTTTTGCCCTTTTGAGCTAGTGCACCGCAGCAGTGGCCTGCTGCGGGCAAGCAAACGCCGATTCTCAGAAAACCAGCGGCTTGCTGAGGAATTCCTCGAGTTCGCTGGCCGGTAGCGGGTGGCTGAAGTAGTAGCCCTGCATGTTGCCGCAGCCAAGCTGGGCCAGCGCGGTCAGTTGTTCCTCGTTCTCGATGCCCTCGGCGGTGACGCGCAGGCCGAAGCTGTCGGCGATGCCGAGAATGGCGTGGATGATCGCTGTCGAGTTGTTGGCCGTGTGCAGGTCGCGCACGAAGGACTGGTCGATCTTCAGGCTGCTGACCGACAGGCGGCGCAGGTAGTTGAGTGACGAGTAGCGCGTGCCGAAGTCGTCGATCGAGATGTGCATGCCGGTGCGGCGGAGCTGGCGTACCTTGGCCATGATGCTCTCGGCGTCGTTCATCAGCAGGCTTTCGGTGATCTCCAGCTCGAACAGCTCGGGCGGAATGGCGTATTGCCGCATTGGCAGCGTCACGCGCTCGAACAGGTCGTTGCGTTCGAATTCGCTGGGCGACAGGTTGACGCCCATTTTCAGGTCGCCGTGGCCGAGTTCGCGCAGGCGGGCGAGGTAGCGACAGCTTTCCTGCAGCACCCAGTCGCTGACGCCGGTGATCATGCCCGATTCCTCGGCCAGCGGGATGAAACTGTCCGGCTTGATCAGACCGAGCGCCGGGTGGTGCCAGCGGATCAGCGCCTCCATGCCGACGATGCGCTTCTTTGAGAGATTGATCTGCGGCTGGAAATACAGCTCGAACTGGTCGCCATCGGTCAGCGCCTGGTGCAGGTCGTGCTCCAGCGAGATGCGTGCAACGTGGTGCGTGTTCATGCTCGGCTTGAATTCGATGAAGCCGTTCTTGCCCTGGCCTTTGGCTTGGTACATGGCGATGTCGGAGTTGCGGATCAGCGCATCCGGCGTATCGCCATCGTCCGGGAAAATGGCCAGGCCGATGCTGGCGGTGGCGACAAAATTGCGCCCGCCGACGATGAAGGGCTTCTTCATTTCTTCCAGCATCTTGCGGGCGATGGTGGTCACGTCGGCGGCGGAGTTAATGTCCGGTAGCAGCACGGTGAATTCGTCGCCGCCCTGGCGTGCCAGGGTGTCGCCGGAGCGCAGGCAATGGCGCATGCGCTGGGCGAATTCCTTGAGCAGCTGGTCGCCCTCGGCGTGGCCGAAGGTGTCGTTGATCAGCTTGAAGCGGTCGAGGTCGAGGAACATCACGCCGATCCGCTGGTTGCGCCGCTTGGCCTGGGAAATGGCCAGCTCGAGGCGGTCGAGGAAGAGGGTGCGATTGGGCAGGCCGGTCAGCAGATCGTGGAAGGCCTGGTAGGCGATGGTTTCCTCGGCCCGCTTGCGCTCGGTGATGTCGCGCGCGACGCCGGCCGTGCCCATGAACTGCTTGGCGGCATTGTCCGACTCGTTGCCGTAGATGCCCTGCGAACTGAGGATGGCGACGACCATGCGGTTGTCGAAATGGCGCACGCCACTCAACTTGTGGCAAAGGCGAACCTCGAAATTGTTCGTTGCCCGCTCGCCGATGCGGCGTTCGTTGAAGGCGTAGCGCGCCTTTTCCTGATCGTCTTCGTGCACGATGGTCGTGTAGTGCTGGCCGATCAGCTCCTCGCGGGTGTAGCCGAGCAGGGTTTCGATGCGGTTGTTGACGAAGAGGAAGCGACCTTCGCCGTCGAGCGTGTAGATGAGGTCGGGCGACTGGTCGACGAGGAAACGGTGCAGGCGCTCGGAGCGTTCGAGGTGCGCCGTCATTACGGCATGCTCACGCTCCATCTTGCGCCGACGGACGGCGCGCTCGACAGCCTGGATCAGGTCGTCCGGATCGCTGTGCTTGCGAATGAACTCGAAGGCGCCCTGGCGCAGTGCGTGGATGGCCGAGTCGATCGACTCGTCAGCACTGAATATGATGACCGAGGTCGGGATCAGGTTGCGGACCAGCCACTCCATGATCTCGATGCCGCCGATATCGGGCAGCCGCAGGTCGAGCACGACGACATCGATGTCGCGCCGGTCGAGGCGTTTCAGCGCTTCGCTGCCGTTGGCACATTCCTCGATCTGGCGGCCGTCGCCGGCGAGCAGCAGACGGTAGGCGCTGCGGAAGCGCGGCTCGTCGTCGACGATGAGAATCCGGATCTCGCCAACGTCGTCCGCGATCATCTCAAGCCCCTCGATCTCTGAAAGTGCGCTCATGTATCCTCCGAAGCTTCATCGAAGTGTCGTCCCGGTGTTTTCGGACGTGGGTTCCGTGCTGTCGGCCAGATGCTTGGGCAGCAGCAAGGCAATGCTGGTGCCTTGGCCGATCTGGCTGCGGCAGGTAATGGGGATGGACTGCTGGCGGGCCAGTTCGCCGACGATCGACAAGCCGAGGCCGCGGTTGCCGGCAGGCTGCGCGTCGCGCGGACGGTGGATGGAGCGCATGGCTTCATCGCTCATGCCTGGACCGTTGTCGTCCATGCGCAGCTGGATGTAGAAAACGCCGTTGTGCACGACGTTGTCGGTCAGCGTGATCTTGATCTGCTGACCTTCGCTTAACGCCTCCGAGGCGTTTTTCCACAGGTTCAGCACAATCTGCTTCAGGCTGTCGCGCGTGCAGGTGACGTTCTGCGCCTGATTGGGCAGCGCCAGATCGACGCGCAGCCCCTTGGCGTTGAATAGCGGTTCGCCGTAGAGCAGCATCAGTTCGCGCAGCAGGTCGCAGACATTCAAGCCTTCGCCGGCTGGCGCTTCGCTCGGGATTTCGCTCATCTTGCCGACGATTTCGGCAACGCGGTCGATTTCCTCGGTGAGGATTTCGAGTTCCTGGCGAATCTCGGTTTCGGCCGGCAGCTTGCGGTCCAGGATCTTCAGGTAGCTCTTGATGATGCCCAGCGGATTGCGCGCTTCATGAATGACGCGGCGCGCCTGCCGGTTGAAGTGGGTGGAAGCATCGTCGCGCGCCTTCTGCCGGAAGGCGCGGGCTTCATTCAGCGTTTCCAGGCTGATCGCGGCGATCCGTCCGAAGTTCAGCAGCCAGGGCAGGCGGCGGGAAAGGCGGGCGTACTGGTTGGCGCTCAGGCCGCAGATCATCACGCCGTAAGTCCGGTTGCGCGACAGCATCGGGATGCACAGGATGCCTTCGCTGCCCAGGGCGCGGGCAAACTGCAGGTCGATCAGCGAACGTTCCTGCTCCTCTGCGGTGACGGGGTAAGAAGACAGAATCTCGTGTTGGCGGGCAGCGGCCGCTGCCATGCAACGCTGCGCTTCGCGGGCGATGCTGACCTGGCTGAACAGCGCCGGCTGGCCGCCGACCCGGGCGCCGCTCAATTTGCCCTTGCCGTCGTCGAGCAGAAAAGCGAGGCGGCTGATATCGAACAGGATGCGCGCAGATTCGCGCAGCGACAGGATGATCTCGGCCTCGTTCTCCAGTTCGAACAAATCCTGTTGTAGCGGTTGCAACAGGGCGAAGCCACCGATCAGGGCCGACAATTCCTCGTCGGCCGCCAGCGCTTCGTCCTCGTCCCAGTTGGGCGCCGGCAAGTCGTTCCAGATGCCCTTGCCGCTCAAGGCAGCGGGTAGGCTCATGCCAAGCGCTTCGCCGATCTGGCGGGTACGTTGCTCGGCCTGTTGGCGCAGTTCGGCCAATTGATCGACGCCGAGTTGGCCAAACAGCGTGGCGTCGATGCCGGCCGGCAAGGTCGAGATGTCCTCGGCGGCGACCAGTTGGTGCGCCAGCCAGATCAATTGCGGGAAGGGGGCGGCGGTGACGATCAGTTCCGGCGGCGCATGGTGAAACAGGATGGCATCGGCAAAGCCGGAATCGAGTTCCCACTGATCGGCCAACCAGGCACCCACCTCGCCATGGTCGCTGTCGAGCTTGGCCAGTTCCTTGGCTTGCAGGGCCGCTTCGTCCGGGCAATGGGCGAGCAGCTTGGCGTAGGCCGGGCCGAGGCCGGTCAGCAACAACAACTCGCCGATGTCGTGCAGCAGGCCGGCCAGGTAGGCTTCTTCTGGCTTTTCGTAGGCGGTGGTGACAGCCAGGCTGCGCGCGGTTTCGGCCACCAGCAGCGAATGGCCCCAGAAGGCGGCGAGGTTGGCTGGCGGTACCTTGGCGCGGCGGTCGAACAGGCTCTGGATGGAGAGGCAGGTAGTGATCGAACGCACCAGGCGCGTGCCCAGAGCCAGCAGGCAGTTCTCCAGGCTGTGCAGTTCGTTGCCGCGACGCAGGATCGGCGAATTGGCGGCGGTCAGCACGCGGGCGGCCAGGCCGGCGTCCTGCTCGACCAGGCGGGCCAGCGTTGCCATGGTCGACTGATCGTCGTCCAGGCCATGCATCAGGCGAACCAATAGCTGCGGCGGCGAGGGAACTCGCCCCGATTCGATGGCGCGCTGGATCGGCTCCGGCAGTTTGAGCATGTTGGTGTTGCCGCCATCGGAACGAAAGCTGAAACCGCTCCGCCAATGCCGGACGCAATGACCTCAAAATATTGTCGACTCTATTTGAACAAAAAATATCAATTTCAACAATGGATTAACTTCATGATTTAAAGTCGATTGTTGGTTTTTTGAGCCTTTTGGCATAGACCGAAACGGCGCTTTCCCTGCCGGGGCAAGCGAAAGCGAAGACTCCGCACGATCCGGTCGATGGCCAAAAAAAACCCCGCCACATGGGCGGGGTAACAGGGAGTTCTCGAATCGGGGGAAAATTCGAGAGGAGGGTAAATCGTTCAGGGCTTCGGCGGCTTGCGCTTCCTCAGCCAGTAGCGGGCCAGATAGATCACGGTGCCGGCGCCGATGGCGGCAACGGCTGCACTCAGCGGCTCGGCACGTCCTTCGGTCAGCCAATCGAAACCCGAGATGCCGACGAAAACGCCGATGCTCTCGCTGATTGGCAGGTTATCCGCGAAGGCCATTAGCGCGGCTGTTGAATGCGGATGGTCGCCAGTTGGGGTTGGGCGGGCAGTAAGCCGAACAAGTATTGGCGGGCTGCTGCGATGAATTCCTTGACGTTCAGTTCGATCATTTCCTTGCCTTCCTCTTTACGGGAGCGTTGTTGTTCCATGCCTCGCATTGTAGGGAGCTGGGGGCGGGAGGTCTGTTGCCTCAGCGTTGCCCCGTGGTAACTGGAAATGATCTTCTGTGACGCTTTGTAACTATGCCGGTTCGTCTTAGCGCCTGGCTTGCCAGGTCAGCGTGAAGCGGGCGCCGCCGAGCGGTGCGGCATCGGCGATGGCAGTGCCGCCATGCAGTTCGAGCACGCGACGGGCGATGGCCAGGCCGAGGCCGTAGCCACCGGTCGAACGGTCGCGCGAACGATCAAGGCGGGTGAAGGCGGAGAAGACGTGTTCGCGTTCTTCCGGCGGGATGCCGATGCCGTCGTCGTCGACATGCACGCAGATGTTGTCGCCGACCAACTCAGCACTGACGTTGATACGCTTGGCGGCGTACTTGAAGGCATTGCGCAGCAGGTTGCGCAAGGCGTAGGGCATGGCCTTGCGATCGAGGTCGACGCTGAGGTCGGCCGGCAATTGTGCGGTGTCGACTTTGACTTCGAGTTGGCGGCCGAGGACGCGGACGGATTCGACTTCATCGGTGAGCCAGTCAGCGAAACGGACCGACGAGAAATGCGGTTCTGGCGCTTCGCGCTCGAAGCGGGCGTAGGTCAGGCTGGTGTCGATGAGCTGGTCGAGTTCGTCGAGATCCGCCTCCATCATGGCCCACAGGCGTTCGCGCTCGGCCCGCTCGTCGGTTTCGGTCAGCATTTCGAGGGCAAAGCGCATGCGGGCGATCGGTGTGCGCAATTCGTGCGAGATGCCGCAGGAGAGTTCGCGGTGCGTGGCGAGCAGTTGCTGTACCCGCTCGGCCATGCTGTTCATGGTGTCGGAGAGCGGTGCGAAGAGTTGGCTACGGGCAGCCGGAGAGCGTGCGTCGAACTTGCCGTCACCTAGGTCGCGTGCCGTTTGCCGCAGCGATTCGAGATCGCGCCAGACAGGGCGGACCCAGAACCACAGCGCGACCCCGAAGATCAGGCCAGTCAGGCTCCACGTCAGCAGGCGCAGGCGCAATTCGAGCGGCAGGCGGTCCTTCAGTTCCGGGTTGCGGTTGGAGGCGAGCGGGCCAACGACCAATACCTGGCTACTGGTGCCGAGCCGGTGATACATGACGTCACCGTCGTGGTCGATGGCGATATCGCCGGCATCCAGTTTTTCGACCTGGGAAGGGGTCAGGATACGGTCCAACGTGATGCGTTCGACGATGTCGAGGTTGTACGAAAATTTCTCGTCGATGTCCTTGATTTCACGCTTCCAGGCACTGCGCGGATGGCGAAAGAGTTCGTCCTCGATCAGCGTGATGGTGCCGCGCATGAAGCGGCGGGCATAGTCGTCGGTGATGCCGCGCTGGGCGGTCGAGATGACGAAATCGGCGGTGAAGGCGATTGCGACGAAGGAGCCCATCGCCAGCAGGTAGAAATTGAAGAAGAGCTTGGAAAGGCTATAGCGTCCGCCGCGCCAGCGCGGCAGCGAGACGCGGAAGAGCGAACGGGCCAGGCCTTGGTTGTTGTCCTTGCCCGTGGCCGCACCGTTACCCGAATTAGTTCCAGTCATGCTTGCTGAACAGGTAGCCCTTGCCGCGAACGGTCTTGATGCGCGTCGGGTTTTCCGGGTCGTCGTTCAGTTTCTTGCGCAGGCGGGAAATACGCGCATCGATCGAGCGATCCAGGCCGTCGAAGCCGATGCCACGCAGTTCCTGCAGTAGGTCGTCGCGCGACAGCACATTGCCGGCATGGGTGGCGAGTAGCCAGAGCAGGTCGAATTCGGCGGTGGTCAGGTCGATCGGTTCGTTCGCCAAGGTGGCGGTACGCGTTGCTTGGCTGATGCGGAACTGGCCGAAGACCATGCTGTCGCTCTCGCCGGCCTTGGTCTCGCCGGGCGAGGGCAGGCGGCGCAGCAGGGCCTTGATGCGGGCGAGCAGCACGCGCGGCTGGACTGGCTTGGCGATATAGTCGTCGGCACCAAGCTCGAGGCCGAGAATCTGGTCGAAATCCTCGTCGCGCGCGGTCAGCATCAGGATCACACCGCGGTATTGCGAGCGTACGGCGCGGCAGACTTCGAAACCGTCCTTGCCCGGCAGCATCACGTCGAGGATGACTAGGTCGGGTTGCTCGGCCAGAATTCGGGCCTCGGCGGTGTCGCCGCGTGGCTCGATGCTGACTTCGAGATCGTTCTTGGTCAGGTATTCGGCCGTTAGTTCGGCCAGTCTTTCGTCGTCTTCGACGAGCAGGATGCGTGTGTTCATTCAGCAATCTTAGCGAGCGACAGGGCGGTGGTCTACCTTGCTGCGGTGCACCGGGCTAAACGGGCAAAAACCGCGAGGGCAGGTAGAATCTCTCACCATCGATGTTTTGAGGCGTATTCATGGATTTTGCGAAAGTTCCGACGCGGGCCTGGTTTGCCACCCTGGCCCTCGGCTGTTTCGGCTTGGTGGCGGTCGGTCTGGAATTGCAGGCCTTGTTCCGTTTGGCACCTTGCCCCTTGTGTATTTTCCAGCGCCTGCTTTATCTGGTGATTGGCGTGGTCGGCTTGCTCGGTTTTGCGCTACCGGCCGGCCGCATGCTGTGGACAGGCTTGGGCGGAATCCTGGCCTTGGGTGGTTTCAGCGTTGCGGCCTACCAGTCGTGGATGCAGGCTTTTCCAGAGCTGGCGACGGAGTGCGGCTATGCCGATCCGAACGCCATCGAGCGCCTGGTCGACTGGCTGGGCATGCAATATCCTGGCTTGTTCCTGGCGACCGGTTTCTGTACCAGCCGCGATTGGGTCTTCCTCGATTTGTCGATGGCCAACTGGTCGATGCTGGTCTTCGCCGGTATCGTCGGTTTTCTGGTGTTGCTGGGGCTACGCCGCTCATGAGCGGTGGCAGAAAAAACAAAACCCGCCGAAAGGCGGGTTTGTCGAATGCCGGAGTGAGCTGAGTTACTTCAGCTTAACTTCCTTGTAAGCGACGTGCTTACGGGCCTTCGGATCGTACTTCATGAATTCCAGCTTCTCAGGCGTCGTGCGCTTGTTCTTGGAAGTGGTGTAGAAGTGTCCGGTACCAGCCGTGGATTCCAGCTTGATCTTTTCGCGACCGCCTTTAGCCATTTTTCGTATCCTTCCTTAATCAGACTTCGCCGCGGGCACGCAGATCGGCCAGAACGGCATCGATGCCCTTCTTGTCGATGATGCGCAGGCCGGCGTTGGAAACGCGCAGACGCACGAAGCGGTTTTCAGTTTCGACCCAGAAACGACGATACTGCAGGTTCGGCAGGAAGCGGCGCTTCGTTTTGTTGTTGGCGTGGGAAACGTTGTTCCCAACCATCGGGGCTTTACCCGTGACTTGGCAGACTCGCGCCATGATGGTGCTCCAGAATTCGCTAGAAGAGAAAGCCCGCGATTTTAACCAAAAAGCCTGAGTCATATCAAGTGCTTTTTGCGTTTTCAAATCAACCCGCGCTCTGCGAACGAAAGCGGCGTGGCATGACCGGCTACGATGAAGTGGTCGAGTAGTTTAACATCAACCAGCGCCAATGCCTCTTTCAATGAGCGGGTCAGCATCTCGTCGGCGCTCGATGGTTCGGCGACGCCAGACGGGTGGTTGTGGGCCAGGATGACCGCGGCAGCGTTGTTCGCCAGTGCTGCCTTGACCACCTCGCGCGGGTAAACCGAGGTCTGGGTCAGTGTGCCGGTAAACAACTCTTCGGCCTTCAGCAGGCGGTTTTGTGCATCCAGCCACAGGGCCATGAAGACTTCATGCGGCCGGCTGGCGAGCTTGAGGCGCAACCAGTCGCGGACCTTGCCCGGCGAACTGAAGGTGTCGCGGGTGCTCATTTCCTGGCTTAGTGCCCGGCGGGCGAGTTCGAAGCTGGCTTTCAATTGCGCTGCTTTCGCCATGCCGATGCCGGAAACGCTGGCCAATTCTTCCAGCGACGCTTCGACCAGTGCGCCGAGTTGTCCGTCGAAACGAAACAATAGATCGCGCGCCAGATCGACGGCGCTCTTGCCCCGTACGCCGACACGCAAATAGATCGCCAGCAACTCCGCATCGGACAGCGCCTGCGGCCCATGGGCCAACAAACGTTCGCGCGGTCGTTCGCCTTCCGGCCAGTCGGTGATCGCCATGGTCTTCCAGTAGAATGGACGGATTCCCATTCTAGCGTTAAGACAATGGAATTACAGGGCAAACGTATCGTGGTTGGCGTTACCGGTGGCATCGCGGCCTACAAGGCGGCCGAGCTGGTGCGTCTGCTGGGCAAGCAGGGCGCCGACGTACAGGTGGCGATGACCGAGGGAGCGACCCACTTCGTGACCGCAACCACCTTCCAGGCACTTTCCGGCAAGCCTGTATACGTAGACCAGTGGGACGCACGCATGCCGAATGCGATGGCCCACATCGACCTGTCGCGCCAGGCCGACCTGATCGTCGTGGCGCCGGCGTCGGCCGATTTCCTCGCCCGCATCGCGCACGGCATGGCGGACGATCTGCTGGCGACCATGGTGTTGGCGCGCGATTGTCCCTTGCTGGTGGCGCCGGCGATGAACCGCCAGATGTGGGAAAACCCGGCGACGCAGCGCAATGTCGCGCAATTGAGCGCCGACGGTATACAAGTATTGGGGCCGGCCAGCGGCGAGCAGGCCTGCGGCGAGGTCGGCGTCGGGCGCATGCTGGAGCCCGAGGACATTGTCGAGGAAGTGATCGCCTACTGTACGCCCAAGGTGCTGGCCGGGCGCAAGGTGCTGATCACGGCCGGGCCGACCTTTGAGGCCATCGACCCGGTGCGCGGTATCACCAACCTGTCGTCCGGTCGCATGGGCTATGCCGTGGCGCGGGCGGCGCGTCAGGCCGGAGCGGAAGTCACGCTGGTTTCCGGGCCAGTTGGTTTTTCGGCTCCACAGGGTGTGCACCGCAGCAGTGTGAAAAGTGCGCTGGAAATGCACGCAGCGGTGATGGAGCGTGCCGCGGCCTCCGATATTTTCATCGGTGTGGCGGCTGTGGCCGACTATCGCGTGGCCAATGCGGCCGAGCACAAGCTGAAGAAGGACCATGGTGGCGTGCCGGCCATCGAGTTGGTCGAAAATCCGGACATCCTGGCCGAAGTCGCTGCGTTGAAGGATGGACCGTTTTGCGTCGGCTTCGCAGCCGAGAGCCGCAATCTCGAAGAGTATGCCCAGGCCAAGCGGCGCAAGAAAAATATCCCATTGATCGCCGGTAACCTGATCCAGGACGGCTTCGGTGGCGACGACAACCGTCTGGTGCTGTTCGACGACAACGGCACCCATCCGCTGGCGCCGGCCCCGAAATCGGTACTGGCCCGCCAATTGATTGAACACATCGCCAAGCTCACAGGAAAACAATAATGCATCGTATCGACGTCAAGATTCTCGATTCCCGCCTGCACGACACCCCGCCGCACTATGCCACGCCGGGCGCGGCCGGCCTCGACCTGCGCGCCTGCATTCCGGCACCGCTGCATGTCGTGCCGGGACAGACCACGCTGGTGCCGACCGGCATCGCCATCCATCTGGCCGATCCCGGCCTGGCGGCGATGATCCTGCCGCGCTCGGGGCTGGGCCACAAGCACGGCATCGTACTGGGCAATCTGGTGGGCCTGATCGACAGCGATTACCAAGGCGAGATCATGGTGTCGGTGTGGAATCGCGGTCAGCAGGAGTTCACGCTCAATCCGCTGGATCGGATTGCACAACTGGTCGTCGTGCCGGTCCTACAGGTCGGCTTCAATGTGGTCGAGGAGTTTGCCGCCAGCGATCGGGGTGAGGGCGGCTTCGGTAGCACCGGAAAATCTTGAAAGCCGGACGTAAGCAAATTAGGATTTAATTATTTGCTTTTGGGCGTGGGGGAAACATGAAAACAATTACCAAGTGGATGTTTGCCGGGTTGCTCGCTTCGGCCTGTTCGGGGGGCGCTTTGGCTGCGGAAAAGGTCGATCTGGCGCGTGCCGAGGAAATCGTCTCCGGCCGCTGCTTCCTGTGTCACGGTCTGCAGGGCGAATCGGCCAGTCCGGTTTTCCCGCGCCTGGCTGGGCAGCATTCCGAATACATCGCCAAGCAGCTGTCGGATTTCAAGGCAGGTAAGCGTAAGAGCGACACGATGAAGCCGCAGGCCGAGGAACTGACGCCGGGCGAAATGGCCTCGCTCGGCGCCTTCTTCGAGGCCAAGAAGGTCGGCGCTCGCCCGCTCAGGGATGCCGAGCTGGTCGCCGTCGGCAAGTATGTGTTCAATCGTGGCAACCAGTTCACCGGCCTGCCCAGCTGCGCCAGCTGCCATGGCCCGAAGGGCCTGGGGACGCCTCAGTTGCCGCGTCTGGCCGGCCAGCATCCGCGTTACATCGAGGATCAGTTGAAGCAGTTCAACTCCCGCGAGCGTAACAACGACAACGCGGTCATGCACACGGTTGCCTCGAAGCTATCCGAAATCGAGCGCCACGCGGTGGCTGAATACATCGCCACCCTGGAATAAGCCAGTTTGCTCCAAATAAGGAAGGCCGCCGGTGGGCGGCCTTTTTCGTTTGTAACCCGGGCGAGGTAGATGCCGATGCAGGGATTGGCTAGACTGCGCTCTTCTTTCAGCACCTGAAGCAATCATGGCAAAAGAGGTCGAGCTCAAGCTGGCGTGTCCGGCCGAGGCATTGTCCCGCGTCGAACAGCATCCTTTGCTCCAGCAGGCCGCTCTGTACGGCGAGCCGGATACCCTGGAGAACGCCTATTTCGATACTCCCGACCTGGCGCTGAGTGCCGCCAAGGTCGCGTTGCGCACGCGCAAGACGCGCGATGCCAGCCTGCAGACCGTCAAATGCGCGACCGAGTCGGTCGGTGGCCTGAGTTCGCGGCCGGAGTGGGAGCAGTCCTTCAACGGGCGCTTCGACTTCTCCGCAATCGAGGTGGAGCCGGTGCGCGCCATGTTGGAGCGTCACCGCGACCAGCTGGCGCCGATGTTCACCACGGTCTTCCAGCGTCAGACCCGCTTGGCCGAGCCGCGTGCCGGTGTGCAGATACTGGTCATGATCGACCGCGGCTGCATCGTTGCCGGCAAGGCCGAAGAGGCGATTTCCGAGGTCGAGCTTGAGCTGGTCGCTGGCGAGCCGGCCGACCTGATCAATTTTGCCATCGCCCTGGCAGCCGACTTGCCGCTGGTGCCTTTCGACCTGAGCAAGGCCGAGCGCGGCTATCGCCTGTTCGAGAATAATCCGATCCGGCCGCAGCGGGCAGGGCGGGTCGCCGTGACCGGCAAAATGCCTCCCTTGCAGGCATTCCTGGCCCTGGCCAACCATGGGCAGCAGTGCTGGCAGGCCAATCTGCACGGGGCGCTGGCCTCGAACAACCCGGAATTCGTGCATCAATTCCGTGTCGCCTTGCGTCGTTTGGGCGCCTTGCTGCGTATTTTCGAGCCGGTCCTGCCGGAGCAGTTTTTCGCCGAATGGGCCGACGGTTTGAAGCAACTGGCGGCGGTGACTGGCGAGGTGCGCGACCTCGATGTCATGCGTGCGGCCGTGCTCGAGCCGATGCTGCAGGCGGACGACAGCGAGCGCCATCGCGAGCTGGTGCAACGTGCCATCGTTGCTTGCGGCAAGGCGCGCGAGAAGGCAGGGGCTGCCATCGAACAGTTGTCGAACGGCGTGCCGCTGCTGGCCTTTGCCCGCGACGTGCATACACTTGAAACCGGCAAGGAGAAGAAGGATTTCGCCCGCTTTGCCGAAATCCGGCTCGGTCGCGCCCATCGGCGGGCGGTCAAGCGTTTTGATCGCGTCGTGCGCAAGCCGACCTCGGAGACGGCCCACCGTTTCCGCATTGGGCTGAAATATCTGCGCTACAGCTGCGAATTCTTCTCGCCCTTGTTCGACGAGGACGAGATGCTGCAATACGCCAAGGGCGTTTCCGAACTGCAGGACGAATTCGGTTTCATCAACGACTTGCATGTCGCCTTGACCCGGCTTGACCAGTGGGTGCGCGACGATGCCTCGCTCAAGGAGGTGCGCGATTACATCGCGCGCTGGCACAAGGGCAAGATCGACAAGAAGATGCAGGCGGCGCTGACCAAGGCCGGCGAAGTCTTGCGTCAATGTCAGCCGTGGTGCGGCGAATGCGAGCGGCGCGGCATCAAGTCGGCACGCAAGCGCCTGCGCGAGGGCATCAGCCTGAAGCTGCGGTGAACAGGCCAAAAAGGCCAAAAACCGGGCAATAAAAAAGGCCGCAAATTGCGGCCTTTTTCGTTGCGCCGGAAAGCGCTCAGGACAGCATGTCGGCCCAGATGTTCTTGGCCCAGCCCAACGCGATCTTGCCTTCCAGTTCGTTGCGCGCAGCAGAGACGCCGCCGGCGCCCTTGACCGGTTGCACGACCTTGGTCGCGGCATCGTACTGATGCACCGAAGAAACGTGGATCACGTTCTTGGCATCGACGAAGCTGTAGCAGGTGTTCATCACGACCGGCGTCGGGTTCGGCTCCTGGCCCGACAGCATGTTCAGGATGGCGGCGGCGGCCAGCTTGCCGTGCTGGTTGGCCATGTGGCCGGACTTCGGCATGGTCGGCGCCGGGAAGATGGCGTCGCCCAGGACATGGATGCCCGGCGTGCTGGTCGATTCCATCGACAGCCAGTTGACGTCCACCCAACGGTTGTTGATCAGCTTGATGCCCGACTTGTGGGCGATATCGCCGGCGCGGTGCGGCGGGATCACGTTCAACACGTCGGCCTTGAACTTGTCGAATTCCAGCACGGCGGTGTTGGTCGCCACTTCGACGTCCTTCACCTCGCTGTTGTTGCGATACTCCAGGATGCCCTTGTAGAGATCTGCCCAGGCCTTGGTGAACAGCGGCTTCTTGGACTGCACGTCTTCGTTGGCATCGAGAATGACCACCTTGGATTTCGGCTTGTGCTTCTTGAAATAGTCGGCCACCAGGCTGGCGCGCTCGTACGGTCCGGGCGGGCAGCGGTAAGGTGCTTTCGGGATGGAAATGGCATAGACGCCGCCATCCTTCATCGATTCCAGTTGCTTGCGCAGGGCGACGGTCTGCGGACCGGCCTTCCAGGCGTGCAGGATCTTGCTCTGGGCCTCGGCATTGGCCAGGGCAGGGATTTCATTCCACATGAAGTCCACGCCCGGCGACAGTACGAGACGGTCGTAGCTGACGTTGCCACCCGACTTCAGGCTCACCGTCTTCTTGGTGGCATCCACGCCGGCCACTTCGTCCTGAATGATGCGCACGCCCCACTTGTTCTTCAGGCCGTCGTAGCTGACGGTGATGTCTTCCATGGACTTGCTGCCATGGATCACGAGGTTGGAAATCGGGCAGGAGATGAAGGTCGGATTGCGTTCGATCAGGGTCACCTGGACGCCGCCTTCGCTCCACATGCGCAGGTATTTGGCGATCGTGGCGCCGCCGTAGCCGCCGCCGACCACGACCACATGGCCGCTCGCCTTGCCGCCGCCAGCGCAGCCGTACATCGAAGCCATCGCACCGGCTGCCGCGCCAACCTTCAGGAAATCACGTCGTTTCATCAGCATCATGTTGTTCTCCCCTTACTTTTGCGCGGCGAAATAGGTGGCGATCAGGTCGAGCTGCTCTTCCGTATAGCCCTTGGCGATCTGGTGCATGATCGAAGCCGGCTTGTCGCCGCTCTTGAAATCGGCGAGCTTCTGCAGGGTTTTGTCCTTGGGAACGCCGGCCAGTGAATCGAGGCCGGAGCCCTTGACGGCATTGCCGTTGGTGCCGTGACAGTTGGCGCAGGTGGCAGCCAGGTTGCGGCCAAGATTGGGGTCCGCGGCATGCGATGCGCCGGCAAAAGCCAGCAGGCAGATCGCTGCAACGTGGGCAAGCATTTTCATCTTCACATCTCCTCAGAATGTTGTGGCACGAAGAATATAGCCATTTGTCGTAGATGCTGTCACTGCCAGCACAGGCGGAAGAGTAACGTCCTTTCCGCCGGAATGCATGCTGCGACGCAACAATATTAGTTGTTGACTATATAAATACTGAGTTATACAGTTATTCTGATACGGATCAAAAAAACATCATGGACGAGACGCTGCAGGTATTCGAACAAGTCGCCAACTACTTCGGTTTGCTCGCCGACCCGACGCGCCTGCGCATCCTGTCGTGCCTGTGTTCCGAAGAGCGTTCCGTCAATGAGGTGGTGGAAAAGATCGGTCTGACCCAGGCCAACATCTCGCGCCACCTGAACATCTTGTTCCGGGCCGGCGTAGTCGATCGTCGCCGGGACGGGAATCTGGTTTTCTATCGGGTCATCGACCCGAATTTCGTCGATATCTGCCGCACTGTCAGCATCACGGTGGCCAGCCGCGATCTGGGGGACGAGTTGGGCGTATCGGCGAAACAAGCAGGTCATTGAAGTCGAAGTAGTCAAACAGCGGAGGGGAGTGATCTCTATGGGTGATAGTTACAAGCAACCGGGGCGCCTGCGGCCGGCTCCGGAGAACTTCCTGTCGGAAGATCAGATCAAGGCCGTCGGAGCCGGGCGCCGGGATTTCCTGCGCAAGAGCTTCATGGCAGCCGGCGCGGCCTTTGCCGCACCGCTCGCAGCACGTGCCAGCGAGGGCGATCCGGCCATCCTGAATCTGCCGGAATGGACGACCAGCCTCGGCCAGCCGGTGGCAACCCGTCCGTACGGCATGCCGTCGAAGTACGAAAGCCAGTTGCTGCGCCGTGAATCGCCGGGCCTGACCCGCGTCGGCGGCGCTTCGGTGTCCTTCTGTCCGCTGCAAGGCCTTTTCGGCATCATCACGCCGTCCGGCCTGCACTTCGAGCGTCACCACCAGGGCTGGCACGACATCGATCCGTCCAAGCATCGCCTGATGATCAACGGTTCCGATCCCGAATTCCTGAAGAAGCCGAAGGTCTACACCATGGACGAGCTGATGCGCATGCCGTCCGTGTCGCGCATCCACTTCATCGAGTGCGGCGCCAACACCGGCCTGGAATGGGGCAACGTTGCCGTGCCGACCGTGCAATACACGCACGGCATGCTGTCCTGCTCGGAATTCACCGGCGTGCCGCTGAAGCTGCTGCTGGAAGATTGCGGCGTCGATTACAAGAAGGCCCGCTACATCCTGGCCGAAGGTGCCGACGGTTCGTCGATGACTCGCACCATTCCGATGGAAATGGTCGAGTCCGGCGAAGTCTTCGTTGCCTACGGCATGAACGGCGAAATGCTGCGTCCGGAAAACGGCTACCCGCTGCGCTTGGTCGTGCCGGGCGTGCAGGGCGTGTCCTGGGTCAAGTGGCTGCGCCGCATCGAAGTCGGTGACAAGCCTTACGCCACCAAGGATGAGGCCGTGCACTACATCGACCTGCTGCCGAATGGCCTGCATCGTCAATACACCTCCATCCAGGAGTGCAAGTCGGTCATCACCACCCCGTCCGGCGGCCAGACGCTGCTCGACAAGGGTTTCTACAACGTCTCCGGCCTGGCCTGGTCCGGTCGCGGCAAGATCAAGCAAGTGGACGTCTCCTTCGACGGCGGCATCAACTGGCAGACCGCCCGCATCGAAGGCCCGGTGCAGAACAAGGCGCTGACCCGCTTCAACATCGGTTGGGTGTGGGACGGCAAGCCGGCCATCCTGCAATCGCGCGCCATCGACGAAACCGGCTACGTGCAGCCGACCTATGGCCAACTGCGCAAGGTCCGCGGCACCAAGTCGATCTATCACAACAACGCGATCCAGTCCTGGAAGGTCGTCGAAAGTGGGGAGGTGACAAATGTCCAGGTTCTCTAAATCGATTCTGGTTTTGGCCCTTTTCGGGGCGTCCACCGCAGCAGTCGCCTTCGACAACTACAAGGGCATCGGCCGCCAGGCCACGCCGGCCGAAGTGAAGGCCTGGGACATCGACGTGCGTCCTGATTTCAAGGGCCTGCCGAAGGGATCGGGCAATGTCGATCGCGGCCAGGAACTGTTCGAGGAAAAGTGCGCCTCTTGCCATGGCTCCTTCGGCGAGTCGAACGAAGTGTTCACCCCGTTGATCGGTGGCACGACCAAGGAAGACATCAAGAACGGTCGCGTCGGCGGTTTCCTGACCGGTGAGATTCCGCAGCGGACTACCTTCACCAAGGTGGCGACCATCTCGACCGTTTTCGACTACATCTATCGTGCGATGCCGTGGACGGCACCGAAGTCGCTGAAGCCGGACGATGTCTATGCCATCCTGGCCTACTTCCTGAATCTCGCCGAGATCGTTCCGGCCGACTTCACGCTGTCGGACAAGAACATCGGTGAAGTCCAGGCCAAGATGCCCAACCGCAACGGCATGACGACCGACCACGGCATGTGGCCTGGCCCGTCCGCCAAGAAGGGCGGCATCGGCAACGGCGGTATCCCGGACGTCAAGAACGTCGCCTGCATGAAGAACTGCAAGAGCGAAGTGAAGATCGGTTCGACCCTGCCCGAGTACGCCAAGACTGCTCACGGCGAACTGGCCGAGCAAAATCGAACTTTCGGTCCGGTCCGTGGGACCAAGACGCTGGGCGCAGAGGCGGCCAAGCCGGCTGCCGCGCCGACGACGATGGATATGGCCGCCAAGAACGGTTGCATGGCCTGCCATGGTGTGAACAACAAGATCGTCGGTCCGGGCTTCAATGAAGTCGTCGCCCGCTACAAGGATCAGCCGGACGCCGAAGGCAAGCTGGTCGCCAAGGTCAAGAATGGTGGTCAGGGTGCCTGGGGCACGATCCCGATGCCGCCGAACGCGCATGTCAAGGATGAGGATTTGAAGACGCTGGTCCAGTGGATTCTGTCCGGAGCTAAGTAAGTCAATTTCTGAGAGGAGTAGTCATGAACAATCAACGTCGTAACGTACTGAAGACCGGCTCCGGCGCTGCCCTGATGGGCGTGCTGGCTGCTGCCGGCATCATCAAGCCGGGCATGGCCCTGGCCGACTGGAACAAGGCTGCCTTCGACGCGAAGAGCATGGCCGACACGCTGAAGGCTCTGGGCGCCGCTTCCCCGGCCGACAGCAAGGACGTCCAGGTGACCGGTCCGGACATCGCCGAAAACGGCGCCGTCGTGCCGGTCGGCGTGGCCTCGACCCTGCCGGGCGTGACCATGGTCGCCATCCTGATTGAAAAGAACCCGAACGCCCTGGCTGCCAGCTTCACCCTGCCGGAAGGCACCGAAGCCAACGTCCAGACCCGCGTCAAGATGGGCCAGACCTCCAACATCTACGCCCTGGTCAAGTCGAACGGCAAGTTCTTCATGGCCACGAAAGAGATCAAGGTCACCCTGGGCGGCTGCGGCGGCTAATCGACACGAATTCAAGGAGATAGAAACATGGGCAATCCGATGAAAATCCGCGCCGCCAACAAGGACGGCGTTACCGAAGTCAAGGTTCTGATGAGCCACGAAATGGAAACCGGCCAGCGCAAGGATGCCGCCGGTGCCGTCGTGCCGGCCTGGTTCATTACCGAGCTGTCGGCCAAGCACAACGACAAGGTCGTGCTGGCTGCTGAATTCGGCCCGTCCGTCTCGAAGAACCCCTACCTGGCGTTCAAGTTCAAGGGCGGCGCCAAGGGCGACAAGGTTGTCGTTTCCTGGAAGGACAACAAGGGCGACAGCCGTACCGACGAAGCCGCCATCGCCTGATTGGCACCCCACTGACGGCAGCAACGCGGCGCAAGACCGCGGCTGCCGTTGCACAACCCCAGGAGGAATTGCGATGAACCAACGTTTGACGAAAGCGCTGGTCGGTCTGGCTGTTGCGACAGCCTGTATCGGCAGTGTTTCCGCCCAAGACAGCAAGGTTGCCGACGAACTGGCCAAGTACCGCGAGGCGCTGGCCGATGGTAATCCGGCCGACCTGCTCGAAGCCAAGGGCGAAGCCTTGTGGAGCGAAAAGCGCGGCCCGAAGAATGCCTCGCTCGAGCAATGCGATCTCGGCATGGGCCCGGGCAAACTCGAAGGCGCCTACGCCAGCCTGCCGAAGTATTTCAAGGATACCGGCAAGGTCATGGATGTGGAGTCCCGCCTCGTGCACTGCATGATGAGCCTGCAGGGCTTTACCTACGAGCAGGCGACCAAAAACTGGTATTCCAAGCCGGGTACCGATTCCGACATCGAGGCCCTGGTCACTTTCGTCGGCGCCAAGTCGAACGGCCTGAAGATCAACGTGCCGGCCAAGCACCCGGAAGAAGCCAAGATGGCCAAGATGGGCGAGTACATCTTCTACCGCCGCTCCGGTCCGCAGGATTTCTCCTGCTCGATCTGTCATGGCCAGGAAGGCAAGCGCATCCGCCTGCAGGAACTCGGTAACCTGACGACCAAGGATGGCGCCGGTACGGCCATGAAGACCTGGCCGTCCTACCGTGTGTCGCAAGGTGCCGTGTGGACCATGCAGCGTCGCCTGATCGACTGCATGCGCCAGGCCCGCTTCCCGGAACCGAAGTATCTGGCCGACTCCATCGTCGCGCTGGAAACCTTCCTGCAAAAGAACGCCACCGGCACCGTCATGGAAACGCCGGGCATCAAGCGCTAAGAGGGGATAAGACATGAAACTGAAATTTGCCCTTTTTGGCCTGTGCACCGCAGCAGTGAGCGGTTATGCCCTTGCTGCCAAGCCGGTCGAGGCGCCGGGCGGCCAATTCGCCGCCGAGGCCGAGCAGATGTTCCTCGAATCCTTCCGCGAGGATGGACCGAAGGAGTGGAAGCTGCGCCTGATGCAGGACGAGACGATGAAGACCTGCGGTATCTACCGCGACAACCCGCCGCGCAAGATTGGCGAGAAGCTGGAAAAGGCCAACAAGGCGACCATCCAGTACCCGGCCAGCGGCAAGCTGATGGGTAACTGGAAGGAAGGCGAAAAGCTCGCCGCGGTCGGTACCGGCGGCCACATCGGCTTCATCCAGCCGGACCCGCCGGGACGCGTCAAGGGCGGTAACTGCTACGCCTGCCACCAGCTGGCCAAGAAGGAAATCGCCTACGGCACCATCGGCCCGAGCCTGCAGCATTTCGGCAAGATCCGCGGCAACTCGCCGGAGATGGTCAAGTACGCCTACGACAAGATCTACAACTCCAACGCCTTCACGGCGTGTACCAACATGCCGCGCTTCGGCCTGCATGGCTGGATCACTCCGGAGCAGATTGCCGACATCGTGGCCTTCCTGATGGACCCGGAATCCCCGGTCAATAAAGATTAACTTGCGTGACTTTCCCGGCGGGGCGACTCGCCGGGCTTTTTTTACAGGACAAGACTATGAGCATGAATCGTCGTGAATTCCTGCAGGTGCTGGCCGTCGCGGCCGCCGGCGGCATGTCGCTGCACAGCGAACTGGCCATGGCCGAGAAGGGCGCCGCCAAACTCTACGACATGCCGAAATTCGGCAACGTCAGCCTGCTGCACATCACCGACTGCCATGCCCAGCTGCAGCCCATCTACTTCCGCGAGCCGAACGTCAACCTCGGTTTCGGTGCCCAGATGGGCCAGGTGCCGCACCTGGTCGGCGAGCATCTGCTCAAGCACTTCGGCTTCAAGCCGAACAGCATCGAGGCGCACGCCTTCACCTATCTGAATTTCGAAAAAGCCGCCCAGACCTACGGCAAGGTCGGCGGCTTCGCCCACCTGGCGACCCTGGTCAAGCGCATGAAGGCCAGCCGCCCGGGCGCCGTCCTGCTCGACGGCGGCGATACCTGGCAGGGTTCCGGTACCGCGCTGTGGACCAACGCCCAGGACATGGTCGACGCCTGCAAGGCGCTCGGTGTCGACATCATGACCCTGCACTGGGAATCCACCGTTGGTGAAGCCCGCGTCAAGGAAATCGAGGAAAAGGATTTCGCCGGCAAGCTTGACATCGTGGCCCAGAACATCAAGACCACCGATTTCGGCGATGCGGTGTTCAAGCCCTACGTGATGCGCAACATGAACGGCATTCCGGTCGCCATCATCGGTCAAGCCTTCCCCTACACGCCGATTGCCAACCCGCGCTGGCAGATTCCGAACTGGAGCTACGGCATCCAGGAAGAAAACATGCAGAAGACTGTCGACGAAGCCCGCGCTGCCGGTGCCCAGGTCGTCGTCGTCATCTCGCACAACGGCATGGACGTGGACCTCAAGATGGCCTCCCGCGTGCGCGGTATCGACGCCATCTTCGGCGGCCACACCCATGACGGCGTGCCGGCCCCGGTCGTCGTCAAGAACGCTGGTGGCCAGACCCTGGTCACCAACGCCGGCTCCAACGGCAAATACCTCGGCGTGATGGATTTCGAGGTCAAGAACGGCAAGGTCACCGGCTACCGCTACAAGCTGATGCCGGTCTTCGCCAACCTGCTGCCCGCCGACAAGGAAATGCAGGCCCTGATCGACAAGGTGCGCGCGCCTTACCTCGACAAGCTCAACGAAAAGCTGGCGGTCACCGAAGGCCTGCTCTATCGCCGCGGCAACTTCAACGGCACCTTCGACCAGGTCATCCTCGACGCCCTGATGAAGGTCAAGGACGCCGAAATTGCCTTCTCGCCGGGTTTCCGCTGGGGTACCTCGCTGTTGCCGGGGCAGCCCATCCTGATGGAGCACGTGCTCGACCAGACCGCCATCACCTATCCGTGGACCACGGTGACGATGATGACCGGGGAAACCATCAAGACGGTGCTCGAAGACGTTTGCGACAACCTGTTCAACCCCGACCCCTACTACCAGCAGGGCGGCGACATGGTGCGCGTTGGCGGCCTGCAATACACCTGTGATCCGACCGCCAAGATGGGCAGCCGTATCCAGAACATGATGCTCAAGGGCCAGCCGATCGACCCGAGCAAGACCTACAAGGTCGCTGGCTGGGCTCCCGTGGCCGAAGAGTCGAAGAACGCCGGCGCGCCGATCTGGGACGTCGTTGCCCAGTACCTGCGCGACATCAAGACGGTCAAGCCGGTCAACCTGAACCTGCCGACCCTGAAGAGTGCCGCCGGCAATCCGGGGATTGCCTGATGAGTACCAAGACCAGACTGCAAGCCGCCCTGTTCGCCGCCGCCCTGGCTTCGATGTCGCTGGCCCATGCCGCAGACTGGACGCCTGGCAGCACTGAGTGGTCGAAGCTGCCCGAAGTGAAGCAGTCCAAGCTCGGCCTCTATCTGACGCCGCAACAAGCCTACGACATGAAGAAAGCCAACCCGAAGGGCGTGGCTTTCTTCGATGTGCGGACGCGTGCCGAGGCCATGTACGTCGGCTGGCCGAGCGATGCCGATGCGCTGGTGCCCTTCGTCGAGCATCCGGAAATCATGAGCGACTGGGACGACAAACGCGCCATGTACAAGCTGGAGCCGAACCAGGACTTCCTGCCGGAGTTGGAGCGCCGCCTGCAGGAAAAAGGGCTGGGCAAGGACGCGAGCATCATCCTGATCTGCCGTTCCGGCGATCGAAGCTCGAAGGCGGCCGACCGCCTGATGGGTGCCGGCTATGCGAAGGTCTATAGCGTGGCCGAGGGCGTTGAGGGCGACACCGCCAAGGACGGAGCCAAAGCTGGCCAGCGCGTGGTCAATGGCTGGAAGAACGCAGGCCTGCCCTGGACCTACAAGCTCGACAAAGCGAAGATGTACTTCCCGCGCTAAGCCGAGCCCTTGCGTTAAACCACGAAAAATCCCCGCCACGGCGGGGATTTTCTTTTATGAACGCCGTCGTTCATGGCGTGACCGAATGCACGCGTTTCAGGCAGCGCAAGGCGAAGGTCGAGCGACTGTTGCGGATGCCGGGAATCTTGAACAGGCGCTGGCGCAGGAAATGTTCGTAGCCGGCTGTGCCCGCCACCGCCACCTTGATCAGGTAGTCGTACTCGCCGGTGACCAGGTAAGCCTCCATGACTTCCGGCATTTCGGCCAAAGCATCGCCGAAGCGCTGGAAGACATCGTCGTCATGGCGGTCGAGGGTGACTTCGATGATCACGGTGTCGGGCACGCCGAGCGCCTGCTGGTCGAGTACGGCAACGTATTCCTTGATGATTCCGGCTTGCTCCAGTGCTCGCACGCGATTCCAGCAGGGCGTCGGCGACAGATTGACCTTCTCCGCCAGCTTCTGATTGCTGATCCGGCCTTCTTCGCGCAACACGCGCAGGATGCGGCGATCGGTCTCGTCGATTTGATGTGCTTTCATGGCGGCTTTCTCGTGTTGGCGATCCATTGGATGATTCTTCTTCAAAAGAAGTTATTTTGTGGAAAATGTTCTTTATTTTGCCCGTATTTTTCAAATAAACAAAAGCACATTTTTCTCCTGAATCGCTAATATTTTCCTGTGCCCACAAGGCATCAGATTACGCCGTCAGGCAAGCCACCGTCCCTAACCGGAGCGATTGCGCACCTGCCGGCCTCTTGGAAAAACCGCTCAGGAGCGCATCATGTCCGATGTATTCGTCCGCACGCAGGTCGGCTACCGGGGCGATCCCCTCGTCGCCGGCCTGCCTTTACTATTGCTCACACCGGCCTTGTTCGCCGTCAACATGCTGGTCGCCCGCTGGGCGGAGAGTGCGAACATCCCACCGCTCTTCCTGGCCTGGGGGCGCTGGGCGCTGGCCTTCCTGATCCTGTTGCCGCTGGTCGCCCCACGCCTGTGGGCATGGCGCCAGGCTTTGCGCGCCAACTGGCTGCACCTTGCTGCCTTGGCCATCTTCGGCATGGGCGTTACCGTCGGTGCCCAATACATCGGGGCACGCGATACCAGTGCGGCCAACGTGGCGCTGATCTTCGCTGCCTGCCCGATCATGATTGCCGTCATCGAAAGCCTGGCCTGGCGCACGCCGATCGGGACCTTTCGCGCTTACGGCATGTTGTTCGCGGTCTGCGGCGTGCTGGTCGTGCTAGCCCGCGGCGAAGGATTCGTCTTCACGCATTACCGCATCGGCGAGGGCGATCTGTGGGTCCTGCTGGCCGCTTGCGGCTGGGCGGCCTACACGGTGCTGAGCAAGCGGCAGATGGCCGTGCCGCTGCCCGGTGGGGTGCGTCTGGCCGCATTGATTGGGGGCGGGGCGCTGGTCCTGCTGCCTTTCGCCGTGGTCGAAGGCGTGAGCGGCAAGCTGCCAGATTTTGGCGATTACCGCCTCTATGCAGCGCTCGGCCTGCTTGCCGTAGTGCCCAGTCTGGGCGCCTACTTCTGCTATGACCGGCTGGTCGCTCAAATCGGCGCTTCCGGTGCCGGTGTCTCGCTCTATCTGGTGCCGATCTACACCGCGCTGGCGGCCTGGCCGCTGCTGGGCGAAATGCCGCAGCTCTACCACGGCATCGGGTTCATGCTGATCCTGGCCGGTGTCGTGCTCTCCGGCATGAATCGGAGCGCTACGAACGACAAGGCCGTGGCTTAAGGCTGGGGCGCGAGCGGCTCGGCCGGCAGATCGGTCGGTCGATGCTGCGGCCGGTCGACCAGGCGGTCGGTCAGGCCGGCGCCCAGCCACATGCTGACCAGGGTCAGCCAGGCGGTCAGCGCGAAGATGGCGGCACCCGAGACGCCGGCACCGACGGCGCAGCCGCCGGCCAGCATGCCGCCGAAGCCCATGCACAGGGCACCGAAGATGTAGCGGCGCATGCTGAGTCCGTCCTTGAAGCCTTCCAGCTTCAATTCCTTGCCCCACAGCGCGGCCAGGAAAGAGCCGAGGACGACGCCCGGCACCAGGCCAATATCGAAATCCCACGGTTGCCCAGGGGGCGACAGCACCAGCATCAGCATGTCGGCTGATGGGCCAGTGAACGACAGGCTCTGTACCGGAATGACTTCAAATGAGTTGGTGCCGACGCTATAAGTCAGCAACCAGGCCAGCGCGATCATCACACCGACGCCCAGACCGCCCAGCCATTCGTGGTGCTTGAGGCGGCTGCGCCGGGTGAAATGGATGGCGGCACCCAGCCAAACGAGGCCGAAGAGCAGTCCGCCAAGGTGGCCAACATGGGCCGTGGCCAGCAGGTCGCGGGTCGCACCGCCCTGGATGGTCCACAGGCCGGACAGCCATTGGCGCAGCGGCGACAGGACGCCATTCAGCGAGGCCTGAGCGGCGACGGCGAAGATCAGCCCGGTGAGCAGGGCGCGCAGGTTGCCGTTGGCAGCGAGGACGAGCATGCGCGACGAACAGCCGCGGGCCAGGATCATGCCGATACCGAACAGCAGGCCGCCAACGATGGCGCCGGAAAGGCTGCCGGTGGCGGCGAGTTGCCGGGCTTGCGAGACATCGAGCCAGCCGGCCAGGACGAAGGATTGGGTAGCGATCAATGCCGCCGAAAAGGCGCACAACCAGATGGCGACCTTGGCCGTCCCCTGGCGATTCCAGAATTCGATGACGGCCGAACGCAGGCAGAAGCGGGAACGTTGGGCGAAGGCCCCGAAGAGGGTGCCGATCAACAGGCCGGCCAGGGGAACGACAGTGGTTTCACCCCAGGCTTCGAGCAGGCTGCTAAGGTCCATGGTGCGCGAGAAGAAGAGCCGGATTGCAAGGACAGATGCTGATGGTTTTGTCAGCACTTGATAATTTGCTAATTATGCGCCGGAAACAGCGCTTCTTCTAGCGAAAACGGCCGCTGATAAACAGCGGCCGGCTGGGCATCAATTCAACGTTTTAAGATGCTGAATGATTTCCCCGGCCATAGGCTGGGCATCGCCGTAGAGCATGCGGCAATTGTCGGTGTAGAAGAGCGCGTTTTCAACCCCGGAGTAACCCGTACCCTTGCCGCGCTTGATCACGATGACGTTCTGCGCCTTGTCGGCATCCAGGATCGGCATGCCGTAGATCGGGCTGGCCTTGTCGGTTCTGGCCGAGGGGTTCACCACATCGTTCGCCCCGATGACCAGCGCTACATCAGCCTGGCCGAACTCACCGTTGATCTCTTCCAGATCGAAGATCTTGTCGTAGGGCACGCCGGCTTCGGCCAAGAGCACGTTCATGTGCCCCGGCATGCGTCCGGCCACCGGGTGGATGGCGAACTTCACCTCGACCCCGGCTTCTTCCAGCAACTCGGTCATTTCCCACACCTTGTGCTGGGCATGCGCCACCGCCATGCCGTAACCCGGCACGATGATGACCTTGGAGGCGTAACGCATCATCGCTGCCGCATCGATCGCCCCGACTTCCTTCATCGAACCGCTGATGGCTTCACCGGGGCCGCTGGCGGCCATTGGCGTAAAGAGGATGTTGGAGAGCGGACGATTCATCGCCTTGGCCATCAGTTGCGTGAGCAGCGTACCGGCGGCACCGACCACGATACCGGCGATGATCAGCGCCGGATTGCCCAGCACATAGCCTTCGAAGCCGACGGCCAAGCCGGTGAAGGCGTTGAACAGCGAAATGACCACCGGCATGTCGGCCCCGCCGATGGGCAGGGTGACGATCAGACCGAGGACCAGGGCGACGACGAAGAAGCCGACGATCAGTTCCGGCTTGGCCGGGGCCAGGGCGATCATAGCGACGCCCAGGCCGATGGCGACCAAGGCGAGCAGGACATTGACCGCATTCTGCGCCGGCAGGCGATGGGCTTTCTTCAACACCCCCTGCAGCTTGGCCCAGGCAACACAGGAGCCGGTGAAGGACACCGCACCGATCAGCGCCCCGATCACCGCCAGGATGGTGGTGATGGTGGAATGGGCATCACCCCGGGCGAACTCGATGGCGGCAATGGCGGCGGCGGCACCGCCGCCCATGCCGTTATAGATGGCGACCATCTGCGGCATGTCGGTCATCTTGACCTTCTGGCCGGAAATCCAGGCGGCGGCACCACCGATGACCAGGGCCAGGGCCATCAGGCCGAGATTGTGCAAATCGGGGATCAGGAAGGTGCCGGCAATGGCGATCAGCATGCCGTAGCCGGCGATGACGATGCCTTGGCGGGCGCTGGCCGGGGAGCTCATGCCCTTCAGGCCGAAGATGAAGAGCAGTGCGCCAGCGAACCAGGCGCCTTGGACGTAGAGCGGAAGACTCATGATCAGCCCTCCTTCTTCTTGAACATGCCGAGCATGCGCTCGGTCACGACGTAGCCGCCGGCGGCGTTGGCGGCACCCAGCGCCACGGCGAAGAAGCCGATGGCTTGTTCGAGCACGGTCTCGGCCGAACCGAGGGCGATCATGGAGCCAACGACGACGACGCCGTGGATGAAGTTGGAGCCGGACATCAGCGGGGTGTGCAGGATGACCGGAACCTTGGCGATGATCTCGTAGCCGGTGAAGGCGGCGAGCATGAAGATGTAGAGCGCGAGCAGGCCGTCCATTACGACTCTCCCAGAACTTGTTTGACCGTGGCATGGACCGTGGCGCCGTCACGACAGAGGACGGTGCCGGCAAGGACTTCGTCGGTCCAGTCGAATGCGAGCTGGCCGTCCTTGATCCACGGGGACAGGAAGTTGTACAGGTTCTTGGCGTACAGCTCCGAGGCGTGGGTGGGCATGCGTGAGGGGAGGTTCAGGGGGCCGTGAATGTTCACGTCGTTGGCGATGACGTGTTCGCCCGGTTGGGTGAGTTCGCAGTTGCCGCCACTCTCGGCGGCCATGTCGACGATGATGGCGCCGTATTTCATGCGGGCGACCATGTCCTTGGTGACGATGACCGGCGCTTTCTTGCCGGGGATGGCGGCGGTGGTGATGACGACGTCGGCGGCTGCGACGGCCTTGGCGAGTTTCTCGGCTTGCTGGGCTTTCTCTTCGGCGGTGAGTTCGCGGGCGTAGCCGCCGGTGCCGTCGGCGGAGACGCCGGTGTCGACGAACTTGGCGCCGAGCGATTCGATTTGCTCACGCGCGGCGGCACGGACGTCGTAGGCTTCGACCATGGCGCCGAGGCGTTTGCAGGTGGCGATGGCTTGCAGGCCGGCGACGCCGGCGCCGATGACGAGGGCCCGCGCCGGACGGATGGTGCCGGCGGCGGTGGTGAGCATGGGGAAGAATTTGGTGCAGCGGGCGGCGGCGATCAGGCCGCATTGGTAGCCGGCACAGGCGCCCTGGCTGGACAGGGCGTCCATGCTCTGGGCGCGGGAGATGCGCGGCAGGAGTTCCAGGGCGAAGGCGGTGATCTTCTTGGCGTTCAGCGCGGCCAGCCGTTCCTTGCTCTCGTAGGGCTTGAGCAGGCCGATCAGGACCGAACCTTCGGGCATCGCTTCGATTTCTGCGGTGGACGGCGGGGTGACACGCAAAATCAGGGTCGCGCCGGCATAGGCTTCGGCGACGCCGGTGACCAGGGTGGTTTCGGGGAAGTCGTGATCGAGGAAGTGGCTCGAAATGCCGGCGCTTTGCTCCATGCGGAGCTTGGTGCCGAGTGCGGCAAACTTCTTGGCGGTTTCGGGAACGAGCGCTGTCCGGTTTTCACCGGGCAAACGTTCCCTCACGACGGCCATGGTTAGGGTCATGCTGCTACTCCAGAGTGGTTTATGAATTTTTTCCGCATCCTCGCATCTTCCGTCGGCAAAGGCCAGACCGCAGGGCCAGTGCAGGATTTCGATTTTTGCCGTTTTTCACGGTGCACCGCAGCAGGCATGGCTGACCATCGGTCAGCTGTCCACCTGGAAAAAGGGCGGCCCCAAGCTGCGGGGCCGCCAAACGCAAGGCACAGCAGAGTCAATCGTTTCCCCTCAGCGATAAAGCGCGGCCATCTTTTCAAGCGGCACGGGCTTGATGCGGCTGGCCTGGCCGGCTGCGCCGAAGGCCTCGAAGCGGGCCCGGCAGAGGTCGCGAGCGGCGGCCACGGCGGCCTTCAGGAAGGCGCGCGGGTCGAATTCGTCGGGCTTTTCGGCCATCGCCTGGCGCATGGCGCCGGTCATGGCCAGCCGGATGTCGGTGTCGATATTGACCTTGCGCACACCGTGGCGGATGCCTTCGACGATCTCCTCGACCGGCACGCCGTAGGTTTCCTTGATCGCCCCGCCGTACTGGCGGATCACCGCCAGCCACTCCTGCGGCACGCTGGAGGAGCCGTGCATGACCAGATGGGTATTCGGAATGCGCGCGTGGATGGCCTTGATGCGGTCGATGGCGAGGATTTCGCCGGTTGGCGGACGGGTGAACTTGTAGGCGCCGTGGCTGGTGCCGATGGCGATGGCCAGGGCATCGACGCCAGTCCTGGCGACGAAGTCGGCGGCTTCTTCCGGATCGGTCAGCATCTGCGCGTGATCGAGCTTGCCGGCGGCACCGATGCCATCCTCTTCACCGGCTTCGCCGGTTTCCAGTGAGCCGAGGCAACCCAGCTCACCTTCGACCGACACGCCGATGGCGTGGGCCATCTCGACCACCTTGCGCGTCACTTCGACGTTATAGGCGTAGCTGGTCGGCGTCTTGCCGTCCTCGCCCAGCGAGCCGTCCATCATCACGCTGGAGAAGCCGCTGCGCATCGACTGCTGGCAGACGGCCGGCGAGGTGCCGTGGTCCTGGTGCAGGCAGACCGGAATGTCCGGATATTGCTCGATGGCTGCCTCGACCAGCTTGCGCAGGAATGGCTCGCCAGCGTATTTGCGGGCGCCGGCCGAGGCCTGCAGGATGACCGGGCTGTCGCAAGCCGCCGCCGCCTGCATGATGGCGTGAATCTGCTCCATGTTGTTGATGTTGAAGGCCGGCAGGCCGTAGCCGTGTTCGGCCGCGTGGTCGAGCAACTGACGCAGTGAAATCAGGGCCATGGCGTCTCCTCAGTGCATGATGTGGCGGGCGAGCCGCAGCAGGTTGCAGGTATAGCCGTACTCGTTGTCGTACCAGGCCACGACCTTGACGAACTTGGGGTCGAGCGCGATGCCGGCCTCGGCGTCGAACACCGAAGGCTGCGGGCAGCCGCGGAAGTCGGTCGACACCACCTTGTCGTCGGTGTAGCCGAGCACGCCCTTGAGCGGGCCGGCCGCCGCTTCACGCATGGCAGCGCAGATGGCCGCGTAGTCGGCGTCCTGCTCCAGTTCCACGGTCAGATCGACCACCGAGACATCCGAGGTCGGTACCCGGAAAGCCATGCCGGTCAGCTTCTTGTCGAGTGCCGGAATCACCTTGCCGACGGCTTTGGCAGCGCCGGTGGCGGACGGGATGATGTTCTCCAGAATGCCGCGGCCGCCGCGCCAGTCCTTGTTGGACGGGCCATCGACCGTCTTTTGCGTGGCGGTGGCGGCGTGCACCGTGCTCATCAGGCCGCGCCGGATGCCGAAGCGGTCGTTCAGCACCTTGGCCACCGGGGCGAGGCCGTTGGTCGTGCACGAGGCGGCCGAGACGATGGCCTCGCCGCGGTAGCTGTCGTGATTGACGCCATAGACGAACATCGGCGTGTCGTCCTTGGCCGGGGCCGATTGCACCACCTTGCGGGCGCCGGCGGCGAGGTGCTGGCGGCAGCTGTCTTCGGTCAGGAAGAGGCCGGTTGCCTCGATCACCACATCGACGTCTTCATCGGCCCAGGCCAGCGCCGCCGGGTTCTTCTCGGCACTGAGCCGGATGCGCTGGCCGTCGACCAGCAGGTGGCCGTCGTTGACCACAATGTCGCCGGCCGCGCGGCCATGGACCGAATCGTGGCGCAACAGGTAGGCGAGGTAATCCGGTTCGAGCAGGTCGTTGATGGCGACCACTTGCAGATCGGCGAATTCCGGTTGCTCGGCGATGGCCCGAAAGGCCATGCGTCCGATGCGCCCGAAGCCGTTGATGGCGACCCGTATGGGCATGGGTTTGTCTCCTGAGTTTGTTTGAATTCTTTGCACTACAGATCGCCGTCGTCGGCGCTCTGGCGGGCGATGGTGTCGGTCACGGCGCGCGCCAGCCGTTCGGCGCTCAGGCCGAAGTGGGCGTAGAGGGCCGGGGCAGGGGCCGATTCGCCGAAGCGGTCAATGCCGAGCACTTCGCCGTCGAGGCCGACATACTTGCGCCACAGGTCGGGCTGGCCGGCTTCGATGGCGATGCGCGGCACCTCCGGCGGCAACACCGCCTTGCGCCAGCTCGCCGGCTGGCGGTCGAAGCGTTCCCAGCAGGGCATGGAAACGACGCGCACGGCGATGCCTTGCTCGGCCAGTAGGCGGCGGGCGGCCAGGGCGATGCCGACTTCGGAGCCGGTGGCGAGAATGACCGCCTCCGGTTTTCCATCGGCCTCGGCCAGCACGTAACCGCCGCGGGCGATGGCTTCGTCGCGCCCCCTGCCGCACTGTTCGAGATTCTGCCGCGACAGGATCAGGGCCGACGGGCCGTCGCGGCGCTCCAGTGACTCGCTCCAGGCGATGGCGGTTTCCAGCTCGTCGCACGGGCGCCAGACGTCGAGGCCGGGAATCAGGCGCAGGCTGGCCACGTGCTCGATCGGCTGGTGAGTTGGGCCGTCCTCGCCGAGGCCGATGGAGTCGTGTGTCAGCACATGGACGACGCGCTGCTGCATCAACGCGCTCATGCGGATGGCGTTGCGGGCGTAATCGGAAAAGACGGCGAAGGTGCCACCGTAGGGAATCAGCCCGCCGTGCAGGGCCACGCCGTTCATGATCGCCGTCATGCCGAATTCGCGCACGCCGTAGGAGATGTAGTTGGCCGTCTGTTCGCCGGCACTGTGCAAGGCGATGCTGCCCTTGCCGGCCGTCAGGTTGGAGGCGGTCAGGTCGGCCGAGCCACCGAGCAGTTCCGGGATGCGGTCGACCAGGAAGTCGAGGCAATTCTGCGACGACTTGCGGCTGCCAATGGCGGCCGTCTTGCTCGCCGCCTGTTCGAGCAGGGTGCGGCGGATTTCAGGCCAGCTTTCCGGCAGGCCGCCAGCCTGGGTGCGCTCGAATTCGGTAGCCAGTTCCGGCCAGGCGGCGCGATAGGCAGCCAGCTTTGCCTGCCACTCGGCCTCGGCGGCGGCACCGGCGGCGCGGTCGTCCCAGGCGTTGCGTACCGAATCGGGAATGTCGAAGGGGCCGTAGGGCCAGCCGAGGGCGGCGCGGGTGGCGGCTGTTTCCTCGGCGCCGAGCGGCGCACCGTGCACGTCGTGGCTGCCGGCCTTGTTCGGCGAGCCTTTGCCGATCTGGGTACGGCAGACGATCAGCGTCGGCTTGCCCTGGCTGGCTAGCGCGCTGCCGATGGCGGCCTCGATGACCAGCGGGTCGTGGCCGTCGACCGGGCCGACGACATGCCAGCCGTAGGCGCGGAAGCGGGCCGGCGTGTCGTCGCGGAACCAGCCTTCGACATGGCCGTCGATGGAAATCCCGTTGTCGTCGTAGAAGCAGACCAGCTTGTCCAGGCCCCAGACGCCGGCCAGCGAGCAGGCTTCGTGGCTGATGCCTTCCATCAGGCAGCCGTCGCCGAGGAAGACCCAGGTGCGGTGATCGACGATGCTGTGGCCGGGGCGGTTGTAGCGCTGGGCCAGCAGCTTTTCGGCGAGCGCCATGCCGACGGCGTTGGCCAGGCCCTGGCCGAGCGGGCCGGTGGTGGTTTCGACACCGGGCGTGTGGCCGGCTTCCGGGTGGCCGGCCGTCTTGCTGCCGAGTTGGCGGAAGCGCTTGAGTTCTTCGAGCGGCAGGTCGTAGCCGGTCAGGTGGAGCAGGGCGTAGAGCAGCATCGAGCCGTGCCCGTTGGAGAGCACGAAGCGGTCGCGGTCCGGCCATTTCGGGTTGGCCGGGTTGTGCTTGAGATGGCCGCGCCACAGCACTTCGGCGATATCGGCCATGCCCATCGGCGCGCCGGGGTGGCCGGATTTGGCCTGCTCGACGGCGTCGATGGCAAGAAAACGCAGGGCGTTGGCCAGCTGGCTGGCCCGGGGCAGCGGTGCATTCATCGGAATCTCCCGAAGGTGTGGAATCAGACGCGGCGCTTCTGGTCCATCAGGCGCAGGACCATGGGCGTGAAGATCATCTGCATGGCCAGGCCCATCTTGCCGCCGGGCACGACCAGGGTGTTCGGGCGGGTCAGCATGCTGCCGTGCAGGATGGTCAGCAGGTACTGGAAGTCGATGCCCTTGGGGTTGGCGAAGCGGATGACCACCATGCTCTCGTCGGCGGTCGGGATATCGCGGGCGATGAAGGGGTTGGAGGTGTCGACGATGGGCACGCGCTGGAAATTGACGTGTGTGCGGCTGAACTGCGGGCACAGGTGGCTGACGTAATCCGGCATGCGGCGCAGGATGGTGTCAGTCACCGCTTCCTGCGAGTAGCCGCGCATCTTCTGGTCGCGGTGCAGCTTCTGTATCCACTCCAGGTTGATGATGGGCACGACGCCGACGCACAGGTCCACCTGCGCCGCGATGTCGATGCCGTCGCCAGCCCAGGCGCCGTGCAGGCCTTCGTAGAACATCAGGTCGGTGCCGGCCGGGACGTCCTGCCAGGGTGTGAAGGTGCCCGGCGGCTGGCCCCAGGGCTCGGCCTCGCCGGCATCGTGCAGGTATTTGCGCACCTGGCCGCTGCCGTCGCGGCCGTAGCTCTTGAACAGCCCTTCAAGCTCGGCCAGCAGGTTGGCTTCCGGCCCGAAATGGCTGAAATTGAGGTTGCCCTTTTCTTCCTGCGCCTTCATCTCGGCGCGCATGGAAAGGCGGTCGTAGCGATGGAAGGAGTCGCCCTCGACGATCTGGGCGTTCAGCTTCTCGCGCCGGAAGATGTGCTGGAAACTCTGCATCACCGTGCTGGTGCCGGCGCCGGAAGAGCCGGTGATGGCGATGATCGGATGCTTGATGGACATGGTGGCTCCCTGCGAATGTGAATTCTTGGTCCTGCGCCTAAACCGTCATTCCCGCGAAAGCGGGAATCCAGGATTCCTGCCTGCTCTGGATTCCCGCCTGCGCGGGAATGACGTGCGCCGTCATCAGGCGTTTTCGCGAAACAGCGAACGTTCCGAGAACAGCGGCGAGACGAAGGGGCGGTCGTCGCCGCTGTCGTACTCGCGGTGATAGCGCTCGACCCGCTCGACCTCGTTCTTCGAGCCGAGGATGACCGGCACGCGCTGGTGCAGTGCCTGCGGCTCGACGTCGAGCATGCGCTGGCGACCGGTGCTCGCCGCGCCGCCAGCCTGCTCGATCAGCATGGCCATCGGGTTGGCCTCGTAGAGCAGGCGCAGGCGGCCGGGCTTGGCCGGGTCCTTGTTGTCCTTCGGATACATGAAGATGCCGCCGCGCATCAGGATGCGATGCACCTCGGCAACCAGCGAGGCGATCCAGCGCATGTTGAAATCGGCGCCGCGCACGCCCGTCTTGCCCGCCTTGCACTCGCTGACGTAGCGCTGCACCGGCGGCTCCCAGAAGCGTTCGTTCGAAGTGTTGATGGCGAACTCGCGGGTGTCTTCCGGCACGCGGATATCCGGGTGGGTCAGGATGAAATTCCCGCTCTCGCGATCCAGCGTGAAGCCGTGCGTGCCGTCGCCGACGCTCAGCACCAGCATGGTGGCCGGGCCGTAGATGGCGTAGCCGGCGGCCAGCTGCTCATACCCCGGTTGCAGGAAATCCGCCGTCTCGGCATCGCCTGCTGCGGTGCATCGGCTCAAAATCGAAAAAATGGTGCCGACCGAAACATTCACGTCGCTGTTCGACGAACCATCGAGCGGATCGAACAGCAGCAGGTAGCGGCCGCGCGGGTAGTTGTCCGGAATGCGGTAAGCCTCCTCCAGCTCCTCCGACGCCATGCCGGCCAGCTGGCCGCCCCATTCGCAATGGCGCAGCATCGCCTCGTTGGCCAGCACATCCACCTGCTTCTGCTCCTCGCCCTGCACATTGGTCGATGCCGCCGTTCCGGAAAAGCCGGAGAGGGCGCCCTTGCCGACCAGCGCCGAAATGGTCTTGACGGCGGCCGCCACGTCGATCAACAGCGCCCCCATCTCGCTGTGCTGGCCCCGCGTGTGCTCGATGACGAACTTCGAGAGCGTCGTGCGTCCGAATAACATGGTGTCTCCAATCATTGTTGTGTTACCGCGTTGGAGCCCAAGATAAATGACTTGTTAATTAAGCCCTAGTCAGACTTTCTTAATAGGGTGGTCAGTGATCGCTTAAGTCTCGCCGGTAAGGCGGCCTTAAGCCCGCCTTCAAAAAACCTGACTGGTTTGCCGGGCGAGCGGCGGCTAAGGTGAAGGCATGAACGCAAACACCCCACCCCTGCAAGCCCTGATCTTCGACGTCGACGGCACGCTGGCCGACACCGAGCGCGACGGCCACCGCTGCGCCTTCAACCTCGCCTTTGCCGAGCACGGCCTCGACTGGTTCTGGGATGAATTGACCTACGGCGACCTGCTCGCCGTGACCGGCGGCAAGGAACGCCTGCGCCACTACGCCGAGCGCTACGCGCCGCAAATCGCGGCCCGGCCGGACTTCGCCGAGCTGGTCAAAACCCTCCACGCCACCAAGACCGCCCACTACGTGCGCCTCGCCCGCAGCAGCCGTATCCCGCTCCGCCCCGGCGTCGCCCGGCTGATCTTCGAAGCGCGCCGCCAGGGCGTCCGCCTCGCCATCGCCACGACCACCACGCCGGACAATATCTTCCCCCTGCTGCGCTCCACCCTGAGCGCCGACGCGCCGGAGTGGTTCGAAGTGATCGGCGCTGGCGACATCGTCCCGGCCAAGAAACCGGCACCGGATATCTACGAATGGGTGCTGGATCGCCTCGGGCTACCGGCCGAGGCTTGTCTGGCGATTGAGGATTCAGAGAATGGCCTGTGCGCCGCCCTGGGCGCTGGACTGCGCTGCCTGGTGACGGTCAACGACTACACGCGAGGGCAGGATTTTTCGGGGGCTTGGCGGGTGGTCGATGATCTGGGTCGGGTTTCGCTGGGGGAGTTATTGGCGCCGGAGATGGTGGACGTTTAGGAGGCTGCGGCTTTCTCCAGCAACTACCAAATTTTCTCGGCTGACAACCTCTAGGCCAAGCAAAATCAATACACCTTGAAATTGCTGCCAACAAGGTGCTTTTTGAATTGCGGAATTTGCATCGGCTTCATCATCTTTTTGTGCTGGCAGCCGATCAGATTATCTGTCCAGCCATTTCAATAGCGTGCCGTAGAGCCGGTCTGGGTCTACAGGCTTCGATACAAAATCATTCATGCCAGCGATCATGCAGCGTTCCTCATCTTCGTTGAAGGCGTTAGCCGTCATAGCCACAATCGGAATGTCCTTGCCGGTCTCCAATTGACGAATAAGCTGAGTTGCCGTCAAACCGTCCATTTTTGGCATCTGCATGTCCATGAGGACTAAGGCATACCTTCCCGGTTGAGCTGTGCGAACGATTGATACGGCCTCTTCTCCGTCATTGGCTAAATCACAAACGAGGCCGGCATCCTTGAGAATTTCCTCGGCGACCATCTGGTTAATCTCGTTGTCTTCAACCACCAAAATCCGGGTGCCGAAAAATTTCTCCTTCAATTGCGCGACGATATCGCTCCCCGATGCAAGTGCAGTATCGACACGATCTTCGTCGATCTTCTTCAAGCGTACCGTGATCGAAAATGTACTTCCTTCACCTAAGACGCTTTCGACTACAGCATCTCCACCCATCAGTTGAGCCAGTCGGCGAGTAATTGCCAAGCCGAGCCCCGTGCCACCAAAGCTTCGAACAGTTGAGGAATCGGCCTGTTCGAAGGGATTGAACAATCTGCTGATCGCCTCCTGAGAAATGCCGATCCCGGTGTCGATAACCTCGAAGCGAATCGAGACTGAGTCGGCATCCTCTCCCGCTTTGAGAGCTCGTACGGTTACCGAACCGGTTTGGGTAAATTTGACTGCATTGCTGACGAGGTTGAGTAATGCCTGCGTAAGACGCGTCCTATCTCCCAATAATTGAGGTGGCAGGAAATCAACTTCGGTCTTGAGCTGAATTCCCTTGGAGTTGGCCAGCTCTGCCACCATCGAGCACACATTAACGGGCAGCACGCGAACATCTACCTTGTCTTCCGACAACTGAAGCTTCCCTGCCTCGATTTTCGAGAAGTCGAGGATGTCGTTGATGATGCCCAGGAGATGTTTGCCGGCGGTTCGAATTTTTCCGAGTTTGTCTGCCGTGTCAGGCTCTTGGCGCTTTCTCAGCAACAGCTCAGACAAGCCGATAACGGCATTCATGGGGGTCCGGATTTCGTGGCTCATGTTGGCCAGGAAACTTCCCTTGGCCACATTGGCAGCTTCTGCTGCTTGCTTCGCGTCGATCAAGGCAGTGGTTCGTTCATCGACCATCGCTTCCAGATGATTTCGATGGCGTTCCAGTTCGGCTTCTGCCTCCTTGAGTTTCGTAATGTCTACCGCGACACCGGCCCAGACCGACTCGCCATTCAAGCCCTGCATGGGGGCTGAGCGCACATGCAACCAGACCTTCCCGCGGCTAAGTGGGTTGAATTGCAACACGCCAGAATACTGACTTTGCTCTCGAAAGCAGCGCTCCTCATCTTGAAGATATTGAGCGTAGGAATCGGGTGCCATCAGGGTAAATAAAGGCTGCGCATCCTGCATCAGTTCCGCTGCTTTAAGTCCCAGCATTTTCTCGACCCCGGCACTGATATAGCTGAATCCCCGCTTGCTTTCGCCTAGTTCGAACTGATAAACGAAGCCATCCGGCAGATTGTCACCCATGGCGCGTAGTTGCCCTTCGCGCTCACGCAGGTGGGATTCACTGACCCGGTATTCGTATTCGATGCGTTGCGAGTTCATGCTGATGAGTGTCAGCGTCATTAACTGCACTGTCAGTATCTGGGCCATGGCGTAATAGCTGCCAAAGCCTCTTAACACCTCAAAAGCCGTGCTGACATTCGGGTCGCTGAGTTGATGTGCGATGCGGACGAAATTGAGGGTTCCATATATCAGCAACCACAATGCCAGCATGACGTCGTTCGAACCAAAATACGGTGGTCGGTTACGTAAAGTGAGAACGGCTGTCGTGAAACTTAGGGTGCCGGCCAAAGTGCAATAGATGACGATACGCTCATTCAGCTGGGCGGGGTCCAGGCTGTAGTAGCCAAACACGAGAAGAAAAATGAGCGCAAACAGCAGGTCCCAGCGGTAGCTGACATTCAACCCACGGAAAATCAGCATGCCGCGTAGCAGTAGTAAGAGGCCCCCAAGAAGCAAGCCGTTTCGTAAGACTGCCACGATCCAAATTTTGGGGAGCGCGCCAGGGATGAGCATCGCGGCTCCCAAGGCAAGGCAGGCGATAGCGGTGGTCCAGAAGCCAAATCCCGGGTATGTCTTGCGCGTACGTAGGACCACCAACATGATGAGCGCTGCTGCTGATGAAAGCAGTGCGTTGGTACTCAACAGGGTGGCTGTGTCCATGTCATACCATTCGTAAATGCGAGATATTTGCTCGGTAGGACTATCTTAGCCGAATGTCATTTCGGCGAGAGGCAAACCTAAGATTCGGTTTTGAATTTCCCCCCTATATATCTTCATGGACAACTTCTCTCGGCCAGAATTCAGTTACGAAACGGGCGTAGCTTGATCGAGGCTTGATTGGGAGCATCTGAGCGACTGCCGCCCCGCCGCTCAATCGAGAATTTCGGGACCATTCTGAAAAAAGTCCGCGCGCTTGATGTGAACGCTGAAGTCGCAGGTGGCGCCGGCGTTTTGGCTTTTGGCCAAAATGGGCAGTGCACCGCAGCAGTGAGCCTGAGGCCGCGCTCGGGCGTTAAACTGCCTGCCTTCGTATCGAGCCGCAACGCATGAACCAATTTCTTCGCCGCAGCGATGGCGCACCGACCGTGGTCAGCGCCATTCACCGCCCATGAACTTTCTCGCCCACGCCCTCCTGGCCGGTGACGAGCCGGCGCTGATCGTCGGCGGCGTGGTCGGCGATTGGGTCAAGGGGCTGCTGCCGGCCGGCTTGCCGGCCGATCTGGCACGCGGGGTGGCGCTGCATCGCGCCATCGACAGCCATGCCGAAACGCACCCGGCCTTCTGCCGCAGCCGTAACCGGGTTTCGCCGGCACGCCGCCGTTACGCCGGCATCCTGGTCGATATCTTCTACGACCACCTGCTGGCCCGCGATTGGCCGCACGCCGAGCCGCTGGCCGAGACCTGCCAGGGCATCTACGCGCATCTTGCGGACTGGCGCGAGCATCTGCCCGAGCATGCCCGCCCGGCCATGGCGCTGATGGCGCGTGAGGACTGGTTGGGCAGCTATGCCGGGCTCGACGGCATTGCCGATGTGCTGTGGCGCATGAGCCAACGCGCCCGCCGCCCGAACCCGCTGGCCGGCGGCGAGGCGGAGTTCATCGCCGATGCAGCGGGTTTTGCCGAAGATTTTGCTGAGTGGTACGCCGATGCCCGGCAGTTCGTCGCGGCCTGGCGGGCGGCTTAGCGATTCTCCAGACGGCTGTAGTCGAGAATGCCGAATTCCAGCGGCCGGGTGGCTTTTTGCCGGGCGTGGATGGTGTCGCTGACCGACCAGAAACGCGGATCGGTGCGGCGCACGCCAAAGCGGTCGATCAGGCGGGTGAGCGCTTCTTCGCCGTCGAGGCCTTGCACGGCATCGACGAAGGCCGACAGGCGGGCCGAATCGACGGTGAACAGGGCGTTGGGATAGGCGCCGACGGCACCGTTGAGGGCGAGCAGGGTGTCTTCCTGCGGCAGGCGGCGATCTTCTTCGTCGAACAGTTCGGCAACGTTGGTATGGGCGCTGTTGCGGATCAGGGCGATGACCGCCGGCTGGCCCTGGCTGGGCGTCACCAGCAGCAGGCTGTCTTCCGGCATCAATGACACGGCACGGCCCTTGAGGGCGGACAGGCGCTGCAGTTGGGCGATGTCGCCGGCCGGCAGGGCTGCGTTGCTCAACTCGCGGCTGCGGTCGGTCGCCTTGGCGGTGTGCTGGCGGAGCAGGGTGTAGAGCTCGGTCAGTTTGTCCTTCTGGTGGAAACGGATGCCGGTTTCCTGCGGGAAGAAGCGCGCGGCGTCGCCCAGGTATTCGTTGTGCGGCTGGCTGCGCTGGCGATACCAGTGTTCGAGCACCGGCTGGCGGTCCTTGATCGGCAGCAGGGCGAGGAAATTGAGCTCGCTCTCCATGCGCAGGAAATCCATGTACAGCCGGGTGGCGAGCTGGTGGCCGACGTTGCCGAAGACATCGAAGCCGGCGGTCAGCAGGTAGTGCATGCGTTCGAGCACCGGGTAGCCCATCAGGAAGGCGGTTTGCGGGCGTTCGCCGGCCAGGCCCTTGACCACCGAGGCGCTGTCGAAGTGGCGGAAGATGGTCAGCGTGGCGTTGGGGTTCTGGCCGTCGCCGTTCCAGATGTCGTTGAGCAGCGGGCGCTCGTCCTTGATGCGCAGCTTGGCGGTGACGGCGCTACGCGCTTCGGTGTATTGCTTTTCCAGCTTGGCGTATTCGCGCCAGGCGAGCAGGCCGACGGTGCTTTCGCGCTCGGCTGGCAGGGTCATGACCGGGCTGGCCGCATCGATGATGGCGGACATGAAGTCGGCCGCCTTCTCGTTTGGTGCGACGAAGAAGACCCAGAAATGGTCGTTGATCGAATTGAGCGCCACCTGGCCGCGGCAGACTGGCCCCTTCATGAAGCCGGCGATGGTGAATTGCGCCTCGTCGAGCAGCAAGCGGTAGCGGGCGTTCAGCGGCAGCTCGCGGAAAGTGATGAAGGGGTTGGCGGCGCGCTCCGGCGCATAGTCGGGCAGGGCGCTGACCGTATATTGCGGCGCGATGAACCAGCTGCGCAGGCGTTGCAGGCGGGCGGCGTCGAGTTGCAACGGCATCAGCGTCTTGGCCAGCGGCGTGGCCTCGGTGGCGCGCAGGCGATACCAGACGCGGTCGACGCCGGGATCGTCAAACGGCCGGCGCGAGGCGATGATGTCGATGGGCTGGCCGGGTGGCGTCTTGCTGCGCACCAGCTCGAAATACTGGCCGGGCTGCTCGGCAAACCAGATGTGGCCGATGAACCAGTGTTCGTAGAGGTAACGCGCCGTCAGTTGCGACTTGAGGTCGGCGCCGTTGAAGAAGGCTTCCCATTCGTCGACCTGGCGCAGCACGGCGGGGAGGGGGGGCACTGCCGGGCGGTAGGGTGCGCCGGCTTCGAGCCAGCGGCTGAGTGTCTTGTGCTCGCGGGCATCCAGCGCCGGCAGGCCGAAGGGCATGCCGCGCGTCGGGTGCTGGCGCTCGTATTGGTCGAGGCCCTCGCTGGCGACGCAGATTTCGGCTCGGTTGAGCGAAAAATCGAGGTCGGGGTCGGCAATCCGCCCGCTTTGCGGCCCCGGATGCGCCTGCTTGAGCGCGAGCAGGCGATACATGACGCCGCCGACGCGATTGGCCTCGGGCGTTTGCGAGCGCTCGTTCAGCACCGGGAAGAAACCGAGATCGCGCCAAGCCAGGGTGGTCTGCGCATCCATGCCGAGCCGGGTCGGCCGGTCGGCCAGCAGGCGCGGGTTGTTGCCATAGACCATGCGCGGATTGGCGCCGCGCACGACGCCGGCGTAGCTGCTGAGGTTGAGCTGGCAGGGCGCGTCGTAGCAGGCGTGGCAGGTGACGCAGCGCTGGTCGAGAATCGGCCGCACATCGCGCCAGTAATCCGGCGCATCGGCCATCGCCCGCGGTGGATTATCGAAGTGGGCGGGATTCGGCCGGCCATAGCGGTCGTCGAGTTGCAGCGCGACCACCGTCGCGCAGGCGCTGAGAAAGAGAACGGCAAAAAAGGGTAAAAGGCGCATGACGGCGTCCGCGAATGGCAGGGATGGGCTTTGGGCGGGATGCTACCAAAAAGGCGGAGGGCATGACGCTTAATTAGAAGAGGCTTCTGCTGCGGAAACAGTGGATCGGTTTTTGGCAAAAAAAGGCGGTGCACCGCAGCAGTTCGGCCGAAATGGCCTTTGCGATCCTCGTGGGGCAGGGCGTATTGAAAAAAAGAGCCTCACGCGGAGGCTCTTTTCCCAAATGGACAGAGGTTTCTTCGGTTTTGCATCACCTCCTGAAAATTCGCATGAGAAACAAGGCAGCAATCACTGAAGCGATTCCAGCTGGGTCCGAATGACCTGGGTGTCACAAGGGTGGGGCATTTCCAGGCGCCCGTAGCCCAACTCCTCGGCGATCCTCGAGTATTCCTCGGGGCCGCCACAACTGGCACCGAGCAGTATCACGGCGTCCGTTCCATAAAGCTGTCGTGAAACTGCCGCACCGCCAACGATAGGGGATAGTGTGTTCATGACGCATTTCCTCTCGCTTCAAACCGTCGATACCCAAGAAAAGATACTTGCCGGAAGCCTATATCGTGCCGCCCGGACAAACAGCCCGAGCCAGGCGGCACGCATTCAGGCCATGCCGAAGGGATCAGTAGTCCATGTCGGGCATCGCCGGTGCGGCGGCTTTTTCTTCCTTCGGCGCTTCAGCCACGGTGGCGTCGGTGGTCAGGATCAGCCCGGCCACGGAGGCGGCGTTCTGCAGGGCTGTGCGGGTGACCTTGGTCGGGTCGATCACGCCCATTTCAACCAGATCACCGTAGTTGCCGGTGGCGGCGTTGTAGCCGAAGTTGCCCTTGCCATCCTCGACCTTGGCGATGACCACGGACGGCTCATCGCCGGCGTTCGCGGCAATCGCACGCAGCGGCTCCTCGAGCGCGCGCAGTACGATCTTGATGCCGGCATCCTGGTCGTGGTTGTCACCCTTGAGCGACTTGATCGCGGCGCGGGCGCGCAACAGGGCGACGCCGCCACCGGGCACGATGCCTTCCTCGACGGCAGCACGCGTGGCGTGCAGGGCGTCGTCGACGCGGTCCTTCTTTTCCTTCATCTCGACTTCGGTCGCTGCGCCGATCTTGATCACGCCCACGCCGCCAGCCAGCTTGGCCACACGTTCCTGCAGCTTTTCGCGGTCGTAGTCGGAGGTGGTTTCCTCGATCTGGCGCTGGATGGCGGCCACGCGATCCTTGATCGCCTGCTGGTCGCCGGTGCCGTCGATGAGGGTGGTGCTCTCCTTGCGGATTTCGACCCGCTTGGCCCGGCCGAGGTCCTTGGCCGTGGTTTTTTCCAGCGACAGGCCGGTTTCTTCGGAGATGACTGTGGCGCCGGTGAGGATGGCAATGTCCTCGAGCATGGCCTTGCGCCGGTCGCCGAAGCCCGGCGCCTTGACCGCCGCCACCTTGAGCACGCCGCGCATGCTGTTGACCACCAGCGTGGCCAGCGCCTCACCATCGACATCCTCGGCGATGATCAGCAACGGTTTGCCGGCCTTGGCTACTTCCTCCAGCACCGGGAGGAGATCACGGATGCTGGAGATTTTCTTGTCGTGCAACAGGATCATCGGATCCTCGAGCACGGCCATCTGCTTGTCCGGCTGGTTGATGAAGTAGGGGCTGATGTAGCCGCGGTCGAACTGCATGCCTTCGACGACTTCCAGTTCGTTGTGCAGCGACTTGCCTTCCTCGATGGTGATGACGCCTTCTTTGCCGGCTTTTTCCATGGCTTCGGCAATGATGTCGCCGATGGCCGAATCGCTGTTGGCCGAAATGGTCGCCACCTGAGCGATTTCCTTGTTCGTGGCGCAAGGCTTGGAGAGCTTTTTCAGCTCATCGACCACGGTGGAAACGGCCTTGTCGATGCCGCGCTTCAGGTCCATCGGGTTCATGCCGGCGGCCACGTAGCGCATGCCTTCGCGCACGATGGACTGGGCCAGTACGGTGGCGGTCGTCGTGCCGTCGCCAGCGATGTCTGCCGTCTTCGAGGCGACCTGCTTGACCATCTGGGCGCCCATGTTTTCCAGCTTGTCCTTGAGCTCCACTTCCTTGGCGACGGAAACGCCATCCTTGGTGATCAGCGGCGCGCCGAAACTGCGCTCAAGGACCACATTGCGGCCTTTCGGTCCAAGCGTGACCTTGACGGCATCGGCAAGTACATTGACCCCGCGAACAATGCGGGCACGGGCGTTGTCATGGAATTGAACGTCTTTTGCAGCCATATCTCTGCTCCTTTGCTAGCGAACGAAAATCAGGCGGCCTTTTTTGCAGAATCGGCCGAAGTGGTTTCAATGACGCCGAGGACATCTTCCTCGCGCATGACGAGGTACTCCTCGCCGTCGATCTTGACGGTCTGACCGGCATACTTGCCGAAGAGCACGCGCTCGCCGGTCTTCACCTGCAGGGGGCGGACGCTGCCATCCTGCAGCAGGCGGCCGCTGCCGACGGCGATCACCTCGCCTTGCTCTGGCTTCTCGGCGGCAGAGTCGGGAATGACGATGCCGGATGCCGTCGTACGTTGCTGTTCGACACGCTTCACGATAATCCGGTCGTAAAGGGGACGAATAAACATCATTGATCTCCTATGCGATAGCGAATTAATAAAAAAGCTGGCAGGCCGAAACGACGGAAAGCGATTTCCTCGCTCGGCGCTACCGGCCGGCAAATGCCGACGCAGCGAGATATAGGGACGGGAATTTTCCTTTTCAAGTCCACCTCGCGGTGGCTAGCCGTTGGCGATGTTCGGGGCCGCCTCAAGCATGGCCGAGAGCTGCTTGTCGATGACCATTGTTCAGCGATCGCTGATCTTTGCCATAAAAATAAGTGACTGTTATTTATCAATAGCCACTCCTACCATGCTCTCCATCGCAGCCATTCGGCTGACACCCACCGAGGAGACAAGAGCATGGATCAATCGAATCGCTACGCCGACCTGAGCCTGAAGGAGGCCGACCTGATCGCCGGCGGCAAGCACATCCTGTGCGCCTACAAGATGAAGCCGAAGGCGGGGCATGGCTACCTGGAGGCGGCGGCACACTTTGCCGCGGAGTCGTCGACCGGGACCAATGTTGAGGTGTGCACGACCGACGATTTCACCAAGGGGGTCGATGCGCTGGTCTATCACATCGACGAGGCGACGGAAGACATGCGCATCGCCTACCCGCTCGATCTGTTCGACCGCAACATGATCGACGGCCGGATGATGATGGTTTCCTTCCTGACGCTGACCATCGGTAACAACCAGGGCATGGGCGACATCGAGCACGCCAAGATGGTCGATTTCTACATGCCGCGCCGCGCCATCGAGCTGTTCGACGGGCCGTCGAAGGACATTTCCGACCTGTGGCGCATCCTCGGCCGGCCGGTCAAGGATGGCGGCTACATCGCCGGCACCATCATCAAACCCAAGCTCGGCCTGCGCCCCGAGCCGTTCGCCCGCGCTGCCTATGAGTTCTGGCTGGGCGGCGACTTTATCAAGAACGACGAACCGCAGGGCAACCAGACTTTCGCGCCGATGCAGCAGACCATCCCGCTCGTCTACGACGCGATGAAGCGGGCGATGGACGAAACCGGCGAGGCCAAGCTGTTCTCGGCCAACATCACGGCTGATGACCACTACGAAATGGTGGCGCGTGGCGAATACATCCTGCGCACCTTCGGGCCGGATGCCGACAAGGTGGCCTTCCTGGTCGACGGTTACGTTGGCGGGCCGGGCATGATCACCACGGCGCGCCGCCAGTTCGCCAACCAGTACCTGCACTACCACCGGGCCGGCCACGGCGCCGTCACCTCGCCGTCGGCCAAGCGCGGCTACACGGCCTACGTGCTGGCCAAGATGAGCCGCCTGCAGGGTGCCTCCGGCATCCACGTGGGCACCATGGGCTACGGCAAGATGGAGGGCGACAAGGATGACCGCGCCTGCGCCTACATCATCGAGCGCGACAGCTACACCGGGCCGGTCTATCACCAGGAGTGGTACGGCATGAAGCCGACGACACCGATCATTTCTGGCGGCATGAACGCGCTGCGCCTGCCCGGCTTCTTCGACAACCTCGGCCACGGTAACGTAGTCAACACGGCTGGTGGCGGCTCCTACGGCCACATCGACAGCCCGGCCGCCGGCGCCCGCTCGCTGCGCCAGGCCTACGACTGCTGGAAGGCCGGGGCCGACCCGGTGGAGTGGGCGCGCGACCACTATGAATTCGCCCGCGCCTTCGAATCCTTCCCGCAGGATGCCGACAAGCTCTACCCCGGCTGGCGCCACAAGTTGCGGCCGGCGGCGTGAGGCCGGCGGTTGGGCAACCCCGCTACGGCGGGGTTTTTTGTCGCCGGCTGGTGGGCTGGTTTTTGCCCCAAAAGGGCAGTGCACCGCAGCAGTCGCTCAAGTACCGATCCGGAGTTAAACTTTTGCTGATCTCAAACCACGGCAAAGCAAGCGAAACATGAACTTCGTCCGCACTCTGACCCTGCGCCAGCTGCAAATCTTCGTCGTGGCCGCCCGCCATCTAAGCTACGCTCGTGCTGCCGAGGAATTGCACCTGACGCCGCCGGCCGTATCGATGCAGTTGAAGCAGCTCGAGGACAACGTCGGCCTGCCGCTCTTCGAGCGCATGGGGCGCGGCGTGGCGCTGACTGATGCGGGCGAGCTGCTAGTGCACCACGCGTTGCGCGTGCTGGGCGAGATCAAGGATGCCGAGGCCAACCTGCAGGCCATGCTGGGGGCGGAGAGCGGGCAGATTTCGGTGGGGCTGGTCAGCACCGCGAAGTACTACATGCCGCGCCTGCTGGCCCGCTTTGCCCAGCAGCATCCGGGCATTGAGGTGCAGTTTTCGGTCGGTAATCGCGAGTCGCTGCTGCAAAAGCTGCAGGACAACGCCATCGACCTCGCCGTGATGGGCCGTATTCCGACCGAGATCGACGCCCACGCCGAACCGCTGGCACCGCATCCTTACGTACTGATCGGCCCGGCCGACCATCCGCTGCGCGGGGCGCGTCGCTTCGACCTGCATGAGTTGCGCCACGAAACCTTTTTGCTGCGCGAGGAAGGCTCCGGTTCGCGCCGGGTGGCCGAGGAAATGTTCAAGAACCACCTGTTCACGCCGCAGCGCACGATCAGCATGGGCAGCAACGAGACGATCAAGCAGGCGGTGATGGCCGGCATGGGCGTGGCGCTGATTTCGCTGCATACACTGCCGCTGGAATTGAAGACTGGCGAGGTCAGCGTGCTCGATGCGATCGGGACGCCGATCGAGCGCACCTGGTACGTTGTGCATATGAACGCCAAGCGCCTGTTGCCGGCCGGCCAGCGTTTCCGTGAGTTCTTGCTCGATTGCGCCGCCGAGGCGCTGGATCAGGAGTTTGCCGTCTTCTTGCAGACAGCTTGAGCGGCACTCGGGGCGCTGCGGTTTTTGCCCGAAACGGGCAGTGCACCGCAGCAGTGCCCTTTTATTGCGTCAGAACAGCTCGATGTCGCCGTCGTCCTTGCTCATGGCGTGCTGGGCGGCGTTGCCGCCGCGGATCGATTCGGCCTTGACCTGGGAATCGACCAGCAACTGGACGAGGCTGTCGCAGCGAGTGCGGAAGCGCTTCAGGCCGTCCTTCTCGCTCTGATCCTGTTGCAGGCGCAGGAAAGCATGCAGGTAGCTGCCGACGTTGTTGGTGCGCTGGCTGATGCGGCTCATCATCTGGGTGACGATATCCTCGAACTGCATGGCCATCACGCCTTCCTGCGTCATGCCGTGCATCTGCTCGGTGATTTCGGTGATGTGGCGCGAGTGTTCGCGGGCCTTGTCGGTCAGTTCCATCAGTTCGGCGCCGAGTTCGGCCAGGGTGGCCTGCGAGCGCTCGGCAATGCTGAGGTCGATCTGGGTTGCTTCGTTGACGCGGCTGCCGACGGTTTGCAGCGAGACCAGGATGTCGTCGAGGGCCTTGCGGATGTCGACGTTGAAATCGGCGGTGCGGGCAGCCAGGTTGCGCACTTCGTCGGCAACCACGGCAAAACCGCGCCCGGCTTCGCCGGCACGGGCCGCTTCGATGGCGGCGTTGAGGGCGAGCAGGTCGGTCTGCTTGGTGATGCCGGAGATGTCGTTGAGAGTACCGGTGATGTTCGAGACCTGGCCCTGCATTTGCTCGAAGCTGGCGGCGATGCCGTGGCTGGTCGCTTGCAGTTGCGTCATCTTGCTGACGAATTCGGCGATCAGCGTGTTGGTCTCGTCGAAGAAACGCTGCAGGCCGGCCTGTTCGGCAGCGTGCGAGTTGTCCGAGCCGGTCATCTGCAACATTTCCTCGATCAGCGAACGCAGGATCTGGCGCTGGTCGGAGGATTGCGACTCCAGGCCGGTCAGGCTGCCGCTGATGCGGCTGACCGAGGCGCGGATCAGTTCCTGGGCCTCGGACATTTCCTTTTCCAGCGAGGTGAATTGCAGGTCGGCGTGAGCCATCGCTTCGCTCGACAGCACGTGGTATTCGGCCATGACCTTCTGCAGTTCGCTCACATAGCCCTGGTTGCGCGCTTTCCAGCGTCGGCGTTCGCCGAAAGACAAGGCCATGGCGCCGATCAACACAAGGCCGATGAGCAGGAACAGCCAGCCGGGCGGCGTGCCGCCGGCCAGGCCCCAGAGGCCCAGGCCCAGGCTGAGGGTTAAGGTAATTCCGATAAGCAGGTCGTCGATTCTTGTCATTATGTTGTTGCTTGAATGGGAGATCAGTCAGTGCTGGATGGGCTGTGGCAGAAGCGAATTTCCTGAGGATACGGGAAAAAGTCCTCGACGTGTCCGTCTCGGATCTTTTGTTGCGCTTCCTGCCAGAATTTCGGTGTCAGCAGATCCTTGTGATGCTTCATGAAAGTCTTGCGCACGGTCGGCGAGCCGAGCAGGAAAGTGGCGAATTCCTCCGGGAAAACGTCGCCACGATTGACCGGATACCACACCTCGCCCGACATCTCGGTCTCGAAGTCCGGCGCCGGGGGAATCTTGCGGAAGTTGATGTCGGTCATGTATTCGATTTCGTCGTAATCGTAGAAGACGACGCGGCCATAGCGCGTGATGCCGAAATTCTTCCACAGCATGTCGCCCGGGAAGATGTTGGCCTGCGCCAGCTCGCGGATGGCATTGCCGTATTCCTTGATGGCGTGCTCCAGGCCTTCCTGGTTGTTGCTCTTGTCCATCCGGTCGAGGTGGATGTTGAGCGGCTCCATGCGGCGCTCGATGTAGAGGTGCTTGATGATCAGCTGCTCGCCGTCGACCTCGAACTTGCTGGGGGCGAGCCGGCGCAGTTCGTCGAGCACCTCGTCGTCGAAGCGCTTCAGCGGGAACATCACGTTGGAGAATTCCAGCGTGTCGGCCATCCGCCCGACGCGGTCGACCTGCTTCACGAGCAGGAACTTGCGCTTGACCGTCGCTTGGTCCATTTCCTTCGAGCTGCCGAAGACGTCCTTGATGATCTTGAAGACGTAAGGGTAGGAGGGCAGGGTGAACACCAGCATGACCAGACCACGGATGCCGGGGGCCATGATGAATTGGTCTTCGGAATGGTGCAGGTGGTAGATGAAATCGCGGAAGAACATGGTCTTCCCCTGCTTGCCGAGGCCGAGCATGATGTAAATCTCGGAGCGCGGCTTGTTCGGCATGATGGCGCGCAGGAACTGGACGTAGCCCGAAGGCACTTCCATGTCCACCATGAAGTAGGCGCGCGACAGCGAAAAGAGCAGGCCGATGCGCCAGGCGTCGAGCAGGATGGTGTCGAGGTAGAGCCTGCCGTCGTCATCGTGCAGCACCGGGATGGTGAAGGGGTACTCGATGGCGCCGTTGATTGCCTTGCCGATGATGTAGGCGGCCTTGTTGCGATAGAAGGCCGATGCCAGCACCTGGATCTGGAAGTTGAACTCCCGCTTGGGCATGGTCTCCAGGAAGTGGCCGATGGCGCGATAGACGTGATCGACATCGCGCTCCAGGTCGGCGAAGGGGCGGTGCCAGTTGAAGTCGAGCACGATCTGCCGGATGGCGCCGCGCAGGCCGTCTTCCTTGACGTAGTAGCTGCGGTAGGTCGGGTCGAAATCGGCTTCCAGGTTTTCGGTCGAAATGGTCGGCCGGACGAAGATGAAATCGTTGTGGAAGTAAGTGCGGTGCAGAATCTTGGTTGTCACCGAGTTGAAGAAGGTCTCGGCCAGTTCCGGCTGCTTGTGGTTGAGCAAAAGGCCGATGTAGAGCAGCTTGACCTGCTGCCAAGTGGCGTCGTCGAGATGCTCGGCGTCGAATTCGTTGCGCAGGCGTTCGACGCATTCGTCTACCCGGTCGTCGTAGAAGCGGATGCGCTCCTTGACTGCTTCTTGCACCCCCGGCCAGTCGCCATGCTCGAAGCGGGTCTTGGCCTCGCGGCAGGTCTGGCGAAACAGCGTGTAGTGCTTGTTGAAACCCTGGATCATGGCCAGGGCGATATGGTGGGCGTTGGTGCCGTAGAGGCCGACGGAAATTTTCACGCGCGCTCTCCCTCCTCAGGGAATCCATATTACCACTCGTAACAATGGCTTAGAGCGGCTCTTTGGCAAATTTGGTGAATCCTTCCCGCGATGTGAAACGCCACTTCGTTGACTGAGATCGAAACGCAGCAGATACTTCCAATGTTTTGCTGCAGCAGAACCGGTTTACAAAGGGCACGGTGCGTCCGAGGCCCCATAACTCAATCCAACGCAAGGGGATATTCATGGCTGGTGGAAAGTCCAAAATCATCTACACGCTGACCGACGAAGCGCCGCTGCTGGCGACGTGCGCGTTCCTGCCGATCGTCCGTACGTTCACGGAACCGGCCGGCATCGAAATCGAAAAGGCCGACATTTCCGTGTCCGCCCGCGTCATCGCCGAATTCCCCGAGTTCCTGACCGAAGAGCAGCGCCTGCCGAACACCCTGGCCGAGCTGGGCAAGAAGTGCCTGCTGCCGGAAACCAACATCATCAAGCTGCCCAACATTTCCGCTTCCGTGGCCCAGTTGAAGGCCTGTATCAAGGAACTGCAGGAAAAGGGCTACAAGATCCCCGATTACCCGGAAAACCCGACCACCGACGAAGACAAGGCCCTCAAGGCCCGCTACGGCAAGTGCCTGGGTTCCGCCGTGAACCCGGTGCTGCGCGAAGGTAACTCCGACCGCCGCGCGCCGGGCGCCGTCAAGAACTACGCTCGCAAGCACCCGCACTCCATGGGCGAGTGGAAGCAGTGGTCGCAGACCCATGTCTCCCACATGCACGCCGGTGACTTCTACCACGGTGAAAAGTCCATGACCCTGGACAAAGCACGCCGCGTGCGCATGGAGCTGATTGCCAAGGGTGGCAAGATTTCCGTCCTGAAGCCGGAAGTGAAGCTGCAGGAAGGCGAGATCATCGACTCCATGTTCATGAGCAAGAAGGCGCTGTGCGACTTCTACGAAAAGGAACTGGAAGATTGCCGTCAGTCCGGCATCCTGTTCTCGTTGCACGTCAAGGCGACCATGATGAAGGTCTCGCACCCGATCGTCTTCGGTCACTGCGTCAAGATCTACTACAAGGAAGCTTTCGAGAAGCACGCCAAGACTTTTGACGAGCTGGGCATCAACGTCAACAACGGCATGGTCGATCTGTACGAGAAGATCAAGCAGTTGCCGGAATCGAAGCGCGACGAAATCATCCGCGACCTGCACGCTTGCCAGGAACACCGTCCGCGTCTGGCCATGGTTGATTCGGCCAAGGGCATCACCAACTTCCATTCGCCGAACGACGTGATCGTCGATGCCTCCATGCCGGCCATGATCCGTCAGGGCGGCAAGATGTGGGGCGCCGATGGCAAGCCTTACGACTGCAAGGCCGTCATGCCGGAATCGACCTTCGCCCGCATTTACCAGGAGATGATCAACTTCTGTAAGTGGCATGGCAACTTCGATCCGAAAACCATGGGCACCGTGCCGAACGTCGGCCTGATGGCCCAGCAGGCCGAAGAATACGGCTCGCACGACAAGACCTTCGAAATCGCCGAAGACGGCATCGCCAACATCGTCGATATCGACACCGGCGAAGTGCTGCTGACGCAGAACGTCGAAGCCGGCGACATCTGGCGTATGTGCCAGGTCAAGGACGCGCCGATCCGCGACTGGGTCAAGCTGGCCGTCACCCGCGCCCGCAACTCCGGCATGCCGGCCGTCTTCTGGCTGGACCCGTACCGTCCGCACGAAGCCGAGCTGATCAAGAAGGTCGAGAAGTACCTGAAGGATCACGACACCACTGGCCTCGACATCAAGATCCTGTCGCAGGTCCGCGCCATGCGCTTCACGCTCGAGCGCGTGATCCGCGGCCTCGACACCATCTCGGTGACCGGTAACATCCTGCGCGACTACCTGACCGACCTGTTCCCGATCATGGAACTGGGCACCTCGGCCAAGATGCTGTCCATCGTTCCGCTGATGAACGGCGGCGGCATGTACGAAACCGGTGCCGGCGGCTCCGCCCCGAAGCACGTGCAGCAGCTGACCCAGGAAAACCACCTGCGCTGGGATTCGCTGGGCGAATTCCTGGCCCTGGCTGTTTCTCTGGAAGAGCAAGGCCTGAAGGACGGCAACAAGCGCGCCATCCTGCTCGCCAAGACCCTGGATGCCGCGACCGGCAAGCTGCTCGACAACAACAAGTCGCCGTCGCCGAAGACCGGTGAGCTGGACAACCGCGGTTCGCAGTTCTACCTGGCCATGTTCTGGGCCCAGGAGCTGGCTGCTCAGACCGAGGACAAGGAACTGGCTGCCCACTTCTCCAAGCTGGCCAAGACCCTGACCGAGAACGAAGCCCAGATCGTGGCCGAGTTGAAGACGGTGCAGGGCAAGCCGGTGGATATCGGTGGCTACTACAAGGCCGATTCCGAGAAGTGCAAGGCTGTCATGCGTCCGAGCCCGACGCTGAACGCCGCACTGAAGGCCGCCCGCGGCTAAGGCAAACGATCGATCCGGCGGCCGTGCGCCGCCCGACGAAAAAAGCGAAGGTCATCCGGCCTTCGCTTTTTTGTTTTTTTGCCTGTTTTGCCTGGTGCACCGCAGCAGTTCGCTGTGTAGCGAAAGAAGGCTGACAGCTTTTGCCATTTTGCGCATAATCGTCTCCGCTGCCCGGCCGCGAAAACGGCATGCCGGGCCTTCCCGTCGCAGAGGCAAGACGCGCCTGCCGCGTCGCATAACAAGGCAAGGAGAGACTATGGCTTCACATCTCAAGGTTCCGCAGGGTGGTGCGAAAATCGTTCCGGGGCAGGCGATTCCGGATAACCCGATCATCCCGTTCATCGAAGGCGACGGCATCGGCATCGACATCACGCCGGTCATGATCAAGGTGATCGACGCCGCCGTCGAAAAAGCCTACGGCGGTAAGAAGAAGATCCACTGGATGGAGGTCTATGCCGGCGAGAAATCGACCCGCATCTACGGTCCGGACGAGTGGCTGCCGAAGGAAACCTTCGATGCGCTGAAGGAGTACTCGGTGTCGATCAAGGGACCGATGACGACGCCGGTCGGCGGCGGCATCCGCTCGCTGAACGTGGCCTTGCGCCAGGAGCTCGATCTCTACCAGTGCGTGCGTCCGGTGCGCTATTTCAAGGGCGTGCCCAGCCCGCTGAAGAATCCGGAACTGACCGACATGGTCATCTTCCGCGAGAACACCGAGGATATCTACGCCGGTGTCGAATGGGCGGCCGGTTCCGAGGGCGTCAAGAAGGTGGTCGAATTCCTGACCAAGGAAATGGGCGTCAAGAAGATTCGCTTCCCGGAAACCTCGGGCATCGGCATCAAGCCAGTCTCGGTCGAAGGCACGGCGCGACTGGTCCGGGCCGCGATCCAGTACGCCATCGACAACGACCGCAAGTCGGTGACCATCGTGCACAAGGGCAACATCATGAAATTTACGGAAGGTCTCTTCCGTGACACCGCCTACAAGCTGGCGCAGGAAGAGTTCGGTGCCCAGCCGATCGACGGCGGTCCATGGTGCCACTTCACCAACCCGAAGACCGGTCGCGAGATCACCGTCAAGGATTCCATCGCCGACGCCTTCCTGCAGCAGATCCTGCTGCGCCCGGCCGAGTACGACGTGATCGCCACCACCAACCTGAACGGCGACTACATCTCCGATGCGCTGGCCGCTCAGGTCGGCGGCATCGGCATCGCGCCGGGGGCGAACATTTCCGACCAGTACGCCTGCTTCGAGGCAACGCACGGCACGGCGCCGAAATATGCCGGGCTGGACAAGGTCAATCCGGGCTCGCTGATCCTCTCTGCCGAGATGATGTTGCGCCACCTCGGCTGGAAAGAAGCCGCCGACCTCGTCATCAAGGGCATGGAAGCGGCCATCGGCGACAAGCAGGTGACCTACGATTTCGCCCGCCTGATGGAAGGGGCTGACGAAATCTCCTGTTCGGAATTCGGCGATGCGATGATCGCCCGCATGTAAGCGTTTCGGCTCCCGAAAAAGCCTCCTGCGGGAGGCTTTTTCATTGCCGGGCGGGTCTGCTCGGACGTGCTTCTCCGAAAAGTGAGGCCGCTGGTATCGGGTTTCATATTTGACGATTTGTCGGGAAGGGCGGCACAGGGTATTTTCTCGCCTTGACCCAGCTCAACCACTCGCGCATGCCCCACGACGACGCCCTGCCGCCGATGTTCGCCAACGCCGAGGCGACCTTGGAAAAAACGCGTCTGATGTTCCGCAATGCGGGGATCGCGCAGTTTGTCGTCGTCCTCAACGCTTCCATCCTGCTTCTCGCGCTGGGCTGGAGCGCGGCACCGCTCTGGGCCTGGTTGTGGTGGGGAGCGATGCTGTTGGGTGCCGGCGCGCGCTATACGCTGGCCCGTACATTCCTGAAAGTCCAGCCGATGGCCTCAGAGGCCAGCCGTTGGCAACGCTGGGGCTGCATCGGTGCCATCCTGGCCGGCCTGCTGTGGGCGGCCGGCATTTCACCGATGATGTTGATCGAGCCGGGGGCGACGCGTTATTTCGTCGCCCTGGTCGCCGCCGGCATGTTTGCCGGTGCCGTGCCCTTGCTGGCCCCGGTGCCGACGGCCTTTCGCGGCTATGGGCTGCCGATGGCGCTGTCGGTGATTGTCACGGCACTACTTGATTCGCATGGCGTGCGCGACTGGATGCTGGCCTTCATGGCCTTCTTGTTCACGATTTCCATGCTGCAGGCCTGCCATTACTACCATCAGACGCTGGATCGCTCCTTCGTCCAGGCCGCCGAGATGAGGGCGATGGCCGAGCGCCTGGAAAAGGCGTTGCGTGGTACCGAAGCGGCCAACCTGGCGAAGAGCCAGTTCCTGGCCACCATGTCGCACGAGATTCGCACGCCGATGAACGGCATCCTGGGCATGGCCCAGTTGTTGATGCTGCCCGGACTGGTCGAGGCCGAGCGGCAGAAGTACGTGCAGGTCATCATGAATTCCGGGCAGACCTTGCTGACCCTGCTCAACGATATCCTTGATCTCTCCAAGATCGAGGCCGGCCGGGTCGAACTCGAGGAACTGCCTTTCCAGCCCGAGTATCTGCTACATGAACAACTGGCGCTGTTTGGCGAAGAGGCAGCGGCCAAGGGGGTGCAGCTTTCGGCACACTGGCTGGGCAGCCCGGCCTTGCGCTACCGCGGCGACCCAGCAAGGATCGGTCAGATGCTGACCAACCTGATTGGCAACGGCATCAAGTTCACCGACCGCGGTTCGGTGCGGGTCGAGGGGCGGGTCGTGGCCAGCGAGGGCGATAGCGTGCGTCTCGAGTTTTCGGTCAGCGATACCGGGATCGGCATACCAGCCGACAAGGTCTCGCTGCTCTTTCAGCCGTTTTCGCAGGTCGATGCATCGACGACGCGGCGTTTCGGCGGCACCGGGCTCGGGCTCTCCATCGTGCGCAACATGGCCGAACTGATGGGGGGCGAGGCCGGAGTGGAGAGTCGCGAAGGCGAGGGCAGTCGTTTCTGGTTTACGGTGACTGTCCTGGCCGACCACTCGCCGCTGGAACTACCGCCCAGCGCCGAACCGGCCAAGGCAGCCGACCAAACGACCAAGAAGAATACGCAGCTCCGCATTCTCGTGGTCGACGACGAGCCGCTGAACATGATGGTGGTCAGCGCCATGCTCAAGAAGATGGGGCACGTCGTCGAGACGGCGGTGAATGGCGAGGAAGCGGTACAGAAAGTGTGCGAGGCCGCGCTACCGGATCTGGTCCTGATGGATTGCCACATGCCGGTGCTCGACGGCTATCAGGCAACCCAGCGCATTCGCGATCACGAGCGCCTGCACGGCAGTCCGCCGGTGGCCATCGTCGCCCTGACGGCCGATGCCTTTGCCGAGAACCGGGAGCGTTGCCTGGCGGTCGGCATGAACGATTTTCTCAAGAAGCCGGTGAACGTCGGGGAGCTGAGTGGTATCCTCAAACGGATTGCCGATGCCCGTTCCCCACTAGTTTCTTCGTGAGTTCACAACCCGTTGCCGTCTTCGATTCCGGTCTTGGAGGACTGACCGTCCTGCGCGCCTTGCGCGCGCGTCTGCCGCACGAAGACTACTTTTATTTCGCCGATACCCGCTTCCTGCCGTATGGCGACAAGCCCGAGGTTTTCCTGCGTGAACGTGGGGTGGCCATCGCCCAGGCGCTTGCCCAGCGCGGCGCCAAGGCGCTAGTCGTTGCCTGCAATACGGCGACGGCGGCGGCCGCAGAAGCTATCCGGGCGGCCACGCCGATTCCCATCGTCGCTCTCGAACCGGGCGTGAAACCGGCGGCAGGGCTGACACAGTCGGGTGTAATTGGCGTCCTGGCGACGACGCGCACACTCCATAGCGAACGCTTCCAACGCCTGATCGGCAACCATGCCAACCATGTCCGGGTGGTGGCCCAGCCCTGTTCCGGCCTGGCCGACGCAATCGAGAGCGAGGGGCCGACCAGCTCTCGTGTCGAGGCCCTGCTCGATACCTTCGTCGCACCGCTGGCCGCGGCCGGGGCCGACGTGGTCGTGCTCGGCTGCACGCATTATCCGTGGGTGCGCGAAGGCATTGCCCGGCGCATGCCCGCCGGCACCGTACTGCTCGATACGGGCGAGGCGGTGGCCCGCCAACTTGAGCGCCTGCTCGCGGCGGGCAATCTGCTTGGCGGCGGGCACGGACGGTTGGCCGTACATACCAGCGGGGCGCCGCAACAAGTGACTGCTACGGTGCACCGGCTGTGGGGCGAAAAATTGCCGGTCGAACATTGGGAGCCCTGACATGAGCCAAGCACAGAAACCCCTGGCCGGCCTCAAGGTGGTCGAACTCGGCACGCTGATCGCCGGCCCATTCTGCACGCGCATCCTGGCCGAATTCGGCGCCGAGGTGATCAAGGTCGAAGCGCCCGATGGCGGTGATCCGCTGCGCAAGTGGCGCAAGCTGTACGAAGGTACCTCGCTATGGTGGTACGTGCAGGCGCGCAACAAGAAATCGGTGACGGCCAACCTGAAGCATCCGGACGGACTGAAATTCGTCCGCGAACTGATCGCCCAGGCCGACATCCTGGTCGAGAACTTCCGTCCCGGCGTGCTGGAGAAGCTTGGGCTGGGCTGGGAAACGCTACGGGCCGACAACCCCGGCCTGGTCATGGTTCGCCTCTCCGGTTTCGGCCAGAGCGGGCCATACAAGGAGCAACCTGGCTTCGGCGCGGTCGGCGAGTCGATGGGCGGACTGCGCTACATCACCGGCTTCCGGGACCGGCCACCGGTGCGCACCGGCATCTCCATCGGTGATTCCATCGCTGCGCTGTGGGCCGCCATCGGCGCGCTGATGGCCTTACGTCACCGCGAGGTCAATGGCGGTCAGGGGCAGGTGGTCGACGTGGCCTTGTACGAGGCGGTGTTCGCCATGATGGAATCGATGGTGCCGGAGTTCGACGTCTTCGGTTTCGTGCGCGAGCGCACCGGCAACATCATGCCCGGTATCACGCCATCGAATACACACACCACGCGCGATGGCAAGCATGTCACCATCGGCGCCAACGGCGACGCCATCTTCAAGCGCTTCATGCTGGCCATCGGTCGCGACGATCTGGCCAACGATCCGACGTTGGCCGACAACGCCGGGCGCGATGCGCGGCGCGACGAAATCTATGCCCTGATCGATACCTGGTGCGCCGGGCTGGATGAAGCGGAAGTCCTCGATGTCCTGGCCAAGGCCGAGGTGCCGTCGTCGCGTGTTTATTCGGTCACCGACATGTTCGCCGACCCGCAATTCATTGCCCGCCAGATGTTCGAAAGCGGCCAATTGCCGGATGGCAGAGCCTTCAAGATGCCTGGCATCGTCCCCAAGCTGTCGGCGACACCGGGGGCAACGGAATGGCTGGGGCCCGCCTTGGGCGAGCATACGGATGCGGTATTGCGGGAGCTTGGCTACGGCAGCGAGGCCATTGCCGGTCTGCGCAACGTGGGCGCCATCTGAAACGAGGGCGCCCGCGCTGAGCTAAGGATCAGACGCGGAAGCGGCCGATCATCGCCTTCAGGTTGTTGGCGATTTTTTCCAGTTCGTGGGCGTTGTCGGCCGTGCCACGGATGGTGGCCGTGGTTTCTTCGACCATATTGGCGATCTGCTCGACGCGCTGGGCGATGGAGGTGCTGGCAGCGCTTTGTTCCAGAGTCGCATCGGCAACTTCGCCGACGCGCTCCAGGGTGCGGCGGGCGCCTTCCTCGATGGCTCGCAAGGATTCCGAGGCCGATTCAGCCAGCTGAACGCCTTGTTCCACTTCCGGCAATGCCGTGCCCATGGCGTCGACAGCACCGACGGTGTCGGCCTGGATGCCGGTGATCATCTGCTCGATCTCGGTGGTGGCCAGCGAGGTGCGTTCGGCCAGTTTGCGTACTTCGTCAGCAACCACCGCGAAGCCACGCCCCTGTTCGCCGGCGCGGGCGGCTTCGATGGCGGCGTTGAGGGCCAGCAGGTTGGTCTGGCCAGCGATGTCCTTGATCACGTTGGCGATGGAGGAAATCTGGTTGGCACGCTCTTCCAGGGCGCGGATACGTTCGGAGGCGTCAGTTACGGTCGAGGAAATCTGCTGGATCGCTCGTGCCGCTTGCTCGACGCGTCCGGCGCCCTGGCCGGACAGCTCGACGGCTTCGCTCGAATCGCGTGAGGTTTCGCGGGCGCTGTCGGAAATGTGATTGGAGCTGACGGTCAGTTCCTCAATGGCTGCTGCCATTGCCGAAGTAGCATCGGCCTGGTGTTCGGCCGCCTTGGCGACTTCATCGGAAGCAGTGGCGATCTGTTCGGCATTGGCCACCAACTGATTTGCGTCCTGATGAATTTCACTGACCATCTGACGCAACGAGGAAACCATGCCGCCGAGGGCGCTGAGCAGGCTGCCTTGTGGCGCGTTGCCGACATCGGCAGTGAGATCGCCGGCAGCGACGCGTTGCATGATTTCGGTGGCCAGCTTGGGTTCGCCGCCGAGTTGCTTGATGACGCTGTTGCTGACCATCCAGCCAAAAACGATCAGGACGACCAGCAGTGCGATGGAAATGCCGCCGAGCAGCATGGCGTTCTTGCGATATTCGGTGTCGACGTCGTCGATGTAGATGCCGGTACCCAGCATCCAGTTCCAGGGCGTGAACAGCTTGGCATAGGAGAGCTTGGGCTCGGCCTTCTGCTGACCGGCGCGCGGGAACCAGTAATCGACAAAGCCACCGCCAGCCTGGGCGGCAGAGATCAATTCCCTGATCAACAGCTTGCCGTTGCTGTCCTTCAGGTCGATCTTGTTCTGCCCTTCCATGGCCGGGTTGCCCCCATGCAGGTAATAGAGCCCTGAGGTGTCGGTACCGAAGAAATAGTCATCCTTGCCGTAACGCAGGCCACGCAGGGCATTACGGGCTGCCTGCTTGGCGTCGACTTCGCTTAGCTTGCCTTCGCTGACCAGCTTGTGGTGGTGGGCCAGGATGCCCATACCGACCTCGACGATATTTTGCGTCGTCGCCTTGCGGTCTTCCAGCATGCTGTCTTTGAGCTGGTACAGCGCCGAGAGGCAGAGAATCAACAGGCCGACCAGGGTCAGGGCCACCAGAATCTGCATGCGCGATGAGACGCGCAGGTTACTTAGGGCGTTCATGCTTGCTCCTCCCGGAATTGTGTTTGATGGGTATCAGATTTGGTGAATCTGGTTTTTTAATTATAAAACGCTAAATTATAAAAGTCTTCTAAAATTAGGCGGCTAGGGTGCTTTTTGCTATTTCAGGCGAAAGCGTACCGGGAGTACGGCTTCGCGCGGGGCGTCGGACGGCAGCGAGCGCAGGGAACGAACGGCGCGCAGTGCCGCGGCATCAAGCAAGGGATAGCCGCTGCCTTGTTCGACACGGGCAGCAACGACGGTGCCGGACTCGTCGACGATGATCAGGACGAGCACTTCGCCTTGTTGGCCCTGGGCGATGGCTTCGGCCGGATAGAACTGCCCGGCGGCATCGAGCTGTTTCAGGTGCTGGCGGACGACCTCGGTCCACGGACGCGCCTTGTTGGGTTGCGAACGCGCTGCTTTGGCCGTCGGGGGCGGGGGCGGCTCGCTGCGCGGCTTGGGTTGCTCGGGCATGGTCAGCGGCAGATCGGCAGGCGGCGGCTTGGGTGCCGGCGGGCGCAATTCGGCGACGATCGGTGCTGCGGTGGACGGTCGTTTTTGGGCAAAATCCGGCAGCGACACAAATGGCAGTACGTGCAGGAGCAGCGAGAGCAGCAAGGCGATGCCGAGCCGACGCAGGTTGCGGGTCGTGAGAGAATGCGCGGATTGCAAATTGGCGAGAGTTCGGAAGATGCGGATGGTGAAACAGCGAGTGGCGGCAATGATAATCGGTATGACCCTGGTTTTGCCGGGCCTGGCCGCCGAAAAGCAGAACGGTGTTGCGCTGCCGTCGCCCATCGCCTTTTCCAACAACATCGAACTGGGCGATATCGCCCAGGCGACCGAGTGGCTGGATGCCGGCATGCCGCCGGATTTCGTCGGCGGCCGTATCGGCACCGGGCTGATGATCGCCGCCTGGGAAGGCAATCTGCCGATGATGCGACTGTTCATCTCGCGCGGCGCTGACATCAATGCCATCAACAGCAACGGCGAGACGGCGGTGGCGCTAGCCGCCTGGCGCGGCAAGCTGGAAGCAGTCAAGTGGCTGATCGAACGCGGAGCGCGCATCAATCCGCCGGCCAAGCAATGGTCGGCGCTGCATTACGCGGCCTTTTCCGGGCACGAAGAGGTGGTCGATTACCTGCTGGAGCAGGGGGCGGACATCAATGCGCGCAGCACCAATGGTTCCAGCGTCCTGATGATGGCGACTTATGAAGGTAAGCACGACATTGCGCGCAAGTTGATCGAGAAGGGCGCCGACCGCACGGTCAAGAACGATTGGGGCGATGGCGCGCTGGAATGGGCGATGCGTTACAACCACCTCAACATCGCGCGCATGGTCAGTAACCCGGAAGAATTCAATATTGCGATCAGTCAGCCCAAGGAAAAATGGGGCGAGCCGACGCGTTCCATGCGCATGTCCAAGGAACTGGAAGCTTTGCTCAACATGCGCGAGAAGCTGGTCGAGCGCAATATGGCGACGGACGCCATCGACAAGCGCATTGCCGCCGAACGTGTGCGCATCATGCGCGCCGAACTCGATCGTCCGGCACCGGCGCGAGCCGCCAGCCTGGAAATCACGGCCAGCCGCGACAAGCCGCAGCAGCAGTCGGCCAATATCGTCTATGACGAGAAGGGCAAGGCCGTCGGCTATAAGGTTCCCCCGGCGACCTTCACCGGCAAGCCGCGCATGCCGCCGAAGGTGCCGGTGAGGAATTACTGATCAGTCTTCCAGCGGGCGGTTGGCGACTTCCGGCAGGAAGAAATAACCGACGACGGTGGCCATGATGAGTAGGACCGTGGGATACCACAGGCCGGCCAATGGGCTGGCGAACTGCACGCCCAGCCAGGTGACCATGAAGGGCGACATGCCGCCGATCCAGCCGGCCGACAGGTTATGCGGCAGGGCGACGGCGGTATAGCGGGTGCGCGCCGGGAACAGCTCCGGCAGCGTCGCCGTCTGCGGTCCGGTGATGCAGGCGAGCGGCACGACCAGCACGAGCAGCAGCAGGGTCAGCATGGTCGTGTCCGGCGTCGGCAGCGTGCCGTAGTGCAGCAGGCCCTGAAAAACCGGGAAAATGGCCAGTGCACCGCAGATAAGGCCGGTGAGCAGCACCGGGCGACGGCCGATGCGGTCGGACAGCCAGCCGCAGAACAGCGTGGCCGGGAAGAGCGCAAGGGTCGAGATCATGACCAACCCGCTGGCCTGGGCTGCCGGCAACTTGACCACGGTCTTCAAGAAGACGTTGGTATACACCTGCGCCGAGAAGAAGATCAGCGAGCCGCCGGCCGAAATGCAAAAGAAGAGCAGGCCCATGCGGCCCAGCGTCTGCTTGTCGCGCAGGCAGTCACGCAGCGGTGCCTTGGCCAGGGCGTTCTTTTCGCGCAGGTGACGGAAGACGGGCGATTCATGCAGGTTCAGGCGGCTCTTGATTGAAATGGCGAGCAGCACGGCGGAGAGCAGGAAGGGAATGCGCCAGCCCCAGGTCTTGAAGTCGGCGTCGTCGAGAAAGTGTTGCAACACGACGATCTGCAGCGTCGAGGCCATCATGCCGAGCGGTCCCATCAGTTGCAGCACGCTGGTGTACAGGCCGCGTCGGCCTTCCGGGGCGTGTTCCGTCAGGTAAACCGAGGCGCCACCGATTTCGCCGCCAACCGACAAGCCTTGCAGCATGCGCAGGAATAACAGCAGGGCCGGGGCGAGCAAGCCGACCTGCTCGTAGGTCGGCAGCAGGCCGACGCAGACTGTGGCCAGGCCCATCAGCACGATGGTGACGAGAAAGATGGTACGGCGGCCATGGCGGTCGCCTAGTGAGCCGAAGAGTGCGGCGCCGAGCGGGCGGACGATCATGCCGATGCCGAAGGTGCCGAGGCTGGCAAGCAATGCGGCAACCGGATCGTCGGCCGGGAAGAAGAGCACGCCGAAATAGGTGGCCAGCGACGCGAAGGTCAGGAAGTCGTACCACTCGAGGAAAGTGCCGAAGCAGGCGGCAACGACGACCTTCTTCTGGATGTTGGAATCGGAATGGCTGGCGGTCATGATGGAGCCGAGTTGGAAAAAAGCGAATTATCGCCGGTACACCGCAGCAGTCCAATTGCCAAGCTGCAATGACTGATGCAAACTGTTTGGGATATCGATCAGGGGGTGGCGATGCTATACGTGGCGCGAGACAAGGAAGGCCGGATTCGTGAGATGCATCCGGCGCCGCATGGCGATGCGCAGGAGGCGCTGCCCGCCGATAACGCCGAGGTGCTGGAATTCATCAACGAACGCTGGCGCCAGAACGAAATGCTGCAGCTCGACCTTGATTTCATCCGCGTCATCGAAGACTTGATCGAATTGCTGATCGCCAAGAAAGTCATCCTGGTCACCGACCTGCCGCCGCAGATCCAGGAAAAACTGATGCGCCGGAAGATTGCCCGTCAGCAGATCACGCTGGAAGAGAGCGTCGGCATGCAGGGTGACGACATCATCCCGATCTAGCTTCAGGCATTCGTCGTCATCACCGCCTTGACCAGCTCGGCCAGGGTACGGACTCCCATTTTTTCCATGACCCGGGCGCGGTGCGCTTCGACGGTCTTCATGCTGATGTTTAGCTCGTCGGCAATCTGCTTGTTGAGCTTGCCGGCGACGACGAGATCGAGCACTTCGCGCTCGCGCTGGGTCAGTTGATCGAGGCGATGGGTGATGGCGCCGTCGCGCTCGCGGCGGGCGGCCATCTGGGCATCCAGTTCGAGGGCGCGACGGATGCGGCCGAGGAGGTCTTCGTTGTGGAAGGGCTTCTCGATGAAATCGCAGGCGCCGCGTTGCAGGGCGGAAACCGCCATCGGAACGTCGCCATGGCCGGTGACGAAGATGATCGGCAGGGTCGAGCCCAGCGCATCCAGTTTCTCATGCAGTTCCAGGCCGCTCATCTCAGGCATGCGTACGTCCAACACCAGGCAGCCGCGCAGCCCGTCGTGGCGCGCTTTCAGATAGCTTTCGGCGGAGTCGAAGCAGGCCACCCGATAACCTTCGCCCTCGAGCAGCCAAGTCATCGAATCGCGCATCGCTTCGTCGTCATCGACGACATAGATTGTTTGCAACTCACTCATCTTCTTCCTCGCGCGGAACCGTGAAGTGGAAGAGCGTCCCTCCCTCGCGACGCGGTTCCACCCATAGCCTGCCCTGGTGAAACTCGACGATGGAGCGGCAGATGGCGAGGCCAATGCCCATGCCTTCCGGCTTCGTCGTATAGAACGGTGCAAAGATACGTTCGATATCCTCTTCTGCCAAGCCATGTCCGAGATCGGCCACGGAAATTTCCAGCATGCGCTCGTCCACCGGGCGGGCCGCGATGGTCAGGCGACGACGCTCAAAGGGGACGTCGGCCATGGCTTCGATGCCGTTGCGCACGAGGTTGAGCAGTACCTGCTCGATCATGATGCGATCAACCACGATACGCGGCAGGTCCTCCGGCAGATCGACGACGATCTGCGTGCCGGTACGTTGGGCTTCGATGTCGGCGAAGGCACGGGTTTCGTCCACCAGATCGGCCAGGCTCACCGGCTGGCGGTTCGGCTCGCCCTTCTTGACCATGTCGCGCATGCGGCGAATGATCTTGCCTGCCCGCTCGGCCTGTTCCGAGGCCTTCTGCATGGCGCCGAGCAGGTCGTCCAGGCGGTAGTTGCCTGATTGCATGCGCTTGACGCAGCCAGCGCAGTAATTGGCGATGGCGGAGAGCGGCTGGTTCAGCTCATGCGCCAGAGAACTGGCCATTTCGCCCATGGTGATCAGACGCGAGGTTTGTTCCAGGCGCTTTTGCTGCTGCAGGTTAACTTCCTCGATATGCTTGCGGTCGGTGATGTCGGCAGCGATCTGCACGCGTACGGTGCGGCCGTCCACCCAGCGGATCGCCCGTTCGTGGATGTGGTACCAGTGGCCGGAGAGCACGTGCTGGATTTCGCCGTCGAACAGTTCGCACGGCAGTTGCTCGACGCTCAGTGTCGCCGGATCGAAATGCAACCATTCGTTGGCCGGACGGCAGGCGGCGGTAACCTGGGCGGAGTTCTTGCCGACGGCATCGAAACCGAAGATGTTCTGGAAGGCCCGGTTGGCGAAGAGGATTTCGCCGGTCTGCACGTCGGCCACATGGACCGGCGAGTCGAGACCATCGATCACCGTCGTGAAGCGCTCGTGCGCCCGCTCCAGTTCGACGCGCACGCGCTTCGGCTCGGTGATGTCGTTCATCGACGCCATCCAGCCGATCTGCTGTCCGTCGGTGGTATCGATCAGCGGTGAGAAATACAGTCGGACATCGAAACGCTCGCCGTTCTTGCGCATGATGCGCATCTCGAAGCCACTGGCCGGAGCCTGTCCGCTCAGGGCCATGCGGATGTTGCTCTCCAGTCGGTCGAACTCTTCGGGCGGCCAATAGGGGTAAGGCGGCTTGATGCCGACCAGTTCGGCTTCGTCGAAACCGGTCATGCGGCAGAAGGCGGCATTGACGAAGGTGATCCGCCCTTCGAGATCGATGGCGCGCAGGCCGGTGATCATCGATTGCGACATCGCCTGACGGAAGGCGTAGGCGGCGCGCAGCTTTTCCTCGGTGTCGGCCCGGCTTTGCGAATGGCGGCGCAACTGGATCAGCGTGATGGTGGCAATCAGGGTCAACACGATGATCAGCGCTGCCGGCACGAATTGCAGCCAAGTGCCGCCGCCGCGATAGGCGACGAGGTTCAGGCCGAGCCGGTTGTTCGGAAAGTCGAGGTTGATCGCCCCGCTGATGCGCTTGTCGGTCGGCTTGATCGACGAGTTGCTATATACCTCGCGGTTGGCACTATCGACGATACTGACGCTGTAGCGCGTGGTGAATAGCGTCGGCAGACTGGTGCGCAGCAGGATTTCCAGCGACTGGATGGCGACGAAGGCGCCGATATCGGCGCTGCCGCGTTGTACGGGCAGGATGATGTCGTGCAGCGGCTTCTGGAAGACGTCCGGATAATCGCGCGAAACGCTCTCGCGCCGCACACGCAGCGCCTCCTGCAGAGCTTCCAGGCGGCTACCGGCCAATTGCTCGCCGACGAAGGTCACGGTGGATTCGTTCGGTGCCACCCATTCGATCTTGCCCTCAGTATCGACCCAGACGATGGCCAGGATTTCCGGTGCTTCGCGCACATAGCGCGAGGCGCGGACCTGAAAGGACTCGTAAGTCAGCTGCTTGAATTCCTGTTCGCGGCCAAGTTCGCCAAGGAAGTCGACATGAGCATGCAGACGACTCTCGATGGTTCGCTCGGCCCAATGCATGTCGCCTTCGAGCGCCGAGCGCGCGGTGTCATGCTCGCGCCATTGCAGCAGGCCGGTGACGATGAGCATGGCCACGGCAAAAATGCCGATGGCAATGTAGGGGGCAAGCCAGAGCCGGGTTTGCCTGGGCGATGGAGCAGACGGACGGAGAAACATGCCTCAATTGTTCTCTGGGGAGCCTCTTGCGGCCATTGGTGCTAACCCTAACGGCATCGTTAGCGAATTGATAGAGGCGATCAGGCTCGGGAGTTGCCGGACTGGGGCGCAACCAACGGAATCACCAGTTCGAAGGTGCTGCCCATGCCTTTTTCGCTATGGGCGGCAATACTGCCGCCCAATACGTTGAGGACGATATTGTGCGCAATGTGCAAACCGAGCCCAGTGCCACCACGCCCCATTTTGCTGGTGACGAAGGGGTCGAATATCTTCGGTAGCATCTCTTCCGGAATCCCACACCCGTCATCGCTGACCGACAGTTTCAATTGCCCATGCTCCTGCAGAACAGCGGTAACGGAAATCGTTCCTTCGCCCTTGTCGGCAAAAGCATGCATGGTGGCGTTGCCGATCAGGTTGGTCAGAACCTGACCGAGCGGCCCCGGGTAGCTATCCATCTGTATGCCCTGGGGGACATCCGCCTGTAGCTTGGCAGCGCTGTGCCGCAAGGTGGGCTGCAGCGTAAGGACGACTTCATGGATCATTTCATCAAGTGCGAAACTGCGTCGCTGCGAACTGGTTTGGTCGGCGGCAACCTGCTTGAAACTGCTGACCAGTTCGGCAGCACGCTGCAGGTTGCGTTGCGCAATATCCGAGCCCGTATCGACCGCTTGAACCAGAGTGTCCAGCATGGAGCGCTTGAGTCCTTCGGCGCTTTGGTCGCGGAAGGTCTTGAGCGCCTTGCGCAGGGTGGTGACAGCCATGACGCCGTTGCCGATAGGGGTGTTCAATTCATGGGCGACGCCGGCCACCAGCGAACCCAGCGAAGCGAGTTTCTCGGACTGGATCAATTCATGCTGGGTAATTTGCAGGCGTTCTAGCGCTTCCGACAACTCCTGGTTCGATTGAGCCAGTTGCTCTGTCCGTTTCTGTACGCGCTTTTCGAGTTCTGCATTGAGTTCCCGAATGTCCGTCACATCCTCGGCGACCCAGATGATCCGCCATCTACCACTCAAAAATGCTTTTCGGACGTTGATCTGTGCCAGAAACTCCGAGCCATCCTTGCGGACCAGCCAGGCTTCGAGATGCGCCTGGCCGAACTCCTCAATATCGTGGAGCAAGGTGTCACGCAGACTTTTGTCTTTCCACAGGCCAAGCTGCTGGCCATTCTTGCCCAGCAATTCGTCACGCTGATAGCCTAGCAAGTCGACGATGGCGTCGTTGACGCGGATGAAGGCATAGTTGTTCGCGATGTCGGCGACCAGCATTCCGGCAGGCGAGAGTTCGAAGATCGCTTCGAGTTCCTGCTCGCGGTCGCGGATCGAGCGCTCCATGCTTTCCAGGTGGTACGAGAGTTGATTGAGTTCGATGACCGAACTGCGTGGCCACTGACTGACAGCCTTGCCGTCGGCCACGCGACGTGCCCCATCGGCGATGGCCTTGATCGGGCGAGCCATGCGCGTGGTCCACAGAGGAGCGAGAACGAGGCTGAGCACTATCAGGCTCAGCAAGGTCATCCCTCCCAGGTCAATGACGGTGCGCAATTTGGGAGCCTTGAATCCGCTCGGACTCTTGACGATGAAGGACCACCCCAGTACATGCGACCTGGCAGCAGCCATCTGGTAGTCGGTAGCCTCGAAGCGGAGTGAAGACTGGACGAAGTCCTTGTTGCGTATCTCGTTGAAAAAGGTTTGCGCCGACAGGTTGGTGACGCCGACGCGGCGCTTATCCTCGGTATCTGCCAGAATCTCGCCGTAGGCATCGGCAACCCAGATCGAGAGATCCTTCGGGTTCCCCGTTTCTGTGACGGTTTTCAGGATCAGCTCGAGGGGGATTTCGCCGATCACCACTTCGTTGCCAGTCCAGACACCGATGGCGACCGAGAGGCGCTGCGATACCGGAGAGAGATATTTGTCGCTCCAGACCGTCTGCAGCCTCTGGGTGACCTGATTGCGCAGGCGATTATTCGAGAGGTCGCTGTTCAACAGGTCGTTCAGTCGGGATTGCGCATTATCGTCCTTGATTGAGGCCTGCGTTACGCGCCCGTCGGGGCGAATGCGATAGACCGCGGAATAGCCGTTTTGGTGTGTCAGTCGATCGAGCAGCACCTGGCTGTTCTTGAAAGTGCTGGTTGAGCTTGAGAGCGCGCTAGCCAGCAATTCAAGCTGCCCCTCGAGCAGCGAAAGGGCGTGTTCCGTTCGTTGCGCCAGGTCGAGGCTCTTTGCCGATAATTCGTCCCGGGCTTCCTCGGCCAGACGAGGTTGGTAGTAGGCAAGCAGGAGCAGGAAAGTGAACAGGAAGGCAATGGCAGAGGCTAGTGCCAGCAGGCCGGTCAAGGAACTGCTCAGATGCCAGCGAGGTTCGATTCTCATGGCAGAGTGACGAACTGTCCGTCCTTGATCGTGGCAAAGCGTGCCGCGCGGAGCGTATCGCCGTTACGGTCGAACTGTATGGTTTCCTGGAGGCCGCGGTAGGGGCCGGATTTGATCAAGGTTTCCTTGAGCGCTTGCCCCTTCACGCGGCGACTGAGTGCATCTATGGCGACGGTTGCCGCATCATGTGCCAGCACACTGGCAAATGCCAGTTCGCGCCCGTAGCGTTCCCGATATTTATCGCGCAGGGCAACAAATGAAGCTGAGTTATCCTGGCTGGAGAACTGCTGCAGGGTGATCAGTCCGTCAACCGCCTTGCCTCCATGTTCGAGGAGTTGTCCAGTGGCGGCCCATTCGGCAGCCAGTATCTGGATGTTGCTGCTCTGCTTGCGGGTTTGCTGGGCAAGGCGGGCAGAGTCGCCAGCGTTGGCGATCAGTATGATGGCATCGGGTGTTTCCTTCAGTGCCTCCTGGATCAACGGGGTATGGCTGGAAGCCTTGGAATCGAAGAAGGATGCGCTGGTCAGCTGCCCCCCCTGCTTTTCGAACGCTGTTTTGAACTCGTTCAGCCAGCTCTCGGAAAAGACTCTGTTGTCTTCATTGGCGATTGCCGAAATACGTTGCCACTTGGAGCGAAGGCAATAATCGGCAAAAAGCTTTGCATTGTCGCGTGTGGTGCGATTGATGCGGAACAACTGGTCGTCCTTGCCAGCAAATTTGGCGGCCGAAGCGGTCGGAGACAACATGACGACCGCGGCTTTCTCGTTGAGCGGCAGCAGGGCTTCGACCATGGCGCTGGTCATTGGGCCAATCACGATTTCAACGCCGGCAGTGAGCAATTCTTGATTGGCCTTCTTGGCGGATTCGACATCCAGGCCCGTATCACGAACGATCAGCTCGATTGGGTGACCTGCAATCCCGCCGTTTTGATTTTGCTTCTCGATGGCCAGCAGGACGCCGTTTCGTCCGCCCTCGCCAAGATCGGAAGAGTTGCCGGTCAACTCGCCGATGAAACCGATGCGGACCGGTTTGTTATCGCTACAGGCAGTCAATTGGAAAAGACAAACAGCAAGAAGCGCTAAACGAGAGCCTGTGCGGACGCGATTGCAATGAGCTTCGAGTTTCATTTGCTTTCTTCCAGCCAGGCAAGCAGCTCGGTTTCCTTGAGCGGGCGGGAGAAATGGTAGCCCTGTGCGGCACGGCAGCCGATTTCCCTCAGTTTTTCCAGTGCCTCGGCGGTTTCGACACCTTCGGCAACGGTTTTCAACTGCAGTTCGTTTCCCAGTTTGGCAATGGTGCGGACGATACGTTCGCCGCGGTCGCTGGCGGACAGGGACAGGATGAAGCTGCGGTCGATTTTGAGGTGGTCGATGGGCAGTTGTTCGAGGTAATTCAGGGACGAGTAGCCGGTGCCGAAATCGTCGATGGCGATGCTGATGCCTCGCTGGCGTAGCCGGTTCAGCAAATTGACCATGGGCGCCATGCCTTCCAGAGCGACCGATTCGGTGATTTCCAGTTCGACATTGTCCGGGCTGGTGCCGGTTTCCAGCATCACTTCATCGAGAAAATCGAAGAAATCGGCCTGGCGTAGCTGAACGGTCGAAATGTTGATGGCCATGCGCAGATCCGGCCAACCCGCCTGGCGAAAACGTTGCAAGGCACTTAGCGCTTCAGTGATGATCCAACGTCCGATCGAGACGATTAGGCCGGATTGCTCGGCAATCGGGATGAAGCGGTCTGGCGGAATCATGCTGCCGTCGTCCTGCTGCCAGCGCAACAGGGCTTCGACGCCGATGATTTGCCCGCTGTTGAGTTCGACTTGGGGCTGGTATACGAGATGCAGGCGTCTGTGCTCGAAGGCCTGGCGCAAGTCGAGGAGTAGCTGCATGCGCTCGCGGGTTTCCTGGCCGATTTCAGAAGAGAACAGCACATGCTGAGCGATACCCATCGTCTTGGCGCGGCGAAGGGCGAGATACGCATTTTTCAGGACATCCGTGCCACGCAGGTTATCGCCGAGGGCGCATAGGCCCATCGAGACGGTGATGGCATGCTCTATGTCGCTGATGCGGAAGGGGGGGGCAAAGAGCCTCTGGATGGCCGATGGGGCCAGTTGACGGTGTGATCCGACAAGGGCGAAGGCATCGCCGGCCAGTCTGGCGATGAATATTTCGCTGTCCAGGTCCTTGCGCAGGCGCAACGCCATTTCCTTCAGCAGGGCGTCGCCGTATTTGTGCCCGAACATGTCGTTGATCGCGCCGAACTGGTCGATGTCCAGCAACACCAGGGTGTCGTATTTCCTGGCCAGATTGAGCCGTTGATCGACTTCTGCCAGCAGGGCGTTCCGGTTTGGCAAACCGACCTGACGGTCGTAAAGGGCATCACGGCGCAGTTCGGCAACCAGGTCGATGTTCTTGGCGCACAGGGCAATATTGGTACAGAAAACTTCGAGCAGGTGTTGGTCGATTTCCTTGATCGGTTCGCTCGATTCGATATAGGCCGCGAAACCTTCATCCGCCGCCTTGCGGAAATAGAGGGTGACTTCCCGCTGCCCGATGATGCCCCGTTTTTCATTGAGTGCCCGGGTCAGGCAATCGAGGATATGCCGGTTGTCGATATCCGTCAGGCGGTGTTGTATCAGGTGGCGATAGTTGCCCGCGGCCGCTATGACCCGGTACTCCTGTCCGAGTTCGAAGTGTTCTTCGGCGGCGGCGCAGACCAAGCCTTCCGGTGCGATGCCGATCAGGCTGGCCAGCTGGGTGATGACTCCTTCGGCAAACGAATGCAGGCCTTTTTCTGCAATGAACTGGTTGCTTGCCGCGACGATCTTTTCTAGGCCTTGCCGGCTGGCATCTAGACGCTGTAGTTGGTCGTAGGAGCGCAGAGCGGCGGTCAGCGTCGTGAACAGCTTGGCGTGGCTAAGTTCGCTCTTTGTCTTGTAGTCGTTGATGTCATAGCGCGTGATGGTCTCGGTCTCAGGGGCCTGTCCTGGCTGGCCGGTGCGCAGAATGATGCGGGTATTGTGCAACTGGAGTTCGTTACGGATGGAGTCGACGGTTTTCAGCCCCGCGTCATCACTCTCCATGACGACATCGAGCAGAATGACTGCGATATCGGCATGCTTTCCCAGGTAGGCAATTGCTTCCTGTCCGGAGTAGGCATGCGCCAGGCTCAGGCGCCGACCGAGAATCTCAATGCCGCCGAGCGCAAATTCGGTGGCTTCATGCACATCCTGATCGTCATCGACAATCAGGATGTGCCAAGTAAGTTCCTTGTGAGATGTCTCATGCCCTTCGACGTCATCTTCAACAAAGACAAGGTCATCATCGTGTCCGGCTGACATGGTCTTCCTTTGGTGCTTTGAGGGGCTATCAATTTTGGGTGTTTTTCTTCATTCTGCAGTTTCCGGATGGCGGACGCAATAAGTTTCACTCATCGCTTTTTTGAACAAGAGGAGAGGGGGGCGGCTCAGGACAGTGTCAGATGACGGGCAATGAGTGGCAGCAAAAAAGCCGTCAGTGCGCCGTTCAATCCCATGGCCAAGGCAGCGAAGGCACCGCTTTGCTCATTCACCTGGAAGGCGCGGGCGGTGCCGATGCCGTGCGAGGCGATGCCGATGGCGAAGCCGCGAATGGCCGGGTCGCGCACCTTCATCACGTCGAACACGTAGCGCGCGCCGACGGCGCCGAGAATGCCGGTAACGATGACCAGCACGGCGGTCAGCGACGGAATGCCGCCGATGCGCTCGGCCACGCCCATGGCGATCGGGGTGGTGACCGACTTGGGGGCGAGCGAAAGTTGCGTCGGCTGGCTGGCGCCGAAGGCGCGGGCGACGAACACGGCCGACAGGATGGCGGTGGCGCTACCGCCGACCAGCCCGATGATCAGCGGCCAGAACATGGCCTTGACCCGCTTTGCCTGCTGGTAGAGCGGAATGGCCAGTGCCACGGTGGCCGGGCCGAGCAGGAAGTGCACGAATTGTGCGCCGGCGAAATAGGTTTCGTAGCGTGTGCCGGTGAGCAGCAGGAAGCTGACCAGTACGGTGACGGCGATCAACACCGGGTTGGCCAGCGGGTGGGAGCCGGAGCGGCGATAGAGGGCAAAGGCCAGCTGATAGGCAATCAATGTCAGGGTCAGGCCGAGCAACGGCGAGGCGGCGAGATATACCCAGAGTTGGTCGAGGCGCGGGGTCATGGCGTTTCTCCGGTCGGTGCGGGGCGGCACAGGCGCATCAGCAGCGCCGTGACGGCCAGCGTGGCGAAGGTGCTGATCAGCAGCGAGAGCAGCAGCGGCAGCCATTCGTCGGCGACACGGTGCAGATGGACCATGATGCCGGTGCCGGCCGGCACGAAGAGCAGCGACAGGTGTTGCAGCAGGGTTGAGCCGGTGTGTTGCAGATCCTTGCCCGGGCCGCCGCGGGCGATCAGGGTGACGAACAGCAGCACCATGCCGATCACCGGGCCGGGGACGGACACATCCAGTCCGCGGGCGATCACTTCGCCGATCAGCTGGAAAACGAGTAGTTGGGTCAGGGCGGATAACATTCTGCGCTCCTTGAAAAATCAGGTGCGCAGTTTATTACTCCAGATCAGTAAGCAATAGACCGCTTTTTGTCGATTTATCTTTGACGAAAAGTAATTAATTGCCACCGCCCCAGAAGCTAATGCTTCTTCGTCGCCTCATCCTCGTCGCTTGGCTTGAGCACCGCTGGCGCACCGGCCGTGAAGCCAATCAGCATCAACAACATCAAGCTCAGGCTGACCGCGAAAACCTCGAAACTATCGAGGCCGACGCCCAAGGTGCCGGGCAGTACGAGCAGGCCGCAGGCGAAAAATTCGGTCCATTTGCTCCAGGTATCCATGGCTGTAACTCCTGTCATCAATCCGACAAATTTTCTTTGTTGTGATTGTTGCAGTGCACAAAACGTGCCTGCGGCGGACAGGGGTGTTGACCGTCAACCGACCAGAATGTGCCCGGCCGTGCGCAGGGCGATGCCGACACAGGCGCCGAGCGCCGCCGGCTTCCACACATTGGCGACGCGCCGGCCGGCCGAGATCAGTACGGCGACACCGGGCAGGTCGAACGGCGAGATCAGGAAACCAGCGCTGGCGTTGAGCAGCGCTTCGCTCATCTGGCCGGCACGGAGCATGTCGTCGACCACGCCCATCATCGCCGTGCCGCCGGCCAGGTATTTGGTCAGCGTCGGCAGGATCAGGCCGGGATCAATCGAGAGCAGCACCAGAACGGGGGTCAGCCCGCGGGTGATGAGGTCGATTGCACCAAATTGGCGCAAGGCGGTAACGACGACCAGCGACAACACCAGCATCGGGATGGCGCCGACGGCGATCTTGAACGCTTCGGCCCCGGCCCGGTTGATCACGTCGAGCACGCCTTTGGCCGATTCGGCCACCGGGTGATGCAGGGTTTCGTCCAGCGTCGCCTCCGCGGCCGAGAGCTGGCGGCCGAACAGGTAGTAAGTGGCCGCTGCTGCGGTGCACCCGCCTAAAACGGAAAAAACCAGGGTCGTGCCGAAATGGAGACCCATGGTCAGCATCGGGAAAGCGGCGTTGGCTTGGGCCATGGCGAAGACCATGGCCAGCGTGGCGGCCAGATGACGGTCGGAGGCGCCGCGTTGCTCCATCATGGTCAGCGTTGCCATCGGCGCGGCGAAGCTGACGAAATTGATCTGCAGGGCGGCGAAGACGCCCAAGCCGGTCAAGCCGAAAGGGCGCAGCACCGGTGTCAGCGCGGCGACCAGCCAATCGAGCGCGCCACGCGCTTCGAGCAGGCGCATCAGCGACAGCATGACCACCATCACCGGCAACAGAATGAACAAGGAAAGCTCCACCGCCGAGCGGCCGGCTTTCAGGATGATGTCGATCAGGATGTCCATAGTCGGTTTATCGAGGCAATAGGCAAATGGCAGGAACGCAGCGCCGGGGCGGCAGTCTACCCGGCAGACGGCGATAGCGTGTCGTCATTCGACAAGGAGCGCAATCATGGATTTCCAGCATCACCACCTGCCGCATCTGTTCGAACAACTCGGCCTGGCTGCTGCACCTGAGGCCATCGAGCGCTTCATTGCCAGCCACCGCCCGCTGCCGCAAGCCATGACGCTGGATCAGGCACCCTTCTGGACCCCTGCCCAGGCCGCCTTCCTGCGCGAGGAAATGCTGGAAGACGGCGATTGGGCGGAAGTGGTCGATGAACTGAACCTGCGCCTGCACAGCTAGCCCGTTTCGTTTTTTGCCCAAAACGGGCAGTGCACCGCAGCAGTCGCTTCCAGGCATAAAAAAACGCCGGGTTGCCCCGGCGTCAAGTCTCTCTCCACTTCGTATTTTTTTAGGCCATCGCTTCGTACAGCGGCAGGGTCAGGAACTCCGGGTAATCCGGGGTCAGCGACATGCGGTCGAAGATTTCGGCGGCCTGGTCGTAGGTGGCGGTGTCTTCGCCTTGGGCGGTGACGGTGGCCTTCACCTTGGCCAGTTCTTCGGCGATCATCGGGCGGACCATTTCAACGGTGACCTTGCGGCCGTCGTCGAGGATACCCTTCGGCGAAACCACCCACTGCCAGACTTGCGAGCGGGAGATTTCGGCGGTGGCGGCGTCTTCCATCAGGTTGTGGATGGGCACGCAGCCGTTGCCGGCCAGCCAGGAGCCGAGGTAGTGGATGCCGACGTTGATGTTGTTGCGCAGGCCGGCTTCGGTGATCGGGGTGGTCGGGCGGAAGTCGAGCCACTGTTCCGGGCCGAACTTGCCTTCAACCTGCTTCTCGAACTGGTTCGGCTTGTCGCCGAGGACCTTGACGAACTCTTCCATGGCGATCGGCACCAGGCCCGGGTGAGCCACCCAGCCGCCATCGAAACCGTCGTTGGCGTCGCGGGTCTTGTCGTGGCGGATGCCGGCCAGGGCCTTTTCGTTGGCGACCGGGTCGTTCTTGATCGGGATCAGGGCCGACATGCCGCCCATGGCCGGGGCGCCGCGCTTGTGGCAAGCCTGGACGAGGGCCAGGGCGTAGCCGCGCATGAAGGGCACTTCCATGGTGATGGCGCCGCGCTGGGCCAGGCAGAAGTCCTTGTTCTTCTTGAACTTCTTGATGCAGGAGAAGATGTAGTCCCAGCGACCGGCGTTCAGGCCGGCGGAGTGGTTGCGCAGTTCGTACAGGATTTCTTCCATCTCGAAGGTGGCGAGGATGGTTTCGACCAGCACGGTGGCCTTGATGGTGCCTTGCGGAATGCCGCAGTGATCCTGAGCCATGACGAAGGCGTCGTTCCACAGACGGGCTTCGAGGTGGCTTTCCATCTTCGGCAGGTAGTAGAACGGGCCGGCGCCACGGGCGATCTGTTCCTTGGCGTTGTGGAAGAAGACCAGGCCGAAGTCGAACAGGCCGCCGGAAACGCGCTGACCGTCGACCAGCACGTGCTTCTCGTCGAGGTGCCAGCCGCGCGGACGGATCTGCAGGGTGGCGATCTTGTCGTTCAGCTTGTATTCCTTGCCGGCTTCGTTCTTGAACGACAGTTCGCGGCGGATGGCCTTGTACAGGTTCACCTGGCCCTGAATCTGGTTTTCCCAGTTCGGGCTGTTGGAATCCTCGAAGTCGGTCATGTAGGAGTCAGCGCCCGAGTTGAAGGCGTTGATGATCATCTTGGCTTCGACCGGGCCGGTGATTTCGACGCGGCGGCATTGCAGGGCGGCCGGGATCGGGGCAACCTTCCAGTCGCCTTCGCGGATATGCTTGGTTTCCGGCAGGAAGTCAGGCATTTCGCCGGCATCGATGCGGGCCTGGCGCTCGACGCGGGCCTTCAGCAGTTCCTGGCGACGGCCTTCGAAGGCGCGGTGCAGCTTGGCGACGAATTCCAGTGCCTCGGTGGTGAGGATGGATTCCCATTCGGGCTTCACGGGGGCGGTAATTTGCATACCGGCGGGCAGATTGAGGGCCATGCGGAACTCCTGAGAAAAGTAGGTTTCGGATACTGCGATGGGATGCATTCTATGAGTCTTATATAAGACATGAAAGTGGGCTAGAATCAATTCATCTTTTACTTTGAGTATCAAATGGACCGCTTAAAGCAGATCGAAGCCTTTGCCAGCGTCGCAATACGCGGCAGCTTGTCGGCCGCAGCGCGGGCCGAAGGCGTCACGCCGGCCATCATCGGGCGCCGTATCGATGCGCTGGAAGCGCGGCTCGGCATCCGTTTGCTGCTGCGCACGACGCGCAAGCTGACACTGACTTTCGAAGGGCAGGCCTTCCTGGAGGATTGCCAGAAAGTGCTGAACGACCTAGCCAATGCCGAGGCGGCAGTTTCACTCGGCGGGCTGAAGGCCGGCGGTTACCTGAAGGTGTCGGCCCCGGCCGGCTTCGGGCGGCAGCACGTAGCACCGCTGGTCGGCGATTTCATGCAGGCCAACCCGGAAGTGCGGGTCAATCTGAATCTGAGCGACCGCCTAGTCGATTTGATCAACGAGAACATCGACTGCGCCATCCGCATCGGCGAACTGACCGATTCCAGCCTAGTCAGCGTGCGCCTGGGCGAGATGCGGCGCATGGTGGTGGCCAGCCCGGCCTATCTGGTCGAGCATGGCGTGCCGCGCACGCCGGACGATCTGGCAAAACACAACTGCCTGTCGCTCGGCCAGCAGCGCGGCTGGGTGTTCAAGAACCCGGAGAGCGGCGAGGTCGAGACGATCAAGGTCGGCGGCACCTTCGAATGCAACGATGGGGCGGTCCTGCACGAATGGGCGCTGGCCGGGCGCGGCCTGGCCTGGCGTTCGCTGTGGGAAGTCGGCCGCGACCTGAAGGAAGGCCGGCTGACCTCGGTGCTCGACGCCTGGCAGGCGCCGCCGATGGGCATTTACGCCGTTTTCCCGCAGCGCCGCCACCTGCCGCTACGGGTGCGGCTGTTCATCGATCTGCTCAAGGAAAACTACGGCAACGCCGCCTACTGGGAGCTGCGCTGATGAAGGTGCCGGTCTATCGCGCGCTTGGGGCGCTGTCGGTCTTGCTTGGGATCATCGGCGCCTTCCTGCCGCTGATGCCGACCACGCCTTTCTTGATCCTCGCCGCCTGGTTCTTCGCCCGCTCGCATCCGGAATGGGAAGCCAAGCTGCTGGCGCATCCGAAATTCGGCCCGGCCATCCGTGCCTGGCGCGACCATCAGGCCATCCCGCGCGTGGCCAAATGGGCGTCGACGATCATGATGTCGATCAGCGTGGTCGGCTCCTGGTTCATCCTGCCCGAACCCTGGGGCTATGGCCCGGCCGTGGTGTGCAGCATGGTCATGCTGTGGATGTGGACACGGCCTTCGGCCTGAGCCTGGTTTTTGCCCATTTCGGGCAGTGCACCGCAGCAGTGCCCGAAATTAGCTGGCCTGGACCGGGAATTCCTCGATCGGCACCGGTTTTCCGAAGAGGTAGCCCTGGAAGGCGTCGCAGCCACGGCTGACCAGAGCGGCGCGCTGGTCGTCGGTTTCGACGCCCTCGGCAACGACCTTCAGTTCGAAGGAACGGCCGAGTGCAATGACGGTTTCGGCGATGGCCGCGTCGTTCGGGTTGCTGCCGATGTCTTGCACGAAGCTGCGATCGATCTTGATCTGGTCGAGCGGTAACTGCTTCAGGTAACTCAGCGAGGAATAGCCGGTGCCGAAGTCGTCGAGTGCCAGGCCGACGCCGATTTCATCCTTCAGGCGGCGCATGCGCTCGATGCTCAGCTCCATGTCGTCGAGCAGCAGCGATTCGGTGATTTCCAGTTTCAGCCGGCTGGCCGGGGCGCCGGTTTGCTGCAGGGCTAGCGCCACGCTGTCGACAAAGCCGGGGTCGCGAAATTGTAGGGCGCTGACGTTGATGGCCAGGATCAAATCGGCGGTGGCCGGTTGGCGACTCCATTGGGCAAGCTGGCGGCAAGCCTCTTCCAGTACCCACTGGCCGATGGGCAGGATCAGCCGGCTATCTTCGGCAATACCGATGAAATCGCCGGGGGCGACGTTGCCGCGGCTTGGGTGGCGCCAGCGGAGCAGGGCTTCGGCGCCGAAGATTCGGCCCTTGCCGTCGACCTGCGGCTGATAGTGCAGAACGAACTGCTTTTCCTGCAGTGCCGCACGCAGTTCGCGTTCGATTTCGGCGCGCTCTTCGACTTCGGTCTGCATCGCCGGGTCGAAGAAGCGCAAGGAGTTCTTGCCGGCTTCCTTGGCCTTGTACATGGCCATGTCGGCCGATTTCAGCAGATGTTCGACCGTCTCGCCACTGTTACGGAAGGGGATGATGCCGATACTCGCGGTGCAGTGATGGGCCAGATTGCCGAACTGATAGGCCTGGCCGAGCGACTGCAGGATGGTGCGGCCGATGTGCTCGATTTGGGCGATGGCCTCGTGCAGGTTTTCGCTGAGATCTTCGAGCAGGATGACGAATTCGTCGCCGCCCAGGCGAGCCACCGTGTCGCTCGAACGCACGGCATCGCGCAGGCGCAGGGCGACCTGGCGCAGCAGCTGGTCGCCGACGTCGTGACCCATGGTGTCGTTCAGCGTCTTGAAGTTGTCGAGGTCGATGAACAGTACGGCGGCGTATTCGCGCCGGCGCTGGCCGGCGATCAGTGCCTTGTCCAGGCGTTCGGCGAGCAGGCGGCGATTGGGCAGGTGGGTCAGCGGATCGTAGAAGGCCAGGAACTGGATCTGCTCCTCGGCTTCCTTGCGCTGCGTGATGTCGAGAAAGGCGGCAACATAGTGCGTTACCTTGCCCTGATGGTTGCGTACGGCGGAGATGGTCAGCCACTCCGGGTAGATCTCCCCGTTCTTGCGCCGATTCCAGATTTCGCCGTGCCAATGCCCGTTGGCTTGCAGCGTCGACCACAATTCCTGGTAGAACGATGCGTCGTGGTAGCCGGATTTGAGTAGGGCTGGAGTCTGCCCGACCGCCTCTTCGGCGGTATAGCCGGTGACCTCGGTGAACGCCCGGTTGACCTGCAGGATGCAGTTGTGCGCATCGGTCACGACCATGGCTTCCTGGGTCTCGAAGGCGATGGCCGCGATGCGCATCACTTCCTCGGCCCGCCGTTCGCGCGTTGTGTCGTGGAAGGTGACGACGGCGCCTTCGCTGCGTCCGCCGTCCGAGACCGGCATCACGGAATACTGGACCGGGAACATCTCGCCATTTTTGCGGAAGAACCATTCTTCGCCATTGCGATGCTTGCCGTCGGTCAGCGTTTGATAGATGGGGCACTCACCCTTGGCGTACAAAGCGCCGTCTGGTCGGTGATGGTGGAAGAGCCAATGCTGGTCCGCACCGATCACTTCGTCGTGGGCAAAACCCAGCATTTCGAGGGCGCGTGGGTTGATGAACGAGCACAAGCCGTCACGATCCACGCCATAGACCCCTTCGCCCAGGCTGTTCAGCAGGCTGGCCCGCTCGCGCAGGGCGCTGCCGATCTGCCGGCGGGAGCGGAACAGGTGCAGCAGCAACAGAAGCAGCAGGATCACGGCCGTACTCAAGCCCAGCATCAGTTGCCCCGGGTATTTCTCGATGACGTCGCGCAAATCGAAACGTTCGAGACGCTCGGGATGGGCGCGCAACTCCATCATGATGCTTTCGAGGCCGGAGTAGTCGGCCGGCGGCGAGAAGCCGTGGAACTTGCCGGCCTTGGCTGCCGGGTGTCCGGGCGGAATTTCGAGCAGGGCGAGGGTAACTGCCTTGACGAGATCATCCGGTACGCGCGGAGCGGTGGAGAAGGGCCACTCCGGGACCAATTCCGTGGATAGCAGTTGCGGGAAGTCTGCTCGTGCTTTCAGATTGATGATCTTGATCTGGTTGCGGTCCAGTTTGCCTTCGGCCACCATCGATTCGAGCAGGCCGGTGCGGACAAAGCCGACATCGGCCCGACCTGACAAAACTTCGTCGATTACTTTGTCCTGTGGTTGGCCGGTGAAAATCACTTTCTTGGCGTCGTGCGGCAACTCGATCCCTGCTTGGCGCAGCGTCCATTGCTGGATGCGGTAACTGCCAAGCGATTGGGCATGCGTAGCGGCAATGTGCTTGCCACGCAAATCCTTCAATTGCTCGATATCGGCGCGTTCGATCCGGGTGAACATGACGCCGCCGAAATGGGAGAGGAAGCGCTCTCCAACTTGTTGAGTCAACGTGGCGACGGCGGCCAAGCGATGACGCGAGCGCAGCAGGACGTAATGTTCAGGCTGGGTAAGGATGAAATCGACCTCGCCGTTGTCGACTGCACGGCTGAGTTCTTCGAGGTGGAAGGGCTGGATGGCGAACTGATAGCCGGGAATCTGCGCCTCAAGGTAGCTGGCGAGCGGTGTCCATTGCTTGCGGGTGGCATCCACGTCGCGAAAGGACAAAACTCCGATGCGTACCGATGCCGCGGGCTCAGCTTGTGCAACACCATGAAACAGCAACAGCACTCCGACGACGAGCAGTCGTCGGCACAGAACGCAAAAAGACAAGCGCGAAAAAAAGTTGGCCAGCACGTATTCCCGTTACCCTGATTCCGGCCGGGAATGGCCCGATTCATGGCGTCTAATTAATAATGTGACCAAATTTTAATTTAGCATCGCCACCTCCCTTTGATCTAGACCAAGGTGAGTGTGAATTTTTTCACATAAAAAAGCCGGCCCCTTGTGGGGGCCGGCCAAACGCTACCGGGTAGGTAGCGGGGATGCCTAAATCGTGTGTCCGATTAGTGGAACTGCTCTTCTTCGGTCGAGCCGGTGAGGGCCTTGACGGAGGAGGAACCGCCCTGGATGACGGTGGTGACTTCGTCGAAGTAACCGGTGCCGACTTCCTGCTGGTGGGAGACAAAGGTGTAACCCTTGTCGCGAGCAGCGAATTCCGGCTCCTGAACCATGTTGACGTAGTGCTTCATGCCTTCGCCGCGAGCGTAAGCGTGGGCGAACTGGAAGGTGTTGTACCAGTTGACGTGGATACCAGCCAGGGTGATGAACTGGTACTTGTAGCCCAAGGCCGACAGTTCTTCCTGGAAGGAAGCGATCTGGGAGTCAGACAGGTTCTTCTTCCAGTTGAAGGACGGCGAGCAGTTGTAGGACAGCAGCTTGCCCGGGCAGGCGGCCTGGATGGCCTGGGCGAATTCGCGGGCGAAGCCGATATCGGGCACGCCGGTTTCGCACCAGACGAGGTCAGCGTACGGAGCGTAAGCAACGCCGCGGGAGATGGACTGCTCCAGACCGTTCTTGACGCGGTAGAAGCCTTCCTGAGTGCGCTCGCCGGTGAGGAACGGCTTGTCGTTCTCGTCGTAGTCGGAGGTGATCAGGTTGGCGGCTTCAGCATCGGTACGGGCCAGGATCAGGGTCGGAACGCCCATGACGTCAGCGGCGAAACGAGCGGAGATCAGCTTTTCGATGGCTTCGCGGGTCGGCACGAGCACCTTGCCACCCATGTGGCCGCACTTCTTGGCAGCAGCCAGCTGGTCTTCGAAGTGAACGCCGGCAGCGCCAGCGGCGATCATATTCTTCATCAGTTCGAAAGCGTTCAGCACGCCACCGAAACCGGCTTCAGCGTCAGCAACGATCGGCAGGAAGTAGTCGATGAAGCCTTCGTCGCCCGGATTGACACCACGCGACCACTGAATTTCGTCAGCGCGCTTGAAGGTGTTGTTGATGCGGCGAACCATGGTCGGCACGGAGTCGTAGGCGTACAGCGACTGGTCCGGGTACATGGTTTCGGAGGTGTTGCCGTCGGCAGCAACTTGCCAGCCGGACAGATAAACGGCTTCCAGGCCAGCCTTGGCCTGTTGCATGGCTTGACCGGCGGTGATAGCGCCGAAAGCATTCACGTAGCCCTTCTTGGCACCGCCGTTGACCTTGTCCCAGAGGATCTTGGCGCCGCGCTGGGCCAGGGTGTATTCCGGCTGCAGGGAACCGCGCAGACGAACGACGTCAGCTGCGGAGTAACCGCGCTTGACGAGCTTCCAACGGGGGTTTTCAGCCCAGTCTTTTTCGAGGGCGGCGATTTGCTGTTCGCGAGTGCTCATGTGAATACCTCAAGAGTTAGGTTGGGATTACGGTCTCTGTGGCGTCCTGTCCCATTGGGTTCGGACGATGGGTGAAGTATAGAAGTCTTTTTGCAGGGCAGCAATAGTCTTATATAAGACATAAGACATTATTTTTTCGATAAAAAACAATCGTATATATCGAATATTTCACGATGCGAAATATCGTTCGCCAGCGTGAAATGCAGCGCAGCATTTTTTTGATGCATCTTTCATTGATCGAAATATTAATTTGTCAAAAATATCGAAAGTTTTTTGCTTATTGTGTTTTTTCCCAATTGACGAAATTGTTAAATAAGGGTTGAATTCGACGACTTTGCGACGGTAACGGTACATATGGAAATTCTGCGGCGCCTCTACGATTGGAACGAGCGAACCTTCTGGAATTCGCTGACCAAGAAACTGATGAGTTTCTTGCTCCTCTTCTTCATCGATGTCGCCTATTTGGGCGTCTATTTCCGTCAGAAGGCCTTGGTGGCCGAGGAGGCCGCCAAGGCCGGTGCGCCCAGCGAGGCTTTGCAGCGCATCGTGGCCAGCATGGATACCGGCCTGACCCTGATGATTTCGCTGACGGTCGTCGCGCTGTTGTGGAACCTGCTGCAGATTCTCTACATTCGCTACCTGATCCTGCGCCCGGTCCGCATCATTTCCTCGATCTTCGACGAGATCGGTCGCGGCGAAGGCGATTTCTCGCGCAATCTGCCGACCATCACGCACGACGAACTGCGCACGTTGGCCGAGTCCTACAACCGCTTCGCCGACAAGATGCGCGAGATCATCAGTGAAGTGCGCAAGATGAGTGTGAATATTGCGCGCGAGGCTGTCGTCGTCAAAAAGTCGGTCTCGTCGACGGCCGAGCGGGCAACCCAGCAGGGCGAAATTGCCAATGCCGTATTCGGCGCCAGCACCGAGGCGACGCAAGCGATACACGAGGTATCGGCCGCCACCGAGTTGATTTCTAATTCGACGGACGCCAATCTGGGTACGGCACGTACTTCTCTGGAGGAGATGCGCGAAATCGTCAGCAAGGTGCAGGTGGTTTCCGACAAGCTGGCCCAGTTCAATGACACCGTCGGCCATCTCGCCAAGCGCTCGGACAGTATTCGTCAAATTGCCGGTCTGATCCGCGAAATCGCTGACCAGACCAACCTGCTGGCGCTGAATGCCGCCATCGAGGCGGCGCGCGCTGGCGAGGCGGGTAGAGGTTTTGCTGTGGTGGCGGACGAGGTGCGCAAGTTGGCCGAACGGGTCAATGTCGCGACACAGGAAATTTCGGACAACATCGGCGGCATGATTTCCTTGGTCGAGGATACTCAGCGCGAAAACGAAATCATCAATGGCGACATCCGGCAGACACGTGCTGTGGTCGAACGCTCTTCCGAGGAATTCAGCCGCATGGTCGGGGATTTCGAGCGGACCGGCGACCAGTTGAACCAGATCGCCACGGCCATGGAGGAATTGACGGCGACCAACGGGCAGGTGCACGACGCGGTCATCCAGGTGCACCAATTGTCTGGCGAAGTGGCCGGCAGCATGAAATCGTCGGAGCAGACGACCCAGGCTTTGAGCCAGGCCACCGAAAGCGTGCAGGAGCTGGTCTCGCGCTTCAAGATCGGGCGCGGCGCCTTCGACTACAACGTCGATCAGGCACGCATCTTCCGCGACGCCATCCAGGACAAGCTGGCCGAGTTGGCAAAAAGCGGCGTCAATATCTGGGACCAGACCTATCGTCCGATTCCTAAAACCAGCCCACAGAAATACGACGTCAGCTATTGCTCGGCTTTCGAGCAACAGGTCCAGCCGCTATTCGAACGTGCGCTGCATGTCCTGCGCGGTGGTGTCTACGCGCTGGTGGTCGACACCCGGGGCTATGGGGCAATTCACAACCAGAAATACTCGCGTCCGCTGACCGGGAATTACGAGGCCGACCTGGTCGGCAACCGAACCAAACGCATCTGGGACGACGTGACCGGCCAGCGCGGTGCCAAGAACCAGCAGCCGATGCTGGTCCAGACCTATGCCCGCGATACCGGTGAAATCCTCTCCGAAATCAACATGCCGATCATGGTCGGAGGCAAGCACTGGGGCACGGTGCGGGTCGGTTGCGAGAGCTCGGTGCTGCTCGAAGGGTGAACAGGGCACAGCTGCGGTGCACAGGCCCAAATGGCAAAAAACCGGGGATTCCCCGGTTTTTCATTTTCAGACCAGCGGTTTGCTGGAGACTAGTACGCCGTCCTCGTCAGCGTAGAGATATTCGCCGGGCTGGAAGGTGACGCCGCCGAAAGTGACGGCGATGTTCCTGTCGCCGACGCCCTTCTTGATGCTCTTTTGCGGGTGGGTATTCAGCGCGCGCACGCCGATGTCGATGCCGTTGATGTCGCCGGAGTCGCGAATGCAGCCGTAAACCACGACGCCTTCCCAGCCGTTCTTCTGGGCCAGGATGGCCAATTGGTCTCCGACCAGAGCGCAACGCAGCGAACCACCGCCGTCGATGACCAGCACCTTGCCCTGGCCGTTCTCGCCGAAGGCCTCGCGCACCAGCGAGTTGTCTTCGAAAATCTTCAGCGTGACGATTTCGCCAGAGAAGGCGGTGCGGCCGCCGTAGCGCTGGAACATCGGGGCGACGACGCGCACGCTCTTGCCCAGTTCGGCCTCGAATTCATCGCACAGGTCGGGGGTCTTGAAGCTCATTCTTGTCTCCGGAAATAAAAAAGCCGTGCAATCTTGCACGGCTTTTCGGGGTGCTGGCAACTCGTCAGACGGTTTCGGCCGCCTTTTCCTCCTCGAAATCGAGGGTGATCTTGCCGTCCTTGTCGAGATCGACCGTGACGTGGCCGCCATTGGCCAGCTTGCCGAACAGCAGCTCGTCGGCCAGCGCCGAACGGATGGTGTCCTGGATCAGGCGAGCCATCGGGCGGGCACCCATCAACGGGTCGAAACCCTTCTCGGCGAGCATTTCCTTCACTGCCTCGGTGAAGTGCGCCTCGACCTTCTTCTGGTGCAGTTGCTCTTCGAGCTGCATCAGGAACTTGTCGACCACGCGCAGAATGATCTCGTGATCCAGCGCCGCGAAGCCGATGGTGGCATCCAGACGGTTGCGGAATTCCGGCGTGAACAGGCGCTTGATCTCGACCATCTCGTCGCCCGCCTGCTTGGACGAGGTAAAGCCCATGCTCGTCTTCTGCAGGTCGGCTGCGCCGGCATTGGTGGTCATGATGATCACCACGTTCCGGAAATCGGCCTTGCGCCCGTTGTTGTCGGTCAGCGTGCCATGGTCCATCACCTGCAACAGGATGTTGAAGATGTCCGGATGCGCCTTCTCGATTTCGTCGAGCAGCAGCACGCAGTAGGGCTTCTTGGTCACCGCTTCGGTGAGCAGGCCACCTTGGTCGAAACCGACGTAGCCCGGCGGCGCGCCGATCAGGCGGGAAACCGCATGACGTTCCATGTATTCCGACATGTCGAAGCGCACTAGTTCAATGCCCAGGCAGTAGGCCAGTTGCTTGGCGACTTCGGTCTTGCCAACGCCGGTCGGGCCGCTGAACAGGAAGGAGCCGATCGGCTTGCTCGGGTTGCCGAGGCCGGAACGGGTCATCTTGATCGCCTTGGCCAGCGCGTCGATCGCCTTGTCCTGACCGAAGACGACATTCTTCAGGTCGCGGTCGAGATTCTTCAGCGCGCTACGGTCGTCCATCGTCACATGCTGTGACGGGATGCGGGCGATCTTGGCGACGATTTCCTCGATGTCGGTCTTGTTGATGACCTTCTTCTGCTTCGATTTCGGCAGGATGCGCTGTGCGGCACCGGCCTCGTCGATCACGTCGATGGCCTTGTCGGGCAGGTGGCGGTCGGTGATGTAACGGGCCGACAGTTCGACCGCCGAGGTGATTGCCGTGGTCGAATACTTGATGCCATGGTGCGCCTCGAAGCGGGCTTTCAGGCCCTTGAGGATTTCCACGGTTTCGGCCACCGACGGCTCATTTACATCGATCTTCTGGAAGCGACGCGACAGCGCGCTGTCCTTCTCGAAGATGCCACGGAACTCGGTATAGGTGGTTGCGCCGATACACTTCATCTGGCCGGAAGACAGAGCTGGCTTCAACAAGTTGGAGGCATCCAGCGTGCCGCCCGAAGCCGCGCCGGCGCCGATCAGCGTGTGAATCTCGTCAATGAACAGGATGGCGTCCGGGTTGTCTTGCAAGGACTTCAACACACCTTTCAGGCGCTGCTCGAAATCGCCGCGATACTTGGTGCCGGCGAGCAGGGCGCCCATATCCAGCGCATAGACGTTGGCCTTGGCCAACACCTCGGGCACATCGCCTTCGACGACGCGCCGGGCCAGGCCCTCGGCGATGGCGGTCTTGCCGACGCCAGCCTCGCCGACTAGCAGCGGGTTGTTCTTGCGGCGGCGGCAGAGAGTCTGGATGACGCGCTCCAGTTCCTTGTCGCGGCCGATCAGCGGGTCGATCTTGCCCTGCAAGGCCAGTGCGTTCAGGTTGATGGTGTATTGCTCGAGCGGGCCGGCCTCGGCCTTCTCACCTTCGGTCTCAACCTCGCCTTCGGGCGTCGATTTCTGCTGCGGCACCTTGCTGATGCCGTGCGAGATGAAGTTCACCACGTCGAGGCGGGTCACGCCCTGCTTCTGCAGGAAGTAGACCGCGTGCGAATCCTTTTCGCCGTAGATGGCGACCAGCACGTTGGCGCCGTTGACCTCCTTCTTGCCGGAGGACTGTACGTGCAGGATGGCGCGCTGGATGACTCGTTGGAAGCCGAGGGTCGGTTGCGTATCGATGTCGTCCTCGCCGGAGACGGTCGGCGTGTGCTCATTGATGAAATTGGACAGGTCCTTGCGCAGCGTATCGGGCTTGGCGCCGCACGCACGCAGGGCTTCCGCCGCGGAGGGGTTGTCGATCAGCGCCAGCAGGAGGTGCTCGACGGTAATGAACTCGTGGCGTTTTTGACGCGCCTCGACGAAGGCCATGTGCAGGCTGACTTCGAGTTCCTGGGCAATCATCAGTTTTCCTCCATGATGCAGGCAAGCGGGTGTTGGTGTTGGCGGGCGAATGCAAGGACTTGTTCTACTTTGGTCGCAGCCACATCGCGGGAGTAAACCCCGCATACGGCACGACCTTCGTTATGAACTTTGAGCATGATCCGCGTCGCTTGTTCAGTGTCCAACGAAAAAAAACGCTGCAGAACGGTGATGACGAAATCCATCGGGGTGTAATCGTCGTTCAGCAACACCACCTTGTACATCTTTGGCGGTTGAACTCCGGCGCGCTGCGCTTCGAGTTGTCCGCCTTCCTGAATCTTCGTAGCCATGCGTCCGATTCTATACAGTCCCAACCAATCTGCAACACGTTACATGGTGTCGACATCCGGAATTTCCAGTCATTTCGTAGCAAATCCCGGGCCTGAAAAATTGTTGCAGCGCCGCAACGAAACCTGTTGACGAGGAAATTCATATCGCGTAGAAAGCATTTTGTTTGGATTCAAGTTGCAATCGAGGTTGCCTTGAGCACCGGGGCTTTGAGCACAAACAGGGAGTCGGGGAGACCCGGGATTTGATCGTTTTTTGTAAGAAAGTTGCAGACATGGCAATCGGTACTGTCAAATGGTTCAATGACGCAAAAGGTTTTGGTTTCATTACGCCGGATGACGGCAGCGAAGACCTCTTCGCCCACTTCTCGGCTATCAACATGAACGGGTTCAAGACCCTGAAGGAAGGCGAAAAGGTTTCCTTCGAAGTCGTGCAAGGCCCCAAGGGCAAGCAGGCTTCCAACATCCAGCGCGCCTAAACCGCGGATTGTTGTAATAAAAAGCCCGTCTGATTTCAGACGGGCTTTTTGTTTTGCTTTGTCGTAAACCTGTCAAGCGACAGTGATTTCGTCCTGTCGGCGGTCACCGGTATTGTCCTGCCAAAAGACCCCGATTTTGTCCCCGGTCTTGACACCTTTTGCCTTGAAGGCAAACAGCGGATTCTTGGAAACGGAAGTGTTCAGTTGCCCGTCGATGATGGGCTTGCCGTTCAGCGTCACGGTGAAGGTCTGAATGAACTGCAGCGGCACCAGCTGGCCGCGTTCGTCCTTGCGTAGACCGGTTTCCATAGGATGCTGCATGAGGATGCGGATATCGGCAGTGTCGCCCTGAATTAGTGCGCGGATCTTGATCTGTTCGCCCATCTGCTTAGCCTCCACACCCACCGAGGGTGACCTTGATTTCCCGGAATGCCACGTAGGTCTTGCCGTCGGTCGCGCGTGCGACGGCACGGACGCGAGTCGTTTCCGCCAGTTTGATCTGAACGCGGGCAAAAGGCAGCACGGGGCCGGAGAAATCCAGGGTGGCGCACAGCGGCATCGGGTTCTTGTCGGCGAAGACGGCGAGGGTTTTTGTATTCGCGACGTTGCTCGTGACTTCGATTTCCACCTTGGCACCGTTCTCGGCGATTTCCGGTGCATTGATCAGGATATCGCGTGACTCGGCAGCATTGGCGCTACCGAAAGCCTTCAGGGCATCACCGACCGTCTTGGCGGTGAAGGCGTTGCGGTTCCATTCCGCCGCCAGTACGGCGCTCGGACGTAACAGGCCGGCGGTCAACAGCGGCGACAGAATGGCGGCCGAGGCGCCGCCCTTGAGCAGTTTTCGACGTAGTTCAAGCATGATGGATGTGTGGGTCAGTCGGCGAGCCAGTGGCCCGATTTGCCGCCCCTCTTTTCGAGCAGGCGGATGTGGTCAATGCGCATGCCGCGATCGACGGCCTTGCACATGTCGTAGATGGTGAGCAGGCCGACCGATGCGGCGGTCAGGGCTTCCATTTCGACGCCGGTCCGGCCAAAGCATTCGGCCGTCACTTCGCAATGCACGGCGTTCGCTGCATCGTCGATGGTGAATTCGGCCGCAACTCGGGTCAGGGCAATCGGATGGCAGAGGGGAATCAAGTCGCCGGTGCGCTTCGAGGCCTGGATGGCGGCGATCCGGGCAATGCCGAGGACATCGCCTTTCTTGGCCGATCCGTCGCGGATCAGGGCCAGTGTCTCGGGTTGCATATAGATGCTGCCGCCGGCTCGAGCCACGCGGGCCGTTTCGTTCTTGGCGCCGACATCGACCATGTGGGCCTGGCCGCTGGCATCGAAATGGGTGAGGGGAGAGGTGGTCACGGTGGGTTACAAAGGGTTACGTTCTTCGAGCCGGTGGGCGAAGTGGGTCGGTTATCATAGCACCATGCGCATGGGACAACGACTGACCGCCGGATTGCTGGCCTTTCTGATGGCCGTTGCGCCGTTGCGCGCTGACGATTTGCCTGAACTGGGCGATGTTGCCAGCACCGAGTTGTCGCTTTCCGCCGAGAAAAAAATCGGGCAACAGATCATCAACGAAATCCGCGCACGCGAGCCCTCTTATCTTGACGACGCCGATGTCGAAGCCTACTTGAACCAGCTGGGTGGTCGCCTGGTGGCGGTCAGCAGCGATCCGGGCTTCGGTTTCGTGTTCTTCGCGATCAACGATCCGAGCATCAATGCCTTTGCCATGCCTGGGGGCTATATTGGCGTGCATACTGGATTGATTCTGTCGGCGCAGTCCGAGTCGGAGCTTGCCGGGGTACTGGCCCACGAAATCTCGCACGTGACGCAACGCCACATCGCGCGCCAAGTGTATCAATCGCGCAATTACGGCATCGCTTCGATGGTGGCCATGGGCTTGGCTCTGCTGGCGGCACGCTCCAATGCCCAGCTGGCCAATGCGGCCATCGCCACCACGCAGGCTGGGATGATTTCATCGCAACTGGCCTATTCGCGCGATTTCGAGCGCGAGGCTGATCGTCTCGGCTTCGAGACCTTGCGCCGGGCCGGTTACGACGTGCGTGGCATGTCGGACTTCTTCACCCGTCTGCAAAAGGCGGTCCGCCTGTATGAGAACAATGCCACCGCCTACCTGCGCACCCACCCGCTGACCGGCGAGCGCATGTCGGACATGCAGAACCGTGAGCAGGGCGTGTCCTATCGCCAGGTGGCGGATAGTGCGGAGTTCCAACTGGTGCGGGCCAAGGTGCGGGCCATGCAGGGGCGGCCGCAGGATGCGATCAAGGATTTCGCCGAGTTGGTGAGCGACCGCAAGTTCGTTTCCGAAGCGGCGGCACATTTCGGATTGGCCTATGCCCACTTCCGCAACCGCGATTGGCCAGCGGCTGACAAGGAGATCGACAGCGTGCGCGCAGCCCGCCTGTCCTCGGCGATGGTCGAGAAATTGCGTGCCGAGATTCGTATAGCGCGGGGCGACGTTTCAACCGGCTTGCAGATTTACCGCGATGCGATGGTCCGCTTTCCGCTCAACTACAGCCTGATATACGGCTATGGTGCGGCGCTCACCGGGGCGCGGCGTTACGAGGAATCGCGGCGCTTTGCCGAGATGCAGTTGCAGAATTATCCGGCCGACATTCGCCTGCATAAGTTGCGGGCAGAGAGCTATGCCGGATTGGGGCGACAGGCATTGCAGCATCGTTCCCTGGCTGAGGTCTTTGCCTTGCAGGGGCAGACGGCGCAGGCCGTCGAGCAATTGGAATTGGCGCAGAAAGCCGGCGATGCCAATTTCTACGAAATGTCGGTAATCGACTCGCGCTTGCGTGAGTTGAAGCAGCGCTTGCGTGAGGAAATGAAGGAAAAACGCAATTAGCGGTAGAATGCCATTTTTAGCATTGCATAGACCTTAACGATCATGGAATTCGACCGCGACCTCGACGTGAAGGGCCTGAACTGCCCGCTGCCCATCCTGCGTACCAAGAAGACCCTGGCTGAAATGGAATCTGGCCAGATTCTGCGTGTTCAGGCGACCGATCCCGGTTCGTTGAAGGATTTTCCCGCCTTCGCCAAGCAGACCGGTAACGAACTGGTCGAGCAGGCGGAAGAAGACAAGATCTTCGTGTATTTCCTGAAGCGCAAGTAAGCTCCCAGTTGTTTGCCTTTTTCGAAGATCGGCGGGCGCCGCAAGGCGAACCCGCCGCTTGGCTGTTTACGGACCTGATCGAATGCCGCGAGGTGTTCGACGCCGATGGCTGGGCGGCCACATTGGCGGACCTGGAGCGGCAGCCTGGCTGGACAGTCGCTGCGCTCGACTACGAGCTGGGCTACCTGTTCGAGCCGAAATCGGCGCCGCTCGACTGGCAGGCGGGCGTCAAACCCCTGGCTCGTTTCTGGCGCTTTGCCGATTGCCAAACACTCGACGAACAGGAAGCCGAAGCGTGGCTTGAGGCGCAGCTTGCCGGGGCGACTGCCGGGGTGCTCAACGTCCAGCCGGCGATCGACGAGAAAACCTACACTTCTGCGGTGCACCGCATCCAAAGCCTGATTTCCGCGGGCGACTGCTACCAGGTCAATGACACCTTTCCGCTGACTTTCGATTGGTTCGGTTCGCCGCTGGCGCTATACGCCCGCCTGCGCCGACGGCAGCCGGTGCGCTACGGCGGTTTCGTCGGCGATACGGCGCAGGGCATCGTTTCGCTGTCGCCCGAACTCTTCCTCGAAAAGCGTGGCGACAAATTGACCACGCGGCCGATGAAGGGCACGGCGCCGCGCACTGCAGCACCGGAAACCCTGCGCGATTCGGTCAAGGACCGGGCGGAAAATCTGATGATCGTCGACCTGTTGCGTAACGATCTTGGGCGGGTGGCCGAAAACGGCAGCGTGCGTGTCGAGCGCTTGTTTGAGATCGAGGATTATCCGACCGTCTGGCAGATGGTGTCGGAGGTGTCGGCTGCGGTGCCTGGGCGTTCGCTGGCGGACATCCTACGTGCCTTGTTTCCCTGTGGTTCGATTACCGGTGCGCCAAAAATTCGCGCCATGCAAATCGCCGGCGAACTGGAAAGCGAACCGCGCGGCTTGTACACCGGAGCGTTAGGCTGGTTGGCGCCGAACGGCGATTTTCGTCTGAACGTGGCGATTCGCACCCTGCAACTGGCGGCCAATTACCGTGGCAGCCTTGGCGTGGGTAGCGGCATCGTCGCCGATTCGCGGGCCGACGCCGAGTGGCGCGAATGCCTGCTGAAGGCGCGTTTTTTGACCGATTGCGATCCCGGCATCCAGCTGATCGAGACCATGCGTCTGGAGGTGGGGGGCTTGCATCGGCGCGAACGCCATCTGGCTCGCTTGGCGAACTCGGCGGGCGCACTGGGTTTTCCCGTGGCCTGGGAAAAGTTGGAGGCAGCGCTTGGTGCGCTACCATCCAGTGGCAAATGGCGCGTTCGTCTGACTTTGAACAAGACGGGAATCTTTGAAGCCAAGCCTTTTGCATTGACCGACGAGCCGGCCGGGCCACGCTTCGCCCGCTTGGCAGATACGGCGATCGATTCCCGCTATCCGCTACGTCGCCACAAGACGACCGACCGGGCAGTTTACGACGCAGCCTTGGTCGAAGTGATGGCTGATCCCACCCTGTTCGATGTCGTCTTCCTGAACGAACGCGGCGAGGTGGCAGAAGGGGCGCGCAGCAATGTCTTCGTCGAGCGCGACGGCGTACTGCTGACGCCGCCGCTGGCCAGCGGTGCCTTGCCCGGCATACTGCGCGAAGAATTGCTGGCGACTGGTCGGGCGCGGGAAGCGATATTGCTGCCGGTAGATCTGGCCGATGGGTTCTGGCTGGGGAATTCGCTGCGCGGGCTGATTCGCGTCAGCTGGCGCTGATGCTGCCACGCGATGCGCTGCCCATTTTTTGCCTTTTTGAGCAGTGCACCGCAGCAGTCAGTTTATTTGCGTAGTTTGCGTCGGTAGAGCAGCAGGGTGGTGGCCAGCGCGCCGGCAATGGCGAACAGGAAGACCTTGCCGTTGATTTCCTGGTACTCCATCAGCACCGGCATTTCGTTGTCCAGGCGATAGCGCACGGTGGTTTGGAAATTCCACGCCGATGCCTTGAGTTGGATGGCATTCGGCAGGCGCTTCCACTGCAGCGTGATCTGCTCGTAGGCCGTTTCGCCGGTTTCGGCCGGCGGCAGCAGAGATTTGATCTTGCCGGAAACCTTGGCTTGGGCCAGTTCGCCGAAGGGCACGGCGCACACGCTGTCGTCGGCGCAGACGGCGACAATCGGGAATTCGGGCAGCCATTCGCCGCCCTTCTGCCAGGGCCAGAGCATGAACAGCCCCAGGCCCCACAGCCAGACCATCACACAGAACACCATGAAGGCGCTGAAGATGACGGTAAAGCGTTCGCTAGGCTGTTTCATGCCTTCTGCCATCTCAGTCTCCCAACTTGGCCAGTTGCGGCTTCAGCTTGTCCAGCGTGGCCGTGAATTCGGCGACGCGCTGCTTTTCCTGCTCGACCACGGCGGCCGGGGCGCGGGCAACGAAGCCTTCGTTCGAGAGCTTGCCCTGGGCGATCGAAATCTGCTTTTCCAGCTTCTCGATTTCCTTCTTCAGGCGCTCCTTCTCGGCGGCGACGTCGATCTCGACCTTGAGCATCAGGCGGGTTTCGCCGACCACGGCGACCGGGGCCACGGCATCGGCCGGCATGTCGTCGACGATCTGGACTTCGGACAGCTTGCCCAGCGCTTGCAGGATGGGGGCAAATTCCTTGATTTCCTCTCCGCCGCCGGCAACCAGCAAGGGGGTACGCTGGGCCGGGGAAATGCCCATTTCGCCGCGCAGGTTGCGGCAGGCGTAGGCCAGCGCCTTCAGGCGTTCGACCTTGGCTTCGGCCGCTTCATCGATGCGGGTCGGCTCGCAGGTTGGATAGCCGGCAAGCATGATCGAATCCTGCATTTTGCGGCCGGCGATCGGGGCGACCGTTTGCCAAAGCTCTTCGGTGATGAACGGAATCAACGGGTGGGCCAGACGCAGGATCGCTTCCAGCGTGCGGACGAGGGTGCGACGGGCGCCGCGTTGCTGGGCTTCGTCACCGGTCTGGATTTCCACCTTGGCGATTTCCAGATACCAGTCGCAGAACTCGTCCCAGATGAATTTGTAAACGGCCTGGGCAACCAGGTCGAAACGGTAATCGGTGAAGTGCTGTTCGACTTCCTTTTCCACCTTTTGCAGCAGGCTGACGATCCAGCGATCGGCAAAACTGAATTTCAGGCGGGGTTCGCCGCCCGGCGTGACGCATTCGCCACCACGACCCTGCTGGTGGTCGAGCGCCAGGTCGTGGCCTTCGACGTTCATCAGTACGAAGCGGGTGGCGTTCCACAGCTTGTTGCAGAAATTGCGGTAGCCGTCGCAGCGGTTCAGGTCGAACTTGATGTCGCGGCCCGGCGAGGCGAGCGAGGCGAAGGTGAAGCGCAGCGCATCGGTGCCGAAGGCCGGGATGCCTTCCGGGAATTCCTTCTTGGTCTTCTTGGCAATGCTCTCGGCCTGCTTCGGGTTCATCAGGCCAAAGGTGCGCTTCTCGACCAGCGCGTCGATGCCGATGCCGTCGATCAGGTCGATCGGATCGAGCACGTTGCCCTTCGACTTGGACATCTTCTGGCCTTCGCCATCGCGGATCAGGCCATGCACGTAGACGTGCTTGAACGGGATCTTGCCGGTGATGTGCTTGGTCATCATGACCATGCGCGCCACCCAGAAGAAGATGATGTCGAAGCCGGTGACCAGCACGGAGGAGGGCAGGTACTGTTGCAGCATCGGGTTGGCGGCGTCGGAGGCTTCGTCGCCGGTCCAGTCGAGGGTCGAGAACGGCCACAGGGCGGACGAATACCAAGTGTCGAGCACGTCTTCGTCGCGCGTCAGCTGGCCGGCGTAACCGGCCTTGTCGGCCTGCTTGCGGGCTTCGTCCTCGTTCTGCGCGACGAACACCTCGCCATTGACGCCGTACCAAGCCGGAATCTGATGGCCCCACCACAGCTGGCGGGAAATACACCAATCCTGAATGTTGTTCAGCCACTGGTTGTAGGTGTTGACCCAGTTTTCCGGGTAGAACTTGATCTCGCCGGAGTGGACGACTTCCAGTGCCTTCTCGGTGATCGACTTGCCATCGGCGCCCGGCTTGGACATGGCGACGAACCACTGGTCGGTGAGCATCGGCTCGATGACGACACCGGTGCGGTCGCCGCGCGGTACCTTGAGCTTGTGCTTGTCGGTCTTTTCCAGGATGCCGAGGGCTTCCAGATCGGCGACGACGGCCTTGCGAGCGTCGAAGCGGTCGAGGCCGCGGTATTTTTCCGGCGCGTTGTCGTTGATCTTGGCGTCCAGCGTCAGGATCGAGATCATCGGCAGGCCGTGGCGCTGGCCGACGGCGTAGTCGTTGAAATCGTGGGCTGGCGTGACCTTGACGCAGCCGGTGCCGAATTCGAGATCGACGTAGCTGTCGGCGATGATCGGGATTTCGCGCTCGGTCAGCGGCAGCTTCACCATCTTGCCGATCATGTGCTTGTAGCGCTCGTCTTCCGGGTGGACCATCACGGCGGTGTCGCCGAGCATGGTTTCCGGGCGGGTGGTGGCGACCACCAGGCTACCCGAGCCGTCGGACAGCGGGTAGCGGATGTGCCACATGAAGCCATCTTCTTCTTCCTGGACGACTTCCAGGTCGGATACGGCGGTGTGCAGCTTCGGGTCCCAGTTCACCAGGCGCTTGCCGCGGTAGATCAGGCCTTCGTTGTAGAGGCGAACGAAGGTTTCGGTGACGACCTTGTTGAGGCCGGCATCCATCGTGAAGCGCTCGCGCTTCCAGTCCGGGCTGGTGCCCATGCGGCGCATCTGGCGGGTGATGGTGCCGCCGGAGTATTCCTTCCATTCCCAGACTTTTTCCAGGAACTTCTCGCGGCCGAGGTCGTGGCGGCTGACGCCTTGGGCGTCCAGCTGGCGCTCGACGACGATCTGCGTGGCGATGCCGGCATGGTCGGTGCCCGGCTGCCACAGCGTATTGTGGCCCTTCATCCGGTAGTAGCGGGTGAGGGCGTCCATGATCGTCTGGTTGAAGCCGTGGCCCATGTGCAGGGTGCCGGTGACGTTCGGCGGCGGCAGCAGGATGCAGAAATTGTCTGCCTTGTTGGCGTCGACGCCAGCGGCAAAGTAATTCTTGGATTCCCACTCGGGGTACCAGCGGCGTTCAATATCCGCAGGCTCAAAGGCTTTGGCGAGTTCCATCTGTCTGGAAGAAAAGGGGAAAACCTTGAATTATACCGGACAGGGCCGGTGCACCGCAGCAGTGCTGCTAATCAGCGGATTTCGTCGGTGCTGGCCTGCTCGGCCAGAATCTCCGCGACGGTATCAGCGATCAACTGCGGAAGTTCGGCCGCGAGGCGGCGCTCGATGCGTTGTGCGACCTCGCGGATCAGCGCTTCGCGCAATGCGACATCGGTGGCGGGTGACACAGTGGCTGGGACGGGCTCTGGTTCTGCAGGCTCGGCCGGTTCGGCCAGTGGATAGGCTGCGAATTCAGGGGCTGGTGCCTCGGGCGAAAATGCTGTTGCGGCTGAAGCTTCGTCGGCCTCAGGGGGCAGCTCGGCGAAGCTGATTTCCAGGGTCGGCAACGGTTCGTCGAGCGCCGGATGCGTTGCTTCGAAGTGCGGCAGGTCGACATTGAACAGAACCGGGATGTCCTCGTCGTCCACAGCATCGGTCAGGACCGGAACGTCGTCCGCTTCGCTGCCATTCTGGCGGCGGCGCTGCATCAGGGCATCGGCACGGGCGATGATCGGGTTGGGCACGGCGTTTCCTTAACGGTTGCTCAAGTCGAAATACTGAACTTCGTAGCCTTGCTCGCGGTAGGACTTGACGCGATCGCGGGCAGCGAGGCGGTCGCCCTCGTCCTGGCCAACGACCTCGACCAGACTCTGAAAGCGGGAAAAGCCTGGCGGAATGTCGCGGCCAAGGTTCATCAGGCGTTCGTTTTGCGTCGGCTGCGCAGGCATTTCGCCCGCGATCAGGATGGGCGTCTCGGAGGCCAATGGTGAATCGACCCGGCAGTGCGGAATGAAGCTCAGTTGCGCGTTGGTCCACAGCAATCGGTCGATGCCGTCGGCGATGGCGCTGTCTGGCGCATAGACCAGTATCGACTTCTTCTTGGCGTAGGTGCCGGAAATCAGTGCGCAGGCGGCGGCCAGCTTGTCGGAGGCGCCGTGGTAGAAGAAAACCTGGGTCAATCGATTTTCCCCGCGCGGCGCAACAGGTAGTTGGCCAGCAAGGGCACCGGGCGGCCGGTGGCGCCTTTGTCGCTGCCGGATTTCCAGGCGGTGCCGGCAATGTCCAGGTGTGCCCAGTCGTATTTCTTGGTGAAACGGGACAGGAAGCAAGCGGCCGTGATGGCGCCGCCCATGCGTCCACCGACATTGCCCATGTCGGCGAAGGGGCTCTTCAATTGCTCCTGGTAGTCGTCCCATAGCGGCATGTGCCAGGCGCGGTCGTGGGCGTCTTCGCCAGCTTCCAGCAGGTCGCGGGCCAGACTGTCCTTATTGGCAAACAGGCCGCTGGCGACACCGCCCAGGGCCACGACACAGGCGCCGGTCAGCGTGGCGACGTCAATGACCGTATCAGGTTCGAAACGCTCGGCGTAGGTCAGGGCGTCGCACAGGATCAGGCGCCCTTCGGCATCGGTGTTCAGGATCTCGATGGTCTGGCCGGACATCGAGGTGACGATGTCACCGGGGCGGGTGGCGTTGCCGCCCGGCATGTTTTCGGTGGCCGGAACGATGACCGTCAGGTTGATCGGCAGGGCCATCTGCGCCACGGCTTTCATGGTGCCCAGTACGCCGGCTGCGCCGCACATGTCGTATTTCATTTCGTCCATATCGGCAGCCGGTTTCAGCGAGATGCCGCCGGTGTCGAAGGTAACCCCCTTGCCAACCAGAACGATGGGTTTTTCGCCGGCCTTGCCGCCCTGATAGGTCAGCACGATCAGTTTGGGTGGCTGGTGGGCGCCGCGAGCCACAGCGAGCAGGGAGTGCATGCCCAGCTTTTCCATCTCGGCGCGATCCAGAACCTCGCAGCCGAGGTTGAATTCCTTGGTCAAGGCCTCGGCTTGCTCTGCCAGGTAGGTCGGGTGGCAGACATTGGGCGGGGTGTTGCCGAGGTCTCGGGCCATGGCCATGCCTTCGGCGATGGCGATGCCTTGTTTCATCGCTTCTTCGGCAACGGCCAGTTCGTTGCGCCGTTCAACGCCGAACATCAGCTTGCGCAATGGGCGGCGTTGTTCGTTCTTCTTGCTCTTGTAGTCTTCGAAGCGATAGGTACTGTCGAGGGCGATCATCGCCGCCTGCCGCATGCGCCAGGCCAGATCGCGCTTCTTGACCGGAAGTTCGGTCAGGAAAATTGCCGCGTCGCTGGTGCCGGTATCGTTTAGTGCCTTGATGACCGTGCGCAGGGTGTTGCCGAATTCCTTCTCGCGGAATTCCTTTTCCTTGCCCAGGCCGACCAGCAAGACACGGTCACACAGCGTACCCGGTACGTTGTGCAGAACGACCGTGGTGCCAGCTTTACCTTCCATGTCGCCACGTCGGAGAATATCAGCGATGAAGCCGTGTGCAGCCTTGTCGAGCAGCTCGGCGGGGAGTGTCAGTTTCTTCGATTCGAACACTCCGACGACGACGCAACCCGTACGCTGTTTTTCCGGGCTGCCGCTTTTTATGCTAAATTCCACAAGCTGCTCCTGATCAAGGAAATATCGGTTTTCGCGGGATTATCCCCGCATTTTTTTGGTTTCGTCAAAAGCATGATATTCGAGCGCGCCGCCCGGCGTGAATTCGCTCAGGCAGCAGCCGGCATCAGTGTCGCGTTGCTGGCTATCCTGACCTCTACCCAATTGATTCGCCTGCTCAAGGATGCAGCGGGCGGCCGCATCGCGCCTGAAGCGGTTGCTTCGCTGCTCGGCTTTGCCGCATTGAACTTCATGCCCATCCTGCTATCGCTGACACTTTTCGTCGCGATTCTGCTCAGTCTGTCCAGAGCCTATCGCGATTCGGAAATGGTCGTCTGGTTTTCCTGCGGGCAACCGCTGACTGCCTGGGTGCGTCCGGTCTTGAGATTCGCCGCGCCCATTGTGGTCGCCATCGCCGTGCTGGCCGGCTTCCTTTCGCCGTGGGCGAATTACAGTACGGCCGATTATCGGCAAAGGCTGAAGGCTCGCAGTGAACTATCGCAGGTATCGCCTGGTGCATTCCGCGAGGTCAAGCAGGGGCAGCGTGTCTTCTTCGTGGAGGCGATTGCCGACGATGCCAGCCGCGTCGGCAATGTCTTCGTAGCCTCCATGCAGGAAGGGAAACTGGGCGTTGTGATGTCCGACTCCGGCTATCAGGAAGTGGCCGAAAACGGCGATCGCTTCGTCGTTCTGGAGGACGGTCGGCGTTACGAAGTCGAGCCGGGCTCGCCGGAATTCAAGGTCATGGAATTCGAACGCTACAAGGTGCGCATGGAAGACGGCGAGGCGCGTCCCGCAGAGCGTTCGCCCAGTCGGATGTTGCTGACTGAATTGGTCTTTGAAAAAAGCAATGTGGCGCGCGGGGAGTTGCTGTGGCGCATCGGGATGCCGGTTTCCGCGCTGATTCTCGCGCTTCTGGCGATCCCTCTGTCTTACGTGAATCCGCGCGCCGGTCGTTCGGCCAATATGTTGATCGCCATCCTGATCTACGCCATCTATAGCAATCTGATGTCGGTCAGTCAGGCTTGGGTAGCGCAAGGAAAAATGTCCTTCTGGGTCGGTGTCTGGGCGGTACATGCCTTGATGCTGTTGCCGCTGCTGGTGCTTTTCTATCGTCGCGTCGCAATACGCATGCCTTGGCAGCGGCGGGGGGCGTGATGTTTCGCTTGAATCTCTACCAGCGCTACCTGATGCGAGAGACCTTCGCCGCGGTCTTTCTGGTGCTCGCAGCTTTCCTGGCGCTGTTCAGCTTTTTCGATTTCATTGACGAATTGCGCAGTGTCGGCAAGGGGGGCTACACACTGGGGCATGCGGCACTTTTTGTCGCGCTGAGCCTTCCCGGTTTGGTTTACGAATTGATACCGATCGCGACGCTGATCGGTGCCCTGTATGCCTTGTCGACCTTGGCCAGGCATTCCGAGATCACCGTTTTACGGGCTTCTGGGCTGGCAACACGTGATTTGCTGATGACCTTGTTCCGGGCGGCAGGTTTGTTGGCATTGCTCACGTTTATCGTCGGCGAGGGTTTGGTGCCGTTCGCCGAGCGCTTCGGGCAGGAGTTGAGAGCTACGGCCCTCAGCAAGGTGATTGCCCAGAGCGGATTCGAGAGTGGGTTGTGGATCAAGGACGGGCGTAGCTTCATCAATATCCGCAAGGCGACGCCCGATGCAAAGCTTGAAGGGGTGCGTATTTATCGCTTCAAGGCGGACAACACCCTCGAATCCGTGATCGAAGCCCAGCAAGCTGAATACCATCTTCCGGATCGTTGGGAGTTGAAGGATGTTGTCAGCACCAGCTTGGATGGGGATTTATCACGTGTTGAACGCCAAGCGGTTGCCGATTGGCATTCCGCGGTGAATCCGGATTTGTTGGCCGTGCTGATGGTTTCTCCGGAGCGCATGTCGCTCTACGGCTTGTTCAGCTATACGCGCCATCTGGCCGAAAACAAGCAAAAAACCGAGCGTTACCAGATCGCGCTGTGGAAGAAGCTGATCTACCCGCTGGCGGCCCTGGTCATGGTTGCCTTGGCCTTGCCCTTCGGGTATTCGCACAACCGTGTGGGTGGCGTCAGCTTGAAGATTTTCGCTGGCGTGATGCTGGGTATCCTGTTTTACGCCCTCAACGGTTTGTTCTCCAACCTCGGCGTGATTAACGCTTGGCCGCCGTTTGCCAGCGCTACAGCGCCTTCAGCACTCTTCCTCCTGGCTGCGATTGGCATGCTGTGGTGGGTGGAGCGTCGCTGATCAGTCTGCTTTGACGATGCGTGTGCCGGCAATCCGGTCGTGCAAAAACTGAGCGTCCTTGTCGAGTAGGGCCCACAGAATGCCGATGCCGAACAATAAGACGCTCGGCCAGGCGGCCAGGTAGCGAAGTACGGCCTGCAATGGCCTGAGTTGACTGCCCTTGTTGTCGACCAGGCGCAAGCGCCATGTCTTCATCGGCAGCGTCTGCCCAGCTTTTAGCCAGAACCAAACGAAATAAAACCCGAGCAACAGGAATACGTGGAGCCAGAGCAGTTTTGCGCTCTGCATGCCCCACATGCCGGCGACCAAAGCTTGTGGCAGCCAGAAGAAAATCAGCAGGACGGCGAAAATTACCAGCCCCTCGTACAACATGCTGGCCAGGCGGCGGCCAATCCCCGGAGTTTGTAGCTGCATCGATGTCAGTGTTTGCCCGTTTCCGGAGAGCTGCCTGATGGGCTGCCAGCGGGAGTGGGTTCGGTGGTTTCGGCGGGTGTGGGTACAGCCAGGAGCTTTGAAGATTTTCCGCTCTCGCGCGCCCGTTGTTTTTCTTCAGGTGGAAGGTTGGAATAGGCCTCCCATTTTTGCTTGACCAGTTTTTTCTGCTCGGCCGGCAGTTGGTTGAAATCCTTATAGGTGTCTCTCACCTTGGATCGTTGTTCCGGGGTGAGGGATGCCCACTCGCGCATGCGGTCCTGCATGCGTTGCTGCTCGTCGGATTTCATTATCGGGTAGCGGTCAGCGATACCAAGCCACTTCTTGCGCCGTACGTTCTCCATGCTGTCCCAATCCTTTGCCAGAGGAGACAGAATGTTGCGTTGCTGCGAGTTGAGCTGCGACCAAGCGGGTTGCGGTGGGGTACCGATAATGACCGTTGTTGGGGGCTCGGCGGCTTGGCTACAGGTAAGCCATAGCGCGAGGATCATTCCTCCGGAGAGTCGTCGATTAGCCATTCAAAGAAGTCGTTGTCGAGAAATGCCTCGGGTGGTAGGTCATCCGAGAGAAGGGCGCTATCCACTTCCTCGAGTGCGGAAACGTACTGTACGCTGTGCCAGTAGAATGAAATCCACATCCCCAGCAGCAAGGCAAGCATTGCCAGCAGTTGCCGAAAATAGGGGAAGTGATGGTTGTGGCCGAGATTGATATTGCCGACCCCGGCCCATGCGACCTCGCCAGCGACTTGTTTTTGTCGTGACAGGGCGAGATGGCGAGCCGCCTCCAGCCGACGGCTGGAAGCTGGAGGGATCTCTTTCAATCCATGGTTCAGCGCATGCCGAATCCGGTATGCGTAACGTTCTTCTTTCATAGCTTTATTCCTCTGGCCGACAGGGCGGCTGCCAGCGCGTGGGTGGCGCGCGAGCAATGGGTTTTGACGCTGCCTTCTGAGCAGCCCATCGCAGCCGCGGTCTCGGCTACGTCCATGTCTTCCCAGTAACGCATGAGGAATGCTTCACGTTGACGCGCTGGCAATTTTTTTATTTCTTCTTCGATGACTTCGAGCGTCTGGCTTTGCAGGAGCGTGGCCTCGGGGGTACGTAGGCCGTTGTCGTCTTCGTCGGCCGCAAGTGTCTCCAGAGGGTCGCTGTCTTCGTCATCGTCCGACGAAAATGCGGAGAGCAGGGTGGTCCACATGGAGCGGACCTTGCTGCGTCGGTAATAGTCGCGGATGGTGTTCTGCAGGATGCGTTGGAACAGCATCGGAAACTCTTCGTCCGGGCGATCGCCATATTTTTCGGCGAGCTTCAGCATCGCATCCTGAACGATATCGAGAGCGGCTTCCTCGTCGTGAACGGCAAAGATCGCCTGCTTGAAGGCTCTGCGTTCTACCGATTCGAGGAAGCTCGAGAGTTGTTGGGGTGAAGCCAGGGTAGTATCTTCCGAAAAAGCCTTGAGGAATCTAGGGATTGCCTTGAAACCTTGACCGAAATTGGGCTCTAGATTAAGGTTACGCCCTTTTAGGCTATAGCTTTTTTGGGCTCAAGGATGATGATCAGCGGTGCAGAAATTGTAATCAGGTGCCTGCAGGAAGAAAAGGTCGACTACGTCTTCGGGTATCCGGGCGGTTCCGTCCTGCACATTTACGACGCCCTCTTCAAGCAGGAAGAGGTCAAGCATATCCTGGTCCGTCACGAGCAGGCTGCTGTGCATGCGGCCGACGCCTATTCGCGTTCTTCGCAAAAAGTCGGCGTGGCTTTGGTGACTTCCGGCCCCGGTGTAACCAATACGGTAACCGGCATCGCTACTGCTTACATGGATTCCATTCCGATGGTCGTGCTGTGCGGTCAGGTGCCGACCGCCTATATCGGTCAGGATGCGTTCCAAGAGTGCGATACGGTCGGTATCACCCGTCCCTGCGTCAAGCACAACTTCCTGGTCAAGGATGTGAAGGACTTGGCGAGCACCATCAAGAAAGCTTTCCATATCGCCTCTACCGGGCGCCCTGGGCCGGTCGTTGTCGATATTCCCAAGGACATCACCGCACAGGTCTGCGAGTTCGATTACCCGAAGACCGTGCAGATGCGGTCGTACAATCCCGTGGTCAAGGGGCACCTTGGTCAGATCAAGAAGGCTGTGCAGATCTTGCAGGAAGCCAAGCGTCCGATCATCTATACAGGTGGTGGCGTAATCCTGTCGGATGCATCAGAAAAGCTGACCGAGCTGGCTCGCAAATTGAATTTCCCGGTTACCAATACCCTGATGGGGCTGGGTGGCTATCCGGCGACCGACAAGCAATTCGTTGGCATGCTGGGCATGCACGGCACTTTCGAAGCCAACAACGCGATGCACTATGCCGATGTGGTCCTCGCGGTCGGTGCGCGTTTTGATGACCGAGTGATCGGCAATCCCGACCACTATGGGCAGGAGAAGCGCCGCGTCATTCATATCGATATCGACCCGTCGTCGATTTCGAAGCGCGTCAAGGTTGATGTGCCCATCGTCGGTAATGTTGCCGACGTACTCGATGAAATGCTCAAATTGATGGATGGCAGTTTCAAGGCCGATCCTGAGGTGGGTGATTGGTGGAAGCAGATTGACGAATGGCGCAGCCGTGACTCGCTAGCCTATCGTCAGTCGGAATACATCATGCCGCAGTATGTGGTCGAGAAGCTCTACGAAGTGACCGGCGGCGATGCTTTCATTACCTCCGATGTCGGCCAACACCAGATGTTCGCCGCTCAGTACTACAAGTTCGACAAGCCGCGTCGCTGGATCAATTCCGGCGGCTTGGGAACCATGGGCGTCGGCTTGCCTTACGCGATGGGCGTATTGTTCGCCAACCCGGGCGCGCAAGTTGCCTGTGTGACCGGTGAAGGTTCGATCCAGATGTGTATTCAGGAATTGTCGACCTGCAAGCAATTCGAGCTGCCGATCAAGATCATCAACCTGAATAACGGTATGCTCGGCATGGTTCGCCAGTGGCAGGAAATGTTCTATTCCAAGCGTTATTCGCAGTCCTACGTGACCTCGCTGCCGGATTTCGTCAAGTTGGCTGAGTCTTATGGGCACGTCGGCATGCGTATCGAAAAGCCGGAAGATGTCGAGCCGGCGCTGCGCAAGGCCTTCACCGAACACAAGAACGACCTCGTCTTCATGGATTTCATTATCGATCCGGGTGCCAACGTTTTCCCGATGGTTGCCGCAGGCAAGGGCTTGACCGAAATGATCCTCGCAGAAGACATCTGAGCGGGGGAGGATAAGAAAAATGCGACATATCATTTCCATCCTGATCGAAAACGAAGCGGGGGCGCTCTCCCGTGTGGCCGGGCTGTTTTCCGCTCGTGGCTACAACATTGAATCGCTAACCGTGGCTCCGACGGAAGATCCCTCGTTGTCGCGGATGACCATTCTGACCTGGGGCTCCGACGAGGTGCTCGAGCAGATCACCAAACAGCTCAACAAGCTGGTTGATGTCGTCAAAGTGGTCGATCTCTCCGAAGCCGCCCATGTCGAACGCGAACTGATGCTGATCAAGGTTCGGGCGACGGGTAAGGACCGCGAAGAGATGAAGCGTATGGCCGATATTTTCCGTGGTCGTATCATCGATGTGACGGAATCGACCTACGTTATCGAACTGACGGGTGCCAGTTCGAAGCTTGACTCGTTCATTGCTGCGCTCGATGCCGGGCTGATTCTTGAAACGGTACGCACAGGTGTTTGCGGCATTGGCCGCGGCGATCGCATTCTCAAAGTCTAACTATCTGTCAATAAAGAGGATTTCATGAAAGTTTATTACGACAAGGACGCCGATCTCTCCCTGATCAAGGGCAAGAAGGTCACCATCGTTGGTTACGGCTCGCAAGGCCATGCCCACGCCCAGAACCTGAAGGATTCCGGCGTCAAGGTCACCGTTGGCCTGCGTAAGGATGGCGCTTCCTGGAAGAAGGCCGAAGCCGCCGGTCTGAAGGTCGAAGAGATTGCCAAGGCCGTCAAGGGCGCCGACGTCGTCATGATCCTGTTGCCGGATGAGAACATCCCGCAGGTTTACAACGAAGAAGTCGCTCCGAACCTGAAGAAGGGTGCTGCCCTGGCTTTTGCCCACGGCTTCAACGTGCATTACAACCAGGTCGTGCCGCGTGCTGACGTCGACGTCATTATGGTTGCTCCGAAGGGGCCAGGCCACACCGTGCGTTCCGAGTACCTGAAGGGTGGCGGCGTGCCGTCCCTGATCGCTGTTTATCAGGACAAGTCTGGCAAGGCCAAGGACATCGCCCTGTCTTACGCTGCGGCCAACGGCGGTACCAAGGGTGGTGTCATCGAGACCAACTTCCGTGAAGAAACCGAAACCGACCTGTTCGGCGAGCAAGCCGTTCTGTGCGGCGGTGCCGTTGAACTCGTCAAGATGGGCTTCGAGACGCTGGTTGAAGCTGGCTACGCTCCGGAAATGGCCTACTTCGAGTGCTTGCATGAACTGAAGCTGATTGTCGACCTGATGTACGAAGGCGGCATTGCCAACATGAACTACTCGATTTCGAACAACGCAGAGTACGGTGAATACGTGACCGGTCCGGAAGTCATCAACGCTCAGTCGCGCGAAGCCATGCGCAACGCACTGAAGCGTATCCAGACCGGCGAGTACGCCAAGATGTTCATTCTGGAAGGTCGCACCAACTATCCCTCGATGACTGCACGCCGTCGTCTGACCGCCGCTCATCCGATCGAACAGGTCGGCGAAAAGCTGCGCGACATGATGCCGTGGATCAAGAAGAACAAGTTGGTTGACCAGTCCAAGAACTAAGCGGACGGTTCTTAAGCGGCTTGTGGAGTGTTCGGTGACTGGGTATCCGTTTCCCTTGTTATCGACCACTTAGCGTAGCTGGCTGACGATGGGCGGTACAGGTGACTGTGCCGCCCTTGTTGTTTGCGGATATGGCACCTTTACGGGTGTATCCTTCAACGATATTCCGACGCAGTGCAATCGACCCATGACTGAACTCAAACCACGCAAGTCCTTGTTTAACCCCGAAGTCAAACGGCGCGGTATTTACGTACTGCCCAATTTGTTTACCACGGCTGCCCTGTTTGCGGGGTTTTTCGCCATCGTGCAGGCCATGCAGGGGGATTTCGCGCGGGCAGCCATGGCGATTTTTATCGCGATGGTACTCGACGGTTTGGATGGGCGAGTGGCTCGTCTGACCAATACCCAGTCAGCCTTCGGGGCCGAATATGACTCGCTGTCCGATATGGTGAGTTTTGGTGCGGCACCGGCGCTGGTGATGTACGAGTGGGCGCTTAGGGATCTTGGGCGCCTCGGTTGGATCGCTGCCTTTGTGTATTGTGCCGGAGCTGCCTTGCGTCTGGCACGCTTCAATACGACGCTGGAGGTTATCGACAAGCGCTATTTCCAGGGCTTGCCTTCGCCTGCGGCGGCAGCACTGGTGGCTGGTTTGGTCTGGGTGATGATCGAAACGGGAGTGGCCGGTAGCGACGTTCGCTGGTTTGCTTGTGCGCTGACCATTTTTGCTGGTGTGACGATGGTGTCGAACATCCGTTTTTATAGTTTCAAGGACATCAATCTGAAGAAGAGCGTTCCGTTCTTCGTCATCGCGGCAATTGCCTTGGGTTTTGCGCTGGTGGCATATAGTCCCGAAATCGCCTTGTTCGGCTTTTTTGTTCTTTACGGTTTGTCTGGCTATGTTCAGGCGGCAATTGGTTTGCTGAAGCGCAAGCCGCAGTAAGACGGAGTGGTTTTATGAAACAACATCTGGTGATCTTCGATACAACCTTGCGCGATGGGGAGCAAAGCCCAGGGGCGTCGATGACCAAAGAGGAAAAGATCCGCGTTGCCCGCCAATTGGAGAAGATGCGTGTGGATGTGATCGAGGCGGGTTTTGCCGCAGCCTCCCCGGGGGACTTCGATTCCATTCATGCCATTGCTCAGGCGATCAAGGAATCCACAGTCTGTTCGTTGGCGCGTGCCAATGAGAACGACATTCGCCGTGCCGGTGAGGCCATCCAGCCGGCCAAGTCGGGGCGTATCCACACTTTCATCGCGACCTCGCCGATCCATATGGAGAAGAAACTGCGGATGACTCCCGATCAGGTGGTCGAACAAGCGGTGAAAGCTATCGGCTGGGCGCGGCAGTTTACCGATGATGTCGAATTTTCGGCCGAGGATGCTGGGCGCTCGGAACTGGATTTCCTGTGCCGTATCTTTGAAGCAGTGATCAAGGCTGGTGCGACTACGATCAACGTGCCGGATACCGTTGGCTACAACATTCCCTTCCAGTATGCCGAAACCATGCGGCAGCTGATTGAGCGGGTGCCCAATTCTGACAAGGTGGTTTGGTCGGTGCATTGCCACAACGATCTCGGTCTTGCCGTTTCCAATTCTTTGGCAGCGGTGTTGGCTGGAGCTCGCCAGGTGGAGTGCACGATCAATGGCTTGGGCGAGCGGGCTGGAAATGCTGCGCTGGAGGAAATCGTGATGGCAGTGCGGACACGTGCCGACGTGTTTCCTGTCGAGACACGGGTCGATACGACGCAGATCGTGCCGGCCTCGAAATTGGTCTCCCAGATCACCGGTTACCCGGTGCAGCCGAACAAGGCGGTAGTCGGCGCAAATGCCTTTGCCCATGAGTCCGGTATCCATCAGGACGGGGTGCTAAAGCATCGCGAGACCTACGAGATCATGCGGGCCCAGGACGTGGGTTGGACGCAGAATAAATTGGTCCTTGGTAAGCATTCCGGGCGAAATGCCTTCAAGACCCGTCTGCAGGAGCTTGGAATCGAACTCGAAAGCGACGAGGCCCTGAATGCGGCATTTGCTCGCTTCAAGGAGCTGGCCGACCGCAAGCATGAAATCTTCGACGAGGATCTGCACGCACTGGTTTCCGACGAAGTGGTAACGCCCGAGCAGGAGCATTACAAGCTCGTGTACTCCCATGTCTGTTCGGAGACCGGCGAATTGCCGATGGCCAAGGTGATCCTGAATGTCGGTGGGGCAGAGAAGAAGGGTGAGGCCGGTGGCGGTGGGCCGGTCGACGCGACTTTCAAGGCGATCGAAAGCATCGTCGGCAGCGGTGCCGAACTACTGCTCTATTCGGTCAATGCGATCACTACCGGGACAGATGCGCAAGGGGAAGTCACGACCCGTTTGGCCAAGGGGGGGCGTATCGTCAATGGCAACGGTGCCGATACCGATATCGTCATCGCCTCGGCACGCTCTTACTTGAATGCGCTGAACAAGTTGCACTCCAGCTTGGACAAGGTGCGTGCTCAGGGCGATGTTTGATTGCGGGTTGTTCCAAAAAGCTGCTTCAGTCTGCTGAAGCAGCTTTTTTTTCGTCCGTTTGCCGCGTGGAGCGGACGAACATCACTGTCGAGAAAAACAATATAGCCGCAAGCAGAGTTTCACCGGTTGCGAGATGGCGGCTTAGTCCTTGGTCAGTAGTGGCGCGGGTCAAGCCTTCCAGGAGGTAAATCTGTACCAACAAAGATAGCCATTTGTAGGTGTAACGCTTGCCGCGCAGGATGCCAAAAAGCGGAAAAAGAAGGATGGCTGCCTTCAATGTCATCCAGGAGCCGCCCGGCTTCAGCGGGGCAAGCCAGGCTTCCCAGGCCAGGCAAAGGAAGATCAAGGCGATCAGACTGGTACTGGCCAGCAAACGATAGTGCTTCGGGGTCATGAAACTGCTCGTGATTTTTGGGTGGGGCTGCTTGGATGGGGTGCTACTTGTCTGTTGGAGTCCCAGTGATTTCAATGGGGTGGGCTATTATACGGCCCCATGTCGACACGCCCCCGATCATCTCGAAAACGCGCTGCCTCGCCAAAAGGTAGTGCGGGAATACTGCGTCGCTTCTTCGAGGAGAACATGATGCAGACCAGTGCAGCTCTGGCGTTTACGACATTGATGTCTTTGGTGCCGTTGGTCGCTGTCGTGGTATCAGTGGCTAGTGCGGTTCCGTATTTCGACGTTCTGCTAGGGCGCTTGGAGCAATTGATTCGTGAAGCCTTGTTGCCGGCGGGGGCTGCCAACACCATAGTCGGCAATATCGGGCGTTTTTCGCACAAGGCGCAGCAACTGACTTGGGCTGGTATCGCGCTGCTGGGTGTGACGGCTTTCATGTTGATGCATACGATAGAGCGAGCCTTCAATCACTTGTGGCTGGTTCAGCCGCGACCGTTGCTGGCGCGCTTGCGTTTGTATGCTTTTGTGATGGCGGTGTGGCCATTCCTATTGGGGGCCGTAGCGGGGGTTGTCTCCTTTGCCGTGACTTCCTCTCTCGGTTTGTTCGACGAGCCTGCATGGTTTCGCCGCATCGCCCTGAAAGGCGTAGCGATTCTGCTGATGGGCTTGTTCTTCTCTTTCCTCTATTACGCCGTGCCGAATGCCCGGGTGAGCAAGCGTGCGGCTTTGATCGGCGGAGTTTTTGCGACAGTGGCATTCACCGCGATGCAGAAGCTGTTCGAGGTATTTCTCGTCAGTTCAGCGATGCTGAAAAGCATCTATGGGGCGTTTGCTGCCTTCCCGGTGTTCCTGGTCTGGCTCCACCTGTCTTGGGCGCTGATCCTGTTCGGCGGATTGATTGCCGCTAAGGTAAGTCCTCAGGCTGGACGCTGAAAGCTTCCACGTTCCCTGTCTGTTCGACGAGATGGGTGACCTGCAGTTCGAGCACTTCGAGCTTGTCGCTTTCGGCTAGTATCACCACCCGCCGCGAGCCTTCACGGATCAAACCTGCCGGCGCGACCAGGCAGCGTTGAGGGCGTAGGGGCGGGGTTTCGGGAAGGATCAGGCCGGAAACCTTGCCAAGCATTTGCTCGTCGGCCCGAACGATTTCCACTGCCTGCGCTCGGGAGGTCAGTATTTCCAGCCCTAGCTCCAGGTGTTCCGGGTTTTCCGAAGTGGCCCAGCGGATCATGCAGATATGCCATACGGGCGTTGCTTCGGCCCGCTCTCCTTGAGGCTGCAGGGCAACAATTTCGCCGACGCGGATATTTTCTGCTTGGCCGGACATGTGCATCACGGCATAGCCATCGGGGCTTTCGTTGGTGACCATCCATTCCCCGGTCGGCGGAGTTCGCGACGGGTGTTTTGTCAGCTGCCAGATGGTCGTGAGTCCTATGCAGATGTGGGCGCGGTAGGACTGGCGGCGCCGCGGGAATTTACGTTTTGTCGGGTGTCCCCAGAGCTGGTGCAAACGGAGGAGGATGGCTTGGCCGGCATGGGTGTCGGCAAAGGCTGGTAGTCCTAGGGAGGAGGCAGGTGCTCCTTGGCTCAGGGCTTCATGGTGGCGTTTGGCCTGTTCGGCGATGGCGTCGCAGACAAAATACCGAGTTTGCACCGCATCGACCGGAAGGCGTCTTATCAGTGCGTAGGCAGGGAAGTCGCGGTCGGGGTCGATCCAGAAGATGCCCGTGCTGTGCATCGGGGCTTGTTCGAGTAGCTCCAGCGCTGGGGTATGTTGCGTCGTATAAGCCCAAATAAACTCCAGTTCGTTTGACGAAAAGGAGGCTGGCTGGGCAATTGCAGCGAGGACGATACGGCTGTATAGCTGAGCAATGCTCGGGGTGCCCTGGGGGCCCGGAAAACTTTCGATGCCGAGCCGCTGGGCCGTACGATAGGCAGCGTGAAGCTGTTGCCAATGGCCGGGTGTGCTCGGGGCAGAGAGCAAGTAGTTGATGTTGATCTGCCAGGCAATCGCCTGCATGGCACGCCGCAACGAGGTATGGGGTGTTTGCAGGGCGCGCGGGCCGTCCGGGTCGAACAGGTCGGCCAGGGTGTTGAAATAATCCTGCGCCAGCGTCTTCAGCATGTCGAGAATCACGCGGACACGTTGGCGCAAGCGTCTGGAGATTGGCAGTGTGACGTCGTTGAGTTGCGGGATCTCGGCGTTGACGATGCGTTCCGCCTGTCCGTAGAGCAGATCGAGAAGCTTCAGGCGTTGTCCCGGTGGTACCGGAGTGTCGCGCAGCAACAGGAACTGGGCGTGCAACTGGTCGGCATCCTCCGAGCCGCTCCGTCCATGAGCGAGTGCCAGCCACTCAAGTATGCTCTTGACGCTGGTCTCGGTGGCAGGCGGTGACAGCGGTGTCGTCGTCATGTCCATGGTCGGAAGAGCATAACAAAGTTTTACAACTTAGCCAGTGCCGACAGGCGAACGGGCGCTGCTTGTCGATATGCGGTCGTCGCTCAGAATCGGCTTCTCGGCTAAGTGGCTTGTTTTTCCTTGATAAAGCGATATAATCTCGGGTCTTTTTTCCAGCTAACGAAAGTATTCTCATGGTTGTTATCCGTCTTGCCCGTGGTGGCGCCAAGAAGCGTCCGTTCTACAACCTCGTTGTGACCGACTCCCGTAACCGCCGCGATGGCCGTTTCGTTGAGCGTATCGGCTTCTACAACCCGGTTGCCTCCGGCAATGCCGAAGCCCTGCGTATCGCTACGGACCGCCTGACCTACTGGCAGCAAAACGGCGCTCAACTGTCGCCGACCGTTGCTCGTCTGGTCAAGCAACACGCTGCCAAGCTGGCGGCCTAAGTCGTTTCGCCTTGTCTGGCAACGATATCGTCGTATTGGGGCGGCTTGCCGACCCTTACGGAATTCGCGGCTGGTTAAGGTTGTATCCCTTCGGGGACGATCCGCTGGAGTGGGGCAAGATGCCTGTCTGGTGGATCGGGAGTGAAGGCGGCCCTTGGCGTGAGGTCAAGCTGAAAGGCTTGAAAGTTCATGGCGAGGGTCTGGTGGTTGCGCTGGATGGCGTGCCCGACCGGAATGCCGCCGAATCGCTGAAAGGCATGTTGGTCGGTGCGCCGCGCGAAGTGTTGCCGGCGACCGACGAGGACGAATTTTACTGGGCCGATTTGCTGGGTCTGGAAGTCGTCAATACGGCGGATGAGAAGCTGGGCAAGGTTGCCGGGCTGATCGAAACCGGAGCGAACGACGTGTTGCGCGTTGTCGCCGAGGATGGCACCGAGCGTCTGTTGCCTTTTGTCGACGCGGTCGTGCTGAAGGTCGAGAAGGATGCGGGGCGTATCCGCGTGGAGTGGGGCAGCGACTGGTGAGTCGCCAGGAGCGTGAGCGGTGATCCGCTTCGATTGCATAACCCTCTTCCCGGAGATGTTCGCCGCGGTGACGCAGAGCGGTATCACGCGTCGGGCATTGGAGGAACAGCGCTGGGTCTGGCAAGGCTGGAACCCGCGTGATTTCGCCGAGAATGCCTGGCGTCGGGTCGATGATCGTCCCTTTGGCGGTGGGCCGGGCATGGTGATGCAGCCGGGGCCGCTGGAGAAGGCGATTGCGGCGGCGAAGGCTGGGCAGCGTGAAGCGGGCTTGGCCAAGAGCCGGGTGATCTACCTGTCGCCGCAAGGCGCACCGCTGACCCATGAGCGGGTCATGCGGCTGGCGAGCGGAGAGGAAGGTTTGGTCCTGCTCTGCGGTCGCTACGAAGGAATCGACGAGCGTCTGATCGAGCGCTGTGTCGATGAAGAAATTTCGATCGGGGATTTTGTACTTTCCGGCGGCGAGTTGCCGGCGATGGTGTTGATCGATGCCGTCGTACGCCAGTTGCCGGGGGTGCTGGGCGATGCCGCTTCGGCGGTGGAAGATTCGTTCGTGACGGGCTTGCTCGATTGCCCGCACTACACGAGGCCCGAGGTGTATGAAGGACAAGGTGTGCCGGAGGTGTTGATGTCCGGCGACCACAAGCGAATTCGTCGCTGGCGATTAAAGCAGTCGTTGGCGCGGACCCGGAAGCGCCGCCCGGATTTGTTGGCGCACCGTGCGTTGAGCACGGAAGAAACGCAACTCCTCGGGGAGATATCCCGAGAGGAGCAATGCGGTGAGAAATGACAATTTAAAGGAACTCACATGAACCTGATTCAACAACTCGAGCAGGAAGAAATCGCCCGCCTCGGCAAGACCATTCCCGAATTCGCCCCGGGCGACACCGTCGTCGTTCAGGTGAAGGTTAAGGAAGGCAACCGCGAGCGTCTGCAGGCTTACGAAGGCGTCGTCATCGCCAAGCGTAACCGTGGCCTGAACTCTTCCTTCATCGTCCGTAAGATCTCTTCCGGCGAAGGCGTCGAGCGTACCTTCCAGACCTACTCCCCGCTGGTCGCTTCCATCGAGTTGAAGCGCCGTGGTGACGTGCGTCGTGCCAAGCTGTACTACCTGCGCGAGCGTTCTGGCAAGTCCGCCCGTATCAAGGAAAAGCTGGACTTCAAGAAGGCCTAATCGGTTATCCGAAGCTTCAAGTGAAAACGGGGTGCTCAGGCACCCCGTTTTTTTATTTGGTTTTTGCCAAAAACGGGCAGTGCACCGCAGCATTCGCCGAAATATGGAAAACACCATTGCCCGGCGCTGCATTTTGCGTGATAGTGCTGCTGTCGGAAGCGTATGCGTTTCAGCTTGCAGGCGCCAAGCCCGTCAATCTGATGAATGCTGCGTTTTCCTGCTGTGTCGAAGGATTCCACGTGATTTGATCTTGCGCAAAATGACAGCGCCGGCTTCCGGTTAGATTGAAACCGCTAGCCAGCCGTCACATTTCCGAAAGGAAAGCAAATTGCCAGATTGGAGCGAAAGGCAGAAGGAGCGGATCATCCAGGAGTTCGTGCCTGGAAAGCAGGTCACGCTCGCCCATCTGATTGCGCATCCGACCGACGATCTGAGCAAGAAAATCGGGGTTCCCGGTGCCGAAGCTATCGGCATCATGACGTTGACCCCTGGCGAAACGGCAATGATCGCCGGTGACATCGCCACCAAGGCAGCTTCCGTCGAGATCGGCTTTCTCGACCGTTTTTCCGGTGCCTTGGTTATTTACGGTTCCGTTGGTGCGGTGGATGAGGCGCTCGGTCAGGTGATCGGCGTCCTGGAGCGGTTGTTGGGGTATTCGGTATGCCAAATAACGCGCACCTGACGGTCGATCGTACTCAGGCTTTCATGCTGGCCGGACCGATCGGTGCCGGCAAGACAACCTTGTTCAACCTATTGTTCGGGCGCCAGGAAGGTAGCCGCAAGACGCAGGCGGTCGAATATGAGGCCGATATCGGCGTCGATACGCCGGGCGAGTTCTTCAGCCATCCGCGTCTCTACCATGCCTTGATCACCACGGCGTCCGATGTCGGCACCCTCGTTTATGTCCAGGGCGCCGACGATTTTGCCTGTCGCATGCCGCCGGGACTGCTCGATGTCTATGGGCAAAAGCGCCTGATCGGAGTGATCACAAAAATCGATCTGCCGCTGGCAGATGCGGATCGCGTTGAAGCGCTGATGCGCGAGAACGGCATTAGCGGCCCGATCTTTCGCGTTTCATCCTGTGAGCCGGAAAGCGTCCTTCCCTTGAAGCAGATATTGACCGGGCCGACCGGAAGCTGGGCTACCGGTTTCGTCCACGGCGAGGAGGTTCTGCCATGAAGAAAACCCTGGTTTCCGCCGAGTTTGTCCGCCAGGAGCACGCGGCCGGGCGCAAGCGGATCGAAGCCAAGTTGCCGATGGCCATCGTGACAGCCGAAGCGCGTACGGTTGCCGAACAATTGGGTGTTGCCATTGTCGAGAGCCTGGCCGCGTTGCCGGCCAGCCCAGCAAAGAGTGGTGGTGCATCTGGCGACAAAGCGAGCAAGCCATCTTCCGTTCAGGGGGCCTCGGCCGAAGTCGAGGCCATTCGTGCGGCAATCCTGGCCAAGTTGCCGCCAGGCTGTGTTTCCGATGCGGTAGTCGACCAGTTGATCCGCAAGGCCATGGAGGAAAGCCAACTCACTACAGCGGCGGCCGCCGGCGGGGAAGGGGCTTATGTCAGTCAGCGTATCGCTCGCGGCATCAAGCACGTCAGCGCCAGCTCCGTTTCCTTTGGTCTATTCGAAGGCGCCGGGGCACTGAGCCAGGTCGGTTTGACCGATGTGGTGACGGCGAAGGATGGCAGTCCAATGGCGGCCGGTTACATGTCCTGGAGCAACTGCTTTTTCCCCTGGACCCTGACCTACGACGAAATCGACATCGTCCTCGAGGGCGAACTGCATATCCGTAGCGAAGGGCAGACCGTGATTGGGCAGCCGGGAGATGTGATTTTCATCCCGAAAGGCTCGGTCATCGAGTTCGGTACGCCCACTTGCGTTCGCTTCCTTTATGTCACTTATCCCGCCGATTGGCAGGGGTGAGAGGGCGGCCATCATGCCTGCATTCATCACCGAATCCTGGCTGCGCGAACACTTCAGCCTGACCGATGGCACGGAAGTGCATCTGCCGGCGGACGGCAAATTGACACCGGCAGCCCGCGCCTTGCTCGCCGAAAAGCATGTTCGCGTCAAATACGTCGATGAAGCGGGCAGGATGTTCCTCGAGAGCGAGGAGGGCAAAGCAAACATCCAGAGTGCGGGCGAACCGGAGCGGATTCAGGTTCACCCGTTGACCAGTTCCGAGCAGTGGCGGCATGCCAACTGTCAGGTTTGCGGTCAGGAGGTCAAGCATAAGCCAGATTCGCTGACCCATTTGAATGTCCATACACTGGTGCCGAAGAACGATCCGCGCATCAAGCTACGCGGCAAGCTGGATACGGCGATTGCCTATGCCGTTTGGGCGCAGGCGGAACTGAGTCCGCGCGAGAAGGAATCGGTCATGGCGGTGTGGCTGTCGGATGTCCGTTCGGCCCTGGGTAACGTTCTGCGTGCTGAAGTCACCGATGAGCTGCTCGGACCGGTAAGTATGGGTGAACTCGATGAAGAGGCGATCCACCGCCTGTCGCACGACCCGATGCGCTATTTCGGCCATGACCATATCCTGCCGGAGGCAGCACAGGGTTCGACGATTGCTCGCCTGAACATGCTGCGGGCGCATATCCGCGAAGCGGAACTGGCTGCCGCAGAGGTCTATATTGATCGCGATTTCAATGTGCTTCGCCCCGATTTGATGCAGGCACTGAATCGACTGAGCAGCGCAGTTTATGTGCTGATGTTGGTCGGCTACGTGTCGTCGTTGGGGCAGCCGACCGACGTGAAGAAGTTGGCCTCATGGACCTGATCAAGACCTGCGCGGATTATTGCCGGGAGCATCCGGGGAGGGTTGTCTTCCCGGACAGCCTCGATGAGCGGGCGATTGCTGCTGCCGCTCGGCTGGTTGGCGAGGGGTTGGCGCAGCCTGTGCTGTTGGGCAATCCTTTTGCCATACGCGGCCTATGCCGGGATAAGCGACTGAGCTTGAAGCAAGTGCCGGTGATCGATCCGCAGCGCTCTCAATTACGTGAGCACTATGCGGACTTGCTGTTGCCGAGGGTGGCGGAACGCGGCATGAAACGCGAAGAGGTGCTAGCCCATCTCGACGATCCGCTCTGGTACGGCGCCATGATGGTTGCCGCCGGAGATGCCGACTATTGCGTGGCCGGTAACCTCTCATCGACCTCCAATGTGCTGCGGGCAGCAATCAATGCGATTGGCCTGGCCGAGGGAAACAAGACGGTTTCCAGCATTTTTTTCATGATCGCGCCAGGTGGGGGCAGAGCCTTGGGATTTGCCGACTGCGGCGTGGTTCCCGATCCGACCCCGGAGCAATTGGCCGATATCGCCATATCGACGGCGGAGAGCTATCGCAAAGTGACCGGCGACGTGCCGGCCGTCGGTCTACTGTCGTTTTCCAGCCGCGGAAGTGCCAAGCATCCTGCCGTGGAAAAAGTGCGTTGGGCCGTCGCTCTGGTGCGCCAACGTTGCCCTGATCTGATGATCGATGGCGAATTGCAGTTCGATGCGGCTTATGTGCCTTCGGTGGCGGTCAAGAAGGTTCCCGACAGCCCCTTGGCTGGAGCGGCCAACGTATTTGTTTTCCCATCGCTGGAAGCTGGAAACATTGGTTACAAGATTGCCGAGCGCATGGGGGGCTATACCGCCGTCGGGCCCATGATTCAGGGCCTGCGCTTGCCGATGCATGATCTATCGCGCGGTTGCAGTGTCGAGGACATGATCGATGTCACGCTGGTGGCCAACAAAATGGCCGCAACAAAGGGCGTTTCGGCGCGAATCGATTTGAAGAAATCAGCATCTGGTTTGATCGGCGTTAACCCTTATGCTGTTGACAAGCAGTATGCTGCGAAGTGTGCAGTTCCTACTTTTTAAGGTCGTAAGACCAATTTACGGAGACGATGCAAAATGGAAGCTCTTGGCATGATCGAAACGAAAGGTCTCGTGGCTCTGATTGAAGCATCTGATGCCATGGTCAAAGCAGCCCGAGTGAAGCTGGTCGGCTACAAGCAGATTGGCGGTGGGTTGGTGACTGCTCTCGTACGTGGTGATGTGGCGGCCTGTAAGGCTGCAACGGATGCCGGTGCGGCCGCTGCCCAGCGTATTGGCGAACTCGTGTCTGTGCATGTCATTCCGCGGCCGCACGCCGATCTGGAAGAAATTTTCCCGATCAAGATGACCGGCACCCTGGAAGACTGACCAACTCAAGGGAGTGTAAAGCTCCCGGACAAACTCGTCGCTGCTGAAATCTGTCGTAGGCTGCGCTGCGTTGACCTGTAGGGGGAAGTACCCTCGGCGGGTTGTCGCGGCGGCGGCCGAGACAGGGGTTGGTCGTTGGGCGAAATTGTCCGAGTGCCTCTTTTCTAGACGAGGTTCGCGATGGAACTAGCAGTGGTCGTCGGTCAAGTAGTATCGACCGTGAAGTGCCCCGGTTTCGAAGGGGATCGCCTGCTTCTGATTGACTTCATCGACACTTCCGGCAAACCGCAGGGAAGCCTACACGTTGCTGCCGACAGTATCGGGGCAGGGACTGGTGAATGGGTTCTCGTGGTGCAGGGAAGTTCTGCCCGGAAGACCGTGGGTGACAATGTGCCGGTAGACATGAGTGTTGTCGGCATTGTCGATGAGGTGGTGGTCGGGCAGCAGGTGGTTTACCACAAGTGACGAAGTGACGCTTTTCGCCGGGCTGTAACTCAGGTCATGCAAATGCATGGCCAGGCCGGTTCGGCAAAGGGGAGATCTGTATGGATCTTGATGCCAAGGAAGTGGAACGTATCGTTCTGGCCGTATTACAGGCGATGGACAAGTCGCCGGCTAGTGGCACCGGGATGGTTGCTGGCAAATCCGCACCCGGTGTTTTCGACAGCCTAGACGATGCGGTGGCAGCGGCGACCAAGGCACAGCAGGGCTTGCACTGCTTGGCGACACGCGCCAAGGTGGTTGAAGCCATCCGTCGGGTTGGAGAAGCCAACGCCAGGGAGTTGGCGGAAATGGCTGTCGCCGAAACCGGAATGGGGCGAGTCGAAGACAAGATTCTCAAGAATATCGCTCAAGCCAGGCAGACACCTGGGATCGAATGCCTGCGGCCGGCCGTGCTTACTGGCGACCGCGGTTTGACCTTGACGGAGAACGCCGCTTGGGGAGTCATCGCTTCGGTGACGCCATCGACCAATACGGCGTGTACGGTGATAAATAACGCCATCAGCATGATCGCTGCTGGCAACTCGGTGGTTTTTGCGCCACATCCCGCGGCCAAGCGGGTTTCTCAGAAGACAGTATCCCTGATCAACGAAGCGGTGGTTGCTGCCGGAGGTCCGGATAATGTGGTTACGACGGTAACCGATCCCAATATCGAAACCGCCCAGCGCCTGTTCAAGTATCCGGGTATCAACCTGCTGACGGTCACCGGCGGCGAAGCCGTCGTCCATGAGGCACGGAAGCATACCGACAAGAGATTGATCGCAGCCGGTGCCGGCAATCCGCCAGTCGTCGTGGACGAGACGGCCAATATCGCCCAGGCTGCACGCGATATCGTTTGGGGTGCATCCTTCGACAACAACATCATCTGTGTCGACGAGAAGGAACTGATTGCCGTCGACAGCATTGCCGGTGCGCTCAAGGCTGAGATGAAGAAGCACAATGCGGTCGAGTTGAACTCCGACCAGGTGAAACGCCTTGAAGATGTGGTGCTGGCCTGCGACAAGGAGGGCAAGCTGGCGATCAACCGCCAATGGGTGGGGCGAGATGCTGCCAAGATCGCCAAAGCTGCCGGGATACAAGTGCCGGACGATACCCGTTTGCTGTTCTTCGAAGCTGCCGCAGATCATCCTTTGGCCGTTCTCGAACAAATGATGCCGGTTTTGCCGCTGATCCGTGTCGGTACGGCGCGCGAAGGGATTGATCTGGCGGTCCGTCTGGAAGGCGGTTGCCGCCACACCGCCGCGATGCATTCCAAGGATCTCGACCATCTGGACTACATGGCAAATGCCATCAATACCAGCATCTTCGTCAAGAATGGTCCGTGCCTGGCAGGCCTCGGCTTTGGCGGGGAGGGATGGACGACGATGACCATCTCCACACCGACCGGCGAAGGGGTGACCTCGGCCGCGACCTTCGTGCGCCTGCGGCGCTGCGTTCTGGTGGATCACTTCCGGATCGTTTGAGCATGGGGCGAGATATGGACCTCTGGCTGAATCCTCGTCTCGACCGGGCTGCAGAACTGCTGGCCGGTACCGCAACGCAAGCCAGTGGGGAATTACGCCTGGGTATCGACCTCGGAACCAGCGACGTGGTGTCCATGGTCGTCGATGCCGAAGATCGGCCAATCGGCGTTCAACTGGAGTGGGCCGATGTGGTGCGGGATGGCATCGTCTGGGATTACTTCGGTGCCGTAAGCATCGTCCGTCGTCAGGTGGCAGCCCTCGAGCAGCAGTTGGGGGTGCGTTTCGGCAAGGCCAATACTTCGTTTCCGCCAGGAACCGATCCGCGCATTTCGGTAAACGTCATTGAAGCCGCCGGGCTGGAGGTCGATCAGGTGATCGACGAGCCGTCCGCCGTCGCCAGCTTGCTGGCTATCGATGCCGGGGCGGTGGTCGATATCGGTGGTGGTACGACCGGTATTGCTGTCGTCAATGAGGGCAGGGTGGTGTATTCAGGCGATGAGCCCACGGGGGGGCATCATGTTTCCCTAACCCTGGCCGGCAGTCGAAACATCCCTCTGGAAGAAGCCGAGCAGCTGAAACTACAGCGCGGCCGGGAAATCTGGCCGACCGTGCAGGCCGTCTTCGAGAAGATGGCCGATATCGTGCGCGAACATCTGCAAGGTCACTCAGTGCAAAGCCTCTATCTCTCCGGAGGTTCCTGCGCCCTACCTGGCGTGCGCGAGCTTTTCGCCCACGAGTTTCCCAGTTTGCAGGTATTGCAGCCCAGCCAGCCCTTGTTCCTGACACCGCTTTCCATTGCCGCTTACCGGCCGATGCCGGTAGGCAACCGATAGAACAACAAGAAGGGAGTCGAATATGGAAATGATCAACAAAGTCATCATGATCATCATGATGAGCTTCATGGTCATTGCAGCCATTGACCGTATTCTCAACCAGTTCGGTGGTGCCGAGGTCGTGCTCGCCAAAGTGGGCCTTGGGGGGCTGGGACGCGCATTTGCCGGAGCGGGTAGTCAGTTCGAGGAAGGTTTCATGGCCATGGGGGCGCTGGGCTTGGCCATGGTCGGCGTCATCGCCATCGCGCCGGTGTTGGCCAAGGTGCTGGGGCCGGTGGTGATTCCAGCCTATCAGGCAGTCGGTGCCAGTCCCGCCATGTTTGCCACCACCTTGCTGGCCAACGACATGGGTGGTTTCTTCCTGGCCAAGGAATTGGCCACGGTCAATGGTGTGGTCGACAACCCTTCCTGGCTCTATGCCGGTTTGATTCTGGGCGCCATGATGGGGCCCACCATCGTTTTCTCCATTCCGGTGGCGATCGGTATCATCGACGAGAAGGATCGCCGCTTCCTGGCCATGGGCGTGCTGGCCGGCATCGTGACCATTCCCTTGGGCTGTGTCGCTGGCGGTATGGTGGCCATGTATTCCGGTATCAGCATTGGCGGGGAGCCGGTAGTCTTTACTTGGAGCCTCATCTTTCAGAACCTGATTCCGGTGCTCTTCTTCTCTGTTCTGGTGGCCGTTGGCCTCTGGCTGATTCCCGAGAAAATGATCAATGGCTTCCAGATATTTGCCAAGATTCTGGTTAGTCTTATCACTGTCGGGCTCGCCGCCGCCGTGCTGCAGACGACTTTGAGTTTCACGCTGATTCCGGGCATGGATCCCATCTTCATGGTGGCTGGCGACAAGCCGGGTGAGGTGATGCGGGCTGTCGAGGTCATCGGCTATATCGCCTGCGTCCTGCTTGGTGCTTACCCCATGGTATTCCTGCTCTCGCGGTGGTTCGAGAAACCGCTGATGGGAGTGGGGGCGCTTTTGAAGGTGAACAACAACGCTGCTGCCGGCATGGTGGCCACCTTGGCCAATAACATCCCAATGTTCGGAATGCTCAACAAGATGGACGATCGCGGCAAGGTGTTGAACGTCGCCTTTGCCGTCAGTGCGGCATTCACCTTTGGTGATCACCTCGGTTTCACCGCGGCCAACATGCCGGGAATGATCTTCGCCGTTATTGTCGGCAAGCTGGTGGGCGGCGTCACTGCGGTTGCCGTGGCGATGCTCATCGCCCCGAAGGCTGTGGCGGACGGCGAGCGTTGATGGACCCTTCGGCATGAGCGTCAGGGAGATTCGCAGCGTGGGCATCGACATCGGTACCACCACCACTCAGGTGATCTTTTCCTGCCTGGAGCTGGTGAACCGCGCTGCGCCCTCGCAAGTGCCTCGATACGAGTTCTCACGTCGCGACATTACCTACGAAAGCCCTGTGATATTCACGCCGGTCGATCATTCCGGTCATATCGACCAGGTGGCTCTGTCCCGTTTCATCGATGGCGAATATCGCGCAGCCGGGCTGGATCGGCAGCGGGTGGAGAGCGGTGCCATCATCATCACCGGCGAGACATCCAAGGCGCGTAATGCGCGCGACACGATCATGCAGTTGGCCGAGTCGCTTGGCGATTTTGTCGTGGCAACGGCTGGACCACATCTCGAGTCGGTGATCGCTGGCCGGGGATCGGGGGCGGCCGAATATTCCACCATGCATTCGGCTCGGGTGATGAACATCGACATCGGTGGTGGCACTTCCAATTATGTGGTCTTTGACTGTGGTCGGGTGGTCGATACGGCATGCCTCAACGTTGGCGGTCACCTGCTCGAGACCGATACAGGGGGCGGGGTGCGCTTCATTCGCGAACCAGCAGCCAAGGTATTGGCCGAACTGGGTTTGAGCGGGCGGGACAAGCTTTCATTGCAGGAGTTGGATACCTTGGCCGCGCGCATGGCGGCATTGATCGTCGAGGTCATTGAAGGCGCTCCTTCGGCACTCGCTCACCAATTGCTAATGACCGACTGCCTACATCGTGGACATCATCTTGACGCCTTGTTCATATCCGGCGGTGTCGGGGATTGCCTGTACCATCCGGTTGCCGACGCTTTCGCCTATGGCGATATCGGTCCCTTGCTGGCCAAGGCCCTTTTGGCCCACCCCGGCTTTGCCTCCATGCCGCTACAGGAGCCCAAGCAGACTTTGCGGGCGACCGTTATCGGTGCCGGTGCCCATACGCTGTCCCTGTCAGGGAGCACCATCTGGCTCAATTACGCACAACTGCCCCTGCGCAATGTCCCGGTGATCGTTCCGGCGCTGGGCGAGGCAGATGGCAGTGATGCGGGCGTCTTGGCCAACGCCTGGACTGTCGCTGCGCATCGTCAGGATTTGGACCCCTCGCATGAGCTGTGTGCCTTGGCCTTGCCGGCGGAACTGCCCGTGGCATATCGCAGCGTGCTCACCAGCGCCGAGGCCCTGCGTATTTTTTCCAAGCAGCATCCCAATTCGCAGTTGCCGTTGATCGTCGTCGCCCGCCAGGATTTTGGCAAGGCGCTTGGCATGGAGTTGCAGCCCAGTCTGTCAGAACGTTCGTTGGCAGTCATTGACGAAGTCGAGACGCGGGAAGGCGATTACGTTGATATCGGCAACAGTTATTTCGGGGGCGAGATCGTACCGCTCACCGTCAAGTCACTGGCATTTCCTTCTTGAGGAAGAAGAACATGAAGCTATCCACACGCCTGTTCGGTCAGACTTATCAGTTCAGGGACGTCAAGGATGTCCTGGCCAAGGCCAACGAGCCCCGCTCCGGCGATGTGCTCGCCGGAATCGCGGCGGAAACGGCGCAGGAGCGCGTTGCCGCCAAGCATGTGTTGAGCGAGTTGACAGTCGGCGATCTGCGCAACAATCCCGTCATCCCCTATGAAGAGGATATCGTTACCCGGGTCATTCAGGATGGCATCAATGAAGGTGCCTACGACAAGCTCAAAAACTGGACCATCAGTGAGCTCCGGGAATATCTTTTCTGTGACGGTACGCGTCTCGAGGACATCGAGTTCCTGCGCAAGGGGCTAACTTCCGAGGTCGTCGCCGGCGTCGCCAAAATCTGCTCAAACGCTGACCTGATCTACGGTGCCAAGCGCATGCCGGTGATCAAGAAGGGCAATACCACGGTCGGTCTGCCCGGCACCTTCAGTTGCCGCTTGCAGCCCAACGATACCCGCGATGACGTGAAGAGCGTCGTCGCGCAAATCTACGAGGGTTTGTCTTTCGGCGCCGGCGATGCGGTGATTGGCATCAATCCAGTCACCGACAATGTCGAGAATGTGACCCGCTTGCTGCACCAGATTTACGAGATCGTGGACAAGTTCCACATCCCGACGCAAGGCTGCGTGCTGGCCCACGTGACCACGCAGATGGAGGCGATTCGCAAGGGAGCGCCGGCCGGGCTGATCTTCCAGAGCATCTGCGGTAGCGAAAAGGGGCTGGCGGAATTCGGCGTGACGGTCGAGATGCTCGACGAGGCGCATCAGGTGGCGACCACCTACAACCGATCGGCCGGTTCGAGCGTCATGTACTTTGAAACCGGGCAGGGGTCGGCGCTTTCGGCCAACGCCCACTACGGGGCCGACCAGCTGACCATGGAGGCTCGCAACTATGGGCTGGCCCGCCGCTACAACCCCTTGCTGGTCAATACGGTGGTCGGTTTCATTGGTCCGGAATACCTGTACAACGATCGCCAGATCATCCGCGCCGGCCTGGAGGATCACTTCATGGGCAAGCTCTCAGGCATCTCGATGGGCTGCGACTGCTGCTACACCAACCATGCCGAGGCCAACCAGAATTCCAACGAGAACCTGATGATCCTGCTCGCGACAGCGGGCTGCAACTACGTGATGGGTTTGCCCATGGGCGACGACATCATGCTCAATTACCAGACCACTGCCTTCCATGACACGGCCACTATCCGCCAGTTGCTCAATCTGAGACCCGCGCCGGAATTCGAGCGTTGGCTCGAACGTATGGGCATCATGGAAAACGGACGACTCACCGCCAAGGCTGGCGACGCGTCGATGTTCTTCTGAGGGGACGACCATGGACCAAAGACAAATTGACGACATCGTTCGCGCAGTGATGGGGAAGCTGGCCGAGGGAGGCAATGCACCTGCCACTACGGCGACGCATGCTGCCCAGCCGGCAGCCAAAGCACAGGTCGTGAGCGGCGAGAGCCTGCCCGACTTGGGCAGCGACGAATTCAAAACCTGGATTGGGGTGCGCAACCCACACCGCAAGGAGGTGCTGGAGGATCTGCGCCGGAGTACGGCGGCGCGCATCGCCGTTGGCCGGGCCGGGCCAAGACCGCGTACCGTGACCTTGTTGCGCTTCCTGGCGGACCACTCGCGCTCCAAGGATACGGTGCTGAAGGAAATTCCTTCCGAATGGGTGGCGAAGACTGGGTTCCTCGAGGTGCATTCCGAGATCACCGACAAGGATCAGTATCTGACCCGTCCCGATCTCGGTCGGCGTTTGTGCAAGGAGGCCGTCGACACGATCCTGGCCAAATGCAAGAAAAACCCGCAGGTGCAGGTGGTGGTTTCCGATGGTCTTTCCACCGACGCCATTACCGCCAATTTCGACGAAATTCTGCCACCCTTGATGAAAGGCCTGGAAAGCGCCGGCCTTGATGTGGGCACGCCGTTCTTTGTACGGCACGGCCGAGTCAAGGTGGAGGACCAGATTGGCGAACTGCTGGGCGCCAAGGTCGTGATTCTGCTGATCGGCGAACGTCCCGGGCTTGGGCAATCCGAGAGCCTTTCCTGCTACATGGTTTATAGCCCGAGTCTGGCCAAGACCGTGGAGTCCGATCGGAACTGTATTTCGAACATCCACCGTGCCGGAACACCGCCGGTGGAGGCCGCTGCCGTCATTGTCGACATGACCAAGAAGATGCTCGACAAAAAAGTCAGCGGCATCGCGCTCAACCGTTAAGCGAAAGGAAGCGTCATGGCTGTCATGGATCTCATCAAGCCGAGCGTACGGGCGGTACGTCTGATCGCTTCGCTCAATGCCGACTTCAAGAAACAACTCAAGCTGCCGGATCACTTCAACAGTTTGGGTTTGCTCACCGCCGACTCCGATGACGTGACCTATATCGCTGCCGATGAGGCGACCAAGCAGGCGCAGGTGGAAGTGGTGTACGGTCGCTCGCTGTATGCCGGTGCCGCGCATAGCTCGTCGCCGACAGCGGGTGAAGTTCTCATCATGTTCGGTGGGCCGACGCCGGGCGAAGTTCGTGCCGGGCTGGAGGCGGCGATTGCCACCATCGAGGATGGGCCGGCATTTCGTTGTGCCAACGAGGATGGCTCCATCGCTTTTCTGTCCCACCTGATTTCCCGTACTGGCAGCTACTTGTCCGGCGTTGCCGGCATCAAGGCTGGGTCGCCGATGGCCTACCTGATTGCACCGCCCTTGGAGGCCACTTTCGGGATCGATGCAGCACTCAAGGCGGCCCAGGTGGATATGGTGACTTATGTGCCGCCGCCCTCGGAAACGAACTACTCCGGTGCGTTCATGACCGGAAGCCAGGCCGCCTGCAAGGCGGCGTGCGATGCATTTACCGCTGCGGTGCTGGATGTGGCGGCCTGTCCGATCCGCTGCGGGTGACATCATGCGTGTAGACGCCATCGGTTTCGTCGAGGTCGTGGGCTTGGTTGCCGCCGTCGAGGCGGCCGATGCCATGGTCAAGGCGGCGCAGGTGCGTTTGCTCAAGCAGCACACCATTTCTCCCGGTTGGGTGACGCTGGTCGTCGAGGGTGACCTGGCCTCCTGCAAGGCAGCGGTCGATGCCGGCAAGGCTGCCGCCGCACGCCTGGGGCAGGTACTCAGTACCCTGGTGCTGGGCCGGCCAGATCGGGATACCGAAGGCTTGGTGCTCGACCAGTTACGTCACGAGCCTGAGGCGGGAGCATTACCTGAAAGAGCTCCGCCACGTGCTGCGAAGTCGGCTTTGCAGAGTCTTAAGACGAGCGTGCCGAAAGTCCAGGCTGAAAATAAGGTGCCTGAACCGATCGTTCCAGCGGAATCAGCTCATCCGGATGTCGAGATTCAACTGCCAGTGGTGAACGAGGTTCAGGTCGAGGTGCAACCGAACACTGATCCGTTGCTACCGGAAGTTTTCGATGGCTCGGAAGTGACTGCTGCGGTGCACACGGCAGAAATGCCAAAAAACCAGGCGACGCTGGCAATGGAACCCCCTGCTCCGGAAAGCTTGTTCGCCTACATTGCGGCGGCGACTCGGGGGCGGACTTGTCAGGAAGTGGCGCGTCGTTTCCATCTGGCACCGGCCGTGGCGCGCGAATTGTTGGAGCAATGGCTCGTGGACGGGCGGCTGGATAAGTCGGGTAGCCGTTATCTTGTCGCCCAGCGCCTGATCTGACGTTGGCAAGTGCGCGAAAAGGATTGAGACGATGAACGATATCAGTGCCAAGGTCAAAGCTGCCGGTGTCGTCGGTGGCGGTGGAGCCGGCTTCCCAACGCACGCAAAGCTGGAAGGCAAGGCGGAGATTTTCATCGTCAATGGCGCCGAGTGCGAACCACTGCTGCGCGTGGATCAACAACTGATGGCGCAGCATGCCGAGGAATTGGTGCGCGGCTTGCGCTACGGCATGGAAGCCACCGGGGCCAAGGAAGGCATCATTGCCCTCAAGGCCAAGTACAAGCCGGCCATCGCTGCCTTGGAACCCATTCTTCCGAGCAATGTTCGCCTGCACTACCTGAAGGATGTTTATCCGGCCGGCGATGAAGTGATCACCATCTGGATGGCGACCGGGCGCCGGGTGCCGCCGGCCAAGCGCCCCGGGGATGTCGGGGTGGCGGTCAATAACGTCATGACACTGATCAATGTGGCGCGTGCGGTCGATGACGGTGCGCCGGTGATCCTGCGCCCGGTGACGGTCACAGGCGCGGTCAAGACCCCGATCACCGTCAGTGTGCCGGTCGGCACGCCGATGGCTGAACTGGTGGCCTTGGCCGGTGGGCCGAGTATCCCGAATGCGGCCTACGTCGGTGGCGGACCGATGATGGGGCATCTGTTGCACGACCTGGCGGAACCGGTGACCAAGACGACCTCGGCAATCATTGCCTTGCCGGAGGATCACATCGTCGTGCGGCGCCATCGCCAGAGCATGCAAAGCGTGCTGCGCATTGCCAAAACAACCTGCGAGCAATGCCTCTTGTGCACTGAGCTTTGCCCTCGGCATCTGATTGGCCACGAACTGCCGCCGCATCTCATCGTTCGCTCGCTCAACTACAACCACGTTGGCAATCCATCGACCCTGCTGTCGGCGCTGACCTGTTCCGAATGCGCCGTCTGCGAAGCCTACGCTTGTCCGGTCGACATTTCGCCGATGCGGGTCAACATGGCCCTAAAGGCTCAGATGCGGGAGCAGGGGCTGAAGTACGAAGGTGAACTGCGGCCTGCCGACCCGATGGCAGAGTATCGGCTGGTGCCCATCACCCGTCTGCTGCACAAACTGGCCATCTACCAGTACAGTGTGCCGGCGCCCATGCTGCCGGAGGTTCATCAGCCGGCGCAGGTTGTGATCAAACTGCAGCAACATATCGGTGCTCCGTCGGTCGCCGTGGTCAAAGTCGGGGACAAGGTAGTGCAGGGGCAGTTGATCGGAGAGATTCCCGAGGGTAGTCTTGGGGCGCGCATCCATGCCAGTATCGACGGCACAGTTGTCGAGGTGACCAGCGCTGCTGTCACCTTACGCCGCTAATCGAGGAGAACGTCGTGTTGCATGCCATAGGATTGATCGAAACCAACAGCATTGCCAAGGGCATCGAGGCGAGCGACGTTATGGCCAAGACGGCCAACGTTTCCATTCTGGTGTCGAAAGCCATTTGCCCCGGGAAATACATCGTGATGATCGGTGGCGACGTGGCCGCGGTTCAGCAGTCGGTCAAAGCCGCCATTGCACTGGCGGCGGAAACGGCGGTCGATGATTTCATCATTCCCAGCATTCACCCGTCGATCATGCCCGCTATTTCCGGCGGGAACAGTATCGGCGAAGTACGGGCGGCCGGGGTGATCGAAACCTATTCCGTAGCCTCCTGCATCGAAGCCGCGGATGCGGCAGTGAAGGCCGCTTCGGTCGAGCCGGTGCGCATGCATCTGGCCTTCGGGATTGGCGGTAAGAGCTATGTGGTCTTGACCGGTGAAGTGGCCGATGTCGAGGCTGCGGTCAAGGCGGGCTGCGAAGTGGCAGGCGACAAGGGAATGCTGGTTCAGCGCGTGGTAATTCCGCGGCCACACAAGCAGGTTGTCGAGCATCTGCTCTGAGGTCGTTGCTCTTCAAAAGAAAAAGGCCGGCGTTTGCCGGCCTTTTGCTGTGTGGAGACAGCGACTTATTTGAGGACTTGTCCTTCCTTGGCGCCAAGCTTGACATGGGCCTGTGACGGAATGAACGTGCCCTTGTTGTCGTCGCGGCCTTGCAGCAGGACCTTGGCGTCCGGCTTGCCATACTCGGCTACAGCAATGCGGGAGAGCTTGTCGATGTCCTTGCCCTTCAGGCGGTTAACAATGAGCACCAGCTTGGTGTCGGCGAAGTCCTGCATCATGTTCATGTCGCCTTCGCTATCGCCAGCGACGAAGATCGGGCCGTAGCCGTACTTCGAAACCAGGAAACGCTCGATCGCCTTGGTCTTGCCCTTACCCTGCGTCTGGTCGTAACCCTTGCGGAATTCGGTCTGGATGACGCCTTTGGCGTCGCGCTCGAGCTCCATCCCAATCACGCGGTTGTCGGGGTTAAAGTAACCATACTTCGGATTGGAGGAAATCTCCTTGACGACGTCGACAAAGGAAGCGGTACAAATCCAGATATCGATACCTGCAGCACGGAATGCGCGGAAAACGTCCTGCATTTCGGGCATGAGTCGCAAACCGTTCTTCCAGCTAACGGATACAACGCCAGCCTTGCCGGGAATCGATGCCGGGCTGGTCCACTTCACTTTCTCAACCGGTTGTGTCAGTTGCCAGTCCGCAGTTTCCTGGGTCATCTTGCGTACTTGCTGTTCGTTCAGACCGGTGAACAGGTAGAGTACCCAGGGGTAGGCGATCGAGACATCGAAGGTGTCGCCGATAGCTTCGTAGAGATAACGTACCTTGGTGATGAAGTTGGTGTAGTGCGGATTCTTCTTCACTTCATCCAGGGGCATCTTTCCCTTCAGCCCTTGGTAGTTGTTGTAAATCCAGGTGTAGCTTTCCACGGCATCGGGAACGACCAAGTCGATATTGAGTGCTTTCCCGGCTGCATTGTTGTAGTCGGCCTTGAAGTTCCCGCTCGGCACATTCATGCGCAGGGCCTTGTCCATCTGGGCCGGCGTCATGTTGAACTTGAGGTTGACCAGTTGATAAATCAATGTGGCTTCCTCGATGTCCAGGAAGACCATGGTGTTATCCCAGTCGAATACCGCGTAGGGCGGCTTGGCCGGGTTGTAGTTGGCACTGCCCTTACCGTAAGTGGTGAGCAGTTTCTCGATCTGTGCCTTGTTGAATTTATCCCAGTTGTAGTCGGCCAGTTTGACCGCCTGTTGAACTTGAGCCTGGGAATCGGGAACCTGCGTTGTTTGGGCGCAACCGCCGAACAGACCAGCGATCAGGGCGGCAATGAGCAGATAATTACGCTGCGATTTCATGAGTCTCTCCTTGTAATTGGCATGAAACTATTGAGTCAAACCTGAGAGCGCTACGACAACTCGCTACTCGCTCATGCTACTACCATTCTTGGGTAAGGGGAGGGGGATGGATCGCTAAATATAATCCGGTTTGACGTGGGTCAACGCTGGAAAAAGTGGGCTGCTAGAAATGAAAATGGCAGCCTTAAAGGCTGCCATTAGTCGAATAAGCAACGGACCGTTCAGGCGCGTTTGTCCTTCTCGATCAATGCGTAGGCCGAGTGATTGTGGATGGACTCGAAGTTCTCGGACTCGACGACATAGGCGTCGATGCGCGGCTCGGCATTGAGACGGGCGGCGACGTCGCGCACCATGTCTTCGACGAATTTCGGGTTGTCGTAGGCGCGTTCGGTCACGTATTTCTCGTCCGGGCGCTTCAACAGGCCGAACAACTCGCAGGAGGCCTCGGATTCGACCAATTGGACCAGTTCCTCGATCCATACGAAATCGTTGGTGCTAGCAGTGACAGTGACGTGCGAGCGCTGGTTGTGGGCGCCACGTTCGGAAATCTTCTTGGAGCAGGGGCACAGGCTGGTCACCGGAACGACGACCTTGACTGAGGTGACGATCTCGCCGTGGCAGATGTCGCCGATGAAGGTGACGTCGTAATCCATCAAGCTCTGCACGCCGGAGACCGGAGCGGTCTTGTTGATGAAGTAGGGGAAGTTCATCTCGATATGGCCGGTTTCGGCTTCGAGCTTGACGACCATATCACGCAGCATGCTCGGGAAGTTCTCGACTGAGATTTCACGCTCATGGCTGTTCAGGATCTCCACGAAGCGGGACATGTGCGTGCCCTTGAAGTTGTGCGGCAGACCGACGTACATGTTGAACATGGCGATGGTGTGCTGCACGCCGGTCGATTTGTCCTGCACCTTGATCGGGTGGCGGATGGATTTGATGCCGACCTTGTTGATCGCGATCTGGCGGGTATCGGCCGAGTTCTGGACGTCGGGAATGTTGGGATTCGGGGTGGTCATTGACTGTTCTTCAGTAAATTATTGTTGGTTGAGTTGGTTCCGCACGCTGCTGACGATGCCGTCGGCGTCCAGGCCAAGTTCGGCCAGCAACTGCCCTTGTTCGCCGTGATCGATGAAGCGATCGGGCAAGCCAAGGCGTAGAACCGGCACCTTGATGCCGCGTTCGGCCAGCACGCGCTCCACTTCGGAGCCGGCGCCGCCGATCACGGCATTCTCTTCGATAGCGACCAGCAGGGAATGGTTCCCGGCAAGTTCGACGATCAATTCGGCGTCGATCGGTTTGACGTAGCGCATGTTGGCGACGGTGGCGTCGAGTTGCTCGCCTGCGGAAAGCGCTGCGCCGAGCAGGGTACCGAAGGCGAGCAGGGCAACCCGCTGACCTTGGCGACGGATTTCCCCCTTGCCGACCGGCAGCACATCAAGTTGTGTCGACGGGATGCTGCCGTTACCCGCGCCGCGCGGGTAACGCACCATGCTCGGGCCATCGTGGGCATAGGCAGTGGACAGCATGCGGCGGCATTCGGCCTCGTCGGACGGTGTCATCACCACCATGTTGGGGATGCAGGTAACGTAGGAGAGATCGAAGGTGCCGTGGTGGGTTGGGCCATCGGCGCCGACCAGGCCGCCGCGGTCGACGGCGAAGATCACCGGCAGGTTCTGCAGGGCTACGTCGTGCACCAACTGGTCGTAAGCGCGTTGCAGGAAGGTCGAGTAGATGGCGACCACCGGCTTGAGGCCTTCGCAGGCCAGGCCGGCGGCGAAAGTCACGGCGTGCTGTTCGGCGATACCCACATCGTAGTAACGATCCGGGAATTCCGCGGCGAAGCGGACGAGGCCGGAACCCTCGCGCATGGCTGGCGTGATGCCGACCAGACGATTGTCGGCGCGTGCCTGGTCGCACAGCCAGTCACTGAAAACCTGGGTGAAGGTCAGTTTGCCGCCGCCCTTGCCAGACTGGATACCTTCATCGGGCGCAAACTTGGCGACGCCGTGGTAAAGGATGGGGTCGGCCTCGGCCAGTTTGTAACCCTGGCCCTTCTTGGTGATGATGTGCAGGAACTTCGGCCCCTTGATCTCGCGCAGGTTCTGCAGCGTCGGGATCAGGGCATCGAGGTCGTGGCCGTCGATCGGGCCATAGTAATGGAAGCCGAATTCCTCGAAGAGCGTGCCGGGGGCGATCATGCCCTTGACGTGCTCCTCGGCGCGGCGCGCCAGTTCGAGTAGCGGCGGGGCGAAACCGAGCATGTGGCGACCGGCAGTGCGGGCGGCGTTGTAGGTCTTGCTCGAGGTCAGGCGGGTCAGGATGTTGTTGAGCGCGCCGACCGGCGGCGAGATGGACATCTCGTTGTCGTTCAGGATGACCAGCATGTCGGCATCGGCGACGCCCGCATTGTTCAGTGCCTCGAAGGCCATGCCAGCCGACATCGCACCGTCGCCGATGATGGCGATGGCCTTGCGGTCTTCGCCTTTCTGCTTGGCGGCCAGTGCCATGCCGAGCGCAGCGGAGATCGAGGTGGAGGAATGCCCGACACCGAAGGTGTCATAGGGGCTTTCGCAGCGCTTGGGGAAACCGGCGACGCCATGGCGCATGCGCAGCTTGCTCATGCCTTCGCGGCGGCCGGTCAGGATCTTGTGCGGATAGCACTGGTGGCCGACGTCCCAGACCAGCCGGTCTTCCGGGGTGTTGAAGACGTAGTGCAGCGCGATGGTCAATTCCACCGTGCCCAGATTGGACGACAGGTGGCCGCCGGTCTGCGCGACCGACTCGATCAGGAAGCCACGCAACTCGTCGGCGAGTTGCGGCAACTGCTTGCGGTCGAGCTGACGCAGGTCGCTGGGGGAATTGATTCGGTCAAGCAGAGGGAAGGTCATTTCAGAATTGCCGGTGGCAAATGAAGTCGGCCAGCTGGGTCAGGCGACTGGCGCGTTCGCCGAAGCAGGAGAGCGAGGCGAGGGCGTCGCTACGCAGTTCTTCGGCGTAGCTGCGGGCGCGTTCGAGGCCGAGTAGGCTGACGTAGGTCGGTTTATCGGCAGCTTCGTCCTTGCCGGCGGTCTTGCCCAGGGTGGCGGTGCTGGCGGTGCAGTCGAGGATGTCGTCGACGACCTGGAAAAGCAGGCCGGCGCGCTTGGCAAAGCGGTCGAGGTTGTCGCGGGCTTCAGTGCTGAGCGGTTCGCCGCACAGCGCGCCGAGCAGTACAGCGGCTCGGATCAGGGCGCCGGTTTTCAGCGCGTGCATCAATTCCAGTTCGGGCTGGGTCAGCGGCTTGCCGACCGAGGCGAGATCGATGGCCTGGCCGCCGGCCATGCCGCGGGAACCGCTGGCGTGAGCGAGCAGGGCGATCATTTCGAGTTGCTGCTTGGGCTCGCCCAGCGCTTGCGTGGCGAGCAGTTCGAAGGCTTGCGTCTGCAGGCTGTCGCCCACCAGCAGGGCTGTGGCCTCGTCGTATTCGACATGGCAGGTCGGGCGGCCGCGGCGTAGATCGTCGTCATCCATGCACGGCAGATCGTCATGGACCAGCGAATAGGCGTGGATCATTTCGACTGCGCCGGCGACGACCTCCAGCTTTTCAGCCGGTGCGCCGGTCAGTTCGCCGGCGGCGAACGCGAGCAGTGGGCGCACGCGCTTGCCGCCACCCAGCGCGGAATAGCGCATGGCGTCGTGCAGGCGGGCGGGGATGCTGTCGGCGGCCGGCAAATAGCGGGCGAGCGCAGTTTCGACGCGGCCTTGGGTGGCCGCCATCCAGTCGGTGAACGAGGGGGCGCTCACGAAGCCTCCAAGGTGTTGCGGTCGACTTCCTTGAACTGGCCATTTTCGAGGACGCGAATCTGCTCCTCGGCATCGGCGAGTTGGGCCTGGCAATGTTTCATCAGTTCCATGCCGCGCTTGTAGGCAGCGATCGAGGCTTCGAGCTCGAGCTGGCCGCCTTCCATGCTGGAGACGATGCTTTCCAGCTCGGCGAGTGCCGTTTCGAATTTCATGTCGGCAATGGGCGTTTGATCCATGTCAGACCGGTGCGAGAAAACACACGAAAATACTCCAAACGGGGGCGTACGGTCAAATATCAGGGTAAAATTGCAGTTTTGCGATTAATCCCGCTGGAGGCTTGGAATGTCCGACATGGCGACTCTGTCCCGGTTGGCACCCGCAGTTTCCCAACTGCCGGTGGACTGGTATTTCGATGACAAGATTTATGAGCTGGAGAAGAAGCTCATCTTCGATGCCGGTCCGGGTTATGTTGGCCACCAGCTCATGGTGCCCGAAGCGGGCGATTGGCGCTCCCTGGAGTGGAAGGATCACGGCCAGATGCTGCTCAACGGCGGCAGCGCAGGCCCGAATGCCGGCATCTGGCAGATGTCCAACGTCTGTCGCCACCGTCAGGCGATCATGCTGCAGGGTTCGGGCAAACTGAATGGGCCGATCGTCTGCCCCATTCACCGCTGGACCTACGAGCAGTCCGGCGAACTGATCGGCGCGCCGCATTTTCCGCAGAACCCCTGCCTGAACCTGAACAAGGCGCAGCTGGAGAACTGGAACGGCTTGCTGTTCAAGGGGCCGCGCTCGGCCAATGCCGACCTCGCCGGCATGAATGTGGCGCGCGACCTCGATTTCACCGGCTACAAGCTCGACCACGTCGAGATGCACGAGTGCAACTACAACTGGAAGACCTTCATCGAGGTCTATCTGGAGGACTACCACGTCGTGCCTTACCACCCGGGCTTGGGTAACTTCGTCACCTGCGACGATCTGACCTGGCAGTTCGGCGACTGGTACTCGGTGCAGAAGGTCGGCATCACCTCGCTGATGAAGGATTCCAGCTCCGCTTCCTACAACCGCTGGCAGAAGGTTGTCCGCGAATATTACGGCGATCGAGGCGAGACACCGCCGCAGGGTGCGATCTGGCTGACCTACTACCCGAACATCATGGTCGAGTGGTATCCGCACGTGCTGGTCGTGTCCACGCTGATTCCGCAAGGACCAAACAAGACGATGAATGTCGTCGAGTTCTACTACCCCGAGGAAATCGTTGATTTCGAGCGCGAGTTCATTGAGGCAGAACGTGCTGCCTATATGGAGACTGCCATCGAGGACGATGATATCGGCGAGCGCATGGACCGCGGTCGCAAGGCCCTGCTGGCCGAAGGACGCAACGAAGTCGGCCCTTACCAGAGCCCGATGGAAGACGGTATGCAGCATTTCCATGAGTTCTACCGTCGGATCATGCAGCAGGAAATCGAAGCGCGCTGATCGGTTTTTTGCCTTTTTAGGCAGTGCACCGCAGCAGTGAGGGCGTCGGGGTAAAATCCGGCGCCTTTTTCATTTTCCGGTACCGCCCATGCAATCCCTGTGGATGATCGCCGCCAGCTTCCTGTTCGCTTGCATGGGCGTTTGCGTCAAGCTGGCTGCCGCGACGCATTCGGCGGTCGAGATCACTTTCTATCGCAGCTTCATCTCGCTGATCCTGATGTATGCCTTGGTACGCTTGCGTGGCGTGTCACTGAAGACCCCCCATTGGCGTTGGCAAATCACGCGGGGAACGGTGGGGTTTCTGGCGCTGGTTTCCTATTTCTTCGCGATTACCATGCTGCCTCTCGCCACGGCAGTTACCCTGAACTACACGTCGGCCATCTTTTTGGCGCTCTACCTCGCCCTGTCCGGAGCGCGCATGCGCTTTGGCATGTTGATTGCGCTGGCCATCGGCCTGGTAGGCGTGGGTTTTCTGTTGAAGCCCAGTTTTCACGCCGATCAATTGCTTGGCGGCTTGATCGGGCTGAGCTCAGGCATTCTTGCCGGGATGGCCTACTTCAGCGTCAGGCAACTCGGAGCGCGTGGCGAGTCCGAGACGCGAACCGTGTTTTATTTTTCTCTGGTCTCAAGTATTGGGGCTGGCGGCTGGCTTCTGTTCAGCGAATTGCATGCGGTCGAGATGCGCAGCGGCGCGCTTCTGCTTGGCGTGGCCTGCTTCGCCACGCTTGCCCAATTGGCCATGACCCGCGCCTACTCGCGCGGCAAAACGCTGATGTCGGCGGCGCTGGCCTACAGCACGGTGATCTTCTCGAGTCTGCTCGGCATGCTGTTCTGGGGGGAGGTGCTTGATGCCTCGGCCTGGCTGGCGATCGGCCTGATCATCCTGTCAGGCATCGCAGCCACGCACTTTTCGCGTGCCAGTCCGGTCGAGCAGGATTAAACTTGTTCTGAATATAACCAGAACGGAGTCAGATCATGATCGTCATCGACCACAAGCCGAACCTCGTCACCGTATCCGTCTTCGGCGAGTTTACGCTGGCCGATTACAAGGAATTCGAGGAAGTCGTCAATTTCAAGGTCCAGTTCGAAGGCCCGGTTGACCTATTTTTCGACCTGACACAAATGGCTGGCCTGACGCTGGACGTGGCCTGGGAAGAGGTCAAGTTCTCGCGGGCCCATGCCAACGACTTCAAGCGCGTCGCCGTCGTCACCGACAGCCAGTGGGTGACCTGGAGCGCCTGGCTGTCGCAGACTTTCGTCAATGCCGATGTGGAGGTCTTCGACAACGCCGAGGAGGCCAAGGGCTGGCTGGAGGCGACGTGAGCTACGGCACGCTGGTCGACGTCGAGACGCTGAAAGCGCATCTCGACGATCCGAACTGGCTGGTCGTCGATGTGCGCCATCAGTTGTCCGATACCGGCTACGGCGAGCGCGTTTATGGCCAGTCGCATATTCCTGGGGCGGTCTTCCTGCATTGCGACCGTGACTTGTCGGGGCCGATGACCGGCCGCAACGGCCGTCATCCCCTGCCCGATCCGCAGAAGCTGGCAGTTCGCCTGGGCGAGATCGGCATCGGGCCGCAGACGCAGGTGGTGGTCTACGACGACGCCCAGGGCATGATCGCCGGCCGCCTTTGGTGGTTGCTGCGCTGGCTCGGACACGATGCCGTGGCCTTGCTTGATGGCGGCCTGCAAGCCTGGCAGGCGGCAAGTGGGGCGGTGACAGACGTGCAGCCAACGTTGAAAGCACGCGAATTCACTCCTGCCTTGCGCGATGCCTGGGTAACGGCTGACTATGTGATGGAGCGGCTGGAGACGCCGCACATGCATCTGATCGATGCGCGCGGCCCGGATCGCTTTCGCGGCGAGAACGAAACCATCGACCCGGTCGGTGGCCACATCCCGGGAGCGGTCAATCGGTTCTTCAAGGACAACCTGCTGGCCGATGGTCGTTTCAAACCGGCCGCCGAGTTGCGTGCCGAGTGGCTGGCCGTGCTGGCGGGTGCCGAGCCGGATCAGGTCATCCATCAATGCGGTTCCGGTGTTTCCGCTTGCCTGAACCTGGTGGCTATGGAGCTGGCTGGTCTGCCGGGTTCCCGTCTCTATGCCGGGTCGTGGAGCGAATGGTGCGCCGATCCGGGGCGCCCGGTCGCCCGCTGAGTCACCGGGTCTGACGCCGGGGCGCTGAAAGGCAAAACCATGTCGCTCTCCCGCCGAATGTTGCGCCAGGTCCTGTTGGTGGCCGGCGGGGCTTCGCTGCTTTTTGCCGTCCTTTTTTTCGGGTTGTACCGCGATCAACTGGAGCGCGAGCGAGCGGCCACTTCGGCGCAGATCAACCGTTTGCTGCGCGTGGCCCTGGAAAATGCCATGCTCAAGCGCGACGTGCCGGGCTTGCGCGATATCGTCCAGCGCATGGGGCAGCAGCCAGGTGTGGTCGGCGTGATGATTCTGGAACCCGGTGGCGAGGTGCGTTTCGCTTCACCGGCCGAGCGCCTCGGGCAACGGTTGCCGCAACTGTTGGGCGGCGAGACGAACGGTGTACCGACGACCCGTTTCATCAGCGATGTCGGCGGTCGCGAGGTGCTGCGCTCGGTCAATCCCGTTCCCAATCAAACACCCTGTGTCGGTTGCCACGGGCCGCTCGAGCAGCACCCGGTCAACGGCGTCCTGGTCGTCGATTACGACGCCGGCAGCTTGCGCGAGCAGGCTTATCGCAGCGCGGGGCTGTTTGCAGCGGCGGGAATCGCCGTGTTGGCGCTGACCCTGGGCGCGGTCTGGTATGCGCTGAGACGGCGCGTCATCGATCCGCTGGCAACGCTGGATCGTGCCGCCATCGCGCTCGCCGGGGGCGAACTGGAGACCCGCGTTCCGGCTGCCGGGGACGACGAAACGGGGCGGCTGGCGGAAAACTTCAACCGGATGGCCGAACGACTGGCCGGGCAGATTCGCCACTCCGAGCGGCAACAGCGTTTCCTGCAGGAATTGCTCGACGGCATGCCGGATGGCGTGCGGGTCATCCGCCGTTCCGACTATCGGGTGCTTGCGGTCAATGCGGCCTATTGCCGGCAGCAGGGCACGACGGCTGAGCAAGCGGTCGGGCAGCCCTGCTATCGCTCCAGCCACGGGCGGGATGCGCCTTGCGTCGCCACCATGGTCGTCTGTCCGGTGGCCGAACTGAGAGAGGCCGGGCAGTCGGTCAAATGCCGGCATCGCCATCGCTCGCTCGACGAGCGGGATGTGCCGGTCGAAGTGCATGCCGTGCTACTGAACAGCGGCGACGGCACTGCCGCGGAGCAGGTGATCGTCGAGTCGATCATCGATTTGTCGCAGGTGGTTCGCCACTCGCAGGAGCAGCGTCTGTCCGAACTGGGCCTGCTCGCAGCCGGTATTGCCCACGAAATCCACAATCCGCTCGGTTCCATGCGCCTGGCGGTTGACGGGTTGTTGCGTGCGCTGCGTAACGGCAGCGCCGATCAGGACCGCCTGGCCGGCTATCTGGAAATGATGAGCGGCGAAATCGACCGCTGCACCGGCGTCACCCAGCGCTTGCTGATGCTGTCGCGCCTGCCGCAGCAGCAGGCGCAGGCGGTGGCCTTGAACCCGGCGGTGTCCGATACGGTGACACTGCTTGATTTCGATGCCCGCAGCCATGGCATCGTGCAGACGCTGGCGCTCGATCCCGGTGAGCCGCGCGTGCTGGCCGACGACAGCGACCTACGTATGCTGGTGCTCAATCTGGTTCAGAATGCCCATCATGCGATGCCGAATGGCGGTCAGTTGCTGGTACGCACGGCCTTGGCAGGCGAACTGGCGGTGATCGAGGTGATCGACCAGGGCTGCGGCATTCCGGAAGAAGCGCAGGCGAGGATTTTCGATCCGTTCTACAGCCATCGGGCCGATGGCGAACGCGGCACCGGCCTCGGCTTGACCATCTGCAAGAGCATCGTTGAGCGTTACGGCGGAACGATCTCCGTGTCGAGCGTTGCCGGGGCGGGAACCACTTTCCGTGTCCAGTTGGCGCGGGTGAGCGAATAAGTCATGAAGAAACTGATACTCGTCGTCGATGACGACCAGGTGTTCAACCGGCTGCTCGTCGAGCAGATCGGCGACATGGGCTTCGAAGTGCTGGGGGCGCACAGTTGGGCCGAGGCTTCGGTCATTCTGGCCGAGCGCGAACCGGACCTGGTCTTTCTCGACCTGCGCCTGCCCGATGCCGATACTCCCCAGTTGGTCGAAACGCTGGCCGGGCAGTTTCCGGTCATCGTGCTCACCGGCTACGGTTCGATCCGCAATGCGGTCAGCCTGATCCAGGCCGGTGCCGCCGAATATCTGACCAAGCCGGTCAGCCTCGACGAGCTGGAAATCACCATCCGGCGCGAACTGGAAAACGCCGAGTTGCGCCAGCGCAATGCCTTCTACCAGCGCCAGATGGCTTCGCGCCGGCCGGGGCCGCTGATCGGCGAATCGAAGGCGATGGACGAGCTCAGGAGCCTGATCGATGCCGTGGCGCCGACCGACGCCACGGTGCTGATCCAGGGCGAATCCGGGACCGGCAAGGAGATGGTGGCCCAGGCCATCCACCAGGGCAGCCTGCGCCACGAGCGTGAAATGCTGACCATCGACGGCGGCACCCTGCAGGAAACCCTGTTCGAATCGGAACTCTTCGGCCACGAGCGCGGTGCTTTCACCGGCGCCGATCGGCAGAAGAAAGGCCTGATTGAGGAAGCGGCGGGCAGCACGCTTTTCCTCGATGAGATCGGCGAAACGACACCAGCCAACCAGGCCAAGCTGCTGCGCGTGCTTGAAACCGGCACCTTCCGGCGCGTCGGTGGGGCCAAGACGCTGAAGTCGGACGTGCGCTTCGTCGTGGCGACCAATCGCGATCTGGCGGAAGTCAGCCAGAACGGCGGTTTCCGTAGCGACCTGTATTTCCGGCTGGCCAGCTTCGTCATCAAGGTGCCGCCGCTGCGCGAGCGGCGCGAGGATATTCCCCTACTGGCGGAGCATTTTCTCCAGCGCTTCTCGCGCGGTATCGAGCGCAAGCTGGTGCCGGAGGCGCGCAAGCTGCTGCTGGCCTACGATTGGCCGGGCAATGTGCGCGAACTGCGCAACCTGATCGAACGTGCCGCCATCCTGGCCGGGCGGGAAGAGCGCATTCGCCCTGAGCACTTCGGCGCCCTCGCTTCGCGCCGGGAGGATGCTGTGGTTTTTGCCTTCGATCACGAGCCGCGTCTCGAAGATGTGGAGCGCGAATGCCTGCGCCAGAGCCTGGCGCGGCATGACGGCAACCGGGCCAAGGTGGCGGCGGTGCTCGGTATCAGCGAACGCAATATCTATCGCCTGATCAAGCAATACGAACTGGGCGACTGATTTCTGCCAATCCGGCAGGGCGTTGGTGCGCTGGCGTGGAAGGTCCTGTCAATTTGGCAGGGTGCCAACTTAAACCGAATCAAGCACTTAGCATTTTGCCACCGATTCTGGCTGCCATTTTGGCAGGCTGGTCATGTGGAAGGATTTTCTCGTGTTTTTATTTTTCATATAAATCAATTGGTTATGCGTTCAGCGCAGGGTGGCACGCGAAGTGCTCATAGAGAGCGTCTCGGCGGGTGCCGAGGCCGTTTCTGCCCCAATGGTGGAGGCGCAGACTAGAAAACTCGAGAGGATATATATGAAGAAGCTGTCGACTATTGCTGCTGTTGTTTTCGTTTCCCTGGCTGCTGCCACCTCCGCCATTGCCGAACAGAAGGGGATGTCCGGCATGTCGGGTATGGAAGGCCAGAAGGGCATGTCCGGTATGTCGGGCATGGGTGGTATGTCCGGTATGGAAGGCATGTCCGGCATGGAAGGCAAGAAGGCCAAGAAGACCCAGAAGCAGGAAGGTATGTCCGGTATGTCGGGCATGTCCGGCATGGAAGGTCAGAAGGGCATGAGCGGCATGTCGGGTATGGAAGGCCAGAAGGGCATGTCCGGTATGTCCGGCATGGAAGGCCAAAAGGGTATGTCGGGCATGGGTGGCATGTCCGGTATGGAAGGCAAGAAGAAGTAATCCACTTGCCCGCGAAATGGGGCAAGATTTCGTCTTGCCCCATTTTTTTGGAAGGCGTGCCATGAAAAACAAGAAAATGAATCGCGTGCAGGGCTCTCTGGTTTTTGCCCTTTTTGCCACGTGCACCGCAGCATGGGGTAACGAGGGCTTCGTGGCCGGCTTGCGCCCCTTCGAACGTCCGGCGGGGGCGCCCGTCATCGTCAGTTTCGAACAGAGCGAGGCGTGGAAGGCCAAGGCCTTGCGCGGTGTCGGCGAGCCGCCAAGCGGTGTCGGTTTCCTGAAGGATCAGGGCGCCTGGTACACCCCGTTCAACCGGGCGAACATGCCCGGTCGCTACGATATCCGTGGCCTGCATAAAACCGAAAACAAGAGAGATTGAGCATGGAAAGCCCGAAAACCGGCATCGTCATCCTGGCGCTCGTGGCCGGCGTCTCGCTCGCCGGCGCATTGCTCGGCTGGAGCGTGCGGCAACAGGTCGCCAATCCGGCGCATTCCGCGGCCCTGCCGGCCGGCGGAGCGGCCAACGATCATCTACGTGCCACCTACGACCCCATCCATTTCAAGCCGGCCATCGAGTCGGCGACCGACGCCCAATGTCTGGCCTGCCACCGCGAGGTGCTGGAAGACAAGGTGCGCGAAACTTCGCCGGCCGGCGTCAAGGCAGCGACCAGCAAGGCCTGGTATCAGCGCATGAGCACCTATCAGGGCGAGCAGGACACTTTCCATCGCCGTCATCTGAGCACGCCGCTGGCCAAGGAACTGATGAACCTGAACTGCACGACCTGCCACCAGGGCAACGATCCGCGCGAAGAAGCGCCGGGCTCGTCGGCGACCTCGGTCCCACAGTCGACAAAGGATTTCACCTTGCGCAAGCAGGTCAATGTCGAGACCACCTGTCTCAAATGTCATGGCCAGATGAATATCCAGGTCATGGGACTGCCGTCGCCCTGGCATGAGAGCAAGGAGATGTTCGGCAACTCCTGCCTGACCTGCCATGCGGCGATTCGCACCAACCGCCATCAGGTGACCTATCTGAAGGCCGAGGCCATCGAAGCGGCCGGCCAGAAGAACGCCGATGTCTGCTACGGCTGCCATGGCGGTCGTTCCTGGTACCGCATCAGCTATCCCTACCCGCGCCACGCCTGGGAAGGCATGAGTCCGGACGTGCCGGACTGGGCCAAGGGCCGCCCGACTGTATCCGAGGCGCGCTTCCAGCTGCCGCCGTCAGCCAACAAGAAATAACAAGGACCGACCATGGACAAGAAACGTAACTGGCTCGATCTGCTCAACCCGAATCGGCGCAACTTCCTGAAGACCGTCGGCGCCGGTGCAGCGGTCGCCACCACCTCCGGGCTGGTCGAACTGGGCACGGGCGAACAGCAGGCCCAGGCCTTCGCCTACGAGCCGTATCCGAAGGACGACCAACTGACGACCGTCGTCACCTCCTGCGACCACAACTGCGGATCGCGCCACATGCTGGTCGCGCACAAGAAGGGCGATGTCATCGTCCGTCTGTCGACCGACGACGGGCGCTACCAGGAAGGCGGCAAGTTCGGCCTCGATACCGAGCAGATGCCGCAATTGCGCGCCTGCCTGCGCGGCCGCTCCTACCGTTCGCGCCTGTATTCGCCTGAGCGCCTGCTCTACCCGATGATGCGGGTGGGCGAGCGCGGCGAGGGCAAGTTCAAGCGCGTGTCCTGGGACGAAGCGCTCGATTACGTCGCCAAGAAGATGGTCGAACTGAAACAGAAGTACGGCCCGACGGCGATTCTCGACCAGGCCTATGCCGGGACTTCCTACGGCGTGCTGCACAAATCCGACCAGATCGAAGGCTTGCTCGCCCGCTTCCTCGGCATGTTCGGCTGCCGTACCAATTCGTGGTCGGTGCCGAGCTACCAGGGCACGACCTTCAGCTCGCGCATGACCTTCGGCACCATCCAGGATGGCAACGAGGACGACACCTTCGCCCATTCCAAGCTGATCATCATGTGGGGCTGGAACCCGGCCTATACCTTCCACGGCGGCAACACCTTCTACTACATGCGGCTGGCCAAGCAGCGCGGCTGCAAGTTCGTCGTGATCGATCCCCAATACACCGACTCGGCGGCCAGCTACGACGCCTGGTGGATTCCGATCAAGCCGAACACCGATGCCGCGATGATGGCCGGCATGGCGCACCACATCTTCGTCAATAACTGGCAGGACCAGAAGTTCATCGACAAATTCGTCCAGGGCATGGATGCCGGCACGATGCCCAGCCAGTTCAAGGACAAGGAAAACTTCAAGGACTACATCCTCGGCAAGTACGACAACACGCCGAAGACGCCCGAATGGGCCGAGAAGATCTGCGGTGTACCGGCCGCCGACATCAAAAAGCTCGCCGAGATGTATGCCAAGACCAAGCCCGCCGCGCTCAAGGCGAGCTGGGCTCCAGGACGCGCCAGCTATGGCGAACAGTACAACCGCATGGCCGCAGCGTTGCAGGCAATGACCGGCAACATTGGCGTGCTAGGCGGTTGTGCCGAAGGTGTGGGCAAGGGCTGGCATGCCGAATCGGTGGCCTATCCCTACGACCAGTACGCCAACGTCTGGTATGCCTCGATCAAGTCGGACCGCTGGGCACACTGCGTGCTCAACTACCCTAACGTCAAGCGCGAAGAGGTCGGCTGCTGGCCGCGCCAGGACGAGCTGGACGGCAAGATTCCGAACATCAAGGCCATCTTCTGGCACGGCTCGGACTGGTTCAACCAGCTGACCAACATCAACAAGGAAATCGCCGCGATCAAGAAGCTGGAACTGGTCGTCTGCATGGACTCGACCATCACGCCATCCGGCCTGTGGGCCGACGTGCTTTTCCCGATCGCCACCCACTTCGAGCGGCACGACGTCGCCTTGCCCTGGTACAAGGGGCATTACTACATCCACCGGCCCAAGGTCATCGAGCCCCTGGGTGAAGCGAAGACCGACTTCCAGGTGTTTACCGAACTGGCCTACCGGCTGGAGAAGCTGGATCCGAGCGTCAAGGATTTCGGTCGCCGTTACAACCCGAAGTCGCAGCGCGACTACTTCCATAACAACGACGCGACCGACGAGGCCTATCTGGTCGATTGGTGGAAGAACAAGGTGCAGGCGCATCAGGGCGTCACCATGAGCTGGGAAGACTTCAAGAAGCACGGGGTCTACAAGTTCAAGCTGGACCGGCCGCACATCGCCTTCCAGGACCAGATCGAGAAGGGCATCCCGTTCGAGACCCAGTCGGGCAAGATCGAAATCCTGTCCGGTTATCTGGCCAGCGTGAAGGACTGGACCAAGACCCAGTACGGCTACGAGATTCCCTACATTCCGAAGTGGGTCGAGCCCTTCGAGTCGCTGAATCATCCGAAGGCGCAGAAATTCCCCTTCCACATGATCACGCCGCATCCGCGCTGGCGCACCCACTCGATCTTCCACAACATCCCGTGGCTGCGCGAGACCTACCAGCAGGAAATCACCATCAGCGCCCGCGACGCCAAGGCGCGCGGCATCGTCACCGGCGACATCGTCGAGGTGTGGAACGAGCGCGGCAAGGTGGTGGTGCCGGTCTATGTCACCGAGCGCTGTATGCCGGGCGTCGTCGTGCTGTATGAAGGGGCATGGATGGATCTGGCCAAGGACGGCACCGACCGCGCCGGCAATCCGGACTTCCTGACCCTCGATCAGCCCAGCCCGGCCGGCGCATTCGCCTACAACACCATACTGGTCGATTTCAGGAAAACCAGCCTCGACCACCATCCCGGCTGGGATACGCAGGCAACGTCACGCTCCATGGTCTTCCGGAGGGACAAGTAATGGTCAAGAAAATCGACAAGGCCGAACTGAAAACCGCCATCAAGCGCAAGGTGGCACAGACCTACGAGCCGGTCAAGCCGGCGGTGCAGCTTGGCTTCATCCATAACAATGTGGACTGCATCGGCTGCCGCGCCTGCGAAATCGCCTGCAAGGACAAGAACGGCCTGCCGCCGGGGCCGCGTTTCCGCCGTGTCATGTACGTCGAGGGCGGTGCTTTCCCGGACGTGCATGCCTACAAGGTCAATATGGCGTGCAACCACTGCGCCGAACCGGCCTGCTTGCCGACCTGCCCGACCGGCGCGATCTGGAAGCGGGCCGACAACGGCGTGGTCGATATCGACTCGACGCTGTGCATCGGCTGCCGCAAGTGCGAGGCGGCTTGCCCCTACGGTGCGCCGCAATGGGACCCGCAGGAACTGGTGATCAAGAAGTGCAACATGTGCATCGACGAACTGGAGGCTGGTCGCAAGCCCTATTGCGTGATGGCCTGCATGATGCGCGTGCTCGACATCGGGCCGGTCGAGGATATCTGGAGCGGCAAGCTGAAGACGACGGCCATCGGGCCGCACGATCAGGTGGTCAAGCAGGTGAAGAACATGGCCAATCCGGCACTGACCAAGCCGTCCATCGGCTTCGTGCCGCACAGCAAGGGCAAGATCGATGCAGAGTGAACTGTTTATCGCACTGGCTGACGATCTCGACCAGCTGATCCGTTTGCATGACCGTGAAGTCGACGAGGCGAGCTGGCATGCCTTGCAGGAAGCCGCTTTCCCGATCGGGCTGGCCTTGCCGCCGGTCGATGAACTTGGGGAGCTGGCCTACGCGAATATGGCCGCCGCACTCAACGCCGGCGTCACCCTCGATCTGTTGGCGGCCGATTACGCGGCCATCTACCTGACCAATGCCTACAGTGCTTCGCCCTATGAGTCGGTGTGGCTCTCGGACGATCACCTGGCCTGCGCACCGCCGATGTTCGAACTGCGCGAACTGTATGCCGAGTCCGGTTTACAGGTGGCCGACTGGCGCAGTCGTTTCGACGACCATGTGGTGCTGCAATTGCAGTATCTGCGCCACCTGATGACCAATGCTGCGGTGCACGCGCCGAAAATGGCAAATTTCATCGACGAGCATCTCGGTTACTGGTTCCCGGATTTCGCCTCCCGCGTCGTCATGCAGTGCGACACCGCGTTTTACGCCGCCCTGATGGAACTGACCCAGGTCTGGCTGACCAACTTCCGTCAGTTATTGGACGAGATGTTCGACTTGCCGGTGCCCAAGCGCAACGAAGTGGCTGCTCGCATCAATCGCAAACTGGCGCTGGAGAAGGCAGAGGTGGCACCGATCCGCTTCATGCCGGGAGTGCAGGGGCCGAGCTGGTAACGCCACCGCCCGCCATCAGGCGGGTGATCGCCCACTCGATGTGTTCGCGTACCAGTGGAGAAGGGTGCTCGCGGCGGGCGCACAAGGCTGCCAGTGTTTCCTGTGTGGCGGGCGCATTGCCCAGTGCCACCGCGATATTGCGCAGCCAGCGTTCGTGGCCGATGCGGCGAATCGGGTTGCCGGCCAGGCGCTCGTTGAATTCCGTTTCGCTCCAGGCGAAGAGTTCGATCAGCGTTGCCTCGTCCAGTCCATGGCGCGGCTGAAATTCCGGATCGCCGAGCCGCGCGAAGCGGTTCCACGGGCAGCACAGCTGGCAATCGTCGCAACCGTAGATCCGGTTGCCGATGAGCGGGCGGAATTCCTCGGGGATCGACCCATCCAGTTCAATGGTCAGGTAGGAAATGCAGCGCCGCGCGTCAACTTCGTAGGGGGCGACGATGGCGCCGGTCGGGCAGGCATCGAGGCAGGCGTGGCAGGTACCGCAGTGCTCGGCGATCGGCGTGTCAGGCGGGAGCGGCAGGTCGGTGTAGATGTCGCCGAGGAAACGCCATGAGCCGTGCTGCGACAATAGCAGGGTGTGCTTGCCGCGCCAGCCGATGCCGGCCTGGCGGGCGAATTCGACCTCCATCACCGGCGCTGAGTCGGAAAAGACGCGATAGCCGAAAGGGCCGATTTCGGCAGCGATGGTCTCAGCAAGTTTCTGCAGCCGGTTACGTACGACCTTGTGATAGTCGCGGCCCTGGGCGTAGCGGGAGATGGCGGCGACGGCGGTGTCGTCGGTGGATTTTTCGTGCGGTAGGTAGTCCACCGCAGCACTGATCACCGTCAACGTGCCTGGGTGCAGCGTTTGTGGTGAAGCACGCAAGTCGGCATGGCGCGCCATATAATCCATGCTGCCGTGCCGCCCGGCCGCCAGCCAGGCGCGCAGGCGTTCCGCCGCGATGCCCGGGTCGGCCCGTGCCACGCCGACGGCCGCGAAGCCGAGCGTTGTTCCGGCGGCCCGGATTTTTTCCTTGAGTGCCGCGTAATCCACCGTGGAGTCCTGATCTTGCATAGCCCAGATGTTACCGCCGTTTTCCAGTTGCCTGACGAAGCTGCAACACAGCGCCTGGGCGAAGCGCTGGCGCCGATCCTGCAGCCGGGGCTGGTGATTTACCTCGATGGCGACCTGGGGGCTGGCAAGACGACATTGGCGCGAGCGTTGATTCGTGCCCTGGGCCATACTGGGCCGGTCAAAAGCCCGACTTATTCACTGGTTGAAGTTTACGTATTTTCGAGCTTATACTTATATCACTTTGATTTTTATCGTTTCGAGTCACCTGAGGAGTTTCTCGATGCGGGCCTGGGCGAATATTTCAATGACACTGCGATCTGTCTGGTTGAATGGCCGGAACGCGCTGAAGGCTGCGTTCCGCCGGCAGACTTGCGGCTGCGCCTTCATCATGCAGGTGTCGGGCGTGTCGTCGAGGCCTTGGCAGATTCACCGAAAGGGGAAGCATGTCTAAGCGCGCTCATCCCATCCATGGGCGTCGCCAACTCCTCCGCTACGCCGGTGCCTCGCTGATCCTCTCCGTCTCGCCGCTGGCCGGTGCCGCGGCGAAGCTGCCGTCTATCTTGGCTGTGCGCATCTGGCCGGCTGCCGATTACACGCGCGTCACCCTCGAACACGACGCGCCGCTCAAATACACGCACTTCACGGTTGAGAACCCGGATCGTCTGGTTGTCGATATCGAAGGCGTCGAATTCAACAGCGTGCTTGATAGCCTGGCCCGCAAGGTCGGTGGGGATGACCCCTACATCAAGCTGCTGCGCGCCGGCCGCTTCAAACCTGGCGTTGTACGCTTGGTCATGGAATTGAAGACCAAGGTTGCACCGCAGGTATTCGAAGTCAAACCGGTGGGCGAGTACGGGCATCGCCTGGTGCTCGACGTTTACCCGGTCAATCCGCCCGATCCATTGATGGCTTTGCTTGAAGGTCGCAAAGATGCAGTCGAGCCGTTAAAGCCGGAAGCGGACTTGCAGGTTGCGGACAAGAAAGCGGATGAGCTTCAGGCCAAAAAGGTGCCGGAGGCACCTGAAGTGCATACAACCAAGAAGTCCGGCAAGCCCATCGTCGATCGCCTGGTAACCATTACCCTCGACCCTGGTCATGGTGGTGAAGATCCCGGTGCGGTCGGTAAATCCGGGACATTCGAAAAGAACGTCACGCTCGAGGTTGCACGTCGCCTGAAGGCGCGCATCGATGCCGAGCCGAACATGCGTGCCGTGCTGACGCGTGATTCGGACTTTTTTGTGCCGCTACACATGCGCGTGCAGAAGGCGAGGCGAGTGCAGGCTGACCTGTTCCTGTCCATCCATGCCGACGCCTGGATCAAGCCGGATGCGCGCGGTTCGTCCGTCTTCGTGCTTTCCGAGCGCGGTGCGTCAAGTGCCCAAGCTCGCTTGCTGGCGCAAAAAGAAAACGAGGCGGATCTGATTGGTGGCGTCAATGTCAGCGCCAAGGATCCCTTCCTGGCCCGTACGCTGCTCGACCTGTCGCAAACGGCAACGATCAACGACAGCCTAAAGCTTGGCAAATACCTGCTCGGCGAGTTGGGCAACATCAATACGTTGCACAAGGCCAGCGTGGAACAGGCCGGCTTTGCGGTACTGAAGGCGCCGGATATTCCGTCAGCCCTGATCGAGACGGCCTTCATTTCCAACCCGGAAGAGGAGCGCCGCCTGAACGACGACGCTTATCAGGAGAAGCTGGCTGAGGCCATCGTACGCGGTATTCGCCAGTACTTCATCAAGCATCCGCCTGGCCCGAAAGCCAAGCTGGCGTCACTCGGTTAAAACAGTTCCACTTCGCCACGCAGGGCTTCTTTGGCGGCAATGTCGCCGTTGGCGACCAATGTTTCGTGGCAGGCGACTTGGTTTCGCCCATGGCGTTTGGCGAAGTAGAGGGCTTCGTCTGCACGATCTATGGCGTCGGTCGGGGTATCGTTGGGGAGAAGGTGGCTGAAGCCGATGCTGAGCGTGACGTGTCCGACGCGACTGAATACCTGTTCTTCGACCGTGCGGCGGAAGCGATCCAGTACTCCGAGCGCGCTTGCTTGGTCGGCCGGTTGTAACAATGCCACGAATTCCTCACCGCCGAAGCGGAATAGCTGATCGTCGAAGCGGAATGCGTCACGCATCGTTTGCGCTAGCATGATCAGGACTTCGTCTCCGATCAGGTGGCCATGATCGTCGTTGATGCGCTTGAAATGATCGATATCGCAAACGGCAATCCAGTGGTTGCCACTGGTTGTGCCACGTCGTCTGTTGTGCTGTTTACCCTGCCCGTAGTGACTATCCTTCGAGGCTTGGCCTAGCAGCTCGAAAAGATGCTTCTCGAAGGTCTTGCGGTTGGCGAGGCCGGTTAGTGTATCGGTCTCACCGTAGTCGAGCAGTCCGATATGATTGCCGAAGTAGTCGATCAGCCCCATGAGCGCCGTGCGTTGATCGGCAGAAAAACTGTCGCTGAGAATCAGGTCGATCAGGTAGTGCGGGTTATCTTGAGTGTTGACCGGGAAGACGATGCGGTGCGAATGGTCGTCCAGGAAGTCCATGACGGCAGATCTTTCCCGGATGCATTTGCTGAGTAAAGCGTCTTGCTCAAGCGGGAAACAAAAGGCGCGATCGGGAAGATAGGCATTCCGATTGAAGCGACTCCCCGAGCTTTCGCTGGCACAACAGAACACTACGGTTTGCCTTTTGCTGCCGTAACAGCGGTAAATTTTTACCTGGCGGGGGGCGAACAGGTCGGATATTGCTTCGAGCATCGCTGCGTTGATTTCGCTTCGGTCGCGACGTACCGAAATATCGATAATGTGATGAATCAACGAGAGCATTACGATGCTTGGAACTGGGCTGATATTTTTGTTGTTTTATTATAACGAAAGAAATAGATTTGCCCCGTTCTTTTAGCTTGCCAGGCGGTGTTTAACTGCCCTGTTGCGGGATTAGGTCGTTATAATTCAATGTTTTTTTCGACCATCCCGACATGCGCGTATTTCGCGGCCATTCGCGTCCCGTTCCAGAACCTGTTGCCCTTGCCATTGGCAATTTCGACGGCGTTCACCTCGGACACGTCGCCTTGCTGCGTCGCCTGGGCCAAGCAGCGCAGCGCCTTGGCGCTGTGCCGACGGTGCTGACCTTCGAGCCGCATCCGCGTGAATTCTTTGCGCCGGCGTCGGCGCCAGCGCGTCTCAGTACCTTTCGGGAAAAGATCGAGTTGCTGGCGGAGCAGGGCGTGACGCAACTGATGGTCTGCCCGTTCAATGCTGCTTTCGCTGCCTTATCTGCTGATGCTTTCATCGAGCAGGTGTTGGTCGGTGCCTTGAAGGTCAGGCACGTCATCGTCGGCGACGATTTTCGTTTTGGCCGGGGACGGGCAGGTGATTTCACCCTGTTGCAGGCGGCCGGCGAGCGCCTCGGCTTTACGGTCGACAGCATGGGTAGCGTCATTGCCGAGGGTGAGCGGGTGTCAAGTTCCGGCGTGCGCAAAGCGCTGGCCGAAGGCGATATGGAGCATGCGGCACGCCTGCTTGGCCGGCCGTACATCATCGACGGCCAGGTCGTGCATGGTCAGAAGCTGGGGCGTCAGATCGGCTTCGCCACGGCCAACCTGCGCATCAAGCACAATCCGCTACCGATGACCGGCGTGTTCGCGGTCGAGGTCAGCGGGCTGGGCGACAAACCCTTGCCCGGCGTGGCCAACCTCGGCGTCCGGCCTACCGTAGGAGGCACGCGGCCCTTGCTCGAAGTGCATCTGTTCGACTTCGACCGCAACATCTACGGCGCCCATATTTCCGTCCGCTTCGTGCACAAGTTGCGCGACGAACAACGTTTTCCCAATTTCGATGCCCTCAAGGCGCAGATCGCGGCGGATGCCGCGGCGGCGCGGGCTTTTTTCAAGCGGTGAGCAATCAAAATGGCTGACTACAAAGAGACGCTGAACCTTCCCGATACGCCTTTCCCGATGCGCGGCGATTTGCCCAAGCGCGAGCCGCAGTGGGTGAGCCAGTGGCAACAGAAGAAGCTGTACCAGCGCATTCGCGAGATCAGCGCCGGTCGTCCGCGCTTCGTGCTGCATGATGGCCCGCCCTACGCCAACGGCGACATTCACATCGGCCATGCGGTCAACAAGATCCTGAAGGACATCATCGTCCGTTCGAAGACGTTGGCCGGTTTCGATGCGCCCTATGTGCCGGGCTGGGATTGCCATGGCATGCCGATCGAAATCCAGATCGAAAAGACGCATGGCAAGAATATCCCGCGCGAGGAAGTGCAGAAGCTGGCGCGTGCCTATGCGGGCGAGCAGATCGAGCGGCAAAAGAAGGATTTCATCCGTCTTGGTGTGCTCGGCGAGTGGGATAACCCCTACAAGACGATGAACTTCAAAACCGAGGCTGACGAAATTCGCGCCTTGGCGGCGATGATCAAGCGCGGTTTCGTCTATCGTGGCTTAAAGCCGGTGAACTGGTGTTTCGATTGCGGTTCGGCCTTGGCGGAAGCCGAGGTCGAATACCAGGACAAGAAGTCCCCAGCCATCGATGTCGCTTTTGCCGTGGCCGAGCGCGACAAACTGGCTGCCGCTTTCGGCCTCAGTGCCTTGCCGGCCGGCGAAGCGTATGCCGTGATCTGGACGACGACCCCCTGGACCATTCCCGGCAACCAGGCGCTCAATGCGCATCCGGAGATCACCTACAGCCTCGTACAAACCGAGAAGGGTTGCCTGATCCTGGCTGCCGATTTGCAGGAGGCCTGCCTCGCCCGCTATGGTCTGACGGGGGCCACCGTCGCCACCTGCAAGGGCGCGGCACTCGAGCGCATCGCTTTCCGTCATCCGCTCTATGACCGCCTGTCGCCGGTTTTCCTCGGCGATTACGTGACGCTGGATGCCGGTACCGGCATCGTCCACTCGGCGCCCGCCTACGGTCTGGAAGACTTCCAGTCGTGCAAGAACTACGGCATGCACAACGAGGACATCCTGACGCCGGTGCAGGGTGACGGCACATATGCGGCGGATCTTCCCTTCTTTGGCGGTATGAACGTCTGGAAGGCCAATCCTGCTGTGGTCGAGAAGCTGGCTGAAGTTGGCGCGCTGCTCAAGCATGCCAATATCGAGCACAGTTACATGCACTGTTGGCGACACAAAACGCCGTTGATCTACCGTGCCACCAGCCAGTGGTTTGTGCGCATGGATGCCCCGGATGTCGATAGCCAGGGTATCGCCGCCACCGAGCCTGCCGGCCATACGCTGCGCGAAGCGGCACTCAAGGGCGTCGAGGATACGACCTTTTATCCGGCCTGGGGCAAGAACCGCCTGCATGCGATGATCGCCAATCGTCCCGACTGGTGCATCTCGCGCCAGCGTAACTGGGGCGTGCCGTTGCCCTTCTTCACTCACAAGGCAACCGGCGAACTGCATCCGAATACCCTGGAGTTGATGGAAACCGTCGCCCAGCGTGTGGAGCAGGGCGGTATCGAAGCCTGGACGCAGCTGGATGCAGCGGAACTGCTTGGCGCCGAGGCCGCCGACTACGTCAAGACCACCGATATTCTCGACGTCTGGTTCGATTCCGGCACGACTCACATGAGTGTCATGCGCGGTTCGCATGGTGAGCAACTGGCTTGGCCGGCCGACCTTTATCTAGAAGGTTCGGACCAGCATCGCGGGTGGTTCCATTCCTCGCTTTTGACCGGTGCGGCCATCGATGGGCGCGCGCCCTACAAGGCGCTGCTGACGCACGGTTTCGTCGTCGACGGCAAGGGCCACAAGATGTCGAAGTCCAAGGGCAACGTCATTGCGCCGCAACAGGTTTCCGACAAGATGGGCGCCGACATCCTGCGCCTATGGGTCGCTTCCACCGACTACTCCGGTGAACTGACCATTTCGGACGAAATCCTCAAGCGCGTCGTCGAAGGCTATCGCCGCATCCGCAACACCTTGCGCTTCCTGCTCGCCAACGTGTCCGATTTCGATGCGCAAGCTGACATGCTGCCGGTCGGCGAATGGCTGGAAATTGACCGTTACGCAATGGCGCTGACTCGCGAGTTGCAAGCGGGCTGTCTGGCCGATTTCGACAAGTACGAATTCCATCGTGTGGTCCAGGCCCTGCAGACCTTCTGCTCGGAAGACCTCGGTGGCTTCTACCTCGATATCCTGAAGGACCGCCTGTACACCACCGCGCCGAAGTCGAAGGCACGTCGCTCGGCGCAATCGGCGCTGTGGCACATCACGCAGGCTTTCGTTCGCCTGCTCGCGCCGATCACTTCCTTTACGGCGGAAGAAGTGTGGGCCGTGCTGACCGGTAAGGAAGACGATTCGATCATGTTCCAACTGTGGCACGAACTGCCGCAGCAGGATGGTGAGGGCGAATTGCTGGCCAAATGGGCGATCATCCGCGAAGTGCGCAACGATGTGACCAAGGCGCTCGAGGCGCAACGCGAAGCCGGCAAGATTGGCGCTGCGCTGCAAGCAGCGGTCGAGATCCGTTGCGCAGGCGACAAGTTCGATGCGCTGACCTCTCTCGGCGACGATCTGAAATTCATCTTCATTTGCTCGTCCACTGCAGTCGTCAAGGATGATGCCGAGGCCGTAACCGCTACGCCGCTGGAGCACGCCAAGTGCGAGCGCTGCTGGCACGTGCGCGAGGATGTCGGCGCCAATGCCGAGCATCCGGGCCTGTGCGGCCGTTGCGTCAGCAACCTGCATGGCGAAGGCGAGGCGCGCACCTGTGCCTAAGGCGGCGCATTGGTATGGGCTGGCCGGGCTGATTATCCTGCTCGACCAGCTCAGCAAATGGCTGGTGCTGAGCAGCCTGTCCTTTGGCGAAACGATCTACTTCGCCCCGTTTTGGAACTGGGTGCTGACCTTCAACCCCGGCGCGGCCTTCAGCTTCCTGGCCGATCAGCCGGGTTGGCAGCGCTGGTTCTTCACCGTGCTGGCATTGGCCGTTTCCGGCTGGATTGCTGTTGAACTGAATAAGCATCCTGGTGAGAAGCTGGTTGCGCTGGCCATGAGTCTGGTCATGGGCGGTGCGCTGGGCAATGTCATCGATCGCGTTCGTTTCGGCGCGGTGGTCGATTTCATTCAATGGCATGCCGCCGGCTACTACTGGCCGGCCTTCAATATCGCAGACTCGGCCATCACGGTCGGCGCGGTTTTGCTCGTTTTGGGGCAGTACACCGCAGCAGTCAACAAAAAGGAAACCCCATGAGCGCAACCGTTCGTTCCGACAGCTATTTGACCCTGCATTACCGCATCACGACGCTCGATGGCGAGGAGTTCCTGTCGACCTTCGACATGAGCCCGGCTACCCTGCAAATGGGCAGCGGTCAGCTGTCGGAAAATCTCGAATCGGTCCTGATCGGCTTGCCGGCCAAGGAGCGCTTCGTCTTCGAACTGGAACCGGAACAGGCTTTCGGCGTGCACAACGACCGCCTGGTCGAGCGCATTGCCCGCGATGCACTGCCGGCAGGCATGGAACTCAAGGAAAATTCCGTCGTCGAATTCACCGCGCCCAACGGTGCGACCTTTGCTGGCTTCCTGCGCGAGCTGGATGCTGTATCGGGACTCTTCGACTTCAACCATCCGCTCGCCGGCAAAACCATCCGGTTCGAAGTGGAAATCATCGGAATCATGTAATGGAAATCCTCCTCGCCAACCCCCGCGGCTTCTGCGCCGGCGTCGAGCGCGCCATCGCCATCGTCGAACGCGCCCTGGAGAAATTCGGCGCTCCGATCTATGTGCGCCACGAGGTCGTGCACAACAAGTTCGTCTGCGATGACTTGCGTGCCAAGGGCGCGGTTTTTGTCGAGGAACTGGACGAAGTGCCCGCCGGCGCTACCGTTATTTTCAGCGCTCATGGCGTTTCCAAAGCTGTCCGCGCGGATGCCGAAGCCCGAGGACTAAAGGTTTTCGATGCGACCTGTCCGCTGGTGACCAAGGTCCACGTAGAAGTGGGCAAGATGCGCAAGGAAGGCCGCGAAGTCGTCATGATCGGCCACAAGGGCCATCCTGAGGTTGAAGGGACGATGGGGCAGAGTGATGGTGGGATGTATCTTGTTGAAACTCAGGAAGATGTCAGGGCACTAAACATCAGGAATCCGAATCTTTTGTCGTTTGTTACGCAAACGACCTTGTCGGTAGATGATGCATCAACTGCAATCGATGAGCTAAAAGGACGGTTTCCTCAGATACAGGGGCCAAAAAAAGACGACATATGTTATGCAACTCAAAATAGGCAAGATGCAGTCAAAGCCCTAGCGGAGAAAGCAGATATAGTCATTGTTGTGGGTAGCCCAAATAGTTCAAATTCGCGGCGTCTTCAAGAGGTTGCCCTCTCTGCGGGGAGGGCATCATATCTTGTTGCTAGTGCTGATGAGCTTCAAGATAGTTGGTTCGCTGGCAGGCGTACGATTGGCGTGACTGCTGGGGCTTCTGCTCCAGATAGATTGGTGGAAAGCGTTGTGCTACAGGTGAAGCGGCTAATGAATTGCGAAGTGCATGAACTGCACGGCGTGGAGGAGAAAGTCGCTTTCCCGCTTCCAAAAGAACTGACGTGACCGCTAGCTAATCAAGGGCAATTTCTACACGCATTACACTTCCCACCGGAGTGCCATGTAGCTCTCCGGGGCGAAATTTCAAGTTATTGATTTCGTTTGATATTTGTTCAGAAATTTCTGGGGGTAAGTTGCTGTGGTCTTGACGAAGATATTCCACTTTTCCTGTTTTTCCAATCCAGAGCGTGAGTACGAGTTTGCCTGAAAGTTTTTTGGGCAATCCATCTAGAATTTCAGGATTGAGTATGCCTAGAGGTTCTGGTTTTACGGTAAGCTGGTCAGATAAAAAAAATGAACTGGTATCCAGAGCGAGGGGAAATATCGTATCTGGCTTATCAATAGTAATCAGTTGTCTGGGATTGTCACTGTTTTCCAGGTCCTTCTCAGGCATGCCCTTGTCTGTGTGCGATGTTGGCTTATTAAGCTCTCCCCTCTTTTCCGCTCTGACTGTTGACGAAGCGGATAGCCGTACCGTAAGGCTCCTGCTTGGACTGTGCCCCGGGCCAGCCGAATGCGATACAAAGTACAGAACCGTCGCGTGAAGGCAGAGGGAAACTAGCGTGGCTGCATAAATTCGCAGCTTGGAACGAAGTATGGCTTGCACGATGCCAAGCTTAGTAATTTTTGTTCCTAGCTTCCAGCGGCTTCCAGACCGCTAAGGAAGTAAAAACGACCGTGTGTCGTAGCGGAAGCTATCTTGCATGCTTCGCTTGTCATTATATAAACGTACAGCTTTAATTTATTCGTAGTTGATTGCCTTCTTCGGCTCCTGTTTTGCCACATTTTTTGGGTGCGGTATGAAAAAGCATATTGGGTTCACATTGATTGAAGTCATGATTGTGATGGCCATATTGGGTTTGTTGTCGGCCATTGCCTACCCAAGTTATGTGGACTACGTGTTGCGTAGTGGAGTTGCAGAGGCAACCTCCGGGCTGGGAACTAAGCGAGTACAGATGGAACAGTGGTTTCAGGATAATAGAACGTACGTTGGTGCGCCGGCATGTAATGAAGATGTGACTCTCAGTACGGCCTTTCAGTTTTCCTGTGCAGCAGTCGCGCAGGGGACATACACCTTGCAAGCAGTCGGTGTTGGAAAAATGGCTGGGTTTACCTATACGATCAATGAGCAAAACACCCGTACCTCACAGGTGGCAGGGGTGAATGGTTGGGCAGGAAGCGACAATTGCTGGGTGGGGAGGAAAGGTGGGGTGTGCCAATGATGCCCTCTGAGCGTGGGTTTTCCATGATTGAGTTGATGGTCGGCTTGGTTATCCTTGCAATGCTAATGGCACTGGGTGCGCCTTCCTTCAATAACTGGATACTGAATTCTCAGATCAGGAATGCAGCGGAAGAGTTGCAGAATGGATTGTTGGTCGCCCGTTCGAATGGCCTTCGCTTGAACGGTATTGCTCCTCAGCCTGATGATAATCCTTCGAATAGCCCGGCTTACCAAATACCTCAGCAAACAATCGCGGGGGCCCGCAATGCGGTTTTGCAGGTGACGCCAGAGGGGGTTGGGGTGCTTAATTTTGATGGTTTGGGTAGGCCTAGAGAGGGCGCGTTGACCATCGATATCGGTAGTGCCGCCGGAAATGGCTGCTTTGCCGCAGGGGGCAATCTGCGTTGTTTGCGGGTGGTGGTCACGACCATGGGGCAGGTCAAGATGTGCGACCCGGTACGGGCATCGACCGACCCGCAAGGCTGCCCGAATTGAGCGAGGTGAATGGTATGTCAGCTAGTCCTCTCAGCAGTCAGCGCGGCGTCGTCTTGATTGAAGCGATGATTTCTGTGGTTATCATTTCTTTCGGCATATTGGCGATCGTCGGTATGCAAGCCAATGCCGTTCGCTTATCGAGCGATGCCAAATACCGCTCTGATGCGGTACTTGCGGTTAATCAACTCATTGGCGAGATGCAATCAGGTGACCGGACTACAGCTGCGTTGCAGGGGGCGTATCAAAATGGGGGGGCGGCATATGCGGCTTGGCGGGCAGGTATTCAGTTGCCAGGAATTGACGCTAATCCCCCAAATGTTGTCGTTGATGGTAACGGGGTGGTGACGATCACCGTATCCTGGCTACAGCCTGGTGAGCCGGGAGAAATGCGTCACAGTCATCAAGCTGTGACGCGGATTGTCGGCGTTTCGTGTGCTGCGGGGGGGGTATGTTGAAACATCGAGACGCCTATTCAAGCGGCTCCATTGATTCGACCGAACGTGGGTTCGGGCTGGTCGAAATCATGGTTGGCTTGGTGGTTGGAATGATCGCCATGCTGGTGATGGTCCAGATGTTGACCTCTTCCGAGGTACAAAAACGAACGACACTGGGTGTGGATGATGCCCAAAGCAATGCTGCAATTGCGCTTGATCAGTTACAGCGAGAAGTGCGACAGAGCGGTTTTGGCATCAATCAACTGCGTCTTCTGGGGTGCCGTCTTCATTTGGAAACGGCAGGTGGTATCGATTTGCCGCTCAGTATGGTTACGATTAATCCAGGGGTCGCCGTTATTCCAGCAGGTGATGCCAATAGCGATACCCTGTTGGTGATGTACAGCAATACTTCTGGCGCCACTCAGGGGCAAGATGTATATCGATTGGCTGACCGCGAAGGTGATACGAATAACGTTACTCGTTTGTTGGCAGGTAACTCCGACCCTGATAATCCGGTTCAGGAGACTTACTACACTTGGGCGGACCAGTCTTTTAATGTTGGCGATTGGTTCATTCCAGATCCTCGTGAGACCGTCGATCCTCGCGTGGCTTGTCCTGCCGTGATGCAGATGCGACGGGTATTGGGGAAACCCGCGGATACTGTTGCTGCATCCCCGCCCGGAACTATCAATTCCGGCTTGTTGTTCAACCTTGGTCCATCTGCAGCGGGTGGGGTTGCAAGTCTGCGTGTTCAGGCCTTTGCGGTCAGGAATGGCAAGCTGGCCGTGTGCGATTACATTGCCAATAATTGTGGAACCCCTTGCGTGGCGGCAGACGGTAGTTGTAGTCCGGCCTGGGTGCCGGTTGCCAACAATATCGTTGCTATGCGTCTGCTTTATGGGCGAGATACCGCCGTTGGCGACCTCGATGGCATGGTAGATACCTACGATGCCTGGACTCCACCGGCGGCGGGAACGACGGGGTGCGATCTGGCTCGTATCATTTCCTTGCGAGTGGCCTTGGTTGCTCAGAGCGCTGAATCGAGCACAGATGTCGTTACCGCAGCGGCACCAGTGTGGGCGGGGAGTGGTGTTGCGCCGATCAATTTGGCGGCTGTTAGGGTCCGCGATGGGCAAACCTGGCAGAACTATCGTTATAAGCTGTTTGAGACGGTTATTCCCCTGCGGAACAGTCCAGCCTGGATGTTGGTTCGCTTGCGGGAGCAAGGGGTTGCGGATTCTCGCGAACCGACGGGGTGTGCATCATGACGTTGATTTACACAGGAAGACTTGCTGCTACACGCCAGCGCGGTGTAGTTATGGTGTTGACTCTAATCATTCTCGTCATCATGACTCTAGGGTCGATCGCTCTGTTGCGCTCACTCGACTCGACGAATTTTATCGCGGGTAACCTTGCTTTTAGGCAGTCTGCCGTGCACCTAGTCGAGGTTGGTATTGAACAGGCAACCAACTGGTTGGAAAACAATCCCGCAGCTAGAGCCGTTGATAATCAAGCGAACGGCTATAAGGCGTCTTGGGCTCAAGGGTTAGACCTTCGTCCTCCGAATGGGAGGTGGGCTGAATATTTTGATGGGTTGCAGGCTCGTCAAGTACCTAACGGAATTCCTCAGGGCTATGGAGTGCGTTATCTCATTCAGCGCCTGTGTCCGAATCAAGGGGGCTTTTCCACCAGCGAATACATGTCTGAAGGTTGTATATACACAAAATCTACTCATTGCCCTGGTGGGTCGAAAACAACTGGAACCGGATCGGGGGTGCAGTATTGCTATGCGGCACATTACCGAATTACCGTTCTGGTAACTGGACCACGAAATTCGATTGCGGTTGCGCAATCGGTGGTCGCGCTCTGATTGATAGTGAGGTTGAATATGAATGCTCGTATTAGGTCATTAACGACGCTCGGCTTGTTGTTGGCGACGACATTCGCGACTGTACATAGCGCGCAAACCGATCTTTCAGATGTTCCGCTAGTAACATCTTCCTCCAACGAGGTGCATTCAAATTTGATGTTCATCCTCGATGATTCAGGCAGTATGGATTCCGACTATCTGCCTGATTGGGCGGGGGATGGTAGTCCCGCGGTTTTTCAAAGTCGAAATGCGTCTTGGAATGGGGTCGCCTACAACCCGGCAATCCGCTACTCGCCTCCTGTTTACTTTAATGCGGATGGTACGCTCAATACGACGGCATACCCAAGCATGAACGGCACGACAACGGCTACAGGCGCTGACTCCACGGCTAAACCAAACTGGAAGGCCGTGAAGCAGGATGGCTATGGAGTGCAGTCGACTGGTACTGCGAATCTCCAAGGGAACGCGTATTTTTATACAACGATTCCTGGTGAATATTGTTCCTCGCCCAATCTTCGGGATTGTATTTCTGCATCGAGCCCGACCACTACTTATCGTTATCCGGCCAGTCTGCGTTGGTGCTCTTCTGCTGCGTTGACAACCTGTAAGGCGACTTGGCAATCGGATTACGCCAACCCGCGCTATCCCGTTCCATTTCAGGCAACTATCACGGTGGGGGCGGGCACTACGACGACGAAAATCTCCAGCGTTAAGATAGATGGGGTGGAGATACTGAACGCTACTACCGGAGGGGCGTCGACTGCGAACAATATTGCGACTCAGATTCGTGATGGCATTAACAGTTGTTCGTTCGGCCTTAGTGGAAACTGTGGCGTAGCTGGATATACCGCTACCGCTAACAATAACGTCGTTACGGTCTCTGGGATATCTACCACGACCTCTACTCCGGTCGTTACTGTCGCATCAGGCAATTTCCCGGTTACCACCACTGCATTCGCCCCCCAACCGGTGCCAGGCAGTAGTCCGTCGCTTACCCTGGCCAATGGTGCAAACCTCCGGACGGTTATTCATTCCGGCTTGAATAGTTATCCTTACCCCGGTTCGGCCACTAAGGCTGTAGGGCGCACGGATTGTGCCGGAACAACTTGTACTTATGTCGAAGAAATGACCAACTACGCGAACTGGTATGCCTATTACCGGACTCGCATGCAGTTGATGAAGACCGCAGCTAGTATAGCCTTCTCTACCTTTGGCGAGGTTTATGACGCCTCGGCAACGCCACCGGGGTTGGTAACCAAGAAACCTTTACGTGTTGGTTACTATACGATTTCTGCCAATGGTACGAATGCGACAGGGACCAATTTTTTGAATATCGCGGAATTTATATTCCCTCACAAAAAAAATTGGTATGACAAGTTGTTTTCCGGTAATCCGACAAGCTACACGCCATTGCGTGGGGCCTTGTCTAAGGCTGGCCAATATTTTGCGAACAAGCTCAGTGGTCAAGTTGATCCGGTTCAGTATTCTTGTCAACGGAATGTTGCTTTGCTTTCTACTGATGGTTATTGGAATACAAACCAAGAAACTTCAAGCTACGGTCCAAAACAGCTCGATAACTCTACCAACGTAGGCAATCAGGATGGTTCGGAGGTTCGACCATACAATGACGGCGCTGCAGTTACGGTAACCGAAACGACGCCCACAACGACGGTTGTTCGGCAGCAAACCGTTTCTACAGTCAGTACTGCTACGGTACAGCAGAGAACACGACAATATTACGGTGGCTACGGAGCAAATGGCTGTACCAGCACCAGGCATCGATTGTTTACCGAGACACAACAACAGTCCCGAACGGTGGTCGTAACTACGACTCGGGTTGATGATGTAACAACTATCTCCACTCGGACGTTGATTACAGTCAATGGGACGCTGATGTCCGATACCACGTCAAGTAATACATCGACGACAAACGTCTCTTCAACTCCAGTGACTGATAGCGATAGCGGGTGGTCCGCTTGGGCAGTGACCAATACCTCTCAAAGTAATTGTACGACAAGCACGTTTATTCAGAATCCGAACCCGAGTGCTTCGTCGGTCGTTTCGAATAACGCTACAACGACCGCTGGTCCAACGGTCACAGTACTTTCTACCGTTGGGCCTACTGTAGGTACTACTACAACAACAAGTAGCAGTTCGGGAGGGGTTAGCAACTCGCTTGCTGATGTCGCCGAGTATTACTATAAGACCGATCTACGTTCCCCTGCGTTGGGTAATTGTGTTGGAGCCTTAGGGGCTGGCTCAGACGTATGCGCGGATAACGTAAAGCCAGTGCGCTCGGATGGTGCGTCATGGCAACATCTGACAACTTATACGCTGGGCCTAGGTGTAAACGGTTTGATGCAATATCAGCCGGGGTATCAAAGTGCAACTTCGGGCGATTTCTACGACTTGGGTACTGCAAGTCGTGCTGCGGCTGCTTCCAGTGATGCATTAGCTGTGTGCCCTTGGATGAGCGACGGAGCATCATGTACTTGGCCTTCCCCTGCAGCAAACGCACAAACCGCCGTAGACGACCTTTGGCATGCAGCTGTGAACGGTCGTGGCCTTTATTTCAGCGCATCTGATGCGGGGGCGCTGGCGACTTCGCTTGCGGATTCTTTGGCATCGATCGAAGAAGATACGGGTAGCTCGTCAGCGGCAACAACAAGTAATCCTAATGTGACATCTGGTGATAACTTTGTGTTTGAGTCGACTTTCACTGAGTCCAGTTGGGATGGTCAGTTGATCCGGCGCAGAATGAACTTGTTCAGCGGTGAGGTGATGCCTGGAATCGACTGGAGTGCGCGGGAGTTGCTCGATACCAACACGTCAAGAAACATCTATACATTTTCAAATACGGCATCTAATAAGCTCCGCGAGTTTACTTGGGCTAACCTAAGTACAACTGAGCAAGCTTATTTCTCTTTGGCACGCCTTTCTGCGACGGGGGGGCTAACCCAGTTCTGTGCTTCGGGTTCGGTTTGCCTGAGCGCAGCGAATCAAAGTGCAGCTGCCGGAGCTCCTTTGGTAGCCTTTCTGCGTGGGGATCGCTCTAACGAAGGTGTGCTCACTGATACAACCAAGTATTTCCGCCTGCGCGATCATCTGCTGGGAGATATTGTTAATGCCGAAGCCGTATATGTGAAGGCGCCACTGAATAACTATGCGGATAAGGGGTATAGCGCCTTTAAGGCGAGCCAGGCAACAAGAGCATCTATTGTATATGCGCCGGCAAACGACGGTATGGTGCATGCATTTTCGGCAACAACGGGTGCTGAACTGTGGTCATATATCCCTAGCTTTGTCATGCCGTCGTTGTATCAATTGGCTGACAAGAACTACAAAAACCAACACAAGTTCATGCTCGATGGAACCCCAGTGGTTGGCGATATATGCGTAAGTAATTGCTCTTCGGATGCTGCAGTCTGGAAAACCATCTTGGTCGGTGGTCAGAACCGGGGTGGCAGAGGCTACTACGCCTTGGATATCACCAACCCAACAGCGCCTGCTGCACTCTGGGAGTTCACTGATGACAACCTGGGTTATACCTATGGGAATCCCATTGTCACTAAGTTGAAGAACGGTACTTGGGTTGTGATATTTGCTTCTGGCTACAACAATGTAAGTCCGGGCGACGGAGTCGGTCGGATATTCGTTGTGAATGCCTTCACTGGTCAGTTGGTTACCGCTGTCGGTGGAGATGGAACAATATCTACTGGGGCTGGTAGTCCCTCTACTCCCAGTGGTCTGGCTCGTCTGTCGGCTTGGGCTGATAGTCCGGGAACAGACAATACTGCCTTAAGGGTTTATGGTGGCGATTTATTGGGTAATTTGTGGCGATTCGATATAAACGGGGATGTCGGAACCGCAGGGTATGACGCGCAGCTCTTGGCAACATTCAAGGACGCTGATGACAAGCTCCAACCTGTTACCGAAGCGCCTCAGCTAGGTGACATCAACGGTATGGCCGTAGTATTGGTTGGTACCGGTAAATATTTGGGAGTTAGCGACGCGACGGTCTCTACTCAGTCGTTCTATGCAGTAAAGGATGAATTGACTGCAACTGGTGTAGGGACACCAAGAACCAGTACTCGCTATGTCTCTCAGACCATTACTAAGACTACCTGCCCCCAAAACAATAATTTCTGTCAATTGGGCCAAGTGATATATACCGGAAGTACAAATGCGGTCGACTGGTCTTCAAATGATGGTTGGTTCTTCGATTTTCCTCAAACTAATGAACGGTCGCATACTGATCCACAACTGGTTCAAGGAACGTTGGTATTCACGACTAATATTCCGGAGCTTAGTGCATGTACCTCAGGTGGGACTAGCTACCAATACTATGTCGATTATCGTACTGGCGCACCAGTCGAAGGTGCTAGTCCAATGATTGGTGTTAATCTTGGTAATGCACTTGCTACGCGGCCAGTATTTGTCCAGTTGCCTAATGGAAAAATCGTGGTGTTAACGCGTTTGTCCAGCGGGAAAACTCCAACCTCTAAGGCGCCTATTGGTTCAATGGCTGGCCCAACACGCCGTATGTCCTGGAGAGAGTTGAGTATTGATCAATAATCACGAAATTCCTTGAATGCTTCGTTTGTTATGAGTATAATCTGCGGTTTGATTTATAGTTTGGATGGTTAGTCATGGCCAACAGCGCACAAGCCCGCAAACGCGCCCGTCAAGCTGACAAGCAGCGCGCCCATAACGCTAGCCTGCGTTCGACCCTGCGTACCGCGATCAAGCGTGTTCGCCAGGCAATCGACGCCGGTGACAAAGCTGCCGCACAGGGTGTCTTTCAGCAGTCCGTGTCGGTGATCGATCGTATCGCGGACAAGAAAATTGTTCACAAGAACAAGGTTGCTCGCACCAAGAGCCGCCTGTCTGCTCAGATCAAGGCTCTGGCTGCTGCCTAAGCTAATTGATCGGCAAACAAAAATGGCGCCTGCGGGCGCCTTTTTTATTTCTTGCTTGGCTTGTTTTTGGTTAGGGTTTGCCGTCAATAGAGCACACGCCGTCAACGATTTGCAGGTCGTTATCCTGAGCGAAGTTAAGCATGAAACGGTAAGCCATCGGCTCGATTTCTCCCAATCGGCCATCAACGAAGACGGCTTTTTCTCCGTTGTAGTCGCCGGGGCCGACGTAGGGGGAGTATTTCATCTTGCGCTCGGCGCCGAAAGCGGACATGACCCCGCAAAGGCGCTCGGCCCAGTCGCTTGGGCGGAATTTTCTTCCTTCTTTGGTGACGCCAACAATGATGAATGTGGTGGTTTCTATACTTGTCATTGTTTTACTCTGCGTGATCGGGCCGTGCTGCTAGGCGTCCAGCGATTCTAGCAGAAGCAGAGGGCTTTCCATAATTATGGAAGGATTAATTCCAGGACAACTCAGTCTGCAGCTTTAGGTCGCCGCGCTCGATCAGCTCTTCCAGCATCCTGCGGTAATCATTGGCGCCGGGGCTGTTCGGGTTTTGGCGGAAGACATCTCGGTTGTGCGATGGGCTTTCTGCAACGGCTACGTTTTCCGAAATGACGGTGTCCAGTACTTCGTCGCCGTAGCTTGCCCTGAGCTTGTTGCGAACGTCCTCGCTCATGCGGCGGCGGCGGTCAAAGCGGGTAAGCAGGTAGCGGCGGTTAACTCGACGTTTGAGTACCGGTTCCAATACTTGGAGCGTCCGGGAAATGTGTTCGGCAGCCTGGAGCGACAAGTAATCGGTGGATACGGGAATGATGATGCAATCGCAGGCAAAAATGGCATTGAGTGCAAGCACGCCGATGTAGGGGCAGCAATCGATGATGCAGGGGCGTGGTGCCTGGTTGGCTTCAAGGGTTTCCAGACCGACGCGCAGTTTGTTCAGGATGGCGGGGCCTTTGCCGAAAATCGAGTCGACCTTCATCAATTGCTGGTGTGCGGGAATCAATTGACCCAGATGCTCCCAGTCGACGACGAGGTCTTGCAGCGGCGTGTCTTCCTGATAGAAGGAGAAAATACTCTTCGCTGCCTGACCGGGAGCGGAGCCGTGGATGCTCGACAGATGTCCCTGGGGGTCTAGGTCGATAAGCAGCGGCGGTGCGCTGGCTCGACTGAGCGCTGCACCGAGATTGAGCGCCGTCGTCGTTTTTCCGACGCCCCCCTTCTGGTTGAATATGGCTATGCGCATGATTTCGTCTTCTATACAAGGCTCTATTTTTCACTTAACATTCGAATTTCTGCAACTACTACGGTTATTTACCGCAGTGAGTGGCGGTTGTCCCCGGCGGCAGTGGCCGCCGTTTTCGTTTTCTGGGGTTGCCTGATGTCCCACGTCATGAATACCTATGCCCGGTTGCCTGTGGCTTTCAGCCATGGTCAGGGGAGCCGGATCACCGATACCGAAGGCAAGGAATACCTGGACGGTTTGTCCGGGATTGCCGTTTCTACGCTGGGGCATGCGCACCCCAAGCTGATTGCTGCGATCTCGGCACAAGCCGGCCGCATGTTGCATACTTCGAACCTATATCGAATCCGCGAGCAAGAACAGCTAGCCGATCGTTTGGCGGCTCTTTCCGGTATGCAGGAGATATTCTTCTGCAATTCCGGCTGCGAGGCCAATGAAGCCGCTATCAAATTGGCGCGCTATTACGGTCACAAGAAAGGTATCGAGACACCGACCGTCATTGTGATGGAAAAGGCTTTCCATGGCCGGACCATGGCGACCTTGTCGGCGACCGGGAACCGCAAGGCGCAGGCAGGTTTTGAGCCGCTTGTCTCTGGTTTCATCCGCGTGCCTTACAACGATATCGAGGCCATCAAGACAGTCGCGGAGCACAACAAGCAAATCGTTGCCGTCATGCTTGAAATCGTGCAGGGCGAGGGCGGTATTCACTTGGCCTCCATCGAGTTCCAAAAGGAACTCCGTGAGATTTGCGATGCCAATGATTGGCTGCTGATCTGTGACGAGGTGCAGTGCGGGATGGCGCGAACCGGCAAGTGGTTCGGTTATCAGCACGCCGGCATTCAGCCCGATGTGGCTACTCTCGCCAAAGGCCTCGGCTCAGGTGTGCCGATTGGCGCTTGCATGGCGGGTGGCAAGGCTGCCGGTTTGTTCGGGCCGGGCAATCATGGCTCGACCTTTGGCGGCAATCCGCTGGCTTGTACCGCTGCGCTGACTACCATCGATGTGATCGAGCAGGATGGCCTGATGGACAATGCCGAAAAAGTCGGTGCATTGATTCGTCAGTTGTTCGCCGATGCACTGAAAGGTGTGGTTGGCCTGGTCGATATTCGTGGTCATGGTTTGATGATTGGCGTCGAACTCGATCGGCCGTGTGGCGAGCTCGTCGGCAAAGCATTGGCCGCCGGTCTGCTGATCAATGTCACCTCCGACAAGGTGATCCGTTTGTTGCCGCCGCTGACTTTTAGCGAAGCTGAGGCGTGCGAATTGGTCGGGCGCGTCGTGCCCTTGATCAAGGATTTCCTCGCGGGTTGATCATGGCAATCAAGCATTTTCTGCAGTTCAAGGATTTCACGCGCGACGAATTCGACTATGTGTTCGAGCGCACGCGCTGGATCAAGAACCAGTTCAAGTCGTATCAGAAGTACTGGCCGCTTTCGGATCGCACCTTGGTGATGATCTTCGAAAAGGCCAGTACCCGGACGCGCCTTTCTTTCGAGGCTGGCATGCAGCAACTCGGCGGTTCGGCGATCTATCTGAACACCCGCGACTCGCAACTGGGGCGTGGCGAGCCGGTCGAGGATGCAGCACAGGTGATTTCGCGCATGAGCGACATCGTGATGATCCGTACCTTCGAGCAGGACATCATCGAACGTTTTGCCGCGAATTCGCGGGTGCCGGTGATCAATGGGCTGACCAACGAATACCATCCGTGTCAGATTCTGGCCGATATCTACACCTATATCGAGCATCGCGGCTGCATCCAGGGCAAGACGGTGGCCTGGGTCGGCGACGCCAACAATATGTGCAATACCTGGCTGCAGGCGGCGGAAGTCCTGGATTTCAAGGTACATGTGTCGACGCCGCCGGGTTACGAAATCAATGCCGATTTGGTTGGCAAAATCGATCCTGCGCGCTTCAAGATATTCTCCGATCCGATGGATGCCTGTCGTGGCGCCGATCTGGTGACCACCGACGTGTGGACATCGATGGGCTACGAAGCCGAGAACGAAGCCCGCATGAAAGCTTTCGCCGATTGGTGCGTCGATGCTGAAATGATGGCGGTGGCCAATTCGGATGCAGTATTCATGCACTGCCTGCCGGCGCACCGCGGTGAGGAAGTGACGGCCGAAGTCATCGATGGTCCGCAGTCGGTGGTTTGGGACGAAGCAGAGAACCGGTTACACGTGCAAAAGGCCCTGATGGAATATCTCCTTCTCGGCAAGATTCAAACGCAATAAGGGAACGCAAATGAGCGATATCAAGAAGGTCGTACTGGCCTATTCGGGCGGTCTGGATACCTCGGTCATCCTCAAGTGGCTGCAGGATGTATACAAGTGCGAAGTCGTCACCTTCACGGCCGACCTCGGTCAAGGCGAAGAGTTGGAACCGGCCCGCGCCAAGGCGCTGAAGGCTGGCATCAAGCCGAAAAATATCTACATCGACGACCTGCGCGAAGAGTTCGTGCGCGATTTCGTTTTTCCGATGTTCCGTGCCAACACTGTCTATGAAGGCGAGTACCTGCTCGGTACCTCGATCGCCCGGCCGCTGATCGCCAAGCGCCTGATCGACATCGTCAATGAGACCGGCGCCGACGCCATCTGTCACGGCGCCACCGGCAAGGGCAACGACCAGGTCCGTTTCGAGCTCGGCGCCTACGCACTGAAGCCGGGCATCAAGGTCATCGCGCCGTGGCGCGAGTGGGACCTGATGTCGCGCGAAAAGCTGATGGCCTATGCCGAGAAGCACGGCATCGAAATCGACATGAAGCACAAGAAGGGCGGCTCCCCGTATTCCATGGATGCCAACCTCCTGCACATCTCCTATGAAGGTCGCCACCTGGAAGATCCGGCCGCCGAAGCCGAGGAATCGATGTGGCGCTGGACTGTATCGCCGGAAAAGGCACCGAACAAGGCTGAATACCTCGACCTCGAATTCGCCAAGGGCGACGTTGTGGCCGTCAATGGCAAAAAGCTGAAGGCGCATGAAGTGCTGGCCCTGCTCAATGAGCTTGGCGGCAAGCACGGTATCGGTCGTCTCGATTTGGTCGAGAACCGCTACGTCGGCATGAAGTCGCGCGGCTGCTACGAAACTCCGGGCGGAACGATCCTGTTGCGTGCCCACCGTGCCATCGAGTCGATTACCCTCGACCGCGAAGTCGCCCACCTGAAGGACGACCTGATGCCGCGCTATGCCAGCCTGGTGTACAACGGCTACTGGTGGAGCCCGGAGCGCAAGGCGCTGCAAGTGCTGATCGACCACACCCAGCAGAACGTGAACGGTACCGTCCGCCTGAAGCTGTACAAGGGCAACGTGATCGTCGTCGGCCGCGACTCGAAGACCGATTCGCTGTTCGACTCGACCATCGCCACCTTCGAGGATGATGCCGGTGCCTACGACCAGCGCGATGCCGGCGGCTTCATCAAACTGAACGCCCTGCGCATGCGTATTGCCGCCAACCTGACGGCAAAGAAGTCGGGCAAGCCGGCTGCTGCCAAGAAGGCGCCGGTGAAGAAGACCGAGCCGGTTGCCGCCAAAAAACCGGCAGCTAAAACCGCCAAGCCAGTGGCGCCGAAGGCCGCTGCGAAAACCGTAGCAGTCAAAGCTGCTGCCAAGCCGGCCAGCAAGCCTGTTGCCAAGAAAGCACCGGCAACCAAGGCGGCACCGGTCAAGGCAGCTGCGAAGCCTGCCACGGCTCCAGCCAAGAAGCCGGCCGCCAAGAAGAAGGCCTAAAGCATGGAAGGTGGAACCCTCTTCGGGTTTAACGAGGAGCAGATCGCCGACTTTTTCTCCACTTGGGGGGTCGGCGCTTTCATCGTGTTCATGCTGTTCATCATCGGCGAGATCGCCTGGAAGTCGAAGGCAGGCAAGACCGGTACGTTCGTACTGTTCTTCGTGCTGGCCTTCGGCATGGTCGGTTTCATTGCCAAAAGCGTTATTCAGAAAATTTGGGGTATTTAAATGTCGCAATACGACAACGTTTCGGTGGTCAAGAAGGCCAATGTTTATTTCGATGGCAAGTGCGTTAGCCACACAGTCGTGCTGGCCGACGGCACCAAGAAGACGGTTGGCGTGATCCTGCCGTCCAGCCTGACCTTCAATACCGGCGCACCGGAAATCATGGAAGGCGTCGGCGGCTCCTGCCGCGTCAAACTGAAGGGCGAGAGCGAGTGGAAAACCTACGGTGACGGCCAGTCCTTCAACGTACCGGGCAACTCCAGCTTTGAAATCGCCTGCGACGAGCCGTACCACTACGTCTGCCATTTCGGCTGATCAGCATCGGCTGAGCGCCAAATTTGCCCGGCCTGCGCCGGGCTTTTCATTTGTCAGGAAAGGAGAGTTCCATGCCCAGTTTTGACTTTACTTCCGAAGCCGACATGGTCGCGCTCAAGAATGCGGTAGATGTTGCCGCACGCCAGATCGACAACCGCTACGACTTCAAGGGCACCTCGGCCAAGGTCGAGTTGAACGAGAAGGATAAAGTCATCACGCTGTGGGGAGATTCCGAATTCCAGCTGGACCAGATCAAGGACCTGCTCTTCCCGGCGATGGAGAAAAAGGAAAAGGATAGCGTCAAGCGTCTGGATGTGCAGAAGGTGCAGAGCGTTTCCGGAAACAAGACCAAGCAGGAAATGAAGATCAAGGACGGCATCGACAGCGAACTGGCCAAAAAGATCGTCAAGTTGATCAAGGATGCCAAGCTCAAGGCCCAAGCGTCGATTCAGGGCGATGCGGTGCGTGTCAGCGGCAAGAAGATCGACGAATTGCGCGAAGCGATCGCGCTGGTGCGCTCCAAGATCACCGATTTTCCGATCAAGGACGGCAACTACCGCGATTGAACGACACTGCTACGGTGCACGCGGCAAAATGGCCAAAAATGGGGCGACGCGGTTCGCCCCATTTCGTTTTTGCTCAGCGTTTTAGGCCGGCGATCCACACCGAATAGAGTTGCTCCGAGAGCTGGCGCATGACCGGCAGACGTTCGGCAATCTGTTCTTCCATCTCGGCCGGTGTCTGTACGCTCGGCTGATCGGCCGCGGCCGCTGCTTCCTCTGCCCATTGTTCGCACCACTTGGCGATCATCTCGGGCGTCATCTCGACGTGGCACTGCATGCCCAGATGGGGGCCGAGTGCAAACATCTGATTGGCGCAGTAGGCGTTGGCAAAGAGCCGAGTGGCGCCTTGCGGAATGCTGAAAGTTTCGCCGTGCCACTGGAAAATAGTGCCGCTGGCTCCGGCGAAGTTTCCCAACCAATGCCGGGCAATCGCGTTGTCTTCGCCGTGGGCGCCTCCCCAGCCGATTTCCTTGACAGGATTTCTCGTGACTTGTCCGCCCAACGCCTTGCTCATCAATTGACCGCCCAGGCAATGGCCGATAACCGGTATGTTCTTGCTGACCGCGTCGCGAATCAAGGCGCACACCGAATCTATCCAGGGCAGTGGGTCATTGACGCTCATCGGGCCGCCCATGAAACACAGGCCGGAGAAGGCATCGGCCTGATCGGGGACGGCTTCGCCTTCGTCGATGGCGATCAAGCGCCAGGGAATCCCGTGCTGCTCTAGGAATATGGCAAAATAGCCTGGACCTTCTGTTGGGGAGTGGCGAAAGATGGCGACCGGGAGCATGTTTTCGGGATTCCGCAGGAAAATGAAATGGCATTTTACGCCCATCGCTTTGCTGCTGGGCTTGGCATCCCTCCCGGTTGCGGCCCAGGATGTCGGCTTGGCCGGCTTGCTTGGCAGCAAGGCCATGCTGATGATCAACGGTGGCGAACCGCAGGCGGTACGCGTCGGGGAGTCGGTTGATGGCGTCAAATTGATTTCCATTCAGGGCGATCAAGCCATCGTCGAGGTCGGCGGCAAGAAACGTCCCTTGCGGATCGGGCAGCATGCCATCGGTGCGTCGCCGGGCGATGGTTCCGGAAAGATTGTCTTGACTGCCGATGGTCAGGGGCATTTCATTACGACTGGTACGGTAAACGGAACGTCGGTCCGTTTTCTCGTCGATACTGGTGCGACAATGATTTCCCTTGGAGCAAGCGATGCGCGTCGTATTGGACTGGATCCAAACCGGGGTGAAAAAGGGGTTACCAATACCGCCAATGGCCAGACGGTTGTTAGTCGGGTCAAGCTGGATACGGTGCGGATTGGCGATGTGACGCTACATGGAATTGATGCAACCATTCACCAAACGGAAATGCCGTTTGCCCTGCTTGGCATGAGCTTCCTGAATCGCATGGAAATGCAGCGGGATGGCAGTACGATGACACTAAAAAAACGCTTCTAGGAGAGAGAAATGCCACAACGTGACCAGGAAATTGCGCTGTTGCGCAGAGAAATCGAAATGCTGATGGGCGAGCGCCAGGCGCTCCTGCGTGTGGTTGGCGCCTCGGCCGCCTTGATTGCCAGTCTGGACAGCAAGCGCTTGCCCGTCGGGGCGGTGGAGGCTGCAGACATGGTGGCGACCTCGATCAACGGTTTGTCCGAGGAGACCTTGCAGGACGCCTTGACGTCGGTGAGCGCGGAGATCGAGGAGGATTCCGCGAGCGCATGAGAATTGATCTGGACAGGCTGAAAGCCTGTTTGTTGCCCGAGCCGCAAGCGGCTGCTACGGTGGTCGAAGATGGTGCAATCCATGCCGAACTGACGCCGGCGGCGGTGCTGTTTCCGATCGTGTTGCACGAAGCTGGGCATACCGTGCTGTTGACGCAGCGTACGGCGCACCTGAAGGATCATGCCGGACAGATCGCTTTTCCCGGAGGTCGCGTCGAAGACGATGATTTGACGGCGGTGCATACGGCCTTGCGGGAAACGGAAGAGGAAATCGGTCTGGCGCGGGAGCGTGTCGAAGTCCTCGGCTTCTTGCCGGAGTACCGTACCGGTACCGGCTTCCGGGTGACGCCGGTAGTGGCTACCGTGCAACCGCCATTCGATCTATTGCCCGACCCTTTCGAAGTGGCGGAAGTCTTTGAAGTGCCTTTGGCCTTCCTGCTCGATCCGCTCAATCATCAGCGGCACTCCTTGCATTACCGGGGCGCCTTGCGCAACTACTTTGCCATGCCCTATGGCGACTACTTCATCTGGGGCGCGACAGCGGGCATGATCCGATCCCTGAGCGAGCGCCTCGGCCTTCTCCAAGCGGCCTGAGCTTGTGGTATCGTGGCGTTTTAGCACAAGAAAATAAGCCGAGCGCGGCATAGTCGGCCCAACATGAGCCTTATCTCGCTAATTGCAGTATTCCTGATCGAGCAGATTCGACCGCTCGATTATCGTCGTGTCGTGGCCGAGCCGATTGGGGCCTGGGCCGACTACATCGAATCCCGAGTCAATGCCGGCGCCTGGCGCCATGGTCTGCTTGGCTGGCTATTGGTGGTCGGCCTGCCGGTCGTGCTACTTGGCGCGCTGTATGCCCTGTTGTATGCCCTGAATCCCCTGTTCGGCTGGGCGTTGAATGTCGTCGTCCTGTACCTGACCATGGGTTTCCGGCAGTTCAGCCACCATTACACGGAAATCCAGCTCGCCTTGCGCCTGGGCGATCTCGACCGAGCCCGACAATTGCTGGGGGAATGGCAAGGGCGTTCGACCCAGGGCTTGAATTCCAGCGACATCGCTCGGCTGTCGATCGAAGGGGCTTTGGCCGCTTCGCATCGCCATGTCTTTGCCGTAGTGCTCTGGTTCGTGCTGCTGCCGGGGCCTTGCGGTGCTTTGCTGTATCGTCTGTCAGCCATCGTGCGTGAGCGCTGGGCGCTGCCGACGGGTGAGGCGAACGAATTTTCACAATTCCCGAAATGGATTTTCAGTATCATCGACTGGTTGCCCTTGCGCGCGACCGCTTCCGCGTTTGCCGTGGTCGGCGATTTTGAGGACGCTGCTTATTGCTGGCGTACACAGCCGGCGAACTGGCCGGACAAGGAAATGGGCATAGTCATTGCCAGCGGTGCCGGAGCGCTGGGAGTCAGGTTGGGTAATCCGGTTGTCGATGACGGAGAGCTGTCGGATCGGGCCGAATTGGGCTTGGGAGACGAAGCCGATGTCGATTTCATGCAAAGTGCCGTTGGCCTCGTCTGGCGTGCGACGGTATTGTGGATGTTGTTGCTCTTTTTATTGGGGCTCGCCAGCCTGGTGGGCTGAATAATTTCTAAGTGGAGGTTTTTCACATGAGCAGAGAAGTTGTCGTTCTGAGCGCAGTTCGTTCCGCCGTTGGCGCCTTTGGCGGTTCCCTGGCCGACATGGATCCGTGTGATCTGGGCGGGATCGTGATGAAGGAAGCGATCGCGCGTTCCAACGTCGATCCGCAACAGATCAACTACGTTACCGTCGGTACGACCATGCCGGTGGATTCCCGCTACGCTTACGTTTCCCGCGTTGCTTCGATCCAGGCTGGCCTGCCGATGGACTCCGTCGCCATGCAGGTTTCCCGTCTGTGCGCCTCCGGCCTGCAGGCCATCGTCACCACCGCCCAGAACATCCTGCTGGGCGATGCCGACTACGGTATCGGCGGTGGCGTCGAAGTCATGTCCAAGGTGGCCTACCTGATGCCGGCCCTGCGTTCCGGCGCCCGCATGGGTGACACCAAGGCGATCGATGCCATGGTTGCCGTGCTGACCGACCCGTTCGGCGTTGGCCACATGGGTATCACCGCCGAAAATCTGGCGACCAAGCATGGTTTCAGCCGCGAAGACCAGGATGCCTTCGCCGTCGAGTCGCAGCGTCGCGCCGCCGCCGCCATCGATGCTGGCTACTTCAAGTCGCAGATCGTGCCGATCGTCAAGCAGACCAAGAAGGGCGAAGTCGTTTTCGATACCGACGAGCACCTGAAGCGTGGCACGACCATGGAGTCGCTGGCCAAGATGAAGCCGGCCTTCAAGAAGGACGGTACCGTTACCGCCGGTAACGCGTCCGGTATCAACGATGCCGCCGCCTTCTTCGTCCTGGCCGATGCCGCCAAGGCTGCCGCCGCCGGTCAGACTCCGATCGCTCGCATGGTCTCCTACGCCGTTGCCGGCGTGCCGAACGATGTGATGGGCGAAGGCCCGATCCCGGCCACCAAGCTGGCCCTGAAGAAGGCCGGTCTGACCCTGGATCAGATGGATGTCATTGAGTCGAACGAAGCCTTTGCCGCGCAGGCGCTGACCGTCTCCAAGGTGCTCGGTCTCGACCCGGCCAAGACCAACCCGAACGGCGGCGCCATCGCCCTCGGCCACCCGGTCGGTTGTTCCGGTGCTTTCATCGCCACCAAGGCGATCTACGAAATGAACCGTATCGGCGGCAAGTACTGCTTGGTCACCATGTGTATCGGTGGCGGTCAGGGTATCGCGGTCATCTTCGAACGCGTCTAATCCTAGCTTTTGCACCGAAACGAACCGCCGGCCAGTCCGGCGGTTTTTTTATGCCCCAATTTGAGCGTTCTGCACTTACGTGGTGCGTGTCTGACCTGGGTTAAGCGCTGAAAACCCGTCCGGGAGTAGGTTTATAGGTTGGCATGGAACCTGCTGAATCGCAGGTGAGAGCATTCTCAGCGACGAGTCCAAAAAATGAACTTCTATAACGAGATGTACGACGCCAACGGTGGCGTCCGGGCGCATTACAAGGGTTACGAAGACTGGCTCAAGGCGACACCGCCGGAACGTATCGAGCGCAAGCGAGCGGAAGCCGACCTGGCTTTCCATCGGGTGGGGATCACCTTCGCGGTTTACGGTGAAGAAGCCGGGAAGGAACGGCTGATTCCCTTCGACATCATTCCCCGCGTTATTCCCTCTGCCGAATGGAAAGCCCTGCAGTCCGGGCTGCGCCAGCGGGTCAAGGCGCTCAACATGTTCCTGTGGGACGTCTATCACGACCAGGAGATTCTCAAGGCAGGCATCATTCCCGCCGAGCAGGTTCTGAACAATGCCCAGTACCGGCCGGTCATGCAGGGCGTCGATGTGCCGGGGCGCATCTATGCGCACATCACCGGGGTCGACATTGTGCGCGCCGGGGCCGGAGAGTTCTACGTGCTGGAAGACAACCTGCGCGTGCCGTCGGGCGTCTCCTACATGCTGGAAGACCGCAAAATGATGATGCGTCTCTTCCCGGAACTGTTCGCCAAGCACAAGGTGGCGCCGGTCCAGCATTACCCGGACATGCTGTTGGAGAAGCTACGGGCGGTGGCGCCGAAGGGGGTGACAAATCCCACCGTCGTCGTGCTGACGCCGGGTGCCTACAACAGCGCCTACTTCGAACACACTTTCCTCGCCCAGCAAATGGGCGTTGAACTGGTCGAGGGGCGCGACCTTTTCGTCAAGGATGAGGTGGTCTACATGCGGACGACGCAAGGTCCGCAACGCGTCGATGTCATCTATCGCCGTATCGACGACGACTTCATCGATCCGCTGGTCTTCCGCGCCGATTCTGCGCTCGGCGTGCCGGGCATCCTGAAGGCCTACCAGGCCGGTAACGTGACGCTGGCCAACGCCATCGGTACTGGCGTGGCAGATGACAAGTCGATTTATCCCTACGTGCCGGACATGATCAAGTTCTACCTCGGCGAGGAGCCAAAGCTGAACAACGTGCCGACCTATATGTGCCGCAAGCCGGACGACTTGCAGTACGTGCTCGACCACCTGCCGGAACTGGTGGTCAAGGAAGTGCATGGCGCTGGTGGCTACGGCATGCTGGTCGGGCCGGCCTCGACCAAGGAGCAGATCGAGCATTTCCGCCAGTTGCTGATCGCCAAGCCGGACGGCTACATCGCCCAGCCGACGTTGGCCCTGTCCAACTGCCCGACCTTTGTCGAGGAAGGCATTGCGCCGCGCCATCTCGATCTGCGTCCCTTCGTACTGTCTTCTGGCGAGTGCATCAATATGGTGCCGGGCGGGCTGACCCGCGTGGCGCTGACCAAGGGGTCGCTGGTGGTGAATTCGTCGCAGGGCGGTGGCACCAAGGATACCTGGGTCCTCGAAGACTGATTAGGGAGAGATAGAACATGCTTTCACGTACCGCCGATCACCTGTTCTGGATGTCCCGCTACATGGAGCGGGCGGAGAACCTCGCCCGCTTGATGGATGTGACCTACCAGATGTCGCTCGTTCCGCAGTCGGAAGAGAAGGCCAACCAGAGCTGGAATGCGATCATTACCCTGAATAGCCTGGAAGACGCGTTTGCCGCCAAGTACCCGGTGGTGAATGGCGAGAATGTCCTGAAGTTCATGGTCTGCGACTCAGACAACTTTTCGTCCATCTACAGCTGCCTGCGCCTGGCGCGGGAAAACGCCCATGCCGTGCGCGGCACACTGACCACCGAGATGTGGGAAACGATCAACTACACCTGGCTGGAGGCGCGCGGCCGGAGTTTTGATCAGTTGATGGCCGGAGGTATCGCCGACTATTTCGAGTGGGTGAAAACGCGCTCGCATCTGTCGCGTGGCGTTACCGTCGGCACCTTGCTGCAGGACGAGGCCTACCACTTCATTCGCTTGGGAACGCTGCTGGAACGTGCGGACAACACGGCGCGCATCCTCGACGTGAAATACCACGGCCTCGACCATGGCGGTGAGGAGGGGGCTACCGATTTCTATCAGTGGGGCGCACTGCTGCGTTCGGTGTCAGCCTTCGAGGTCTATCGCAAGGCTTACCGCGACGTGATTACCCCGGAACGGGTGGCTGAGCTGCTGATCCTGCGCGGCGACATGCCGCGTTCGCTTCTGTTCTGCATGAACGGCGTGGTCAAGAACCTCGACCTCGTCGCCAACAGCCTGTCTGGCGAAACGGCGCGTCTGGCCGGCCTGCTGCGGGCGCAACTGCGCTACGGCCGGATCGACGACATTCTGGAGCATGGCCTGCACGAGTGGCTGACCGACTTCATGGATCGCATTTACCTGATCGGCGATGGCATCAGTCGCGATTTCCTGGTGCCCATGGTCGAAGCGGCTTGAGCAAGCCAGGAAAAAGGCCCGCCGATCTGGCGGGCCTTTTCGTTTAGCTGGAGCGCATCACCAAGCACGGGCGCCCATCAGGTAACTGCGCGTTTCCTTCGGCGGGGGCTCGACCTGGGGAGGGGGCGGCGGGGCGACAACAGGGGCGACGGGGGTAACGGGCAGCAGATGGTCGCGAAGACGCAGGACCATGACCAGCAGTTCTTCGTCCAGCGCCGCCTCTTCGATTTCGGCCAGGCGCTGCCGTGCGTATTCCGCATCTCGGGTCAGGCGGTCAAGATCGACCGTCTCGCTCAGGGTGCGTTTGACCTGCAACTTGAAGCGGGCCATCAATTGCGCCATTTCCATTTGCTTATCCATCGACACGATTTCTCCTTATAGGTCCAACAAACGACTTGGGGTTTTTGCTGCCTGTTGAGCGAAATTCATGCCGGTATCTTGAGAAGGATTGGTTTTCCTTAAAAATCAACAGGCTGGTATTTTTGCCGGGCTGAGTGCTCTGGCCGGCGAGAACCCGCATGGTGCAAGCGATGCCGCGGATGAATTGAATTGGTGCGGTGCACAAGGCAATTTGGCAAAAAATTGAAAATCCCTCGCTGGCCCCGACCCGAGTCCGTTGCCCCAGGATGGTGCAGAGAGCGCCGTCATCAGCCATTCATTGATTTATGGCAGCCTCTAAGTCATTGAAATATCGACTCTCGGTTGGCTGGTTCGCGTTTTGCTTTTAGGCCGCTAACCATTCCTAGCGGAGCAAGCTTGTGTCCATCCATGTCGCACTGAACCACGTCACCCATTACAGCTACGACCGCCTGATCAACCTCGGGCCACAGGTGATACGCCTGCGGCCGTGCCCGCACTCGCGCACGCGCATCCTGTCATACTCGCTGAAAATCGGGCCGGAAAAACACTTTATCAACTGGCAGCAGGATCCGCAGGGTAACTACCTGGCCCGTCTGGTTTTCCCGGAAAAGACCAAGGAATTCCGCTTCGAGATCGATCTGGTGGCCGAGATGTCGGTCATCAACCCCTTCGATTTCTTCCTTGAGCCGCACGCCGAGCATTTCCCCTTGGAGTACGAGGCCTGGCAGCGCCATGAACTGACGCCTTATCTGTATAAGGTGAATTACGGCCCATTGTTCGACAAATACCTCGCCGGCATCTCCAGAGAAAAAAAGCGTAGCGTCGATTTTCTGGTCGCGTTGAATGCCCAGTTGCAGAAGGACATCAGCTACACCATCCGCATGGAGCCCGGTGTGCAGACACCGGAGGAGACGCTGGAGAAACGTTCAGGTTCCTGCCGCGATTCGGCATGGCTGTTGGTGCAGTTGCTGCGCCATCTGGGGCTGGCGGCGCGTTTCGTCTCAGGTTACCTGATCCAGCTGACGGCCGACGTCAAATCGCTCGATGGCCCTTCCGGTCCGGAAGCCGATTTCACCGACCTGCATGCCTGGGCCGAGGTCTATCTGCCGGGGGCCGGCTGGGTCGGCCTCGATCCGACTTCCGGCCTGTTTGCCGGCGAAGGGCATATTCCGCTCGCCTGTACCCCGGAGCCGGGTTCGGCGGCGCCGGTGACTGGTGCCATCGACGAATGTGAAACCGCATTCGAGCATCACATGCAGGTGACCCGCATCTGGGAAGCGCCGCGCGTCACCAAGCCCTACAGCGAAGAGCAGTGGATCGAGATCGAAGGGCTGGGCCACGACATCGACGCCAAGCTGATGCACATGGATGTGCGCCTGACGCAAGGCGGCGAGCCCACTTTCGTGTCGCTCGACGATCAGGATGGCGCTGAATGGAATACCGCGGCGCTCGGTCCGACCAAGCGCCTGCTGGCGGCCGATCTTTTCCATCGCCTGCGCGACAAGTACGCGCCGAATGGCTTGATGCACTTTGGCCAGGGCAAGTGGTATCCCGGCGAGCAATTGCCGCGCTGGTCGTTGAACTGCTTCTGGCGCAAGGATGGAGAGCCGATCTGGAATGCCCCTGAGCTTTACGCCAGCGAGCGCCAGGACTACGGCGCGACGGCCGAGCATGCCGAGCGCTTCCTGAAGCGTGTGGCCGAGCGCCTGGGGCTGGAGTCGAAATACGTCTTCCCGGCTTTCGAGGACGTGTATTACTACTTGTGGCGCGAGCGCCGGCTGCCGGGCAACGTCGATCCCTTCGATTCGCGCGTGGATGATCCGCTCGAACGCGAGCGCCTGATGAAGGTGTTCACGCAGGGGCTGAGCCACACCGTCGGCTATACGCTACCGATCATGAAGAATGTCTGGAACCAGTGGCAAACCGGGCCGTGGTTCCTGCGCAGCGAGCGTTGCTACCTGATCCCCGGCGATTCGGCCATGGGCTACCGCCTGCCGCTCGATTCGCAGCCGTGGACGGCGCAAAGCGATTACCCCTACGTCAATCCGCCCGATGCCGAAATGGCGACCGAACCGCTGGCCGCGTACTCCGCGCTGCGCGGCCGCGTGGGCGGCGACAGCCGGGTGGCGCATCAGATGCGCGTGCCGGCTTCCGCCCATGGGGTGAACGGGCAGGGCAAGCATCCCTGGGAGAAGCCGAGCGATACCGTGCCAGGCTTCAAGGAGTCTGCCGCCTGGATCACCCGCCTCGCCATGTGCGTCGAGCCGCGCGAAGGCCGCCTCTATGTCTTCATGCCGCCCACCCAGTCGCTCGACGACTATCTGGAAATTGTCGCTGCCGTCGAGTGCACCGCAGAAGAGCTGCAAATGCCGGTGGTTTTGGAAGGCTACGAGCCGCCCTCAGACCCGCGCCTGACGCATTTCCGCGTGACGCCCGATCCTGGTGTGATCGAGGTGAACATCCACCCGGCGCGCAACTGGGATCAGTTGGTCGAGCAGACCACGCATCTCTATGAAGCGGCGCATTATTCCCGCCTGACCACCGAGAAATTCATGCTCGATGGCCGCCATACCGGCACCGGCGGCGGCAACCACTTCGTGTTGGGCGGGGCGACGCCGAACGATTCGCCCTTCCTGCGCCGGCCGGATCTGCTGAAGAGCCTGGTCGCCTACTGGCACAATCATCCTAGCCTGTCGTACCTGTTCTCCGGCCTCTTCATCGGCCCGACCAGCCAGGCGCCGCGTGTGGATGAAGCGCGCAACGACTCGCTGTACGAGATGGAAATCGCCTTCAAGCAGATTCCGCAACCCGGCGGCTACATTCCGCCCTGGCTGATCGACCGCGTGCTGCGCAACCTGCTGATCGACGTCACCGGCAACACGCACCGCGCCGAGTTCTGCATCGACAAGCTCTACTCGCCCGATGGCCCGACCGGTCGCCTCGGCCTGCTCGAATTGCGCGCCTTCGAAATGCCGCCGCACGCGCGCATGTCGCTGGCCCAGCAACTGCTGCTGCGTGCGCTGATCGCCCGTTTTTGGGAAACCCCCTACGAGACCTCGCGTCTGGCGCGCTGGGGTACCGAGCTGCACGACCGCTTCATGCTGCCTTTCTTCGTCGAGCAGGATTTCCGCGACGTGATGCAGGAGATGAACGAGGCCGGCTACGCCTTCAAGCAGGAGTGGTTTGCTCCGCACTTCGAGTTCCGCTTCCCGAAATACGGTGATTTCGCCGTCAAGGGCATCGAGTTCGAATTGCGCCATGCGCTGGAGCCCTGGCATGTCATGGGTGAGGAAGGAGCGGTTGGTGGCACCGTGCGCTACGTCGATTCCTCGGTCGAGCGGGTGCAGGTCAAGGTCAAGGGCATGGCCCCGGATCGCTACGTCCTGACCTGTAATGGCGTCGCGGTACCGCTGCAAAACACCGGGACCAACGGCGAGTTCGTCGCCGGTGTGCGCTATCGTGCGTGGCAGCCGGCATCCTGCCTGCATCCGACCATCGGTGTGCACGCACCGCTGGTGTTCGATATCGTCGATACCTGGATGCAGCGTTCGCTGGGCGGCTGTCAGTACCATGTGGCGCATCCTGGCGGACGGAATTTCGATGTCTTGCCGGTCAATGCCTTCGAGGCCGAAAGCCGTCGTCTGGCGCGCTTCTTCCGCTTCGGACACACGCCGGGTAAAGTGGTCGCCAAGGCGCCGGAAGTCAGCGCGGAGCACCCGTTTACGCTAGACTTGCGACGTTTTTGAGTCGGAATTCGCGCGGAAGGCGACCTTCGGGTCGCCTTGGCAGGGCCTTCGGGCCTTTCTGCGTTCTTTAAGTCGGCATGGCACGTACCCTTCTCGCCATTTATCCTCACAGCGCACGCCGTTACGACGAAATGTTGTCGGCGGACGGTAACGTGCGTTCGCATTGGCAGCAATTCTTCTCCCACCTCGACGCCATTGCGCCGGAGGAGATGCATCGCCGCCTCGAATTCGTCGACCGTCGCATTCAGGAAAACGGCGTCACCTACAACGTCTATGCCGATCCGAATGGGGCGGACCGGCCGTGGGCGCTCGATCCGCTGCCGCTGATCATCCCGCCGGACGAATGGGCCGAGGTGTCGGCTGCCGTCGCCCAGCGTGCCGCACTGCTCAATGCCATGCTGGCCGATCTTTACGGCGAGCAACGCCTGTTGGCCGAAGGCCTGCTGCCGCCAGCGCTCGTCTATGGCCAGCACGGCTATCTGTGGCCGTGCCACGGCGTCAAGCCGCCGGGCGGCGTCTGGTTGCACCACTACGCGGTCGATCTGGCCCGTTCGCCGAACGGGCGCTGGTGGGTCATCGCCGACCGGACTCAGGCCCCTTCCGGTGCGGGTTACGCTCTGGAAAACCGGCTGGTCGTTTCGCGCGTCTTCCCGGAAATGTTCGGTGACCTGCATGTGCAGCATCTGGCCGACTTTTTCCGCGACCTGATGGACGGTCTGGCAGCGCTGGCGCCGCTCGATGGCAACGAACCGCCGCACATCGTGTTGCTGACGCCGGGACCGTATAACGAAACCTACTTCGAACACGCCTACCTGGCACGCTACCTCGGCTATCCGCTGGTCGAGGGGCAGGACCTGACGGTACGTGGTGACACGCTCTACCTGAAGACCCTGCGCGGCCTGAAGCGGGTGCATGTCGTGCTGCGCCGCCAGGACGACGACTACTGCGATCCGCTCGAATTACGGGGCGATTCGGCGCTGGGCATTCCCGGCCTGCTCAACGTCGTGCGTTCGGGCCGCGTGGTCGTCTCCAATGCACTGGGTAGCGGCCTGCTGGCCTCTGGGGCCTTGATGGGCTTCCTGCCGGCGATTTGCGAGTTCCTGCTCGGCGAGCGCCTGCTGATGCCCTCGGTCGCCACCTGGTGGTGCGGCGAAAAGCCGGCGCTCGAGTATGTGCGCGAGCATTTCGACGAACTGGTCATCAAGCCGGCTTACCCGACGCAACGCATGGACCCGGTGTTCGGTCATGAGCTGGAAGGCGAGGCGCGGGCCGAGATGCTGCGCCGCATCGAGGCGCGGCCGCATGCCTATGTGGCGCAGGAAATGGTGCAGTTGTCGCAGGCGCCGACCTGGAGCCGCGCGCACGAGCGCCGTCTGATCGCTCGTCCGGTCGGCTTGCGGGCCTATGCCGTGGCCAATGCCGACGGCGGCTATTCGGTGATGCCGGGCGGTCTGGCCCGCGTGGCCACCGGTGCCAACACGCGCATCATCTCGATGCAGCGCGGCGGCGCATCGAAGGATACCTGGGTGCTGACCGAAGGGCCGGTCAGCGAATTCACCATGCTGAAGCCGTCGATCGGCGTGCGCGATCTGGTGCGCTCGGGCGCCAACCTGTCGTCGCGTGTGGTCGAGAACCTGTTCTGGCTTGGGCGTTACTCGGAGCGCTTCGACAACAGTGCGCGCATGTTGCGCGTTGCCCTGAGCCGTCTGGTCGAAGGGGCTGGCGAGAAGACGCTGGCGATCGCTTCGGCCATGGAATTGGCCGAGCTTCTCGGTATCCTGCCCAAGCCGGAAGAGGATGAAACGGTTGCCGAGGGCGGCGAGCACGTCCTGCTCCGGGCGATCTACGATCCGGCACAGCCGGGCAGCCTGGCCGGCAATATCCGCAGCCTGATGTGGTCGGCCACGCATGTGCGCGAGCGCCTGTCGCTCGATCACTGGCATTCGCTCAATCGCCTGCAGCGCGACCAGCAGGCGGCGCAGAGCAAGCACCCGGCGCTGACCGAAGCCATCGCCTTCCTCGACCGGGTGCTCGGCGTGTCGTCATCGCTGACCGGCTTCGCCATGGACAACATGACGCGTGACGATGGTTGGCGCTTCCTGATCATCGGCCGTCGCATCGAACGTCTGGCTTTTCTGACCGAAGCGCTGGCCACCTTCCTGCGCCTGGAGTCGGCGCGCGGTCCGGGCTGTCTGGAGTGGCTGCTTGAATTGGCCGATTCGATCATCACCTACCGTTCGCGCTACTCGCGCCTGCCGGAATTGTTGCCGGTCGTCGACCTGCTGGTCTTCGACGACAGCAACCCGCACGGCGTGATCTTCCAGGCGATCAACCTCAGCCGCTATCTGGATCGCATGGTGCGTGAGCTGGGGGCGGATTACGACGGTCAACTGGCCAAGGCGATCGATCACCTGCAAGGCTACGATCTCGCCATGCTTGAGCATGCGCAATTCAGCGAGTGCTTCAAGTGCGCCGGCTGCGAGGAGCTGGCCAAACGCCTCGATGCGCTGGCTGCGGCCGCCTGCCAGTTGTCGGACTGGCTGGCCATGCGCTATTTCACCCACGTCGGCGACGTCAGCCGGCAAACGATGGCCTTGTGACGATCATGCAGCCCGTCCGCTATCACGTTTATCACGAGACGCGCTACGACTACGGCAGCAGCGTTTCCCTGTCGCAGCAGCAGCTGCACCTGTCGCCGCGTATCCTCGACTGGCAGCAGATCGAGGAGCAATGCGTCGATATCGAGCCGACGCCGACCTGGCGGCGCGATGGCCGCGATGCCTTCGGCAATCCAGTCACTTGGGTTTCCTTCCATGCGCCGCACGACGAACTGATCATTCGTTCGACCATGAACATTTCGATCACGCCGCACCGGCCGGAGCATCTGGAGGATTCCCTGCCCTGGGAGGAAGTGCGCCAGCGTCTGGCCTACGATGCTTCGGCACCGACTCCGGAAGACCTCGAGGCGACGCGCTACCTGTTCGAAAGCCCTCACGTGCGGGTCAAGCACGAGCTAGCCAATTACGCGGCCGATTGCTTCCCGCCCGGTCGTCCCCTGCTGCTCTGTGCGCAGGCCTTGATGGCCAAGATTTTCGACGAATTCGAATTCGATCCTGAGGCGACCACGGTGTCGACGCCGGTGCTCGAAGTCTTGGAAAAGAAGCGCGGCGTTTGCCAGGACTTCGCCCACCTGATGATCGCCTGCTTGCGTGCCATGGGCGTCGCCGCACGCTATGTCAGCGGCTACCTGTTGACCCGGCCGCCACCCGGCAAGCCGCGCCTGATCGGTGCCGATGCGTCACATGCCTGGGTATCGGTCTATTCGCCGGGCAGCGGAAACGACTGGATCGATTTCGATCCGACCAACAACCTGCTACCCGATACCGAGCACATCACCCTCTCTTTCGGGCGGGATTTCTCCGACATCTCGCCGTTGCGCGGCATCATCCTCGGCGGCGGCGGCGCCGAGCCCGAGGTGGCGGTCACTGTCGTGCCGCTCGACGAAGAAGAGATGCCGGAAGGTCTGCTCTCGGTCGCCGCGGCAGATTCCGCCGAGAGCTGATGGGCCTCATCGCGATCATCGGGGGCGGTCCGGCCGGCTTGATGGCCGCCGAGCAGATTGCTGCGGTGCACGGGGCAAAAACGGCAATTTTTGATGCCATGCCCTCGGTCGGCCGCAAGTTCCTGATGGCTGGCAAGGGCGGCATGAACATCACCCATGCCGAGCCCTATGCCAGATTTGTCGAGCGCTACGGCGAGCAGGCGCCGCGCCTGAAACCCTTGCTCGACGCCTTCGGGCCGGATCAGCTGCGGCGCTGGATTCACGAACTGGGGATCGATACCTTCGTCGGCACTTCGGGCCGCGTATTCCCGACCGAAATGAAGGCTGCGCCGCTACTGCGCGCCTGGTTGCACCGCCTGCGCGGTCAGGGCGTGCAGTTCCATGTGCGGCACCGCTGGCTGGGGTGGAATGCGCAAGGTGCCTTGCGTTTTGCCACGCCGGCGGGCGAAGTGGCGGTTGAGGTCGAGGCGGTGGTTCTGGCGCTGGGTGGCGGCAGCTGGGCCAGTCTGGGTTCGGACGGTGCCTGGGTGCCCTTATTGGCCGCCCGTGGTGTCGAGGTTTCCCCCTTGCAGCCAGCCAATTGCGGTTTCGATGTCGAATGGAGCGCGCTTTTCCGCCAGCGTTTTGCTGGTGAGCCGGTCAAGCCGGTCGTGGCGAGTATCGCCGGCCGGCAACAGCAGGGCGAATTCAATGTCACCGAATACGGTATCGAGGGCGGACTGATCTATGCGCTGTCGGCACCCTTGCGCGACGCGCTGGCCCGTGATGGCTTCGCCGCGCTGACGCTGGACCTGGCGCCGGGGCGCAGCCTGGAGCGTTTGAGCGAAGACCTGGCGAAACCGCGCGGGCGCGATTCCTTGGCCAACCACCTGCGTCGGCGGGCCGGTATCGAGGGCGTCAAGGCTGGCTTGTTGCGTGATCTGTGTTCTGCCGAACAACTGGCATCGCCCACGGCGCTGGCGGCGGCGATCAAAGCCTTGCCGCTGCCGGTGCGCGCCACGCGGCCGCTGGACGAGGCAATCAGTTCGGCCGGCGGGCTGGTTTTCGAGGCGCTCGACGAGCGCCTGATGGTCAGGCAACTGCCGGGCCTCTTTTGTGCCGGCGAAATGCTGGATTGGGAAGCGCCGACCGGCGGCTACCTGCTGACCGCTTGTATCGCCCTGGGGCGTGCGGCGGGCCTGGGGGTTGTCGATTGGCTGGCGCAGCGTAGGCCGGCAAGCACCTGATCCAGGTCGGCTGGTTCAGCCGGATTTCTGGCTGAGCAGCGCGAGTGCCTCCTCGAAGGCAAAAGCTGAAACGAAGCGTTCGAACAGCGTGTAGCGGTCGCCCAGGGCCTGACGCAGGCTGGCCGCGTTCTGGCGTACGCTTTCCTGGACGCTGATGTCGCCCTCGCGCAGTTCCTTCTCGATTTTCTCCAAGACGGCGCCGTAATCGATACTGGTAGCGGTCGGCCCAGCGATGACCTCAGCGTTAGCTAGGAGGCTTTGCAACTGTCGGCTGAGGGTTCCGTAGTCGGTCGATGTGCGCTCGATCAAGACCGAGATATTGTCAGCATCCTGCTCTTCTCGGATCGCTGCCTCCAGCGCTGCTGCGGACTTTTGCACCACCACGGCCCCCAGTGTTGCCGCTGCGCCTTTCAGCGAATGGGCCAGGCGGCGCGCTTCCTCGTGCTCACCATTGCTCAGGCAGGTGCGAATGCGCGCGAAGTCATCGAAATGATTTTCGGCAAACTTGCCGAGCAAGCGTTTGTAGGTTTCCACCTTGCCGCGTACGGTCTGCAGTCCGAACTCGCTATCCAGTCCGGCAATTTCGGCCAATCCGTGGGTGCCGGCAGGCGCCGGCGGGGGGCTTGACTCAGAGGTCCCCGCCAGCGGTTTCGGCAACCAGCGTCCCAAGGCCTCGAACAGGCGCTCCGGCGTAACGGGCTTGGCAACGTGGTCGTTCATGCCGGCAGCGAGACAGGCATCTCGGTCGTCATCGAACGCGTTGGCGGTCATGGCCAGAATGGGAATGGCCGTCCAGCCGGGCAGGGCGCGAATGGTTTTTGTGGCTTCCAGTCCGTCCATGCCGGGCATCTGCATGTCCATCAGGACCAGGTCGTAGAGACGCTGGCGGGCAAATTGGACGGCTTCCAGGCCATCGCGGGCATGGTCTACGCGAACGCCGGCCGAATGCAGCAACTCGGTCGCGACTTCGGCGTTGACGGCATTGTCCTCGGCCAGCAGAACGTGGGCGCTGATTTGGCGGACGGTGGTTTGGTCAGTCTTGGCCAGATTGCTGTCGCCGGCACTCCGCGAGGCATCGAGCGGAACGATGAACCAGAAAGTGCTGCCCTGGCCGGGCTCGCTGTCGACGCCGATGTTGCCCTGCATGGCTTCGGCCAGACGACGGCTGATCGCCAGGCCGAGGCCGGTGCCACCATAACGTCGGGTGGTCGAACTGTCGGCTTGCTCGAAAGGCTGGAACAGGCGGGCTTTCATTTCTTCGGCGATGCCAATGCCGGTGTCCGTGACGGCGCAGCGGACCTGCAAGTGTTGGTCGTCGCGGGAAATGAGGCGGGCGCTGATGGTTACCGAGCCGCGTTCAGTGAACTTGATGGCATTCGACAGGAAGTTGACCAGTATCTGCTGGATGCGCAAGGGGTCGCCGCGCAGTCGGGAGGGGAGTTGCGGGTCGATATCTTCGAGCAGCTTTAGTTGCTTGGCTTTGGCGCGCTCGCCGATCAAGCCGAGGGCGGTGCTGAAGACGTGCCGCATCGAGAAATCGGTGTCTTCCAACTCCAGTTTGCCGGCCTCGATCTTCGAAATGTCGAGTACGTCGTTGATGATGGAGAGCAGGTGGTGCGCAGCATCGTTGACCTTGTTCAGCCGGGCTTGCTGGTCGGGTTCCCGGGCCTGGCGCAAGGCCAGGTGGCTGAGGCCGATGATGGCGTTGAGCGGCGTGCGGATTTCGTGGCTCATGTTGGCCAGGAAGGCGCTCTTCGCCTGGTTGGCTGATTCGGCGATTTCCTTGGCTTGCTCGAGCTGGTTGGTGCGTTCGGCGACCAGCGCTTCGAGATGCTGGCGGTAGCGCTCGAGTTCGGCCTGGTTGCGTTTTTTCTCGCTGACGTCTTCCTTGATCGCCAGGTAGTGGGTGATGCGTCCGTCCGGCTGGCGCACCGGCGAGATGATGGCGAACTCTTCGTAAGTCGAACCGTCCTTGCGCTGGTTGATGAACTCGCCGTGCCAGACTTCGCCTTTGCCGAGCGTCGCCCAGAGTTCGGCATAGTTCTCCGTCGGGGTCAGCCCGGAGTGCAGCACTTTCGGATTGTTGCCGATCACATCGTCACGGCTATAGCCGGTATTGCGGACGAAAGCTTCGTTGACGTACTCGATTTTGGCGTCGGTGTTGGTGATGACGATACTGTGCGGGCTCTGCTCGATGGCCAGCGAGAGCTTGCGCAATTGTTCCTCTGCCTCATGGCGCTCGGTCACGTCCTGTACGGTACCAACGGCGAAAACCGGGTAGCCGAAGGGGTCGAAGCGGATATGGGCGCGTTCGCGCACCCAGCGGACCCGGGTTCCAAGCTGCAGGCGGAACTCGGTATCGTAAGCCTGGCCGCCTTGGGCAGCCGTCCATTCAGCGTCGATGCGCGAGCGGTCCTGCGGGTGAACGTTGGCTAGCAGATCGTTGCGCTTGGGGGTGCTGCCGGCGGGCAAGGCGAAGATGCGCAATATTTCATCGCTGCAGGCGAGACGATCCTGCACCATGTCCATGGTCCAGCTGCCAAGGTGGGCGATGCTCTGGGCTTCGCGCAGGGCGGCTTCGCTCTGGCGCAGGCTGGCTTCGCTGCGGGCCAGGGCCTGGCGCGAGCGTTGCATGCTCATGCCCAGGCCCAATTCACTGGCGACGCCGGTCAGTAGCGTCATTTCCTCGTCGTCGAAGACATTCTTTTCGGCGGCGTAGATGCTCAAGGTGCCGAAGATCTGGCGATCGCTGCGCAACGGCAGCGAGACCACTGACTGATAGCCGCGAAAAGCAGCGGCGGCGTGCCAGCGGGCGAAAGTGGACTCGGTGGCCAGGTCCTGGACAATGACCGGGATACCGGTGCGGATGGCGCGGCCGGCTGCTCCCTGGGCATCAACCGGGTCGCCCCAGGTGATGTTGAGTTCATCGAGATAGCCGTCTTCGTGGCCGGAATAGGCCAGGGGCGTCACGCGCTTTTCGGGGTCGTTGCCGGCTTCGCCGACCCAGGCCATGCGGTAGCCGCCGACCTCGACGATGATGGTGCAGATTTCCGACAACATCGCGGCTTCGTCGGTGCGTCGCACCAGTGCCTGGGCAATACCGCTCATCATGCGCAGGGCGCGGTTCTGGCGGGCAATCTGCTGGCGGTTGTTCTCTTTTTCGGCAATATTGTGGGCGATGCCCAGGATGCCGATCAGGCGGCCGTCGTTGGCATAGACGGGCGTCTTCGAAACCTCGTGCAACTCGCGACGGCCATCCGGGAAAAACAACTCATGCTCGTAACGCAAGGTCGTGTTTTGCTCGACCGCCTGACTATCGGTCTCGTTCATGCGAGCGACCAGCTCCTTCGGTGCCAGGTCGCGAAAGTTTCGGCCGATGACTTCCTCTCTGGGTTTTCCCAGAAGTTCGGCAGCGAGCGGATTGCATTCCAAAAACTGCCCATTCGGGCTTTTCAGCCAAACCATGTCCGGCAAGGTGCGGAGCAGCGTTTGCAGTCGGCTGCGTTCGGCATCCAGTGCTGCCCGTTCGACATGGCGTTGTGTGATATCGGTGAGAATGCCGGCGCTGGTGATCGGGCGTCCGTTGTCGCCACGCTCGATGACGCAGCCACGATCTTCGACCCACAGCCAATGACCATCGCGGTGGCGTACGCGGTACTCGACCCGGGCAACCTCGTTTTTCTGCAATTTCAGGCCGTCCACCGCAGCTTTCAGTTGCGGCAGGTCTTCCGGATGGACCAGCGCCTTCCATTGGTCGCGCGTGTAGGGCGCGTCCGATAGCGTGTAGCCGAGGAGGGTGAGCAGGCTGTCGCTCATCTGCCGGCGGTCGATATCGTGGCGGTACTCCCAGGTGCCGGCACGGGCGGCATCCAGCGCCAGCTGCATGTGCGTCTGCTGGCGACGTTGCTCGTGCTCCTGTTGGGCCTTGTACAAGGCGGTCTCGAATTGTTCGAGCGCCATGCGTTCGAACAGCCGCCGCTGGCTGACGACGCCAACGATGCATCCGTTTTCATCGGTGACAGCCATGTGGCGCAGATGCAGTTCGGCCATCGCTTCCAAGGCATTGGTCACCGAAGAGAGCGAGGGGATACTGCGTACCGGCTTGCTCATGATATCGCTGAGGACAATATCCTGCGGTCGCCGCCCATGCTTGACCAGACGCGGGATATCCCGTTCGGTGACGATGCCGACCGGTTTGTCATCTTCGCTAACCATCACGTAGTCGAGACGGTTGTCCACCATGCGGGTAATGGCGTCGGCCAGCGAGGCCTCGGGCGGCAGATGCGGAATGCGCCGCTCCATGACGCCATCGAGGGTCCGCAGGTGGCGGAAGACCGCTGTGCCGAGGTGCATGCGGAAATCGGTGTCGCTGGCCATGCCGACAACCTGTCCATTGTCGTCAACGACCACGAGGTGTCGTATGCCGCGTTCTTCGGCCAGTTTGCTGGCTTCGAAGATGGTCGAGTTGTAATGGGCCGTGATCAGCGGTGAAGACATGATCGACTGGACCGGCGTCGCCGGATCGAGTTCGCTGTTCACTGCCCGCAGCAGGTTGTGTTCGGTGACGATGCCGCTGGGGGTTCCGGCGTGATTGACCAGCAGGCTGGAGATGCGGCGCTCCGCCATGATTTCCGCTGCCTGGAGCAAACTCACGTCAGGCAAGATGCTGACGATATCGCGGGTCATGATATCGGCAAGCGTGGTTGAAATGATGGAGATCATGGTCTTGTTCAGTCGCCGCTTAAGTCCGGGAGGTCAGTCGGCGAAGGCTTTGGCGATGGCGACAAAATTGTCGAAATGGTCGGTGAAGGCCTGCACGACATCCGGGTCGAAATGCTTGCCGCGACCGTCGAGGATCAGTTGCCGCGCATCTTCGATGGCGAAGGCCGGCTTGTAGACCCGTTTGCAGATCAGCGCATCAAAAACATCGGCCAGGGCCATCAGGCGGGCAGCGATGGGAATGTCATCGCCGGCCAGGCCGCGCGGATAGCCGCTGCCATCCCATTTCTCATGGTGGCAATAGGCAATTTCCTTGGCGATGTGCAGGAATTCGACGGGTTTCTCGGCATCCTGCTCGGCCTGGGCGATGGCTTTGGCACCAAGCTCGGCGTGCGTTTTCATGATTTCCCACTCGTCCGGCGTCAGCTTGCCGGGTTTGAGCAGGATGTGGTCGGGGATGCCGACCTTGCCGATGTCGTGTAGCGGAGCCGATTTGGCCAGTGCGTCGATGGTGTGATTGTCGAGGTAATGGGCGAAGCGCGGGTGGTGCTGCAGGGCTTTGGCCAAGGTGCGCACGTATTCCTGGGTGCGCAGCAGATGGTTGCCGGTTTCCGGATCGCGCGTTTCGGCCAGACGGGCCAGGGCATGGATACTGACCTGCTGGATCAACTGGTTTTCGGCCATGCGGCGGGCGACTTCGGCTTCGAGATAGGCGTTCTGGTCGCTCAGGATGTCGCGGGCGCGCTTGAGTTCGAGCTGGGTGCGGATGCGGGCGAGCACGATGGCCGGCCGGATCGGTTTGGTGATGTAGTCGACCGCACCGCAGTCGAGGCCGCGTTCCTCATCCTGCGTGCCGTCCATGGCCGTGACGAAGACGACCGGGATATGACTGGTGTAGGGGTCGGCGCGCAGTTCGGCCAGCACTTCGTAGCCATCCATTTCCGGCATCATGACGTCGAGCAGGATGAGGTCGGGCGGTGGCGAACTGTGCGCCATCTGCAGCGCGCGCCGGCCGGAATTGGCGGCGCGGACACGATAGGTCGGTTGCAACAATTCGCCCAGAACGCTCAGGTTTTCCGGGGTGTCGTCGACGATCAGGATGCTGGGAAGGCCTGTCTCCATCTCTTCTCCGCGCTGACGGAAATTTCAGCTTTGTTAGAGTTATTGAGTTTTCTGGCCATCATACACCCATAATCGGGTCAGGTTACAGTCAGACGCTAGTCCAGTCCTGCAATACGACGATAGACCGCCATTCTGCTTTTTTCGATTTTTCCGGCGTGCACCGCAGCCGTCAGTGCGCAGTCCGGCTCGCGGTCGTGGCGGCAGTCGCGGAAGCGGCACTGGCCGAGAAAGGGCCGAAATTCGCGGAAGGCCATCTCGATGTCGTTTTTGTCGAGATGACCGAGGCCGAATTCCTGCAAGCCCGGCGAGTCGATCAGGTGGCTGTCGGCGTCGAGGTGGTAGAGCGTGGCATGCGTCGTTGTGTGCTTGCCGGAATCGAGCGCCTGCGAGATTTCGCGCGTGGCGGCCTGCGCTTCCGGGATCAGTGCATTGACCAGCGTCGATTTGCCCATGCCGGACTGGCCGACCAGCACGCTGGTCTGCCCGGCGAGGTAAGGGCGCAGGTCTTCGGCGTGGTCGCGGGCTGACAGTTCGACGATGCGATAACCGAGGGCGGCGAAAACGGCCAGACGCTCGCGGGCGGCGGGGAGCTTGTCGGCCAGGTCGCACTTGTTGAGCACGATCAGCGGCTCGATGTCGGCGCTCTCGGCAGCGAGCAGGGCGCGGGTGACCAGTTCCTCAGAAAAAGCGGGCTCGCTGGCGACGACGATGACCAGTTGATCGACGTTGGCGGCGATCAGCTTCTGGCGGATTTCATTGGAGCGGTAGAGCAGGCTGCTGCGCGGCTGAATGGCCTCGATGACGCCCTGGTCGTTCGAGGTCTGCTTGATGTCGACGCGGTCACCGCAGGCGACTTCGCTCTTCTTGCCGCGCGGAAAGCAGGGGAGCACCGTGCCGTCGCCCAACTCGACCATGTACTGGCGCCCGTGGGCGGCGATGACGCGGCCCTGCATCAGTTTTTGAAGTGGTAGTACTGCTGGTTCAGGTAAGCCGAGACTTCGGCTTCTTCTTCCGGGAACCAGCCGGTATTGGTTTGCGAATTGCAGGCAGCGACGCGCTGCAGGATGTCGAGTTGGGTCATCAACAGGCGGCCATCGCGGGTGTACATCTTGCTGCCGTCGCCGCCGTAAAGGCGCACATGGCAGGCCACGCAGGCTTTTTCATGGAGCACCTTGCCGGCCTTGGGGTCGGCGTTACCCCACGGCTCGGCCACTGCCGGAAAGGCCATCAGGGAGGCGACGAGCGAAGTGGTCAGGGCTTTCATGCGGGCTTCTCCTGAAGTTGCAGGCGGGCGATACGCAACGCCGCCGGCGGGTGGGAGTCGTGGAATAGCGAATGCAGCGGATCGGGCGTCAGCGTTGCAGCGTTGTCATCGTACAGCTTGACCAGGGCGTGCACAAGATCGGCGGCCGATGCCTGGCGGGCGGCATAGGCATCAGCCTCGTATTCGTGGCGGCGTGACAGGGCACTCATCAGCGGCGTCAGCGGGAAAGTGAATACCGGCAGCGCGAGGAAGAACAGGATCAGCGCCAGCGCCTGGTTTTGCGCGGAAACGCCGAGGCCGGCATAGAACCATGGCGCATCGATCAGCTGGCCGAGCAGCCAGAGGAAGGCCAGCGATCCGGCAAACATGACGACGATGCGCTTGACGACATGGCGGCAGCGGAAATGCCCCAGCTCGTGCGCCAGCACGGCTTCGACTTCGCCGGGCAGCAGGCGGGAGAGCAGGGTGTCGAAGAAGACGATGCGCTTGTTGTCGCCGAAGCCGGTGAAATAGGCGTTACCGTGGCTGGAGCGCTTCGAGCCGTCCATCACGAAAAGTCCCGAGGAACGGAAGCCACAGCGTGCGAGCAGGGCTTCGATGCGGGTCTTCATTTCGCCGTCGGCCAGCGGGGTGAATTTGTTGAACAGCGGCGCGATCCAGGTCGGGTAGATGAAGAGGATCAGCAGGTTGAAAGCCGACCAGAAGAGCCAGACGTAGAGCCACCAGTAGCTGCCCATCGCCGCCATCAGCCACAGCACGGCGAGAATCACCGGGGTGCCGATGGTCAGGCCGAGCAGGGTCTGCTTGATCAGGTCGGAGAAGAACAGGCCGAGCGTCATGCGGTTGAAGCCGTAGCGTGCTTCGACGACGAACTGGCGATAGAGCGAAAACGGCAGGTCGATCAGGCCGGAGATGAACATCAGGCTGAAGATCATGGCGACGCCGTAGAACAGGCCGTCGAGACGAGGCGCCCAGAAATCGTGTGCGAATTGCAGTCCGCCGCCCAGCGTCCAGGCGAGGAGCAGGCCGGCTTCGACCAGCGTCTCGACGATGGCGAGGCGGGAGCGCTCGATGGTGTAGCGGGCGGCCTTCTGGTGCGATTCGAGACTGATCGTCGCGGCGAACTCCGGCGGCACGGCGGCGCTATGCGCCGTGATGTGGGCGATGTGACGCAATTTCAGCCACAGGCGGATAGCCAGCGTGAGCAGCAGGAAGGCGACGAAGACTTGGGTGAAGTGGGGTGCGAGGTCGTTTGAGGTCAAAGCTATGAGAAAATCCGGGTTTTTAAGAATTCAGGCAATTATATGGCAGGCAACGCACACAACCTCGTCTGGCTGGACATGGAAATGACCGGTCTGAACCCCGACGGCGACCGTATTCTGGAACTGGCGATGGTCGTGACCGACGAGCAATTGCGCCTGGTTGCCGAATCGCCGGCCTGGGTCGTGCATCAGTCGGACGAAACGCTGGCCGGGATGGACGACTGGAACCAGAAAACGCACGGCCGCTCGGGTCTGATCGATAAGGTCAAGGCTTCGACCATGGATGAAGCCGCGGTCCAAGCGGAAGCGCTGGCGTTCCTGAAGAAATACTCGCTGGCCGGCCATTCGCCGATGTGCGGTAACACCATCGGTCAGGACCGCCGCTTCATGGCGCGCTATATGCCGACGCTGGAAACCTTCTTCCACTACCGTAACCTCGATGTCAGCACCTTGAAGGAATTGTGCAAGCGCTGGCAGCCGGAGATTTACAAGGGCTTCAAGAAGAAGGGCAAGCACACCGCGCTGGCCGATATCCATGAATCGATCGAAGAGCTGAAGTACTACCGCGAGCACTTCCTGATCGCGCCACAACCTGCCGCTGAATAAACGGCACCGGGGCGGGGTGAGTCCCCGCCTCGATTACCGCCGATAGAGGCGGAATTTTTCCTTGCGGTCGCCCGGACGGCTGCCTTCCCAGATCTTGTTCCAGTTGCCGTTCGGTGAGGCGAGTTCGCGCCGGCTGTCGCCGAAAACGAGCAGCCAGTTGCAGGCGCGGCCGGCTTCGGAATTCTCCATCACCGGTTCGATACCGACGAAGTAGGCCAGCGAGGCGCGTTGCGTATCGTTCAGGCCGCGTTCGGCCAGGCAGCCGTGACCTTCCGGCAGGGCTTGAGCGATGGCTTGTGCGACCGGACGATAACTCTTGCCATAGTCGAACCAGGGCAGGCCCAGCGTGGTCAGCAGTAGCCACAGCGTGGTGAAACCCATGGTCCAGTGCGTCAGGCTGCGGTAGGGCGAGCGCGGGGCGGTGACAATCAGCCAGATCCACCAGGCGGTCGCAGCAATACCGATGCTCAGTGCCAGGAAATCGACGTGGCCGACGAAACCGGGGCGCAAGACGACCACGCGCTGTGCCAACTTGGTCGGCCAGCCAAGCGCCATGGCTGACCAGCAGATCCAGACGAAAACCGCGAAAACGCTGAAGGTCATCATCGCGAACCAATCGAAGGCGTTGGCCATGCCACGACGCAAGGTCAGGGCGCCCGGCGTGGCAAGCAGCGCAATGGGCGGTAGCAGCAGCAGGGCGGGGATTTCGCGGACGCGGAAGGTCCAGGCGAGTAGCAGCAAGGTAATGCCGAAAAGCGCTAAGGGCAGCAACTGGCTGCTTTCGATGCATTTCTGGCGGCGTGTCCACAGGGTCCAAAGCGCTAGCGGCAGGGCCGGGAAGGCGAACCACGGCACCATGGCGAGGAAACCGAACAGGCCGGAGAAGACGAACGGTGTCTTGAACGGCGCAAATTCGGTGGCTAGCCAGGCGTGGAAACGAGCCGGTTCAAGCCCATAAAGCAAAATTGGCCAAGGGAGGCAGAACAGCAAGGCGATGGCGAAAGCGATGGCCAACGTAATCAGGCCTTGGCGACGGTCCGGCGCCAGCCACCAGGCAAGCGGCGCAAGCAGCAACAAGGGCAGCGTCGTGGCGATGCCGGTGCCAAGAAAACAGGCGGCAATGGAAAGGCCGTAGAAAATGCCGGTCAGTCTGGGTTTGCGGCCGATGGTGGCGAGCGCGCCAAGAGCGCCGCCGTAGGCGGCAACGGCAATCAGCATCGGCTGGGCATCGTGGGCATGGAAGACCAGACCAGCGCAGCCGGCGAGCAGCATGGGGGCGGCGGCGGCATCTTCCTGGCCGTAGAGTTCGCGGCCGGCGTAATAGAGACCCATCAGGGCCAGCGTTACCCAGAGGGCGCTGGCGAAGCGGATGGCTTCGTGCAGGGGCAGCAGTCCGCCGAGCAGGAAGCCGGTCAGCGAGGCGCTCCAGTAATAGAGCGGCGGCTCGTTGAAGGGGCGGCCGGCCAGATCGGGCGACAGCCAGTCGCCGTAATGTAGCATGTGCCAGGCCGTACCGATGTGGATGGCGTCCTCGCCCTTCCACGGGTCGCGCCCGAACAGCCCGGCCAGCACGTAGAAGGCGAGCATGGCGGCGAGCATCCAGCCGGCCGGCGGCAGGCGGATACCGTTACGGAGTCGGGCGATCAGTTCGGACATTGGGAAACTGTGAAAGACCTGGGGCAGAAATGAAAAAGGCAGCCAACGGGCTGCCCTTTAGCATGAAGCCGAAGCCGATCAGGCAGCAGCCTTGCCGCGCATGGCGCCGAACTTCTGGTTGAACTTCTCAACGCGACCGGCGGTGTCGACGATCTTCTGCTTACCGGTGTAGAACGGGTGGCAGGCGGAGCAGACTTCAATGTGGAAGGCGTCCTTGGTCATGGTCGACTTGGTGGTGAACACGTTGCCGCAGGAGCAGGTCACCTGGATTTCTTTGTAATTCGGGTGGATATCGGCTTTCATCTTTCGTCCTTTAAACAAGCGACCGGCGGATGTGGCCGATCTGGGAAGCCGCATATTATCGTCGAATAGTTCTTTCGGTGCAACGGTTTTTTAGGGGTTTGTGTTTGATTTCGTGGTTGTTTTTGCAACTGTTTTCGGTGCGAATTTCGACACCGGGGCCCGGCCTGTTTTTTGGCCTTTTGGGGCGGTGCACCGCAGCAGTCAACTTTTGCAGGCGATGGCACAGGGTAGAAAACAAAAGGGCCGGTTTCCCGACCCTTTTCGATCCAGCAAGGCGGCGGAGAATCAGCCGCGACGCATGGCGTCGAAGAATTCCGCGTTGCCCTTGGTGGACTTGACCTTGTCGAGCAGGAATTCCATCGCTTCGAGGTCGTCCATCGGGTAGCACAGCTTGCGCAGCACCCACATCTTTTGCAGCACGTCCGGCTTGAGCAGCAACTCTTCGCGGCGGGTGCCGGAGCGGTTGACGTTGACCGCCGGATACATGCGCTTCTCGGCCATGCGGCGGTCGAGATGGATTTCGGAGTTACCGGTGCCCTTGAATTCTTCGTAGATCACTTCGTCCATACGCGAGCCGGTGTCGATCAGCGCGGTGGCGAGGATGGTCAGCGAGCCGCCCTCCTCGATGTTGCGCGCGGCACCGAAGAAGCGCTTGGGCTTCTGCAGGGCGTTGGCGTCGACACCGCCGGTCAGCACTTTGCCGGAGGCCGGCTGCACCGTGTTGTAGGCGCGGGCGAGGCGGGTGATGGAGTCGAGCAGGATGACCACATCCTTCTTGTGTTCGACCAGGCGCTTGGCCTTCTCGATGACCATTTCAGCGACGGCGACGTGGCGGGTGGCCGGTTCGTCGAAGGTGGAGGCGACAACCTCGCCCTTGACGGTGCGGGTCATCTCGGTCACTTCTTCCGGGCGCTCGTCGATGAGCAGAACGATCAGCACGACTTCCGGATGGTTGGCCGTGATGGCATGGGCGATGTTCTGCAGCATCACGGTCTTGCCGGACTTCGGCGGGGCAACCAGCAGGCCGCGCTGGCCGCAGCCGATCGGGGCGATCATGTCGATGACGCGGCTGGTGATGTTCTCGTCGGACTTGATTTCGCGTTCGAGCTTGAGGTGACGCGTCGGGTGCAGCGGCGTCAGGTTCTCGAACATGATCTTGTTCTTGTTGGCTTCCGGCGGGAAACCGTTGATCGACTCGAGCTTGGTCAGTGCGACGTAGCGCTCGCCATCCTTGGGGGTACGGATTTCACCTTCGATGGTGTCGCCGGTGCGCAGGTTGAAGCGGCGGACCTGCGACGGGGAGACGTAAATGTCGTCCGGGTTGGCCAGGTAGGACGTGTCGGCCGAGCGCAGGAAGCCGAAGCCGTCGGGCAGGACTTCCAGCGTGCCGTCGCCGTAAATGGTGTCGCCGTTCTTGGCCTTGGCCTTGAGAACGGCGTAGATCAGCTCCTGCTTGCGCATCCGGTTGGCATTCTCGATGCCGAGGTCGGTGGCCATGTCCAGCAGTTTGCTGACGTGTAATGTCTTGAGTTCGGAAAGTTGCATGTGGGAATGGATGGCGCCGGATGGAATACGGGAACGGACCCGCAATGTTGGGCGCAAATTTACAGGGAGCTAGGGGAGGGATATAGACGCTGGACAGCTTTTCTGTCGCGTCTGCCTGAAGGCGCAGGACGCACCCTCAGGCCGGGAGACTACGGAGATTACAGGTTGCTGTCAATAAAGGCAGCGAGTTGCGACTTGGACAGGGCGCCGACCTTGGTGGCTTCGACATTGCCGTTCTTGAACAGCATTAGGGTCGGAATGCCGCGAATGCCGTACTTGGCCGGGGTCGCCTGGTTGTCGTCGATGTTGACCTTGGTCACTTTCAGCTTGCCGGCGTACTCGTTGGCGATTTCGTCGAGGATGGGAGCGATCATCTTGCAGGGGCCGCACCACTCTGCCCAGTAGTCGACGAGAACCGGTTGCTGCGCCTGCAGCACTTCGGCTTCGAAAGTGTCGTCGGTTACGTAATGAATATGCTCGCTCATGATTTCCTCAAAGAAAGGGAAGTACGAATGGGGTAGAAGGGATTAAGTTCCAACGCGTTGGGCGTCTATCGTTTTTGGGGGAATGCTAGCGAAAATTGCCGCCTTAGGGAAGCATCAGGCATTGTTTTTAAGCAGGTTGGCCAGCTCGACGGCAGTCTTTACATGCATCTTGTCGAAAAGGTTGGCGCGATGCACTTCGACGGTGCGCATGCTGATGTTCAACTCGTCGGCGATCACCTTGTTGAATTTGCCGGCCAGGACCAGTTCCATGATCTGCCGCTCGCGGCTGGTCAGCGTGGCCAGTCGGGCCTTCAGCGAATCGACGGAAGCGTTGGCAGCGCGTTGTTGCACGTCGTGGGCCAGGGCTTCCTCGATGCGGTTGACCAGGTCGTTGTCGTTGAGGGGTTTTTCGAAGAAATCGAAAGCACCTTTCTTCAGCGTTTGCACGGCCAGCGGAACGTCGCCGTGGCCGGTCAGGAAAATCACCGGCAGGGTGGACTGGCGTTCGCGCAACTGATCGAAACAGTCGAGACCGCTCATGCCGGACATGCGCATGTCGAGCACCACGCAGCCGCTCATCGCCGGCGACCAGGCGGCGAGGAAACTCTCAGCCGAGTCGTAGGTGGCGTAGGGCAGGTTGCGCGATTTCAGCAACCACGACAGGGCGTCGCGAATCGCTTCGTCGTCATCGACCAAGTGCGCTTGCGGCTGGCTCATTCGGCATCCACGGGTAGCGAGAAAGTGAATATCGTACCGCGTCCGTTCGGCGATGCGCTATTGTCTTCGGCCCATAGCCGGCCGCGGTGGAATTCGACAATGGAGCGGCAGATCGACAGGCCAACGCCCATGCCCTCCGGCTTGGTGGTGAAAAATGCGGTAAACAGGCGGTCGCGGATTTCTGGAGCGATGCCGCAGCCGTTGTCGGCAACGCTGACGCGCAATTCGGCGTCGTCAAGTCGGCAATCGAGACGTAGCAGGCGATCGCTTTCTCGCGTTTCAGCCATGGCCTCCATGCCGTTGCGGATCAGGTTGAGCAATACCTGCTCGAGCATCAGGCGGTCGGCAGGAATCGGCGGCAGGTCAGGCAGGTTGCATTCGATGCGGATACGGCGCTTGCGCGCCTCGGACTCGACAAAACCTATGCAATCCTCGATCACCTCGCGCAGATCGCACGGCGCGCGCTTGGGTTCGCTCTTACGCACGAAGTCGTGTACGCGGCGAATGATTTTGCCGGCGCGTTGCGCCTGAACGCCCACTTTTTCCAGCGCGGGTTGCAGGTCGTCGGGCTTGGCCTGCCCGGTTTTCAGGAGATTCAGGCAGCCGGTGTTGTAACTGGCGATGGCGGCCAAGGGTTGGTTCAACTCATGCGCCAGGGTGGAGGCCATTTCGCCCATGGTGACGAGGCGCGAGGTGAATTGCAGTTGTTCCTGTTGCTGGCGGGCAAGTTCTTCGGCGCGTTTGCGTTCAGTGATATCGAGGACGGAGGCCATCCAGCCGGTATGTTGACCGTTGCCATCGATCAGCTTGGCCTCATAGACCAGGGCTTGGAAGCGTTCGCCATTCTTGCGCTTGAAGGTGATCTCGAAACCATCGGGGGGGGCCTCGCCGGCCATGACCTCCTGGTGGCGGGCATAGGTTTCGTCCAGTTGCTCGGGGGCCCAATAGGGCATGGGCGGTGATTGGCCGACCAGCTCATCGGGGGAAAAACCAGTCATGCGACAGAATGCGGGGTTGACGTAAATGACCTTGCCCTTCAGATCACGTGCTCGCATGCCGACCGTGAGCGAATCTTCCATCGCGGCGCGGAAGGCGTGCTCGGCGCGCAGGGCCTCTTCAGCCTGGCTTCGCTTGCGCATCAGGTCGCGCACCAGCCAGAGGCTCCAAAAGACGCCAGCGCCGAGTAGGACGATGGCGACGATCAGTGTACGTTGCAGCGAGTTGTCCGGGCCGCGATAGCTGGTGACGCGTAGCATCAGGCCTTGTCCCGGAGGGTCGAACGGTATTTCGTAGGTCTGATTGCTCTTGCCTTCGATCCGTGTGTTGCTGGCGTAGCGAACGTCGTTGTCGTCGGTGATCTCGACCATGTATTTTTCGGCGAACCACCATGGCACCTGGTTGGAGAGCAGAGTATCCAGGGGATAGACGGCGACCAGCATCCCGCCTTTCTGTAACGGAATCAGCAGTTCGACGAAGGCTCGCTTGCCTTCAAGCAGAAAGGGTTTGCTGTAGGTGCGTTTGCCCAGGCGCCGGGCAATTTCAAAGGCTTCTTCGGTCACTACAGGGCCGAAACTGCGTAGCGCTTCGTCGGGCAAGGCGGTGGATGGTAGGGCATCAATGATGTGCTGTGCCTCGTCGAACCATATGATTTGAGCGATTTCCGGAGAATTTTTCAGCATGTGGGTGGCACGCAACCGGAACAGTTTCTGGGGTTCCGGCAGGTTGCCCATATCGAGTACCAACTGTTGCAACTGTTCTTCGTTACCGCTCAAATGGAATTGAAGGTTCTGTTCAAGCCACAGCACGTCCTTGATCAGGGCGTTCCGCTCTTCCTCAACTTCGTTGTAGTGCAGCAGGCCAAGCAGGGAAAGCATGGCAAGCAGCAACAGGACGATGCCGTACTTGGGCAGGGCGAGTAGCCAGCGCAAACGGCGGGATTGGTTGGGACTGGGTTGGGGTATTTCAATCATCGGGCGATGGTACCTCAGCAAAATCCGCCGGAGTCCATTGCGGCTTTCCACAATTCGGATAGCCACAATATCCCGGACTCTCCCTTGTGACGATACTGCCGCCCCAATCCCGGCATTGGGTGTGCCGGCACGATTTCACCGCAAAGGAGTTGGCTGTATGGCAAAGAGGGCGATTTTCAAGAGCCTCTATTTCCAGGTGCTGGTGGCGATTGCCATCGGCGTCGGATTGGGGCATTTCTATCCGTCGGTCGGCGCCGACATGAAACCGCTGGGCGATGCTTTCATCAAGCTGATCAAGATGATCATCGCGCCGATCATCTTCTGCACCATCGTCGTCGGTATCGCCGGTATGGAAGACATGAAGAAGGTGGGCAAGACCGGCGGCTACGCCGTGTTGTATTTCGAAGTTGTCAGCACCATCGCGTTGATCATCGGCCTGGTCGTGGTCAATGTCTGGCAGCCGGGTGCTGGCATGAACGTCGATCCGGCTTCCCTGGATACCAAGGGGATCGCCAAGTACGCGGCACCCGGCCAGATGCAGTCGACCACCGAATTCCTGATCAACATCATCCCGACCAGCGTGGTCGATGCCTTTGCCAAGGGCGACATGCTGCAGGTGCTGTTCTTCTCGGTGCTCTTCGGATATGCACTGCATGCCTTCGGTGAGCGCGGCAAGCCGGTGTTCGAATTGGTCGAAAAACTTTCACACATCCTGTTCGCCATCGTCGGTGTCATCATGAAGGTCGCTCCGATTGGTGCATTCGGCGCCATGGCCTACACCATCGGCAAGCACGGTGTCGGTAGCCTGGCGCAACTGGCAAACCTGATGGGAGCCTTCTACCTGACCTGCGTTGTTTTCATTTTTGGTGTGCTGGGAACGATTGCTGCGGTGCACGGCTTCTCGGTGTGGAAATTGATCAAGTACATCAAGGAAGAACTGTTCCTAGTCCTGGGTACCTCGTCGTCCGAATCCGCCTTGCCGCGCCTGATGGCCAAGATGGAGAATGCCGGTGCGCAGAAGTCGGTTGTCGGTCTGGTCGTACCGACCGGTTATTCCTTCAACCTCGATGGAACCTCGATCTACCTGACGATGGCTGCGGTCTTCATCGCGCAGGCCACCAACACGCCGCTCGATCTGCAGCACCAGATCACGCTGCTGGTCATCTTGCTGCTGACGTCGAAAGGCGCCGCGGGGGTGACCGGGTCCGGCTTTATCGTGCTGGCAGCGACCTTGTCCGCCGTCGGGACGGTGCCGGTCGCCGGTCTGGCTTTGATTCTCGGCATTGACCGCTTCATGTCGGAAGCGCGGGCGTTGACCAATTTCATCGGCAATAGCGTGGCTACTCTGGTCGTGGCCAAATGGTGCAAGGCACTGGATGTCGAAAAGATGAACGCCGTGCTCAATGACGAAACGCCTGATGAGGCCGATCGTCCCGAACTGGTGCTGGATGACGCACCGGAAGTGATGATCCCGCACGCTCCGCGTCCCCAGGTCGAACACCATTGACCTGAATTTGACGGGGTAATGCTGTATAACCGCCGGCGAGTCCGGCGGTTTTTTTTGTGGAAAACCACAATACGTTGCGATTACATCTTTCGTAATAATTTCTACAACCGCTAATTTGCTGTGCGGTTCGTCTACCTGGAGGAGAAAAATGAAACTATCCAAGCTTGCCGTCGCCTTGTTCGCCGGCACACTATCGCTTGCGGCATTTGCCCAGCAGCCCATCGTCATCAAGTTCAGTCACGTGGTGGCGGCCGATACGCCCAAGGGCAAGGCCGCTGAAATGTTTGCCAAGAAGGCGGCGGAATTGACCAAGGGCAAGGTTAAGGTTGAGGTTTATCCCAACTCGACGCTTTACAAGGACAAGGAAGAAATGGAAGCGCTGCAGTTGGGCGCCGTTCAGATGCTGGCCCCGTCGCTGGCCAAGTTCGGTCCGCTCGGCGTCAAGGAGTTCGAAGTCTTCGACCTGCCCTTCATCTTCGCTAGCTACGACGATCTGCGCAAGGTGACCAATGGTGCCGTCGGCAAGCAATTGCTGGCCAAGCTGGAGCCGAAGGGTATCCGTGGGCTGGCCTACTGGGACAACGGTTTCAAGTCCTTCTCGGCCAATTCGCCGATCAAGACGCCGGCTGACCTGAAGGGCAAGAAGATGCGCATCCAGTCTTCCAAGGTGCTTGAGGAGCAGATGCGTTCCCTGGGCTCCATGCCCCAGGTGATGGCTTTCTCCGAGGTCTATCAGGCACTTCAGACCGGTGTGGTCGATGGTACCGAGAACCCGATCTCCAATCTCTATACCCAGAAGATGCATGAAGTGCAGAAGCATCTGACCCTGACCGAGCACGGTTATCTGGGCTATGCCGTCATCGTTAACAAGAAATTCTGGGATGGTTTGCCGACTGATGTGCGCGCTCAACTGGAAGACGCGATGGAGCAATCCACTCGCTACGCCAACCAGATCGCCAAGGTCGAGAACGATAGCTCGCTGGATGCCGTGAAGAAGAGCGGCAAGACCACCGTCTACGTGCCGACCAAGGAAGAGCGCCTTGCCTTCAAGAAGGCGCTGGTACCGGTGCATCAGAAGATGGAAGGCCGTGTTGGCAAGGAAATCATCCAGGCTGTTTATAAAGACATCGGCTTCAAGCCGGACAGCCTCTGATTTTCCCGGGTAATCGGGGAAATCTCAGCGGGGGCTGCGGCCCCCGCGTTTTTGTGGGGAAATTATCATGATCAATCGGGTGCTTAATCACCTCGAAGAGTTGCTGGTCACCTTCCTGATGGGGGCGGCTACGCTGATCATCTTCATCTCGGTCGCCCACCGCTATCTGGCGGGGGTTGAAATTCCAGGTCTGCAGGATTGGCTGCTCGGCCTGAATTTCAGCTGGGCGCAGGAACTGTGCATCATCATGTTTGTCTGGATGGCCAAGTTTGGCGCCGCTTACGGCGTGCGCACCGGCATCCACGTGGGCGTCGATGTGCTGATCAATCGCCTGGACGACAAGATGCGCGGCAAATTCATCGTATTCGGCTTGCTGGCCGGTGCGACTTTTACCGGCATCATCGCTACGCTGGGTGCGACTTTCGTCTGGGAAAACGGCGCACACTACGCCATCTACAATTTCCTCGGCATCCCGTTGGGGGATTTGTACGAAGGGCCGATCACGCCCGATCTCGAATGGCCTACGTGGATTGTCTATAGCGCGATCCCGCTGGGGTCCTCGCTGATGTGCTTCCGCTTCCTGCAAGTGACTTGGGGCTTCGTGAAAACCGGGGAGTTGCCGCACCACGATCATGGTCACGTCGATGGCCTGGAAGATGAAGAAAAGCTGCCGGTCGATGTCGATGTCTATGGTATGGGCGATAACCTGCACATGCATGACTTGAAGCATGCACAGATCGGTGAGCGTCGCAGCGGCAACGATCGACGCGAGGAGTCTGCCGGAGTGGCGGATGAGCGGCGGGTAGCCGAACGTCGTCAAGGCGATGACAAGCAAGGAGGCCAGCAATGAACGCTCTGGTAATTTTCTCGCTGCTGGCAGTCCTGATGCTGACCGGCATGCCGATTTCGATTTCGCTTGGTCTGACCGTACTGACTTTCCTGTTCACAATGACGCAGGTGCCGCTGGAATCGGTGGCGCTCAAATTGTTCACCGGGATCGAGAAGTTCGAGATCATGGCTATCCCGTTCTTCATCCTGGCCGGCAATTTCCTGACCCATGGCGGCGTGGCGAAGCGGATGATCAATTTCGCCACGGCGATGGTTGGTCACTGGTATGGCGGTCTCGGTTTGGCTGGCGTACTGGCTTGTGCCTTGTTTGCTGCGGTGTCCGGTTCCAGTCCGGCGACCGTGGTGGCGATCGGCTCCATCCTGTTGCCGGCCATGGTCAAGGCGGGCTTTCCGAACCGCTTCGGCGCGGGTGTCATTTCGACCTCGGGTGCGCTCGGCATCCTGATCCCGCCATCCATCGTCATGGTGATGTACTCGGTGGCGACCAATACCTCGGTCGGTGCCTTGTTCATGGCCGGGGTGATTCCAGGTTTGGCGCTTGCTGCCACGCTCGGTGGTGTGACCTGGTATCGCGCGCGCAAGTTCGACTATCCACGCCAGCCAAAGGCTTCCTGGGCTGAGCGCTGGGCTGCTTTCCGCAAATCGGTCTGGGGGTTGTTCCTGATCGTCGTCGTGATGGGCGGGATCTACACCGGCATCTTCACGCCGACCGAAGCAGCGGCCATGTCTGCGGTGTACGCCTTCATCGTGGCAGTTTTCATCTATCGGGACATGGGCTTGAAGGATGTGCCGAAGGTGCTGCTGAACTCGGCCAACATGTCGGCGATGCTGCTGTATATCATCACCAACGCGGTGCTCTTCTCCTTCATCATGACCAACGAGAACATCCCGCAGGCTCTGGCTGACTGGATGCTGGGCAATGGTCTTGGCGTCATTACCTTCCTGCTGGCGGTGAATATCATCCTGTTGCTGGCCGGTAACTTCATGGAGCCCTCCTCGATCGTTTTGATCTTCGCGCCCATCCTGTTCCCGGTCGCCGTGCAGTTGGGTATCCATCCGGTGCATTTCGGCATCCTGATGGTGGTGAACATGGAGGTTGGCATGTGCCACCCGCCGGTCGGTCTGAACCTCTATGTCGCATCCGGTATTACCAAGATGGGCATTACGGAACTGACGGTCGCTGTCTGGCCGTGGCTCCTGTCCATGCTGGGCTTCCTTGTCGTGGTGACCTATTGGCCGGATCTTTCCCTCTGGCTGCCGCGTCAGCTCGGCATGCTGTAAATTTGAGTTTGCTCACGCTCTTGAAGCCCCGGCTGGTCCGGGGCTTTTTCGTTGGGTGGGTCGCGGTGTGGCACAATCGCAGGCCGTTTCCCCATATTCACTGCCTTCATGAAACTTGCCCTGTCGATCCTTGCATTGATCGTTCTCGCTCTGCTACTGCCGTTTTTGCTGCCTGATTTGGGCAAGCAGTCAGGTGTCGATCCAAATGCCAATCTGCCTTGGCAGATAGAGCTGGATGGCCATGGGGGGAGTCGTGTATTCGGTGTTTCGCCGGGAACGAGTTTGTTGGGCGATGTTCGTGACCGTCTGGGTGGCGATCTCGAGGTGGCGATCATTGCCGCGCCGGACGAAGTGGGGACGATCGAAGCCTATGTCTCGCAGGTCTTGCTCGGTTTTGTTCAGGCCAGGGTGATCATTACCGTCGATGCCTCGCCGGCCGTGGTGACGGCAATGCGTGAGCGAGCCCTGAAGGCTGAGCATATGGAAAGCACGACACGCAAGATTCGCTTGCATCCGGATGACCTGGCGTCGGTCTATCGCATGCCGGTCAAGGCATTGAGCGTGATTCCTTCGGTCAATCTTGACGAAGCGACTGTCATCCAGCGTTTCGGCCAGCCCGAAGAGCGTCTGCCGGTTTCGGAGAAGCGGGTTCATCTGCTCTATCCGGCCAAGGGGCTTGATGTCATTGTCGATGCCGATGGCAAGGAATTGCTCCAATATGTCGCTCCACGCGATTTCGCATTGTTACGCGAGCCGTTGAAAGCCGAGACGAAGTAGCAAAACTGCCAGCAGGTAAGACGGCGCAGATGCTTTGCTTCTGCTAAAATGTCCCGTTTTTCAACTGACTAGCATTTCTCGGAGCAAGCAAATGGCTATCGAACGCACCCTTTCCATCATCAAGCCGGACGCCGTCAAAAAGAACGTTATCGGCCAGATCTACTCCCGTTTTGAAAACGCCGGCCTGAAGGTCATCGCTGCCCGCATGACCTGGCTGTCCGCCCAGGAAGCCGGCCAGTTCTACGCTGTGCACAAAGAGCGTCCCTTCTTCAAGGATCTGGTCGAATTCATGACCTCGGGTCCGGTCATGATCCAGTGCCTGGAAGGTGAGAACGCTATCGCCAAGAACCGCGAACTGATGGGCGCCACCGATCCGAAGAAGGCCGACAAGGGCACCATCCGCGCCGATTTCGCCGAGTCGATCGACGCCAACGCTGTGCACGGTTCCGACGCTCCGGAAACCGCTGCCGTGGAAATTGCCTTCTTCTTCCCGGGGATGAACACCTACAGCGGCCGTTAATTCTCTGCCGAAGTAGTAAGCGATGACCGTCAATCTGCTGGATTTCGATGCCGAAGGCCTGACCGCCTGGTTTGCCGAGCAGGGCGAAAAGCCCTTCCGGGCGCGCCAGGTGTTGCGCTGGATGCATCGATCCGGCGTGGCGGACTTCGATGCCATGACCGACATCGCCAAGAGCCTGCGTGAAAAGCTCAAGGCGAGGGCGGTCGTGGTGCCACCTGCCGTCGTGTCGGACAAGCTTTCCGACGACGGTACGCGCAAGTTTCTGATCGATGTCGGCAATGGCAATGCCGTGGAAACGGTATTCATTCCCGAGGACGACCGGGGCACGCTGTGCGTTTCCACGCAAGCCGGTTGCGCACTTGACTGCGCTTTCTGTTCGACCGGCAAACAAGGTTTCAACCGCAACCTGACGGTGGCCGAGATTATCGGCCAGCTATGGCGGGCCAATCAGGCCCTGGGTGCGGTGCACGGTGACGAAAGGGTGATTTCCAACGTCGTCATGATGGGCATGGGCGAGCCGCTGGCCAATTTCGACAACACGATCGCCGCCTTGCGTCTGATGCTCGATGACAACGCCTATGGCTTGTCGCGACGCCGCGTGACCGTGTCGACCTCTGGTTTGGTACCGGCCATGGATCGTCTGCGCGAGGAGTGTCCGGTGGCGTTGGCCGTTTCGTTGCACGCGCCGAACGACAAGCTGCGCGACGAGCTGGTGCCGATCAACCAGAAGTATCCCTTGAAGGAGTTGATGGCTGCCTGCCAGCGGTATCTGGAAAATGCGCCGCGCGATTTCATCACCTTCGAGTACACAATGATCGACGGCATCAACGATACCGATGCCCATGCTCGTGAGTTGCTGGCATTGGTCAAGCATGTGCCGTGCAAATTCAACCTGATTCCTTTCAATCCGTTCCCGGGGTCGCCGTTCAAGCGTTCTCCGGCGGAACGGGTGCGCCGCTTTGCCGATATCCTGATGCAAGCGGGCATCGTCACCACGACGCGCAAGACGCGCGGTGACGATATCGACGCAGCCTGCGGTCAATTGGCCGGGCAGGTCAAGGACAAAACAAAACGTACTGCTGGACGAGTTATTCCCCTGACGGAGGCTAGGCCGTGAAAGTGTTTTCACTGAAGCATCGGATTGCAGCTTTATGTTTGACCGCGTGTTGCGTGTTGCTGGCTAACGCCCAGCAACGGGGTTATTCCTATCCGGTGCCGAGCGACAATCAGGCAGGGGCCACCGACCCGCGCAACCGGGCAAAAATACATACCGAGCTCGGGGCCATGTATTTCCAGGCTGGCAATATGGCCGTTGCCTTGGATGAACTCCGCATCGCGCTCGGTATCGATTCCGGTTATTACCCAGCCTATAGCGTCCGTGGTCTGGTTCATACCTCGTTGAAAGAGTACGGCAAGGCAGAGGAAGATTTTCAGCGGGCATTGAGCATGGCGCCGGGTGATCCCGAAGTGAACAACAACTATGGCTGGTTCCTCTGCGAAACGGGTAAGGAACGCCAGTCGATCGTGTATTTCCTGAACGCCCTGAAGAGTCCGCTTTACGAGACCCCCGATCGTGCCTATACGAATGCCGGCACCTGTGCCTTGAAGGCTGGTGATCTTGAGGGGGCTCAGTCTTATTTGCTGAAGGCGATTCAGTTGTCGCGCGATGGGGCCGTGGTAGCCCGTTTCCAGTTGGCTCGCTTGTTTTATCGGCGCAATATTCTCGAAGAGGCGCGGGTCTATCTGAACGAGGCAGCGAAGATGATGGAGCCGCCTTCGGCCGAAGCAATCTGGCTTGGTTTGCGGATAGAGCGCAAGCTGGGTAACAAGGTCGCTGAGGGCAGCTATGCTTCCCAGTTGCGGAGTCGCTACCCCAGTTCTCCCGAATATCAGGAATTTCTCAAAGGTAATTTCGAATGATGGATCGCGAGGAACAGGGGAGCGAATTGCCCGCCGATTCTACTGTTGCAATCGAAATGCCGGCGGTGGGTACGCAATTGCGTGAAGCCCGCGAGGCCTTGGGTTTAAAGGTTTCCGATATCGCCAAGACCCTCAAGCTGGGGCAGCGCCAGGTTGAGGCGCTGGAAAATGGTCAGTGGGATGGTTTGCCCGGGGCAACCTTTATCCGGGGTTTCGTCCGTAACTATGCGCGCTTGGTTCAACTTGATCCCAGCCTGCTTGTGGCGCAACTTGATCCGATATTGGTCAAGCCGGTCGATACCCTGACGGTGCCGCGGGTGCAGCCAGCCGATATGCCACAGTTCGGCGGCGGTCCTGCTCGGCGTGATCGCCTTGTTGTTGCCATTGGGTTGCTCGCGGTTTTGCTGGCATCGGCTCTTTACTTCTTGTTGCCAAATGACCTCGCCGCGTTGCGAACCGATGTGCAGTCCTTGCTTGACTCCATGGCGCGCAAGGAAGAACCGGCAGCGCCGTCTTCCTCTGTGGCGCAAAGCGAACCGGTGCTACCGCCTGGAGCTACGCCCCAGCAAGTGCTTAATCCGCAGGCGGTCACCCCAGGCGAGACTCCTGCCCCAGCCGCACCCTCGGCATCGCCGTCGAATGTGGCGGCCGCAGCTACCTCTGCTCCATCGCTCCCCTCTGGTGTGGTTGATGGACAAATGCGCTTGGTGGCGGATAAGGAAGCCTGGGTCGAAGTGCGTGATCGCGAAAACAAGGTGGTTTTCTCGCAGCGCCTGGCCGCAGGGGCGGAGCAGATTGTCGGTGGTCAGGGGCCGCTGTCGGTGGTTATCGGTTATGCGCCCGGCGTTCGCCTGTTCTGGCGTGGTCAGAGTATCGATCTGACGCCGCATTCGCGTGGCGATGTGGCTCGACTGGTATTGGAGTAAGCAGTGTCTGCAGTAACGAAGCGAGTGACGCGACAGACGTCGATTGGTCACGTCATTCTGGGCGGTAAGTCGCCTGTTGTCATCCAGTCGATGACCAATACCGATACCGCCGATTATCTGGCGACGGCCATTCAATGTGCCGAACTGGCGCGTGCCGGATCGGAACTGGTCCGCATCACGGTCAATTCCCCTGAAGCCGCAGCCGCTGTGCCGAAGATTCGCGAGCATCTGGACAAGATGAATTGCGACGTGCCGCTGATTGGCGACTTTCATTACAACGGGCATCGTCTGCTGACCGAACATCCGGCCTGTGCCGAAGTCCTGGCCAAGTACCGAATCAATCCGGGTAATGTCGGGTTCGGCAAGAAGAAGGACGAGCAGTTCGCCCAGATGGTCGAATTGGCCTGCAAATACGACAAGCCGGTTCGCATTGGCGTCAACTGGGGCAGCCTCGACCAGGATCTGCTGGCACGGATTATGGACGAAAACTCGCGTGCACCGCAGCCGTTGGATGCGACCGAGATGATGCGCCATGCCATGGTGACCTCGGCGCTGGAATCGGCGGCCAAGGCTGAGGAAGTGGGACTGGCCGGCGACAAGATCATCCTGTCGTGTAAGGTCTCTAGCGTGCAGGACCTGATCGCGATTTACCGCGAACTGGCGCGTCGCGCCGACTATGCCTTGCACCTCGGACTGACCGAGGCGGGCATGGGCTCCAAGGGCATAGTGGCGTCGACGGCGGCGCTCGCCGTGCTGTTGCAGGAAGGTATCGGCGACACCATTCGTGTCTCCTTGACGCCGGAACCGGGCGGTTCGCGCACGCAGGAGGTGATTGTCGCTCAGGAAATCCTGCAGACCATGGGCTTGCGGGCGTTTACACCGATGGTGGCGGCCTGCCCCGGCTGTGGCCGCACAACCTCGACCTTTTTCCAGGAACTGGCCGGCGAGGTGCAGGACTTTGTCCGCGCCCGTATGCCGGAATGGCGCCTGCATTACGACGGTGCCGAGAACATGACGCTCGCTGTCATGGGTTGCATCGTCAACGGACCAGGCGAGTCGAAGCACGCCAATATCGGCATCTCTCTGCCGGGGACCGGTGAAGCGCCATCGGCACCGGTCTATGAGGACGGTGTCAAGACGGTGACGCTGAAGGGCGAAAATATCGCCGCCGAATTCAAGGACATCATCGAGCGCTACGTCCAGCGCACCTACAAGAAGAAGTTGCAAGCATGAGTCAGACCCTCCAGTCCGTGCGCGGGATGAACGACATCCTGCCGGATGAAGCCGAATTCTGGGAATTGTTCGAGGACACCGTTCGCTCGTGGCTGAAGAGCTACGGCTATCGTCCGATCCGCATGCCCATCGTCGAACCGACGCCGCTGTTCAAGCGTGCCATCGGTGAGGTGACCGACATCGTCGAGAAGGAAATGTATTCGTTCGAGGATAGCCTGAACGGCGAGCAACTGACCTTGCGCCCCGAAGGAACTGCAGGTTGCGTGCGGGCGGTGATCCAGCACAACCTGGCCGCCCAGCAGCCGCGCCGCCTCTATTACATTGGCCAGATGTTCCGCCACGAGCGTCCACAGAAAGGACGCTATCGCCAGTTTCATCAGGTTGGCGTCGAGTCTTTCGGCTTTACCGGCCCGGATATCGATGCCGAAATGATCCTGATGGGCGCGCGTCTGTGGGCCGACCTCGGGCTTGATGGCATCGAACTGCAGATCAATAGCCTGGGGCAGCCGGATGAACGCGCCCAGCACCGCGCCGCGCTAATTGCCTATTTCGAAGAGCGGGCCGAACTGCTCGACGAGGATGCCAAGCGCCGTTTGTACACCAACCCACTGCGCATTCTGGATACCAAGAATCCGGCCATGCAGGAGATGTGCGCGGCTGCGCCCAAGCTGATCGACTACCTCGGCCCGGAGTCGCTGGCGCATTTCGAAGGTGTGCAGCGCGTGTTGCGCGATGCCGGCGTGCCATTCACGATCAATCCGCGACTAGTGCGCGGTCTTGATTACTACAACCTGACCGTCTTCGAGTGGGTAACCGACAAACTGGGTGCCCAGGGAACGGTTTGCGCCGGCGGTCGTTACGACGGACTGGTCGAGCAATTGGGCGGCAAATCGACGCCTGCCTGCGGTTTTGCCATGGGCGTGGAGCGCTTGGTAGCGCTGATCCGCGAATCGGGTGGCGAGCCCGCTGCGCCCGCGCCCGACGTCTATCTGGTGCATCAGGGCGACGATGCCTCGCGCCTGGCTTTCCGCGTGGCAGAAGGTTTGCGCGATCAGGGTATCGACGTGTTGCTGCATTGCGGTGGCGGTTCCTTTAAGTCGCAAATGAAAAAAGCCGATGCCAGCGGTGCCACCTTTGCCGTGATCATTGGCGACGATGAGGCGGCGACCGGTGAAGCGCAATTGAAGCCCCTGCGCGAAGGCAGTGGCGAGCAGAAAAAAATGAAGGTGGATGGGCTGGCTGAGGCTATCATCGGCCAATTGATCGATTTGGAAGAAGAGGAATAAGCAGCATGGCGCACTACGACCTCGAGGAACAGGAACAGCTCGATTCCCTGAAAACCTGGTGGAAGATGTACGGCAACCTGGTGACTGGCCTAGTCAGCGTGGCCGCGGTTGCGGTGGTTGGCTGGCAGGGCTGGAACTGGTATCAGGGTGGCCAATCGGCCAAGGCTTCCGCGATCTACGGTGTGCTGGAACAGGCGGTCGCTATCGGCGATGCGCAGAAGGTCAAGGCTGCGGCCGGGGAATTGGCCGAGAAGTTTGGCGGCACGCAATACGCTGCGCTGGGGGCCATGTTGGCTGCCAAGCAATCGTTCGAGGCGGGCGATCTGAAGACGGCCAAGGCGCAACTGACTTGGGCGGCAGATAACGCCAAGGACGAGTTGAAGGATTTGTCGCGCTTGCGTCTGGCCGCCATCCAGCTTGATGAAAAGGCATACGACGAAGCGATGAAGCAACTTGAGGCCGCTCATGTTTCGACCTTCGATGCACGTTTCCTGGAAATGAAAGGTGATGTCTTGTCCGCTCAGGGCAAGAAGGTGGAGGCACGCCAAGCGTACAAGGCGGCAATGGAAAAGAGCGGTGATAAGCCGGGTGCGGGGCGCGAGTTGTTGCAGCAGAAGCTCGATAGCCTCGGAGATGCCGCATGAAAAATCTTCGCCTGCTTCCCCTGTTGGCTGCCGGCAGTCTAGCGCTGTCCGGTTGCACGACCATTTCCAATGCCGTCGATGCAATCAACCCGTTCAGCAGTTCGGCCCCGAAAATGACGCCTTTGCAGCCGTTCACCGCAGCAGTCGACCTGAAGACGGTGTGGAATGCCGGTGTTGGCAAAGCGGGTGATTATGTTTTCCAGCCGGCCGTGGTTGGCGATGCTGTATACGCTGCAGGGCAGGATGGGGTGATCCGGAAATTCGTCGATGGCAAGCAGGTTTGGAAGATCGACGCCGGGCAGCCGTTATCGGCCGGTGTGGGGGCCAACGAGCGCCTGCTCGCGGTGGGTACCGCCAAGGGCGACGTGCTGACTTTTGCCACCAGTGACGGGAAGCCGATCTGGCGTGCCAAGGTATCCAGCGAGGTGCTGTCGGTTCCGGCGGTCGGCGACGAAGGTGTCGCTGTGCGCAGCGGTGACAATCGTATCTTTCTGTTCGATATCAACGACGGTGGTCGCAAGTGGTTGTATCAGCGCCCGATTTCCAGCCTTTCCATTCGCGGTGCCGGAGCTCCGATCTTTGCCGATCGTTATGTGTTCGCCGGCTTCCCGGGGGGGAAGCTGATTGCGCTGGCACTGAACAATGGTGCCCCGGTCTGGGAAGGTACCGTATCGCAACCCAAGGGGGCGACCGAGGTCGACCGCGTGGCCGATATCGTCGCCTCGCCGGCAGTTGATGGTCGGCAAATTTGTGCCGTCGCCTTCCAAGGTCGTATTGCCTGTTTCGATCTTGGGCAGGGCGGGGCCATGATCTGGTCGCGTGATCTTTCGTCGGCCACCGGTTTGGCGTTGGATGGCCGTTATCTGTTCGTTACCGACGAGAAGGGTGTGGTTTACGGCCTCGATCGTCTCTCAGGTAGCGGCCTGTGGAAGCAGGACAAGTTGAAAAACCGCCGAGTCGGTGCGCCTATCGTTCGTCGCGGTCAGGTGATCGTGGCTGACGGTGAGGGCATCATCCACTTCCTGTCGCGTGAAGACGGCAGCTTCCTGGCGCGCCAGAAAACCGACGGTTCAGCGGTCAAGGCACCGTTGCAGGCGTTGGGTAGCAGCAGCGTTCTGGTTCAAACCAGCGGCGGCACAGTGGCCGCCATCGAGAGTCAATGAAACCTACCCTAGTTTTGGTCGGCCGCCCCAATGTCGGCAAGTCCACTCTGTTCAACCGGCTGACCAAATCGCGCGACGCCATCGTTGCCGACATGCCGGGCCTTACGCGCGATCGTCACTATGGACATGGCAAGGTTGGCCGCAAGCCATATCTGGTGGTCGATACCGGCGGCTTCGAGCCGCTGGTCAAGGACGGTATCCTGCATGAAATGGCCCGCCAGACCGAGCAGGCGATCGCCGAGGCTGATGCGGTTGTTTTCGTGGTCGATGCACGTACCGGTTTGACGCCACATGACAAGGAAATCGCCAACAAGCTTCGGCGCCTCGATCGTCCGGTCTTTGTTGCAGTCAACAAGGCTGAAGGCCTCAATCGTGGCATGGTCGAGGCGGAGTTTCACGAGTTGGGCCTGGGAGAACCGCATGCCATTTCAGCTTCGCATGGCGAAGGCGTGCGCGGCCTGGTCGAAATGGCCCTGGATAAATTCCCAGACCCCGAAGAGGAAGAAGAGAAATCCGATATCCTCAAGGTGGCGATCGTCGGCCGTCCGAATGTCGGCAAGTCGACGCTGATCAATACCCTGCTCGGGGAAGAGCGCGTCATTGCCTTCGACGCACCGGGTACGACCCGTGATTCGATCGAGATCGATTTCGAGCGCGATGGCAAGAAATACGTGCTGGTCGATACGGCTGGCATGCGCAAGCGCGGCAAGATTTTCGAAGCCATCGAAAAGTTCTCGGTGGTCAAGACCCTGCAGGCTATCGAGGACGCCAATGTCGTGATCCTGATGGTCGATGCCCAGGCGGATGTATCCGACCAGGATGCGCATATCGCCGACTTTATCGTTGAGTCGGGGCGAGCCCTCGTGGTGGCGGTCAATAAATGGGATGGCTTGGACGGCTACGTACGCGAGCAGACCCGCCAGACCCTGCAACGCAAACTGAAATTCCTCGATTTCGCCAAATTCCACTTCATCTCGGCACGCGAGAATGTCGGCCTGAAGAATCTGTTCAAGTCAGTCGATGCTGCTTATGCCGCGGCGATGACCAAGCTGTCCACGCCGCGTCTGACTCGCGTGCTGGCCGATGCCATCGCCAAGCAGGCGCCGGCCAAACATGGTGTCTTCCGCCCGAAGCCGCGCTACGCCCACCAGGGGGGCTCCAATCCGCCGATCATTGTCATTCACGGCAACGCGGTGGATCAGATCACCAACAGCTATCGACGCTACCTGGAACATACATTCCGCGAAGCCTTCCGTCTGCAGGGGACGCCTTTGCGCATTCAATTTGTCACGTCGAAGAATCCGTTCGCCGACAAGGACAAGTAGGGAGTTCGCAAATTTCTTGGCGTGTGCCGGGAAATTTGGGTACATTAGGACACTCATAACAACACACATGGAGTCCACACCATGAGCAACAAAGGGCAACTTCTACAAGACCCCTTCCTCAACGCGCTGCGCCGTGAGCACGTTCCGGTTTCGATCTATCTGGTCAACGGCATCAAACTGCAGGGTCAGGTCGAGTCTTTCGATCAATACGTCGTTCTGCTGAAGAATACGGTCACCCAAATGGTGTACAAGCATGCCATTTCGACCGTGGTGCCGGCCCGCCCGGTTAACCTGCAGCAGGAACAGGCCGCGGAATAGCCACCGTTTCCGGATTGCGCCGGTCGACATGGCCGGCATTTTCCTCCAATTTCGGAGTAGCAAATGATTGAACGACCCGCCGCCGGAGAACGTGCGGTGATCGTTCAGCTTGACTTCGGGCAGCCCGACCTGGAGGATGAGCTGGAGGAGGTCCGCCTGCTGGCCGAGTCGGCTGGCGGCATTGTCGCAGCCGAAGTGTATGGTCGGCGCCAAAGCCCGGACCCGAAAACCTTTGCCGGCAAGGGTAAGGTAGAGGAAATTCGCGCCATGGTTGGGGCAGGAGAGGCCGATCTGGTCATCTTCAATCATGAGTTGTCGCCTGCGCAGGAACGCAACCTCGAGCGCGAACTGAAATGCCGGGTCATCGACCGAACCAGCCTGATTCTCGACATCTTTGCCTTGCGTGCATCAAGCGCCGAGGGGAAGCTGCAGGTCGAACTGGCTCAACTGGAGCATTTGTCCACTCGCCTGGTTCGGGGGTGGACGCACTTGGAGCGCCAACGCGGTGGTATCGGCCTGCGTGGTCCCGGTGAGACGCAGTTGGAAACCGACCGGCGTTTGCTCGGTAATCGCGTCAAGCTGCTCAAGGAGCGACTGGCCAAGCTTTCCCGTCAGCGTGGTGTGCAGCGTAGAGCGCGCATGCGCGGCGACGTTCTGAATGTCTCCTTGGTCGGCTATACCAACGCCGGCAAGTCAACATTGTTCAATGCCCTGACTCATGCCGGAGTCTATGCCGCCAACCAATTGTTCGCGACCCTGGATACGACCTCGCGCAAGCTGTGGATCGAAGGTGGCGGCAACATCGTGATCTCCGATACCGTCGGTTTTATCCGGGCGCTACCGCACTCTCTGGTCGATGCCTTCCATGCGACGCTCGAAGCTGCGACCGATGCTGATCTGCTATTGCATGTCGTAGATAGCGCCAGCCATGCACGCGACGAACAGATTGCGGAGGTGGGCAAGGTGCTGGAAGAGATTGAGGCTGACCGAGTGCCGCAACTGATTGTTTGGAACAAGATCGACCTGACCGAGGCCGGTCCGGGAATCGAGCGGGATGAGTATGGTAAAATCAGCCGCGTTCGAGTGAGTGCGCGTACCGGGGATGGCCTGGAACTTCTGCGTGCTGCTCTGGCCGAATATGCTCAAGCAAAGGCAGAAGCACGCCGCAAGGCAATCGCTGCTGCCGAATTGGCAGCTCAACACGACCACATCGACTGAATCCCCAATATCCATGATTTCCACTTTAGGTATGCTCATGTCGCTGAACGACCCGCAATGGGGAAACCGCGGAAGCGGTGATGGAGACAAGCCCGGCGGTAACGATCCTCGTCGCCCGAACGACGGTCCTCCGGATCTTGAGGACTTGTGGCGAGATTTCAATCGCAAGCTGTCCGGTATGTTTGGTAAGGGCGGCAAAGGCGGCGGCTCGGGCGACGGTCCGCCTCGCATGCCGAACATGGAATTCAACCCGAAGTTTCTCGGTAGCGGGCTCGGCTTGTTGATTGGTCTGGTTGCCATCGTCTGGCTCGGTTCGGGTTTCTATATTGTCGATGCTTCGCAACGCGGAATCGTGCTGCAGTTCGGTAGCTTCAAGGAGGCGACGGAACCGGGTTTGCGTTGGCGCTTGCCTTATCCGATCCAATCGCACGAGCTGGTCAATTTGACTGGGGTGCGGACTATCGAAATCGGCTACCGCGGCAGCGAGCGCAACAAGGTGCTCAAGGAAGCGCTGATGCTGACCGACGATGAAAACATCGTGAATATCCAGTTTGCCGTTCAGTACATCCTGAAAGATCCGGTTGAATACCTGTTCAATAACCGCCACCCGGACGATGCGGTGATGGGTGCGGCTGAGACCGCTGTGCGGGAGATCGTCGGCAAGAGCAAGATGGACTTCGTGCTGTATGAAGGGCGCGAGCAAATCGCCACGCAGGCTGCCAAGCTGATGCAGGACATTCTCGACCGCTACCAGAGTGGCATCCTGATTTCCAAGGTGACCATGCAGAATGCTCAGCCGCCCGAGCAGGTGCAGGCTGCTTTCGATGATGCGGTCAAGGCTGGTCAGGATCGCGAGCGGCAGAAGAACGAAGGTCAGGCCTACGCCAACGATGTGATTCCCAAAGCCAAGGGTACGGCGGCTCGTCTGCTGGAAGAGGCCAACGGCTACAAGCAGCGTGTGATTTCCACTGCCGAAGGTGATGCTTCGCGCTTCAAGCAAGTGGTGACCGAGTACGCCAAGGCGCCTGAAGTAACGCGTCAGCGCATGTATTTGGATACCATGCAGCAGATTTATGCCAATACCAGCAAGGTCATGGTCGACGCCAAGGGGCAGGGCAATCTGCTCTATTTGCCGCTGGATAAATTGATTCAGGCTGCCGGGACAAGTGCCGCTGCCGGGCAGGTTGCCGGTACAGACGCTCCCGCCATGCAGTCGAGCCGGCCTTCGGCTCCGCTATCGTCGGAGTCGCCGCCGCAAGTGGAGGCTGCGCCTCAGGTTGGTGGCAAGTCGTATTCTTCGAGTTCGCGCGACGGTTCGCTGCGTTCGCGTGACCGGGAGGGCCGTTAATGAACTCGCGTATCAATATTCTGGGCGGGCTCCTCGGCGCCCTGTTGGTGATTGTTGCCATGTCGATCTTCACGGTCGATCAGCGCCAGTATGCCGTTGTGTTTCAGTTGGGCGAAATGAAGCGGGCGATTGCGGAGCCGGGTCTGTACTTCAAGGTGCCGATGGTGCAGAACGTTCGCTATTTCGAGAAGCGCATCATTACGCTCGATAACGCTGAACCGGAGCGTTTCATCACCTCCGAAAAGAAGAACGTCTTGGTCGATTCCTACATCAAGTGGCGTATCGTCGATCCGCAGCTTTATTACATTTCGGTCGGCGGCGACGAGTCGCGTGCCAAGACCCGTCTGAACCAGACAGTGAATGCCGGCTTGCGCGAGGAGTTCGGCAAGCGCACGGTGCATGACGTTGTGTCCGGCGAACGCGACAAGATCATGGACCAGATGCGTGAGAAGGCCGATGCCGATGCGCGCAAAATCGGTGTACAGATCGTCGACGTCCGCCTGAAGCGTGTGGAATTACCGACCGAAGTCAGCGATGCGGTCTATCGCCGCATGGAAGCTGAGCGCAAGCGCGTCGCCAACGAACTACGTTCGGAAGGTTCGGCAGAGGCCGAAAAGATTCGTGCCGATGCGGATCGCCAGCGCGAAATCATTATTGCCGAAGCTTACCGCGATGCCCAGAAGATCAAAGGCGAGGGTGATGCCAAGGCAACGGCAACCTATGCACAGGCCTTTGGTCAGAACGCCGAGTTCTATGCTTTCTATCGTAGCCTCGAGGCTTATCGCAACAGCTTCAAGAGCAAGAGCGACGTGCTGGTCGTCGAGCCGAATTCCGAATTCTTCAAATACATGAAGAGCGTCGGGCGCGGGAACGACAAAGGCAAATGAGTTCCACCCTGTTCATGGCCTTCGCACTGATGCTGGTGATCGAAGGCATCCTTCCCTTTGTCGCGCCGGCTGCCTGGCGTGAGACCTTTCGTCGGCTCATCCAGTTTTCTGATGGGCAGATTCGTTTTGTCGGACTGACGTCGATGATCATCGGCCTGGTCCTGTTGATTCTTTTCTCATGAACTGGCTACTACCCGAATACCTGGCCGACGCCCTTCCCGCCGAGGCTGCCCGTATCGAATCCCTGCGTCGGAATGTGCTGGACCACTTCCGAAGTCGCGGCTTCGAACTGGTCATGCCACCGATGCTCGAATACCTCGATTCCTTGCTGACCGGTGCGGGCCAGGATTTAAAGCTGCGTACCTTCAAGTTGGTCGATCAGTTGTCCGGTCGGACGATGGGAGTGCGTGCCGATATCACGCCTCAGGCGGCACGGATCGATGCGCATCTGCTGAATCATCAGGGCGTGACGCGCCTGTGTTACTGCGACAGCGTGCTGCATACGCTGCCGGCGACCATCTCGGCCAGTCGCGAGCCGGTTCAGATCGGCGCGGAACTCTATGGCTACGCCGGGATCGAGGCCGATCTCGACATCATTCGCTTGATGGCGGGTGCCTTCGACAAGATCAAACTGCCGCTCAATCGTATCGATCTCGGGCATGTCGGTATCTTCCGCGCCCTTGCCGAAGCGGCCGGTTTGCCACAAGAGGCCGAGGAATCGGTGCTCAGCCTGTTGCAGGCGAAGGACGTGCCGGGCTTGATCGAAGCCTGCGCGGATGTTCCCTCGCCCTATCGTGAAGCTTTGCAGCGCTTGCCGCAATTGTACGGCGGTGCTGAAGTGATCGACCGTGCAGCGGCCGAGCTTCCCCCGTTGCCGGGTATTGCTGCTGCCCTCGACGGTTTGCGCCATTTGTTCGCGGCGGCTCCGGACTTGCCGTTGTCGATCGATCTGTCCGACCTGCGCGGCTATCACTACCATAATGGGGTGGCGTTTGCGGCGTATTGCGCTGGTTACCCGGCAGCGATCGCCTTGGGCGGGCGCTATGACGGTGCGGGCAAGGCTTTCGGGCGGGCGCGCCCGGCTACGGGTTTTTCGATGGATTTGCGCGAAGTGGCGCGTCTGGCACCGGCCGGCAAGCAAACGGGTGCTGTTCTTGCGCCGTATGCCGGCGCAGACAAGGTGCTGGCGGCGCACATCGCTGCGCTGCGCGAGCAAGGAGAGATTGTGGTCGAGATGCTGCCGGGCGAGATTGCCTGCGAAGGCCCCGTCTGCGATCGCAAGCTGGCTTTTGTCGGTCAGCACTGGATTATTGAAGCAATACAAGAGGACTAGAAATGGCCAAGAATGTCATCGTGGTGGGCACCCAGTGGGGCGACGAAGGGAAGGGCAAGATCGTCGACTGGCTGACCGATCACGCCAAGGGGGTCGTGCGTTTCCAGGGTGGCCATAACGCCGGCCATACGCTGGTCGTCGGCGACAACGTCTACAAGCTGAATCTCGTGCCGTCCGGTATCGTGCGCGATGGCGTCGATTGCTACATCGGCAACGGTGTCGTTCTGGATATCCACCACCTGATTTCCGAAATCGCCGAACTGGAAAAGGGCGGTATCAATGTCCGTTCGCGCCTGAAAATCAGCCCGGGCTGCCCAATCATCCTGCCGTACCACTCGGCCATCGACAAGGCGCGTGAAGGTGCCAAGTGCGCTGACAAGAAGATTGGTACCACCGGCAAGGGTATTGGCCCGACCTATGAGGATAAGGTGGCACGCCGCGGCCTGCGCGTCTACGACCTGTTCCACCCGGAACGTTTTGCCGAGAAACTGAAGGAAGTCCTGGATTATCACAACTTCGTGCTGACCCAGTATTTCAAGGCCGAGCCGGTCGATTTCCAGATGGTCTACGATCAGGCGATGGCCGATGCCGAAGTGATCCGCCCGATGGTGGTGGACGTTTCCGCTGCGCTTTACGATGCCAACCAGGCGGGCCAAAACATGCTGTTCGAGGGCGCCCAGGGTACCCTGCTCGACATCGATCACGGTACCTACCCGTTCGTGACGTCGTCTAACTGTGTCGCCGGCCAGGCGGCAGCTGGGGCGGGTATCGGGCCGGGCATGCTGCATTATGTGCTGGGCATCACCAAGGCTTATTGCACCCGTGTCGGCGGTGGTCCGTTCCCGAGTGAACTGGATATCGATACTGAAGGTACGCCGGGTCACCAGATGTTCTCGGTAGGCAAGGAATTCGGCACCGTGACCGGGCGCAAGCGTCGCTGTGGCTGGTTCGATGCGGCACTGCTGCGTCGTTCAGCCCGTATCAACGGTCTGACCGGTCTGTGCATCACCAAGCTGGATGTGCTCGACGGTTTGAAGGAAATCAAGATCTGCACCGGCTACAAGCTGGGCGATCAGGTGGTCGATCTGCTGCCGATCGGGGCGGATGAAGTTGCCCGTTGTGAGCCGATCTACGAAACCATGCCGGGTTGGGAAGGGACGACCTTCCGCGTCAAGCGCTGGGAAGACCTGCCGGTCAATGCGCAGGCCTACCTGAATCGTCTGGAGGAGTTGTGCGGTGTGCCGATCGCCATCGTGTCGACCGGCCCGGAGCGCGACGAAACCATTCTCAAGCAGCATCCGTTCAAGTAAGCGAACCTCGCTGCTGCGGTGCACGGGCCCTTTGGGCCCGTTTTCATTTCAGCGTGCCGGAACCGCTACCCAGCCTTCCGGGCAGACGTTGGTGTAAGGGTAATACTGGCCGGAGGAGCCGCAGTAGTACCAAAGGCTCGGCGCAGGCGGAGGCGGCATGGGGCGAACGGGTTCGACATAGACCGGTGCTGCCTGAGCGTGGCTATAGGCTGCAGCGCCAATCGCCAGGCCGGCGATGCCCAGAATGGCAGCCGGGCCGATCCAGCCGGGGCCGCGATCATGGCGATGATGATGATGGTGATGGTGGGGCATCGGTGGCCGGAAGTCCGGGCGATGATGCCCCCAGTCGGCCTGGGCGGAGCCGATGCCGGCAACGGCAAGGCTGGCGGCGACGATAAGGCTGGCGATCTTTTTCATGTTTCGACTCACTGGGTAATGTGATGCTGATGAGTCGAATAACGATGCGCCGTCGTTGCCGATGACCGACATCGTGTACCGATGTGTTGCCAATTGTTGCCGGCAGGCTTTGGCAGCCCAGCAAAGAAAAAAGGCCTCGATTGCTCGAAGCCTTTGCTCTGTATTCGTTGGTGCCCAGGAAGGGACTCGAACCCCCACGCCTCTCAGCGCTAGTACCTGAAACTAGTGCGTCTACCAATTCCGCCACCTGGGCACAGGTGCGAAGAGCGCGCATTATATCGGATTCCCGGGAAATGGGAAGTCTTATTTTGCAATTTAGGGATTCGAATGTTCTGCCCCGGCTTGTGAGACAATGCGCGGCATCAGGCGGGGCCAAAGAAAAAAGGCTTCGATTGCTCGAAGCCTTTGCTCTGTATTCGTTGGTGCCCAGGAAGGGACTCGAACCCCCACGCCTCTCAGCGCTAGTACCTGAAACTAGTGCGTCTACCAATTCCGCCACCTGGGCACAGGTGCGAAGAGCGCGCATTTTATAGGAAAGACACTCGATGTCAAGAAAGAAACTCTCCAAAATTCGTCGGGCCGATCCGTTTTTCGAACGCGAGTCCGCGCGTTACGATTTGCCCTTGCCGTCACGCGAGTACATCGGGCAGGTTCTGGAGAACGAAGGGCGGCCGGTCAGCTTTGTCGAGCTGAGCAATTTGCTCGATATCGCCGGCACTGAGCGCGAGATGTTCCAGCGTCGGCTGAGCGCCATGGAACGTGAAGGGCAGTTGATGCGCAATCGCAAGGGCGATTACATCCTGCCAGAGCGAGCCAGCCTGATTCCCGGGCGCGTCCAGGGGCATCCCGACGGCTATGGCTTCCTGGTGCCGGACGATGGCAGTGCCGATCTTTTCCTCGATCAGCACCAGATGGGCAAGGTGCTGCATGGCGACCGCGTGCTGGCCCGCGTGGTCGGCATCGATCGCAAGGGGCGCCCGGAGGGCAGCATCGTCGAGGTGACCGAGCGGGCCAATACCAAGGTGGTGGGTCGGGTTTTCGTCGAGCATGGCGTCGTTTTCGTCGTGCCGGAAAATCGCCGCATCTCGCAGGACATCCTGGTGCCGCCGGAGAAAAAGGCCAAGGTGAAACCGGAATCCGGCCAGGTGGTGATGGTCGAGATCATCGAGCAGCCGAGCAAATTCTCGCAGCCTATCGGACGCATCATCGAGGTGCTGGGCAATTACGCCGACCCGGGCATGGAGATCGAGATCGCCCTGCGCAAGCACGATCTGCCTTTCGAATTCCCGAAGCTGGCGCTCGACGAAAACAAGAAGATGCCGGACAAGGTGCGCAAGCTGGATTTGAAGGATCGTGTCGATCTGCGCGACCTGCCGCTGGTGACCATCGACGGTGAAACGGCGCGCGACTTCGATGATGCGGTCTATTGCGCTAAGAAGGGGCGCGGCTGGCGCCTGGTCGTGGCCATTGCCGACGTGTCGCATTACGTTACGCCCGGCATGGCGCTCGACAAGGAAGCCTTGTCGCGTGGCAACTCGGTGTATTTCCCGCGCCGGGTCATTCCGATGTTGCCGGAGAAGCTGTCGAACGGCATCTGTTCGCTGAACCCGGATGTCGAACGCCTGGCCATGGTTTGCGACGTCGAGATCAGCGCGACCGGCAAGCTGGGCGAATACCGTTTCTACCCAGCGGTTTTCCGTTCGCATGCGCGCCTGACCTACAACCTCGTCTGGTCCTGGCTATCCGGTGAAAAATCGCCGGAAAGCGAGGTGCACCGCAGCATCCTGCCGCAGGTGCAGGATCTGTACAAACTGTACAAGGTGCTGCACAAGGCGCGCGGTCAGCGCGGCGCCATCGATTTCGAAACGACCGAAACGATGATGCTGTTCAACGAGCAGGGCAAGATCGACAACATCGTGCCGGTTGTGCGCAACGACGCCCACCGCATCATCGAGGAGTGCATGCTGGCAGCCAACGTCTGTGCCTCGGATTTCCTGGCCAAGCACAAGCAGACCTGCCTCTACCGCGTGCATGAGTCGCCGTCCGAAGACAAGCTGAAGAACCTGCGCAGTTTCCTCGGTGAATTCGGCCTGGCACTGGGCGGCGGCGACGACCCGAAGGCCAAGGATTACGCCGTGTTGCTGGAGAAGATCAAGGCCCGGCCGGATTTCCAGCTTTTGCAGACGGTGATGCTGCGTTCGCTCAAACAGGCCATGTACAGCCCGGACAATGTCGGACACTTCGGCCTGGCCTACGAGCATTACACGCACTTCACCTCGCCGATCCGGCGTTATCCCGACCTCCTGGTGCATCGCGCCATCAAGGCCGTACTTGCCGGCGAGACCTACACACCGGACATGGCCTGGGACGACATCGGCCTGCAATGTTCCGCCACCGAGCGACGGGCGGACGAAGCGACGCGCGACGTCGAGAACTGGCTGAAGACCTTCTACATGAAGGAGCGTATCGGCGAGGAATTCACCGGCACCATTTCCGCGGTGACCGCCTTCGGTATCTTCGTGGCGCTTGACGAGGTCTATGTCGAAGGCCTGGTGCATGTTTCCGAGCTGGGGGCCGATTACTTCCAGTTCGACGCCATCAAGCACCAGATGCTGGGCGAGCGGACCGGCCAGCGTTTCCGCCTGGGCGACCGGGTGCGCGTCAAGCTGGTGCGGGCAGATCTGGAGAGCAACCGGATCGATTTCGTGCTGGCGCAGGAAATGCCAGGCGGCCAGCCGCGTAAGGCCGGCGGGGCGCGCAAACCGACTTCCATACCGGCGCCGGCCAAGGCGGTCGTCAAGCCGGTCGCCAGGAAAAAAGCCGTCAAGGCCAAGCCAGCAGCGTCACCGGCCAAGGCAAAACCGGCGACCAAGGCCAAGGCCAAGCCCAAGGCGCCGGTCAAAGCCAAATCCAAATCGGCAGCCAAGGCGAAACCTGCCGGCAAGTCCGGACGTCGGCGTTAAGGCTCAGTGGTGCTGCGGATCGAGCAGGTCCGCAGCCTTGGCGGCGATGCGGGCGATTTGCTCCTCGTCGAGGCCGGGGAGTTGCTCGGTCAGCCATTCCAGCGTGGCGCCCGGAATCAGGTGTTTGGCTTCGGCAATGTCTGACGGCAGGGCCGGGTCGTCCGGCCCGCCGGTAGTCAGGTGACGGGCGGCATCGACACACAGTCGGGAAAGGTTGGCGCGGGTATTGTCGATGCCACGGATCAATTGCATGAGCAGCGGGGGCAGGTGCCAGATTTCGGCGCAGGCCAGGGTCAGGTCCTTGAAGCGGAATCCGCAGGTATCGACCTGAGCCTGTAGCGAGCGGGCCGAGCGGCCGCTATGCAATGCCTTCAAGGCGGCCTCGGGTAAGTCCGGGGCGAAGGACCAGAGCAGCAATTCGCCGATTTCTGAAAGCAGGGCGGCCATGGCGACCTCGTCCGGAGAGATGTCGGCCCGCGCCGAGCCCCAATTCAGTGCGAGGTGGCGGGCCAAGTGCGAGCGTGCCTCGCAGGCGGCCAAGCCGAGGTTGGTTTCATCGGTTTCCGGACTGTCGAGCAGGAGTCTGCGAAAATTTTCTGTGCCGAGTTGCATCACTGCCCCCAGTGGTGTCGTCGTTTCGTGCCCCAGGCGCTGGGTGCGTTTTGCCTCGGCCTGACGCAGCAGGCGCAGGCAAAGGAAGGGATCGGAACCGGCGATGTCGGCCAGTTCGCGAGCAGATATCCGTTCACCGAGGGTTTCCTCCAGTTGCAGCAGCAGGGCCTTCGAGCGTGGCATGCAGGGGAGGTCGCGATTGCTCATGAAGGCGGCCCACTGGTTGACACCCCATTGTCGTTGATGCGCTGTCAGCATGCGTCCCCGCCTTTGTCGCCAATATAGTTACATTAACGGCAGATTTCACAATGTTTCAAGACAATTCTTTACATTGTTCGGTCGCGGGTTGGATACAATGCAAAAATTGCGGGAGGGGTATGAATAACAGCGAACAATCGCTCTCCGGAATTTCCAATCGTCAATTGCCGAGCGAACTAGTGACAGGGCATGCCGTGATCGATCACGAGCATCAGTTGTTGCTCGACTATATTCTGCGGCTGCGCGAGATTTGCGACGATCACGATGCGTCACGGGTGACCTGCGGCGGTTGCAGCCCGACACTGATCTCCGAATGCGAAAGCCGTCTGGTCGGTATTCTGGGCGACCTGCTGGCTTACATCCTGGATCACTTCCGCAACGAAGAAAACATCATGCGCGATTCGCTGCTGTTGGCGATTGAACGTGAAACCGGTGAGGCGCACATGGAGGACCATGCGGCGATCTCGAGCAAGGTGCAGGAAATCGTCACCAATCTGGAAACGCCCAAGACCATACAGCGCGTCCGCGAGCTCGAGGAATTGCTGCTGCGTTGGGTGACCAGCCACATCTCGTTGCACGACATGCTGCTGGTCCGTTGGCTCGAGCGCGAAGACAATCCGATCCGCCTGCGTGCCCTGGCCTCTGCCTGAACGTTTCCGCCGGGGGCGATGAGCGCTAAAATGCGCGCCTTCTCATTGCGAAAGCAGCCATGTCCTCCCGCCTGATCTACGGCTTTCACGCCGTCACTTCCAAGCTCCGCCACGATCCGGAATCCGTCAAGGAAATCATCATCGACGGCGCACGCCAGGATGCGCGGGCGCGCGATCTGATCAAGCATGCCGAATTGCAGGGCGTGAAGCTGGTCATCGCCGATGGCAAGCGCCTGGACGGCTTTGCCGCCGGTGGCCGGCATCAGGGCGTGGTGGCGCGCATCGAGGGCGGACGCAAGGCGGCGCATCTCGACGACGTGCTAGATACGCTGACCGAGCCGGCTTTCCTGCTCGTGCTCGATGGTGTGACCGACCCGCGCAACCTCGGCGCCTGCCTGCGTGTCGCCGATGCGGCTGGCGTGCATGCCGTGATCGCGCCCAAGGACAAGTCGGCCGGCCTCAACGACGTGGCCGTCAAGACGGCCTGCGGCGCGGCTGAGACGGTGCCCTACATCATGGTTACCAACCTGGCGCGCACGCTGCGCGAGTTGAAGGAACGCGACATCTGGGTGGTCGGCACGGCCGGCGAGGCGGAGAGCGACCTCTACACCGCCGACTGGCCGCAGGCCACCGCCTGGGTCATGGGGGCCGAAGGTGAGGGCATGCGCCGCCTGACGCGCGAGACCTGCGACCAGCTGGTCAATATCCCGATGTACGGTTCGGTCGAGAGCCTGAACGTTTCCGTCGCCGCCGGCGTCTGTCTGTTCGAGGCGCGTCGCCGCCGCGGCTGAGTTTCGTCGCGCCGCCGTTAGAAGGCGGTGCAAATCTTGCTTGATTCAATGGGCCGGCAATGCTGCCGGCCTTCGGTCGGTGCAAAGTCGCGCCTGACCTTGCCGGTTCGATCGCTGCTTAGCCTTGTGCGGCAAGCGATTGCGCAGTTCCGCCAGCCCTTGTCGCTGGCCGGTTGCGGCGAGTGCGCCCTCGATGGATGCACTGCTCCAGCGCCCGGTATTCCTTATTTGCACAGCGTTTGTGCATCGTTCCCGTATTCGTCGATTCGTCCCGGTGCGCCTCTGGCGTGCCCGGACGGATGATTTGCTACCCGATTCGTTACGATTGCCATGAGCAAGAACCCCAAAATGCGCGCCAAGCGCCTGAACAATCCTTTAGCCTGCCGACTGTCCGAGCCGGAGCAGGTCGAGATCATGCTGAAGCCCCGCCTGCACCTCGATTGCGTGCTGTACGGCGAAAGCCATGAAGCGCTGCATCTTGCTTCCATCGTTGGCGTCATCAACGTCGCCATGGCGTTGGCATACCTGCACAAGGACAAGTATTCGATCAATCTCTACGAGTCGGTGCAGCAGACGCTGGTCGAGATCGCCCGCCGCGGACTCGCCAACGATGAGGAGTTGCGCCGGTTGCAGCGCGTCTTCAATGTGGCCGACGACTATATCGTCGGCCAGGCCAAGGCCGACGTGCTGCGCGCGATCAATCTCGTCGAATACCAGATTCGGCACGGCGAGGGTAATTCGCTGTTGCCGCTCCCGCCGCGTCAGGACTGACGCAGCCAACGTTCACCACGCCATCGCGTACTCTCCTGCGCGGTGGTCTGGTTCGGGCCGGCGCTGTTTGTGCCAGCGTCGGCCCACCTCTTTAACTTTGCGTATGCATGAAAAAGGCCGCCCTCGGGCGGCCTTGGTTTTTTGCCTTTTTCAGCAGTGCACCGCAGCAGTCAGCTTTTTTCCGGCTTCCAGCCGCCGCCGAGCGCCTTGAACAGGTCGACGGCCGCGTTCAGTCGAGCCTGGCGCGTGGCGATCATGGCCAGTTGTGCGTCGTTGAACGAACGCTGGCTGTCGAGCACTTCCAGGTAACCGGCGTGGCCGGCTTCATAGCGCAGTTGCGAGATGTCGAGTGCCTTGCGGGCGTTGACCACGCGGCTGGCTTGCGCCTTTTCCGCTTCGCCATCCTCGCGCAGGCTGACCAGTGCGTCGCGGACTTCCTTATAGGCTGTCTGCAGCGCATTTTGCCAGGCGATCAGTGATTGCTGGTTGAGTGCCTTGGCCTGATCGACGCGGGCCGAGGTGCGGCCGAAGTCGAGGATGGGCATCAGGGCACCGAGGCCGACTGCCCAGGTGCCGGAGCCGGCGCTGAACAGGTCGGACAAGGTCTTGCTCTCGCTGCCGATGCTGCCGGTTAGCGTGAATTTCGGGAAGTAGCCGGCCTTGGCGACGCCGATACCGGCGTTGGTGGCGACCAGTTCCTGCTCGGCCATCATGACGTCCGGGCGGCCTTCGATCAGATCCGACGGCAGACCTTCCGGCGGCTGCGGCGGCAGCGGCAGCTGGCGCAGGTCGCCGGCGGCGATCTTCAGTTCGGGATTGGCCGTGAGCAGGGCCAGTTGATGGACGGACAGCGTGCGTTGGCGGCGCTGTTCGATCAGTTGGGCTTGCGCTGCAGCCAAGACGCTTTCGGCCTGGTAGCCATCGAGCGGCGAGGCGTAGCCGGCGTCGACACGCATCTTGACCAGCTTCAGGCTCTCCTCGCGCGTCTTGACGGTTTCCTCGCTGATGGCGAGTTGGGCGTCCAGGCTGCGCAGGTTGAGGTAGGTGGCGGTGACGGCACCGGCCACGCTCAGGCGGATCGAGTCGCGCGAATACTGGCTGGCCAGCAGGGTGGCCTTGGCTGCCTCGTTGGCGCGACGGACGCGGCCCCAGACGTCGAGTTCATACGAAGTGCTCAGGCCGGCGCTGCGCGTGTTGCGGATACGCGGCATGGCACTCGAGTAGGTCGCCGTCTTGGTGCTGGCCTTGGTGTTGCTGCCAGCGGCGCTGCCATCGATTTCCGGCAGGAAGGCAGCGCCGGCTTCGCGGGCGACGGCATCGGCCTGTTCCATGCGGGCGACCGCCTGGCGCAGGTCGGCGTTGTTCTTCAACGCCTGGTCGACCAGATCGTTCAGCGTGGCGTCCTGGAATAGCGTCCACCATTGTGGATCGATCGCTGGGTTGGTGGCAATGGCGACCGGCGTCGGCTTGCTGTCGCCGAACAGGCTGGGCAGCAGCGCCGACGGGCGCAGGTAGTCGGGGCCGATGGCGCAGCCGCTGAGGGTGAAGGTGGCGGCCAGCGCCAGGGCGGCAGGGGTGAGGCGGGCGATCATGCTTGGTTCTCCTCGGCGTCGTCGGTCGAGACGTGCGACGGGTCGATCTGTTTGCCGCGTTCGAGCCACTTGAAGAAGAGCGGCACGAACAGCGTGGCGATGAAGGTGGCAGCGAGCATGCCGCCGAAAACGCCGGTACCCATCGACTGGCGGGCGGCGGCGCCGGCCCCGGTGGCCTTGACCAGCGGGAAGACGCCGAGCACGAAGGCCAGCGAGGTCATGATGATGGGACGCAGGCGCAGGCGGGCGGCCTCGATGGCGGCCTCGACCACACCCATGCCCTCGGCGTACTTCTGGGCGGCGAATTCGACGATCAGGATGGCGTTTTTCGACGCCAGGCCGATCAGCACGACGAGGCCGATCTGGAAGTAGATGTCGTTCGGCATGCCGCGCAGCCAGATGGCGGTCAGCGCGCCCATCAGGGCGAACGGTACGGCCATGACGACGGCGATCGGCAGCGACCACTTTTCGTACTGGGCGGCCAGGATCAGGAAGACCATGATGATGGCGAAGCCGAAGGCCTGCATCGACGAACCGGCACTACGCTTTTCCTGGAAGGCCTGGCCTGTCCAGGCGATGCCGTAACCGGACGGCAGCGTGGCTTCAGCCACCTGTTCGACGATCTTGATCGCATCGCCCGAGCTGACGCCCGGCTTCGAGTCGCCCATTACCTTGGCGGCGATGAACCCGTTGAAGCGTTCGACCTGTTCCGGGCCGACCACATTCTTGACGCGGGAAACTGCGGACAAGGGGATCATGGCGTTGGTCGTCGTGCTGCGCACGTAAACCTTGCCGATGTCGTCCGGCTTCATGCGGAAATTGGCTTCCGCCTGCAGTTGCACGCGATAGACGCGGCCGGCCTTGTTGAAGTCGTTGACGTAAAGCGCACCCATCGTGCTCTGCAGCGTCGAGTAGATGTCGGCGATCGGAATGCCGAGCGCCAGCGCCTTCTGCTCATCGACTTCGACATAGAGCTGCGGCACGGTCGGGCGGAAGAAGGTGGAAATGCGGGTGAATTCCGGGTGCTTCTTCAGTTCGTCCATGAAGGCTTGCGTGACTTCGTTCAGCTTCTTGGCATCGCCATCCACGCGGTTCTGGACATAGACCTCGAAGCCGCCGGCGGTGCCCAGGCCCATGATCGGGGGCGGGTTGAAAACGAGGCCCATGCCGTCCGGCTGCATCATGCCGATGCCCATGAACTTGCCGGCCAGATCCTGCGCCTTGCCCTGACGTTCATCCCAATCCTTGAGCGGAATGAACATGGTGCCGGCGTTCGGCTTGTTGCCGCCGCCGATCAAGTCGAAGCCCGAAACGACGAAGGTGTGCTTGACCGCTTCGTCCTGGCTGATCATCTGGCGCATGCGTTCGCCGGTGGCTTCGGTGCGCTTCAGCGTCGCGCCGTCCGGCAGCATCAGTGCCGAGATCAGGTAACCCTGGTCCTCGGCCGGCACGAAGCTGCCCGGGATGATGCGGAAGAATGCTGCGGTGCACCCGACGATCAGGGCAAAAACCAGGGCGCCGACGATGCCGTGCTTCATGGTGAAGGCCACGGCGCCGGTGTAGTTCTTGGTCAGGCGCTCGAACATCCGGTTGAACGGTGCGAACAGCTTGTTCTCGGTATGCTGGGCCTTGAGCAGCAGGGCGCACAGCGCCGGCGTCAGGGTCAGCGCGACGACGCCGGAGAGCACCACGGCCACTGCCACGGTGACGGCGAACTGCTTGTAGAGCTGGCCGGCGATACCGCCGAGGAAGGCGACCGGGACGAACACCGCACACAACACGAGCACGATGGCGATCAGGGCGCCGGTGACTTCGTGCATGGCCTTGATGGCAGCCTGCTTGGGCGGCAGCTTCTCTTCGGCCATCAGGCGCTCGACGTTCTCGAGCACGACGATGGCGTCATCGACCACGATACCGATGGCCAGCACCATGGCGAACAGCGTCAGCGTGTTGATCGAGAAGCCGAACAACCACAGGCCGGCGAAGGAGCCGATCAGCGAGATCGGCACCGCCACCATCGGAATCAGCGTGGCGCGCCAGCTTTGCAGGAAGATGAAGACGACGGCCAGCACCAGGATCATCGCTTCGATCAGGGTGTGTTTGACCTCGCTGATCGAGGCGGAAACGAAGCGGGTGGTGTCGAACGGAATGACGAAATCCATCGCTTCCGGGAACTTGACCTTCAGCTCGGCCATCTTGCCGCGCACGGCTTCGGCCACTTCCAGCGCATTGGCCCCGGTCTGCAGGAAGACGCCCATGGCGATGGTCGGCTGACCATCCAGCGTCACGCGCTGGTCGTAGCTGTAGGCGCCGAGTTCGATGCGGGCGACGTCCTTCAGGCGGAGCAGGCCGCCGGGGCCACTCGAACGGATGACGATGTTGCCGAACTCTTCCTCGGTCAGCAGGCGGCCCTTGGCGGTCACCGTATAGACCAGTTGCTGGTCGTTCGGGGCCGGTTCCTGGCCGATCTTGCCGGCCGCGTTCTGGGCGTTCTGGGCGGTGATGGCGGCCGAAACTTCGCTGGTCGTCAGACCAAGCTGGGCCATGCGGTCCGGCTTCAGCCAGACGCGCATCGAGTAATCCTGCGCGCCGAAAATGGTCACGTCGCCGACGCCCTTGACCCGCTTCAACTCGTCAACGATGTTCAGGCTGGCGTAGTTGGAGAGATAGAGCGTGTTGTAGCGGCCCTGATCGGATTGCAGCGCGACGACCTGGAGGATGTCGTTGGAACGCTTCTGCACGATCACGCCGTTACGCCGTACCGCTTCCGGCAGGCGCGGCTCGGCCGCCTTGACGCGGTTGTTGACGTTCACCGACGCCATGTCGACGTTGGTGCCGACCTCGAAGGTGGCGGTGATGGTGACCGAACCGTTGGCGCTGGCCGAGGAGGTGAAATACACCATGTTCTCGACGCCGTTCAGCTGCTCCTCGATCGGAGCCGCCACAGTCTTGGCCAGGGTTTCAGCCGAAGCGCCCGGATAGGTGGCGGTGATCAGCACCGTCGGCGGCGCGATCTGCGGGTACTGCGCGATGGGCAGCACCTGCGAGGCGACCAGGCCGGCGATGACGATGATGATCGAGATGACCGACGCGAAAATCGGTCGGTTGATGAAGAATCTGGACATGGCCGCTCCTTACTGGTTGCGCGGAGTCGTGGCGGACTTGCCCGACATGCCTTCCATCCCGCCCATGCCTTGCTGCGGCTTGCCGCCGCCAGCCTGTTCGGCGCCGGGCACGACCGGCGGATGCGGATTGACCGGAGCGCCCGGACGCAGCTTGATCAGGTTGTCGACAATGACGTTGTCGCCGGCCTTCAGGCCGCCGAGGATGACCCAGTCCTTGCCATACCACTCGCCGGTCTTGATCGGACGCGGCGCGACCTTGTTTTCGCCATCGACGGTCATCACCAGATTGGCCTGTTCGGTCTGCAGCACGGCTGACTGCGGCACCAGGAAGACGCCATCGCGCTCGCCGGTGAGCAGGCGGACGCGGACGAACTGGCCCGGCAGCAGCGCTTGGTCGGCGTTGTCGAATTCGGCACGCAGTTGCTGGGTGCCGAGCGTGGTGTCGATATTGGAAGCGAGGAAGTTCAGCTTGCCGCGCTTGGCGTAAACGGAGCCATCCGGCAGCACCAGTTCGACGCCGGTGACGTCCTTGGCGGTGACGCGCTTGCTGGGGAACTTGGCCAGATCGCTTTCGCCGAGCGAGAAACGCACCCAGATCGGGTTGGTCTGATAGATCGAGGTGAGCAGGCTGTCGGCGGTGGACACCAGGTTGCCGTCCGACTTGACGGCACGGCCGGTCACGCCGGCGACCGGGGCGGTGACGGTGGTCCACGCCAGGTTCAGTTCGGCCTGATGCAGGTTGGCCTGGGCCACGGCGTTGCTGGAGACGGCATCGTCGTAGTCCTTCTGGGCGATGGCTTTGGCTTCGGCCAGCGGCTTCAGGCGGGCGACTTCGCGCGCAGTCTGGTCGGCGCGGGCCTTGGCGTCGGCCAGGGCGATCTCGTAAGGAGCGCGATCGATCTGGAAGAGCGGCTGGCCGTTCTTGACCACATCGCCTTCCTGGAACAGGCGCTTCATCAGGATGCCGCCGACACGGGCGCGCACTTCGGTTTCGCGGGCGCCTTCGGTCTGCGCCATGATTTCGATGCTGGTCGGCACCTTCTGCGCCTGCATCTCGATGACCGTCACCGGCATCGGGCCCATGGCCGGAGCGGCCGGCTTTTCGCCGGAGCAGCCGGTGAGGGCGGCGGCGAAGGCCGTGGAAGCGAGGAGCAGGGCGATGGCCTTGCGCTGGGGTTGAGTTTGGTTAGGCACGGTTGTTCTCCTTGTAATTTACTTTGATGGGGATTATAAACATTCAGGAATGTATGTAAAATACTTTCTGAGCGTTTCAGTCGGATTTACATTTTGTTTCCGACCGCAGTTGACGCAGTTGCAATAGGGAGAAGGATCGTGGTCAGAAAGACCAAGGAAGAAGCCGAACAGACGCGCAAGGACATCATCGAAGCGGCGCGCCGGGTCTTCCATGAATGTGGCGTCGTGCGTTCGACGCTGGAAAAGATCGCCAAGGCCGCCGGCGTGACGCGCGGCGCTGTTTATTGGCATTTCGAGAACAAGGCCGAGCTTTTCTTCGCCATGCGCGAGGACGTTTTCGCGCCGATGATCGAGCGCACCGACGCCATCCTGTTTTCCGATAAATTCGACAACCCGCTCGACGCCATCGAGGCTTCTGTCACCGAGTTCTTCCGTGTGCTGGAAGATTGCTCGGTGGTGCGCGAGGTGTTCGAGATCATGATTTCGCGCTGCGAATACGTTGATGAATTCGCCGAAATCGAGGCCGAAATCGGCAAGCCGGCGCAGAGCTTCCTGGCCAAGATCGAAGCGATGTACCTGAAGGCTGCCGAAAAGGGCATGTTGCGCGAAGGCCTGGTGCCGATCGACGTGGCCCGCGATACCTGGGCCTTTACCAGCGGGATGCTGCACCTGCTGCTCAGTTGTCAGCGTGGCTCGGACCTCGCGTTGCACGTACCGAGCATGATCAAGACGCACATGAGTTTGCGCCGCAAGGGCTGATTGATGTCCTGGCCGGCTGCTGCGGTGCACCGGCCAAAATGGGCAAAAATGCTGGGGGTGAAATGCGCTAGTTCTGCGTCGCCCGGTCGAGGTCGGCGCGGTTTTTCTCGTCGACGTAAAGGTGGGTCGGGCTCGGCCGACTGCCGGCAAAGCAGGTGACTTCGACGTTCGCCGCCGGCTTGCCCTTGTGCAGCACCTCGACGGCGCAGCGCCCGTATTCCGCTTCGATGGTTGCCAGCAGGTTGCGGGCGAAGGGCGATTCCAGCTTGCCGTCGAGGATCAGGTTGGCCAGCAGCACGCCGTCCGGCTTGAGGGCGCGGCGCACTTCATGCCAGAACTCGCGGGTCACGAGGTGACCGGGAATCGAAGTGTGCGAACTGAACACATCGACCAGCACGGCGTCGAAGCGACGCTCGGTGGTGCCGACAAAGCGGCGGGCATCGTCGACGATGAATTCGCCGCGGATCGGCTCGTGCAGGAAGTGTTTCTCCGCGATGTCGCGGATCTTCGGGTCGATATCGACGTAGGTGTAGCGGTTGAGCGGTTCGCGGTGCGACAGCGTAAAGCCGCCGGCGCCGAGCACCAGGATGTCGCGCTCGCGAAAACCGAGATCGACCAGCAGCAGGCGGCGCAGGTGCTCGATGTAACGGGCGTAATGCGGCGGCTCGGAACGGTCGAGCAGCGAGGCGACCGACTTGTTCACCCAGAAGGCCTGCGGGTCGTTCTGGCCGGGCAGGGTGACCGGGGCGACCACGTAGTCGGCGTAGGCCGTATCGGCCGTGGCGCCGCTTTGCCAGTTGGCGAATGTGGCGATGGCTGCGGTGCACAGGGCAAAAACGGCATTTTCCAGCGAGCGGCCGGCGAGCAGCAGCGTGCCGGCGACCAGGCCGAGGCTGCAGGCGAGCACGGCGGCGCCGACACCCAGCCATTGCATGACGATCAGCGACAGCGATACCGAGCCGAGGAAGGAGCCGAGCGTGGACCAATACAGCGCCAGACCGCTGGCCTCGCCGGTGCGGGCGTGCTGCATCTCGTTGGTCAGGATCGGCACGGTCTGGCCGAGCAGCCAGGCGAGCGGGCACAGGATACCGCCGACGAAGAAGAGGTAGGCGACGAAAGCCGGCTGCAGGTGCAGGAACAGCGCATCGACCGTGACGCCGGCTAGGCCGACGCCAGCCAGTACGGCGGAGATCAGGAAGTTGCGCCCGACGATGCGGCGGAAGTCGGCCTCGACCTTGCTGCCGGCGGCGTAACCCAGGGCGAGCGCGAGCAGGAAGAAGCCGATGGTGGGCGCAGTGACGACGATGGAACTGCCGATATGCGGCAGCAGGCGGCGCAAGGCGATGACTTCGGCGCCGAGGGAGCAGAAGCCCTCGATGAAGACGATGGCGTAGAGCAGGGTGCGGGACATCGGCGGATTATCGCCGATGCCGGCAGCCCGGCAGAAGGCTCAAGCCGATTTCTCTGGATGCAGCCAGCGCAGCACGCTTTCGAACAGCGCGGCCGGCTCGACCGGCTTGGCGATGAAGTCGTTCATGCCGGCCTCGATACAACGGGCGCGATCTTCGCCAAAGGCGTTGGCGGTCAAGGCCAGGATGGGGAGGTCGTGTCCTTCCGGCAGCAGACGGATCAGGCGGGTCGCCTGCAGGCCGTCCATCTTCGGCATCTGCATGTCCATCAGGATCAGGTCGTAGCGGTTTTGCCGGACCAGGGCGACTGCCTCGGTCCCGTCAACGGCGGTATCGACCTGCTGCCCAGCGTCCTGCAGCAGGCATTGGGCGATTTCGCGATTGACCGGTTCGTCTTCGACCAGCAGGATGCGGTGCGGCGGCAACTGGTCGCGCAGCACCTGTTCGGCATCGACGGCGCAATCCAGCGTCAGGCTGGCGCGGGCGTGCGCCGATTTGGCGAATCGCACGGTGAACCAGAAACGGCTGCCTTGCCCCGGCGTACTGCTGGCGCCAGTCGTACCGCCCATCAGCTCGGCCAGGCGCTTGGTGATGGCCAGGCCGAGGCCGGTACCACCATATTTTCGGGTGGTCGTGTTGTCGGCCTGTTCGAAGGCGGAAAACAGCCGCGCCAGCACCTCAGGCTCGATGCCGATGCCGGTATCTTCGACTTCGAAGCGCACCAGTGCGCTGCTGTCGTCTTCTTCCTGCACATGGGCGCTCAGCGTGACGTGGCCGTTGTCGGTGAATTTGAGCGCATTGGCTGCGTAGTTCAGCAAGGCCTGTTGCACGGCCGTCGGGTCACCGATCAGGTTGGTCGGCAAATGCCCGGTTTCGACGTGGAGCGGCAGTTCCTTGGCCTGGGCACGGCTCTGCAGCATGGACAGGACATTGTCGAGAACGCTTTCGATGCGCAGCGGAATCTCGTTCAGCTTGATCTTGCCGGCCTCGATCTTGGACAGTTCGAGCACGGCATTGATGATGTTCAACAGGTGCTCGCCGGCCGCTTCCAGCTTGTCGAGCTGGCCTTCCTGACGGGGCGTCAGGCCGCCGCGCCGGATCATGTAGGCCATGCCGGTGATGGCGTTGAGCGGGGTGCGAATCTCGTGACTCATGTTGGCCAGGAAGGCGCTCTTCGCGACACTGGCGGCTTCGGCAGCTTCCTTGGCACGCGACAGTTCGGCCGTGCGTTCGGCGACCTGGCGTTCGAGCTCTTCGTGATGACGGGCCAGCGCGTCCTTGGCGTTCTTTTCCTCGGTGATGTCGCGCGTGATCGACAGCAGGCAGGGCACGCCATCCAGTTCCATGCGCGTGACCGAGAACATGCCCCAGAACCGTTCGCCGTTCTTGCGGCGGAACAGGGCTTCGAATTCGAGATGATTGGCGCCGCCGCGGATTTGCTCGGCCAGGCGGTACCTGTCCTCCGGGTGCGCCCACAGCGAGAGTTCGAGCGAGCTGTGGCCGACGATTTCCTCGCGCGAATAGCCGGAAATCTTGATGAAAGCCCGATTGACGTCGACGTAGGTGCCATCGCTCAAGGTCGTGATGGCAATGGCGTCGAGCGTCGTCTGGAAAGCGGTGCGGTAGCGTTTTTCGCTTTCGCTCAGGGCCAGGCGGGACAGGATGATTTCGGTAATGTCGCGGAAATACCAGACGCGCCCCAGGTATTGCCCTTGCGGCCCGTACAGCGGACGGGAGTGACGGTTCAGCGTACGCCCGTCCTTCAGGGCAATGTCGCAGACGTCCTTCAACTCCGGGTTGGCGTAAAGGTCTTGCACACGGCGCATGAAACCGGCCGGGTCGAGTGTCCTTTCGGCCGCATTGTTCAGGTTGGGCGTGTCCAGCTGGTTGACCAGCTCTTCGAGCGAGAGCGGTGGCCGTGGAATGTTCCAGACCGTGAAAAAACGTTCATTGACTGCAACGATGCGGTCGTCGCGATCGACCACCAAGATGCCGTCCGGCGCTTCGTCGAGGATGGCCTGATGCACCAGCGAGCGCAGCGAATCGTCTTGCCGAACCGGACTCATGACCGCAAAGGCTCCTTGCATTTATTCTTGGAGAATAGAGATTATTCTACTCGCCGGTAGGGAGATTTACCTACCGCCGCGCACCTTGTGCCACATGCTCCAGCTGAATGCCAGCAGGCCCAGCCAGATAAAGCCGAAGCTGAGCAGCCGCGCCGGTTGCAAGGGTTCGTCGAAGAGGAAGATGGCGGTGAGGAACTGCATGGTCGGGTTGATGTACATCAGCATGCCGACGGTGGCCAGGTCGAGCCGCTGCGTGGCGGCGGCAAAGGCCATCAGCGGCACGGCGGTCAGGATGCCCGAGCCGATCAGCAAGGCTGCGGTGTACCCGTCGTTCAGGGCAAAAACCGTGTGGCCGTGCTGTGCCTGCCAGGCAGCGTAGGCCAGGCCGATCGGTAGCATGACGGCTGTTTCCAGCGCCAGGCCGGAAATGGCATCGACCGGCACCTGCTTGCGCAGCAGGCCGTAGCTGCCGAAGGTACCGGCCAGGAAGAGGGCGATCCACGGCACGTTGCCCAGTGTCACCAGTTCGTTGCCGACGCCGGCGATGGCCAGGGCGATGGCCAGCCATTCCCAGCGGTTCAGTTTTTCTTTCAGTACCAGCAGGGCGAGCAGCACATTGACCAATGGCGTCAGGAAGTAGCCGAGGCTGGCCGCGACGACCTGACGTTGATCGACCGCCCACAGGAAGCCCAGCCAGTTGGCACCGAGCAAGATGGCGGCGACCGACAGGCGGACAAGGTGGCGCGGCTGAGAGAACAGAGCGCCCAGTGCGCCCCAACGCTGGCGCAGGGTCAGCAGCAGGGCAACGAAAACGAAGGCCCAGGCTGTGCGGTTGGTCAGGATGTCGAAGGGCGAAAGCTGTCCGAGCTGGCGGAAATAGAGCGGAAAGAAGCCCCAGATCACGTAGGCGAGCAGGCCGTAGCCGATGCCCGCTAGCTGGCGGTTGGCGCTCATTCGGTCAGTCCTCTCGCAAGGCTGCCAAGGCTTCCGAGCGGTAGTCGCGCCGGTAGAGGATGACCAGTACCACGAGCGCCAGCACCCCCAGCACATGCGGGCCGATCAGCCAGCCCGAGGCGGCCAGGCCGAAGTAATAGGCGCGGATGCCGCGGTTGAAATCGTCGCCGGCCAGGCTGTTGGCCTTGGCCAGACGCTTGGCGTAGCGGTCGATTTCCGGCTCGCCGGTTTTGCCCAGCGGCGCGGCGCCGACCAGGATGGAGAGCAGGTTGAACTGGCGCAGCGACCAGGTGAATTTGAAATAGGCGAACACAAAGCTTGACAGCACCAGCATCAACTTGATTTCGAGCAGTTCGCGCGAGCCGGCGCCGGCAAAGGGCAGGTCGGCCGTGAAGCTGATCAGTTTGTCCGAGGCACCGAGGGCGGCGACCAGGCCGGCGATGATGTAGATGGTGGTGTTGGCGTAGAACGAAACGCTGGTCACCAGGTTGCCGATCAGCGTCGAATCGGTGACGCGCACCTCGCGCTCCAGCATGCGGTAGGCCCACAACAGGCGGTACTGCTGGCTGGTGCCGATCAACCCGACCGCGCCTGAGCGGCTATGCTCCGAATACCAGGCATAACCCGCCCAACAGGCGTAGAAGACGACCAGGGCGAGCCAGTCAATCAGGGAAAGATGGGGAAAAGCGTGCATGGGCGGAGTGTGCCACAAGCGGCCGATCAGGGGCGCGAAAGCTTGCCCATCGGCCGGCACTGGCGACTGCTGCGGTGCACCGGGCAAAAAGGGTAAAAAACGGGGGCGGGATTTTTCGTGCGCTGCTGAGCCAATCCAGGGGCGAATTGGATTCGATCAGCCGATTCGTTGGCGAAGATCGGCGGATCGCTACTTATGCGGCGTTTGCAACCTCGTCTTGCCCCAACGTTTTTCCAGCGCCCCGGTCGCTGCTGCCTTCAATAGTTTCTGAAAGCTGGGACATTCGACATGGCTGGGCGCCGGGCAGGCTGCCGCATGGCGCAAGCCGCTGCTCATGGCCCGCAGGCGTTTGATCAGGGCATCGATTTCGTCGGCTTTCGCCGCCAGTAGCTGGCGGTCAATGTTCGGGGCGCCGTAAGGCGAAAGCATGGAGCGGATTTCATCCAGCGACAGACCGGCGGCCTGCCCGAGGGCGATCAAGGCCAGTTGCTCCAGCACGCTCGGCGAGTAACGGCGCCGCTCACCCTTCTCGCGCACCGAGGAAATAAGACCTTTCTGCTCGTAGAAGCGCAGCGCCGATGAGGGGATGCCGGTCTGTTTGCTGACCTCGGAAATATCCATCGCAACACCCCTTGACTTGAAGTTGACTTCAACTTCTACAGTGCACTCCAGAGTCTCTTTCGTCAACTTTCAAGGAGTGCGTCATGACTGCAACTCAGGAAATTCTGCGAGTCGCCCTGATCGGGGGCGGCGCTACTTTGGTCATGGACATCTGGCTGATGTTCCTGAAGCGGGTCGGGGTTCAGACCCTCAATTTCGCTTTCATCGGGCGCTGGGTCGGGCATCTGATTCATGGGCGGATAGCGCATGCATCCATCGCCAAGGCCATGCCGATCGCCAACGAAACCCCGCTCGGCTGGCTGACGCACTACGCGATCGGCTTCGTCTTTGCCGGGCTGTTGCTGGCCGTTGCTGGAACGCAATGGGCCCACAGCCCGACGTTGCTGCCGGCGCTCCTCATAGGTATCTCCACCGTCGTTTTCCCACTATTCGTCATGCAGCCGGCCATGGGCTTGGGGTTTGCCGCCTCGAAGACCGCCTCGCCGCTCAAGAGCTGTCTCAGAAGCGTGATCAATCACGGCGTCTTTGGCCTTGGCCTCTTTCTTTCTGCTTGGCTCATCGAATGGATTTCGCGATGAGTGCCTGTTGCTTGCGATTTGAAATCCATTTTTATCTGGAGTCAGTGAAATGAAAAAACTAGCCGTCATCTACCACAGCGCTCATGGCCACACGGCGCATATTGCTCAACAGGTCGCCGAGGGAGCGCTGGGGGTCGCCGATACCGAAGTCCATATCGTCAAAGCCGAGGAATTGACCCGCCGGCCCGAGCAGTTGCTTGAGTACGATGGGTTCCTCTTCGGCTCGCCGACTTACCTGGGCGGTGTGTCGGGCACCTTCAAAACCTTCATGGATTCGACCGGTGGGCTGTGGCGAAGCCAGCAACTCAAGGGCAAGCTGGCCGCCGGTTTCACCGTTTCGTCCTTGCCGGCCGGGGACAAGCAGTCGACGCTGGTTTCGCTATTCACCTTCTGCATGCAACACGGGATGTTGTGGGTGGGCAATCCGATTCTCCCCGAGCAGCATCGCGGCGTTCCCTACGATGAAGCGGCCAACCGCCTGGGTTCCTGGTCCGGCCTGATGGCCCAGGCCGGGCATTCGGCCCCCGCCGACGCCTTCGTGCCCGGTGACGTCAAGACCGCCCGGATGTTTGGCCGGAATTTCGCCGAAACCGCCCTGCGCATCGCCAATGAACTGAAAAATTGATCAGGAGACTTTCCCATGATTCCAAAGAAATTTGCCCCAATGCTATTCAGCCTCATTCTTTCCGGTCTGATGTCCTTGCTCGTGTCGGGAATCGCGACCGTTCGTGCCGCGGGCCTGTCCGACGGCTTTTTCGGCCTTTGGGTGTCTGCCTGGCTAACGGCTTGGCTGTTCGCCTTTCCGGTCGTCATGCTGGTTGCGCCGCTGACCCAGAAGGCGGTTCGGGTACTGGTGGCCGAGAACTGAGTTCTGGTCACGCCCGGGCGCGGGCGAAATGGCCGCATTAACGCCTTGTCTTCCCCCGCAGCGACCTCACCTCGAACCCCGCTTCATCGATCACGTCACCCCGCGCATCGACCAGCCGCAGGCGATGCCGCCCCGGCTGCGGCAGCCAGCGCAGGGTTGAATCGGCGCGGGCCAGGGGGCGGCCGTCGAGTTGCCATTGCCAGCCTTTGCCGGCCGGGGCGCTGAGTTTGAGTTCGATGCGCTGGCGGTTGGGCGGAATGTCAGGGTCGAGGGCGAGGATGGTGCCGTCGGTCGGGTAGGCGATGCGGGCCAGCGCGTTGCCGCCAGCCTGGCGGATGACGCTTTGTTCGGTGCCGGCGATGAACCATTCGTCGCGCGCCGGTTCGCGCGGTGGCTCGAAGCGGATGCGCTGGCGCACCAGGCCTTTGGGCGGGGCGGGCGGCTGGCTGGTGACGGCGGCACGGCCGCGTGCCGGGTCGCCGCGTTGCAGCCAGTCCATGACTTCGCGCCAGACCGGCGCCGCGCCGCTGATGCCCGAAACATCGTGCATCGGGCTGCCGCTGGCGTTGCCGACCCAGACGGCGACGGTGTAGCGGCGCGAGAAGCCGGCGCACCAGTTGTCGCGCATGTCCTTGCTGGTGCCGGTCTTGGCGGCGGCCCAATAAGGCGTGGCCAGCCAGGATTCGAGGCCGAAGGTGGCGGCGCGGGCGTTGCGGTCGGCCAGGATGTCGCCGACCTGAAAGCTGGCGGTGGGTGCAAAGGCGGTGTGCGGCAGGCCGGTGAACACCTCGGCGCAGCCCTCGCGGCGACAGGGAACCGGGCTGTCGCCCTTGCCCGGCGTGGCGCGCAGCGGCCGCCACTGGCCGCCGTTGGCCAGGCTGCGGTAGGCATTGGACAGCATCAGCAGCGAGACGTCGGCCGAACCGAGGGCGAGGCTGAAGCCGTACCAGTCGCCCTCCTGCTTCAGGCTGGCGAAGCCGGCGGCGCGCAGGCGGCGCAGGAAAGGCTCGGGGCCGAGGCGAACGACGGTGCGCACGGCCGGCACGTTGAGCGAGCCGCCGAGTGCGCGGCGCACCGACACCCAGCCTTGATAGTGCGGCTCGTAGTTTTGCGGCGCGTAAAGGCCGTTACCGGTGTCGAGCGTCAGCGGGGCGTCTTCCAGCAGTGAGGCGGGCGTCAGCGTGCGCGTCTCGAAGGCCAGCGCGTAGAGGAAGGGTTTCAGGGTCGAGCCGGCCTGGCGCAATGCGGTGACACCATCGACTTCGGCGGCATCCGACAGATCGCCACTGGAGCCGACCCAGGCGAGGATTTCGCCGCTGGCGTTGTCGAGCACGACGACCGCGCCGTCTTCGACGTTCTGCTGGCGCAGCGCACCGAGGTGGCGGCGCAGGGCCTCGCGGGCGAAGGCTTGCAGGTCGGCGTCGAGGCTGGAGCGTATCGGTTGGCCGGGTTTCTCCAGCAGCTTGCGGGCGAGGTGAGGGGCGAGTTGCGGCGTACCGGCGTCGGTGGCGCGCAGGCCGCCGGCCAGAGCCTGCTGGGTGAAGCTTTCCAGCCCTTCGCATTCGCTGTCGCGGGCCATTTCGCGCAACAAATTGCAGGCGCGGCGGGCGACCACGGCCGGGCTGGCGTTGGGCGAGCGGAGCAGGGCAGCGGCCAGCGCCGATTCACGTTCGTCCAGGCCGTGCGGCCATTTACCGAAGAGCTGGCGGCTCATCGCGCCGACGCCTTGCAGTTCGCCGCGGAAAGGCACGAGGTTGAGGTAGGCCTCGATGATCTGGCGCTTGCTCCAGAAGCCTTCGAGGCGCACTGCTGCGGTGGACTGCGAAATTTTGGCAAAAATGGAGCGGCGGCCCTGGCGCTGGCCGTCCTCGTCGAGCAGGCCGGCGAGCTGCATGGTCAGCGTGCTGGCGCCGCGCGTGCGGCTGCCCCAGAAATTGCTCCAGGCCGCCTTGCCGGCGGCACGCCAGTCGATGCCATCGTGCTCCATGAAGCGCTTGTCTTCGGAAACAATGACGGCGCGGACCAGTGCCGGGGAGATTTCGTTGAGCGGCGTCCATGGCAGGCGGCGCACCGTCTTGTCCAGCCGCAAGGTATGCAGCGGCCGGCCATCGCGGGCGAGCAGCACGGCCTCCGACGGCGTGTGGTCGCGCTTGACCTCGGCGAAGCCGGGCAGCGCCAGCGCCGGCAGCGGCAGGAAGCAGAGGGCGAGGAGCGAGCGGCGCAGCAGGGTCATGGCGGGGCGGTGGCGGCGGGAGGCTTGTTATACCTTTGTCCTGCCGGTGTGGGCAAGGTGGGCTGGCCTGGTGCGCGTCGTAAAAGCGACAAAGTCTTTGGTTCGGCGAAGCACTATTGTTGCCAAGTAATTGAATTTAGGTTGTTTGTTTCTTGGCTTTGGTCTTGCTAGAGAACAGTATCGAAACTTTCTCAAGCGAATCGCCATGAACGCACCGCAAACGCGCGCCTTCCACAACATCTCACCGCAGGATGCGGCAACGCTGATCCGCAGCGAGGCCATGGTCGCGATCTTCGACGTGCGCGACCTGCCGAGCTACCAGCAGGGCCACATTGACGGTGCGGCGCATCTGGTCGAGCAGCGTGTCGTCGCCTGGATGGGCCGCCTGCCCAAGGATGCACCCATCGTCATCTATTGCTACAAGGGCAACGCCAGCAAGGTCTTCGCCCAGATGTTCGCCGATTTCCGCTTCACCCGCGCCTATAGCGTCGATGGCGGCTACGAGCCGTTGGCGGCGGCCTTGGCGGTCTGAGCCGAGCATGGCGACGAGCTCCAAATTACTGGCCGTGGCCAGCAAGGACGGCGTGTCGATCAACGAACATTTCGGTCACGCTACGCAATTCCGCATTTATGAGGTCAGCCTGAACGGCTGCCGCTTTGTGGAAAACCGCGAGGTGGCGCATTACTGCCACGGGCAGACCGGCGATCAATCGGCCATGGCCGGCATTCTCGAAACCATCAAGGACTGCGCAGCGGTTTTCGTCGCCCGCATCGGCGACGGGCCGACCTCCAAGTTGGCGGCCATCGGCGTGACGGCGGTGGCGGAATACCCCTACGCCGCCATCGAGGAATCGCTGCTCGATTACGCAAGAAAAACCCTGAGCGAAGCCCAATGACCAAGAAGTTCTACATGACGCCCGGCTCGTGCTCGACCGGCATCCACCTGCTGCTGGAAGAATGCGGCCTGGTTTTCGAGGCCTACATCGTCAACCTGCTGGCCGGCGACCAGTACAAGAAGGAATACCTGGCGATCAACCCCAAGGGCACGATCCCGGCGCTGGTGTTGGACGATGGCACGGCGCTCACCGAATTCTCTGCCATCGCCTGGTGGCTGGCGCGCACTTACCCCAAGCGCAAGCTGCTGCCGGAAAGCATCGAAGGCGAAGTGCGCGTCCTCGGCCTGATGAACTACGCAGTGCACACCCTGCACACGCAAGGTTTCGCCCGCATCTTCACCACCGAACGCTTCGCCCCGAGCAGCCACGATCATGAATCGGTCAAGGCGCAAGGCCGGCAGATCGTGGAAAACGGAATGGCCCTGATGGCCCGCGAACTTGAAGGCCGCAGCTATCTGGCCGACCACTTCACTATCGCCGACGCCGCGCTTTTCTACAATGAATTCTGGGCCGACCGCATCGGCATCCCACTCCCCGCCAATTGCGAGGCGCACTACCGCCGCATGATTACCCGTCCGGCTGTGCGGCAGGTGCTGGCGGAGGAGGGGTATTCGGCGGTTTTAGGGTAGGGCGGAGCAGTACGGCGGTGCGCGGGCTTTTTTTTCGGGTAAGGGACAATGTCCGGTTGTGTCCGATTATTTGATTACTTCCCGATGAGCGATACGGAGCATCTTGCCTTCCTTGTCAAACACAACGGCTAGTTTCCGAATATCCTTTCCCAACAGATTTACCTTCACGTATTTCCACCAGATCGTTTGGTTGCCTTCGGCATCTGTCGAAATTGAAGTCGGCACGCCGAGTTGCTCTTTAGCTTCATCAAAGGTGGTGGCGCCCTGTTGAAAACTATCAGCTCGTTCGATCTCGAATTCCTGTCCAAGGGTGGCGGCAGATGCAGATAGGACAGTCAACGCTAGACATAGCAAGAAAATGATCTTCTTCATTACTTGTTCTCCTCGATGGCATTGATCGTCGCCAACTGGTCCGATGTGACGATCATGTAGCGGATCAGAGTGCACGCTTTGTAGAGTCTGGACGCCTTCGAATTCTGTTCTCTCACTGCTGCGTTCCTTTTAAATACGCCGAACGGCGAATTAACAAAGGGCCGGATTCTACAAGCACCGTGCATTTCGTATAGGTTGGGTGAGAAATTAACTCCACATAATAAGCGTTGCCTACTGCCGAACCTCGCGCACATTGTCATGCGCCAGAAACTCCCCGCTGCTGCGGAAGGGGTTGATGTCGAGGCCGCCGCGGCGGGTGTAGCGGGCGTAGACCGAGAGGGCTTCGGGGGCGCAGCGCTGCGTGATGTCGCAGAAGATGCGCTCGACGCATTGCTCGTGGAATTCGTTGTGGTTGCGGAAGGACACGATGTAGCGTAGCAGGCCGGCGCGGTCGATGGGGCGGCCGCGATAGCGGATGACGACCATGGCCCAGTCGGGCTGGCCGGTGACCAGGCAATTCGACTTAAGCAGGTGCGAGTACAGGGTTTCTTCGACGACCGGGCCGTCACCGACGGTGAGAAAGGCCGGGGTCGGCTGGTAGGTGTCGCAGGCGATGTCGAGATCGTCGATGCAGTCGCCGGTCGGGTAGCCGATGGTGAAGGCGGGTTGGTCGTTGAGCAGACTGACGGCGACGCGCACGGTCTTGCCGGCGGCGGCGCTGAGGTCCCTTTCCAGCGTGGCGACGACGGTTTCGGTGTCGGCAAAGGCGGTCTGGTTGAAGGAGTTGAGGTAGAGCTTGAAGGATTTCGATTCGACCAGGTTCGGGCTGTCGGCCGGCACGCGGAAGGTGGCGAGGGCAACGACCGGCTTGCCCTTGGGGGTCAGCCAGGAGACTTCGTAGGCGTTCCAGATGTCCTCGCCGACGAAGGGCAACTCGTCAGCGGCGATGCCCAGTTCGTCGCGCTTCAATTGGCGCGGGATGGGGTAAAGCAGGTCCGGCGCGTAGGTGGCGCGGTACTCGGTGGGTTTGCCGAGCGGGGAGAGGATGCTGGGGTCGACGGTCTGGCTCATGGGGGCGGATTTTAGCAGGCGCTCGCCGCGAGTCGCTGTCGGGCATCACTGCTGCGGTGCACGGGGCAAAATGGCCAAAAAACAAAAAAGCCCGCACGCGGCGGGCTTTCGGGGTCTCCGGGGCGAATTACTTGCCGGTGGCCTTCTTGGCAGCCTTGGCGGTGGCGCTGGTGGCAGCGGCGATGTTGGTCTGGGCCAATTCGGTGATTTGCTGGGCCGACTTGCGCATGTTGTCGAAGGCGGAGTTGGCAGCGGCAAAGGCGCTCTGCACGGCGGCGACAGCAACGTCGGAACCGGCCGGAGCGGACTTGGCGGCCTTTTCCAGCAGGCTGCTCATGGACTTCTGGAATTCGCCGAACTGGGCTTCAACCATCTTGGCCAGCTCTTGCTGGGTTTCGGAAGAGATTTCGTAAACCGAACGGCCGTAGGCAACGGCCTTCTCGACGCTCGGCTGGGCCAGGGAAGCCTGGATAGCCAGGGCATCCTTGACATCCTTGGCACCCATGACGGCCTTGGTGTTGGTGACGGTGTCAGCCAGCAGGGACTTGGCGGTTTCCAGGTTCAGGGCGGCGATACGCTCGGCAGAAGCCAGGGCGGTGTTGGCAACGGACAGCAGGGAATCGATAGCGGCCTTGTTGGCGGCGGCGAACTGCTCGGGATTGATCGACATCGGAAGGCTCCTTTGAAAGTGAATTAATAATTACAACGACTTCATTGTAACAGCAATGTTGCATAAATTGTGCACTGCAACATCGAAATTTGCTGATCTATGTCAACCATACATCATATTGTTTATAAACGAATGTTTGAAACAATTCAAATTGCTAAAGGCATATTCCAAAGCCGTATCAATTGTGTCGGCAAGTTGAACCTCTGGGCCATCGAGTCACTCCCAGAGTACGATGGCAGAAATACTCTTGAGTGAGGTGAGCGCAATGTTCGATCTGTATATTGGCAACAAGAACTACTCGTCGTGGTCACTGCGGCCCTGGCTGCTGCTCAGGCATTTCGCCATACCCTTCCGCGAACACATGGTGTCGGTGGCCGGGCGCGATTACAACCCGGAACTCAAGCCGCTCTCCGGTAACGCCCGCGTGCCCTGCCTGCACGAGGATGGCTTCCAGGTCTGGGAGAGCATCGCCATTGCCGAGACGCTGGCCGAGCGCTACCCGCAGATGTGGCCGGAGGATGCCCGGGCGCGGGCCAGGGCGCGCAGCATCAGCGCCGAAATGCACGCCGGCTTTGCCAAGCTGCGTACAGCCATGCCGATGAACCTGAAGCTCAAGCTCAAAGGGAAGACGCCGACGCCGGAAGTGCAGCGCGATATCGACCGCATCGTCGAAATCTGGACCGAGGCGCGCACGCTCTTCGCGACCAGCGAAGGCCCTTACCTGTTTGGCGAGTTTTCAGTGGCGGATGCCATGTATGCGCCCATCGTCTGGCGCTTCCATATTTACAACGTGGCGTTGCCGCCGGTCGCGGCCGCCTATCGCGATACCCTGCTGGCGCATCCGGCGATGCAGGAATGGTATGCAGAGGCGCTCAAGGAAAGCGAAGCGCACGCCCATTACGACCAACTGGCCGACGAATACGGTGGCCCGCGCTGAGCTCAAGGCTCGCGCGATAACGAGAGCAAGGAGAGATCATGGTGACCGACGCCCAATTGAAGGAATTCATCCTGTCGCCGTTACCCTTTTTCGGCGTGACCTCGCGCGGCGACGTGCTGGCGCGCTACGTGCCCTACGGCCCGGTGTTCCGCTGGAGCTGGAACCAGATGATCCCGATGCCGGTGCAGGGTGGCGACCTCGTCTGGCTGATGCATGCGGCGCATGAGGAAGAGCATTCCATTACCGAGACCGAGGCGGCCAAAAAGCCGGGCGGCAAGCGCTAACGAAGCGCTGCGGTTTTTTGCCCGAAAAGGGCAGTGCACCGCAGCAGCGCGTTGGAACCGAACAATGGCTCAGTTTTGCGGTGGAGGTGGTGGATGCGGCGGGAATCCCTGAGCTTGCATGCTGGTGTGCATGGCTGAAAGTTCCGGGCGGCCATTGGCATCCTTGCTCACGCTAGCCTGACATCGGTCGGCGGTTGTGCCTCGGTGTGGGCACTTGCCATGCTGTGCGGCAGGCCTCAGGCGGCCTTGGCGTACAAGGCGCGGTAGAGCGCAAGCATACGTTCCAACCGGGCCGCGTCGGCATGCTCCGGCCCATAGCGATATTCCTCGAAGAGCCGGGTCAGTTCGCTGGCTTCGGGAAGCAGTTGCTCGCGGTAGTAGGTCGCTTCGCGCAGGAATTCTCGTGTGTTAGCAGCGGGCGCACGCGGGTGATCGAGCAGGATGAACAGTCGTTCCATGGCGCGGTAAATCTGGCGGGCGCCACGGCCTCCTGGGTCGTGCCGGCGCAGCAACACCAGTGTCAGGTAATCGTAGCGCGTGCGCAGCCAGGTGGCAGCGCGGGCCTCGCGCAGGATATAGGCGATGATCAGCAGCAGGATGATCATGATCAGAGCCATCAGGGCAGCGAGTAGCTCGTCCCGGTGGGTTTGCATCCAGGCTTTTGCCTTGTTGAGCAGGTTCTCCAGTTGCTGCTTGATCGGCGCCAGCATCTCGCCGATGGCTTCATCGAGATCGGCCATCTGCATGATGGCATCGGCCTGCCATTGCGGCATGCCGGGGCGGCGGGCCGCTTCGCGCATTTCGGATGGTGTTGGCCAGCCACGCGTTGGTGAGGTCGAATAGGATTGGCCACTGTTGCCTTCTCCCTGAGCCTGACCGCCCTGACCCGTTTGTCCGTTGCCCGCCGAACCGCCCGCGGAATTACCGCCAGAACCGCCGCCACTGCCATTGCCGCTGGCATCGTCGTGCAGGAAACCGAGATTGGTCGGTTGGCCGTAGCGCCATTCGAGATAGGGCCAGCTGATCTGCGGGGTCGCCAAATAGAGGATGCCGGCCAGCACGAGGATGATGGCGGTGGCCGACACGATGGCCAGGCCCTGGCCGGCGCCGGTCGATAGCGCCAGACCGGAACGGGCGATGTCGTCGGCGCGCCGACTGATCTGTTCGGCGACCAGCGCGAATACCACCGCGACGATATAGGGCACCAGATAGAACAGCATGGTCCAGTCGGCGCGAAAGTGCGAGGCGGCGAACATGACGCCGACGGCCGAGACGAGCAGGCCGAAATGCAGCTGGCGGCGACTGGTGGTGATGCAGTTCTGCGCCGCCTGCAGGGCGAAGAGCATATAGACGCCGGCCCGTGGGAAGCCCCATTTCGGGATGAAGAAGAGCAGCGACAGGATAATCGCGATGAACAGCACGATCTTCTGCTTATGGCGCCCGGCGTCGCTGGCTTCGCCCTGCTGGCGCCAGCCGATCAGCAGTGTCCAGCCAAGGAATATCCCCCAGAACACCATCTCGAAGGTGAAGCTGCCGTACTGGATGTCGAGAAAGACATTGCAGGCCATCGCCAGCAGCAGCGAGGCGAAGAGGCCGAGGTAGGCCGGGGTGTAGGTGAGGCCGGGGCTCATGGATTGAATAGCTGGACGAGTTTGTCGCCGCAGCGGACTTCGATGCAGTCGGCGCCGAGTTCGAGCAGGGCGCCGACGGTCGCGGCGTGTTTGGCGTTGCTGGCCTGCGGGTCGAAACTGCTGCGGTCGAAGACGACGGCCAGAATATGCACCTGGCGGGCGCGCAGGGCGGCGATGGCGCGCAGCGTGTCGGTCAGGTAAGCGGCCGGCTCGCTGATGAAGACGATGGCCGTTTCGCCACGCAGGCAATCGGCGGTAACGCTGTCGATCATCGCGGCGTAGAGCGTCTTGCCGTCGCAGTCGACGACGGCCAGCGTGTCGAGGATGGTCTGGAAGTGGGCCGGGCTGTTGCCCGGCGGAATGTGCAGGGGATGGGCGCCGCTGCCGGCCAGGCGGGTGCGGATGTTCTGGTTGCAGGTGCTGCGCGCGATCGAGGCGGCGATCTTGACGGCGTACTCGAAGGTCGAATCGCGGCCGTGGCCGGCATTCGACCAGGTGGCTTGGTCGAGCAGGATGTAGACGCAGGCCGAGGCCAGCGGCTCGTATTCGCGCACCATCAGCTCGTTCAGGCGGGCTGTGGTCGGCCAGTGGATGTGGCGCGGGTTGTCGCCGCGGCGATATTCGCGCAGACCGGAAAATTCTGCGGCACCGGCGCCTTCGGGCAGCAAATAGCCACCGCGGTGAATCTGGCTGGGCGCGCCGCGCAGCGGCAGGGCGAGGATGGGGAAAAGTTCGGGATAGACGGTCAGCGTCTGGATGCCGTCGCCGCGCTGCTGGCGGGCTTCGGTCAGGCCGAGCGGGAAGCTGGAGGCGAGGCCGATCGGCCCGATGCGGTAATGGCCGCGCTTTTCGCACAGCACCGGAATGTCGAACTGGCGGCTGCGTCCGCCCGGCAGGTAGGCCAGCATGCCCAGGGTACGTTCGGACATGCCGTCGGCGATGGCCGGGTTGTCAAAGCTGGGCAGGCGGTCGACCAGTTCGACCATGAAACGCGGCAGCCAGCCCTGGTTCTGCACCTCGATCCGGAAGACGATGCTCTGGCCTTCCTCGGCCCGGCTCGGCCCAATGCGGCTGACGGCGAGGCGCCTTACCAGCCAGCGCGGCCAGCTGATGCCGGTGATCAGGACGGCCAGCAGCAGCGCCGGGATGACCCAGACAAAAGCCTGCGCCCGGTTGATCGCAGCGAGATAGGCGACGACGGTCAGGCTGATCAGGATCAGCAGCTTGCGCTGACCGAGGCTGCGCAGGATATCCATGGCTCAGACCGGCGGCGGCAGGGTGTCGAGGATTTCCTTCAGGATGGCGCCTGCCGTCTGGCCGGCAGCGGCAGCCTGCGGGCGGACGATCAGGCGGTGCTCCAGGATGGCAGGAGCGATGGCCTTGACGATGTCGGGCGTGACGAAACTCTGGCCGCGCAGGTAGGCCATGCCCTGGGCGCCGCGGGCCAGCGCCAGCGTGCCGCGCGGGCTGGCGCCAAGGCGCAGGTCGGCGTGCTGGCGGGTGGCGGCGCTGATCTGCGCCATGTATCTGGCGACGTCGGCATGCACATGCACGGCCTTGACCGCATCGCGCGCGGCGAGGATGTCGGCTTCGCCGGCAACCGGCGCCAGCGAGTCGATCGGGTGGGCCAGGGCCTGCGCCGACAGGATGCGTACTTCTTCTTCCAGGCTCGGGTAGCCGACGTGCAGGCGAACGAAGAAGCGGTCGAGCTGGGCTTCCGGCAGCGGGTGCGTGCCGGCCATGTCGATCGGGTTCTGCGTGGCCAGCACCATGAAGACCTTGGGCAGGTCGTAGGTCGTGCCATCGATGCTGACGCGGAATTCCTCCATGCATTCGAGCAGGGCGGACTGGGCACGCGGCGTGGCGCGGTTGATTTCGTCGGCGAGCAGGATGTGGGTGAATACCGGGCCGGGGCGGAAGTCGAAATCGGTCGTCTTCTGGTTGAAGATGGGGACGCCGGTGATGTCAGAGGGCAGCAGGTCGGGTGTGCATTGCAGGCGTTTCATGTCGACCGCCAGCGAGCGCGACAGGGCTCGGGCCAGCATGGTCTTGCCGGTGCCCGGCACGTCTTCGAGCAGTACGTGGCCGCGGCAAAGCAGTGAGACGACGGCCATTTCGATGACCGGGCGTTTGCCGACGATGACTTTTTCGACATTCGCAATCAGCGAACGGATCGCTTCCATCTGCATGTTCTCCCTGAGTGTTTTTCCCGCCTTGCGCTACCAGAGGCTGACGGCAAGGGCATTGATGACCGAGGGCTACAATGATGTCATAAATCGAGCCGGCTTGCCCAGTTGGCATCCGGGGCGGGAGAGAGGGCCCCGATTTTTGCCCGAAATGGGCAGTGCACCGCAGCAGTCGTTGATCGGCTTAGCTCAGCCAGAGTTTTTTCCAGCCTTCGTGGCCAAGCCGTTCCATGGTTTCGATATTGCGTTCGAAGATGTCGGCGGCGTCGGGGAAGGCGGCGACGGCGCGGTCGATGCTGCTTTCGCGCAGCAGGTGCAGGGTCGGGTAGGGTGAGCGGTTGGTGTAGTTGGCGATGTCGTCGGGTTCGCTGCCGGCGAATTCGTATTGCGGGTGCAGGCTGGCGATCTGGAAGATGCCGTCGTAGCCGAGGTTGCGGATCAGCGCATCGACTTCGCCGAGGAAGAAGTGATAGTCGAGGAAATCGGTCATCGCCAGCGGGTGGATCAGCAGCGTGGTGTCGAGCTGTTCCGGATCGGTTTCGGCGAGCAGGGTGAGTTCGTGTTCCAGCTCGGCGAGCAGGCTGTCGGCATCGGCCGCTGCGGTCAGGGCGTAGCGCACCTGCTTCTTGACGAAGACGCTTTTGGCGAAGGGGCAGAGATTGAGGCCGATGACGGCGCGTTCCAGCCAGGTCTTGGTGGCGTCGACGATGGCTTCGCCGGCGGCGAGGTCGGTGTAGGGGCATAGAACCTGGGGCATGGCAGGGCCTCGAAAACGATGGCGGGCTGACCGTTTGCGGTCAGGGCGTCGGGTGACTACGGCCGGCTGGCTGTATTCAGGTGGGCGATGCGCGTGGCGCACCGCGGCGTCATTCTAACGGTTTGTCCGGATCAGCGCTGCTGACGGCCGACCACGCCCCACAAGGCGCGGAACTTGCCGCCCAGCGTGACGCGCTCGTCGGACAAGGCTTCGAGGAAATCGGACAGGCGCTTGGAGCGGGCGACGGCAAACAGGACGAGACCGATGAAGACACCACAGGCGACCAGCCCATGCACCGCACGTTGCCAGACCGGACCTTCGCCGAACGGGATGATGTTCATGCCGAAGTAGCCGGTGGTGACGGTGGCGATCAGGCCGAGGATGGTGATCACGGTGAGGCGGACCACGGTGTTCGATTGCCGGCGCTGCGAGTCGCTGTCGAGGTAGTGGCTCATCTCGCGAATCTCGTCGCGCACGTCGTCGTACAGCGCATCGTTGCGCAGGTGGTTGGCGCACAGGCGGTACATGGCCTGGACGTGCGGGCGCTCGGACAGTTCGTGGAACCAGTAGCGGTGCGTGAAGCGGAGGAAGGTCTCGAAATTTGACCGGATGCGGCGCTTGAAGCGGCGGACCGAGGCGTCGTTGCGGATATCGAGGTCGTTGACCGCATCGACCAGGATTTCGGAAAAGATCAGCAGCGAGGCGCGGTGCAGGTGGGCGATCAGGAAGACGAGGAAATACTGGTGGCGGAACTGCGCCAGCACACCGCGCTCACTGTCGAGGAAGAAGGGGGCGGCGGCGTCGCCGACCACGGTGAAGGCGTTGCCGGTACACATGAAGCGGGTATTGGGACCGGCTGCGCTGTCGGTCCAGAAACGGTCCTGGCAATAGCGCTGCTCGAATTCGAGCACCATCGGCTCGTTGATCGGCAGGGCTTCGTCGGGATGCAGCGTGGTTGCCAGGCCGAGGCGGACCCATTGTTCGCGGCTCAGCTGGCGCGGGTTGTCGACTGCAATGAAGCTCATGACCGGCATGCGCTGGTATTCGATCAGCCGGTAGCGCAGGTCGCCCGGCTCGTCGGAGTGCGCCAGTACCAGTGGGCGCAGCAGACAGGCCCAGTGCTCGGAGATGCAGGGGCTGCGGTGGGTGCACACGTAGCCCAGGTATTTCTCGCGCTTACGCGTGTCGGATTGCGCGATCACCCGACCGTCGGCATCCAGCCACTCCGCCAGATAGGCGTTGTGCAGGCCTTCGCCGGTTTCCTCCCAGCCCGACGGGTAGGCGCGGCCGAAGCGGAAGAGAATTTCGCGCACGGTGTCGAGTGGCAGGTCGTTGCTGCGGATTTCCAGGTTGAGCTGGATCAGGTCGAGATCGTGGAAGAAATACAGGTCGAGATGCACGACGTGCAGCTCGATTGGCGCCTGGTCGCGGCGCAGGGTCAGGCGAAGCTTGGCGATGTCCTTGCGCCGGAAGACGTGCATCGGCGAGTTGCCTGGCGGATCGTCGGCCGACGAGTTGCGCGAACGCCCTTCGCCATAGAGAAAACGCTGCACGTAGGGCAGGAAGGAGACGAATTCGCGGTAGTGGCGTTCCTCGAACTGCGTCGGGTCTTCGGTAAACTCATCGTCGATCAGACGCCAGGCCGAATCCTTGGTCAAGGCCTCGAAAACCTCCCAATGGCGGCCTTCGCTGATGTCGCGGGTGAGCGGCGTCAATTGCAGCGGCCAGACCAGGCTGGCGTGGAAGAGGCGGACGGAGGGAGATTGGGTAGCGGGAGTTAGGGCGGTCAAGGCGGCTATTCCTGGCGGCTTTAGGAGCCAGGAGATTTTATGTCGATTGCCCGGCTATGTGTTTCTGTTGGCAAAAATGCCTTTTGCTTCAGAACTGTCGGAAGTATGATTTAACAAATCGTGCGCGTTCAAAGCGCCCAGAATAGAACAATAGCAGTGAAATAGGCGGTGGAGGATGAAGCTAGGAAGGCGGCAATACCTGCAAGCCCTGTTGGCGTTGGCCGTAGCTCCTGGCGTCTTCGCCCGGCAAGGCGAGCGCCAATACCTCGTTGGCTTTGCCCAGGATACCTTGAGCAATGATTTTCGCGCAGCCCAGGTCAGGCAGTTGGCGGAACGATTCTCGCGCATCCCCAGCGTCAATTTCGTTTTTTCCGATGCCGATGGGCAAACCGCGAAGCAGATTGCCGACATCGAAGAGTTCGTGGCGCGCAAGGTTGATCTGTTGATCGTGGCGCCACGTGACGCCAAGGCCATGACGCCGGTCATCACCGACGCTCATCGGCGCGGTATTCCAGTCGTGCTGCTAACTCGGCGCATCGAGGGGGAGGGATACACTTGCCTGGTCGGGCCGGATGACGAGCATATCGGCGAGCTGGCCGCCGAATTCATGGCCAAGCGTTTGCGTGGTAAAGGTGCAGTGATGATGCTGGAGGGAGTTCCCACGGCAAGCACTGCCATCGCCCGCGGCGAGGGCTTTCGCCGGGGATTGCGCAAGCATCCGGGAATCCGGTTGGTGGCGACCAAGGTCGGCAACTATCTGCGCGGCGATGCAATTCGCGCCATGGAGGAAATGCTCAGTAGCGGCCTGCATTTCGACGGCCTCTTTGCCCAGTCCGACAGCATGGCTTCAGGGGCAAGGCTCGCATTGATCAAGGCAGGCATTCCCCCGGCTTCCAAGACCATTATCGGCATCGATTACATTGCGGAGGCGCGCAAGGCCATACTCGAGGGAGAGCAGACCGCCAGCTTCGTATACCCGCTATGTGCCGAGGAGGCAGTCGAGGTCAGCCTCGCCATCTTGCGTGGCAACAAGGTGCCACGCCGCAGGGTGGTGGCAAGCCGCTTGGTGACGCAGGGCGAGGCGCGCTCACTGCTGCCGATTTTCTGAAGATGAAGAGCGTCAAATCCAAGCTTCAGGCCCTGCTGCTGCTAAGCATACTGCTTGCGCTCACGCTGGCCGGTATCCTGCTCAGCCTGGGGGTGCGTTATGTGCATCAGGATGCCAGCCGTAGCCATCTGGTGGTCGGATATAACACCTTGCGCAACCAGATCGAGCAACTCAGCCAGAAAAGCGAGCGTGTTGCCCATGGCATGGCAGCCGACGCGACGGTCATCTCTTCGCTCAACATGCTTTCGGGCTACGCCACGCAGGGAGAATACCAGCCCCTCGTCTTCGATCCGGAAAAGCGGCGCCTGGCGCGTGATGCAGCCCGCCAGTTGATGGGTACCACGGACGTTGCACTGGCAATTTTCGACAGTGCGGGTTCGTTGGCGGCTTATGCGGTCAGTGCCGACAACGGGACGGTGATCGAGGGCATCGTTTCTTATGAGTTGGGCCAACCGGTCTACCTGACGGGGGACGGTGGGAACTGGCATACCGATAATCTGCCCGCGCGCATCGAGGATCTGGTCAAGCAGCAAGGCTACGAGGACCGCTACCAGCGGACGCGGGCTTCCGAATTTGGCCTGCACATCGAATTCGGCATTCCGGTAGTACGCATCGCGCGCGGCGATATCGTGCGGACGGTGGGCAGCGTTGTCGTGTCTCAGATTCTCGGCGAAAGCTTTATCGCGGGCTCTTCGCAGAACACGGCCCTCGAGGTCGGTTTGGTACTCGGCAAGGGGCTGGCACTGGGGCAGAGTGCCGGCCTGGATGATCCGAATATGTTGGCCAAGGCGCCACAACTGTTCGCACCGGTCATTCCGGACGATGCCGGTTGGCATGAGTCGGAATCCCGTTTTTCCAGGGCCTATGCCCTGTCGCTGACCGGCGGCGGCAATGCCTATTTCGTGCTGTCGGCCGATCAGGAACTGGTCGCCCGACAGATTCGTCAGACCCTGCTGGTTATTCTCGGGGTGCTTGTGCTGGCGGCTTTGATCGTTTTGCCGCTGGGAGTCCATATTGCCGAGCGCTGGATCAGCGAGCCGGTACGTAATCTGATTGGCCGGGTCGTGCACATCCGGGAAGGGCGTTATGAGTTGGTTCAGGCCATGCCGCCGGGCCAGGGGGAGTTCAACGAACTGGCGCTGGCATTGCGTGAGATGGCCAACGGCATACGTGAGCGCGAGGAGCGCCTGCGCATCTGGAACCGGGTCATCGCCGAAAGCCGCGAAGCGATCATCGTCACCGATCCGCAAGAGCGCATTCTGGCTGTCAACCCGGCTTTCACCACGGTGACGGGTTACTCCGCCGAGGAAGCGATCGGCCAGACACCGCGCATCCTGCAGTCCGGCCAGCATGATCGCGATTTCTACCTGAACATGTGGCAGTCGCTGACCACTACAGGACATTGGCAAGGCGAGGTCTGGGATCGCGCCAAGAATGGCCGTATCTATCCTAAATGGCTGGCCATCACGGCGGTACGCGACGAACAGGACCAGATCGCCAACTTCATTGCCATCTTTTCCGATGTGAGCGAACACAAGGCTACCCTGGCGCAAATCCAGTTCCTGGCCCATCACGATGCGCTGACGCTGCTGCCCAACCGCGCCTTGCTGCAGGACCGCCTGACGCAGTCGATTTCCAGCATGCAGCGGGAGGCGGGAAAGCTGGCCGTGTTGTTCATGGACCTCGATCGCTTCAAGAATGTGAACGATTCGCTCGGTCACAATATCGGTGACGGTTTGCTGAAGAGCGTGGCTGCTCGCCTGAGACATTGCGTCCGCGAAACCGATACCGTATCGCGCTTCGGTGGCGATGAGTTCGTCATTGTCCTGGCCAGGTTGCGCTCGGCGGACGACGCTGCGATGGTTGCCGATAGCATTCTGAAGGCAGTTGCCGAGCCGATTCGTATCGAGGGTTACGAGCTGAGGGTGACGCCCAGTATCGGCATCAGTATCGGGCCGGACGATGGGGCCGATCCTGCCGTCCTGATCAAGAATGCCGACGCGGCGATGTATCACGCGAAGGAAAGAGGCCGTAACAACTACCAGTTCTACTCGGCGGACATGAACGAGCGGGCGGAGCGGCGACTCAACGTGGAAAGCGGATTGCGCCGTGCCATCGAGAATGGCGAATTCCTGCTCGCCTACCAGCCCAAGGTAGAGGTCGCGACCGGGCGTTGTGTCGGTGTCGAGGCCCTGATCCGTTGGCGCCGGCCAGATGGGGGATTCGTCTCACCGCTGGAATTCATTCCGCTGGCTGAGGATACAGGCCTGATCCTGCCGATCGGGGAGTGGGTCCTACGCGAGGCTTGTCGACAACAGCAGGCATGGTTGGCGGGTGGGGTCGGACTGGTGCAGGTGGCTGTCAACATCTCCGCTGTCCAGTTCCAGAGCCCCGGTTTCGTCGCGCAGGCGCGTAGCATCATGCGGGAGTACGACGTAACGCCGGGCAGTGTCGAACTCGAACTGACCGAAAGCATCGTGATGCGTGATCCGGAACAGGTGGCGCGCGTGCTGGTCGATCTGAAGCGTGAGGGCTTCATGCTCGCCATCGACGATTTTGGGACGGGTTATTCCAGCCTATCCTATCTGAAGCGCTTTCCGCTCGATAAATTAAAGATCGACGCCTCCTTCGTGCGCGACATTTCCCGCGACTCCACCGATCGTGCCATTGCCCGCTCGGTGGTCGCGCTGGGCGCCAGTTTGGGCCTGCAGGTGGTTGCCGAGGGCGTGGAAGGGATGGAGGAACTGAAGCTGTTGCACGAAATGGGCTGTAGCCAGGCCCAAGGCTATTACTTCGCCAAACCCCTGCCGGCCGACGAGTTCGTCGCCTGGTTGCAGACCTACGTTCCAAGCGCCATGGTGCGAGAGGACGACTACGTCATTTGAAGCCGGCTGCCGTGGCGTGAAACCACGACAGCCGGTGGGCGATCGATTGGTGTTCAGTCGCTAATTTCGACCCGCTTGTTCGGCACCTCACCAAACACGTCCGGCGCATACATCGCCTCGACCCGCGTCGGTGGCAGGGCAAAGCTGCCTGCGTTGTTCAGGCGCACGGTGTATTCGACCGTGAATCTGCCCTTGGGCAGCCAGGCGTAGTAGGCGCGGAAGGCGCTGAAACTGCGCTCGACATAGGTCGGCCACATGCCGGCCTGATTGCGATTTTCATCGAGTCGGCCGATGGAGGAGTCGCGACCGTCGCCGTCGCCCAGGATGCGCGCCCCGGCCGGGATCGGATCGCTGAGCGCCACCCAGGTCATCTCGTTGTCGGCCTCCACGGTCAGTTTGATGCGCCATAGGTCGCCGCGACTCACCTTGCCGGCCACCTTTTCCTGTAGCGGCGTCACCTGGCGGCTGACGCGATAGCCCATGGCACGCGGCGGGCCGTCCGGAATGGCGGCCAGCACCTGCACCGTGGCCCACGGCTTGCCGCTGCCCTGATGGGCGATGGCCAGCTTGTCGTCCTTTCCGGGCGTGGCCGGCCAGGGCAGGGCGATGGGTGGGCGGGGCTCGTCGACGGTCTTGCTCCAGTCGATCTCGCCGCTGGCCTTGGCCAGGGTGGCGACCGTCTTGCCGGCAACCGGATCGCGCTCGAATTTCTGCGCAAAGCGGTCGAGTGTCACGCGTGCCCAGGCGTTCGCGGTGGTTGTCAGCCAGCGGCCGCGCACCTGGCGTTCCATCGCACCTTGCACGAGGCGTGGCAGATCGTCCTTCCAGCCGGGGTTGTCGAGCATGGCTTCGATCAGCCGGAAGGCGTTGGCGTCGGCGTTGAGCATCATCCACCACCAGTAATCCTCGCGCTCGGTGGTGAAGGCCAGGCGGCTGCCGGCGTAGGAGAGGCGGTTGCGCAGTTCCTGCTGCGCCTCGGCCAGCTTCTTGTCGCGTTGCGGCAGGTCGGTGACGCGCTGCACGACCAGATACCAGTCGATCAGCGCGCCGGTCGGCAGGCGCAGCGGGTCGATGTCGAGCGCCGCGACCGTGCGCGTCGGCTTCAAGCCTTGCCGGGTCATCGCCTGCAGTACGTTCAGGCGGCGATGCAGCAGCGGGTCGCCGAGCGTGCCGGGCGACCATTCGCCGGTCTTGATGCGGCCTTCGGCGTAGGCGGTCAGGCCCTGCAACATGCGCTGCTTGCTGTCTTCGGGAACGGTGAAGCCGGCCAGCGTGGCGAGGTCGAGCAGGTAGGCGGTCAGCGTCGCGCTGCCCGGCGTGCCGGGGAAGTAGGTGGCCAGGCCGTTATTGTCGAGCTGGCCGGGTAGGCTGTCGGCGATGGCCTGCCAGCGCTTGGCGTCGTTGAGGCCGACGGCGATGGAGGTCTTCTGCTCCAGGCACGAGAACGGATAGTTCTCGAAGAAGCGGCGCAGCCCCGGCGGCACGACGGCCAGCTTGGGCGACAGGCTGACTTCCAGCCCGCCCTTGCCGGGCAGCGAGCCGGCCGGCTGGGTGGCGCCGACCTCGTACTTGCCTTCGATGCGCGTGAAGTTGGCCTGCTGCACGGTGACCGGCACGGCGGGGGCGACCTGCTGCGTGATCTTGAGCGCATCCTGCGCGTTGCCGCCTTCCTCGCGGGCGGTGAATTCCCACTGCTGGCTGGTGATCTCCTCGCCGGTCTTGGCTTCCCAACTCAATTCGGCAGCGCCTTCGGGTTCGAGCGTGACCTTCTTTTCGGCCAGGGAAATTGCCCCGTTTTTGCCGTGCACCGCAACCGTTATCTTGCGTGCCGTGCCATTGCGCAGCGTCAGCATGGCCTTGAAGCTGTCGCCCTCGCGCACCAGCGGTGGCAGGCCGGAGATGATCTGCAGATCCTGCTTGGTGCGCACGCTGCTGCCGCCGGTGCCGAACAGGCCGGCGCCAACGGTGGCGACGCCGACCAGGCGGAATTCGGTCAGCGAGTCGTTCATCGTCACCTTGACCGTGGCGTTGCCGTTGCCGTCGAGTTTGACCCGTGGCTGCCAGCTGAGCAGGGTGTCGAACAGTTCGCGCGCCGGGGCGCGACCGCCGCCGCCGCCCGGTGGCAGGGCTTTTTTGCCGAAGTGGCGCTTGCCGATCACCTGCGATTGCGCGGTGGCCGTTTCGACCAGATAGGCGCGTTTTTGCAGCAGGGCATCGAGCAGGTTCCAGCTGTCGTTCGGGCGCAGTTCGAGCAGGGCCTGATCGACCGCCGCAAACGCCACTTCGCTGCCGGCCGGCGCGGGCTTGCCGTCCGGCGTGGTGACGCGGATCTTCACAGTGGCTTCTTCACGCGGCCGGTAGTCGGTCTTGTCCGTGCTGATGTCGACCTTGAGCTTGAAGCCGTCGGTGCCGACGGCGATCTCGCCGAGGCCGAGGCGGTAGGCCGGCTTGGCCAGATCGACCATGGCCGTCGGCTGCTCGGGGTTCCACCATTCCTTGAACCAGGTCAGCGGCTCGCGCCAGCCCCACTGGAAGAACGAATACCACTTGAGCGGCTCGACCCGGCCGCGCACGGCCAGCACCGAGACGAAGACATTCGGCCCCCATTCGGCCTTGACCGGAACTTCGACGGTCGGCTTGAAGCGCGACAGCGGCTGGACGAAGGTGTCGATGATGCCGCCGGCTTCGACCGAAACCAGCGCCGTCGCCTCGCGGAAAGGCGTACGCACCTGGAAACGCGCGGTTTCGCCCGGCGCGTAGGTTTTCTTCTCCGGAATGACGTCGATGCGATCCTGGTTGCCGGCGGTGAACCACAAATCGCCGCCGCCGCTGATCCAGTAGCTGGTGCTGGAGCGGGCGATATTGCCTTGCCCGTCGCGCGCCTCGGCCAGCAGATAGATCGAGCCGGGATCGCCGGACTTGGGCTCGCACAGCAGCAGGCCGCGGCTGTCGGTCGTGCCGTTGCACACTTCGCCGATCTCCTGGTATTCCTGCTGGTTCTCGTAGGCGTAGAAGCCGCCGACGATGCGCCGGCGGTGGCTGTAGTCGATGCGGCGCTTGGCCTTGACGCTTACCGCCTGGCCGGCGATGGGCTTGCCGTTGGTGTCAAGGGCGACAACTTCGATGCGGTTCTTGCCGTTGCCGCTGGCCCAGTCGGCCACCTTGATGCCAACGGTGATGGCGGCCGGCCACAGTTCGACGCGGCCGCGCAGGGTCTGGATTTCGCCGTTCGGGTCGGCGAAGCTCATTTCGGCGTAGACCTCGCTCGGCCCCTTGGGCTTGGCGGGCAGCACGACGTCCAGCTTGCCGGCGCCGGCCTTGTCCAGCGTCACCGCCTGGCGGTCGAGGATCAGCGTTTCTTCTTCGCGGTTGGCCTCGACCTTGAAGGCGGCGAGGGTGGCGTTGTCGAAATCGATATGGAAGTTGTAGGCCTCGTAGTTCTTGTAGATCGGCCAACGCGGGCGCAGCGTGGCCGACACCTGCACTTCGGCGTTCTTCGCCGCGCCGCCGTTGAGGAAGGAGAGGCCGAGCGCAAGCGGCACCTTGCCCGGCGCGACCTGACGGGCCGGCACGCCCTGCACGCTGCCGGTAAACACCGGCAGGCGGAAATCGGCAACGCGGAACTCGCCGCTGTACTGCTCGCCGCGCTTGCCGCCGCTGAGCACCACTTCGTAGGTGCCGAGCTTGGCGGAATCCGGCACTTTCCAGCTGTTCACTGCAGATGCCTGCGCATCCCAGCTCAGCGGCTGGCTGTATTCGGTGCCGCTTTCGCTGTGGCGGATGACCAGCTTGGTCGGCAGCGTGGCGACGTCGGGCAGGGCGAAGCCCTTGCTGTCGCGGCTGCGCGCCAGATGCTTCATCGACACCAGTTGGCCAGGGCGGAACAGCGTGCGGTCGAGAATGCTGTGAATCTTGAAATCACCACGCTCACCCCAGGTTTCCACACCGAAGCGCCAGGGCTCGATGCCTTCGTTCCAGTCAGAGCGGACAAAGCTGTAGTCGCCATCGAGTCGTGCGCTGGCGAAGAGAAAATGGGCGTCACGGCAGGAGCGTGCGCTGATGGCCTGGTCAACCTGCGCCCGGCCCAGGTTGTCGGTTTTGCCTTGCCACAGTGATTGGCCGTCGCAGCCGGAAATGCGCACGTCGGCCCCGGCTACCGGCTTGCCGCTGTCGAGTGCCGTGACCCAGACCAGCGCGTTGTCGCGCCCGGTTTTCAGATGCACCGCCAGGTTGGTGACCAGCGCTGCGGCGCGCACATACATCGGCTTGGGCGTGGCGAGCAGCGCGTTGCCGAGCAACTGGCTCTCGATTTCGACGATGTGGTAGCCCGGCTGCTTGAGTGGAATGCCGACCACCTCGAATTCGTTGCTGCCGCCCGGCTTGGGTAGTTCCTGGCGTGACACGCCGTTGCGGCCGTTCAGGAAGGACAGCTCGCGGGCATAGAACGGATCGTGGAATTCGCGCAGCTCGCCGTCGATTTTCATCTTCACCTGACGCGTCTGCTGCTCGAATTTTTCCAGGGCGCGCATGGCGGCGATCACGTCGGCGTCTTCGGTCAGCCGTTGCTCGCTGAAGCGGTGGCTGCCGGGCAGGGCGAGGCGGGCGGTTTTCAGCGACGCTTCGACATTGCGCAGGGTCACCGGCAGCAGGCCGCCTTCCTTCAACTCGACGATGCCGAAATTGCCGGGGAACTTGGCGAGCGGCGGCAGGCCGCCGGTGCGCGTCTTGAGCGGGAAGCTGGCGGCGTTGGCCAGCGGGCGTCCGGCGTCATCCTTCAGGCCGCTGGGCAGTTCGAGCGTGAGGTCGGCATTCTGCGGCAGCGGGCCGGGGAAAACGACCGAACGGAAAGTCGATTCCTTGTTGGCATTGTCCTTGTTCGGGTCGGTCGGCTTGCGCGTGCCTTCCGGCGTCACCAGCTTGAACTGGCCGATCAGCTTGGCATCGAACGGCGCGTTGAAATTGAGCGACAGCCCGGAGAGCGGCGAGCAGGGCGCGCCGGCCTTCTCGCGCTCGCAATTGAGCGTGGCCTTGAACGGCTCGCGCACTTTGTAGATGAAGCTCTCTTCCTTCTCGGTCGGCGTGCCGTTGGCGGCGAGAATGCCCTTGCCCCAGACCAGCTTCATGCGGTTGCCGGCGGGCAGGCGTTCGCTACAGGTGACGACCAGCGGGGCAGTGCCCATGTTGCCGACGTGTTCCAGCACCTCGCGGCGCACGGCGTCCGACACTGGGCGGGCAGGCAGGCGCTGACCGACGCCATCGGCCTCGCACCACAGGTTGTTTTCCAGCGATTTAGCATCCAGCTTGCCGCCGCCGTTGATGACGAAGGCCTGGTCTTCTTCGACGCCGCTATTCGGGCTGGGCACGATGCGCCAGGGGCGCGGCGGCGCGCCATAGAACTCGAAACGGCTCTTGCCACTGACCGTTTCGCCGCCTGCTGCGGTGTACCCGGGTTTTAGGGCAAAAATGCAGCGCTCGCCTGGCAGCAGCGGGCGGCTCAGCTGCCAGGCCCAGGTGCGTGCATCGACCCAGCGGCCTTCGCCGGCAATCTGGTTGCACTCCACGTCGAACGGCGCCGGCGCATTCGGCTCGCCCAGCTTGACCATGTCGGCGCTGAACCGCACGGTGGCGCGCGTCTGGTCGGCCACCTTGCCTTGCGGCTGGAAGTTCTGGATGGTGGCGGCGCTGGCGGTTAGCGTGGCAAACAAAAGGCCGGTGACGGCGGCGAAGGGGGCTGTTCTCATTCTTGGTTTTCCAATGCAGATTGCATCACGCCAGTTTGCCACAGAAGGCCTGCCGTCGACAGCCCGGCAAGCTGCCGCTATGCTCGCGCCTTTTTCAGGCTTTCAGGGGCGGATATGGGACAGGCAAAACGACGCGGCACGCAGGAAGAACGTGTGGCACAGGCGATGGCGCGCATCGAGGCGAAGCGCCCGGAAAAGCTGATCTGCAACAGCTGCCAGGCCGAAGTGACCAAGATCAACCCGGTCAGCACCAAGGGCCTACGTGGGCTGGAATCGATCTGGGTCGGTCAGTGCGATTGCGGCCACACCACCTTTGCCGCCAGCGGCGAGCCGAAGGCCGTACAGGCTTTCTTCGATGCGCTGGGTGACGATACCGAATTGCTGCTGGCCAGCCAGAGCCAGGACGGCGCGCAGCACGAAGCGACCTGAGTCGTCGCTATACCCCGGCGCCTGGCGTGAGTGGTGGGCGCCAATGCCGCTTCCCGTGATCGCACGGGAGCGGTGCTCAAGCCTTATTTCTTGATCGGCGGAAAAGCGACCGTCGGAGCCGGTGGCTCCGGTTTCGGCTTGGGTTGGGGGTGAGTCTGCACCGGCGGGTGGTAATGGCGGGGTGGGTAGCCGTAAGGCGTGGTGTAGACCGGATAGGGCCCGGAAACGCCCGAGCTTGAGCCGATGCGCCGACAATCGGCTTCCATTTGCGAGCGTTGGTTTGCTTCCAGGCCCATCTGCGCGACATCGCGCAGGCATTCGTCGGCCGAGCCGTAGATGCGCGGGCTGGGCTGGGACTGGGCGTTTTTTGCCTGTCGGGCAGCGGCTTCGCGCTCGGCCGCTGCCTCGCTACGCTGTACGGCCTCGCGTTTATCGACGTAGTCGCGCATCTTTTCCACATCCTTTTCGGCGCGCTGGCGGTCGGCTTCCGATACTTTTTCGTCCGGACGGCTCTTCAAGGTACTGGCGCCGCCGGCACAGGGCGAGTTGGAAATCTCGACGCTACCGTCGGCATTGCGGCATTTGTAAACATCGGCAAGGGCGGTACTGGTGCACAAAGCGGTGAGCAGCAGGGCGAACAGGGGTTTCATGGGCGTCCTTTCTGGCGAAACCGGCCGAGTGGCGATTCCTTCCAATTTAGTTGTCCTTGCCTCAGCTGGCAATCGCGTGGATAGACGAGTAACGCTCGTGGTGCGCAATTGGCTGACCGGCGTTGCTGTTCTTGATTCACGCACGCTGATGGTGCAAATGCACCTTGATGGTGAATTATTAGACACAGTGTGTCTATGAACCGTGCATTTAATCGGTGCATCTCACTGATTCGATTGTCGAAATGCGCTTGCGCTGATCGCTTGTGGTGCGTCGGCACGGAAGTTGCGCTTAGGCAGGCCTTCTCGTTATGGAGTTGGTTTGCAGATGTTGAAGAGCAGCAAGATGGCCCTGTCGGCCGGTGAAAAACACTGGCTTCCCTGGTTTGGCAAGACGGGCAAGTTGGCGATGCGCTGGGCGACCTCACGCAACGTCAATCGTTACCACGCAATCGAACAGACTTTCGAATCCTTCGCCCAGACCCGCGTCCGTATCCTGATCAACTGGGCCGAGCAGCAATGGACCTATCTCGATGGCCTGGCCCGCGAGCTGGCCGGCAATTGGCCACAGACCGGGCGCGAACAGCTGCTGCATGTCATGGAGCGGGCCACCGATTTCTCCGAGCTCTGCATCGTTGCGCCCGATGGCCGCGTGCTGCGCTCCAGCCACACCAGCCGTGAAGGCAGCGCCATGCCGAGTGCACCAGCCGTGGCGGCCGGCCTCAAGGGGCGCTTCCTGCACGGTCCGTATCGCGACCCGGTGACGCGCAGCCTGCCGCCGTCGTCGTCGCGCTTTCACGATGCCGTGACGCTGATGTTCTACCAGCCGATCACGGTCGATGGCGCGGTCGTCGGCCTGGTTTGCGGCCGCGTGCCGAACGATGTGCTGGGTGACCTGATCCAGCGCGAGGCCGGACATATCTTCCACGAGTCAGGCGACAACTACCTGTTCATGGTCAAGTCGGCCTTCGACCCGAGCATTCGCCAGGGTACCGCGCTATCGCGCTCGCGCTTCGAGGATGCCACCTTCACCCATGGCGACAACCTGAAGGACGGCGTGCGTACCGACTTCGGCGTCGTCCGGGTCAAGGAACACACCGAGCTGGAGCTGATTTTCAACGATCCGGCCACCGGCCAGCTGCACCCCGGCGTGCGCGAAACCATCCGCCATGGCGAAAACCTCTTCGTCACCTATCCCGGCTATTCCGACTACCGCCACATTCCGGTCATCGGCAAGGGCATCACCTTCCAGCTGCCCGGCTCGCCCGACACCTGGGGCATGATGTGCGAGGCCGATCTGGAGGAGGTCTATCGCTACCGCAGCATTTCCTACCGCCTGCAAAAGCTCTACCTCCTGCTCAGCACCGTTTCCTGGGGCGGCGCCATCGCCGCCGCCGAAGGGCTGGGTGTGTCGATGGAATGGGCTTTCTTCGGCGGCGCGCTGGTGCATCTGCTCGGCGCCTTCGTCTTCCAGCAATTCGGCAGCCAGCCCCTGAGCGAGCGCCTGCGCGAGGCCACGCGCATCCTGCGCACGACGGCCGAAGGCGGCGGCAACCTGTCGCAGCGCTTGCCGCGGGCGAGCGACCGCATTGACGAGGCGACCGTGCTGGCGCAGTGGACCAACAGCTTCATTGACAACCTGGAGCAGGTGATCCATCTGGTGGCGAATACCTCCAACGAAATCAGCGAAACCAACCGCACGCTGCAGCACAAGAACCTGCATGCCGGCCAGGTGTCGGTCAGCATGCAGCACTCGGTGGCCGAAATCCTCGAAGCCATCCGCTCGCAGCTGGGCGAAATTGACGCCGCTACCGGCAACACCCAGGCCATGCGCGACGTCGTGCAGCGGGTCAGCGAAGAGGCGCGCGCCCAGTTTTCGCTGATCGGCGAGCGCAGCCAGCGCATCCGCGAATCGGTCGGTTTGTCGGCCGACACCATCCGCCAGTTGGAGCAGAAGACGCTCGATATCGGCCAGATCGTCACGCTGATCAACGAGATCGCCGAGCAGACCAACCTGCTGGCGCTCAATGCCGCCATCGAAGCGGCACGGGCCGGCGAATCCGGGCGCGGCTTTGCGGTGGTGGCCGACGAAGTGCGCAAGCTGGCCGAGCGCACGCGCAAGGCCACCGCCAGCATCAGCGACATGATCGACGGCGTGCAGCATCAGGCCGAGCAGGCCGTGCGCAACATGGAAAGCGGCATGAACGAGATGGAAGAGGGCCTGCGCCTGGCCACCGAGGCGGCTTCCGACAAGCGCGAGATCGAGGAAGTGGTCGAACGCCTGTTCGTCACCATCAACCAGATCGCCAGTTCGACGCACGCCTCGGGCGACCGCGTCGGCTCCATCGCCAATGCCGTGCAGGCCATGCGCGAAGCCACGCTGGCCTCGGTGCGCAGCGCTGAACTGACCGGCTTCGCCGCCGGCAAGCTGGAGCAGACCATGTCGCAGTTCAAGGTGGCGCGGGCCTGAGCCAAACTGCTATCTGGAAAAAAGCCGCCCACTATGCGTCGGGCGGCTTTTTTATTGGGTCACTGGCGCGGTGGAGCATCCCGGTTTTTGGCCAAAATCGGCCGTGCACCGCAGCAGTAGGATCGGCGGCTTAGAAGTAAACCTGCGCCAGTCCATAGGCGACGATGGTGGAGGTAATCACGCCGATCCAGCCGGGAATCATGAAACTGTGGTTGAGCAGGTATTTGCCAATGCGCGTCGTGCCGCTGCGGTCCATGTTGATGGCGGCCAGGTCGCTCGGATAGAAGGCGAAGAAGAAGTAGGCGTAGCAGGAGGGCATCAGGCCGAGCAGCAGTTGCGGGCTGAGGCCGAGCGCCAGGCCGAAAGGCAGCATGATGGTCAGCGTCGCCGCCTGACTCTTGACGAAAGCCGACACGGCGAACATGGCCAGGGCGAAGGTCCAGGGCGCGTACTCGACCATGGCCTTGATGTTGTCGACCAGGAAGGTCTCGTTGGCCTTGACGAAGGTATCGCTCATCCAGGCGATCCCGAAAATCGACACCACGGCGATCATGCCGGCGGTGAACACTTCCGATTTGGCGATGGCGGCCGCCTTGATGTCGGCCGCGAACAGGATGAAGGCGCCGAAAGCGAGCATCACCAGTTGCACGACCGTGGTCATCGGGATCGGCTTGCCCTTGGCCAGCGGTAGCACGCTCGGGTAGAGGGCGAGGGCGACGATGGTCAGGATGCCAGTGAAGAAAAGCACCACCGACAGGCGAGCGGTCTTGGGCAAGGTCTTGTCCAGCGTGGTGACCGACATCTCGACCGTGGCGCGGAAATCCGGGTCCTGCATGCGTGCCTGGAATTCCGGATCCTTGTCGAGGTCGAGGCCGCGCTTCATGCTCCAGAGGGCTGCGGCCAGCACGCCGATCAGGCCGGCGGGCAGCGTCACCATCAGGATTTGCGCCAGAGTGACCGGTGCATCCGTCTTGGCGGTCATGGCCAGGAAAGTCGTTACCGCTGCCGCGACCGGGCTGGCCGTGATGCCCATCTGCGAAGCGACGCTGGATATGGCCATCGGCCGTTCCGGACGAATCTTCGTTTTCAGTGCCACATCGGCAATTACCGGCAGCAGCGAATAAACGGCATGGCCGGTGCCGACGCACACGGTGAGCAGGAAGGTCGACAGCGGCGCCAGGATGGTGATCTGCTGCGGGTGCTTGCGCATCAGGCGTTCGGCCTGCTGCACCAGCCAGTCCAGCCCACCGGCCACCTGTAGGGTGGCTGAAGCAGTGACGACGGCGAGGATGATCAGCATCACCGTGATCGGCGGCTCCTGCGGCGCGACGCGGAAGCCGAAACTCAATACCGCGACGCCCAGGCCACCGATCAGGCCAAGTGCCACCCCGCCGCGGCGGATACCGATCAGGATGGCGGTCAGGACAAGCGCAAACTGAATCCAGAAATCGAACATGGCATTCCCCTAATTTAGTGATTTCTTATATGTTGCAGCGCAACATTTTTGGCTCACTATGCCACAGGGGAAATTCAGTAAAAAGACAGCACTCAGAAAATATCTGACGTACTGTTGATCTGGGTCATAAGCCGTCGGCTGACGGCGAAAGCTTGGGAATTTCGCGTTTGATCAGTCGGCCGCAACAGCAGAGCGTGACCATCAAAACTACCTTCCCAAGCCGGAGAGTCAGCCAGGGATGTCTGGCTCGACGAGCAAAGCCAGTTGCGCCAAAGATTCCTGCCAGCCCAGATAGCACATCTCCAGCGGGATCGCCTCGGGAATGCCGGATTGCGTGATGCTCAGCTCCGTTCCGCACACGACCGGCGTCAGCACGACGCTGACCTCGATCGTGCCCGGCAACGCCGGGTCGTCGAACTGGTCCGTGTAACGCAGTCGCTCGTTGGGGACGAGTTCGAGGTACTCGCCGCCAAACGAATGCCCGTTGCCGGTCGAGAAATTCTGGAAGGACATCCTGAACGTGCCGCCCACCTTGGCCTCCAGATGGTGAACCGTGCAGGTAAAGCCATACGGGGGAAGCCATTTGGCCAAGGCATGAGGTTCAATGAAGGCGCGGTAGAGCTTGGACGGCGGGCAGCGGAGAACGCGGTGCAGGCGAACGGTACGGTCGGTCATGGACAGGCTCCTTGGCATCGGTGGGCGTAGCCGCTAGGACAGGCGGCGGCCGAACTCATTCAATCTTCTTTGGGACTGTGGAGTGTCGTTCCTTAATCCGCGCCAGCCGTTTCTTCCGACAAACCGGCCATGAACGCCGGGTGGAACGTCACCTTGCCCTGCGGAATGCGTCCGGCGAAGGCGAGGGCGAAAAAGGCTTCCGGCGGCACGCCGTCGAGTGTCAGGTCGGCGGTGTTCGTGAAACCGAATTTCGGGTAGTAATCCGGGTGGCCGACCAGGCAACAGCCCTTGGCGCCCAATGCCTTCAAGCGGGCCAGGCCTTCCTCGATCAGCGCCTTGCCGATGCCCCGCCGCTGAAATTCCGGCAGTACCGACACCGGCCCCAGCCCGTACCACCCTGCCGTGCCATCCGAAATGCTCACCGGCGAAAAAGCGATATGCCCGATCAGCCGCCCGTCGGCTTCCGCCACCAGCGACACGCTGAGCGCCCCGGCGGCGCGCAAGGCCTCGACGATCAGTTGCTCGGTGTGGCTGCTGATGTCGAGCGTCCGGAAAGCAGCGACGGTGACCTCGGTGATCGCGGCACTATCGGCTGGCTTTTCGGGGCGGAGGGTGAATTCGAGAGACATGTCGTGGCCTTGGTAGAATGGGTTTTTGCTCTGAATCGGCGGTGCACCGCAGCAGTGAGCAGTGGATATACGCCGCGGGATTGTTCAGCTTGCCTGGGCTTTGAGGATAGCCGCTTTATTCGACGCCGATGTCATCGCGTCGCCTGAAGACAAGTAATTTTCCGACAACTCCGCTGCATCCAATAACTCCTTGGCAGCCAGCGAGCTCATTGCCTCAAATTTGAGAGAGCGGCTTGCCGTCGTGGGTGATGCTCAGCCCGCCATCCTTCGTGAAATTGAGGGCGATGGTGTCGTAGTGGCGGTTGTTGGCGAACAGGTGTTGATATTTCGCGATCACTGCCTCGATTTCAGCTTGCGAGCGGGCTGCGCGGTATTCCTCCTGGAAGGGGAGGGATTTGTTCATTTCGACCAGGTGCGAGGTCAGCGCTGAGGTGGTGCGCAGCGCTCGTTCCATCACCGGGTTGTCTTGCAGCGCCTGCTTGAATTGGGCAGCGTAAGGGTAGCCCGCCGGTAGCTGGATTTCTCCCTTGTTGTCGTAGGTGATATTGGCAGGTGGCGTCGGGATGCCGTTCTGCGCGAGAAAGTCCGCCATGCGCCCGGAGATGTAGCCGGAAAGCGCATCGATGTTCTTCTGGCTCGGCATGAGTAGCGGAACGGAATCGATATCGACGCCTTTCGCGGTGGGAGGCGTGAAATAGGCTTCGATGTCGATTTCCATCGGGCCTTTGGCCGTGTCGAACTCAGCCTTGCTGCCGCTACCGGAAGATGGGGCCGCTTTGGCCTGGGAAGTATGGGCTGCATAGAGATCGAGTGCGGCCTGAGAAATGCTCACTTTCTCGGCAGTATTTGCCGGCTCCACGGTCTGCTGTTGCCGGGCCAAGGCCGAACCTGCCATGGCGACGGCTGAAAATAGTGCGGTAGCGGACTGAACGATCATGGCGCGCCTCATTTTCCCAAGATGTCCATCGCTAGAGCAGAGAACATGCCAATGAACTGGCCGACGATGTGAAGGCGAACCCCGAAGGATTCGGCAACCGGAGGCGAGCGAGGTCGAAACCAGGGCTCTAGCGAGCCCGCGACACATCGGTTGATATAGCTCGGTTTTCCGGAAAACACGGGAATGTTGCGCCGGTTTTTTCCCAAAATAGGGAGTGCACCGCAGCAATCGGGGAAATGAGCGATAGCGCGCCGAGTTATCGCTCAGGCGGCCAACAGTTGCTTGATGAACTTCTCGACGTAAGCCGGTCGCACCGATTTGACGATGTAGCCGCGTGCGCCAAGCCCGGTGGCCTGCGCGAACACCTGGCGGGACACTTCGCCAGTGATCATCACGACCTGCGTCTCCGGGCTATGGCCGCGGATATGGGGCAGGGCCTCCAGGCCGGACATGATGGGCATGTTGACGTCGAGGAACAGCAATTGCGGTTGCAGCTTGGCGGCGGCCCGCACCGCTTCTTCGCCATTGGTCGCCTGGGCCACCACCTGCAGGCCGAGTTCGGAGAACAGACCGCGCAGCAACAGGCGGATCGAACTGTTGTCGTCGGCAATCACCACGGTTGGCCGGTTGGCCGTGCCGCGCTCGGTGGTAGCAGCGTCTTGCTCCGTGTTGCCGCGGCGGGCCTGGCGGCGAGTGTCGCAGACCTGGCGCAGTTCCTTGAGCACCTGTTGCTGGCTGAAGGGCTTGCGCAGGAAACCGGCCGCCCCGGCATCGGCCACCCGGTTCTCGATGCTGGCTTCCGTCGAGCCGGTCATGAACAGCACATCGACTTCCGGATGGGTTTCGTTGATCTCGGCCAGAATTTCAAGGCCATTGCGTCCCGGCAATTGGTAGTCGAGGCAGACGATTTCCGGCTGCAGGCGGTTGACCGCTTCGAGCACGCCATTGCCGTCTTCCAATGCGCCGACCACGGCATATCCCTGGCTGGCCAACAGTGCGGTCAGCAGGGTGCGCATCGAAGCATTGTCGTCGACGATCAGCACACGCATGGTCTTCCCCGGAATCCTCATTCAGTCAGCATGACGGGGCGATATCTTAACGGGGAAGGCTGTTGAGGAAAACAACAGTGCCCATTGGGGCAAAAGTATGTGCTGAGGTGAGCGAAAACAATTTATCAGTGGTCTTTGGCAAAATTGACATCTAGTTGTGTGCAAAGTGTTAAAATTATCAGGCGAGTCTCGCTTTGCTGTTTGTACTCTCTGTCACCCCTGCTGAAAGCTTCAATGCCAGTGAAGGTCTCCAGTTTCTTCCTCCGATATCTTCTCGCGATCGCAGCCGCTGCTCCGACGTCAGTGTTTGCAGAAAATGAGTCAGACTCGACGCTGATCCCATTGGAGCAACTGGTCGATAACGAAGTCGTTCCGGCTTCCAAGTTGGCGCGTCAGGTCAGCGATTCACCCTCGGCAGTCTCGATCGTGACCGCAGCGGATATCCGTGCTTACGGCTACCGTACGCTGGCCGACGTGATCAATGGCATGCGTGGTCTCTACACCACTTATGACCATCGTTACGAATACATGGGTGGGCGGGGCTTCGGCATTCCCGGTGACTACGCCGGCAGAATTCTGGTGTTGATTGACGGTTATGCGACCCAGGACAGCCTGTTCAGTCAGGCGTATATTGATCAGTCCGGCTTGCTCGATCTCGAGATGGTCGAGCGTGTCGAGTATGTGCCCGGGACCGGCTCGGCGACCTATGGCAATAACGCCATGCTGGGCATCATCAACGTCATTACGCGCAAGGGGGGCGATTTCGATGCGATGCAAGTGTCGGGAGAGATCGCCAGTCACGGTGGCCGGAAGCAGAGGGTCAGCCTGGGCAAGCGTCTGGATAACGGGGCGGATGTCTTGCTGTCAGCGTCCACGCTCGATGTCAGCGGCAGAAACTGGTATTTCCCGGCCTACGACACACCCTCAACCAATAACGGAGTTGCCGAGCATCAGGACGGCGAACACAACAAACGCGTCTTCGGCAAGTTTTCCCATGAAGGGCTTACCGTGGAAGGCGCTTATGTCGATCGCGCCAAGCGGTTGCCCACCAACCCCAGCAGCTACGCCGCGTTCAACACCCCTTTCCGCGTACGCGATGAGAATGCCTTCCTGAACGTTTCCTACGACACGGATCTCAGCTTGCGTCTCAGTTCGGCTTCGAGATTCTATTTGGGCTCGTATGATTATTCCGCCTGGCGGGAATATGCCTACCAGTATTACAGCGTGGATAACCAGAAATACGGCGAGCGGGCGTTCAAGGCGAAATGGTGGGGCGTCGACCAAAAACTGATCAGCCGGCATTTTGACGATCAAACCATCGTTCTGGGTGTCGAGTTCAGAAGCGACTATCAGCAGAAGTTTCGGTGGCGTTACCTGACTCCCGTCATGGCCACGGAAAGCCAGTTTCAGGAAGCCTACTCTCGCCGCATCGCCAGTTTCTACCTGACCGACGAATATCGTTTCAACCACCAGTGGTCAGTGAATTTTGGGGCCCGCTACGACGATGCCAGCAATTTGAAGGGTAACCTGAGTCCGCGCTTGGCGCTGATCTACCGGCCAAGCTTTCAAACAACCTGGAAAGCCTCGTACAGCGAGGCATTTCGAATGCCCAATGCCGATGATTACGCAACCTACGGCAGTGCGGCAAAGCCGGAATATGTCGCCGCCTCTGAACTCGTACTGCAGCACCAGTTCTCTCAGGGCTTCCGTTTCACCGGCTCGCTGTATCAATACCGGCGAACGCATCAGTTGATCTACGACGATGACGCTGGCGATTATGTGGCAGCCGGAACGAGCAAAACGCGTGGTATCGAAGCAGAAATCGAACGGATTTGGGATAACGGCGTGCGTTTTCGCAGCAGCATCGCCTTCCAGAACGCCCGCGATACCGAGGGGCGGCATCTGGTGAATTCGCCTTGGGTGCTGGCCAAGGGGAATCTGACCTTCCTGCTGCCCGGTGATCAGGTCCGGACAGGCATCGAGACCCGCTACATCGGGGGGCGGGAGACTCTGGAGCGGCGCCGGTTGGGGGGCTTTGCCCTGACCGATCTGACCTTTTCCAGCGAGCGGAAATGGCTCGGCTTTTCTGCAAGCCTGAGCATCAGGAATCTGTTCGACCGCAAACACGAGGTGGTGTCGCCTTTCGATTGGCGTCCGGACAGCGGTGTTTCGCAAGACTCCCTGCTGCTTGATGGCCGGGCTTATTGGTTGCAGCTCAATTACGACCTGTGAAGCTGTGGCCATGAGAACCCTTCTTATCCTCCTCTTCGGCACATGGCTGGCGGCAGGTAGCGCCGGGGCCCAGCCCATTTCCGAATACGAGATGAAGGCGCTCTACATGCTGAACTTCGTTTCCTATATCGAGTGGCCGGAAGCCGAGCGAGAGAGCTTCAATCTCTGCACTTATGGCGACGACGAAATGGCTTCGAATCTGGCCCGTTTCGATGGGCGGCTCATCGGCCGGGAGCGGGTCAGCATTGCCCGGCTGACCTCCCTCGGCATGATCAGGAAGTGTCAGATGGTCTTTGTCGGAGAACGGGAAATTGCCAATCTTCAGCGAGTTGCCAACATCGTTGCCGACCTG